>NZ_DS264383.1 GCF_000153925.1 [Ruminococcus] torques ATCC 27756
AAATAAAAGTTTAGTAAAAATTCACATTTATTTTGTATGATATGGTGTATTATAAAAGGATAAAAGCGGAGGGATAAATTATAATGAAGAGAAAAATTACAGCAGCGGCGGCATTTGCATTGTGTGTGGCAATGGGAGTCTGCGCATGCAGTCCGTCTGAAAAGGAAGATACATTTACGGGAAAGGAAAAGGAAGAGCTTGCGTGGCAGCCGAATCTTGACCGGATTTCCCCTGAAGTATATGCAGATATCAGTAATCTTGACCTGAAGCCGGGGACGTATATATCAGTCATCGGAAAGAGAGAGGGAACGGCTTACTGGAGCGAAGTGCAGGCCGGAGTTGAGCAGGCGGCGGAAGACATTAATAAGCATCTGGGATATAAAGGGGAGGACAAGATAAAAGTTCTTTATAACGCTCCGGCAGACAGTGAGAATATTGACGAACAGGTGAATATCCTTGACGAGGAGCTGGCGCGATATCCGGATGTGATCGCTGTTGCAAGCGTAGCGGAAGATGCGTCGGCTGTTCAGTTCGATCTTGCGGCAGAAAACGGAATTGCAGTCGTGGCATTTGATTCGAGGAACAATTATCAGGGAATTCAGTGCACCTGCATGACGGATAATGTGGCGGCGGCAAAAGAAGGGGCTCGGAAAATGAGCGAGGCGATCGAAGAAAAAGGAGAGATTCTGTTGATCGCACAGGATTCTGTTTCGGGAACGGCAAAAGAGCGAACAAAGGCAGTGACAGAAGAAATTACGGCAAATTATCCGAATGTGAAGGTTGTAGAGACGATCTATATGGATCAGTTTGACGATCTTAAGATGCAGGCTGCAGCGGACGAACTCGGGGTGACGAAAGAGCAGCTTGCCGAGTGGACGGTGGAATCGTCCGGTCAGACTCCGGCAGATGAAGGGGAAGAAGCGATGTCGGAAGAGGTGCGCACGAAACTGGAAGATATTCGCGCTGTCGCGGACGGGATGACAGATGCGGATGTGGTTGCCCGTTATATGGAAAAATACCCGAACCTGAAGGGCTGTTTTGCGGTAAATGCCGATGCGGTTTTACTGGCAATGGATGCTTTTGAGACAGCAGAAAATGAAGAAGATATCGTGTTGATGGGATTTGATGCCGGAAAGGAACAGATCGCGGCATTGAAAAACGGAACGATAGATGGTCTTATTGTGCAAAATCCGTTCGGCATGGGATATGCGACAGTTGTGGCGGCGGCGCGGGCTGCGCTTGAGATCGGAAATGAGGCAACCGTCGATACAGGATATGTTTGGGTGGATAAAGAAAATATGGACGACCCGGACGTGAAGGGGATGCTTTACGAATAGTCTTCGTCAGGCGTAAGCGGATGCTTTACAAATAGTTTTCGTCAGGCGTAAGCGAGGAAACTCTGTTTTCCATTAGCGGGTAAAGAGTTACCCGCTCCGACTGAGTGAAAAGATAAATTCAGTGCCGACTCCTTCGGTACTTACTACATTAATATGCTCGTCATGAGCTTGAATAATTTCTTTTACGATGGACAGGCCAAGGCCTGTCCCTTTTTTATCTTTGCCGCGGGAAAGGTCTGATTTGTAAAAACGCTCCCATATTTTAGTCTGCTCTTGCCGCGGGATTCCGATTCCGTGATCTTTTACGGAAATAAATACTTTTTCGTTCTTTTCACTAACCTCTACAGTAATCAAAGAATCGTTTTCGCTGAATTTAATTGCATTATCGATCAAGTTATAGAGGACTTGCTGGATCTTACGTTTGTCTGCCAAAACAAAAACAGCATCAGGCATGAGAAGCAGTTCGATGGAAATATGTTTTTGGGTACAGGCAGATTCAAAAGATGCGGCGGTACTTTTCAGAACTTCCTGTATGTCAAAATCTGACTTGTTAAGAAGAAGTTCTTTTGTATCGAATTCATTTAATGTCAGCAGATCTCGCGTGAGGTCGGTGAGACGCTCTGTTTCAAACAAAATAATATTTAAATATTTTCCGTACAATTCAGGCGGGATCGTTCCGTCGGCCATTGCCTCAACATATCCTTTTATGGACGTGAGAGGAGAACGAAAATCATGAGAGACATTTGCGACAATTTTTTTTTGATAGTCATCCATATCTTTCAGTCTGACTGCCATGTAATTCAGTGAAGCAGAGAGATATCCGAGTTCATCATGAGTGTGTACCGGAATCTCATAGTCAAGATTTCCGATAGCGTATTGTTTTGCCGCTTCGGAAATCTGCCTGAGCGGACGATGGATGAAAAACTGCACGCCGAGGAGAAAGATAAGAGAAAGTGCGAAAATGACTGCTGTGGAGATGTATACCTGAGTCATGATCGGAGCGCATCTCTCTTCGATGGCAGAGACGGGACTGTGGATCAGAAGGTATCCCTTTGTAGAAAAACCTTGTGTCACAGGCGCCATAACGGTGATCATATCTTCGTCAAAATATCCGTGATATGTACCTGTAATATAGCGGTTTCCGCCGATTTCGGCAGGGTTGAAGTCTTTGATCCTATCAGGACATACAGTGTCTTCTAAACTGGAAGAGGTAAGTGTTCTTCCGGTACTGTCTACGAACCAGATAGAAGCGTTGAAGTACAGTCTCATTGCAGACAACTGTGACTGGACGTTATAGATGGAAGAATCGCCGGAGAAGTAAGATGGGAGATAATCATTGGCAACAAAAGTAGCTTCTCTGTAAAGCGTATGAGAAGTGTCTTCGGTAAGCTTATCTGTCACAAGCTGCTCTGTAAGCGTTGCAGTTGAGAATAGACATAAAAATCCAAATATGATATAAAGTGCAATAAATTTAATGTGCAGAGTGCTTCTCATACGCGGTAGTCTCCTGTTTATCTGTTATTTTGTCTCAAATTTATAGCCGATGCCCCATACGGTTCCTAATTTCCAATGAGGATGATCTTTAAGTTTTTCCCGGAGACGTTTGATATGGACGTCGACAGTGCGGGTGTCACCGAGATATTCATAACCCCATATACGGTCAAGGAGCTGCTCCCTTGTAAATACCTGATTCGGAGATGAGGCGAGACAGTATAAAAGCTCCAGTTCTTTTGGCGGCATTTCAACAGTGTTTCCGTCACAGAGAACAGAATAATTTGTCAGGTTGATGGTCAGTCCTTCATACTCGACACACTTTGGCTTTTCCGCCTGGGACGGTTCGTTTTTTATCGGATGATAACGGCGAAGAACGGCGCGCACACGCGCAATCATTTCTTTTGAATCAAAAGGCTTTAAGATATAATCGTCCGCACCGAGTTCCAGACCGAGTACTTTGTCGAATATTTCCCCTTTCGCCGAAAGCATAATAATCGGCACGCCTGATTTTGCCCTGATCTCCCGGCATACTTGATAGCCGTCGATGCCCGGAAGCATAAGGTCAAGAAGAATCAGATTCGGTTCGTATGTTTCAAATGTGCTCAAGGCGTCTTCTCCGTTAAATACTATTTTTGTGTCAAAACACTCTTTTGTAAGATAGAGAGAGATAAGTTCTGCGATATTTTCATCATCGTCAACGATTAGTATTCTTTGTTTTCCGATCATATTTTTCCTCCGTTTTATGGGTGAACCCGTTATCCGAGCTCAACGATTGTGACTCCGGCATCGCCTTCTCCGAACTCGGCAAGGCGGTATGATTTTACATGTTTTTGTCTTCTGAGATATTCGTGGATTCCTTTTCTTAAAGCTCCGGTTCCTTTTCCGTGAACTACGCGTACGCTGTTTAGATGCGAGAGCAGGGCGTCATCTAAATATTTATCCAGTTCGGCGACCGCTTCGTCTACTGTTTTTCCGAGCAGATTGATCTCAGGACTTACAGAAAGTGACTTGCTCATCTTGATCTTGCTTTTTGCCGTACGGTTCATCCGCTTCGGTGCGTAAGGCGATACTTCTTCGATAATTTCCAAATCGGAAATATTGACTTGTGACCGAAGGATTCCCATCTGAACTGTGACGTTGCCTCTTGCATCGGGGAGAGAGCCGATGGTGCCGGTCAGATTCATACTTAATACTTTTACAGATTCTCCGAGTTTGAAATCAGACGGTTTGTAAGTCTTTTTCGGTTTGTTTGTTTTCAGTGAAGCAGAAGCGGAAGTATCTTTGATCTTTTTGCGCAGACGCTCCCGTTCTTTTTCCATTTCAGCGGCGGAGATATTCTCCTTTCCGAATTTGTGAAAATTGCGGAGCGTCTCGTCGGCAACTTCTTTCGCTTCTCTTAGTATTGCATTTGCTTTTTCATTTGCTTCACGGATGATGCGGTCACGTTGTTCTTCGAGCTTTTCCTGTTTTTGCACAGCCTGCCGTTTTAAAGTTTCGGCCTCTTTTTTATAAGCGGCAATTTCAGCCTGTTCTTTTTCGATCGTGCGTCTGCTTGCCTCAAGATCGCTTAGGAGATCTTCAAAAGAGACGTCTTGTTCACTCAGACGTTTTTTTGCATCGTCGATAATATAGCCGGGAAGTCCGAGCTTTCCGGAAATCGCAAAAGCATTACTTTTACCCGGAATACCGATGAGAAGCCGGTAAGTCGGCCGGAGACTTTCCACATCGAATTCACAGCAGGCATTTTCAACGCCCGGGGTAGAAAGGGCATAGATTTTCAGCTCGCTGTAATGGGTTGTTGCCATAGTGCGTATGTTTCGCTTATGGAGATGCGATAAAATAGCAATGGCAAGGGCCGCTCCTTCTGTCGGGTCGGTTCCTGCGCCTAATTCGTCGAAAAGAACGAGAGAACGATCGTCGACCTTTTTCAAAAAGGAAACAATATTTGTCATATGTGAAGAAAATGTACTCAGACTTTGTTCTATGCTCTGCTCATCTCCGATATCGGCGTAAACCTGTCGGAATACGGCGATTTCCGAACGGTCGCCTGCCGGAATATGAAGTCCGGCCTGCCCCATGAGGGTGAGAAGTCCGACCGTTTTTAAAGAGACGGTCTTTCCGCCTGTATTAGGTCCGGTGATGATGAGAAGAGAAAATTCATCGCCGAGAGATACGGTGATCGGGACAACTTTCTTCTGGTCGAGAAGAGGGTGGCGTCCTTCCCGGATACGGATACGTCCTTCTTCATTTAGAATCGGACGACTTGCGCGCATAGTAAGAGCAAGAGCGCCTCTTGCAAAAATGAAATCCAGATCGGTGAGAGATCGGTAGTCTGTTCGGATCTCTTCGATATATTGTGCGGCCTCTTCGCTTAAAGAAGCAAGAATCTTTCGGATCTCATCCTGTTCTTGTACATATAATTCTTTTAAGTCATTGTTCAGTTTTACAATAGCCATAGGTTCAATAAATAATGTAGAACCGGATGCGGACTGGTCATGGATCAGCCCTTGTACCTGACTGCGGTATTCGGCTTTGACAGGGATACAATAGCGGTCGCCGCGCATTGTGATCAGAGCATCCTGCAGGTACGTTCTTAAAGAACCGTTTACAAGACCTGAAAGTGTTGTGTGAACACGGTCGTTGAGATTATTTATGCTCCTTCGGATATGCTTTAGCGCACTGCTTGCGTCATCACTGATTTCATCTTCGGAAATGATGCATCTTTCAATTTCATTTGAAAGAGGTGTGAGCGGCTCAAGTCCGTCAAAATAAATATCAAGACAGTCGGCAAGATCTTCCTGCGTGTCATGCCGTCCGTATGACTTGGCCCGCGCAGTGTTTGAAAGAAGACGGCAGATGCGGAGAAGTTCCGCTGTATTTAGAGCGCCTCCGATCTCAAGTCGTTTGAGAGATTCTTCCACAGGAGCTGCGTCGCCGAAAGAAATCCGCCCCTTTTTAATGATCCTTGTAAAAGCGGCGGCGGTCTGTTCCTGAAGCAAATCGATCTTCGTAAGATCCGTTACCGGTTTCAGCCGTCGGCAAAGTTGTTTTCCGCGGAAAGAACTTGCCTCATTTTCCAACATGGAAATAATTTTATCAAATTCAAGTTTTATTAATGTTTTGTTATTCATAAATCTTCACCTGTCTGTAATGTTTGTATCCTCATTCTACTCTATTATCCGTATAAAGAAAAGGACTTTCAGGAAGTAAGAAAAACCTTTTCATAGAGGATTGAATCAGGTATACTAGAATTTGGAGGAAAATAAGTCCATGCCGAGTGATAAAGAACAAAAAAAATCGCCCGAAGAAGAGGCGGAAGAGAAGAAATATTCTTTTTTACAAGAAAAGATAAAAGGGAAACAGGGCAGCAGGGAAACGCTTATAAAACAATTTATCCGAATTGCGATCTATGGTCTGATATTGGGGATGTTTGCCTGCTTAGGTTTTTTTGCGCTTAAACCGTGGATGCAGCAATGGTTTGCGGGAAATGCAAAGACTGTGATGATCCCCGAAGATGAACAGGCAGCGGAAGATTCTGAGAAAAATCAAGAGGGAAAAGAAGATCCTGCGCTCGATGCGGAAAGTTATGAAGAGATGACCGCCGGGTTGAATGAACGTGTAAAAGAGGCGAGAAAAAGTATTGTTTCTGTATCTTCTGTATCTGAAAAGGCAGATTGGGACGGAGAGATGACAGGAATTTTGCAGAGTGTTACAGGTGTTATCGCCGGAGATAACGGCCGGGAATTTTTGATTATCGCCGACAGTTCGATCTGCACAGGCGCTTCTGCATGGAGAGTGACAATTTCCGATGGAAAAAGCTTCGATGCAGCGCTGAAAAAGGTCGATAATAACAGAAAGATAGCAGTGTTCGGCATCGGGAAACATGTCGTAGATGAGGATGACAGCGGATTGATCAAAGTAGCCGTTTTAGGTAATTCAAAGAAAGTGGCGCAGGGAGATGCAGTGATCGCTCTCGGAAATATATTTGGATATGCAGACGGAATGTCTTACGGCGTTGTCAGCGCATCGAATTATAAGGCGACATTTTTCGACGGAGAATGCGCAGTGATCGCGACAGACATTCCGGCAGAGGAACAAGGAACAGGCATGTTGTTTAACATGGATGGCGAAGTGGTAGGGATGATTTCTTCATCCGTATGGAACGACACAGGAAAAAATGTTGTGAATGCATATGGAATTTCAGATTTGAAGCCGATTATAGAATTGCTCATCAATGGGAAAAGCGTTCCATATATCGGAATTTACGGAACAACGGTGACGGAGCAGCTTGCAGAAGAACATAAAATGCCGTCAGGTATTTATGTGGCAGATGTTGATCCGGATTCACCGGCGATGGCGGCGGGAATACAAATCGGAGATATTATATGTGAAGCATCGGGAGAAGAGATAAAGGATATTGCCGCATACCAAAACATTGTGATAGGCTCGTCTGTAGGAGAAACGATGGAGTTTGTCGGAAAACGGCTCGGTTCAGACGGATATGTCAATATAAAATTTTCTGTCGTGACCACAGAAAAAGAAGAAGTTCAGTAAAAAAGCGGGAATGAGAAAATAAGAAAAGAAGAAGTTCAGTAAGAAGCAGGAATGAGAAAATAAGAAAAGAAGAAGTTCAGTAAGAAGCAGGAATGAAAAAATAAGAAAACAGATTAAAAGAAATAGAACATAGAGAAATAAAGAAAAAATAGAAAGAGGAATAGCGAGACATGAGATATATCAGTGGGTTACATGAAGGAGAAACAATCAGAAATATTTATCTGTGTAAGGGAAAACGTTCGGCTGAAACAAGAAACGGAAAACCATATGACAACGTGCTTTTGCAGGATAAGACAGGAACGCTTGACGGAAAAGTATGGGACCCGAATTCGCAGGGGATTGCGGACTATGATGAAAAAGATTTTATAGAAGTATATGGAGAAGTGATCAATTATAACGGAAATCTGCAGATTAATATAAAACAGATCCGCAAAGCCGGTGAAGAGGAATACAACCCGGCAGATTACATGCCTACCACAGAGAAAAGCGTTGACGGGATGTATGAACAGCTGACAGAGTTTATCCGTCACATTTCCAATCCGTATCTGAAAAGTCTGTTAGAATATTTCTTTGTGAACGATCAGGAATTTATTAAAAAATTCCGGTCACATTCTGCAGCGAAAACGGTACACCACGGATTTTCGGGAGGACTGCTGGAACATACGTTGAGCGTACTTCGGATGTGCGAATATTTTGCCGGATCATATGGAATTTTAAACAAAGATCTTCTGTTGACAGCGGCAATGTGCCATGACATCGGAAAAACAAGGGAACTTTCGTCATTTCCGGACAATGATTATACAGATGAAGGACAGTTGATAGGGCATATTGTGATCGGAGTGGAAATGCTCGACGAGGCAATCAGGACAATACCGGATTTTCCGGTTCGCCTTGCAAATGAATTGAAACACTGTATTATCGCCCACCACGGAGAGTTGGAATACGGTTCTCCGAAAAAACCGGCGCTTGCGGAGGCGGTAGCGCTGAATCTTGCGGATAATGCAGATGCAAAAATGCAGACTTTGACGGAAATATTTAAAGGGAAAACAGGTACAGACTGGTTAGGATTTAACCGATTGTTCGATTCTAATTTGCGTAGAACGTCAGGAGCGTAAACAGAAAAAGCCGATTGTAGGCGGCGGACAGATCGTAACTATACGGTATTTCCGGTGGGGAAATATGTGCGCAGATGCGGATGTGCAAAAAATGCAGGAAAACAGAAAGAAAAGGGAAGATATGTGTATGCAGAAAAATGATACTGTAGTTGTTGAAATCACGGATATCGGTGTCAACGGAGAAGGAATCGGAAAGATAGACGGATATACGCTGTTCATAAAAGACGCTGTAATAGGAGATGTTGCAGAAGTTAAAGTGATCAAGGCTAAGAAAAATTATGGATACGCCCGATTGATAAACGTGCTTGAACCGTCAAACAGCCGGGTTGAACCTAAGTGTCCTTTCGCAAGAAAATGCGGGGGTTGTCAGATTCAGGAAATGTCCTATGAAAAGCAACTTGAGTTTAAAGAAAGAAAAGTCAGGGGAAATCTTGAACGGATCGGTGGTTTTCCATCTGAACTTCTGGAGCGCACAAAAGAGCCGATCATTGGGATGGAAACTCCGTTTTATTATAGAAATAAGGCGCAGTTTCCGTTTGGAACAGACAAAGAAGGAAATCCCGTAACAGGATTTTACGCAGGCCGTACACATGACATTATAGCAAATACAAACTGCATTCTCGGTGCAGCGGTAAATGAACATATTTTAGAGAGCATTCTTGATTTTATGAAAAAATATAAGATCCGTTCCTATGATGAAAAAACAGGAACGGGTCTGTTTCGTCATGTGCTGCTTCGTTATGGATTTACGACAAAAGAAATCATGGTGTGTTTTGTTGTGAATAAAGATAAAGCGGATAAAAGCGGAGAATGGTTTCCGCATCAGAAAGAGTTGGTGGAAGAGCTTGCTAAAATTGACGGAATGACGAGTATAACGGCAAGTCCCAACACAAAGCGAACAAACGTAATTATGGGAGATACGTTTGAGGTGCTTTGGGGGCAAGGATATATTACAGACTATATCGGCTCAGTGAAATATCAGATTTCTCCTTTGTCGTTTTATCAAGTAAACCCGGTACAGACGGAAAAATTATACTCTCAGGCGCTTGAATATGCAGGCTTAAAAGGAGATGAAACGGTTTGGGATTTGTACTGTGGCATCGGAACAATTTCTTTGTTTCTTGCGCAGAAGGCAAAACAGGTTTACGGCGTGGAAATCGTGCCCCCTGCGATTGATGATGCAAGAGAAAACGCACAGTTAAACGGAATAGAAAACGCACAGTTTTTTGTGGGAAAATCTGAAGAAATCCTTCCGAAATACTATAAAGATTATGAAGAACAGCACGGAGGAGAAAAGGCACACGCGGATGTGATCGTCGTAGATCCGCCTCGGAAAGGGTGCGATGCCAAATTGCTGGATACCATTTTGAAGATGCAGCCGGAGAGGATTGTTTATGTAAGCTGCGATTCCGCAACATTGGCAAGAGATCTGAAAATATTGTGCGAAGGGGCACAGGAAGACGAAAAAACAGCAGGGTATCAGATTGAGAAATGGAGAGCGGTTGATCAATTTCCGATGACGACACATGTGGAGACTATTGTGTTGATACAAAAGAAAAACTCGTAGAAATCCTTTATTTTAGGCACTTTGCGAAACATTTTACCTTTACTTCAGAGGGCAAAAATTCACGCAATAAACACCTAAAAAACTATTTTGATGTTTCGGTGGTAATAGATATCGGGTGTGGGAACACAAACGAAAAATAAAGGTTTTTTAAAATATATTTATCTATGTAGTGTCCACCTTGCCACAAAAATGTAGGCGACATTCATTTGTATAAGGGCAGATAAGCGTATCATTAGAAATAGTGGTACGCTTATTTTTTACCCCTATTACACATTTGAGTACCCTACCCATTCTTCTATATAATGAAGTCAAGAACGGAGGTGCTGACAATGAGAGAAACAAAATACCATGCATATCTGGATAGTGAGGAAAGAACAATCCTTTTACATAGCCTTGTGGAATTGAAAAATCAACTTATTCAGCAAGGCAGATATACAGACTGTGTTGACGAGCTGATTGTCAAAGTCATAAACGCCCCTGTGAAGAAACTAAAAGTATTGGTGTAGGAGGTTGTGATGTATGACAAAGATTTTGCCGAGCTTGTGAAAATTGCAGCGGAGAAATTAAAAGAAGATACCGTTTATAAAATGCTCACACGCAGCGAGGATTATCAAAAAGAAAGCGACGCAAGGGATAAGGCGGAACGAAACTATGAAAATCTTGATTTGACAATGGAACAGAGAAAGGTCTGTGATATTTTTTTAGATTACAGAGATAGGCAGAGCTTGGAATACTCTGATTATTCCTATTTGGCAGGCTTATATGATGCGTTCCGTATCATGGCGGTCATTTTCCCTGACAGGTGGGATATGGAGCAGATACAGAAAGCCTTATCCTTAATTGAAAACTGAATATAGAAATGGATACATAGCCGATTGGTGTAACAGCCAGTCGGCTTTCTTGCGTTCAGAGCGAAGTACATAGCCGCCTTTGACAAAGCGGCTAAATAAAAGCGAAAGGAGGACGCTATATGTCAAATTGCAAAGTGATCGCTCTGACCAATCAGAAAGGCGGTGTGGGTAAGACCACCACAGCCGTCAATCTGGGCGTGTGTCTATCAAAGCAGGGAAAGAAAGTCCTGCTTGTGGATGCAGACGCACAGGCGAATCTTACAATGTCGCTTGGCTATCCACGACCAGATGATTTGCCCATATCCCTTGCGACGATTATGCAGGACATCATCGACGATAAACCCTTTGATGTTCAAAAAGGCATCCTGCATCACAGCGAGGGTGTTGATCTGTTACCCTCAAATATTGAGTTATCAGGTCTGGAAGTAAGGCTTATCAATGCAATTAGCCGTGAGCGTGTTCTGACGACCTGTATTAACGAGGTCAAAAAGAATTACGACTATGTGCTTATTGATTGTATGCCGAGCTTGGGTATGCTGACAATCAACGCATTGGCGGCGGCTGACAGCGTGGTTATCCCGACACAGCCGCATTATCTTTCTGCAAAAGGTCTGGAGTTATTGCTTCGCTCTGTGTCAAAAGTCAGACGGCAGATCAATCCCCATCTTCGGATTGACGGTATCTTAATGACAATGGTAATGCCACGCACGAACATTTCTAAGGAAGTGACTGCATTGGTAAGGAGTGCATACGGTCAGAATATCAAAGTTTTTGATGCTCAGATACCACATTCTATCCGTGCAGTAGAAGCTACCGCAGAGGGAAAGAGCATTTTCGCCTACGACAAAGGCGGTAAGGTTGCCGCAGCTTATGAGCAGTTTGGAAAGGAGGTGGCACATATTGGCGAGAAGCAGAAAAAGCAGCATCGAGCTGACTGCATACGATGACCTTTTTCAGACAGACGAAAGCCGTGCAGAAGCGGCATTAAGTAAGATAAGGGATATTCCCATTTCTGAAATTGATGAGTTTCCAGACCATCCCTTTAAGGTTTTAATGGATGAGGATATGGAACAGCTTGTTGACAGCATAAAAAGAAACGGTGTAATGACACCTGCGACTGTCCGTTTGAAGGAGGACGGCAGATATGAGCTGATTAGCGGTCACAGGAGAAAAAAGGCTTGTGAGCTTGCGGGGCTTGATACGCTGAAATGTGAGGTCAAGGAGTTTTCCCGTGATGAAGCCATTATTGTAATGGTGGAAAGTAACCTGCAAAGAACGACCATTTTGCCGAGTGAAAAGGCGTTTGCCTATAAGATGCGGTTGGAAGCGATGAACAGACAAGGACAAAGATTAGATTTAACTTCGACACCAATGGTGTCAAAGTCACGGTCAAACGAGGAACTTGCCGACAAAGTTGGCGAAAGTCGTGAACAGATACGCCGCTATATCCGCTTAACTGAGCTTGTACCTGAAATTTTGCAAATGGTGGATGAGCGTCAGATTGCGTTTCGTCCTGCGGTAGAAATCTCTTATCTTTCCGAGGAACAGCAATATACTTTGCTTGAAGCGATGGAATATAATGACGCCACGCCCTCACTTGCACAGGCTATCAAAATGAAAAAGTATATGCAGGAGGGAAAGCTGACAGACGGGGTGATCAGTTCCATTATGGAAGAAGAAAAACCGAACCAGAGAGAAAAGCCTGCTTTCCGTGATGAAAGGATAACCAAGCTCATTCCCAAATCTGTACCCAAAGGGAAAGAATCCGATTTTGTGGTCAAGGCGTTGGAGTTTTATAACCGCCATCTGCAAAGAAGCAAGGCACAGGAACGATAGCCACACATCAAGGGACAGGTCTGTCTGCTTGGGGGGATAGCCTTTTTTTTCGCTTTCCCCCTCTCCACACCTCTCCCCCTTAATACTGCCAGTTACTATCCGAGAAAAGAAAAACAATAAGCTGCCAGAGGGCGGCTTTTTTCGGTTAGCAGGCAATATCTATTTTCAATATCAACAGGAGGTAAATGATGAAATTCAAAAAAATATTCCAAAAGGCTGCGGCTGTTGTGATGGCTGCGGTTACGGTATTCTCCGTACTGCCTGCCACCACAGCCTTTGCAGCCGTAGGAGATGTTGGTACGATTTCCTTTTCACACACTTATGACGGGAACGGAAATGCAATGAGGTACAATTCAAGTGCCAACATCAACGGTTATATCGCAGGCGGTACGGGTAACTATAAATACCGTATGTTTGTGGATGGCGACACAGCATTTTGTTTACAGCCAGGTGTGCCGCTAAAAACGGGCAACACCTTGAAAGAAGCATCTTCCGAAGCATGGAACGCTCTTTCGAGAAGCCAGAAAAAAGCAGTTGGGCTTGCCCTGCTCTATGGGTATCAGGGAAACCGAGGAAATCTGTCTGGATCAGACGATGAGAAATGGCTTGCGACCCAGACTCTTGTATGGGAGTTTGTTACGGGATGCCGTGAAGCCACAGGCTCATACCGCCAGACAAGCAGCACCGTGTACAGCCTGCACTTTGGTTCTCATTATCCAAACAGCGGAGCAAAGAAAGTCTATGACCAGATTGTTTCGCTGATGAGTAAGCACAATACCATTCCGAGCTTTATGTCAGGCGGGAAAGACGATATTACAAAGGAGCTTGTCTATAAAGACGGGAAATACAGTTTAACGCTGACAGATAAAAACGGTGTGCTGTCCGAGTATTCCTTTGCAAGTTCCAGCGATGCAGTCAGCGTAGCAAAATCTGGAAATAAGCTCACGCTCACATCAAAGAAAGCCTTTCATGGTTCTGTAAGGATTACAGCAACCCGAAACGGAGTGCCTGTGGTCAGTCAGAGTGCCAAACTGATTGCTTATGGTGATCCGAACTTGCAGGATGTTATTACAGGTGTAGAAAACGCTTCTCCTGTATCTGCCTATCTCAATGTGGAAACACCGACAGGCACGATTGCCCTGAAAAAGACTTCTGAGGACGGCGTTGTAGCAGGCATTCAGTTTACCATCAAGGGTGAGGGTATCAATAAGACGGTAACGACCGATGAAAATGGAAATATCACAGTAGAAGGTCTGTTCCCTGCCACTTATACCATCACAGAGCAGACCATTGACCGTTATGAACCACAGCAGACTCAGACGGTAACACTCATCGGCGGCAAGACAACCACAGTCAACTTCAACAACACCCTAAAGCGTGGCAGCCTTGAAGTAGTCAAGACTTCCGAGGACAATCTGGTGGAGGGCGTGAAATTCCATTTGTACGGCACATCTCTTAGCGGACTTGCAGTCGATGAGTATGCTGTCACCGATGGAAAAGGTGTAGCCAAGTTTGAGGATGTCCTGATCAGCGGCGACACCCCGTATGTGCTTGAGGAAGTGGATACAGCAATCCGCTATGTTGTTCCTGCATCCCAGACCGCACCGATTGAATGGAATAAGGTTACAAACCGCAGTTTCCAAAATATTCTCAAGAAATTCAATGTGACGGTAACTAAGACCGATGCAGAAACAGGAACACCGCAGGGGGACGCATCTTTGGCAGGTGCGGTTTATGGCATTTACAAGGGCGAAGAACTGATTGACACCTACACCACCGACGAAAACGGTCAGTTTACGACCAAGTATTATGTGTGCGGCGATGACTGGACAATCCGAGAAATCAGTCCGTCCGAGGGGTATCTTCTTGACCCGACTATTCATAAAGTCGGTGCAGAGCCAGAACTTTATGAGGTGGAATATAATTCTGTCGAAAATGATGTGAATGAGCAGGTTATCAAGGGAAATATCGCTATTATCAAGCATACCGATGACGGCGAAACAGGCATCGAAACTCCAGAAGAAGGTGCTGTCTTTGAGGTATTCCTTAAATCGGCAGGCAGCTTTGAGCAGGCAAAAGAAAGCGAGCGTGACAAGCTCGTCTGTGATGAGAACGGTTTTGCCCAGACAAAAGATATGCCTTATGGCATTTATACGGTAAAACAGACTTCTGGATGGGAAGGGCGTGAGCTGATGAAGCCGTTTGATGTGTTTATCAGTTCCGACGGTCAGACCTACCGCTATCTTATCAACAATGCCAACTTTGAAAGCTATATCAAGGTTGTGAAGAAAGATGCGGAAACAGGGAAAACCATCCCGTATGCAGGGGCAGGCTTCCAGATTTACGACCCGAACGGCAACCTTGTGACAATGACTTTCACTTATCCAGAAGTGACAACCATTGATACTTTCTATACTACCGCAGATGGCGAGTTGATCACCCCGCAGGCTTTGGAATACGGAAAAGGCTATTCCCTTGTGGAAGTACAAGCCCCGTACGGCTATGTGCTTGACTCCGAGCCTGTGTATTTTGATGTAGTGCAGGAAAATTCGGAGGAAGAAAGCGGAATTACCGTGATTGAGGTAGTACGATCCAATCTGGCACAAAAAGGTAGGATTACCGTAGAAAAGTCTGGAGAGATTTTTTCAAGTGTATCGGAAAACAACGGAATGTATCAGCCAAACTTTGCCGTAGGAAATCTGGAGGGTGCGGTTTATGAGATTACCGCAGCCGAGGATATTGTAACCTTAGAGGGAACAGTCAGAGCAAAAAAAGGTGAGGTGGTAGATACCCTGACCACAGGTGCAGACGGTACGGCAAAATCAAAGGAATTATATCTTGGAAAATATGAAGTGAAGGAAGTGACAGCACCGAATGGTATGGTGCTGAATGATGAAATTCACTCCGTCGAGCTTGTCTATGCAGGACAGGAAATTTCGGTAACAGAAACAGAAACGAGTTTCTACAACGAGCGTCAGCGTGTGGAAATCGACCTTGTAAAGAACCTTGAAACCGACGAGCATTTTGGTGTGGGCAATAACGGGGAGATCTTTGATGTTGCCTTTGGGCTGTATGCAGAAAAGGAATTGACTGCCGCAGACGGTACGGTCATTCCTGCTGACGGACTGATTGAGATTATTACTCTTGACGAGAACGGAAATGGCAAGGTTAAGACTGACCTTCCGATGGGCAATTATTATGTGAAAGAGATTGCAGCAAACGAAGCGTATCTTACAAGTGATACGAAATACCCTGTAAACTTTGAATATGCAGGACAGGATACCGCCATCGTCCACCTTGCAGTCAATGACGGCGAACCCATTGAAAACAAGCTGATTTATGGTTCTGTAAGCGGAAAGAAAACCGATGAGGACGGCAAGGGCTTAGGTGGTGCTGTCATTGGCATCTTTAAGACCGGCACAGAAGAATTTACAAAAGAACATGCGATTTTAACTACCACATCAAAGGATGACGGTAGTTTTTCTTTTGCCAAAGTGCCGTATGGTTCTTGGATTATCCGAGAGGTAGAAAGTCCGAAAGGCTTTGTACTGTCCGAGGAAGAAATTCCTGTTACGATCGGCAAGGTGGATGAAGTTGTGGAAATCGAGCTTGTGAATGAATTTATCATAGGCAATATTGAGCTTACCAAAGTTGATAAGGATTATCCTGACAATAAGCTGACAGGTGCAGCTTTTGAAGTCTTTGCGGATACCAACAAAAACGGCGAGTACGACAAGGAAGATGAGCTGCTTGGCGAAATGTCTGAGCTTGGCGGCGGCATCTACCAGATGAGCGAGCTTCGATACGGAAAATATTTTGTCCGTGAAAAGACAGCACCAGAGGGCTTTGTTCTTGATGAAAATGTCTACACCGTATTCATTGAGGAAAATGGCAAGACCTATGTGGTGGAAAATGAAGCAGGCAAAGGCTTTGTCAATGCCCCGCAGTCAGGCAGTCTTAAAATTGTCAAAACATCTTCCGATGGCAAGGTGGAAGGCTTCTCTTTCCGAGTGACAGGTGCAAATGGATATGACCAGACTTTTAAGACCGACAAAAATGGAGAAATCGTGATTGAAAACCTGCGTATCGGAGAATACACCATTTCCGAGGTCAGCGATAAGGCATCGGCAAACTATATCCTGCCTGCCGAAAAACAGATTACGGTCAAAGTGGGATCAACTACGGTTGTTCAGATGCACAATGAACTGCGTGACACCCCGAAAACAGGGGATGACTTCAATCCGTTCCTCTGGGGAGGACTGGCGGCAGTTTCCCTCATTGGTGCAGGTACGCTCTTGATCGCAGGGCTGAAAAAGAAGAAGAAGGAGGACTAAGGAATGGAAGTAAAGACGGTGATCGCCATTGTGCTTGTGATGTTCATTGTGGGCGGAGCAATCTGGCTGAACATCCGTAACCGAAAGAAGAAGTAAAGTGTCTGGGGGCAGCCTTTTCGGGCTGTCCCCTTTCCATATACGGAGGTATGTATGCAGAAATTGAGAACCATTGAGGATAAGGTGCGAGCCATTCTGAAAAAGGACGAGGAAGCCAGAAATGACGATATGGTGCTGTATCTGAAAGTATGTAACAGCTATTTTAAGGACGCAGGGGCGATGCCCTTTGCGGAAGTGATGTCGCAGTACCGTTATCTGGGACTGCCGAGCTTTGAGAGCGTGGGCAGGACACGCCGAAAGCTGCAGGCAGAACATCCAGAGCTTTTAGGCAGCATCCGTATCCAGAAGATCCGTGCCAAGCAGGAACAGAATTACAGGCGTTACGCCAAAGAATGAGAGGTGGCTTATGAACGAAGAAAAACGAATGAACGGCGGTTATGAAATTATTGAGAGCTGTCAAATCGGGCGTACAGAGCTTGTTATCGGGCATAACTCCAAAGCCCCGAACCCTTATGTGTGTTGGTACTGTAAGGACGGATCAGATTATTTCTGGGGGTATTATTGCAATCAGCTTTCCGAAGCAAGGGATAAGCTGAATGAACGCTATCAGAACGAGTGCAGGATGCCCTATAACCAACCAGAAAAGAAACAGAGGAATCACAATGACCGAGAACGCTAAGAAAAAATATGATTGTGCGACCTGCCCTTATCCCCGCTATAAGGAAGGGACGGTTATTTTCTGCGATGTATGTATGCAGAAGATTTTAGACAGGAAGAAAGAAAAACAGCGACAGGAGGATGGGAATGAGTAAGGAAAAACGAATGGCAGGCTCTTATGAGATTGAGCAGAGCATTTATATCGGCGAAAAGGAAGTGCTGTTTGGGGTAAATAAGGCGGAAGAATATCCCTTTATGGTCTGTTACTGTTCTTATAACAATCCCCTGTCTGCCCCGTGGTGTACGGAAGCTATTGGTACGGACGATTATCTGGAAGCGATGCAGGTGTTTACAGACCGAGTACAGGCACAGATCGAGCTTGTAAAAACGGAGCAGGAACAATACCGCTTTGATAAAACACCGTTTACTGTTTCCGACTGTATTCCCGATAATCACAGCTCGAATATCGTCGGCAAGGTGGTGGTTATCAACGCCGAGCCGAAACGATATGAATATCAGCACGCTGCCTATCAGCTTGTATTGGCAGACGGTGGACACGGTGCAACAGGCGGCAGAGGGCAGGCGGTGTTTGGCACTTGCCTTGCCACAGGTGAGCGTGGCAGATGGGAAAGATATGATGTGCTTGGGGAAATCAAGCCAGAAAAAATGCCAGAGTGGGCAAAGGAAGCTCTCACAAAACTGAAAGTACAGCAGAAAGAGAAAAAAACGCACAGTCGGGAGGAACGCTGATATGGAGATACGACCATTAACCCCGACAGAACAGAAATACACTTATGCCCAAAGTATGCAGATTGAGGGGCAGACAGGTACAATCGGACATCTGCGTGGAGATTTTGCAACAACAGGCTATGGCTTTTATACCACTTGGTTTGATACCAGACCCCAATGGAAAACGGACGAATTTAAGGCAGACCTTGATACCGTCATCAATGCTTTGCGGGAGGATAAGGGACTTTTGCACAACCGTTATGATATGGGTGCTTTTGCAAGGAAATATCCTGAAAGTGCGATGCAAGGGAATTATTGTACGGAATATGGTTTTCGTGTGGACACAGGAAAGCACGCTTTTCTATTTCGGTGCAATCCCACCAAAGGCGATTATAACTTTTACTGTTATTGCTATGTGAAGGAATGGCTGAATCAGCATATGGAAAAAGCTGAGCAGGGCATCCGTTTTATTGATACGCAGTATAAAGAACTGTTCCGTATCCCAGACGGTGGGAAGATTATGGTAACGACCGCTTGGGGCGAAAAACGGGAATACACCTGCCGCTTTATTGACGAATATCATACGGAGGTCGGTAACAACCTGTATCATATCGGTGAGTTTGCCGAGTTTCTGCACAAAAACGGTGCAGCCTGTGATCCGATCAGTAAAGAGCCGCAGGCAACAAAAGCACCGAAGCACAAAGACTATGAACGATAGGAGGGATGGGACAATGGCAGTCAACCAGAAAGCGGTAAAGGTTTTGAATAAAGTCTTTGAAGCAGGCTTTGCAGATGAAAAGGCAATCGCTTCTATGACAATGGACGATATTCTTTCCATGCAGGGCATTACGGTGGCAGATATTACCCTGATCAACGACCTGCAAAAGAGTATCAAATCGAACAAGGTCATTTCCTTTCTTGGTGGTGGTATGAATGAGTGAAAAAAGAATGATCCATTTCAAAAATGAAGAAAACGGGATTGAAGTTTCTGTTCCAGACGGAGGTATGCTTCGGCTGTTTTCTGAAAACGGGGATGCACAATGTGTCCTTTGCCGCTATGTAGATGAAAACCACACAGAGATTGACGGTGTTCTGTATGGACACCAAAGACTTTATCAGACGAATGAAACACAATAAAATCAGTTACGCTCCTGCCTGATCGCAGGGGCAGATAACAAGGAGGTGTAAAGAAAATGGCTGCAAAGTATCAGCTAATCACGGAGCTGTATCGGCGTACAGGCGTGTCGGTTGCGAAAAGTCCGCAGGCGTGGCAGAGTTTTCTGTCCTCTGCCTGCCGCAACTATAAGTGCCGCTTTGACGAACAGCTCTTAATCTATGCTCAACGCCCCGATGCCGTAGCTGTGGCAGAGCTTGGCACTTGGAATAAACTCTTTAAGCGGTGGGTAAATAAAGACAGCAAAGGGATTGCCGTGTTCGACCCAAAAGGTCGTAGGAACACGCTGAAATACTACTTTGATATATCCGATACCCACGAGGGTTATTATGGAAGTCGTCCTGTTCCGATCTGGCAGATGGATGAGCGATATGAGCAGGCAGTAAAGGAAAGGCTTTCTGACCGTTTCGGAGAGATTGAAGAAACAGACTTGGCGGAAACACTTTTTAAGACTGCTGAGAACGCTGTGGAGGACAATCTTCCCGATTACCTGTCACAGCTCAAAAGCGTAACTCAAGACAGTTTTTTAGAGGGACTGGATGAATACAACATTGAAGTGCTGTATAAGAGGCTTGCGGTCAACAGCGTGGCATGCACTGAATTTGATTATCCATCTTACGACGGATACCAAATTCGCTTGTTAGGGGCTGTCCCCTAATACCCCCAATATCAAAGAAAGGAATTTTTAAGAATGAGTGAGTGTATCTCTTTTATCATCGGCACAATGGTCGGCAGTCTGACAGGTGTTGTGCTGATGTGCTGTTTGCAGATAGGAAGGCTTTCCGACAGAAAGGGTGTGACCGATGCGTAAACGAAATGTACAGATACTCTTTCGGCTGACGGAGGAGGAAGCCGATGAACTTAATGAGCTTGTGAGAAAGTCGGGGCGTTCCAAAGAAGCGTTTTTAAGGGCGATGGTGAAAGGCTACCGTCTGTGTGAAAAGCCTGCCCCAGAGTTTTACCAGATGATGCGTGAGCTGTCTGCCATTGGCAACCGTATCAATCAGCTTGCGGCAAAAGCCAATGCCCTGAACTTTGTGGACGCACCGATGCTTACGGAAGAAGCAGTTAAGTGGCGGCAGTTCCAGATGGACATTCGCAAGAAGTATCTGCTTCCGAAAAAGGGATCGGGGTAATGGCTGTCTGTGAGATATGGGATGTGAAAGGCAGGCTTGACCACCCTATCGACTACGCCAAAAATCCAGAAAAGACCGTCAATCCCAAATACACGGAAGCAGACTTGCAGGCATTAGGTGATGTGATGAAATACGCTACTAACGGAGAAAAAACGGAGAAGCAGTTTTTTGTCACAGGCGTCAACTGTGATCCCGCCACCGCAAGGGATGAAATGATGATAACGAAAGGGCAATGGCAGGATGAGAGTGAGATTGTCTGCTATCACGGCTACCAGAGTTTTAAGAAGGGCGAGGTCACGCCAGAGCAGGCTCACGAGGTCGGGGTGAAACTTGCCGAGCGTATGTGGGGCGATCGATTTCAAGTGATTGTCGCCACTCATTTGAATACGGACTGTCTGCATAACCATTTTGTGTTAAATTCCGTATCCTTTGCGGACGGGAAGCATTACCACGACAATAAGAAAAACCTGCGTCTGCTCCGCAAGCGGTCGGATGAGCTGAGTCGTGAGTATGCCCTGTCCGTGATTGAACAGCCAAGCGGCAGGAAGAAGCCTTACGCTCTTTATCAGGCGGAGAAGCAGGGACTTCCTACCAGAGATACGGTGGCAAGGCAGGCGGTGGACGAAGCCATCAGCAAATCGTTTACGCTGAAAGACTTTGACCGTGAGCTGTTAAAGATGGGCTACCGCATTAACTTTGACCCAAACCGTAAGTATTGGACGATCATCGGGAAAGGATGGCAAAGACCCAAACGGCTTTACAAGCTGGGCGAAGATTATACCAATGACCGCATTGTGGAGCGTATCAAGGAAAATTCCTATGCCGTCAGATTTTCACAGTTTGCCAAGTCCACAAAAGAAGTTAAGGTTTTCCGTGTCCGAGGGACAATGAAAAATGCCCGAAAGATAGGCGGATTGCGGGGGCTGTATCTTCATTACTGTTATAAGCTCGGCATCCTGCCAAAAGGCAGAAAACAAGATTATGCGAAGCTCCATTATCTTTTGAAGGACGACCTTATGAAGATGGAGATGATCGCAAAGGAAACAAGGCTGCTTTGCCGCTGTCATATTGACACCGCAGAGCAGCTTTTGTCATATCAGGCTTCTCTGACAACGGAGATGGCAGAGCTGACCGCAAAGCGTAAGGGACTTTATTCCCTCTCCCGCAAAGCAAGCGGCGAAGAAAAAGAGGCGGTCAAGGCTCAGATTTCCGAGATTACAGGGCGGCTTAACACGATACGAAAGGAGGTCAGACTGTGTGAGGGCATCGAAGTCCGAAGCGGTGTCTTAAAAGAGAAGTTGCAAACCATTCGGACAGAAGAACAGGAAACCAAACGAGAGGAGCTGATGAAGAATGAACACAGGCGGCGAAGCGGCAGAACAGATCGTCCGAATGAGCTTGGAGGGCTTTGAGGTCGCTGCCAAAATTACAGGGGCAGGGGCGAAGAATATTGCCATCCTGCTCTATACCATTCTCAAGGAAGAAAAGAAAACAAAAGGAAAATCAAGGCTTACCAATATGCTCCGTTCTGGCAAGGAACTGAAAGTCTTTACGGTCAGGCGTGGCGACCTGAAAAAATTTACGCAGGAAGCCAAACGGTACGGAGTTCTTTACTGTGTATTGGCTGACCGAAAAAATAAAGACCCCAATGCGGTTGTGGATGTGATCGCCAGAGCAGAGGACGCATCGAAAATCAGCCGAATTGTGGAACGCTTCAGCTTGGCGTCTGTGGATACCGCTACCATCGTACAGGAAGCGGAAAGGACAAAAGACGGTAAGTCGGCAAAGACAGGGCAGCCAGAGCCAGACATCGGGGTACAGGAAAAAGCACAGAAGGATCAATTATTAGATGCCCTGATGGGGAAGCCTGTCCAGAAAGAGGACAATGCCCCAAACCCCTCGGTGGCAAAGACAGAAAAGTCCCCTCTGTCCGAGCCTACCTTAGAGAAGCGAAGCAAGTCCGCAGAGGGGGCTACTTTGAATAAGGAGAAACCATCCGTCAAGGAAGAACTGCGGAAAATCAAAGAGAGCCGTAAGGAACAGGAAACAGAAGTTTCTCCGACTCTCAATCAGGAAAAATCTTCCAATCAGGCAAAGCAGCCTGTGAAAAAGACAGAGCATAAGCAGCCTGCCAGACGGAAGAAACCGAAAAAATCGAAAGGAGCAAGATAATGAGTATTTACGATGTATTTGGCGGCAGTAAGCCATTTAATAAGGAGGAATGGGCGGCACAAAAACAGGCACAGCGTAAGGAAGCCTATGAAATGATTGACAACACTTGTGCCGAGATGCTTGCGGACGGAGATGCCTTTGGGCAGTATCTTGAGGTACAGGGGCGTTTTGACCGTTACTCTGTCAACAATGCGATTTTAGTATCTGCCCAGATGCCTGAAGCGACTTCTTTGAAGGATAAAAATGCTTGGAAGCAGAGCCGTGTCTATGTAAATAAGGACGCCCAGAAGGTTATCATTCTTGAGCCAGGAAAAGAGTACACCCGTGAGGACGGGACAAAGGCAGTCGGTTACAATGCAAAAGAAGTTTATGATATTTCCGATACTTCCGCAGCAAACCGACAGCCGCCGCAGGAAAAGAAGGGAATGCGTGAGCTTGTATCAGCAATGATTGACGCAAGCCCTGTTGGTTTTCAGCCTGTGGACGATCTGGAACTGCCTGCCTTTTATGACAGCGGACAGCAGACCATTTTTATTAAGACAGGGCTTAATGAGGAACAGCTCTTTGTGAGTATGGCAAAGGAAGTGTCGGCGGCAGTCTTTGATTTTAAGTATAACGAGAGCCGAGATGCGTCTGATTTTAAATCGTTCTGCGTTGCCTATATGGTAAGCTCCCGTTACGGTGTGGATACAAGGGCGTTCCGTTTCGATAAGCTCCCCAAAGAGTATGAGAGAATGGACGCACAGGCACTCAAAGGCGAACTTGGTTCTATGCGTGATGTTCTGGGAGAAATTCAAAGCGAGATGTATAAGAGCCTTGAAAAGAATAAGCCTGCAAAAAGCAAAGAGCAGGAACGCTAAGGAGAGGTGCTGCTTATGAAAGAAGAACGCTACCATCTGGCATTGGACGCTTATGATAAAAATATTGTCATCCGTGCCTTAAACACCTTGCGGACACAGCAGTTACAGGAGGAACGCCCCACCGACCCTGTGGATGAACTGATTATCAAGGTGTCCGAAGCTCCGAGCAGAAAGGTCAGGGTGCTGCCCTGCAAGTGCCGTGAGGAACGATAACGATCAGAAAACGAGCCTGATCCTTGCCGTCTGCGGTATTCTTCCCATCGTGTGGTTTGCTCTCTTGACCGCCCCGTATGTAGATGGCGGTCTGGTGGAAATTATTGAAAACCTACCCATAGCAATGAACAACCCGTTTCACATAACGGTGTGTGAGGACAGCGTAAAAACTGTCCTTCTTTTTTTGCTTGCTTACGGGATGGGGATCGGTATCTATCTTTCCACACGAAAGAATTACCGCAGGCGTGAGGAACACGGTTCTGCAAAATGGGGCAACGCAAGTGCTATCAACAAAAAATATCAAGACAAGAACCCGTCTGCGAATAAGCTGCTGACACAGAATGTCCGTATCGGTCTGGATGGGAAAAAGCACCGCCGAAACTTGAACATTCTTTGCTGCGGCGGTTCTGGGGCGGGAAAAACCCGCTTCTTTTGCAAGCCCAACGCTATGCAATGCAACACATCTATGGTGGTTTTAGACCCAAAGGGAGAAATCGTCCGAGATGTGGGAGGACTGCTTGAAAAGAAAGGATATGAGGTGCGTGTCCTTGACCTTATCAATATGCACAAGAGCCATTGTTATAATCCCTTTGTCTATCTGAAGAACGATAACGATGTGCAAAGGCTTGTGACCAATCTTTTTAAGGCAACGACCCCGAAAGGCAGCCAGTCGCAAGACCCGTTCTGGGATACGGCGGCAAGTATGCTGCTTTTGTCTTTGGTATTCTATCTCAAATACGAAGCACCAAGGGACAGGAAATGAAGAAAGACCGTATTCCAGCGTATAAGACGGAATGCGGTCTTTTGCCATATAGTGAAGCCAGAAAAAAAAAATACACATCTAAGCAGTTGGAACAATTGGCATATGTCCCAAGTGCATTGCCGCGATACCTTGTGCTTCAGTCCTTTGATTTTACACAAGACAGTATGGATATACTTCTTCGATATGAGGAATTATTTCAAAAGCAATCCCAATGTAAGAGAGAGTGGAGGGAACAAAGATAAAGGAGAGGGGGAAAAGAAGAGGGGAGAAGAATTATAGGAAATGTTTCTTTTCCGGTTTAGAGAAGCCCGGAAAAGAATGTGTTGATATCGGTATGGAAGATTTTTGCAAGGGCAACAAGTTCCGATACCTTGATGTTCATACGGTTGGTCTCCAGTTTAGCATAGGTACTTTTGGACATGGAGATACCCATCAGGTTTAACTTTGCAATGACCTGGTCTTGCGTAAGTTTGTTTTGATAACGGATGGCTTGGATATTTTTGCCGATATCCATGTCTGGTCTGATCTTCTGCATGATAGAGTCCTCTCATTCCTTGATGTTTCGTAATAAAGAAACTTTATATTGATTTTACTGAGTTCACTTTTTATAATGTTTCGTAATAAGGAATTATTTATGCAAAGGGGAATGATTATGTATCAGAGCGATATAGAACGGTTTGCTTTCCTGTTTTTATGTGGAAAGCGTGACAGGGCAATCCTGATGGGAATAGAAAAAATGACATTTTCAGATTTGGACAGGCTGACATATGTGACTGATTTTTAAGGCTTGAAATTATATAACCTAGAAATCTGGAATGAATTTGCAGGGCAGTTTGGCGAACAATTTCGCCAGTTGGAATTATTATATGATGAAACCTGCAGCATCGTGTCCTTGGAGTCTACAGAAGCAGATGAGCATTTGCATGAACGATGGATACAGGAATTTTGCACACAGATATTGGATGAGGAAGTTCGGAAACAGCTGGAACAAATTATAAAACAACAATATCAGGAAAAAGAGATGGTAGATCCCACAGAGACAGACATCGTGTAGGTGCCTGTCTTTATGATTAAAGATGTATTTTTAGGATGCTTAAATTTAGAAATAAAAGAAAAGAGATTATTTGATTAGATAATGCGGTAATGGTATTAAATGGAAAAGGAAAGGGATTTATGGTATATTATCTATTGAGAAAGAATTGAAAATACATGAGGTAAGAAATATGGAAGAGTTTATAAAGTGGTTTTTAGAGAATTGGAATGCAAATATATTTACTTTATTTACGGTTTTATTATCTGGTATAATTTCTTTGATAATTTCGGCAGCTTATTACCGTAAAGGGAATAGAAATAATCTGAAAATGTCGGTCATTCATCCGATTATTAGTATATTAAATGACAGCTATTCAAGAAATAATTACAAGAAGATAGAAGAAATCGCAAGAGAATATAGTGTAAGATATTTCAAGAAAAAAGAATTAAAAAAATTGAATTCGCTTTTAGAAGCATATAAAGAGATTAGTGTCTATAATGATATACAAATAAATGCGAATAGTTTATTTTCATACTTTGAATATAAATTAGAAAAAGAAGGAATTAATACTAAACCATTCCCGATTGAATATGAGGGAGAAGTGGTTGCTACGCAGTATCCACCAGATTTATTTTATTTATCAGAAGATTTGGAGGATGTTCTTAAACAATATGATCCTGATTATGAACCAGATGAATGTGAAGCGAGGCTAATTTCTACATATGAAAGTTATTGTAAAAAATATTATACTTCTAAGAAGATTACATATTTTGATGACTATACATTGAAACAGGTATTAAAACAATCAGAAGTACGAAAAAAGTGGGATAAAAAGTTCGATAGCGTGAATCGAGCAAAAAGAGAATTTATGGAATTGAAAATAGCAAAATAAAAAGATAAATTATATAAAAATCATATAAAAGGGGATTGGAAGATCCCACAGAGACAGACATCGTGTAGGTGCCTGTCTTTTTTTCGCAGAAAATTAAGTATAGAAATACGAAGAAAAAGGCTTCGAAGGGAGGTGATAGCAAACGTGAGTATCAGTATCCATGAATTATTGGCAGTAGCCAGAGAGGCGGAGGGTGTGAAGGCAGTCCAGGGAGATGCCATGCTATGTGAAAAACGGTTTGCACCGGATACCAGGTATATGGTGGAGTTTTTGGTGTTGGAGCAGACGGAGCAGTTTGGAGACGCGGGAATATATCATCGTTACTTTTTAACAAAGAAAGCATATTACGAAATGGTGGAGTTACAGAACCAAGGAATCTTTCGTTTTCAAAGACAGGCGCTTGTTTTGGAAGGAACACTGCATTATCTTCCAGTCCAAACATTTTTTCAAGACTAGAAGTAGGGAAAAAACAGGCTGGAAAGAAAAGAATGTCTGCCGGGGCGCGCCTTCGGGGGCAAGGGCTCTTTCACCGGAAACTTAACATAGAATAGAAAAGAAGGGAGTGGTAAGCAATGATTATCGGAATCGATCATGGATATTACGCCATTAAAACAAAGCAGGTGTGTTTCCCCACAGGGATCATCCGGTATGAGTATGAACCCTATACCATGCAGAATGTCCTCCAGTACAGGGGAGAATATTATGTGTGTGGGACTGGGAGACAGACATTGGTAAAGGACAAGACCGCCAACGACAATTATTATCTGTTGACGCTGGCAGCACTGGCACAGGAGATCCGAAAGCGAAAGGGGGAAAGGACAGCGAAGGTTGTTCTTGCAGCCGGACTTCCCCTTACCGGGTTTGGAAGGGAAAAACAGAAATTCAAGGAGTATCTGTTTCGGAAGGAACAGCCAATCCGTTTTTTCTACGAAGGGGAACGCTATGAGATCCAGATTGAGGATGTGAAACTGTTCCCCCAGGGATATTCAGCCCTGGCTCTTTATCCAGAGTATTTAAAAGATGAGCCTTCTGTGCTTCTTGTGGATATCGGAGGTTGGACGGTGGACTTGATGCGGCTTGATAATGCTGTTCCTAACGCAGCTACCTGTAGAAGCCTGGAACTGGGGGTCATCCGCTGTATGGATGAGATCAGGGAACAGGTAAGGAGAAATACAGGGCTGTCGGTAACGGAGACGCAGATCGAGCGTGTCTTACATGGAAAACCCAGCAGCATGCCTGCGGAAGTGGTGTCTTTGATTGAGAGGCAGGGCAGGCTTTATATTGAAAAAATCCTGTCTGCGATCACCGAGGCAGGCTTTGACCTGCGGGCAGTCCCTTCCGTTTTCATGGGAGGCGGTGCTGCTATTTTTAAACATCGTGTAAGCGAGCAGGACCGCCTGTGCCGCCCGATTTACCTGACGGATATCCATGCCAACGCTGCCGGATATGAACGGATTGTGGGGCAGATGAGGACGCTGTGAGCCGCCCGGTCTTTTCCTTCCGCCCAAACCTTAAGAACCCGGAACATGAAAAAGCGTGGCAGCTTTTGATGGAAATTCCGGCAGGGCAGAGGAATCAGTATCTGGTGGATGTGATTCTGGAACAAGAAGAGAGAGAAACATTAAAAAGACTCATTCAGGAGGCTGTTCGGGAAGAGTTAAAATGTGGCGATGTGGAACGGACGCCAGCACAGGAAAAGGAAGAAATTCCCGGTCAGATGCTGGATTTTTTATTTCAGATGGAGCAGGAGTAAAGGGGGTGAGGCCTATGGGCAAGGAAAGCATGGCATTGTTGGATATGCTTTGGTTTTGCATACATTTGACATGGTTTCTTTAGTGGGTATTGTGAATAGCTTTCTTTCAAATTTGGGAGTATGTTGTGTATAACAAAACGAAAGGGGAAAGCGCTTATGGCAGAGATGAAGAACATATGCGGAAAGATCCCGGTGGAATTACATGAGAAGGTACGAGCCGAGATCGAAGAAAAGGAAACAAGTACACAGATCTTTATCCGGCAGGTGATCGAAGAACACTTTAACAGGCTGGAAGGCAAAGGAGAAGAAAGCATGGAAAAAAGAACATTAGCAGTACAGGTCACAGAGGAATTATTCCAGAGAGTCAAATGGGCAGTCACAAAGGAAGGCATCAAACAGAAAGATTTTATCATCCGCATCATCGAAAAAGCGGTGGAAGAGGTAGAAGCCAAATGGCAGGAACTGGAACAGCCGGAAGAAATAGATAATCTGGAAGAAACCGAAGAGATCGCATAATGCCAAACACATAGAACTATAAAACCAGCAGGCGGTGTGGGAGAAAAACCATGCCGCCTGCTTTTTTTCAGCAAAGGAGGTTGATAGCCGCAACCATTCGATTTTTTGATTTATTCAGCGGAATCGGGGGATTCCGGGAAGGGTTAAGACGTGCAGGCGGTTTTACCTGTGTGGGACACTGCGAGGTGGATGCTTATGCGGATAAGAACTACCGATTGCTGTTCGACACAGAAGGGGAGTGGTTTTGCAATGACGCAAGAACAATCGAAACTGAACGAATGCCGGACTTTGATCTTTTGTGTGCAGGATTTCCTTGCCAGGCATTCTCTATCGCCGGAAAGCGGGAAGGATTTGCAGATGCCAGAGGAACTCTGTTCTTCGAGATTGCCAGACTGGTTGCAGACAAGCGACCTGCGTATTTCATCCTTGAAAATGTTCCCGGACTGCTTTCGCATGACAAAGGCAGGACGTTTCACACCATCCTCAGTACCTTATCTGAGCTGGGGTACGGTGTGGAATGGAAAGTGCTTAACAGCAAGGATTTTGGAGTCCCCCAATCCAGAAAACGGGTGTATCTTGTCGGATATCTTGATCGAAGATGTGCCGGAAAAATATTACCTTTCCCAGCAGCAAATGGAACGTCTCTTATACAAATCCGAACAGGCAGCCAGGGGAAAAGAGTGTACAGCCCGGAAGGATTAAGCTGTACTTTGACATCGCTGGCAGGCGGTATGGGTGGAAAAACTGGATTGTATGAGATGGGTATTCCCATCAAGGAGAATACCAAGCAGGGATATAAGATGGCGTATCCGGGAGACAGCATTGACTTAGGATATGCAGGCATGAATACCAGAAGAGGGCGTGTGGGGCATCAGATCGCCCATACCCTTACTACAGGAATCCAGCAGGGAACGCTTCATTTTGTGGATCTGTCTGTGCCACCTCTTGTCACAGAGCAGTGCAGGTGTCTGAATACCAGACAGTCCGGCATCCATAATCATAAAGGGGAATGCTCTGGTGTCTTAAAAGAGGAAGGTGCCAGGGCAGTTCTGACTCCGGGAAGAGAAGAAACCCGGCAGAATGGCCGGAGGATGAAGGAGCCGGAAGAGCCGATGTTCACTATTACTGCCACAGACCGGCATGGAGTTGCCTATCGGGGCAGAATCCGGAGGCTGGTGCCAAGGGAGTGTCTGCGGCTGCAGGGTTTTTATGATTGGCAGATTGACCGCATAGAACAGGAGACTTCGGACAGCCAGCTGTATAAACAGGCCGGAAATGGAGTGACCGTCAACGTGATCGAAGCCATCGGAACGCTTCTTCGGCAGGCAGATGCAGAAATCCGGGCAGAGGATGAAAAGACAAAGAGGTAAGGCAGTATGGCAATTGGAATTCAGGATCAATATTTCGGTACAGAGATTGAGATGACAGGGATCACCAGGCAGAGGGCTGCGGAGAAAGTAGCAGAACTGTTTGGAACAAGGGCAGTTTGCGACGGTGGATATTATGGGGTCTGGTCTGTGACAGATCAGGAAGGAAAGAAATGGAAGTTCATGTATGATGGAAGCATTTATACGGAACGCAGGGAGCGTGGACGCATGGTTCGTGCTGGAAGTGAATACAGCACCGAAATGGTCAGTCCGAAATTGTCCTATGGAGAAATGGGAAAGCTGCAGGAAGTGGTGCGGTGTCTCAGGCATCATGGGGCGAAGGTAAATGCATCCTGCGGGCAGCATGTGCATGTGGACGCTTCCAATCACACACCAAGAAGCCTCAAAAATGCTATGACCATTATGTATTCCAAAGAGGATATCCTGTTCAAGGCATTGAAGGTACAGACATCAAGAGAACAGGAGTATTGCCAGAAGGTACGCCCTATTGTGCTGGAGAAGATCCGCCGGATGCCAAACAACACCATTTCCATGGAAAAGTTGAAACGGGTATGGTATGAGGGCAGGGACGGAAGCAATAGTCATTATGACAGCACCCGGTACTATGCGTTGAACCTTCATGCAGTATTTTCCAAAGGAACTTTGGAGTGGAGATGTTTTGAGAGTACCCTCCATGCAGGAAAAGTGCGGGCAAATATCACTTTGGCTCTTGCCATCTCTGCCCAGGCCATCAATCAGAAATGTACCCAGATGCGGAAAACGGAGATTACAGAGAATCCGGCATTTACCTTCCGTACTTTTTTATTGCGGCTGGGACTCATTGGACCGGAATATAAGAATGTCCGGGAACATCTGCTTGCCAATCTGGAGGGTGACAGAGCATGGAGATATGACCGCAGTACCTATGAATGTTTGAATCGAAATCATCGGGCAGAGGATGCCCGTTAGGAGGTAAGAGATGAAAGAAACCTATTATTTTGCCTATGGCAGCAACATGAACTTAGACCAGATGGCGTACCGCTGTCCGGCAGCTTCCGTAGTGGAGAATGTCAAGCTGGAGGGATACCGCCTGATCTTTTGTGGCAGGGGAAAAGGATGCGGTGTTGCCACTATTTTGCCGGAAGAGGGCAGCCAGGTGGAAGGGGTGCTTTGGAAGATCACACCGGAGTGTGAAAAAAGCCTGGACTTTTATGAAGGGTATCCCCACCTGTATGGGAAGGAGCCTGTTTTTGTTCAGGGAAAGGATGGTGTGAAACGGGAAGTCATGGCATATACCATGAATGCACCCTATAAGGATCAGCCTGCCATCCCCTCGGATCTTTATTTTATGGGGATCGTGGAAGGCTGCCATCAGAATGGGATTTCCAGCCGATCTGTGACCGATGCGCTAAAGCGTACCAGACAGGAAGTGGGAAAGCAAAAAGCCAGTCACAAGAAAACAGAAGTCAGTAGATAACAAAGCCGCAGGGGAAAGCCTCTGCGGTATTTTTAACGAAAAAAGGAGAATGCAATGAAGAGCAGAAATATCAAAACAAGACTTGCAGCTTTTGGGCTCGCACTGCTTATGGGGCATAGTCCGCTGGGGAACTTAGCGGATGTCCATGCGGCAGAAACAAAAAATCCGTCAGAGCCAGTGACGGAGAGCGCAGAAATATCTGAAACGGAACAGACAGAGGAAGTTTCAGAAGCTGCGAAACATTTGGTAACAGCAGAAGATATCACGAAAGATATTTCCGACAAGGATTTTATGGTAGAGACTTGTATGGAAGGCATCCATTACAATCCGGAAAAAGAGGATGTTACGTTAGAGCGTATTGAAGCGGAAGATGGAGGGAGCTACCATCCTGACCAGGAAGGAACTTATATCGCAACCTACTGGGTTGTGCCAAAGGATGCGCGTGACAGCTATTCTGTGAGCAGAAAGATCATCCTGACGGATACGGAAGGGCAGGCTCATACAGAAGAAAATGGCGGTCAGAAACAGAAGGAGGATACGAATTCTGAAGAAGATTCGGAGACGCCTGTGCAGGAAATCCCGGATGTGGAAGTGACGGTATCCGGGGAAGATGCGGATGCACAGGCAGCAAGGGAACTGGAAGAAAAGATTGAGGATGGGGAAGTGATGATGCTTTCCGGTGCGGAAAATACTTTCCGAGCAAGGGAAACCGTACATCTGGAAAAAGGAGAGACCATCTACTATCCAAGTTATATTGGAAATTACTTAACCTGCTGGTTTACGGTCAATGGAAAGATCGCTTACTGTCTGGAATCCCATCGTTTCTCACCGCCGAGTGGTGACTATGTGGCACAGGTACTGGACAGCAATAAGAACTTGCAGAAGGTGCTGTATTATGGTTATGGCGGTGCCGGGGATATTACAGGTAGTTATCTGTCCGGGAAAAGTGCAGAAGAGAAATATGTATATACCCACATCGCAGCCAGCTATGCCTATGCAGGTGAGGCAGGATTTACAGGATGTAAGTATGAAGACCTGGTAAACGCAGGCGTGATCGCCTATATTGACCACCTGTTTGCTATGGAAGAGCCGCCGAAGGGAGAAATTTCTCTTTCCAAGACTTCTGTAAAAGCAGTCCGAAATGGAAATGTACAGAAAACACCGGATATCACATTGTCCGGGGATCACCGAAACTACATTTCAGTCCATGTACCAAAAGACATCACCATTTATAACAAGACAAAGGGAACTTCCGCAGAGAATGGTGCGCTGAAGATCTATGGCGGGGATACCTTTTATTTGACTGCCCCAATGCTTCATACCGGAAAATATTCCTCCGGGGAGCTGCATGGTTCTGTAGGGGAAACCTGGAGAACACTGATATTATCCACAGGAAACAGCAATCAGGACATTGGAGTCTTTGAATCGGAGAAAGCCAATCCAGTAAGTTTTACGGTAGACTGGCTGGAGATGACAAGGATCGAGCTTTTCAAACAGGATGCGGATACCAAGAATCCTTTAGACGGTGCAGTGTATGGCATTTATACAGACAGCAAGTGTGAGCATCTTTTGATGGAAATGCCAGTCACTGGGGAAGAGGGAAAAGCAGTCAGTGATTATTTTGAGGTAGCCATCAAAACAGTATATGTGAAAGAGATCAAGGCTCCGGACAAGTATGCACAGAGTGATGTGATCCATAAGGTGGATGTGGAAGCCGGAAAGACGGTCACCATCTCAGCAACTGATGAGAGGGTACGAGGCGCTGTCCATATCCAAAAGTTCGATAAGGAGACACAGGCCTTTCTTCCCCAGGGGGATAGTTCCCTTGCCGGGGCTGTGTATGGTCTGTATGCCAGAGAGGATATCGTCCACCCGGATGGAAAGACGAGGGTTCTGTTCAAAAAAGACAGCCTCATCGCACAGGGCGTGATCAAGGAGGATGGTACCTTAGATTTTTCCGAATTGTATCTGGGAAAAATGTATGTGAAAGAGATCACTCCGCCGGAAGGCTATACGGTAGATCCAATAGAGTATGAGGTGGACCTTGCTTACGAAGGACAGGAAGTGGCAGAGGTAACCAGGGACCTGACGGTACAGGAACAGGTGAAAAAGCAGGCGTTCCAGCTGATCAAGATCAGCGAAGATGGAGACCAGACAGAAACAGACCTTGTGGAAGGGGCAGGATTTAAAGTGTATTTAGTCAGCAACCTGTCCAAAGTAAAGAGTGGGGAACTACAGCCATCCAATGGCGAGCAGCTTACTGCGGAAGATTTCCGAGGTTATGATTTCAGTAAGGAAGAGGTGGCAGTGACCTATGTGGATGGCAAGGCTGTCCCGGTACCGGAGCTTATTACAGATAAAAAAGGATATGCCCTCAGTCCGGAGCTTCCGTATGGTCTTTATGTGGTAGAGGAAAGCACTGTACCGGAGAACTTGAAAGCCATCGATCCGTTTTTGGTGAAGGTTGATGAGGACAGCAGAGAACCGATGGTATGGAGGATCTTCGATGACCGTCCATTTGAGTTTTTGTTAAAGATCGTGAAAAAGGATGCACAGACAGGCAATCCGGTTTTAAAAGCAGGCGCTTCCTATAAAATCTTTGACATGGAAAAAGAGGAATATGTAGAGCAGACGGTATTCTATCCGAAGAAAGAGACCATCAGCGTTTTTAAGACCAATGAGGAAGGCTATCTGGTAACACCGGAAGAATTGAAATGTTCTACTTACCGGATTGAAGAAGTAAAAGCACCGGAAGGGTTTGTAAGACAGGGATATGAGAGTTCCTTGTATGAAGGGGAAACAATAATTTCTCCATTGGAAGTGACCGGAAAAGGCAGTTACAAAGAGAACCCAAAAGAGGGAATTGTGATCACGGTTTCTTCCAATACCGCCCATCAGATCGATCCGGATACCGGGGCAGTCATCGTGGAAGTCGAGCAGCCAAACGATGAGCAGGTGGGCAGCCTGACACTGACCAAAACCGGAGAACAGCCAGTGGAAGTGAAGGGGGATTCCCTGCTTGTAAAGGCAAAGAGACTGGCAGGAAAGATCAAAGATGCAGTGACCGGAGAGGATACCGATACCGGAGTGTTCCATGATTTTGTCTATGAAGAATCCGGTGTGGAAGGGGCAACCTTTGAACTGTATGCCAAGGACACCATTTATTCCCCGGACGGAGCAAAGGATGAGCAGGGCAATCCGGTCATCCGTTATGAAAAAGACGATCTGGTGGCAACTTTGGTCACAGATAAGGAAGGAAAAGCAGTGGTGAACAATCTTCCATTGGGCTCTTATTATCTGAAAGAAACCATAGCAGGCGACCATTTCGTATTGAACCCGGAACAGAAAGAATTTACCCTGACCGCAGAGGATGATACTCAGGCAGTGGTTTATGAAGGGGTTGCTTATAAAAATGAGCGACAGAAGATTTCCATTTCTGTAGAAAAGAAGGATGCAGTCACAGAAGAGAAGCTGGAAGGCGTGATCTTTGGATTGTATGCAAAAGAAGATATCCTCTCCCAGCAGGGTGAGGTTCTTGTAGAAAAGGACACGATGCTGGAGAAGAAAGCAACGGATGAGAAGGGACAGCTTACCTTTGACAGCGACCTCTATCATGGAAAATATTATGTGAAAGAGGAAGTGAGAAAGCCGGGGTATCTTCCAAATGAGGAAATCTGGGAGATCGATGCCTCTTACACAGACCAGAACCTTGCAGAAATCAAGCTGACAAAAGAAGTGGAAAATCAGCCAACGAAAAGCCAGTTTACAAAAACCGATGCCACAACCGGGGAAGAACTGGAAGGGGTGAAGCTTCAGAGCATCGACCAGGATGGCAACATTGTAGAGGAGTGGATCAGCACAAAAGAACCGCACGTAGTCTATGGACTGCCAGAGGGAACATATACGCTCCATGAAGAACTGCCGCCTTATGCAGAAGGGTATGTGTCTGCGGAAGATATTGAGTTTGAAGTAAAGGAAGATGGCAGTGTGACCAAGGTGGAAATGAAGGATACCTATTCCAAAGTGGAAATCTCCAAAACAGACCTCACCACCGGAAAGGAACTGGAAGGAGCCAAGCTTCAGATCTTAAATAAGGATGGTGAAGTTTTGGAAGAGTGGGTAACAGATGGCAAACCGCATCTGGTAGAGAAACTTCCGGTAGGGGAAGAATTGATCCTGCGTGAGATCACAGCGCCGGAAGGCTATGAGATCGCAGAAGATGTGAAGTTTACACTGGAAGATACCATGGAAGTCCAGAAGGTGGAAATGAAGGATGCAAGGACACCGGAAACTCCGGGTGTACCGCAGACAGGAGATGACCACTGGAAACCAATCCTTCTGTTTGCACTTTTAGGTGTATCAGCAGCCGGACTCATGGCAACCATGCTCTATAAGAAGAGACATAAAAAAGCAGATGAAGCGAAAAAAGAAGAATAAGCTGTGGATGCTGCAGGCAGTCTTGTGTGCTGTCTGTATCCTCAGTGCGGCACTAATTTATCATGATTATGTGGCGATTCCCCGGCAGAACCGAGAACTGGTGGAAGAGTTAAAAACCTGCTTCCCGGAGGACATCCCTCCGGGCGGGGGCTCTCCAGGAGAGAAAGAGGAACAGGCTGGAAGAGAACCGGAAGTGTCTGCCGTTGACCTTCAATCCCTCCAGCGCCGGTATCCGGGTGTTCGTGGCTGGCTTACGATCCCAGAGGTTGGGATCGATTATCCGGTCATGCAGAGCAGCCGGGAAGAGCCGGAGTATTATCTGCGGAGGGATTACCGGGGAAACTACGACATCAATGGGAGTTTGTTCCTCCAGGCAGACTGTATTTTGGGAGAATCAAAGAATCTGACCATTTACGGTCACAACATGAACAGCGGGGCGATGTTCGGGAATCTGGACCGGTACGCCGCCTATGATTACTGGAAAGCACATCCCAGGGTGTTCTTTCAGACGCCGGAAGGCATGGAAGAGTACCAGATAGCGGCAGTATTGAAAGCTGATGTGTCCATGTTCGACTTCCAGCAGGCATCTTTTCACATTCCGAAGGAATTGGAGGCTTATGTAGCGCAGGCGAAAGCGCTGTCGCTGTTTGAAACAGGGGTAGCTGGTGCAGGTTGTGAGACAACCCTGACGCTGGTAACCTGTTCTTATGAGTGGAAGGAGGCCCGGAACATCCTTGTGGCAGTAAAAGCAGAACCTGAAAGGTGAAAAGTGTTCAAAGATGGGTACTTTCTTCAGCTCTCTGGATGTATCATGGGGTACTCTGGATCACTCTCCTGCCGGAAGTGTTCAAAAGTACCCGAAAAGTGCAGAATGTGAGACAAGGTGCAACGGGAAGTGGCGATGCGGAACGAAAAGTGTTCGAAGTTAAGGGATGTGCAACAGGTCGTGGCATCTTGTAATATTGGGAAGTGTTCAAAGGCAGGTGCTTTTCCAGCTCTTTGGTGGCTTTCCCGAACCGTATATTCCGGGGAGTGTTTGAAAGTACCCGAAAAGTGCGGAATGTGAGACGCAACTGCAAGCAAAAGACAGAACGATAACCTAAAAGTGTTCAAGGTTGCGGGATGTGCAACGGAACGTGGACAGGTGTAGTGTCGGAATGTGTTCAAAGATGGGAACTTTTGCAGCTATCTGGATGTAGCGTCCAGTTATCTGAAATATATTTTCAAGAAGTATTTAAAAATAGAAAAGCTCTGTTCATTTGTCTGAAAAAGCGTTACAATCATTTCAGAAAGACAGGGAGGTGTTCCATGAATCAGAAAGAAAAAACAGAGTGTATGGGTTTCGATGGAATGCAGAAAATGAACGGTGCTATTAATGCCGATCTCATGACTGTGGAAGAGATTCATCAGAAGCTGGAAGCAGGATATAAGGATATGGAAAGAGGAAGAGTGCGGGAAGCATCGGAGGCTTTTACAGAATTTCGACAGAGATATGAAGTCAGATAAAGGTGAAAGGGGGAAGAGCATGCAGGTTGTCATCGAGATACCCAAAGAAGTATTGTACGATACAAAGCAAACAATAGAACAAGCAACAGACTTTGCAAAAAGAGCAACTGCATTGGGATTTTATAAAGAGTATGGAGTATCTGTGGAATTGTGTTCTCGGATTGTTGGTATCACAGAGGAAGAATTTCTGTCAGAAGTGAAACATTAATCTGTATGATAGCCAAAGCCGATATGTGAAATACAGAAGCATTTGTTCTTGACAAGTGTGTCAGAAGCGATTACACTATGCCTAGTGATCGCACTACGGAAACTTGCGAAGCCCGTAGTCCGGGGAGACTCCTACGGGGGTCTTTTCGTTATTAAGGGATAGATGAGAGAGGACTTTTTGTGGCATGGAAACTCGTTGGAAAGTCTAAAAAATAGTTGAAGATACACATGAGGCGAATTATAATGAATCTTATCAAATATGAGTAGGTGATACGAATGAATCAAGAAGCACAGGAATATTATAATATTGCCAGTTGGACAAAGGATAAAGTAAATTACAATCGGATATCAAAATTTAATACGAATAAGCACAGACAGGTTTTACATGGACAAATATGGTTTTGTGATTTAGGCTATAACGTAGGAACGGAAAAGAATAAAATGCGTCCGGTATTGGTGATGTCTAATAATAAAATCAATAATTCCGAAAAAGTGGTAGTGGTATGTATTACCGATGCAAAAGGAAAGGTAAATGCACGATGTCTACCAATTCAGGATTCATGGTTTTTGTTATATTCTGATACAGAAGATGAAGAAAAACAAGTGATTCCGGGAAGAACGATACCCGCGTCTATGCATACTTATGAATTTTTGGATAAAGACAGTATGATTCAATGTGAAGAGATACGTGCAGTTAGTAAGTCAAGGCTGGATGCGAACCGAGGATGTATTGGTACTTTAACACCGGAAGATTTTAATCTTGTAAAAGGAAAATTCAAAAGAGCATACAACCTGTAAAAATGTGACTGCTAAAAATTTGTTGACAAAGAGAAGGTAGTTGCATATAATAAAAAAGAAGAGAGATACTATGATTAAGTCCCACACTTGAGCAATCAAGATACAGTGGGTGCTTTATAAATGTTTAAACGAAGCCGTAGGACCGCAAGGTATAGCTTCTGGAGGCTCCCCAGTTTTATCTGGGGAGTTTTTCTTTGGAAAAATTTGTGATAACAGAAAAATAGAGACAAAACATCAGGCAGGATATGTTCCCGTGAAAAGGAAGGTATCCTGCCTTTTTTGCATGAAGGTCTAACTATTAAAAGTCAAGGTTAAAATGAAGATTTTTTGAGTAAATTGCAGAAATGCTTTTCAGATATATTTGAACCTTGAAAACTGCATGACAATAAGAGCATCTTTGCAGGTGCTCTAAAAGGAGATATGAAGTTAAATTTTATGCTGCTCTATGATAAAGCTGCCCTGACTTTTCTAGTTGGTAAATAACCCTGACCAGTTTCTTGGCAGCATGGGATATGGCAACATTATAGTGTTTGCCTTCGGAACGCTTCTTTGCAAGATAAGCAGAGAACTGATTATCCCAAATGCAGACAAATTTTGTCGCATTAAACAGCGCATAGCGGAGGTAACGGGAACCACGCTTTTCCATGTGAGAATACTCTGAAATATGTTCGTATGCTGAAAGAGAAAGGCATTGCTGTTTTCTTTGAGGATGAAAATATCAATACTTTAACAATGGATGGAGAACTGCTTTTGGTGGTACTCAGTTCTGTTGCAGAGCAGGAAGTTGAGAATATATCTTCCAATGTCAAAAAGGGCTTGAAAATGAAAATGCAGAGAGGAGAACTTGTAGGTTTTCAAGGATGTTTGGGATATGACTATCATAAAGACACAAAAAGCATATCTGTCAACGAAAAAGAAGCTGAAATTGTGAGATATATTTTTAATCGGTATATAGAAGGGGCGGGGTGTACAGTGATAGCCAATGAGCTTGAGAATCTTGGCTATAAGACAAAATATGGAAGCTCACGATGGGTGCAATCCACAGTAATCGGTATTATTAAAAATGAAAAATATAAAGGCGATTTGCTGTTAGGTAAAACATTTACGGTTGATCCTATTTCTAAAAGGCGGTTGGAAAACTTTGGAGAGGAAGATAAATTTTATATCCGTGACCATCACGAAGCAATTATCAGTGAGCAAACATTGTATCAGTGACACACTGTATGACAAGACTTCGTTTTGTATTGAAGGATCAGAGTGTCCCGGATCAGAAGAAACTGGAATCTATCAAAGGGGTTATGGGAACAAATATCGCCGGAGGTCAGTATCAGGTCATCATCGGAAACTCTGTAGGAAATGTGTACAAAGAACTGGTGGCAATGAGCGGAATATCTGATACAACTGCAGATTACAAAGTAGAACAGGAAAAACAGAAAGTGAATCCGATTGTAGCTGCACTTGATTTTATCGCAGGATGCATGACACCATTGTTCACAGCAATCATCGCAGGTGGTCTGATTAAAGTATTACTTGTAATCTTTGGTCCAACACTGCTCGGGGTATTGTTTTCTGAGAGTGACACTTATATCTTAATGAACGCACTTGGTGATGCACCGTTTTATTTCCTGCCTGTACTGGTAGCATTTACAGCATCTAAGAAATTAAACTGTAATTCATTTCTGGCAGTTATGGTATCCTCTGTTTTGATTTATCCAGATGTGATTACACTGCTTGGAAGTGATCAGGCAACACACCTGTTTGGTATAATTCCGGTTGTTCATGGAAGTTACTCTTCTTCCATCGTCCCAGCAATGCTTGCAACGATCCTTCTGAAATATGTAGAGATTATCGTAGATAAGATTGTACCGGACTGGTCCAAGAACTTCTTGAAACCATTACTGATTGTAATTATTACGGCACCAATCACACTCTGTCTCCTTGCACCACTTGGTCTGATGGTTGGAAATGGACTTCAGTTTGTGATCGATGCAATTTACAATTTTGCTCCATGGCTTGCAATGATGCTTTTCTCAGCAGCGATGCCGTTCATTGTTATGACGGGTATGCACTGGGCATTTGTTCCAGCATGTCTGCTTGGTCTTGCCAATCCGGGATATGACCTGTTGCTTCTTCCAGCAATGCTTACAAGTAATATTGCACAGGCAGGTGCAACATTTGGTGTGGCAGCAAAGACAAAAGATAAAGAACTTAGAGAAATGGCAATTCCAGCAGGTATTTCTGCACTTCTTGCAGGTGTTACAGAGCCAGCAATGTACGGAATTACATTAAGATTGAGAAAACCTATGATTGCTGCATGTATTGCAAGTGGTATCGGTGGATTGATTATGGGAATTACGTCATTAAAAGCATATGCATTTGCAACTCCATGTCTGACAGCAATTGTTCAGTTTATTTCCCCTGATAGTGGAAAAAATATGATTTGTGCAGTAGTTGTTTTAATTGTATCATTAGTATTATCTTTTGTACTTTCCTTTATTATGACAAAGAATAATAATGTACAGTTAGAAACAGTGAAGGCAGAAGCTTCCAGAGGAAAAGTTCAGGAGTCAGAGAAAGTTGCAGAACAGGGAGCAGGAATGCCAACAGAGATTACAGCACCAATTAAAGGAGAGGTGATCCCGCTTACAGAAGTAAAAGACCCGACGTTCGCAACAGGAATCCTCGGAGAAGGATTCGCAGTTGTTCCTGCAGAAGGAAAAGTATATGCACCATTTGACGGTACATGCGACAGTATTTTTGATACGCTGCATGCAATGGCACTTATATCTGATAACGGAGTAGAGCTTCTGATCCATGTCGGACTGGAGACAGTGAGCTTAAAGGGAGTACCGTTTACAGTTCATGTAGAAAACGGACAGCATTTCAAAAAAGGAGATCTGCTTCTTGAGTTTGATATCGAGGCAATTCTAAAAGCTGGATGTGAGATCCAGACGCCGGTTATTGTAGCGAATGCAGATAAGTATGAGCATCTGACAGTAGAAAAAGATAGAATCGTGATTGGAGGTTAAGAAGATGGGATTCAAAGAAAATTTCCTATGGGGAGGAGCAACAGCGGCAAATCAGTGTGAAGGTGCATGGAATGTAGATGGAAAAGGTATTTCCGTATCTGATATCTGTACAGGCGGAAAATTCGGACAGAGCAAACGAATCACGCCGGTGATTGAAGAAGGAACATTTTATCCAAGCCACGAGGCAATCCAGCATTATTATCGCTTCAAAGAAGACATTGCCCTGTTTGCCGAGATGGGATTTAAATGCTATCGTTTCTCCATCAACTGGACAAGAATCTTCCCGAATGGGGATGAGAAAGAACCGAACGAGGCAGGACTGAAACATTACGAGGAAGTTATTGACGAGTGTCTGAAATACGGCATTGAGCCGCTGATTACAATCTCTCATTATGAAGTTCCGTTTGGTCTGACAAAGAAATGTAATGCATGGGTCAGCAGAGAGATGATCGATTATTATCTGAATTACTGCCGTGCAATCTTCACAAGATACAAAGGAAAAGTAAAATACTGGCTGACATTTAACGAAATCAACAGTTCGGCAGCTCCGATGGGAGCACTGCTCAATCAGGGAATCTTAAATGAGCTTGAGAATCCGACGATATTTATGGAGCAGCCGGATATCCCACAGCAGAGATATCAGGGACTGCATCACATGTTTCTGGCTTCTGCTCTGGCGGTACAGATGGCGCATGAGATCGATCCGGAATACAAAGTAGGAAATATGATGATCTATTCTGCAAGTTATCCGATGACCTGCAATCCGGACGATGTGGTTTTAAATCAGAGATACAACCGTATGTATAATTATTATTGTACAGATGTACAGGCACGTGGAGCATATCCGGCTTATGCAGATAGCCTTTTGAAAGAAATCGGCGTTGAAATCGTAAAAGAGCCTGGAGATGATGAAATCTTAAAGAAGGGAACGATAGATTTTATTACATTCTCTTACTATATGTCTTCCTGCCAGAGCTCAGATCCAGAGCAGAAAAGTGGAGAAGGGAATATTCTCGGTGGTGTACCGAATCCATATCTGGAGGCATCAGACTGGGGATGGCAGATTGACCCGAAGGGACTGCGTTATGCACTGAATGATCTGAGTGACCGCTATCAGCTTCCGCTTATGGTTGTGGAAAATGGACTGGGAGCGAAAGATACAGTGGAAGAAGACGGATCAATCAATGATGATTACAGAATTGAGTACCTGCGAAAGCACATTGAACAGATGAAGCTTGCGGTAGAAGATGGAGTAGATCTCATGGGCTATACTCCATGGGGATGTATCGACCTTGTTTCTGCAACTACCGGCGAATATGCAAAGAGATATGGAATGATTTATGTGCGTCGTTTTGATGACGGAACTGGGGATTTTGCCCGTCTGAAAAAGAAATCTTTCTACTGGTATCAGAATGTGATTCGTACAAACGGAGAGAAACTGTAAATGAGTAAAATCATTTTTTAGATGTAGACGGGACTCTGGTGAATTGTGAAAACCAGATCCTGGAAGCTGCTATAAGAGCTGTGCGTCAAGCAAGAAATCCAGTAAAATAATCTAAATAAGGCTGTCACAATAACGGTTATTTATCGCTGTTGTGGCGCCTTTTTTATAGCAAATTTCGCAGTTCGTTTATATTAATGACCTGTATTTTTCGATATTGTAATCGAACAAGTCCTTTTTTTGGAAAAATCAGCAAGTACTCTGAAAACTGTGGTGCGGTGCAGATTCAAACATATGGCTAATTCTTCTTGAGTATAAGGAAGCGTATGATTAATAATTCCAAGCTCTGAGTGGTCATTCTCTGTTAAATCGACTAGATAATCCGCCACTCGCTTGGCACTATCGTTGATAGTCAGTCGCTTAATTTGATTGCAAAGTTGTGTATAATTTTCGGTCAATAATTCAAAAATGATTTGGTTCAGTTCAGTATGCTTGCAAATATGTGGATAAAGTGATTGGATGGGACAGGTGACCAATACTGTACGCCAATATGGTAAGTTCAAGTACCAATTCATTGGTATCAAATTTCCCTGACGGAAGCCGTTCCACATCCATATCCGTCTTGATTTCACTGTGGAACTGTTCGCACTCACCATGTGCATGGTAATTCTGGATAACTTCAGAATCTGCCATCCCTGTATTAGTCCACCATGTGTTCACTTCTAGGTCGGATGGCAGTAGGAATTGCCCGTATTTATCAATGGTACGTTCTATGATCTCATAGCCAGTGCGGATGGCAACTGTTTTATCGTTTCCTTCCGCTGTATTAGAGCTATCATTATTTAGGATGCTTTTCAGTCTTGCATTATCATCTCGTAACAGCTGATTTTCCTGCTCCAAACTATCTATTTTTTGTTTAAACGATCAACATCGTCTTTGTGTTCTGTTTTTTCATCACGAAGGTCTTTTTCCACAGCATCAAGGCGTGACATAACTTCCATAAGTTGTCTATAAAAGAAATTGTTTTTGATCGTTGGGGCGCAACACAGATGGTACAGGATTTGGAAGGTATGGATTTACCGTTGTTCCTTTCGGACAGGGATATAAGGATATGAGTCCGCCAACAAAGGAACTTATGAAACTTACTCTTGAGGAGCGAATTGCCACGGTGGGCATAAGGTTCTCCGTTGGATGATGGATAACGTGTATGTCAGACAAGACCCCGCTGGAAATATTAAAATGGATAAAGAAAAATCTACAGAGAAAATCGATGCAGCAGTAGCAACCGTTATGGCGCTTGACCGTGCAATTCGTAATCAGGGTAGCGAGGGAAGCGTATATGATGGCAGGGGAATTCTTGTTTTTTAAGAAAAAAACCTCTCCGGAAGATGGAGAGGTTTGAATGAGTATGGTTGTGTTTATGTATCAGAATAAGAACTGCATTTTTCTTCCGGCATTTTGGAATTACAGCATCTTGCGGCAAGGGAAGAATCCGGCTTGGCAATGCATTTCTGATATAATTTCAGGGCTTTGTTCTGCAAAGTGTCCTGAACACTGTCAATTAGTGCTTTTTCTTTCTGAAGAAGGTAAACATAGTCAGTTTTTTCCTTTTCATTGCTGAAAAAACGGAAACTTTCTACCTGATTATATTTTAACTGCGTAAGGCAGTTATCAGGAACCGGAATCATATTATTGATATTCAATACAGCATAAAGATATCCAGTGGCTTCATCCTGGAGTTTGTGGAAATCCAGACTGTTGGACATCTTCTGATGTTTTGGTTTTGCAGAGGAAATAGGGACATAGTAGTGGAAATCTCCGACAGTAAGAAGAATTCCTACATGGAGTTTCAAACGTTCCCCATATTCCACATATCCGACACGGGAATCAAACTGTGTCAGGTAATTTATGTATTTTTTATCGACAACGTACCAATCCATAGAGCCTCCTAAAAAGTAAAAAAAGCGGGTGGATTACTCCACCCACTGCTATTAACCGATTGTTTTAATTGGACAATCTAACCGCTTTTAACCGAGCATTTTAACTGGACGCTCTAACCGCTGCACAGATATTTCTATCTGTGTCTTTAGTATATGCAATTTACTGCAAAAAATCAATGCCTTTAATTGCTAAATTTTTATGAATTTTTTTCGATGTTACAGAATTGATTTTATCACAGACAGGCACAAAAGGAAAGAGAGGGATAGCAGATGGGAATAAAAAGTTTGTTTGGTTTCGGTCAGGCGAGGGATAAGCCGGTACGGAATTACAGCAATGGTGAGTATTCGTTCAATTTCGGACGAAGCACCAGCGGAAAGAGTGTCAATGAAATGACAGCCATGCAGACTACTGCAGTTTATGCATGTGTGAGGATTTTGTCAGAGGCGGTTGCATCGTTTCCAATTCATGTATACAGATACAAAGACGGTGGGGAGGAAATTTGAATTAAAAGCAATCATGGACAACACGTCTGCCTATGTGGATATCGAAGTAAATGGAGAGTTGGTTCGTGTAAAAGGAAAACTTGCGGAAGGAGAAACCTTTGTGCTTGATACGGCAAAGCTGACAGCCAAAGTGGTGGATTCCGATACGGGAGAAACTATAAGAAATGGTCTTTCACAGCTTGATGAGTTAGTGTTCCCGGAATTGAATCCAGGAGGCAATGAGGTTCTGGTTTCTGTAAGTAGTGCAGTCTTTACAGAACTTACGATACGGGGAAGGAGCAGGTGAGTGTAATGGGATTAAAATTGCTTGTAAATGCAACCGAGGATTTCACTGGCGAATTTCGGAAAACAGCCAATACACAGGCACAGTGGAAAATGAATGATTCACCGAGTGGTGATGATACAACTCTACACGATTCGTCCGGTCATGCAAGAAATTTTACCATCAATGGTTGGTCGGGAACAACAGCATCTACCCGTGACGGAAAACTTGGAAAATATTTTCGATTCAATACTGTAAACCCGGAAACAGAAAAGTCACATCTGAGGGCTACGAATACAGGAGATTTCTTCACTGAATTAGGAAAAAGAATCGTGGCAGGAGGGTGGATATACCCAACTACTTATTCAGTAGGGACAACGTTTGTTCCTATTTTCAGTACCGGAAGCGGTCCGGGAAATCCTCTGTTTTATATTTCCCTTCGTTCAGGAAGATTACGAAATATGCTTTATGATGCTTCCGGTACGCTGATTTATGACGTTATTGAACCGGACCCGATGGAGGTGGTGCTGCAAAACAATGGTGCGTATTTTAGTGGAACGGTTATTGATTTGAAAGAAAAGACCGTACAGAGCCTTGTCTGTGACAGAAGTACAGGAGATGTGTTTCAGACAGAAATCCGTTCTTTTACCGGGGAACTGAACCCTTCCTACTGGGCAACAAGGACAAATCAGAATACGGACAGAGCATTGTATGAAAGAGGTGCAGCTTCCAAAGGCTGTAACCTCTTTATTTCTGTCCATTCCAACGCTGTAGGCAATGGTGTAAACGAAAGTGTGGACTATCCAGTTGCATATGTCCTTTTAAATGGAAGCAGCACGGATATTGGGCTGAAGCTGGCGAAGGTTGTGGAATCAGTGATGGGAACTGCCCAGAATGGAAGAACCGCAACACGTCGGGGTACAAACGGAGAATATTATGGTGTGCTTCGTGGAGCAAATGCGGTAGGAACGCCGGGTATTATTATGGAGCATAGTTTGGGTACACAATCAAGGCTGAAGTGGGAATGGAACTGCTCTCTGTCAAGTAGACAACTGAAAAATATAAAATTTTTTCCTGCCGGTAGATTATCTTCCGGCAGGAGTTTTTTTGTGCGGCTTGTAAGTAAATTTCGCGTTTTTCCATCGGTGTTAAACTTCCGAGAGTTCTTTGCAGGCGTTTGTTGTTGGAGTAATCTGTATAATCCTTAATCTAAAGGGCGTTTTTGAGAAATACTGATTGGCTATTTACAAATGTGAAAAAATAATATAATCTATCTATATAGATATTATCTAGTTAGATATAAAATGCTTAAGGAGGTGAATGATTTTTGGGAAGAACTGAGATGAAGATATTGATCGGACTTCACAGAAATGTAAACGCCTTGGATAAAAAGACATCCAAGATAGCAGCGGAGTACAATTTAACCTTTAGCCAGTTTATGGTTTTAGAGGCTCTCTACAGCAAGGGAGATATGAGTGTAGGAGAGGTAAGGGAAAGAATCTTAAGCAGTGTAGGAACGATACCTCTTATAGTGAACAATTTAGTAAAAATGAACTATGTCGAAAGAATGTGTAACGAGAAAGACAGACGCGTGTGCATACTGCATCTGACGCAAGAAGGATATGATGTAATTAGTAAAATCGTACCTCGAAATGAAGCGATGATAGCAGAAAGCATGGAAGTTTTAGATCAGGAAGAAAAGGAAAAACTGCTGTATCTTTTGAAGAAAATAGGAGGAAAATTATAATGAAAAGAAAAGTGAAGACTAAAGTCAAAGGATTCAGAACAACAGATGGCGCAGGCGTAAAATTAGTAAGAGTTTTGGGGAATCTGACAACAAAAGAGTTTGATCCTATTTTAATGCTTGATTCTTTTGATAGCATTAATCCCGACGATTATACAGCAGGATTTCCAATGCATCCGCATAGAGGGATCGAAACGATCAGTTATGTATCGAGAGGTAAGATGGTTCATAGAGACAGTCTTGGGAATGAAGCGGGTATTTCAGACGGAGAAGTTCAGTGGATGAATTCGGGTTCCGGAATTATGCATGAGGAGATGGTTCCGGCGGCAGAAAGGCTTTTAGGAGTACAGTTGTGGCTGAATTTACCGGCAAAAGATAAAATGAGTAAGCCAAGTTACAATAGTATTAAAAACGAAGATATAAAGGAGATTGAAATAGAAGGAGGAAAGATAAGACTTTTAGCCGGAAAATATGGGGAACATGAAGGCTATAAAGGCGATTATCTCTCTATGGATTATTACGATATCCATCTAAATGCTGATGCAGAAGTTACACTTACGATGGAAGAGGATGATTCGGTAATGGTCTTTACACTTTTAGGAGACGTTTATATTGACGGCGAGCACATAGAGGAAAAAACAGCCGTCAAATTAACGGAAGGAGACAGTCTTACAATTAAGAACGGGAATGAGAAGGCTCAAGTTTTATATATGAATTCAAGGGCGTTGAATGAACCGGTTGCATGGGCCGGTCCGATTGTAATGAATACGCAGGAAGAGCTTCAAAAGGCGTTTTTAGAACTTAGAAGCAATACATTCATCAAAGAAACAGCAGAGTATTAATACGAACTACAAGGAAAAGTATAATGAGCAGAGGGAGAATGGAAGCCTTTAGTGATGGCGTATTAGCGATTGTTATAACAATCATGGTGCTAAAGCTTAATGCACCGAAAGATTTAACTTTGGATGCGGTAAAAGAGGTTTTCCCGACATTTTTAGCATATATTCTAAGTTTTATTTATGTGGGGATATATTGGGCAAACCATCATCATTTAATTAATATGACAGATTCAGTATCAGGTAGATTGTTATGGAAAAATTTACATTGGATCTTTTGGATGTCATTGATCCCGATGGCAACGGAATGGATGGGACTAAATCCGTATAAAAGTTTACCGGCTTTATTTTATGGAATCATACTCTTTATGTGTGCTGTCTCTTACAATATAGTCCAGGCTGAAGTTATAAAGATTAATGGAAAGGACTCTCAAATTTTCCGAAATATCGGAAATGATTTAAAAGGAAAGCTTTCTATTATCGCATATGCCGCCGCTATTATTTTTGCTTTTTATTTTCCGGTCATTTCGTATTTGATATATATTGCGATCGCTTTGACTTGGATCGTACCGGACAGCAGGCTGGAAAAAGCATGATGAAAAAGGCGCAAACGTAAATGAAAAAATGTATTGTATAAGCAGGAGGTAATCGACAGTGATAAAAATTATATATGAACAAAAAGAAAACAGAGCGGCCGCATACGATGATGAAAAATTCATTGGAGAAAGCACATATGCTAAGTCGGATAAAGTATGGATCATAGACCACACTTTTGTGGAAAAAAGTTATGGCGGACAGGGAATCGCAGGCAGATTAGTTGCTAAACTGGTTGAAGAAGCGAGAAAAAACGATATAAAAATTATTCCTTTATGTTCTTTCGCAAAAAGGGAATTTAAGTTAAAGAAAGAATATTTAGACGTACTGTTAAAGGAGGAGGCAGTTATGGGCATCATAAAATCATTAGAAAACAGAAGAACATATTATAACATTGATAAGAATCTGCCGGTTTTGGAAAAAGAGATTGAAGAAAAGATAAAGGAAGTTACAGAATTAGTGCCGGATGCATTCAATATGAAAAGTGCAAGAATCGTGCTTGCATTTGGTGAAAAACACGATCGGCTGTGGGATGAAATTTACAATGTTTTTGAGGGAAAAGTACCTCGGGAAAAAATAGATTCGTTTAAAGCCGGAGCCGGAACAGTGCTGTTTTTATATGACGAGGCAACTGTTAAGAAAATGCAGGAACAGTTCAGTACATATGCGGATAATTTTCCTGTTTGGGCAAATCAGGCAAACGGGATGCTGCAGCATTATAATCCGGTAATAGATGCACGGGTGAAGGAAATTTTTGATATACCGGAAAACTTTAAACTGGTAGCTCAGATGCCGTTTGGAGGCATAGTCAGCGAACCCGATAAAAAAGAAAAAGAAGATATAGATAAAAGAGTAACCGTGTTAAGATAGCGGCTCATCAGAATAGAATCAAATAAAAACATAAAATCCCCCTTTTCGGATCATCCGGAGAGGGGGATTTTTGCACCGTCATAAACGAGGAAAACAGTTCGGAGAACCGAAGGAGAAAAGGAATAAAAGAGGGGAAAATAATCGTCAGAAAAAAGGGTGAAAATATGCGGAATATGGTTGACAATTATATTCCTAAATGTTAGCCTGTCTGTATAATATCGGTCTGTAAAACAGAAGCGGAAGAGCGTAGAGAAAAGGGAAAAAGAAAAATGAATATGGATTATGGAAAAAGGACTGGAAAAAGCGGGTTGGAGCGCTAGCACTCTGTGCAGGAATGATAATAACGGGAACGTCTGTCGCCGGAGCACAGGAGCATCCGCAGTTTACGGCGGATCAAACGGAGATACGATTGGCAAAGGAGGAGCTGCAAACGGTGCAGCTTTCTATCGAGGAATATTTGAAGGAGTGCTGGAAGAACAAACAAGAGGTGATTGATGTAAGCGCGTATAAACTGAATGAAGAAGAACTGAATAAGGTCATCTTCGGGATACATTATGAAAATCCGGAGTATTATTGGGTGTTGCGCAACACTGCTATTAATAAAGACGAGGAAACAGGCTTCGTAAAAACGTATTATCAATATTACGAGGGAACGACGGGAAAACCTCTTGACAGGAGCGAAGAACTGGAACGGGAATGGGAAGTTGTAAAGGAAAAAACGAAATATTGTAAAACGGATATAGAAAAAGCGCTGGTAGTACATGAGCACTTGTGCGATACAATCGTGTATTCTTCCAGACTGCAGGCGGCGGCTCATGACATTGAAGGCGCAATTTTTGAGAAAGAAGCTGTGTGCGAGGGATATGCGCTTGCGTATAAATATTATATGAATCGTTTGGAAATTCCGTGCAAGATCGTAAGCGGAACGTCAAATGGTCAGTCTCATGCGTGGAATCAGATTCAGCTTAACGGGAATTGGTACATGGTAGATCCGACATGGGATGATGTGGCGAACAGTCATGACGTAAAGCATCAGTATTTTTTGTGCAGTGAGAATAAGTTTCCGAATCATGTATGGAACAAGGAAAGCGAACTGCATGAAACTTGCAGCGATACGACGTATGACAATTTAGACTGGAAAAATGATCTTCAGGGAATGTACGCTTATCAGGGCGGACTGTACCGCTCTAAATCGTTGATCGTCGGCGGAAAAGAAGTGAGCGGTATATGGCGGATCGATGCGGAAAATATAGAGAAAGAAGCGGAATTAGTGCTTCCGATCACAGATCAGTGGCAGCTGAACTCTGTCAATGTAGTAAGAGGATATTCACAACTTTCTTATTATGACGGAATGCTTTACTACAATACGCCGCGGGCTGTATGGAGATGGAATTTCGATCCTGAATCAGAACCTGAGAAAGTATTTGAACTGGATCAGAGTATTCCGGGCGAAATATGGGATGCAGAGGCTGCAAACGGGAAGATTTATTACGAGACAGGCGTTTATGAAAAAGGAGAGAGACAGAAGGGGCAATATGTGTTTGACGAAGATTACCGGAAAGCAAAGCATCCGATCGCAGTAACCAAACCGGTTATGACAGTTGTAATGGGCGGTGAAAATGTGTTCCTGCAGTCGGCGGCTCCGGGGAACGTAACATATACGTCGAAGAATCCTGAGATCTGCGACGTTCAAGTTGTGTGGAAAGACGAGTCCTGTCAGCTGATTCCTAAAAAAGCCGGGGAGACGATCGTAACGGTTCATGCAGATCCGACGGATCATTATGCGGAAGGTGCGGTAGATGTAAAAGTGATCGTTAAAGAGCGGGATGATATTGAAGAAAAGATCACTCTTCAATATGAAGCCGGAGACGGAGGAAGTATAGCAGCAGTTGATGCGGCAACAGGGAAAATACTTGAAAACGGAGCAAAGATCAAACCGAATGCAGAAGTTCAGTTTACGGCGTCTCCAAATTCCGGTTATTCTGTGAAAAACTGGGTTGTAAACGGAGAAGTATATAAGGAAAACGGCATCGTTTATACAGGCATGGAATTAAAGCGCGCGATCACCGCTTCATCTGACAGCGTGAAAGTTGAATTTGTAAAAGATGAGCCGGCATTTGTGAAGGGCGATGTAAATTTAAGTGGGAAGGTCGAGATCGGCGATGTTCGTGAAGCCTTGAGAAGTATATGCAAAAAGACAGAACTGACAGCGCTTCAGAAGCAGGCGGCGGATGTAAATGAAAACGGAAACGTTGATATAGAAGATTTAAGGAAGATCTTAAGATTTGTCTGCGGAAAGATCGATCAACTGAATATGGAAGAAAGCGGGGCGTCAAAATGAAGATATTAATCATCGGCGGAGTGGCTGCCGGAACAAAAACTGCTGCGAAATTGAAACGGGAAGACAGAAATATTGATGTGACTGTGATTACGAAAGATAAAGATATCTCTTATGCGGGATGTGGTCTGCCGTACTATGTGGGCGGACTGATCGAGGGCAGGGACGAGCTGATCGTGAATACTCCGCAGAAATATTCCGCGCTGACCGGGGTTGAAGTAAGAACGGGGAAAGAAGCGGTTGCACTCGACGCAGAAAAAAAGCAAGTGACGGTGCAGGATGTACAGACAGGCGAGAAAGAAGTCTGTTCCTACGATAGATTAGTAGTTGCAGTAGGAGCATCTCCCGCGATCCTTCCGATAGAAGGAAAAGAACTGGCAGGCGTATTTAAGATGAGAACGCCTGACGATGCAGAAGGAATCCGTACATATGCAGAACAAAACAATGTGAAAAAAGCGGTTGTGATCGGAGCTGGTTTCATCGGACTTGAGGCTGCGGAGAATTTACAGGCAAAAGGAATCCAGGTGACCGTCATTGATTTTGCGGATCAGATCCTGCCGAATATTTTTGATCCTGAGATGGCGCTCTATGCGAAAAGACATCTGATCCGGCAGGGAATCCGCGTGCTTACAGGAACGAAAGCGGAGCAGATATATGAAAGAGGTACACAGGGCCGTGTGGCGGGAATTAAGACGTCTGCCGGAAATCTGCCGTGTGAAATGATCATCATGGCTGCGGGAATCCGTCCGAATACGGAGTTTTTAAATGACAGCGGTATAGAGATGTTCAAAGGAACGATTCTTACAGACGATCAGATGAAAACGAATCTGGATGATGTATATGCGGCAGGAGACTGTGTGATGGTGAAGAACCGTCTGACGGGAAAACGTCAGTGGTCACCGATGGGATCTTCGGCGAATCTGGAAGGACGTACATTGGCACAGGTACTTGCCGGAGCGCAGAAGTCGTATCCGGGAGTTCTCGGCACAGGCGTTGTGAAGCTTCCGGGTCTGAATGCCGGAAGAACAGGACTGACAGAAGCGCAGGCAAAAGAAGCGGGCTACGATGTAGTTACGGCGCTTGTTCCGACGGATGATAAAGCGCATTATTATCCGGACGCTTCGTTTTTCATTACGAAACTGATTGCAGACCGGAGTACAAGAAAACTGCTTGGCGTTCAGGTGTTTGGTCCGGGCTCTGTTGATAAGATGGTTGATATCGCAGTGATGGGATTGAATATGGGCGCGGTTCTGGATGATTTTGAAAATGCGGATTTCGCATATGCACCGCCGTTCTCAACAGCAATCCATCCGTTTGTGCAGGCTGTTTATGTATTGATGAACAAACTGGACGGTACGATCGTCAGCATGACTCCTGCGGAGTATGCCGCAGGAAAAGCAGAAGGCTATACGGTTGTCGATGTTGCGCCGGAGCCGTCGATCAGAGGAGCGGTATATGTAAACTTAGGAGCTGTAAACGGCGAAATCAAAGGACTTGGAAAAGAGGAGAAACTGCTTCTTGTCTGTGCAAAGGGCAAAAGAGGATATTTTCTTCAAAACCGGTTGCGTCATTACGGCTATACGAATACAGTCGTTCTTGAAGGAGCAACATTTTTCAATGATGTAAAAGTGAAAAATAATATAGAAGAAGCTGTCTCTAAAGAAGACGAGACGAGAGTAAAAGCGCTTGGATTTTTAAAGGATAAAAGGACGCCGGATAAATTTAACGGACGTGTGATCACAAGAAACGGAAAGATTACAGCCGAAGAAGCGCACACGATTGCCGAGGCGGCGCAGTTATACGGAAGCGGAGAAGTGACAATGACCTCTCGTCTGACGATGGAGATTCAGGGCGTTCCTTATGACAATATAGAACCGCTGCGGGAATATCTGATGCAGGCAGGACTTGAGATGGGAGGAACCGGCTCAAAAGTCCGTCCGGTTGTATCGTGCAAGGGAACGACTTGTCAGTACGGGCTGATCGATACGTTTGCATTGTCCGAAGAAATTCATGAAAGATTTTTCCATGGATACAGCGATGTGAAGCTGCCGCATAAATTTAAGATCGCGGTAGGAGGATGTCCGAATAATTGTGTAAAACCGGATCTGAATGATCTTGGAATTATCGGTCAGAAAGTTCCGTGGGTCGATCTTGAAAAGTGCCGTGGCTGCCGGATTTGCCAGGTAGAAAAAAATTGTCCGATCCATGCGGCAAAAATGGTGGACGGAAAGATTGTGATCGACGAAAATGTATGTAATCACTGTGGAAGGTGCATCAGTAAATGTCCGTTTGGTGTGACTGAAGAATTTGTTTCGGGGTATCGCGTATATATAGGCGGACGCTGGGGCAAGAAAGTAGCGCGGGGAAGATACCTTGAAAAAGTGTTTACAGATAAAGAAGAAGTGCTTGATATTGTGGAAAAAGCAATTCTTTTGTTCCGGGAACAGGGGATCACGGGAGAGCGATTTGCGGATACGGTTGAAAGACTCGGATTTGAAAATGTTCAGGAACAGCTTTTGGGAGATGGACTGTTAGCCCGCAAAGATGAAAACATAAGAGCGCAGAAACATTTGAAAGGCGGAGCAACTTGTTAAGAATTTTATAAAACGATAGAGTGCAGCATAGCGACTCATAAGACAGATTGAAGGTAAAGGGGAAAAAGAAAAATGAACAAAAACTATGAGGCATGGAAAAGAGGTTGGAAAAAACGAGCGGGCGCACTGGCGCTTTGCGGCGGAATATTGATTGCGGGGACGTCCGTCGTAGGAGCACAGGAAAACCCGTAGCAGGCGGCAGTGCAGTCAGAAGTACAGCTTGCAGAAGCAAACTCTAAAGAGAAGCTGCTTCCGTTAGATCAATATCTGAAAGACTGCTGGGCAAAGAAGCAGACGGCGATTGATTTAACCGCGTACAAAATAACGCATGAAGAATTGAACAAGGTGATTTTCGGTATCCACTATGAGGAACCGGAATATTATTGGACGATCCGAAACGATATAACCGATACAGATCCGCAAACAGGACTTTTGAAAACTTATTATCCTTATTATTCCGGCGAGACAGGAAGTCCTTTTGACCGTACGGAAGAATTGGAACGGGAATGGGAAATGGTTGAAGAGATGACGGAAAACTGTACGACTGATCTGGAAAAAGCGCTTGTAGTGCATGATCATCTGGTTAGAACAATTCAGTACAGTGCGTCATTGGGCGCTTTTGTGGCCCATGATATTGAAGGTGCCATTTTTGAGAAAAAATGTGTGTGTGAAGGATATGCATTGGCGTATAAGTATTACATGAATCGCCTGAATATTCCGTGTAAAGTAGTGAGTGGAGTTTCAAAAGGCCAGCCTCATGCGTGGAATCAGATTAAAATTAATGGAAAATGGTATTTTGTAGACGCGACATGGGATGACGGAAGCTGTGTGTTGGAGGAAAAAAGCCACCCTGTAAAACATGAATATTTCCTGAAAAGTGAGACGGAATTTTCAGATCACACATGGAACAGAGAAGGCTATGAAATTTGTAACGATACAACTTATGACAACGTAGAGTGGAAATGGGTTTCCAGAAAAATGGCCGCATATAAAGGCGGTTTATATGTTGCCGGATCATTCCCCAGAGACGGAGTGATAAAGAGCGGAATATGGAGGTATGATTCGGAAGACCCGACTCAGAAGGGAGAACTGGTCGTTGAGATCGAGGATGAGTGGCCGGTGTCACAGTATAATAAAGGCAAGGGTTGTATGGAAATTGCATATTATGACGGGATGCTTTACTACAACACTCCGAAAGCTGTATGGAAATGGAACTTTGATAAGAATACAGAGCCGGAAAAAGTTTTTGAGTTAGAAGAAAATGTTTCGGGCAGTATCTGGTATTTGCATGTAGCGGACGGCAAAGTTTATTACGAGACGTCTCTTTACGAAAAGAATGAGAAAGAAAAGCGGGAGTATGTAATTGATGTAAACTATCAGAAAGTGAAACACCCGATCGCTGTGACAAGTCCGGTAATGACAGTTGAACTGGGAGGAAATGCAAAAGAGGTATTCCTGCAGGGGGCAGCTCCGGGAATCGTGACTTTTAAAGCGAACAACCCTGACATTTGTGACGTGGAAGAGGCGTACGCAGACAGATCGTGTAAGCTGATCCCGAAAAAGGCGGGTGAAGCGACTGTAACTGTGCATGCGACAGCTACAGATCACTATTTGGAAGGCTCGGTAGATGTAAAAATTATTGTCAAAGGTGATTCAAGCACAGAACAGAAGATCACGCTTCAGTATGAATCCGGTTCAAACGGTTCTTTAAGAGCGGTTAATGCGGCAACAGGAGAAAATTTATCAAATGGAGCGCAGATTCTTCCGAATACAGAAGTTCAATTTATGGCATCTCCGAACGAAGGTTATTCTGTGAAAAACTGGACGATTAACGGAGAAGTGTACAAAGAAAACGGTCAGGTTTATACTGGTACTACTATGAAATATGCGATTACAGCTTCATCAGGCATTGTAAAAGTCGAGTTTGTAAAAGATGAAGTTGAAGTTGTCAAAGGGGATGTAAACTTGAACGGAAAGGTTGAAATCGGCGATGTCCGTGAAGCCTTGAGAAGTATTTGTAAAAAGACACAACTGACAGAAACGCAGAAACAGGCGGGAGATATAAACAAAAACGGAACTGTTGATATCGAAGACTTGAGAACAATCCTGAGAGTTGTTTGCGGAAAAGTAGAAAGCCTGTAAGTGATGTAAATAGTAAATCGATAAGAAAAGCGGATGGTGATTGAGCTGTCCGCTTTTTGTAATGGGGAAGAGACGGATATTTGAATTTAAAGTACAAAAAAATCACCGTCCCCGCGGCTCTCAAGTCCGCAAAAACAGTGATTAGAATGCGCGATCAGGGGTTCGAACCCTGGACACCCTGATTAAGAGTCAGGTGCTCTACCAACTGAGCTAATCGCGCATGCAATAGTATGTTGTTTTACAACGCAAGAAAGATTATAATTTAAAATTTATGAAAAATCAACCCTTTTTAACAAAAAAATTCGATTTTCTTTATTTTTTCTTTTATTTTCGTCTTTATTTTACCGATTTGTTTTTACTTTTCATCTTTTGTTAAAAAATAGTATTGTTTTTGTCTGTATTTGCGGTTGTCACCGGCTGTGTGTACATGAGAATAAAAAGTTGTTTGTCAGGAGTGTTTGCGGGAACAGAAGTCTGAATTTAAGATTTTGTACACTTCATCAAAAGAATTTTTGATAATAAGAAGTTTTCGGTTAAGTCTCGGATGACAGTAGCATATTTCACAGAGACGGTATTTTTGATGTTTTCGTTTCATATAAACTCCTTTTAACGGAACGGATTGAGCGGACAGCTTAAATAAGCGAGGCCGGAAAGCGTCTCATACATCTTTCTATATTATATGAAAAAAACAGGGAGAGGTTCGTTGGAAGCGTCTCACCCTGCTTTTTATAGCATATCCGTGCTGCCGCCGTTATTTTCTCATTGCGATCAGTTTATTGATCGGGTTTCCTTTTGAAGAAAATTTTTCTTCATATTCTGTCATAATATTTTCTTTGTTTAGCTCTTTGTTGTGATGCAGATCGTATGTAAAAGCCTGAAGCGTCCATCCGGCTTCCTTTACCTGTTCCAGAGAAAAGTCAAAAAGAGGGGTGTTGTCCGTTTTGAACTCCACAAGTCCTTGCGGTGGGAGGACTTTTTCATAACGGGATAAAAACTCTGTTGATGTAAGACGGCGTTTTGCATGACGTGATTTTGGCCATGGGTCGGAAAAATTCAGGTAAATGCGGTCGACTTCTGATTCGGCAAATACTTCCGGCAGTTCTCTTGCATCCATGCAGACAAAGCGGATATTCGGCAAATCTGAAAATTCTTCGGTGTCAAATTTTTCTACTGCCCGAAGCAGGACGCTGGAATATCGTTCGATTCCGATAAAGTTGATATTAGGATAGGTTTTTGCCATATTTAATAAGAAGCGTCCTTTTCCCATTCCGATCTCGATCCGTATCGGACGGTCGTTTCCGAAAACCGAAGTCCAGTTTCCGCGGAACTCTTTCGGATTCTTGATTACAGTAAAATGTGCCTGAAGAGTATCGTCGGCGCGGGGAATATTTCTAAGTCTCATATGTGTCTCCTTGTATTTTGGTCGTTATACTAGATTGTATCATAATATGCAGCATATGTCAGGTCAAAGATTTGCGGATGTTTGAGAATCGTTCCTGTTTAGGCAGAGGATAACATGGACGGATGTTAAGGGAATGTTAAAGGGAGCGCATTTTTGGAAGATGTGGCTTGCATTTTGGAGGAAAAGGTGTATCATAGGGATATATTATTGCTGACAGGAGGCTTTTTATGGACGCTATTTTGGATAAATTGACGGAAATTGAAAATGCAGCGTCTGCGATTGTTCGTCATGCAGAAGAGCAAAAAGACGTACTTGGACAGGAATTTGATGAAAAACGGAAAAAATTTGACGAGGACTTAGAAAATAAAACGAAAGCACGCCTTGAGAAAATCCGGGAACAGTTGGAAAAAGAACAGTCGAGAGTTCTTAACAGCAGCAGCGGCGCAAGTGAGGATACGATCTGCAGCCTCCGGAAAGAATATGAAGAGAAGCATACAGAATATGCGCATGAGATATTGAGACGGATCACAGAGGTGTAACTTATGGGAAATTTACTTAAGTACAGCGGGATTGTGACAAAGATCCGGGCAATGGAGGCGAAGCTTTTGACGCCGGAGCAGTTTGCGGATATAGCAAATTTACGAAGTGTTCCGGATATTGCGGACTATCTGCGGAAAAATACGGCGTATGCGGAAGTGCTTGACACTTTAACGGAAGATCAGATCCATCGAGGAAACATAGAGAAGGTGCTTGTGCAGTCGCTTTATCACGATTACACAAAGATTTACCGTTTCTGCGGGCAGAGTCAGAGAGAATTTATGAAGCTGATCATGAAAGGATACGAGATCGAGCTGATCAATTACTGTCTGCGTATCGTGATCAACCATTATAAGAAACCGTTTGATCTTAATTATAAAAGTGCGTTTTTTGACCGGTATTCGCAAATATCTATCGGAAAGCTGATCACAGCCAGAACGACAGATGAGCTTGTGGAAAATCTAAAAGAAACGGAGTATTACGCTCCGTTGAAAAAAATAAAAGATACCGATAATGTGACTCTTTATGATTACAATCTGGCGTTGGATCTTTATTATTATACATCTACATGGAAAGAGCAGAAGAAGATTTTGAAAAAGTCGGATCTTGAGCTGTTTATGAGAGATCGTGGGTCAAAGATCGATCTTTTGAATATTCAGTGGATCTACAGGGCGAAAAAGTATTACAATATGAAGCCCGCGGATATCTATCTGATGCTGATTCCGATACACTATAAATTGTCAACAGAATTAGTGAAAGATATGGTGGAGGCTCCGGGAGTCGAGGAGTTTGAAAATGTCGTAATAAGAACAACTTATGCCCGGCATTATAATTTCAAACAAAATTTGACAATGGAGCAGATGTATGCGGACTGTCTGCATCATCTGTACACGGCAGACCGGCGAAAGAATCCGTATTCGGTCTCCGCGATCAACACCTATCTCTTCTTAAAAGAAGAAGAATTGAAAAAGCTGACAACCGTTATGGAATGCGTCCGGTACGGACTGAATCCGGGAGAAACGGCAGCATACATTGGAGGTAGAACCCGATGATCGTAAAGATGAAATTTATTAATATATCAGGTCCGCGAAATGATATCGACCGTGTTACCGATCAGTATCTTTCGCGGTATGAGATTCAGCTTGAGTCTGCGCTGTCGGAACTTAAGACAGTAGATAACTTAAGACCTTTTGTGGAGCTGAACCCCTACAGGGAAGTGTTAAGTAAGGCAAATGAATTTGTCGGATATCTTCCGAATGCAGAAACAGTAGAGCCGGATACGAAACTCGGTCTTGACGATATGTTTGAGCTTGTACGCAAGGCGGATGAAGATTATCGTACACTTCAGGAAAAAAAGGAAAAGCTTAAGCAGAAAATTGAAGAATACAGGGCGAAACAGCAGATCGTAGCGCCGTTTCGACCGTTGGAATGCGATCTTCACCGTGTGCTTCATTATCGATATATCACTTATCGTTTCGGCCGTATCGCAGTGGAATTTTATCATAAGATGCAAAAATATCTTATGGATGATCTAAAAGCAATCTTCGTAGAAGGAGAGCGGGATGAAAGTTATGTTTATGGAGTATATTTCGTTTCGCAGGCGGAGACACAGAAAGTTGACGCGGTATTCCGGTCGCTGCATTTTGAAAGAATCGAGTTGAAGGATGAATTTGAAGGAACTCCCGATACGGCATACCGGGTACTCGAAAACGAGATTGCCCGTGTCAATTTAGAAATTGAAGATCTGGATAAACAGGCAGGAGAGATGCTGGCGGACCGCGCTCCGCAGTTAGTTGCGGCAAGGGACAGGCTGGAAGAACTGTCCAATAACTTCGATGTGAGAAAACTTGCGGCCAGAATGGAAGATAAACAGGAAGATTACTATATTCTGTGCGGATGGATGGCGGAAGATGATGTAGATAAATTCGTTGAGGAAGTAAAGGAAGACGATAAAGTATTCGTCGTTGTGGAAGACGATCATGACGCATATTTCGGAGAACCGCCGACAAAGCTGGAAAATCCGAAATTATTCAAACCATTTGAAATGTTCGTCAGTATGTATGGACTCCCGGCACATAACGAGATGGATCCGACGATGTTTGTCGGTCTGACGTACTCATTTATCTTTGGAGTGATGTTCGGAGATGTCGGGCAGGGACTGCTTTTGATGATCGGCGGAGGATTGGTCTATAAGTTTAAGAAAGCGCCGCTTGCGGGGATTATTGCGACGGCAGGTGTTTTTTCCACGATCTTCGGATTTCTGTTTGGAAGTATTTTCGGATTTGAAGACGTTCTTCCGGCGCTGTGGATACGGCCGATCGATCATATGACGACTTTGCCGTTTCTCGGAAAGCTGAATACGGTGTTTATTGTTGCGGTGGCGTTCGGTATGTTTCTGATCATGGTTGCGATGGTGCTTCACATTATCAATGCGGTACGAGGGAAAAATATGGAAAGCGCATGGTTTGATCCGAACGGTGCGGCAGGACTTGTATTTTATCTTGCGGTCGTAGTGACAGTCGTTCTCTTTATGACGGGAAATCCGCTTCCGGGCGGAATCGTTATGGCGATCATGTTCGGAATCCCGCTTTTGCTCATCTTTTTCAGAGAACCCCTTACGAGGATGCTTCAGAAGCGGGCGGATAAGATGGAGACAGGAAAGGCAATGTTTGTTGTGCAGGGATTTTTTGAACTCTTTGAAACATTGCTCAGTTACTTCTCTAATACGATTTCCTTTATCCGTATCGGAGCGTTTGCGGTGAGTCATGCCGCGATCATGGAAGTTGTGCTGCAGTTGGCGGGAGCAGAGAGCGGAAGTCCGAACTGGGCAGGCGTGATCTTCGGAAACCTGTTCGTTTGCGGATTCGAAGGTCTGATCGTCGGAATCCAGGTGCTGCGTCTGGAATATTACGAACTGTTCAGCCGTTTTTATAAAGGCAGCGGTCATGCATTTGATCCGTATGCAAAAAGAAAGACAAAGAAAAACAGCCGAAAATAGATTTCTTAAAATTCATCATATCATAGGAGGAACTTACAATGACAATGGGAACAAAAATCGTTTTTATCATCACGCTGATCGTGAGCATTATCGTACCGTTTGGGTATTATCTTCTTGGGGAAAAGAGCAGAAAACGTTATAAAAGAGCAATAGGAACGAATGCTTTCTTCTTTTTCGGAGCGTTTGCGATTGCATCGATCATGCTTCTTGGCGGACCGAATGTACAGGCTGCGGAAGCTGTGACTGCCGATGCGGGATTCGCAACAGGCATGGGATATCTTGCGGCTGCGATCGTTACGGGACTTTCCTGTATCGGCGGCGGAATTGCGGTTGCCAGCGCAGCCAGCGCAGCGTTAGGTGCGATCAGTGAAGATTCAAGCGTACTCGGAAAATCTCTTATTTTTGTAGGTCTTGCAGAAGGAGTGTGTCTTTATGGTTTGATCATTTCCTTCATGATTTTAGGAAACCTGTAATAAAGATACATGCGGACGGCGCGGCGGGAGCAGCGTAAACGGTAAGGCAGAAAGGAAAAGGATCTGAAGTTATGAAGATGTATCTGATCAGCGACAATGTTGACACATATACCGGGATGCGTCTGGCAGGAGTAGACGGCATTGTCGTTCATGAACAAGATGAACTAAAGCAGGCGTTGGAACGTGTTCTTGAAGACAAAAGTATAGGAATTGTACTTTTGACAGAGAAATTCGGCAGGGAGTTTCCGGCGATCATCGATACATTCCGATTGGAACGTAAGATGCCGCTTCTTGTGGAAATTCCGGACCGGCACGGAACGGGACGAAAAAAAGATTTTATCACATCTTATATAACGGAAGCGATCGGATTGAAATTATAAGGCGGAGATATTCATTCCGACGAATGAAGAATACAGCGGACAAAGCAGTGATAGAGCAGAAAATAAATCAGGCAAATGAAGCAGATAAATCGTAGAAAAGGGAGGGCTTTCGGTTGACTCTTGAAGAAAAACTCACATATATGCAGACTGTGTCTATGGAGCAGGCGCGCGCAGAAGGAAATGCGATCATAGATGCGCACAGAGAAGCGCTGGAAAAAATATTCAGCGACCATAAGTCAGAGATGATGCGGCAGGCGGAAACGCGCATAAAAGCAGAGACGACAAATGCAAAACGGACAGTAAGTCAGGCATTGGCAAAGTCTCAGCTGGAGATTAAACGAAGCCAGGGAAAAGTGCAGCAGGAGCTGAAAGACAAAGTGTTTGAAGAAGCGATGCAGCTTGTGAACGATTATATGAAAACAAAAGCATACGACGACTTTCTTGTTAAGTGTATCCGAAAGGCAGAGCGGTTTGCAGGCGATGACCCGGTCGTTATTTATATTAATCCGTCCGATGAAAAAAAACGTACGGAGCTGGAAAAAGAAACCGGGGCGAAGCTTACGGTGAGTGCGGAAGATTTTATCGGCGGGGTGCGCGCGGTAATCCGTTCGCGTAATATTTTGATGGACCATTCGTTTAAAACGCAGATCCAGGACGAATATGACAAATTTTTGTTTTTAGGAGGTGACGGAATTGCTTAACACAGGAACGATTTATGGAATTAACGGACCTGTCATCTACCTGAAAGGAAATACAGGATTTCGTATGTCGGAAATGGTTTATGTCGGAAAACAAAAATTAGTAGGCGAAGTGATCGCTCTTGATAAAGACAGGACGACGATCCAGGTGTATGAAGAAACGACAGGACTTAGACCGGGAGAGGAAGTTGTCGCAAGCGGAAATGCGGTTTCGGTAACGCTTGCGCCGGGAATCCTGAATAATATATTTGACGGAATCGAGCGTCCGCTTGAGAGAATTGCAGAGACAGGCGGCGCGTTTATTACAAGAGGAGTCAGCGTGGATTCGCTTGACAGAGAGAAAAAATGGAAGACTCACATCGTCGTTGAAAAAGGTCAGTACCTTCATGGCGGAGATATTATAGCGGAAGTGCCGGAGACACATGCGATCCTTCACAAATGTATGATTCCTCCGGATGTGGAAGGAACGGTAAAAGAGGTTGTAAAAGACGGAGAGTATACGATCGATGAAACTCTCGTTATATTAGAACTTCCGGATGGCGGTGAAAAGAAGCTGACTATGACACAGCGGTGGCCGATCCGTGTGCCCCGCCCGACACATCACCGATTTCCGGCGTCTGTTCCGCTTGTGACCGGACAGCGTATCATCGATACGATGTTTCCGATCGCAAAGGGAGGAACTGCTGCGATTCCGGGAGGATTCGGAACCGGAAAGACAATGACTCAGCATCAGATCGCCAAATGGGCGGATGCGGATATTATTATTTACATCGGATGCGGAGAGCGTGGAAATGAGATGACGCAGGTTCTGGAAGAGTTCGGTGAATTGACAGACCCGCGGACAGGCAATCCGCTTATGGACAGAACAACGCTGATCGCAAATACGTCAAACATGCCGGTGGCTGCCCGTGAGGCAAGTATTTATACAGGACTTACGCTGGCGGAATATTACCGGGATATGGGATACGATGTGGCGATCATGGCAGATTCTACGTCCAGATGGGCCGAGGCACTGAGGGAACTTTCGGGACGTTTGGAAGAGATGCCGGCAGAAGAAGGATTTCCGGCTTATCTGGCATCAAGATTGTCGGCGTTTTACGAGAGAGCCGGAATGATGCACAATCTGAACGGAACAGACGGATCGGTTACGATCATCGGAGCGGTATCGCCTCAGGGCGGTGATTTTTCCGAGCCGGTCACACAGAATACGAAACGTTTTGTGCGCTGTTTTTGGGGACTGGATAAAAGTCTTGCGTATTCGAGACATTTTCCGGCAATTCATTGGCTCACAAGTTACAGCGAATATCTGAACGATTTAAGCCATTGGTATCAGGATAATGTATCCCCGCAGTTTGTTGATTATAGAAATAGGTTAATGGCGCTTCTGAATCAGGAGAGCAGCCTGTTGGAGATCGTAAAATTGATCGGAAGCGACGTTCTGCCGGATGATCAGAAGCTTGTACTTGAGATTGCCCGCGTGATCCGTTTGGGATTTTTACAGCAGAACGCATTTCATAAAGACGATACATGTGTCTCAATGGAAAAACAGTTTTTGATGATGGACACAATTTTATATCTTTATAAACAGGCAAGGACGCTTGTGACGATGGGGCATCCTATGTCTGTGCTGAAGGCGGAAAATATTTTCGACCGTGTAATCTCGATCAAATATGATGTGCCGAACGACAGATTGGAAATGTTTGCTCAATATCATCGTGATATCGACGCGTTTTATCAGAATGTTTTGGAAAAGAATGCATAAGGAGAACCGAAGATCATGTCAATCGAATATTTAGGATTAAGCAGCATCAACGGCCCGCTGATCGCGCTGGAGGGCGTACAGGATGCATTTTTCGACGAGATCGTGGAATTCGTCGTAGACGGTACGCAGAGAAAGATCGGCCGTATCGTAGAAATATATGAAGATAAAGCCGTTATTCAGGTATTTGAAGGCTCTGAAAATATGTCCCTGAAAAATACGCATACAAAACTGACAGGCCATCCGATGGAGATCGCGCTTTCGCCGGATATACTTGGCAGAACGTTTAACGGGATCGGAAATCCGATCGACGGACTTGGACCGATTGCTTCTACGTTAAGAAGAGACGTGAATGGATCTCCTCTCAATCCTGTGAAGAGAGAGTATCCTCGAAATTATATCAGAACAGGAATTTCTGCGATCGACGGACTGACGACGCTGATCCGCGGACAGAAACTGCCGATCTTTTCGGGAAATGGTCTGCCCCATGACCAACTGGCGGCGCAGATTGTAAAACAGGCGTCTCTGGGAGAAAATTCAGATGAAAAGTTCGCGATCGTATTTGCGGCAATGGGTGTAAAGCATGATGTGGCGGATTTCTTCCGCAATACGTTCGAGGAGAGCGGGGTTGCGGATCACGTAGCCATGTTTTTGAATCTGGCGAACGATCCTGTTGTGGAACGTCTTATCACGCCGAAAGTGGCATTGACGGCGGCGGAATATCTGGCGTTTGAACAGAATATGCATATTCTTGTAATCTTGACTGATATGACATCCTTTGCAGAAGCGATGCGTGAAGTTTCTTCGTCAAAAGGTGAGATTCCGAGCCGAAAAGGTTATCCGGGATACTTGTACAGTGAACTTGCCACGATTTACGAAAGAGCGGGGATCGTACAGGGAGTGAACGGTTCTGTAACACAGCTTCCGATTCTTACGATGCCAAATGACGATATCACACATCCGATTCCCGATCTGACGGGATATATTACAGAAGGGCAGATTGTACTTGACCGTCCCCTTAACGGACAGTCGATCTATCCGCCGATCAACATTCTTCCGTCATTGTCCCGTCTTATGAAAGACGGTATCGGCGAGGGATATACGAGAGAAGATCATCAGGATCTGGCAAATCAGTTGTTCTCCGCATATGCAAAAGTCGGAGATGCCCGAAATCTGGCGTCTGTTATAGGTGAGGATGAATTGTCGCCTATTGATAAGAAGTATCTTGAGTTCGGAAAAGAATTTGAAGAAAAATATATCGGTCAGGGAATGAATGAAAACCGTACAATGGAGGAGACGCTTGATCTCGGATGGAAACTGCTCGGACGTTTGCCGAGAGAAGAGCTTGACCGCGTTGATACGAAGATTCTTGATAAATATTATAAACCGTCTGAAGAAGAATAAGTTAGGGTGCAGAGAAACTGATCCTTTCAGAGTAAAAATAAAAGCGGGGAAGGAGGAGGCATATGGATCCGCGTACATTTCCGACAAAAGGAAATCTTATGCTGGCGAAAAATTCGCTTGCGTTGGCGAAGCAAGGTTATGATCTGATGGATAAAAAAAGAAATATACTGATCAGAGAACTGATGGATCTGATCGATGAAGCACGGACGATCCAAGAAGAGATCGACACGACGTTCACTTATGCGTATGAATGTCTGCAAAGGGCGAACATCGAAAACGGAATCAGCAATGTTGAGATGCTTGCATATACAGTTCCGATCGAAAATTCGATCACGATCCAGACGCGCAGTATTATGGGAACGGAAATCCCTCATGTCAAATATATGCCTGATGCCGGAAAGCCAACGTATTCATTTAGTACGACCCGTGAATCGATCGATAAGGCGAGAGAAGCATTCCGCAAGGTAAAAGATCTGACGGTGAAATTGTCTATGGTAGAAAATGCGGCGTACCGCCTTGCGGGAAATATCAAAAAGACGCAGAAGAGGGCAAATGCATTGCAGAATATCACGATTCCGATGTATACATCACTTGTATATACGATCACGAATGCTTTGGAAGAAAAAGAGCGTGAAGAATTTACCCGTTTGAAAGTAATTAAACGAATGAAAACAAAGAAACAAGGCGGCTGAGAAACCTTACTGATCTTTTGGTATGCCCGTTTGAATATATTTTACGCATGCCGGAATGAAAGGTGCAGGAAAGAGGAAGGAATCACAATGAGCAATGAGGAACAAAAGTCAATAACACCGGGCATTTACTTGTGGCTGATTGCAGTGAATATTTATATCAGCATGTTTGCGTTTGGCGGAGGTTATGTTGTTGTTCCTCTTGTACGCCGAAGTTTTGTTGAAAAGAAAAAGATATTTACAGAAGATGAGCTGATGGAGATGTCCGCTGTGGCGCAGTCAAGTCCGGGGGCGATCGCGGTGAATCTGGCGGCGTTGTCGGGGTATAAGGCGGCGGGAACGGCAGGGGCGGTGATTAGCTGTGCGGCTTCTGTAATTCCGCCGCTTGTGATTCTCGGAATCATTTCAGGATTTTATGATTTATTTATTGCAAATAAAATTGTTGCCGCTGTTTTAAAAGGAATGCAATCCGGAGTTGCGGCTTTGATCGTCAGTGTTGTAGCAGATATGTGCACTGTGATATTGAAAGAAAAATCATTTTTTCTTTTTTCCCTTATTCCGATCGCCTTTATAGCAAATTTTATTTTTGATGTAAATGTGGCGCTGATTCTGGCAGTATGCTGCGGGCTTTGTATCCTTCGGGTTTACGTAAGAAGCGGAGGTCACAAATGGAAATTCTTTTAAAATTATTTTTGACATTTTTGAAGATCGGCCTTGTCAGTATCGGAGGCGGGTATGCGGTAATCCCTTCGATCCATGAAGAAGTTGTAGTAAAAGCGGGATGGATCGGAGAAAAAGTATTTGCGGATATTATTACGATATCTCAGATGACGCCCGGTCCTCTGGCAGTGAATACATCTACGTTTGTCGGCTTGCAGATCGCAGGTGCGGCAGGCGCGGTTGTGGCAACAGTCGGATGCGTTTTTTGCGGAGTTGCGATTTCATTGACTCTGTATCGTTTTTTTCAGAAGCATAAAGAGTCAGTCTATATTTTTGAGACGCTTAACGGATTGAAAGCAGCTTCTCTGGGATTGATCGTATCAGCCGCGGCAACGATCATATTGCTTTCTTTTTTCGGAACAGGAGATCCGGATTTAAAAACAATGAAAGAATCGCTTGATATCGGCGCGGTAGCTATTTTCGGAGGAGTGTTGTTTTTGTCGCGGAAGCGGAAGATCAACCCGATCATGCTGATGCTCGTAAGCGGAGCGGCAGGTATAATTTTATACATGTAACTGTAAAAGTAAAAAAGTAAAGAAGGCGGTCTTGAATAGAAAAGCGGCAAAGGGTCTGATAAGGAAAGATCAGAAACAGAGGAAAGAGGTTTATGAGAGAAAAGAAAAATAAGAATGATAATGTAAATGACGTAAATGGCAAAAGAGATAATAAGAAAGCGGCCGGAAAATTTAAAAATTGGACAACAGCTCTTAGCATGGAGCTAAGGGAACATAAAAGTTCGGCTATAGTGTATTTTACATTGAGGGCGCTTGTGATCATTATGCTCGTGCTCCAACTTTTGAATCGGAATTATGAAAATGTATTTTTGTGTATACTTACGCTTCTTTTGCTTGTGATTCCGAGTTTGGCACAGATTACATTTAAAGTGGAACTGCCGACAGCATTGGAGATTATCATTCTTGTATTTATTTTTTCGGCAGAGATACTCGGCGAGATCAGTGAATTTTATCTTGTATTTCCGTTCTGGGATACAGTGTTACATACATTGAACGGTTTTCTTGCGGCGGCGATCGGATTTTCGCTTGTTGATCTGCTGAACAGAAGTGACCGGACGGTTTTTTCACTGTCGCCGCTTTTTACGGCAATCGTAGCGTTTTGTTTTTCGATGACGATCGGAGTTGTGTGGGAGTTTTTTGAGTTTGGGATGGATATGATCATGGAACTCGATATGCAGAAAGATACGGTTATCCATACGATTCGATCTGTTATGCTTGATCCGGGCGGACATAATGTGCCGTATGCGATACAAAACATAACAGATGTTGCGGTGAACGGACAATCTCTTGGATTGGGAGGATATCTTGATATCGGACTGCTTGATACGATGCAGGATTTGATCGTTAATTTTATCGGCGCGGCTGTATTTTCCGTACTTGGATTTTTCTATGTGAAAAGCAGAGGAAAAGGAAAGGTGGCAGGAAGCTTTATACCGAGAAGAAAAGCGCATGACAGAGACTTTTTGAGAATTGCGAGAGAGTCTTCGGAAGTGGAGCAAGATATACAGGAGAAATCGCAGAAAGTGCCGAAAGGCAGTGCAAAAAACGGAGACAGATGACAGAAAGAAGAAAAGGTATATGAAACAGGCGTCATAAGCGGCGCTTGGGAGACGGCAGTCGGTACAATAGATGTGGTTTTATAAACATTATCACAGAAACAAGTCTATTTTTGACAATGTTTGTTAAAAAATAGACATAAAGATTGTGGAAAGCGACAAAATATATTGCAAAAACAGCGGGTGCATTGTATATAATTTTTGATAATTTACAGAAAAAGAATATTGTTAAAAAAGAGAGATGAAAATTGAATAAATTTTCATCTTTTTTTATGTTATGAGGTGGCAAAATGAAAGAAAAAAACGGATTTTTTGCCAAAACAGAAAATAAAGTGGAAATATTGACAAAAATATTCTTCGGGTGTAATGTTTTACTCGACTTTTAGGGAAGCCGGAAATACAGAAAAAACGGCTTGTACCGAAAACGGTCGGACCTAAGAGATGAAGATATAACAGGGGTTCGATGGGGAACGGTTCTCGATGGAAAAGAGCTCTTTTTTTATACCCAAAACGAACGGAAGCCTGTAATAAAAAAGCAAAGAAAAAGGAGGGAGCAATACGGGAAATCTGACAGAAACATTGATGGAGGAACTGAATTGTAAAACGGTTTTGAAACTTCCTGTTTTAGGAGGAATTTCGGAATCGGTTGTTGTCACTTGGATCATTATGGCAGTTTTGGTTCTTTTATCCATTATATTAGTAAGAAACCTTAAGGTTGAAAATCCCGGAAAGGTACAGCTTGCATTGGAGTCAATGATCGGTTGGGCGCAGGATTTCTTTGAAGGAATTATCGGAAAAGAAAATAAAGCTTATGTGCCGTATCTTATCACGGTACTTCTTTATCTGGCAGTGTCGAATACGATCGGATTGTTAGGTTTTAAACCGCCGACAAAAGACTTGAATGTGACTGCGGCGCTGGCGATCATGAGTATGTGCGTGATTGAATTTTCGGGAATTCATAAAAACGGAGTAGTCCACTGGATGAAACATTTTGCAAAGCCGGTTCCGGTTGTGGCGCCGATTACGATATTGGAAATTGTGATCCGCCCATTGTCGCTTTGTATGCGGCTTTTCGGAAATATGCTGGCGGGATTTGTAGTGCTGGAACTTTTGAAATATTTTGTGCCGCTTATTTGCCCGATCCCCGTAAGTTTCTATTTTGATATCTTTGACGGGCTTCTTCAGGCATATGTATTTGTATTTCTGACCGCGTTATTTATGACGGAGGAAATGGAATAGAATCAAAAGATAAACAGCCGGGCTGTTTCAAATGATGGAAACGATTAAGAATAAAAAACAATCAATAAAAAACAATCAAACAGATTAAAAAATTAAAGGAGAACAAAAAACATGGAAGCAATTATAGCAATCGGAGCAGCAGTAGCAGTATTGACAGGTATCGGAGCAGGCGTCGGTATCGGTATCGCAACAGGAAAAGCGGCAGAAGCGATCGCAAGACAGCCGGAAGCAGAGAGTAAGATCAGTAAGAATCTGATTCTCGGATGTGCGCTTGCGGAGGCAACGGCTATTTATGGATTTATTATCGGAATTTTGATCATCATTCTTCTCGGTTAATAAAGTCAGATGTTACATTGTGAAAATGACGGGAAAGGCATGGGAAAAAGATGATAGAAATAAATATGAATCTTGTCTATACAATAATAAATGTGATAATTCTCTATCTCTTGCTGAGACATTTTCTGATCAAGCCTGTGACAGACATTATGGAGAAACGTAAACAACTGATTGCAGACGGACTGCAGAGCGCGCAGGATGCGCAGGATGGCGCTCTTAAAATGAAACAAGAATATGAAGCGGCGTTAAACGGAGCAAAACAGGAGTCTGTTCAGATCGTAGAAAATGCAAGAAAAAGCGCAAAGGCAGAGTATGACCGTATTCTGGAAGAAGCGGGGAACAAAGCGGACAGCATGATCGCGTCGGCAAAAGAGACAATCCGCATTGAACGGGAAAAAACGATCCATGAACTGAAGGGCGAGATCACCGGTCTTGCGATCGCTTCGGCGGCGAAGATTGCAGGCGGGAAGTCGGACGAAGAAAGAGAGAGTCAGTTGTTCGATCAGTTTCTAAGAGAAACAGGAGAGGGACACGGAAATGAAAACAAATAGAAAAGTAATTTGTTCTTCTTCGGCAGTGAGATACGCAGAAACGCTTTTTGAACTGAATATTCCGAAAGAGACGATAGAAAAAACTCGTGAAATATTTTCGGAAGTACCGCAGATCACAGATGTTCTGGACAATCCGACGATTCGTCAAGAGAAGAAGGAACAGGTCATAGATAAAGTGTTTCCGCGGGAAATGAGAAACTTTCTGAAGATTGTCTGCCGTTATCGTAAGGTTCGTCTGCTTGGAGAAATTTTTGACGCATACGATATGCGGGCAGATGAGGAGGAACAGATCATAAGAGCGGTTCTTTTTTACACGGCGCTTCCAAGTGAAGAACAAAAAAAAGGCATGGAATCGTTTTTGTGCAGAAAATACGGAGCAAAACGCGCGTATATTGAGATGAAAAAAGATGATTCTCTGATAGGCGGATTTATTCTGCGGGTAGGAAACGATGAGTATGACAGGAGCACGAAAGGCCGTCTGGACAGATTAGAACAAAGATTAACACGGAGGTGAGCGAGGTGAGTTCGATCAACTCAAATGAAATCATTTCGATCTTAAAAGAAGAGATTGAGAATTTTGATATGATGAGCAAAGACAGTGAAGTGGGAACTGTCATTACAGTAGGCGACGGGATCGCTTCGATTTATGGAATAGATCATGCGATGTACGGTGAGATCGTTACGTTTGAAAACGGATTGAAGGGAATGGTTCAGGATATCCGAAGAAACGAGATCGGCTGTATTCTTTTCGGAAGCGATACAAGAATCAGTGAAGGAACGAAAGTAACCCGTACGGGAAAGAGAGCCGGAGTTCCGGTTGGAGACGCTTATATAGGAAGAGTCGTAAATGCGCTTGGCGAGCCGATAGACGGAAAAGGAAGTATAGAAGCCGACGGTTATCGTCCGATTGAGCAGGAAGCGCCCGGAATCGTTGACAGAAAATCTGTCAGTGTTCCGATGGAGACGGGAATCCTTTCTATTGACTCTATGTTTCCGATCGGAAGAGGGCAAAGAGAGCTGATCATCGGAGACAGACAGACAGGGAAAACGTCGATCGCTCTTGATACGATTTTGAATCAAAAAGACAAAGATGTGATCTGTGTCTATGTTGCAATCGGACAGAAAGCGTCTACGGTAGCAAAAGTTGTTAATACATTAAAGACAAACGGCGCTCTTGATTATACGATCGTCGTGTCATCAACGGCAAGCGACTGCGCGCCGCTTCAGTATATTGCTCCATATGCGGGAACCGCAATGGCAGAATACTTTATGTATAAAGGAAAAGACGTATTGATCGTGTATGACGACCTGTCAAAACATGCGGTTGCATACAGGGCGCTTTCCCTTTTGCTCGGACGTTCTCCGGGACGAGAGGCTTACCCGGGAGATGTATTTTATCTTCACTCAAGACTGCTGGAACGCTCAAGCAGATTAAGTGATGAAAACGGCGGCGGTTCGATCACTGCGCTGCCGATCATCGAGACACAGGCAGGAGACGTATCTGCATATATTCCTACGAACGTGATCTCGATCACAGACGGACAGATCTTTTTGGAGAGCGGATTGTTTGCGGCGGGCATGCGTCCGGCGGTAAATGTCGGTCTTTCCGTATCGCGTGTAGGCGGGGCGGCACAGACGAAGGCGATGAAAAAAGCGTCGGGAAGTATCCGTATCGATCTCGCGCAGTATAGAGAGATGGAAGTGTTTACACAGTTTAGCTCGGACCTGGATCCTGCGACGAAGGAACAGCTGGAATATGGAAGCGGACTGATGGAACTTTTGAAACAGCCGTTATATCATCCGATGTCACTGCATGAAAAAGTAATTACTCTTTGTGCCGCGACACACAAAATATTCCTCGGCATCGATAAAAAAGAAATACGTCAGTTCCGTCTTGATCTCATGACGTGGTTTGATACGAAATACCCAAATATCGGCGAAGAGATCGAAGAGAAAAAAGTGTTGTCTGATGAATTGATCGATCAGATTGTGTTGATCGCAGAGGAATTTAAAAAGAGCAGGTGATAATATGGCAAATATCAGAGAGATACAAAGCCGTATCAACAGTGTAAAAGATACGATGAAGATTACGAACGCGATGTATATGATCTCTTCGTCGAAAATGACCCATGCGAAGAAAAAACTTGCGGATACAGAGCCTTACTTTTATGGCCTGCAAGGCGAAATATCGAGAATACTCAGACATTTGCCGGACTTGCATCATGGATATTTTTCGGCGCGCGAGAATGTTCCGGAAGGAGAGCGCAAGATCGGTTCGATCGTTATTACGGCGGATAAAGGACTGGCAGGGGCGTATAATCATAATATCGTGAAATTAGAAGAAGAGATACTGGCCCGTCCGGGGATTCATAAATTGTTTATCGTAGGAGAACTCGGTCGTCATTACTTTGCAAAGCGGGACGTGCAGATCGATACCAATTTTCAATATACGGTACAAAATCCGACGATGCACAGGGCGAGGGATATTGCCGCGGTTCTGCTCGACCAGTTCAGGGAGAGGGAATTGGACGAGATCTATATTGTTTATACGAGGATGGAAAATTCTGTTCAGGCAGAAGCAGAAGTAATGAAGCTTCTTCCGCTTGAAAGAAGCTCGTTTAACGAAATGAAAATGCCGTTGAACGTGCACAGAGAAGCAATCGCGCTGTATCCGTCTGCAGAAGCGGTAATGGATAGTATCATTCCGAATTATGTGACCGGAATCGTCTACGGAGCGCTTGTGGAAGCATATGCAAGCGAACATAACGCCCGCATGATGGCGATGAAATCTGCGACAGACAGTGCGAAAAGTCTGATCCATGACTTGTCGATCATATATAACAGAGCAAGGCAGGCGGCGATCACACAGGAAATTACAGAAGTGTGCAGCGGGGCAAGGGCACAGCGAAAATAGAAATGCAGCAGAAAAAAGCCGGGGCTGATACCTCGGGAAGATCAGTATGTCAAACAGGCGGCAGAATGCCGCTATAGTTCTAAGAAAGTGAGAAAGATCATGAATAAAGGAAAAATCATACAGGTTATGGGTCCTGTTGTAGACGTTGTGTTTCAAGACGGGAACCTTCCTTTTATCAAAGACGCTTTGGAAGTTGAAAATAACGGAAAGAAATGTGTTATGGAAGTGGCGCAGCATCTCGGAAACAATGAAGTTCGCTGTCTGATGCTGGCTGCAAGCGAAGGGCTTCACAAAGACATGGAAGTAACTGCAACAGGAGCGGGGATTAAAGTTCCGGTCGGAGAGAAGACGCTGGGAAGATTGTTTAACGTACTTGGAGAGACGGTAGATGACGGCGAACAGATCACAGATGCAGATCAGTGGGTGATTCACAGAGATCCTCCGACATTTGAAGACCAAAGCCCGGTTGTTGAGATCCTGGAAACGGGAATCAAAGTAATCGATCTTCTTGCTCCTTATGCAAAAGGGGGAAAGATCGGACTGTTTGGCGGCGCCGGAGTAGGAAAAACGGTGCTTATTCAGGAGCTGATCCGAAACATAGCGACAGAGCATGGCGGATACTCCATATTCACAGGAGTAGGAGAGCGTTCCCGTGAAGGAAATGACTTGTGGACAGAGATGAAAGAATCGGGAGTTCTTGAAAAGACGGCGTTAGTGTTCGGTCAGATGAACGAGCCGCCGGGAGCGCGTATGCGCGTGGCGGAAACAGGGCTTACTATGGCAGAATATTTCCGCGATGAAGAACACAGAAATGTTTTGTTGTTTATTGATAATATTTTCCGTTTTACACAGGCGGGATCGGAAGTGTCTGCGCTTCTTGGAAGAATGCCGTCGGCGGTCGGATATCAGCCGACGCTTGCTACGGAAATGGGAGAACTTCAGGAGAGGATCGCGTCAACGAAAAACGGTTCGGTTACTTCCGTACAGGCGGTATACGTTCCTGCCGACGACTTGACAGACCCGGCTCCGGCAACGACGTTTGCTCATTTGGATGCGACGACGGTTCTCTCGAGAAAAGTGGTAGAGCAAGGTATCTATCCGGCAGTTGATCCTCTGGAGTCAAGTTCCCGTATTTTGGAAGCGGAGATCGTTGGGGAAGAGCATTACGAAGTGGCGAACAAAGTGATCGCGATTCTTCAGAAATATAAAGAACTGCAGGATATTATCGCAATCCTCGGTATGGAAGAGTTGTCGGATGAAGATAAAGCAACCGTTATGCGTGCGAGAAAAATCCAGAAGTTTTTGTCGCAGCCGTTCTTTGTGGCTGAGACGTTTACCGGAGTTCCGGGAAAATATGTGCCGCTGAAAGAGACGATCCGAGGATTTAAGATGATCATCGACGGAGAGATGGACGAGTATCCTGAGTCGGCATTTTTCAATGTAGGTTCAATCGACGATGTGATCGAGAAAGCAAAGGCGGCGGAGTAGGCAGAGGTGTATTATGGATACATTTGGATTGAGAATCATAGCAAGTGATAAAGTATTTTTCAATGGAAGATGTAAGAAACTGACGATTCCGGCGCCGGACGGAGAAAAAGGCGTACTGGCGCACCATGAAAATATGGTGATCGCCGTTGTTGTCGGTATTGCGCGCATGGAATCAACAGAAGGTGAAGTGACGGAAATCGCAGTCGGAACAGGTTTTGCGGAGATCGTGAATAACCGTGTGACACTGCTCGTCGATACGGCGGAACGCCCGGAAGATATTGACGTGCGTCATGCCAGAGAACAAAGGGAACATGCACAAGAGCGGATGCGGCAGAAACAAAGCATTCAGGAATATTACCACACGCAGGCATCTCTTGCTCGGGCGATGAACCGCCTGAAACTTGCACAGGGAGCGAAAGACCTGATCCACTATTAAGTGTGACAGATGCTTACGGTTGTCGAAAGGATACATCGATAGCATGTTTGTGAAAAGAAACAGATAAAAAGAGTCAGATCACGAGTGACTGGCTCTTTTTTTATCTTGCATTTTATATGGCTGTATACTAAAATAATAATGCTTATGCAAGTAAATTATTTGCATTAAAATGCACAGAAAAATGTCAGACAGAACAGTTTAAATAAATATATGGATTTACAGATCAAAGAAAATGAAACGGGCGGGGAATTATGAGTGAAGGTTACAAAATCCGGTCTCTTAGCGAGATCGTAAACGAAATATTAAGTACGGTTCGCAGCTATTATGATGCGGAGTATGCTTATTATATTGAAAAAGACAGAGGAGACATCGAGACGATCTACGAGTGGTGCGATGAGAATATCGAGTGGCAGCGTGATCGGATGAAACTTCTCCCGGAAGAGCGTCAGCCGAAATGGATGAAAACAGAGATTACCGATACGACGGCTCGGGATTATAGCGTGTTTCTTCCGATCAGTGAAGATGTGACTGCTGTTCTTGCGGTTGTCGGAGTCAGACGGGGAGGCTGCACCATCGACTTGATGCGCGCTATCGTTCAGTATATTCCGCAGGCAATCGCACTGCAGAAGATGCAGAAGCAGCAGGAATATCTGAGTTATCATGACGATCTTACCGGTCTTTTGAACAGAAACAGTCTTGTTCACTATTTTGATACTGTGGATGAGAAGAAATTAAAATCGATCGGCGCGCTTTCCGTCGATATCAACGGACTGAAAAATTTTAATAAAGAGTTCGGGAGAGATTACGGAGACGAAGTCGTAATTCGTGTCGGAGAAGTTCTGGAGGAGTATTTTCACAGTGGGGAAGCATATCGGCTGACGGGAGATGAGTATCTCGTGCTTGTAGAAAATACGTCTTATCAGGATTTTACAAAACAGGTTCATGCGGTGCATACAAAGCTTGACAATATCAGTCTCGGACTTGTTTCTATCGGCTATGCGTGGGAGAAGATCGATATCGAGGTAGACAAGCTTGTCAACAACGCGGAAGTGATGATGCGCGAGGAAAAAAGAAAATATTACAAAAATTTGCAAAAAGGACATCACGAACCGATCATAAAAGAAGATCTTTTACAAGATATTGAAAACGGGAATTTTATCGTATGTCTTGTTCCGAAGATCGATACGCTCACAGGCGAGGTCGGCGGAGCGGAAGCGGTTGTGCGCTATCATCACAAAGATCTCGGAATAGTAGATCCGGGAAGATATCTTAATATGCTGGAAGAAACAAAACTTTCCCATTACCTTGATCTTTATGTGTTTGAGGAAGTGTGCAAAACGCTTCATAAATGGGAAGTAAGAGATATTCCGATGATCCCGGTTTCGGTGAATTTTGCAGGGGCAACTCTTCGGCAGGAAGGACTTGCGGATAAAATGCTGCATCTCATAGAAAAACATCATGTCAGATGCGAGTATCTCGAAGTTGAAGTTTCGGAATCAAGCAGCGATATGAATCAGGAGATGCTGGCAGAGACGAGCAGTAAGATACGAAAAGGAAATGTAAGAGTGATCTTGGATCATTTCGGTGCAAAAGATTCAAGTTTTTCGATCTTGTCTCTTATGGAGTTCGACGGATTGAAACTGGATAAGAGCGTGATTTCAAATATTGTCGGAAACGGAAGGAGCCGGATCGTGGCGCAGGCTGTTATCGACATATGCAGACAGTTGGGAGCGTCTGTTCAGGCAGCGGGCGTGGAAACTCAGGATCAGTTTAATGTACTCAGGGAGATCGGCTGTGATTATGCACAGGGAACATTGTTTAATAAACCGATCACGATTGAAACGTTTGAAGTGAGATATTTAAGAGACAGATAAGGAAAAGTATGGTAAAGGGATGGGCGGCGGACATTACGCCGCTTTACGATAAAGAAATATATATAAAATATTTTGAACGGCTTCCCCGTTTTCGGAAAGAAAAGGCAATGGCGCAGGCAGATCCTTTAAAGAGAGTGCAGAGCGTGGCGGCATGGAGTCTGTGGGAGAAGTTGAGGAAGAAATACAGACTTCCGAAGGAAACAGTGTTTAACCTGTCACATTCAGGGGAGTTTGTCATGTGTGCCGTCTGTATGGGAGGGGATTTGGCAGAGGGAAAACGCATACAGGTCGGGTGTGATATTCAGCAGATCGGCAGGGCGCGGGAGCATTTGGCAAAACGGTATTTTTGCGGTTCGGAATATGAGGCAGTGATGTCGGGAAAGACACCGGAGGAGAGGGCGGATATATTTTACAGATACTGGGTGCTCAAAGAAAGTTTTTTGAAAGCGACAAGATTCGGTATGAAGCTTTCGCTTGACTCGTTTGAGATACGATTGGGAAATCCGCCGGTTTTGATACGGAAACCGGATCTGTTTCGGCAAGATTATTATTACCGGGAATATGAGCATCCGAATAAACTATATAAAATGGCGATCTGTTCTACAGAGAAAGAGATTGCCGCCGATATAGATATGGAGTTGAAATTATGAAAAAATTGACCGGAGAATTCCGGCTGAGACGAATGTTGGTCATCGGCATAGCGATCGGTCTTGTGGCGGGAGTTCTGTGTACAGGAGTTGCCGCGAAGTCGGTTTTGTCAAAAAATAAAGCGGAATTTGCCGCAGAAAAAGAAAAATTAAAAAAGAAAACAAATGAGCTGAAAGAAGAGATCATGAAGCATGAGGCGGCGAATAACAGCGCAGAGGCTTTAGGAAGCGACAAAGAAGGGTGGGCATTGGTTCTTGTCAACGACTCTCATCCTCTGGATGTTTCTTATGTGCCGGAATCTATGGTGGAGTTGGAAAGCGAACGGTTTGTCGATGCGCGTATCGAAGAACCTCTTCGGCAGATGCTTGACGATGGGGCAAAAGCGGGACTTAGTATGTATGTTGCTTCCGCTTACCGTTCTTCTGAGAAGCAGAAGGAAGTGTTTAATGCAACCATGCAGGACTGGATGGCAAACGGACGTACGCCTTTGGAAGCTTATGATGAGACGAAAAAGTCAGTGGCAGTTCCGGGAACGAGCGAACATGCGACCGGACTTGCAGTGGATATTATAGCGTCCGAGTATGAAGGTCTGGATGACCGGCAGGGAGAGACGGACGAACAAAAATGGCTGATGGAACATTGTTGGGAATATGGATTTATTTTAAGATATCCTCCGGAAAAGGTGGATATCACGGGAATCATTTATGAACCGTGGCATTATCGGTATGTAGGGAAAACGGCGGCGGAAGAGATCATGAAAAAGAATCTGACACTGGAAGAATATCTTCTTCAATAAAAAGCCTGACAGTACCGTGCAGAAGAATCGCATAAGTATAAGTATAAGCAACAGTCCAGTCCGCGCTGGTTCTAAAAACCGCATTGCGGAAAATCTCTTGACGCAGACTGGGAAAAAGAGATAGGATAAAGTATATGGGGAATACCGTAAAGGGTTGGTAAAGAGTATAAATATACATAAGGAGGAAAAAATGCAGGATTTAACATTTGGGGAACAAGTCAAGATCATTCTCGGAAGGAAAGGAATGACGATCAAGCAGCTTGCGGAATTGATCGAGGAAAAAACAGGGAAGAAAATGTCGAGACAGAACCTGACACAGCGTCTTGGCAGAGATAATTTTCAGGAACAGGATATGCGTATGATCGCGGAAATGCTTGAGTGTCCGTTTCATTTGAGTATCATGTCGGCAGAAGGGGCAGGGGAAGTAAGAAGCATTGCGGCGTTGGAGCGTGCGGCGGCAGCGAGAGTTGAAGCTGTAGAAGCCTCCGGTCATAAAGAGCTGACAGCAAAAGAGCAGGCAGAAGCGGAGTATGCAGAGCCGGAAGAAAAACTGATCGAAGAGACTGTGCCGGAGATGTTTGAGCATACAGAAGAGTTTGCACAAAACAAGGCAGAAGCAGAGTATATTGAACCGGAAGAACCTGTGGAAGCAGAGTATATTCAGACGGAAGAACCTGTGGAAGCAGAGTATATTCAGACGGAAGAACCTGTAGAGGCAGAGTATATCCAGCCGGAAGAACCTGTGGAAGCAGAGTATATCCAGCCGGAAGAATCTGTGGAGGCAGAATATATCCAGCCGGAAAAAGAAGCGGATATGAGTATGCCGGATACGGAAGGGTTAGAGACACCGGGAGAAGAGGTATCGAACGATCGCGATATGACGATCGGCGAATTATACGAAATTCATGAAGAGTTGAATGAACTTGAAAAGAACGTGCAGGCGGGCGAGTCGATAGAAGAGATTAAAAAGGAACTCGAAAAGCCGAAAAAAGAACGCAGGCTCGGAAGTTTTTTCAGAAGAAGAGATTCACAGTCAAAAGCGGAAAAAGAAGTTTCACCAAAAGAAAATGAAGTGCAGACGGATGCGGTCGGAGAAAGCGGTATCGGAGAAAATGTAAATCAAAACGATACGGATCATGCCGACAAAGCAGGAGCTGTAGTTCAAGATGAGTCTGTTTCGTCGGATGCAAAATGGACAGAAGATGCGGCAGAAGATGAAACGGCATTTGCAGAAAGCGGGAGCACGGAAGATTTTGAGCCGGTCATTACACATGATGATGCGGATGAGGATACTCAGGCAGGCGATGTGAATCCGTACACCGGAAAAGAATACCAGTCGAACAGCGTGCGGATGCATCCGACAAGGATCGGATACGTTCAGGTGTATGACCGTACGATCCATAAATGGACAGATATGACAGAGTGGGCATTTCTCGGACTTCAGGAACGTAAGAAAGCTTTACTCGGCAAGGCGTATGAACCGCCGATTTATCTCGATTGACGTTTCGTTTCAATTCGGCGGATAATTGAACAATAAGGAAAGTGATACAGCCCCGCAGAGTTTTCTGTGGGGTTGATTTGCAACGGCGATATGTCAAAGTTCGGGCTTGCCTGAGACTTGGCGGCCATTTACAACTTCGGAATGTGGATTTTGGCGCTTCCGCCTGTTTGCGGGAGGAAAGGAGACGATAACGTATGGAATGGAGCAGGCTGCTTTCGACAAAACGTGAGAGAGCAGGCGGGAATTTTGCAAAGGCGGGCGATCTAAGAAGTGAATTTGAAAAAGACTATCACCGCATAATCGGAAGTGCATCTTTTCGCCGGCTGCAGGATAAGACGCAGGTTTTCCCTCTTGATAAAAGCGATTTCGTAAGGACGAGGCTGACTCATTCTCTGGAAGTATCTTCGCTTGGGAAATCACTGGGGCAGACGATAGGAGAAAATATACTGGAGCATCGGAAAAACTCAGGATTTACGCCTCAGATGAAAGAGGATATTTCTCATATACTTGAGTGTGCGGGCTTGATCCATGACATCGGAAATCCTCCGTTCGGACATTTTGGAGAAATTGCGATCCGGGAATGGTTTGAAAGAAATCTTCCGAAACTTACGTTTTGCCAAAAGAATGTTTCCGAGATGTTTACCGCGCAGATGAAACAGGATTTTTTTCACTTTGAAGGAAATGCTCAGGCGCTTCGTCTTGTGACAAGACTGCACTATCTTGTCGATGAGCATGGTATGAATCTGACATATGCGCTCCTGAATACGATCATTAAATACCCCGGATCATCTTTGCAGATAGATGAGAACAGTGGAAATATAAAAGACCGGAAGATGGGATATTATTTTGCGGACGAGGAAATATTTCATAAAGTGACAAAAGAGACAGGGGCGGGAAGAAACCGGCATCCGCTGACATATATGTTGGAAGCGGCGGATGATCTTGCCTATAAGACGGCGGATATTGAAGATTCTTTTGTGAAAGGATTTATCCGATATGCGGATCTGGAGCGGGAACTAAAAGAGTTGGAAGAGAAGAAACGAAACGGTACGTTTCGACCCGCATACAGACTTCGGCAGCTTTACGAGAGGGGAATACAAAAGCGGGTGCATGATCCGGAATCTTACGCCGTGAAAAATTGGATTGTAAATGCACAGGGATTTTTGCTTAACTGTGCGACAGAAGGATTTATGGCGAATTACGATGCGATCATGTCGGGAAAGTTCGGTCAGGATCTGTTTTACGGAACAAACGGGGAAGAACTGATGGAACTGCTTGGAGACATGGCGGACAGATATGTTTTTTCATCAATGGCAATCTACAAGATGGAAGTATCTGAGTCGGCTGTTATAGATTATTTGATGGAGCGTCTTGTACAGGCGGCTTTGTATTTCGATACAAAAGAAAAGCAGGGAACGATTGACAGGAGAGTAATATCGTTTATATCGGATAATTATAAGAATGCATACCGAATCCAATCAGAAGGCAAAAGCGAAGCGGAGAAATTGTATCTCCGCCTGCTGCTTGTGACGGATTATGTGTGCGGTATGACAGATAGTTATGCAAAACGTCTCTATCAGGAAATGAACGGGATCATCTAGGCCGGAGTCCGACACAGCGAAACCAATGACCGAAATCAGCGTTTGCGTTTCGCTCGTCGTCAGTCAGCATATCAGAATCGGCGTAAGATCTGCAGAAGCGTGGGAAACCGAAAAGGTCTGCCGCGCGGGCTTCTCTTAAGTCATATATGCCGGGAACTCCGAGCCAGAGCCGTCCGTTTTGCTCGGTAAGGAGAAGATGCCCGTAACTGTGGTAACCGTGCAGAAGAAAACTGTTGTTTGAAAGAAACCAAAATTTCCGAGGAAGAACTGTCAGATCGGAAAGCGATAGTTTTCGCGGAAGAGAAAGACCGGTTTTTGAGATCTCATTTTGCCGCACTTCTCCCCGGATGGAGGAATTTGATTCGCTTTTCGCGCGAGGTTCTGGTTCATCCGGTGATTCGTCTTTCGTGGGAGGTTTTGTCTCATCCGGTGATTCGTCTTTCGTGGGAGGTTTTGTCTCATCCGGTGATTCGTCTTTCGCGGGAGGTTTTGTCTCATCCGGTGATTCGTCTTTCGCGCGAGGCTCCGCCTCATCCGGTGATTCGCTTTTTGTGAGAGGATTCGCCTTCTCCTGAGAGTTGTTCTGCGGGCTGTCCGGTCTGGTGGATAGGGAGGCGGGATATGAGTCGCTTTGAATCGTGGAGTCGGTATCCAGAAAATGAATTTGATCTGAATCTATGTTTTCAGGACAGTTCGGCGTAAGCCAAAGGGAGGATGACTCGGAACATTTCAGGAAAAACCCGTCGATCGATTCGAGACGGCGGCATTCGGGGAAGGAAGATTGCGGAGCGCAGAAACGTATGCTGTGTGTCATGGAGTCAATGGGAAAATGAGCGATCTGTTTTGCGCAGATTTGATTTTCCTTGAAAAAGAACGCATACATTTCCGCCTCGAAAACATTTTCAAGGCTGATGCTTCGGATGTGTGCCTGAAAAATACAGGATTGATAGCGGCGGTAGATTTTCAGAAATCCCGCATTGCGCTTTCGTACATTGTTTTCATATTCATATAGATAAAAAGTACCCGTGTCCATCTTTTACCTCGATTCTTGTCTTTTCAATCTAATCTATTCATGAAAGAAAAGAAAAAGAACGTATGGGAGGAAAGAAAGCGGAGGAACATACAGGAGGGATATAATGGAAGAAAATGAGAAGTTGAAGTTAGATGAAAAGTATATGCGGGCAGCCATTAAACAGGCGCAAAAAGCATATGCGATTAATGAAACACCGATCGGATGCGTTATTGTTTATGAAGGAAAGATCATAGGCAGAGGTTATAACAGAAGGAATACAGATAAAGACCCGTTGGCACATGCGGAGATTAAGGCAATCAAAAAGGCAAGCAAAAAAATGGGAGACTGGAGGCTGGAGCAATGTACAATGTATGTGACGTTAGAGCCATGTCAAATGTGCGCAGGAGCAATCATTCAGTCGAGGCTGACCCGCGTTGTTGTCGGATGCATGAATCCAAAAGCAGGATGTGCGGGATCGGTTTTGAATCTTTTGGATATAAAACAATTTAATCACCAGGCAGAATTGACAACCGGAGTGCTTGAGGAAGAGTGCAGTGCGCTTATGACCGGATTTTTCAGGGAACTGAGGGAAAAGAATCGCCGGAAGCGCTAAAGGCACATTCCGGGATTGTAAGCGGTCGCCAAGGTCTCCGGCAAGTCCGGACTTTAGCTCGCTGCCATTACAAAAAGAAAGCCCGTGCAGACGTTACAGCAGTATAGCTGTTTCGGCACGGACTTTTCATTGAGATCATATAAACTTTATAAATACTTTTTCGTGCATTGTGCTTCGAGCTAGGCTAACAGACGTTACTTAGGCAGTTAACTCAGTTCAGGCGCCCTTACGGCACCCGGAAGGTTCTGCTTAGTGCTGCTCCGTTCCCGACCTGACACGATTCACAGATTCCCGTCGCGTAAGACCCAAACATCAACGCCACTTACCTAAGGCAGCTCTGCCGGCTGTCGCCCTCTGCACAATATCACCCCTGCTATAGCGGATTGCAGGTACAAGGTACCGCTAACACCCCGGCTGCACGAGTCTTAATTTTACATGGTTTTAAGAGAAATGTCAATGAATAGAGCGCAAAATCACAGTAAAATGTAACAGTTCTTTGCGGCGGATTATTTTTAGTGTTATTATAGAGTATAAATTTTGTTGGAAAAAGAGATAGGAGAAATTATGAAGGTACTATTAGCGGCAGTAAATGCAAAATATATTCATTCAAATCTTGCCGTCCACAGCTTAAAAGCATATGCGCGAACTTATACGGAAGAAATCGAAGTTGCGGAATATACGATCAATCAGACGTTTGATGCGATCTTGCAGGATATATATAGGAGAAAACCGGACCTATTGGGAATTTCCTGCTATTTGTGGAATATTGAATATGTAGGACAGCTTTTGAGAGAACTGCCGAAGATTCTTCCGGATACAAAAATCTGGCTTGGAGGTCCTGAGGTATCTTACGATGCGAAGGCTGTGCTGGAACAGTATCCGAAAGTAGAAGGCGTGATGTGCGGAGAAGGGGAAGAGACGTTTGCGGAACTGCTCCGTGTTTATCATGAAGAAAAAGGGGCGCTTTGTTCCGGAGTAAAAAGAGATGAACTCTTTTCTGATATTCCGGGAATTGCTTATAGAAATAAGGACAAAGCTGTAATCCAAAATGATTTTCGTCCTGTTATTGATTTGAGCACGATTCCGTTTGTCTATGATCATATTGAAGATTTTGAGAACAGGATCATCTATTATGAATCGAGCAGAGGATGTCCTTTTTCATGCAGTTACTGCCTTTCCTCTATCGACAAATGTTTACGTTTCCGGGAGATAGAGCTCGTAAAAAAAGAACTTCAGTTTTTTATCGACAAGAAAGTACCTCAGGTGAAATTTGTGGATCGGACGTTTAATTGCCGGCATGATCATGCGATGGCGATCTGGACTTATATTCATGAGCATGATAACGGAATCACAAATTTTCATTTTGAAGTTTCCGCGGATTTATTGAATGAAAAAGAGATCGCGTTGATCAATCGTATGCGTCCGGGTCTGATCCAGCTTGAGATCGGTGTTCAATCGGCAAATGAGATTACGATCCGGGAAATCAACAGAACGATGAAAATCGATGTTTTGTCAACGATTGTTGACAAAATTAAAAAAAGGAAACAATGTGCATCAGCATCTCGATCTTATCGCAGGATTGCCGTATGAAGGATATGAAAGCTTCGGAAAATCATTTGACCGTGTATATAAAATGAATCCGGAGCAGCTTCAGCTTGGTTTTCTGAAAGTTTTAAAAGGATCTGTTATGCATGACAGGGCGCAGGAATACGGGATTGTGTATCAGGATCGTGCGCCGTATGAAGTCCTTTCTACAAAATGGCTTACTTATGCGGAGGTCATCCGGTTAAAGCAGATAGAAGAGATGGTTGAAGTGTATTATAACAGCGGGCAGTTTTGCTGTACGATGGCGGCATTAGAGCAAGAATTTGCATCTCCGTTTTGTATGTATGAATGTCTGGCGGCATATTATGATGAAAAAAATGCATTTGCCGTAAGTCATTCACGGATCGGAAGGTATGAGATCTTATATGATTTTATCGTGAAAACGTGTAAAGAAAGATCGGAACAATATATGGAAATGTTGACATTGGATATGTATTTGAGGGATAATGTGAAAAAACGTCCGGAATTTCTTAGAGAAAGCGGAGTTTCATCGGATGAAGCGGCGGCATTTTATAAAAAAGAAGAGAAAGAGCGGACCTATTTGAAAGCATATGAAGGATACGACAGACGTCAGATGAGAAAAATGACTCATTTGGAACGAATTGACGGGAAAACAGTGTTGTTTGATTATAAAAACCGAGATCCGCTCACAGGAAACGCGGCGATTTATTATCTGTCAGAGTAAAGGACAGGCAGACATACTGAAAGCGGCGGAGCTGTCAATTTTTAAAATAACAATGGAAGGAAAAGCAAAGAAATATGAAGATCGGAAAGATCTCACCGACTATATGGAACCGGTCGGTGAAAAAGAAAGTTCATATGGATCAGACGGACGGAAGTTTTTCGTGGGCAGACGTATGTGTTTGCGGCGGCCATGCCGGGATAGGGTATTATGCGGTTTTGGGCGCGGCGGGAGAACTGGCAGCCCGCAAAATACAGGCAGAAGGGATATCGGTAAGAATTCTTTTTCCGGAAGAGACAGAGGAAGAGTTTCTTGCGGATGTTTGCGGGGAAATCCAAAAAGGCTGCGAGTGCATTAAAGCAAAGCTGACGTCTTTGTCGGCAGAGGGAACGGCGGCGGTGCAAACTCCGATCGTGTACGCATGTGCAGGCGGAACGAAAGTACAAGATCCGGGGATGCATGCATTAGAAGAGACTGCAGATAAAAAAACGGGAAACAGACAGAAGTTTGTTAAAAATCGAGAATTGCTCTTATGCGGATATGCAGGTCTGGAAGGTTCTCTTCGCATTTTAGAAGCGGCGGAGGAAGAATTATCGCAAAGATTTATTAACACATTTTTGATGCAGGCAAAAAAGCTTCGTGATCAGCTCATAACGCCGGAGCAGATTTTAGAGGCGGCAAAAGGAAGAGATATTTCGGTTTGGCAGATCGGAAGCGGAGGCATCTTGGCGGCCTTATGGGAAATGGCAGAGGAAGAAAAGATCGGTTTTGAAATTGCAATGGGATCGATCTCGCTGAAGCAGGAGACTGTAGAAATCTGCGAATATTATCGTCTGAATCCGTATCAGCTGACTTCTGCCGGAAGTTATCTGATCTTGACCGATGAAGCGGATCAGGTGATTGAAGTGCTGGAAAAGGCGGGGGCGCGAGCCGTCAGGCTTGGGGTTGCCAAAGCGCAGAATGCGCGGGTGATCACAAGCAAAGAAGAGATAAGATATCTGGACAGACCTGCGCCGGATGAACTGGCGAGATGGCAGAAGGATTATAAAAAGTGTGAAAAATAATAAAAATACATACAGATGAAAAGTTTTATCCATGATAAAATATTATTTTACAACAAGTAAAACGGAAATGATATATAAAGGTATAGGAGGCAGAAAATGAACGAGAAAAAAGAAGCGTTGAGAATGGAGATTTTGAAGTATATCGAAAAGCACAGCCGGGTAGAGCTTGGAGAACTGGCAGTGTTAGTCGGTGTGGAAGAAACAGATGTGGCAAATGAGATCGCAGATATGGAGAAAGAGAAGATCATCTGCGGATATCATACGCTGATCGACTGGGATAAAGCCGGCGTAGAGATGGTGACGGCGCTGATCGAAGTGCGTGTGACGCCGCAAAGAGACAGCGGATTCGATCGGATCGCGGAACGGTTATATAACTATCCGGAAGTATATGCGGTTTATCTTATTTCCGGAAGTTATGACCTGCTTGTAACTTTGGAAGGCAAGACGCTGAAAGAAGTATCGAGATTCGTATCTGAACGTCTGTCTACGATTGACGGCGTTTTGAGCACGGCAACTTATTTTATATTGAAAAAATATAAAGACCACGGAACGATCATGGGCGTGAAAAAAGGGTCGGAAAGGATACCGGTGACACTGTAATGAGAAATCCATTATCAAGAAAAATCGTTGAGATACAACCGTCCGGCATCCGTAAATTTTTTGATGTGGCGAACGAGATGGAAGACGCAATTTCCCTCGGAGTAGGAGAACCGGACTTTGATACGCCATGGCGCATAAGAGAAGAAGGAATGTTTTCCCTTGAAAAAGGAAGGACGTTTTATACTTCTAATGCCGGATTAAAAGAACTGAGAAAAGAGATCTGTAATTATCTTGAGAGAAAGATCCATGTAAAATACGATGCAGTACATGAAACACTTGTCACTGTAGGCGGAAGCGAGGCAATAGATGTCGGACTTCGCTGTATGCTCGACCCCGGAGATGAAGTGCTCATTCCGCAGCCGAGTTATGTGTCTTATCTGCCGTGTACGGTTATGGCAGACGGAGTTCCGGTGATCATTCCTCTTCAGGAAAAAAATGAATTTAAACTGACGGCAGAAGAACTTGAAAAATATACGACGCCTAAGACAAAGGTTCTCGTTCTTCCGTTTCCGAACAATCCGACAGGAGCGATCATGACGCGGGAAGATTTAGAACCGATCGCAAAATTTGTCGAAGAGCATGATCTGTATGTCATGTCTGACGAGATTTATTCGGAACTTACATATAAAGAAGAACATGTATCGATTGCGAGCCTTCCGGGAATGAGAGAGAGGACGCTTGTTATTAACGGATTTTCAAAAGGGTTTGCAATGACAGGCTGGAGACTCGGATATTGCTGCGGACCGGAAGTTATCATATCTCAGATGACGAAGCTTCATCAGTTTGCAATCATGTGTGCGCCTACAAACAGCCAGTATGCGGCTGTGCAAGGACTTAGAAACTGTGGGGATGAAGTAGAAGAAATGAGGAAATCCTATAATCAGAGACGGCGCTTCCTCATGCATGAGTTTAAAAAGATGGGACTGGAATGCTTTGAACCGTTCGGAGCGTTTTATGTTTTCCCGAGTATTAAACAATTTGGAATGACTTCAGAAGAATTTGCAACCAGGCTGTTAAATGAAGAGAAAGTCGCAGTTGTTCCGGGAACGGCGTTCGGCGAATGCGGCGAAGGATTTTTGAGAATATCCTACGCATATTCGTTGGAAGATCTAAAAGAAGCAATCGGCCGGCTGGAAAGATTTATCGGGCGATTGAGAAATGAGAGAAAATAATTATGCTGAATATTGTACTTTATGAGCCGGAGATTCCGGCCAATACCGGAAATATCGGAAGAACATGTGTGGCAACAGGGACGCGTCTTCATCTGATCGAGCCTCTTGGATTCAAATTATCCGAAAAGGCATTGAAACGCGCGGGGATGGATTACTGGAATGATCTGGATGTCACGACTTATATTGATTATGCGGATTTCCTTGAGAAAAATCCGGGTGCCAAAATCTATATGGCAACTACAAAAGCGAAAAAAGTATATACCGAAGCGGCGTATGAACCGGATTGTTACATTATGTTCGGAAAAGAGAGCGCAGGTATACCGGAGGAGATTCTTGTAGATCATGAAGATACTTGCGTGCGCATTCCGATGATGGGACAGATCAGATCTTTGAATCTTGGAAATTCTGTGGCGGTTGTTCTCTATGAAGCTCTGCGTCAAAACGGATTTGCGAAAATGGAGTTGGAAGGAGAGCTTCATGAATTAGAATGGCATGGGAATACCTGAACGAAATAAGTTGTGAAAATATGTGCAAAATGACGAAATAATGTAAAAAAATTCGGGAAAAGTGTAGTTCACTATTGAAGACTTTCGGTATATAATAGTGTCAATGTGCTAAGAAACTGCTAAGAAACGTTTGCGGTTACATCGGTTCGGATAAGGTGCGGGAGGGCGTTTTACATTCGTTTAACGTTGAATCTGTACACTGTGTTACGTCTGTTCAGATAGGGCACAGGAGGAGGGAATCGTTTCCCGAAAAGGGAACGTCCCGTATGAAGCGGGAAAGTATGGTAAAACTAAAAAGATAGAAAAGAAAGCGGAAGGTGGTGTTGCGGAAATGGTAGAAGAAACGATCAAATCTATCCGGGAAACAGAAAATAAGGCAGATCAGATCGTAAAAGAAGCGGAACAGGAAAGCAAGAGAATCCTCAAGACCGCGAAAGAAGAAGCAAAACAGGCTGCCGACAAGCTGATTGACGAAGCAAAGTCAGACGCTTTGAAAACAGCAAATCAGGCAAAGAAAGACGGAGAAGTTATGCTGGCACAGGCGGCGGAAGAAACGCGCAGAGAAGCAGAACAGATGAAAAAGGCGGCTCTTGAACGAAAGAAAGAGGCGGCTGCTCTTGTGTTGGAAAGATTGACATAACAGAAATAAGACTGTAAAGGAGGGATAGACAGATGGCGGTACTTAAGATGCAGAGAATCAGCATCTGCGCCTTAAAGAAAGACCGAAAAGCAATCCTCGAAAAATTACAGAGCCTCGGTGTTGTGGAGATCAATCATGTAATCGAAGAAGATGAAGATTTTAAGAAGATGGACACTGCAGGGCAAAAGGCAGGTTTCGAGAAAGCGTCGACTCTGGCAGAACAGGCGATCGATATTCTTGATAAATATGTTCCTGAGAAGAAGTCGATGTTTGCATCTTTAGAAGGAAAGGCATTGATTGAGCGGGAAGAAGAAGAGCGGATTCGCAATGAGCGAAGAGATCTTCTGAAAACGGCAAAACAGATCGGAAGGCTGGATAAAGAGCGCTCTGAACAGATGGCGGAGATTACGAAACTGAACAACAGTATCGAGAGTCTCAATCCGTGGATCAGCCTGGACGTTCCGCTGACACCGGCAGAGACAGACCGGACGGCAGTATTTTTCGGAACGATGCCGGGAGGTACTGACGCGGAGACGGTATATGGGATTTTGGCAGAGAAAGCGCCGGATATAACCGGAGCAGATGTAAACATTGTTTCATCAGAACCGGGCATGGTATATCTAGCAGTCGTCTGCATGAAAGAAGATGTGCAGGCAGCGGAAGATGCGCTTAGAAGCGCCGGGTTTGCAAGACCTTCCCAGATGTGGGGAGACGTTCCGAAGTTTCAAAAAGAAGAGCTGGAAAGTGAGATCGCAGACTGCAGAGCGCGGATTGAACAGATCGAGAATGAGGTGAAAGACCTTTCGGATCAGAGAGAAAAATTAAAAATATTAGCGGATTACTACAGAGTACGCGCGGACAAATACGCAGTGCTCGGTCAGATCCCGCAGTCGGAGAGAACGTTTGTCATAAGCGGATACATTCCTCAGTGTGAGGCGGCGCATCTTTCCGGTTATCTGACAGAAAAATATGACTGTATGGTAGATGTTGAGGAACTGCAGGAAAACGAAGAAGCTCCGGTTATTTTAAAGAACAATCCGTTTTCGGCAAGTGTGGAGGGCGTTGTAGAGTCTTACGGACTTCCTCACAAAGGGGAGCTTGATCCAACGACGATCATGTCGTTTTTCTATGTATTCTTTTTCGGAATGATGCTTTCGGATGCGGCGTATGGAGCGATTGTGGCAATCGTCTGCGCTGTGCTTGTGAAGAAATTCCCGAGAATGTCTCAGGGAATGAAAAAATCGATGAAATTATTCTTCTATTGTGGATTATCCACTCTTGTGTGGGGAATTTTATTCGGAGGATATTTCGGAAATATCGTAGATGTTGTTTCGGAGAAGTTTTTCGGAACGACGATCACCGTTCCGGCGCTTTGGTTTGTGCCGTTGAACGACCCGATGAAACTGCTTGTGTTCTCACTGTTATTCGGTGTCATCCACCTGTTTGTGGGACTGGGGATCAAAGGATATCTCTGTCTGAAAGACGGAAAAGTGATGGACTTCTTCTGTGACGTTGTTCTTTGGTTTATGCTTTTGATCGGTCTTATATTGATGCTTTTGCCGAGCGATATTTTTGCATCTATCGCACAGATGAATATTGTATTTCCGGCATGGCTCAATACAGGAGCGAAGGCATTGGCGATAGCAGGAGCGGTGGGAATCGTGCTTATGTCGGGAAGAGAGAAGAAAAACCCGGCGCTTCGTCTGGCGCTTGGCGCATATGATCTTTACAATGTGAGCGGCTGGCTCAGCGACGTGTTGTCTTACTCTCGTCTGCTGGCGCTCGGACTTGCAACCGGAGTAATCGCATCGGTTATTAACCAGATGGGAAGCATGCTTCCGAATAATGTGATCGGCGTGATCGCATTTGTCGTAATTTTTATCGCAGGTCATACGCTCAATCTGGCGATCAATCTTTTGGGTGCGTATGTACACACAAACCGTTTGCAGTTTGTGGAGTTTTTCGGGAAATTTTACGAAGGCGGCGGAGAGCCGTTTAATCCTTTTAAAGAAAATACAAAATATGCAGATGTTAAGGAGGAAACTTTATCATGAATATTGCGGAAAATTTAGGAATTGTTTATGCACTGCTCGGAGCGGCAGTTGCGGTATTGTTTGCCGGAGCAGGATCGGCGATCGGAGTAGGTATTGCAGGACAGGCAGCGGCAGGCGTTGTGACAGAAGATCCGAGTAAGTTTGCAAAAGTGCTTATTATCCAGCTCCTTCCGGGTACACAGGGTCTGTATGGACTGCTTGTAGGATTTATCACACTTTCAAAGATCGGTATTCTCGGAGGCGGAGCATTGGATGTTTCCGTATCTTCAGGTCTTTTGATATTGGCAGCGTGTCTTCCGATCGGTATCGTAGGACTTCTTTCAGGAATTGCACAGGGAAAAACGGCGGCATCGTCTATCGGAATCGTCGCAAAGAAACCGGAGCAGTTCGGTAAAGCTATGTTGTTCCCGGCTATGGTTGAGACATACGCTATTCTGGCGCTGCTGATCTCATTCCTTGCCGTAAACGGAATTCAGATTTAAGGAAAAGACGTCTGGTTTGGAATTGATGAAAAGGAGACAGCGATAAATGAGCGGATTAGATAAAATGAAATCCCGGATTTTCGAGGAGGCAGAGCAGTCTGCGGCAGAACTTCTCGATCAGGCAAAAAAAGATGCGGAAAAGATCGTGAAAGATGCGGTTGAAAAAGCCGGGGCGGATGCAGAACATATCCGTGTAAAAGCTGCGGCTGACGCGAAAGAATATGCAAAACGGGCGGAATCGTCGGCTGATATGAACAGAAAACAGGCTCTTTTGGCGGCAAAACAGGATGTGATCCGCAGTGTGCTTGAGGATGCGTACAGTCAGGTGATGAACATGGATGACGCGGCATATTTTGAAATGCTTGGAAAAATGCTTGATAAATATATGCTTGCCCAGGATGGAGCAATTTGCTTCTCTAAAAGAGATCTCGACAGGATGCCGAAGTCATTTGCAGAGAAAATCGATGCATCGGCAAAGGCAAAAGGCGGAAAACTTGTGATTTCCGAAGAGGCGAGAAAGATTGACGGAGGATTTATCCTTGTATATGGCGGCATCGAAGAAAATTGTACGATAAAAGCAGTTTTTGATGCGAAAAGAGAAGAACTGGCAGATGTAGTGAAGAGACAGCTCTTTTCGTAAACAGTGATCTGCAATGAGCATAACAATCCGCATTTTTAATGCGGCGGATTGTTACAGCATAAGGAGGTTTAGAATTGGGGAATACAAAATATACTTACGCAGTCGCACGTATACGTGCGCTGGAAGTCGCCCTGTTCTCTGATGCAGTCATCGAGCAGCTTTTGTCCTGTAAAACGGCGGCGGAAGCGCTGCAGTTTGTTGTCGAGAAAGGCTGGGGTGATATGGCGGATCAGGATGATCCTGATGTCGTCCTGCGGCGTGAAGAAGAGAAAACATGGGAAGTGATCAAAGAGGTCGCTCCTGATGCGAGCGTATTTAATGTTCTCTCTTATCCGAAGTTGTATCATAATCTGAAAGCTGCGATCAAAGAGGTTTGTACGGAAGCGCGTAATCCGAATATTTTTTATGATGACTGCCCGATACCGGGAGAAGAGATGCTTCGGATCGTGGAGAACAGAGAGTTTTCGCGTTTGCCGTCTCATATGGGAAATGTTGCGCAGGAAGCTCTTGAAACGCTTCTTCATACAAGAGACGGTCAGTTGTGCGATATTATGATTGATAAGGCGGCGCTTGAAGCTATTCGCAAAGCGGGAAAAGAATCCGGTGAACCGATCATTGAAAATTATGCAGATACAATGGTTGCTATTGCGGATATCAAGATTGCCGTGCGTTCCCGGAAAACGGGAAAAAGCGCTGATTTCATGCGAAGCGCTATGGCGGAGTGTGATGGGGTGAATGTTGAACAGCTCATCCGCGCGGCTCTTGCCGGAGAAGATGAGATCGCACAGTATCTGGAGGGAACAGCGTATGCAAAAGGCGCACAGGCGCTTCGAGAGTCAGCCTCCGCGTTTGAACGGTGGTGCGACAACCGTATGATCGAGATGTTGAAGCCGCAGAAGTACGAGGCGTTTTCGGTAGGACCTCTGCTTGGATATTTGATCGCAAGAGAGACGGAGATCAAGACCGTACGGATTATACTGACAGGAAAACAGAACGGTTTTTCGGACGAGGCGATCAGGGAAAGGATAAGGGAGATGTATGTATAAGATAGCAGTCATCGGCGATTACGACAGCATTTACGGATTCGCCACATTAGGTCTTAGCATCTGCCCTGTAAAGACCCGGGAAGATGCCAGAAAAAAATTAAAACAGCTTGCAGACGGTCAGTACGGGATTATATATATTACCGAAGCCGTGGCTGCACAGATCGAAGAAGAGATAGAGCAGTACCGTGAAAATACGCTTCCGGCAATTATTCAGATACCGGGCGTGTCAGGCAATACGGGAGCGGGAGTAAACGGTGTAAAGAAGACCGTGGAACAGGCGGTCGGTTCGGATATTCTGTTTGGAGGAGTAAGCTAATGAGCACAGGAGTGATTAAGAAAGTCGCAGGACCACTTGTTATTGCAGAGGGAATGCGCGATGCAAATATGTTTGACGTAGTCCGCGTGTCGAATCAGCGTCTGATCGGAGAGATTATCGAGATGCACGGAGATGAAGCTTCGATTCAGGTATATGAAGAGACTTCGGGACTTGGACCGGGAGAGCCGGTAGAGTCAATGGAAGTGCCGATGTCCGTAGAACTCGGACCGGGACTGATTACAAGTATATATGACGGAATACAAAGACCGTTGGACGATATTATGAAAGTATCGGGAAACAGCTTAAAGCGCGGCGTGGAAGTTCCGTCTTTGAAACGAAACCTGAAATGGGAATTTGTTCCGACTGCAAAAGTCGGAGATGAAGTCGAGACGGGAGACGTGATCGGAACAGTGCAGGAGACGGTTCTCGTGCAGCAGAAGATCATGGTTCCTTATGGAGTAAAGGGAACAATTAAAGAAATCAAGGCAGGAGAGTTTACAGTAGAAGAAGTTGTGGCTGTCGTTGAGACGGAAAACGGAGACAGAGAACTGACATTGATGCAGAAATGGCCGGTTCGCCGTGGACGTCCGTATAAAAAGAAACTTCCGCCAAAGATGCCGCTTGTAACAGGACAGCGAGTGATCGATACGTTTTTCCCGATTGCAAAAGGCGGTGTGGCAGCAGTGCCGGGACCGTTCGGAAGCGGTAAGACAGTGATCCAGCATCAGCTTGCAAAATGGGCGGAAGCAGATATCGTTGTGTATATCGGATGCGGAGAGCGTGGAAATGAGATGACAGACGTTTTGAACGAGTTTCCGGAATTGAAAGACCCGAAGACAGGTCAGGCGCTGATGCAAAGAACAGTTCTGATCGCCAATACGTCTGATATGCCGGTTGCTGCCCGTGAAGCGTCGATTTATACGGGAATTACGATCGCGGAGTATTTCCGTGACATGGGTTATTCTGTAGCGCTGATGGCAGATTCTACATCTCGTTGGGCAGAGGCGCTTCGAGAGATGTCGGGACGTCTTGAAGAGATGCCGGGCGAGGAAGGATATCCGGCTTATCTGGGAAGCCGTCTGGCACAGTTTTATGAGCGTGCAGGACATGTGATCTCTCTCGGAAAAGACGGAAGGGAAGGAGCGCTTTCCGTAATCGGCGCAGTATCGCCTCCGGGTGGCGATACGTCCGAGCCGGTATCGCAGGCAACGCTTCGTATCGTAAAAGTATTCTGGGGTCTTGACTCAGCTCTTGCGTATAAGAGACACTTCCCGGCGATCAACTGGCTGAACAGTTATTCTCTGTATCTTGACGATATGGAAAAATGGTTTAACGGAAATGTGGCGGAAGACTGGATGGAAGGACGTCAGAAAATGATGACACTTCTCCAGGAAGAGGCAGAGCTGGAAGAAATTGTAAAAATGGTCGGAATGGATGCACTTTCTCCGACAGACCGCCTGAAAATGGAAGCAGCCAGATCGATTCGAGAGGACTTCCTTCATCAGAACTCATTCCATGAAGTAGATACGTATACCTCTCTGAAGAAACAGCACATGATGATGAGATTAGTAAATGCATTTTATGAAAGATCTGTTGCCGCGCTTGGCGAAGGAGCGTCTCTCCGGAAACTGATCTCTATGCCGGTTCGTGAGCAGATCGGACGTTTTAAATATGTGAAAGAAGATGCATTAGATGCGGAATTTGTGAAAGTAGACGAGGAATTAAGCGCTCAGATTGCAAATGCATTTGTAAAGGAGGACCGCTAAATGCCGAAAGAGTATAGAACCATACAGGAAGTAGCCGGACCGCTGATGCTTGTGCGCGGCGTAGAAGGCGTGACTTATGATGAGCTCGGAGAAATCGAGCTTGCAAGCGGAGAAACAAGAAGATGTAAAGTGTTGGAAGTCAACGGAAGCGACGTGCTCGTCCAGTTGTTCGAGAGCGCGACGGGAATCAACCTTTCCAACAGTAAAGTCCGTTTTCTTGGAAGAAGCATGGAGCTTGGCGTGTCGGAAGATATGCTTGGAAGAGTATTTGACGGTCTCGGAAGACCGATTGACGATGGCCCGGAAATTTTGCCGGATGCCCGTATGGATATTAACGGACTGCCGATGAATCCGGCGGCCAGATGCTATCCGGAAGAGTTTATCCAGACAGGAGTTTCCGCTATTGACGGACTGAATACACTTGTCCGCGGTCAGAAACTGCCGATCTTCTCGGCGTCAGGGCTGCCTCACGCGCAGCTTGCGGCTCAGATCGCAAGACAGGCTAAGGTGCTTGGAACAGATGAAAACTTTGCCGTAGTGTTTGCCGCTATGGGTATTACGTTTGAAGAGTCGAACTTCTTCGTGGAAAGTTTCCGCGAGACAGGAGCGCTTGACAGAACAGTTTTGTTTATTAACCTTGCAAATGATCCGGCGATCGAACGTATCGCAACTCCGAAGATGGCGCTTACAGCAGCAGAGTATCTTGCCTTTGAAAAAGAGATGCATGTACTCGTTATTCTGACAGACATTACAAATTATGCGGATGCTCTCCGTGAAGTGTCGGCTGCTCGTAAGGAAGTTCCGGGACGCCGCGGATATCCGGGATATATGTATACAGATTTGGCTTCTATTTATGAAAGAGCAGGAAGACAAAACGGTAAGAACGGAAGTATTACGATGATCCCGATTCTGACGATGCCGGAAGATGATAAAACACACCCGATTCCTGACTTGACAGGGTATATTACGGAAGGTCAGATCATCTTGAGCCGTGATCTTTACAGAAAAGGAGTCACGCCTCCGATCGATGTTCTTCCGTCCCTTTCCCGTCTGAAAGACAAAGGAATCGGAGAAGGCAAAACAAGAGCCGATCACTCGAATACGATGAACCAGCTTTTCTCAGCTTATGCACGAGGAAAAGATGCAAAAGAGCTGATGGTCATTCTGGGTGAAGCAGCGTTGACAGAGATCGACTTGATGTACGCCAAATTTGCGGACGCTTTTGAAGCGGAATATGTATCGCAGGGATATAACGCAGACAGAAGTATTGAAGAAACTCTTGATATCGGATGGAAATTGCTTAGAATGCTGCCGAGAACCGAATTGAAACGTATTGATGATAAATATTTAGATCAGTATTACGCAGAGTAAGAGAATGTATCATAGTTGCCGCAAGGCAATCTGCGATACTTACAAATCAGCCGCAGAGATACAGCGCGCAAAAGAAAGTGGAGAAATATCTTCAAAAAACTGAGAGGAAGCATGCTGCGATCATCTGCGGCAGCAGGAAAAGGAGGTAGAATTTTGGCGGCAAAACAAGTGAATCCGACCAGAATGGAGCTGACGCGGCTTAAAAAGAAGCGGATCACGGCGATTCGTGGTCATAAGCTTTTGAAAGATAAACGTGACGAGCTGATGCGTCAGTACCTTGATCTCGTGCGGGAAAACATGGAAGTTCGTAAAAAAGTAGAAGCGGGAATCCGCTCTGCAAATAAAAACTTCGTAATCGCAAAAGCAGGCATGTCAGAGGCGGCTCTGAATACGGCGCTTATGGCTCCGAAGCAGGAAGTGAATCTGGAAGCCGGAGAAAAAAACGTCATGAGCGTGGATATTCCGACATTTCAGTATAAAACAAGAACGGCGGATGAAAATGATATTTATTCTTATGGTTTTGCTTTTACGTCAGGAGACTTGGACGGAGCAGTAAAATCGCTTGCAGATGTTCTTCCGGATATGATCCGTCTTGCTGAATGTGAGAAAGCCTGCCAGCTTATGGCGGCGGAGATCGAGAAGACGAGACGCCGTGTCAATGCACTTGAGCATGTGATCATTCCGGAGACGGAACAAAGTATAAAATATATTACGATGAAGCTGGATGAGAATGAAAGAAGTACACAGATTCGCTTAATGAAAGTGAAAGATATGATGTTGGAAGAAACTCATCATTACAGCGAAAAATAGGATGATAAAAAGAGAGACCAAATGCGAGGCGCAATCGGTTTCTCTTTTTGCATTTCGTAAAGTAAGGCATTGTTTTTAAATGACATGTATGCTATAGTAACTCTACTTACAGAAATTCTTTCTGTGGAAGATACCGGCAGCTTCGCCGGTCTGAGGAATTCCCTCGAAATTACCCGATACAATACAACAACAGTTTTTGCGTGGATAGTCTTGTAGAACAGTT
>NZ_DS264382.1 GCF_000153925.1 [Ruminococcus] torques ATCC 27756
GGCAACGGCAGTGCAGGGCGAAGAGAAAGTTACGGACATTGCGGAAGTCGAAGTTGAAGAAGAGGTAAAACCCGAACCGACGCCGGAGCTTACGAGTGTAACAGTAACGGCAGAGAGCAAGAAAGTGAAAGTCGGAGAGGAAACGACAGTAACAGCAAAAGTTGATCCGACAGATGCAAAAGATGTTACAATTATATGGACAACATCTGATGAGACGGTGCTCAAAGTAGATGAAGCAGGAAAAGTAACAGCGCTGAAAGTCGGAAAAGCAACGATCACGGCAACGGCAGTGCAGGGTGAAAAGAAAGTTAAAGTTACGGACAGTGTGGAAATTGAAGTTGAAGAAGAAACTGCGACTCCTACTCCAAATCCAGATCCACAGCCGACACCGGAGAAGAATGACGGAGCAGTTCAAACAGGAGATAATGTTTCTCCGATGCTGTATGCAGGAGCAGCAATGACAGCCGCGGCAGTACTTGCTTTGATTCAGAGAAAGAGAAGAAAAGGATAGAAAGTACATTATCCTTTGTACACTGCGGATAGGAAAAGCAAAGAAAAAGTGCTAAGATAAAAGAAAAGACTGTATATCAAACAGAAGAAATTCTTGTAAGATATACAGTCTTTTTTGCAACGTTAATTTGTTGTATTAAAGTTTAACTCAAGATGACTGGAATAGATCGATTTATTTTTAGTAGAATAGATGGATCTATTTTTTAATGTACGGAAGTATGTGAAGCAAGTACATGATCTATAATGCGGATCGTATCAAGCGAATATTGTAGGTATTCGTGCTCGATTCCATTGTTTTCAACAAGTGAAAGAAAATTTTTTATTTCATAAATCATATTGTTGTTTACAGGTGAATAAGGCAGTATTTCTTTGATTCCACCGTTGATCGGATCACGAGAGCCTTCCCGCAGTCTGAGTTCTATTTGTGTCGGATGACTTATGTAGTCGATCAGGATAGAACCGTTTTCTCCTTGAATGACGCTCGGACGATAGGAAACCGTAACTTTGGAATAGATTGCTTCTGCGATCATATCGGGATATTCCATCAGAACAATGCCGCTGCATTCAAAATTGTTTTCCAATGAGGAAGACATAGAATGAATGTTTTTAGGTGTACCGAAAAGGCGGACAAGGGAATGAATACAATAAACTCCGATGTCTGATACAGCGGCGTTTCCGAGTGCAGGATTAAATGCATTTTCTATAATTCCGTCTTTGAAACGATCATAGCGGCTTGAATACTGGCAAAATTCAAAAGATGCTCTTCGAATTTTTCCAATGCGGGGAAGCGCGTTTTTGATCATATCAAATGCGGGATCAAAATCGGGACGCATTGCTTCTAAAAGGACAACGTGTATTTTTTTTGGCACACTCGATCATGGAAAGAGCCTCTTGTTCATTTGATGCCATTACTTTTTCACAGAGTACATGCTTTTTCTTTTCCATTGCTTTTATAGATTGAGAGCAGTGTGCAAAATTAGGAGAAGCCACGTATACTGCGTCGATCGGTGAATCAAGAAACTGTTCATAGTCAGTGAATACAGTGGGAATATTATGTCTTTCGGCAAAATGATTTCCTGTGTCAGCGGATCTGGAATATACAGCGTACAGCTCTATCCCGTCAACCTGCGCAGCGGCATCGCAAAAATCATCACTTATAAAGTTTGTTCCGATAATACCTATTTTTAAAGTCATTTGTATCCTCCTTCTTTATTTTGGAATATTTTTATATTTTTTGATTTCTTTCTTTGCTCAACTGAAAAATTCGGCTGCAGCTTTGATAAAATAGTCGGTATCGTATACTCCTGCCGTCTCGTAGGGAGAATGCATGGCAAGCTGAGGCAGCCCGATATCGACTGTGTCGACTGCAACTTGGGTGTTAGATATATTTCCGAGAGTTGATCCTCCTGCCATGTCGGAACGGTTGACAAATGTTTGGACAGGAACATTGACTGTGCGGCACAGATCACGAAATACCGCAGAAGAAAATCCGTCTGTGCAGTATTTTTGATTTGCGTTAAATTTAATGACGATCCCACCGTTTAGATACGGATGATTGACCGGATCAGAGCAGTCTTGATGATTCGGATGGATCGCATGAGCATTGTCTGCGGAAATCATAAAGCTGTCTGCAAGCCGAATAAGGTAGTCTTCATCAGAAAGTCCGAGACAGGAGTTAGTGCGGGTAAGTGTGTCATATAAAAATGTAGATGCAGCTCCCTGTTTTGTCTGACTTCCAACTTCTTCGTTATCCAGAACGGAGAGAATCGGCATATAAGTTTGTTTTTGTCCTGCAAGAAATCCTTCAACAGAGGCAAACACACATTGCAGATCATCAAGCCGCGGAGCAGATACAAATTCGTTGGAAGCGCCCCATATGCTTGCTTTTTGTCTGTTGTAAAGAAAGAGGTCATGTCCGAGAATGTCCTGTTCGGACACTTCGGCTGCATCGGCGATTTGTTTCATAAAAGTGTCTTTTGCAGAAAGATTGCCGTAAAGAGGAAGCAGATCTTTTTGTGGATTATATTGATATCCGCTGTTAATATCTCTATTCATATGAATTGCGAGATTTGGAATTAAAACAAGATCTCTGTCGATGTTTATTAATTTCGATTGTAATTTATTTGTTTCTTTATCTTTAATAATCACTCTTCCGGCAATAGAAAGCGGACGATCGAGCCAAGGTGCGTAAATCATTCCTCCATAGCGTTCTACATTTAGTTTGACATAGTGATGACCGCATTCCATTTCGGGATTTTCTTTGATTTTAAAAGTCGGTGAATCACTGTGGCTTGCGATAATACGCATTCCTGCAAGTGGATTTTCGGGAATGGAAAATGCGATCAGTGATGAATTATTTCGTGTCACAAAATAATTTCCTCCGGCAGTTATGTGCCAGTGTTTGTTCTCACACAATTCCGAGAAATTATTTTTTAAAAGAAGAAATTTAATTGTTTCTACCGTATGAAAAGCTGATGGGCTGTTTTCAATAAATTGGATAAGCTTTTCACTTGTTGTTTTTGAATTCATAAAATCGGCTCCTTTTATATCTTCTCTGATGTTTTCAGAATATAAGTCGCGATGCCTTCTGTCAAGGGAAAAGAGGGAATTGATTTGATCCGATGATTTTCATATAATAAGACAAACAGAAATGAAAGGTCGAAGTATTGTAGTAGGGAGTTGATAAAATGAGAATTTTGCTTGCGGAAGATGAAAAGGACCTGAACAAAATTATAACAGCGCGTCTGAAAGATGAGTATTATAGTGTGGATTCATGTTTTGACGGGAAGGAAGCCGAGGAATATTTGACTGCCGTAAAATACGATGCGGTAATTCTTGATATTATGATGCCGAAAAAAGACGGATTATCCGTTTTGAAGGAAATGAGGAGGAAAAAGGATTCTACACCGGTTATATTACTGACTGCAAAAGACAGTGTGGAAGATCGGGTGGCAGGGCTTGACGCAGGTGCAAATGATTATCTTGTAAAGCCGTTTGCATTTGAAGAGCTGCTTGCCCGGGTACGGGTGCTTTTGAGAAAGCCGGAGGAAATGCCGAAAACATGTTACACGATTGCGGATCTGGAAGTACATCTTGATACGCATAAAGTAATAAGAGGTAAAGAAGAAATCAGACTTTCGGGAAAAGAGTTTGCGCTGCTGAGATATATGGTCCAAAATGCGGGAATTGTTCTTTCACGAGACAGATTGGAGCAGCATCTGTGGAATTATGACTATATGGGAAGTTCAAATGTTATAGATGTGTATATCCGGTATTTGAGGAAAAAAATTGATGACGGAAGAGAGAAAAAACTCATTCATACAGTAAGAGGAGTCGGTTATGTGTTAAAGGAGGAAGAATGAAAAAAGTTTCTTTAAAGATAAAATTAACTCTTTTATATACGATATTTATTCTTGTGGTTGTCGGAACGGTTCTTGGAATATTGTTTTCTTTGAGTGGACGTGAGATACTTGCGTCTACGAAAATGTCACTGGAAAGAAGAGTAGAGGAGAGTCTGGAAGAAATTGAAATGCAGGACGGAGAATTAAAAATTGATTCGGATTTTTATTCTGTGGAAAACGGAGTCTATCTTTCCATGTATGACTCAACCGGATATTTTTTATATGGAAAGATTCCCGGGGGATTCGATCGGCAGCCGGACTTTTTGGATGGAGAAGTAAGAGAGATTAAAGATAAGGCAGGAGAAGAAGACTGGTATATATACGATCTTTTTTTCAGACCGGGAGAAGGTAAGGAGATATATGTACGCGGAGTGATATCTGTGACGGAATCGGAGGAGAGTTTTCAGACGATACTTCGCATCGCGTTTATTCTTCTTCCGCTGCTTGCCGCAGCGACAGCGTTCGTAGGATATCGCTTCACAAAAAGAACGCTTAAGCCTGTGAAAGATATTACGGATACTGTGTGTAAGATACGGATGGATGCGGATCTTTCGAGAAGAATTGACAATATCGATACAGTAAGAGAAACAAAGGAAAAGAGATACAAAAAAAACAGAGATGAGATTTATATCCTTGCGGAGACGTTTAACGAGATGCTGGATGAGCTGGAAGCCGTGTTTAAAAGAGAAAAGCAGTTCACTTCGGACGTTTCGCATGAATTAAGAACGCCGATAAGCGTTATGATGGCTCAGTGCGGTCAGCTTTTAAAAGATGAAGCGTTAAAGCCAAAGCAAAAAGCACAGGTGAAACTGATCGAACAGAAAGCGGAAAATATGTCAGATCTGATCGCGCAGCTTCTGTTTTTATCAAGAGCCGATCAGGGGCGTCAGCAGATCGAGAAAGAAAACGTTAATTTAAGTGAACTGACGGAAATGATCGTCGGTGAACAACAGTTTCTTGCTGAATCAAAAGGAAACGCCGGTCAGATCATATGTCACATTGAACCTGAAATATGGGCGGAAGTTGATGAGACGCTGTACATTAGAATGATGATAAATCTTCTGTCTAATGCGCTGCGATACGGGGAAGGACGGGATATAGAAGTGAGTTTATCCGTGCATAATGATTCGGATATTATCGGAAAAGTAAAAGATCATGGCATCGGCATTTCAAAGGGGGATATTCCTCATATATGGGAACGGTTTTATCGTGCGGATAAATCCAGAACAGGAGGAAGTCACTGCGGGCTCGGTTTGTCTATGGTGAAATGGATCGCAGAGGCACATGGAGGAAGTGTAGAAGTTGTCAGTAAAGAAGGCGAAGGAAGTGAGTTTGTTTTTCATTTAAGAAAATCGAAGTCATGACAGGACAATGTAAATTTGTTTTCGTTCTTTAATGTTATTTTAATCTTTTTGGGATATAGTAATCTCATCAAAGAAAATAAAGGCATAAACCGAAGTTTGGAATCGAATGTTTTCAAAGTAAAAGTAAATGCTGATGTGAAATAAAGAAAGGAGAATAGAAATGAAAAAATTTACAAAAATAGCAACGGTAGCAGTGATGACTATGGTGACAGCAGGTGTATTTGCAGGGTGTGGACTAAAAGGCGGCAAAGATATCGGAAAAGAAGCGGCATTGGAAGCGGCATTGGCTGATGCGGGAGTAAGAGAATCAGATACGACCCGTCTGAGAGTGTCTTCGGAAATCGACGATGGCAGGAAAGTATATGAAGTGCGGTTTGACGTAGAAGGAACAGAGTATGATTATGAAATAAGCGGAAGAGACGGTCAAATATTAAGCGCAGATACAGAGCGGATTTCAACTGTAGATACAACAGACAGAGCAGGCACAACAGATACAGCGGGCACAGCGGATACAGCAGGCACAACAGATAAAGAAAAAAGCGGAAATTCTCAAAATAATGCGGAAGCTTTGGGGATCAGTATAGAGGAAGCAGAGAAGATCGCATTGGAAAGAGTTCCGGGGGCATCGGAAAACGATATTCGCATTCAATCAGACTACGATGACGGAAAATATAAATACGAAGGCGATATCATTTATGACGGGAAAGAGTATGAGTTTGAAATAGATGCGTCTACAGGAACGATTCTTGAGTGGAGTGAGGAACGATACTGATCAAAGGAAAATTGTGATTAGATGTGATAAAAAAGACGATAAAAAATATTTTCGGAGTATCGGAATAAAAGAAAGAGAGAAGAGAATATAATTCAGAAAGAATGAAAAATGAATCATAGACAGCGGAGAAGTGTATGAATTATCTATGGGCAGGCATGATTTTGATCGGAATTATATTCGGAGCGTTTAACGGCAGGATGGAAGTTATTACAAATGCCGCGCTCGATTCTTCAAAAGAAGCGGTGACACTTTGTATTACGATGATAGGGATTATGTCGTTTTGGTGTGGGATCATGGAGATTGCGGCACAGGCAGGGATCATCGGAAGTGCGGCAAAAAAAATGCGTCCGGTGATCCGTTTTCTTTTTCCTGATCTGCCGAAAGAACATAAAGCGCAGGAGCATATTACAACAAATTTTATTGCGAATATCCTCGGTCTTGGGTGGGCGGCAACTCCGGCAGGATTAAAGGCGATGAAAGAACTTGAAACATTGGAAGAGGAAAGGCGGGCAGGAAAAGCGCCCGGTCCGGTGAGGCGCAAGGGAGTCGCAAGTAATGAAATGTGTACGTTTTTGATCATGAATATTTCTTCTCTTCAGTTGATCCCGATGAACGTGATCGCATATCGAAGTCAGTATGGAAGCGCGAACCCGGCGGCAATCGTAGGCGCGGGGATTTTAGCTACGGTGGCAAGTACGGGGGCTGCAGTCATATTCTGCAAAATAGCGGAGCAAAGGCGAAAGAAATCTGGTATAATCAAGGAGAGCAGATATCCGGTAAAGAACAGGAAATCTGCATAAAAAACAGTATGTGTAAGATCGTATCCGCTGCAGACAGTACGGGTGTGTGAAGGGAGAATGTATGGACAAAAGATATAGTGAAGAGGAAAAAGATACAAGAGAAGAATTGAAAAAGGAAATTAAAAGAGAAATAAAGAAACAAAATAGGAAACTCAAAATTAAGATTCCGTGGAAAATTCAAAAGATACTTATTATTATAGCGATTATCGCGCTTGCGGGAGGCGCGGGAGCGATCGGTATGAAACGCTATATTACTCATGAAAGCCAGACGACCAAACTTGGGTTTGAAGATATCGGGGAGTTGGCGACACAGGAGGCAAATTGCACAGAAGTAAATGTTACCGAAGATGTAAGAAAATTGTTCGGTATTGACATTCCGTTTACGCAGAGTAAATATATCTATAGTTACAATGTGATCGTAAAGGCGGGATATGATTTTGGCGAGATTCGATATGAAGTAAAAAAAGATTCTATCAAAGTGAAACTTCCTGAAGTCAGAATCTTAAGTTCGCAGGTTGATGAAGATTCGTTTCGTGTATATCATGAGAAGGAAAGCATTTTCAATCAGATCCGTCTGGAAGAGAATAACGCGGCGTTTGCCAAACTAAAAGAACAGGCCGAAAAAGACGCGGTGGCAAACGGGCTTTATGAGAATGCAAGAAGTAATGCAAAGACGATCCTGAAAGGATACTTTGCTCAGGCATATGATTTAGATGATTATAAAATCACATTTGAAGGAGGAGAAGGAGGGAATACAAATGAAAAATAAAATCTTGCTTGTACTCGGGATCATAGCCGCTGCAATCGCCATATTTTATTTTATATTATTTTTGACGGCATAGGAAAGAGAGTTCGTCGAGAAGACGTTGATTGTCTTTGCTGTCCATAACACAAAACCGGATAAATTCTCCGTCTAAACTTTTGAAGGAAGAACAATCGCGGATCATAAGACCGTTTTTGACGCAGTGAGTAAATACGTCAAAGGCGGTCGTTTCTTTTTGGAGAAGTTTTACAAGCAGAAAGTTAGCGTATGGCTTATATGTTTTATAAGCAGGCTGCTCTTTTAAAGCAGAGTACATTTTTTCCCGTTCGGAAAGAATGAGACGGCGGGTCTGTCTGATATATTCTTCGTCTTTCAGCATGAGTTCTCCGGCAAAAGCGCCGAGGCTGTTCAAAGACCAGGGAATCTGCTTTTCTTTCATTGCTTTTAAAAACGGCATGTTACCCGTGATACCATAACCTAAGCGGACTCCGGGCGCTGCAAAAAATTTTGACACGCCTCGTAAAACCATTAGATTTTTGAATGTTTTCGTAAAAGGTACTGCTGTGACGTCTTCGATAACAGGGGCAAATTCAACATAAGTCTCATCTATCATGACAAAGATGTCATGCTGTTCGCAAAATGTAAGAAGACGTTCCATATCAGATCGGAGAATGGCAGATGACGTAGGATTGTTCGGATTACATATGATAAGAAAATCATAACTTCCGGCAAGGAGCGACTGACAGAGAAAATCTACATTTAAAATAAACTCATCAGTTTCTTTTAAAAGAAACTCGTTGCATTTGCTATTTGAAAGTGACAACTCTCTGGAGTATTCCGAATAGGTTGGTCCAAGGAGAAGGGTGCGCTTTGGGGCGCGTGTTTCGATTAAAAGAGAGATAAGTTCACTCGAGCCGTTCCCGGGCAGTACGTAGTCTGCGGGAACGCCGCAGTATTCTGAAACGGTATTCCGAAGAGATTGATAGTCACGGTCGGGATAAGAGGAAAGAAGATCCAAATGGGATGCAAGAACCTGTTTTACATGGGTGGAGATACCGATAGGATTTACATTTGCGCCGAAGTTGACGATATCCTCCTGATTAAGATGATAGTATTCACATATTTTTTCGATATCGCTTCCGTGGAAAACAGGTTTTGTATTCATAGCATTTCCTTCCTGATGATTAAAAAAGTAATAATAACAGTAAAATATTAACGTGCAAAAAATAAAGCGTTTGTCTTGCCGGGCATCTTATTAAGCGTTTCGAGCTTCTTTTAATGCAATGGCAAGCTGATCCGGACAAGAGGTCGGTTTGAATCCGCACCGGATGCCTTCAATGCGCGAGATCGCCTCATCTACATCCATACCTTCGATGAGGTGAGAAATTCCCTGAAGATTCCCGCTGCATCCTCCGACAAAAGATACGTTTCTTACTTTATTGTCCACGATGTCAAAATGAATAAGACGTGAGCAGACGCCCTTTGGTTTGTATTCCATGATTTTACCTCCTGAAAACAGATTTCTTCATTTTTATAAAAGGAATTATAACAAACAGAGGAAGAAAATACAAATTTTGTGCGTCTGTTTTCGAGAAAAGTCGACATGAGTGCAGTCGGTTGAAAATCGAACGGGAACAGAAAGGAAGAAAGAGAAAAACAAGGGAGACGTATTTATACATATTACAGTCAGAGAGAGAGGATGCTTGCAGTTGAGAGGAAAAATAAAAAGTATATCTAAAACAGTATGAGATGATCTGCAAAAAAATGCGCGGCACGAAAAAAAGGAGAAAGAAGAAAATCGGGAAACCTACAAAAGAAAAGGCTGCGCGGTGTAGAAAAATGTAGAACGGTTTTTGCGGACAAGACAGAAATCCTGCCTTATAATGGCTACAAACACAAGCGGACGTTGACAGACGGGGCGTGTGAAAGATAAAAAAACAGGAGGGCTTGTTATGCTTGAGACAATGATGGTAAGTTCCGGATCGGTCATGTATGTGATGGCGGCAGTCGGGATACTTGGGGTGCTGGCAAAGATCGTAAACCGGATGACCTTGTACAGATTGATAAAAGCGGCTGGAAATATGCCGAAAAGTACGCATAAGCTGATGAAACTTGTAAAGGCAAAATACGAACATGCCTGTATGGCGCATGAGTCTGTGGAAAATGTCGGTGTATTTGTAGAAAAATATATCTATGAATACAGAGGATTTTTGTTTCGGATACACACATGGCGTCAGATCGAGCTGTTGTCTGTTTGGTTTGTCGGTATTTTAGCGGTGATCGGCGCGGCGCTTTCTTACATGGAAGGCGGACTTACGGAAACGGTTTATCAGTACATAGCAGGCGGGGCGGCGGAAGCGGTGCTTCTTATGGTGATCATTCGTATGTCGGACGAGCCGTATAAGATAAAAGCGATTAAAATGTATATGGTCGATTATTTGGAAAATGTATGCGCTGTCAGGGTAAGAAGACAGAACAGGAAAGAAAAAGAATTTATTGACGTAATCCCGTCAGAAAATGTAAATGGAGGTGGAAAAGTAAAAGAACAAAAAACATTTGCCGGGGCGGACGATAAGAAAGAAGGAGCGTCTGCCGGTACAGTACCGGTGCAGGAGAACAGGGCAGATAGAAAGGAAAACGCAAAAGGCGCCGCAACAATGCAGGAGACGGAGTATGAACAATGGCGGGCGCAGGCAGTCAGAGAGATTTTAGATGAGACAGGGAGCAGTATGGTAGAGAAACGGCTTCCTATTAATATCGAAGGCGAGCCGCAAGAGAGAAAGAAAGCGGAAAAGCTCAGTCAAAATGTCGGCAGAGGAGGGGGAGAACACGAACCGGACAGCGGGCATCCGCAGATCAGAGAGGAGACGATACGGCAAATACTGGAGGAATTTCTTGCTTAGGAAGTGTATATTTGTTAAAATAAGAGTATATGGCGGAGAGTAATTCTGCCGGATCTATAAAACAGACAAAAGATAAATCATAAAATAAGTATCAGAGAGGATGGATTGTGATGAGCAAAGTAACATTTGATTATTCAAAGGCATGTGGTTTCGTACAGGATCATGAGATGCAGTATATGAGCGAACTGGCAGAGCAGGCAAAGGAAAAGCTGCTTGCAAGAACGGGCGCCGGAAACGACTTCCTCGGCTGGATCGATCTTCCGGTTGATTATGATAAAGATGAGTTTGACCGGATCAAAAAAGCGGCTGAGAAAATCAGAGAAGATTCGGAAGTGCTTCTTGTGATCGGAATCGGCGGATCTTATCTCGGAGCAAGAGCGGCAATCGAATTTCTCGGACACTCTTTTGCGAACGTTGTATCAAAAGAAGTGAGAAAATCTCCGGAGATTTATTATGTCGGCAACAGTATCAGCAGTACATATGTAAAAGATCTGATCGATGTGATCGGAGATCGTGATTTTTCAATCAATATGATCTCCAAATCGGGAACGACGACGGAACCGGCTATCGCTTTCCGCGTATTTAAAGAACTGTTGGAGAAAAAATACGGAAAAGAAGAGGCTGCAAAGAGGATTTACGCAACGACGGACAAAGCGAAAGGAGCGTTGAAAAATCTTGCCACAGAAGAAGGTTACGAGACATTCGTTGTGCCGGACGATGTAGGCGGTCGTTTCTCTGTTCTTACTGCAGTAGGTTTGCTGCCGATCGCGGTAAGCGGAGCGGATATCGACAAATTAATGGAAGGAGCGGCATCGGGAAGAAAGGCGGCTTTGGAAGCTGATTTTGAAAAGAATGGCGCAATGCAGTATGCGGCTGTCAGGAATATTCTTCTTCGTAAAGGAAAAACTGTGGAAGTGCTGGCAAACTACGAACCGAGTCTTCATTATGTATCCGAATGGTGGAAACAGCTTTACGGAGAGAGTGAAGGCAAGGATCAGAAAGGAATCTTTCCTGCATCTGTAGATCTTACGACAGATCTTCATTCTATGGGACAGTTTATTCAGGATGGAAACAGAATTCTTTTTGAGACGGTTCTTAATGTAGAAAAATCAAGAGCAGAGATTGTGATCAACGAAGAACCGGTAGATCTTGACGGATTGAATTATCTTGCCGGAAAAAATGTTGATTTCATTAACAAGAGTGCGATGAACGGAACGATCCTTGCGCATACGGACGGTAATGTGCCGAACCTTATGGTAAAGATTCCGGAGCAGAATGAGTTTTATCTCGGGGAATTGTTTTACTTTTTTGAATTTGCATGCGGAGTGAGCGGATATTTACTCGGCGTTAATCCGTTCAACCAGCCGGGTGTTGAAAGTTATAAGAAGAATATGTTCGCCCTGCTTGGAAAACCGGGATTTGAAAAAGAAAGAGAAGAACTGCTTAAGAGACTGTAGTTTTAAAATTTCTTGTTGGATTTCCGTAAATAGAGTATAATAATAAGCGGTCGGAATTACCGGCTGCTTATTTGCATTATAGAAACTATTCAAATATCAGAAAAACAGTTTTGGGGTGCGTTATGCACGGATGATACGATCAAGGAGGGTGCGTTATGTTAAGAATCGGAATGTTGACAAGCGGCGGAGACTGTCAGGCATTAAATGCGGCGATGCGCGGAGTTGTGAAAGGAATCTGCTCCAAACGGGACGATGTGGAGATCTACGGTTTTAAAGACGGATATAAAGGATTGATCTATGCGGACTTCAGTATGCTTACACCGAAAGATTTTTCCGGCATTCTTACAAGAGGCGGAACGATTCTCGGAACATCGAGACAGCCGTTTAAATTGATGAGAGTTCCTGATAAAGACGGGCTCGATAAAGTAGAGGCGATGAAGCATACATATCATAAGCTGAATCTGAACTGTCTTATTATTTTAGGAGGAAACGGAACGCATAAAACGGCAAATCTTCTTCGGGAAGAGGGATTGAATGTGATCACGCTTCCGAAGACGATCGATAACGATCTGTGGGGAACAGAAATGACATTCGGATTTCAGAGCGCGGTGGATATTGCGACAGATACGATTGACAGAATCCATACGACGGCAACGTCCCACAGCCGTGTATTTATTATAGAGGTAATGGGACACAAAGTAGGATATGTAACGCTTCATGCAGGTATAGCGGGCGGCGCGGATATTATCCTTCTTCCGGAAATCCCTTATGATATCAATGTGATCACAGATGTGATCAACAGACGGTCGAGAGAAGGAAAACCGTTTACGATTCTTGCGGTTGCGGAAGGTGCAATCTCGAAAGAGGATGCAAAACTGAAAAAGAAAGAATATAAAGAGAAGATCTCCAAGAGAAAATATCCGTCTATCGCATATGAGCTGGCAGAGCAGATCCAAGAAGCGACAGATAAGGAAGTAAGAATTACCGTTCCGGGACATACACAGCGCGGAGGTTCTCCGTGTGCATACGACCGTGTATTTGCAACTCGGGTCGGAGCAAAGGCGGCCGAGATGATACTGGAAGGAAAATACGGATATATGGTCGCTATGAGAGATGGCGAGACGACGGCAGTTCCGCTTGAAGAAGTGGCGGGAAAATTAAAGATGGTAGATCCGAAATGCGGATTGATCAAAGAAGCGAAAACAATAGGTATCAGTTTTGGCGATGAATAAACGAAATAAACTAAGAAATCAGGCAGAGGTGTAAAACATGTCATATACGGCGCTTTATAGAAAATTTCGCCCGGCAGAGTTTGGAGATGTAAAAGGGCAGGATCATATTATTACAACATTACAGAATCAGATCAAGGCAAACCGTATCGGACATGCATATCTTTTCTGCGGTACAAGAGGTACGGGAAAAACAACGGTTGCGAAAATATTTGCGAAAGCGGTAAACTGTGAGCATCCGGTTGACGGCAGTCCGTGCGGTGAGTGCGAGATGTGTAAGTCGATCGCGGCAGGTACGTCTATGAATGTGATTGAGATTGACGCGGCGTCTAATAACGGCGTTGATAATATCCGTGAGATTCGGGAAGAGGTGACGTACCGTCCGACAGAAGGAAAATATAAGGTTTATATTATTGATGAAGTACATATGCTGTCTATAGGAGCGTTTAACGCGCTTCTTAAAACATTGGAAGAGCCGCCGGAATATGTTATCTTTATTCTTGCCACAACAGAAGTTCATAAAATTCCGATCACGATTTTATCACGATGTCAGCATTATGATTTCAAGAGGATCAGTATTGAGACGATTACGGAACGTATGCAGGAATTGATGGATACAGAGCATGTAGAAGCAGAGGATAAAGCGCTGCGCTATATAGCGAAAGCGGCGGACGGATCGATGAGAGACGCGCTTAGTCTTCTTGATCAGTGTATTGCATTCTATCTTGGGCAGAAGGTGACATACGAGCATGTTTTGGAAGTGCTGGGAGCGGTGGATACGGATGTATTCAGCAGACTTTTGCGGAAAGTGATCAATACGGATGTGCCGGGTGTGCTCGACGTTGTGGAGGAACTCGTAATGCAGGGAAGAGATCTGACGCAGCTTACGGCAGATTTTACATGGTATTTAAGGAACTTGCTTCTCGTAAAAACATCTGATAATATAGAGGATGTTCTGGATGTGTCTACGGAAAATATGATGCAGTTAAAAGAAGAATCCGGGATGATCGAGACAGCAGCGTTATTCCGGTATATCCGTGTTTTTTCAGAGCTTTCCGGGCAGTTAAAATATGCGACGCAAAAGAGAATCATGCTAGAGGTGGCTTTGATTAAATTATGTACTCCGGCAATGGAAACGAAGCAGGATACTATTTTAGAGCGGATCCGTGCGGTGGAAGAAAAAGTGGAAAAAAGCATGGAAGCTTCAGCAAATATGCAGGGGCAGATCGTCTATGTAAACGGAGACGGAGCGCAGATCGCAGGCGGATCGGTGATTAATGGAAACACCGAGGGCAATTTTGCAGGCGCTCGTGCGCAGAGACCGCAAATTCCAGATGCGATTCCCGAAGACGTACAGGAAGTCGTAAAGAATTTTAGAATGATTGCCGGAGAAGCTTCAGGTATTATAAAGGGGTATCTGAAAAGCGCCCGCTTAAGTCTGGGCGGAGACAACCGGCTTTTGATCGTTCTTCCGGACAGTCTTGCGGCAAGCGTCGTAGGGCGGGAAGATCACGTTGAAGAGTTGGAAAAATTAATCGAAGAACGGATCGGAAAACGTGTGGAAGTAGAAGTGCGTCATGTAGAAGAAGGCAGACATTTTGAGGATACATTCATAGATATAGAACAAAAGATCAATATGAAGATAACGGTGGAGGATTGATTATGGCAAAAAGAGGCGGTTTTCCGGGTGGAGCGATGCCGGGAAATATGGCAAATCTTATGAAACAGGCGCAGAAGATGCAGCGTCAGATGGAAGAGCAGCAAAAAGAGCTTGAGGCAAAGGAATTTACGGCGACGGCAGGCGGCGGAGCGGTTGAAGTGACTGTTTCGGGAAAACGCGAAGTGACAAAAGTAAAACTTGCGGAAGAAGTCGTTGATCCGGATGATATTGAGATGTTGGAAGACTTGATCGTTGCGGCGACAAATGAGGCGCTGCGTCAGATCGATGAGGCGACAGGTTCTGCTATGTCTAAGCTGACAGGCGGCATGGGCGGCGGAATTCCGGGGATGTTTTAAGGATGGAATATTACAGTAATCAGATCAGCCGTCTGATCGAAGAATTTTCCCGTTTGCCGGGGATTGGCAGCAAGTCGGCGCAAAGGTTGGCGTTTCATGTGATCAACATGCCGCTGGATCAAGTGGAAGGTTTGGCAAAATCAATTATTGACGCAAGGAAAAATGTGCGGTATTGTAAAGTGTGCTGTACACTTACAGATCGGGAAACCTGTCCGATTTGCGGAAATCCGGATCGCGACAAGAAAACGATCATGGTCGTTGAGACACCGCGGGATCTGGCAGCGTATGAAAAGACAGGAAAATATAACGGAGTATATCATGTGCTCCACGGGGCAATCTCTCCGATGCTGGGAATCGGCCCGGGAGATATCCGTCTGAAAGAACTGATGGAACGGCTTCAGGGAGACGTGAATGAAGTGATCATTGCAACGAATTCAAGTCTGGAAGGCGAGACAACGGCAATGTATATAAGCAAACTCATAAAACCGGCGGGAATAAAGGTGAGCAGGATTGCCAGCGGCGTTCCGGTCGGAGGAGATTTGGAATATATTGACGAGGTGACGCTTTTAAGAGCGCTTGAAGGCAGGACAGAACTGTAAGATAGAGCAGAAATAATAAACAGAAGTAATAAACAGAAGTAAGAAAGAGGAGACATTAAAGAGGAGACATTATGGACAAGTTAAAGTTGATGAAAACTGCAAATGAAGTCCGCAAGGGAATTGTGACATCGGTTCACAGTGCGAAAGCAGGACATCCGGGCGGATCACTTTCCGCGGCGGATCTATTCACTTATCTGTATTTTGAGGAATTGAATGTAGATCCGAAAGACCCGAAAAAAGCGGACAGAGATCGTTTCGTCCTCTCAAAGGGACATACAGCGCCGGGGCTTTATGCCGCGTTGGCAGAGAAAGGATTTTTCCCGAAAGAAGATCTGATCACACTGAGACATACAGGTTCTTATCTTCAGGGTCATCCGGATATGAAGTGCATTCCGGGTGTTGATATGTCTTCAGGTTCTCTCGGACAGGGAGTTTCTGCGGCTGTAGGAATGGCGATTGCGGCAAAGATATCGGGTGATGATTACCGCGTATATACACTTCTCGGTGACGGAGAGATCCAGGAAGGTCAGGTGTGGGAAGCGGCGATGCTTGCGTCTCACCACAAACTGGATAACCTTCTTGTGATCGTGGATAATAATAATCTTCAGATCGACGGTGAGATTACAAAAGTGAACTCTCCGTATCCGATAGATAAAAAGTTTGAAGCGTTTAATTTTCACGTGATCAATATTGACGGAAATGATTTTGATCAGATTGACGCTGCATTTAAAGAGGCAAAATCAGTAAAAGGACGTCCGACGGTGATCATAGCCAAGACTGTGAAAGGAAAAGGAGTTTCTTTTATGGAAAATCAGGCGGGATGGCATGGAAAAGCGCCGAACGACGAGGAATTTAAAATCGCGATGGCAGATTTGGAAAAGGCAGGTGAAGCGTTATGTCAGAAGTAAAGAAGATTGCGACGAGGGAAAGTTACGGAGAAACGCTGGTAGAGCTTGGGGCGGAACATGAAGAGATCGTTGTGCTTGACGCGGATCTTGCGGCTGCGACAAAAACAGGTTTATTTCAGGCTGCATATCCCGAACGTTTCATCAACTGCGGTATCGCGGAAAGTAATATGATCGGCGTGGCAGCAGGATTGGCGGCTGCGGGTAAAGTTCCGTTTGCAAGTTCCTTCGCAATGTTTGCGGCGGGACGGGCTTATGAGCAGGTAAGAAATTCAGTCGGTTATCCGCATCTGAACGTAAAAATCGGAGCAACACATGCCGGAATTTCCGTAGGTGAAGACGGAGCGACACATCAGTGTAATGAAGATATTGCTTTGATGCGTACGATTCCGGGAATGGTTGTGATCAATCCGTCTGATGACATAGAGGCAAGAGCGGCGGTGCGCGCGGCTTACGAATATGTAGGGCCGGTGTATATGCGGTTCGGACGTCTGGCTGTTCCGGTGATCAATGACAGACCGGATTATAAGTTTGAACTTGGGAAAGGCGTTGTGCTTCGAGAAGGAAAAGACGTAACGATCATTGCGACAGGACTTCCTGTCAACAACTGTCTGCAGGCAGCGGAGAAGCTGGCAGCGGAAGGTATTGATGCAAAAGTGATCAATATTCATACGATCAAGCCGCTTGACGAAGAACTTATCATTGCGGCCGCACAGGAAACAGGCAAAGTCGTTACAGTCGAAGAGCATTCGGTTATCGGAGGACTTGGAAGCGCAGTATGTGATGTGCTTTCCGCAAATGTTCCGACAAAAGTGCTTAAGATCGGAATTAACGATGTGTATGGAGAATCAGGTCCGGCGCTTGAACTGATCGAAAAATACGGACTTGGCATAAACGGTATTTATGAAAAAGTAAAAGCGTTCGTATCATAATATTACAAAAGGAGATGCTGTTCATTTTGAGCGGCATCTTTTATAATATGTCGAATTCTTCTGACAATAACTGATAAAATCATTTTTTTTATTGTGCTATCCTCATATCAACGCCGATAGAAACATTGTTGATTTTTAAAATATTCAGTTGATTTAGGAGGATGAGTATAAATGGAAAGACAGTTACCGAAAAACGTGCGTCAAATAGGAAATGTAAGCGACAGTCCTAAAATTTATGTGGAAGATTATGTAGATACATTTTTTGCCGGATTGTGTGAGAAATGTGAGAAAGCAGGCACAGACCCTATGGGGGCTTTTCTTGTCGGAGATATTCAAAACGGCGAGGATGAAGATTATGTTTATATTTATGGTGCGATTCAGATGCATGATCTGAAAATGTCGGATAAAGAATATGTGATTGATGAGGCTGCATGGAAAAACGCATATGAAGACTGCAAACAGTATTTTGAAGACGGGGAAATGCTAGGATGGTTTGTAGTACATCCCGGAGCGCCGCTCATTCCGGAACCGGAAACCGTAAAGCTTCATAAAAAATCATTTCCGAAGAAAAATACCGTTTTCATTATGAAAGATCCGGTAGAAAAAGAAGAGACATATTATGTACATAAAATGAATGACTTGCTGGAGATCGGAGGGCATTACACATATTATGAAAAAAATCCGTGTATGCAGAATTATATGATCTCCAGCCGGAAAAAAAATGGGGCGTCAGCGTCGGAAACAGTGGAAGACAGAGCTGCAAAGGACTTTCGTTCTTTGGCTAGAAAACGGAGCGAGCATCAAAAAGGCAGACGGCCGGGGAGTCTGATGTATGCTGCGGGAGCTTGTGTGATTTTGATACTTGTAATTATGGGGGTATCGTTGTTTAACAGTTTCGACAGGATGAAATCGGTACAAAACACGCTTGGATTTTTAGATAAAGAGACAGTTGCGTCAGATGGGAAAACGTCAGAAGAAACAACAGATGACGGATCTGTTCCCACATCTGCAGAAATTGAAGCAGTAAAAGGACAGACAGATGCAGATTCCGCAGATGAAAACAAAACAAAGGAGGAAAGTGTGTCAGGTCAAAAGGAAGACGGAAAAGATGAGAAAAATGAAAATCCGGAAAACAGCCTGTCTGAGAGCAATGATAAAAAAGAACCGGAGGGAAGCGATTCTGCGCAGGGGGCAGATGAACAGACTATTGGAAGCGCGAACGGTCAGGACGGGGTTTATATTGTAGAGAAAGGAGACACGCTGGCGATTATCAGCCGTAAGATATACGGCGATCTTGACCATGTAGACACGATTTGCAAAATGAACGGGATTACGGACGGCAATCTTATTTATATCGGACAGAAATTGCTATTGCCATGAAAGTATGGTAAGATGTTGGCGAATAGATTTAGCGGAAATAAAAAGGACATAAAACAGAAATATAAAGAAGGGGAGTTATATGACACAAAAGAAAAAAACGGATTTTAAAATAGTAACACCCCCCGATGATCTAAGTGAAGTTCGTGCTAAAACGAAGAAAATACACAGGGAAAAATTAAAAAAGATTGTTGTGCCGGTTATTCTTATTGCTCTTGCGGTAAGCGGAACATATCTGATGCTCACGAATAAGGCGTATAGTGAAGCCGGAACGGCGGTCAGGTACTCGACAGATAGTTCGGATACAAGTAATTATGCCCATTTTGCAAATGGAATCGTGCGATACAATCGGGATGGCGTTGTTTTTTTAAATAAGAAAAACGAAGAAAAGTGGATTCAGTCGACACAACTGAAAAATCCGATCATTGAGGTGAAAGAAAAAGCGTTTGCGGTAGGAGATATCGGAGGAAACAGCATTCTTGTATTTTCCGAAGAAGGTTTGAAAGGCGAGATTGAGACAAGTCTTCCGATTGAAAATATGGCGATTTCGGATCAGGGAATTGTGACAGTTCTGCTGAAAAATGAAACTGCGCCGAAGATCATTTCTTATGATGCAATGGGCAATGTTTTAGTGGAGCAGCAGGTAACTGTTCCTGTAATGGGTTATCCTGTTGCGATGGATATGTCTGACGACGGAAAGATGCTGGCGGTAACTTATTTTCATACAGACGACGCCGTGCTGAAGTCAAAAGTGATCTATTATAATTTCGGAGAGAGTGGAAAGGACAAGCCGGATAAGATCGTTGCATCGGATGAATATTCAGACACGATCATGGCAGACATTTTCTTTATGGGAAGCGACCGCTCTGTTGTAGTAGGAGATAACTCGATCGTCATCTATAAAGGGAAAGCCGAACCGAAAAAAGAAAAAGAGATATCGATCGGACAGGAGATACAGAGCGTATTTCACTCAGACCAATATATAGGGCTTATATTGCTTAACAGTGAAAAATCAGGATACGAGCTGCGGCTGTATGATCGGTTTGGGGAGAGGATACTTAATAAAGAGATTTCGGGACGATACGAAAATGCAAAGATAGAAGGCAGCGAAGTTATTATGTATGAAGGAAGTAAGTGCTGTATCGTGACCGCAAACGGAATCGTAAAATTTGAAGGAGACATAAAAACAGAGGCGCTGGAGATTTTCAAAGCTTCGGGATTGAACAGATACTATGTGATGAGCGCAGATGAATTACGGGTAATTTATCTGACGAAATAGGAGAGATTATGGATAATTGGCTTTTGATCATTGTAGGAACGATTTTTCTTATCTGTATTGCTTTTGGGTATGTTAGAGGATTTTTAAAACTCGGACTTTCCCTTTTGTCAACAATATTGACTCTTGTTCTTGTGCTGTTCCTTTCGCCGCATGTTACACGAGCGCTTAAGGAGTATACGCCTGTAGATGATTTCTTAGAAAGTAAAGTTACTGAGAAATTTATGCCGGAGATAACGTCTGAGCAGCTTCAGTCGATCGATCTGACAGGAACGCCATTGGAAAATCTTACGGCGGAAGACATCTCCAAGTTAAACGAGATGGACTGGGATGTGCTCGGCATTACGGCGGATGATATTTTAAGTGTGATCGGAGATATTCCGAAAGATGTGCAGATCAACTTGATTGAGGAAGCCCCTCTTCCCCGGTTTTTGAAAGATCAGCTTATAGAAAATAACAACAGCACGATTTACGGAGAGCTGGGAGTGAAAAGTTTTCCGAGATATGTGGCGGCATATGCATCGCATCTTGTATTGAATCTGTTGTCGTTTCTTGTGACATTTTTGCTGGCGATCATTCTTGTGAAGGCGCTGATGTTTGCTGTGAATATTATTGGGGAACTTCCGGTGCTTGGACTGGCAAATCATATTGCCGGAGGAGCGCTCGGTCTTTTGCTTGCGCTTGTCATTGTGTGGATCGGATTTCTCATCATGACGCTTGCCTATACGACAGAGGCGGGAAGCGCATGCTTTGAAATGGTTGAAAAGAGTAGTATTCTGCGTTTCTTATATGAAACAAATCCGCTTTTGATCCGCCTGTTAAAATTTTAAATCTGTATAGAAGAGGGCTGTTGGAAAAATAAACAAAATGTTATTTTGTAACTGAAAGTTACTGTATTTTGATGTACAGTAACTTTTTTTATTTTGTGATAAAATTAATTTTAATAGGGAAATTAAAAATTGGCGAAAAATTGACTTTTTTCTGTTATAAGATTTTTAATCTCATTGATAAGGAGTGAAAGTTTGTGGAAGAAAAATATAAGATCCTAATCGTAGATGACGAACAGTCTATTTTAGATATGTTGAAATTACAGCTTGAATTTGAAGGGTATTCTGTTTATACTGCCGGCAATGCGGCAGAGGCTTTGGATAAATTATCTTACTCGCCGGACATAGTTTTATTAGACATCAATATGGATGGCATGAACGGTTTGGATTTATGTGTCTCTATTCGTGATTTTATCTCTTGTCCGATTATTTTTCTCACTGCCAGAGTATCTGAGCAGGATAAGATCAACGGGTTAATGGCAGGCGGAGATGATTATATTACGAAGCCATTTTCTGTAAATGAATTGCTGGCAAGAATTTCGGCGCATTTACGACGCGAACAAAGAAGTCATAACAAGACAAAAAGTAAATTTTCAGAAGATCTTATTATTGATTATTCTGATAGAAGTCTTTATATCAAAGGGCATAAAATTGAATTGTCAAATAAAGAATTTGAAATTATACAACTCTTGTCTTCTAATGCAGGTCAGGTTTTTGACAGAGAAAAAATTTATGAAAATATTTGGGGCATTGACGGCAATGGAGACAGCGTTGTTATCAAAGAGCATATACGAAAAATACGTCTGAAATTTAATGAGTTTACGGATAAAGGTTATATTACTACAGTTTGGGGAGTCGGATATAAATGGGAAAAATAAGAGAAGTATTTCAAAAGATGTCGCTAAAACGATCATTAGTATTGCTGGCGGTATTTTGTCTTAGTCTGGTCAGCGCTCTTTCAGTAATTACAATATTGACATGTTCATCTATCCAGAAAAAAATACTTGATACAAGACCTATTATCATCACAGACTATGTAATTAGAGACGCAGATAGTAATGACACCGAAAATAATAACGGGGTTACTGCCGTACCGCAGAAATATACACATGGAGAACTTTCAAAAGAAAATCAATTATATTATTGGTGCATTACGATTCTTATGGTGTCCTTACCCATTGCCTATATTATAATCGCTTCTTTTATGGTGGCAAAATTATATTACAAATGGAAATTGAAGATACCGCTTGAAAATCTGAAAAATGGTATGTACCACATTTCACAGCAGGATTTAGATTTTCAGATACAATACACATCTGATGATGAGCTGGGGCAGTTATGTGATACATTTGAACATATGAAAAATGAGATTTACAAAAGCAATAGTAAAATGTGGAATATGCTTCAAGAGAGAAAAGCGCTGACGGCTTCTGTTTCACACGATTTAAGAACGCCGATCACGGTGCTCAATGGCTATCTTGATTATTTGGAAAAATCAATCGAAAGAGAAACTCTTACAAATGAAACCTTACAGACAACGATTAAAAATATGACAGAAGCTGTCGATAGATTAAAACGATATGTAGAGTGTGTGAAAGATATACAAAAAATGGAAGATATTGAGATCAAAAAAGATAATTATAATTTGAAAGAGTTGATTGCCGACATAACAAAAGAATTTTCTATTTTAGCGGCACGAGAGAATAAAAAACTTGTTATACGGGATTTTTCAAACTCTGATTTTATATCGACAGATAAAGCGATGTTATCAAAAGTTTTAGAGAATATTTTTGACAATGCACTCCGCTTTTCACATGAAGAAATTATATTTTCAATCAAAGAAAAAGAGGATTATTTGTATTTTTCAATGCAAGATGATGGAGTAGGTTTTACATCTGAAGAATTAAAATCCGCAGCTTCTTTCTTCTTCAGTTCCGCTTCAAACGGTGGAAATTTTGGCATAGGATTATCTATCTGTAAAATACTTAGTGAAAAATTCGGAGGGAATATATTTTTAGACAATCTTCCGGATCGTGGAGCAATTATTACAATCAAGATTAAAAAATAGGCGGAAACTTTTCTGAAATTTGACTTTTATATGAAATAATCTCCTTACAAAAAACGTAAGGAGGTTTTTTTATGGAAATTAGTATTGAACATTTGAATAAAAACTACGGGAAACAAAATGTGTTGAAAGATATTTCTTTACATATACCGATCGGAATGTATGGAATGTTAGGCGAAAACGGAGCCGGTAAGACAACGCTTATGCGTATATTGGCTACATTGTCAGAGCCGACAACGGGAATGGTAGAAATCAATGGGATTGATATAAAAAGGAAAAAAGAAATCAGAAAAATAATCGGTTATCTTCCACAGGAATTTTCGATATATCCAAATATGACGGTTTATTCTGCTTTAGATTATCTTGGGATTTTGACTGAACTTCCAAACAATATTCGTAAGAGGCGTATCAACGAACTTTTAAAACAAGTGAATTTGGAACACGAGAAGAATAAAAGATTTAAAAATTTATCCGGTGGTATGAAACGTCGTTTCGGTATTGCACAGGCATTATTAAATGATCCGAAAATTTTGATTATTGATGAGCCGACGGCAGGACTTGACCCAGAAGAAAGATTACGCTTTTACAATCTTCTTTCTGAATTGGCAGTGGAAAGAATTATTTTATTATCTACGCATATAGCAAGTGATATAGAAGCCACTTGTTCTAAAGCAGCTGTTTTATCTTCCGGAACTGTTGTTTTTGAAGGACAAATAGAAAAGTTGTTACAGCTTGGAAACGGAAAAGTCTATACTACCACGATTCTGCAAAATGAATTAAATCAGTTTAAACAGAAATACCGTGTTATCAGTATTTATCAAAATGGAATAAATGTATCTTGTCACTTTTTATCAAACGCTGCACCAAAAAAAGAATGGGTTTCATGTCAGCCTACGATAGAGGACAGTTATATGTATCTCTTATCAAGTTTCAAGCAGGAGGTGGAATAGATGCTGTTTATTAAAGAATTGAAAAAAATTTGTTTTAGCTTTATATATGTATTGTTTATTGGATTGCTGCTTTTTAGCTGGCATGAAAATTTTTACGGTGTAACAACAAAAGAAATAACTGGTTCGCAAGGAAATGAGGTATCTATTTCTTCCGGGCTGACTGGTGGTTCGATTTTAGAAAAACCAGAAAAAAATAAAGAAAGCTATGGAATGAAAAATAAAGAAGTACCAGATAAAATTATGTGCGGTGGTACTGACAAGCTAATTATGGAATATCTTGCAAATTCCTATGCAACATATCCTTTTAGCTATTATAAGGAAGTAGTTTTAAATGAGAACGAGCAAAAAGAGATTTTAAATATAATCAAAGAAATAACAGGCTTAAATGAACAGCAGATCAATCATCTTCCAGATGATTATTTCCCTGCTGTAAATGGAAATGTTATTCACTTTGGCAGTAACGGAACACAAAGTGAAAATGGAGCTTTTACATTTGAAATGGGAAATGAAGAACAACCAACTGAAAATACTGATTATACAAAACAATTTGTAGCTCAAGTTTCTTACGAGGAATTTCAAGAGCTTATGAAAAAAGCAGAAAGTATCATTGGAACAGGTTCTAATTATTCTATGGAAAATTTATTGCAATATTATGGTCTGGCAGAAATGACTTATGAAGAAGCAATGAATGAATATGAGAAAACGATTTATGATGATAAAGTTTCTGCTGCTTTTGCAAGATTGTTTTGCGATTATATGACAAGAGATTTAGGTTTATATCCTGTGTTCTTAGTAGTTATCTTTTGGCTGAAGGATAGACGAAACCGTATGAATGAGCTGATTGACTGTAAACAGATCGGAACAACAAAGCTTATTACGATTCGTTTCTTAGCAATGCTTGCGGCAGTGTTATTGCCGATAACTATTTTGAGTTTTGAGTCGTTAATTCCATTGATTGAATTTTCTGCTGAAACCGGTATTGCAATAGATGTGTTTGCTTTTCTGAAATATATTGTTTGGTGGTTATTACCGACAGCAATGATTGTTACTTCTTCAGGAATGTTCTTGACAATTTTAACATCTATGCCGATAGCTATTTTGGTACAGTTTGTATGGTGGTTTATTGACACCTCTTTGACAGCGTTATCGGGAGATACAAAAATATTTACGCTGATGATACGGCATAATTTATTACGAGGCTCTGAACTTATAAAGCAAGATTTTAATTTGATCTGTTTGAATAGAGGACTGTTTGTGATCTTGTCTTTGATATTGATAGCATTATCTGTTGTAGTATATAACAAGAAAAGAGGTGGAAAGTTAAATTATGATTTCTTTTTGCAAAAGCATTTTGGATTTTTTAAGGATCGATTTACCGCTCACATTCAAAAATAGTTTATTACTGGCGGCTGTCTATACATTCATTATCCCGGTTATAAGAGGAATTTCTAATTTAGACAACATTCATTCCGCAGATGTATTCGGACAATCGTTAGCTCTGATAGGGGTATTTCTTTTCATTCCTATAATAAGGCAAGAATTGGAAGTTTCCGTAAAAGAGATTGTTTATACGAAAGTATGGTCATATAGAAAGAGCGTAAGCATTCGGCTGATATGCAGTTTCTGGATGATTACAGTTATGATTACTATATTCGCAAGTATTATGCGGCTTCAAAACTGCAGTTTTCCATTTTTAAAATATGTAACCGTGACAATTCTGTATGCTGTTTTTCTGGGGATTTTAGGACTTCTTTTTTCACAATTAGGAAATAATGTCATTATAGGTTATCTAGCTTCGCTAGGATATTGGTCTTTCTGTCAATTCGATATTTTAACAGAAGAAAATGTATTATACATATTCCCGATTATAAGCGGAGAAATAGAGATGGGGAAATTGATGATTCTTATGAGCATAAATAGTTTTCTTCTGGTAGTTTTCTTTTTGTCAGTAAAAGAGACTAGGGGAATGTATAAATAAAATATATCATTGTCTCTGAAGAAGAGATATGTTATGATAAATCCACTCACAGAAATTCTTTTTGTGAAAGATGCCGACAGCTTCGTCGGTCAGAGGAATTCCCTCAAAATTACCCAGAACACAACGAAACAGATTTGCATGGATAGTCTTGTAGAACGTCTCTTTTTTTCGTATACTGATTCTTAACAGAAGAAAAAAGTTTCACCGAAAGTTATAAGAGAAAGCTTTAGGAGAAAAAGCTTTGAGAGAAAAAACTTAAGAGTGTTTTCTTACTTGTACGATAGGACTCATTCATGCACATGAAAGGAGAGCCTATGGTAGGAAAAGAAAAGTGGGCAAAAGAAAAAGAACTGTGCTTGTCAGATGCTTATATTGTAAAAGATAATGAACCAAGTTTGGAATTAAAAGTAAAGGTTATTAATATCCGACCGGAAGAACATCATGAGATTTTAGAGAAATGTCAAGTGCTGAAAGAGTATAGCCAGTTTATGGAAATCGTGCAGAACTATCAGATCTCCGGTGTGGAAGAACCTTATAAAAAGGCGATAAAAGAGTGCATTGAAAAAGGAATACTTGCTGATTATTTAATGCGAAAAATATCAAAGTGGAGAACAGGCTGGACTTAATAAAGGTCGTAAAGAAGGTCGAGAAGAAGGAAATCTTCAAAAAACCTGTTCTCTCATTCAAAAAAAGCTCGAAAAAGGAAAAACAATTTCCGAAATTGCAGATGAGCTTGAAGATACAGAAGAAAATATTGCTCGTCTGATAGAAGAGTTTTATCTTCGTATAAATTGATCATAGTTAAATCTATAAAATGGGGGATAAGTTTTGATTTCTCCCCTGTCTGGAAGGTGTATTTATATATTTTTTACAACGAATACGAAAAGTGGGAAATGGAAGCTGCATGTTTTGGCATGAATTTGTCGAAAATTTCATAAAAAACTTGACAAGTTTCTTAGAATATGATATCTTATAAAAGTTCTAAGAACGCTATGGGGGATTAGCTCAGTTGGGAGAGCGCCTGCCTTGCAAGCAGGAGGTCACGAGTTCGACTCTCGTATTCTCCACTTTAAATAAAGATCCGAACATTGGCATTAGTCAGTGTTCGGATTTTTTATGCTATAGGAAATTACTCCGTAATGTTCCATAGCATAAAAAACGCTCCGTGTAGGAGCGCACTGCGGCGGAAAAGAAGTACGTCGCTAAAGCGACCCGCCGCAGGCGGAGAATCTTGCGAGCAGGATTCTTTTTTATATTGTGCAACGAGCCAAAGTCCGGGTTTGTTACTTTGTTCTTGTATGAAGAAAAAAAGTAAGATATAATCAAAAAATAAACATAAAATCTATGTGACGTTTAAGTACGGGAAAAGGTATTATATATGAGAGGTCAAACAGAGGGCAGTCATGAAGAAATTAATGTAGAAGAAGCCATCCGTATTCATGGAAATATGGTTTATCGGCTTGCTCTGGTACAAATGAAAAATAAAAGTGAAGCAGAAGATGTGTTTCAGGAAGTGTTCCTCCGATTAGTAAAGTATAAAGAAAGAATTCAGGGGAGAGAGCATTTGAAGGCATGGCTTTTGAGAGTAACTGTTAATTGCTGCAAGAAACAGTTTGATAGTGCGTTTCGGAAAAAGACAGTTTCTATAGACAGGGATGTTCAGAGCACGGACAGTTATGAGATGGATCTGCCGGAGAATCTCATATATGAGGCAGTTCTTCGCCTGCCGGCAGATTACAGGAGTACAGTACATTTGTTTTACTATGAACAATATTCTGTTTCTGAGATTGCTGAGATGTTGGAACTTTCGGAGTCGGCTGTAAAAACCCGCCTGTATCGCAGCAGGGGGATGCTTAAGGAAGCTTTGAAAGGAGAGTTTGACTGTGTGGGACGAATATAAGAAAGTAAATGACAGCATTCATGTCCCGGAAGAATTAGTGAACCGGACGGTAAAAGCAGCTGAAAGAGAGGAGCGCCGCCGCAAAATTATCGGATTGTGGAAATATACGGCAATAGCGGCATGCTTTTGTTTTGTCTGCCTTGGTATATGGGGAGCGGCGTTTAAAGACAAGATTGTGATACAAGATGTGACATTTGCTTCATCAGAGATGGAGATTGGATTAAATCTCGGAAAAAAGGACATATCAGAGACGAGAGAGTGGGAAGATATTCAAGTTGAAAAGTATACGGAGAAGGATGACGAGAATATCCCGAAAGAGCTGTGGAAGCTGAAGCCGGGAAGGGTTCACGGAGAAAAAGTATATATAGGAAAAACGGAAGACGGAATTCTTCATGCAGTGTTTGAAAAAGACGGGAAAATCTGGTATGTGACAGAAGAAAAAGGGGATAAAGAAAATCTGACAGAATATTTGAAAAAAACTTTATAAAAGACGTAACCTTTTGGATGCGGCAAAGGTATTATAAGCAGAAACGCAAAAAAAAACTGTTTGTTGTTCATCAAAGAGGAAATGCTTATGAAAAAGAAATATTTGAAAACATGTATCAGTGTTTTGGCAGTAACGGCAGTCTTGCTAAGCGCATGCGGAGGTCCGCAGCAGAAAAACGTCGGGAAGACAACGATGGAGACTGCAAAACTGGCGGATTCTATCAGAAAAAAATATAATGAAAAGTATGAATATGCCGATCCGATCCGCGGCGTGGCCCGTGACGAAAGGCTTAAGCTGAAAATGGGGTTTGATATAATGAATGCCGGATTTACGGAATATACACAGATCGTAAATGTGTATAAAGATCCGGAACTCACCTATCAGATCGGATCACATTTTGAGTGGGATGAAAAAACAAAGGAATTATCAGTTACACCTCCGAGATGGAGTGTAGGCGGGATCATGAGCGAAGGTCTTGACGAGGATGCGCCGGGATATCAAGCGGCAGATTCGTCTTTGTTTGATAAAGGAGAGTTGAATGACTGGGGTAATCTTCCACAGTATTATATGGTTCAATATGTGGATCTTGAAACCGGAGAAAAACTGGAGAAACCGATAGTGACAGTGTTTACCGTCGATTCAGAAGTTAAGAATGCACCGAGAGTTACTCTTGGGATTAATGAGGAAGGATTTCCGGTTTTCAGATGGAAAAAAGTGCCGGGAGCAGAGCGTTATTATGTGATGAGCATGACGTCCTCAGAAAAGATGGGATTATCCGGAGACGGCTGGGTCGAAGGTGAAACAGAAGGAACAGAATGGATTCCCGAATCAACGGCAAAGTTTATTACTTATAATGTGTCGGAAGCGGATCGCCGGGAGCCATACGTTATTGAAAAGTACGGAGAGGGAAACGAAGCGATACCGAAAGATACAGAGTATGAAACTTATTACTGCGTTATAGCAGTATCAAAGGACGGAACATCTGCTTTAAGCAATATGTTCAGGGAAACAGATATTGCGCGTAAAGTTCCTTTTACGGAAGAAGTGAAGATGAGCCTGAATGAGGAAGGTTCAAATTATACGCAGTCGTTCGGCGAAATGCCGTCATATAAATGGGTGACGATGTGCGACGGAACGCTTGTACAAAAGCTGATTAATTATGATTTTGAAAGCGCGAAGGAAGAGAAGGCTTCATGGAGCGGTGAAAATATCGTAAAAGTTCCGTATAAGATTGACGGAACAGGATTTGACGGAGTTGTTGTCGTAGAAAGTTATAATACTGATACTTGGAAAGAAGAACTGGAAAAGGTTCGAATCAGACAAGAGAAATTAAGAAATCGTGCAGGTGCGGTTACTCCGGAGATGAAAGTGGAAGGCGAGACCGAAAGTGAAAAAGAGGAAAAGGAGTCTTCGGGAGAGAGTGAACGAAAGTATGAAGTCACTGCAAATAGCGCTTTGAGTGAATATCTGGCAGTAAATATGCTCAATGCGAACACAAGTATCAGTTTGAAGGAATTTCCGGAAAGTGCAGATACGGATTATCTGTTGGATGCATGGGAAGAAGCGGTTTATCAAAACCCAATGGTACTCGGAGTGACGGGGGCGTCAATCGCAAACGGCGGAAAGACACTGCATGTCAAATATGATACAAAATCGGAAGAAATAAAGAAAAAACAAAAAGAAATCTCGAAAGAGGCAGAACGTGTTGTAGACAGTATTATTACGGACGATATGACAGAACTTGAGAAAGAAATGGCGATCAATCAATATCTGTGCGATACTGCTGAATACGATATGGACGCGCTTGAAAATGCAGAAGAAAACGATTTTGCCGGAGTCGATGCAAAGTTTAATGATTCCTTTACACCGTATGGCGTTTTGTTAAATAAAACAGGAGTGTGTTCAAGTTATGCCGGAGCATTCAAACTTCTGGCGCAGCAGGCCGGACTGGAATGTATCGTTGTGACAGGAAATCTGGACGGTGAACTTCCCCACGCATGGAATAAGATTAAAATAGACGGGGAGTGGAGGATCGTAGATTCCACGAATAACGATAATGAGTTGATCTTAAATGCGCTGTTAAATCTTCCCGATTACGCGGCAGACAAAGTGCTTGTAGAAGACGAACGTTTTGTACTTGACGATAAGGTGAAAGATTATGAAGCAAAGTCGGATGACAAAGAGTTTTACCGGATAGAAGGAAAATTTTATGAGAAAAATAAAATTTTTGAGCCGCTTAAAAATGAATTAAAAGAAGAGGGAATTGCGGTATTGCGTACAGATTATACATTAAGCGATAAAGAGTTTATGAAGATCGCACAAGAAGTAGTCGAAGGATACGGAAGCGGAGAACTGGGAGGATATTACTGGCTTGGGGTAATTTATTTAACAGACGAAGAAGGAAGAGAAAAATAAAAGAAAACAGAGCGAGAGCAGAAAATATAAAAGTATATAATATAAATTTATATATAACGAGGAGGAAAAGGTATGAAAAAACGTAGGAACAAATTAGTGACACTGGGAATGGCAGCGATGATGACAGCGGCGCTTATGTCAGGATGCGGGAAAAAGGCGACTCCGGAAAACTTATTAAAAGACATGGCGAAAAACATGAAAGACACAGAGTCGGTAGTGGCAAACATGAAGATGGATATGGAGATGGGAGACGATACAACTACGATCGGCATCCAGATGGATATGGATATCGACATGGATCTTAAATCAGGAGAAAGTCACGCCAAAGGCGCGGTAGACATGAAAATGATGGGCACCAATGTCGGAACAGAGATTGAAATGTATACTGTAAAAGAAAAAGATCAGTATATTGTGTATACGATGGCGAACGATCAGTGGCAAAAAGAAGAGATGGATGATTCTGCGGCAGATATGGCGGGAGAACTTTCGGATCTTACAGGAAGTATGGGAGGACACGCAAAATCTTTTGAGATGTCCAAAGAAAAGGTGGAAGTAAACGGCGAAAAATGTTTTGAGATGAAAGGCGAGATTAAAGGCTCTGACATTGTGGGCATGATGGAATCAGGTATGGCAGACAGCTTAGGTTCTGAAATTGACGAAGATGTGATCAAAGATCTTGAACTTCCGTGTACGATCGCCGTTTATGAAGATGATATTCTTCCGGCAAAGATTTCTTTCGATATGCAGGATATTATGGAAAAGGCGATGGAAGAAGAAGGCGTTGATGTTTCGGCATGCTCGATCGAAGTGACATACCATGAATATGACAGTGTAGGCGAGATTAAAGTTCCGAACGATGTGATTGAAAAAGCAGGCGGAGAAGTGTCTGACGATAAAGAGGACAAAGAAGATAAAGACGACGATAAAAAAGCGGATAAACCGGCAGAGCAGAGTAAAGAACTTGGCGCGAAATGGGACAGCTATACGGTTCAGATCAACGATAAAGTTCTTAAGCTTCCGTGCAGTCTGGCAGATCTGGAAGCCACAGGTCTGAAACTCGACAGAGAATATACACCTGAAGACTATGTTGTAAATGCAGGCGAATATGAGTTGGCATGGTTTGAAGACGAAAACGGAAATACGATTATGGCGGATATGGTAAACACAGGAGATGATCCGAAAGCATTGAAAGATTGTATCGTAGGAGCGATTTCTGTAGATGATTATGATCTTGAAGAAGGCGGACTGACAGTTTTGTTCCCGGGCGGAATTACGGTTGGAACGAAAGAAGCGGACGTTCTTGCAGCTTACGGCGAACCGACGGATTCGTATAAAGATGAAGAATATGGAAATACTTATTACTGGTATGACAAAGAAAGTTACGACAACTCATGTACAGTTGAAACAGATGCAGAAACGGGTCTTGTCGAAAATATTACCCTGCAGTGTTATGAATAAAGATTTCGAGAGATAAAGCTTGAAAAAATATATCATAGCCTGAAAAAGGGCGGGAGGTCTTTCCGGAAATTCGTTTGCGGAAGATATTCCCGCCCTTTTCGTTGTATGGCTGAACGATTCCGGAAGAAGTTGTTTTTTTACTGTATGCAGAAGTTGTTTTTTTGCTGTATTGGTTACATTTTCATAATAAGTATGATAATATATAGAAATAGCGTAAAATTGACAAACGAAAAGGAGGTTTCATATGATTAAATTATATGAAAACGGTGTGTATTTGCTCAATGGCACTGAGATTGTTGAAGATACAGGGAGCGCACAGGTTTCGGTTTCTAAAGAAGAAGCAGCGAAAAACACGATAGCTTACGGCGTGTTAGAGGCGCATAATACTTCTTCTGATATGAAGAACCTGCAGATTAAATTTGATAAATTGACATCACATGATATTACTTTTGTCGGAATTATTCAGACAGCCCGTGCTTCGGGTCTTGAGAAGTTTCCGATTCCATATGTATTGACAAACTGTCATAACAGCCTTTGTGCGGTTGGCGGTACGATTAATGAAGACGATCATATGTTTGGTCTGACATGTGCGAAAAAATACGGCGGCATGTATGTTCCGCCGCATCAGGCAGTTATCCATCAGTTTGCGAGAGAGATGCTCGCAGGCGGCGGAAAGATGATCCTCGGATCGGACAGTCATACACGTTATGGCGCACTTGGTACAATGGCTATGGGAGAAGGCGGTCCTGAACTTGTAAAACAGCTCCTGAACAAAACGTATGATATTAAGATGCCGGGAGTGATCGCTGTTTATCTTGAAGGCGAGCCGATGAAAGGGGTAGGTCCGCAGGACGTTGCGCTTGCAATTATCGGGGCTACATTTAAAAACGGCTATGTTAATAATAAAGTAATGGAATTCGTCGGACCGGGCGTGAAAAACTTAAGCGCTGATTTCCGTATCGGAATAGATGTTATGACGACGGAGACAACCTGTCTTTCATCCATCTGGACGACAGATGAAAAGATCGAAGAATTCTATGAGATTCACGGAAGAAAAGAAGAATATAAAGAATTAAATCCGGGAGCGGTTACATATTATGACGGATGTGTTCGTGTGAACTTAAGTGAGATCAAACCGATGATCGCAATGCCGTTCCATCCAAGCAACGTCTATACGATTGATGAATTGAACGCAAATCTGTCAGACATCCTTCATGACGTAGAGCAGAAAGCTCTCGTAAGTCTTGACGGAGCTGTAGAGTATTCTCTTCAGGACAAGATCCGAGACGGAAAACTCTATGTAGATCAGGGAATTATCGCAGGATGTGCGGGAGGCGGTTTTGAAAATATCTGTGCGGCAGCAGATATCATCAAAGGTCATAATATCGGATCGGATGCATTTACGTTCAGCGTATATCCGGCAAGTACGCCGATTTATATGGAACTTGTGAAAAATGGTGTCGTAGCCGATCTTATGGAAGCGGGAACAGTTGTAAAAACAGCATTTTGCGGTCCGTGTTTCGGAGCGGGAGATACACCGGCAAATAATGCGTTCTCTATCCGTCATACAACGAGAAACTTCCCGAACCGTGAAGGAAGCAAGCTTCAGAGCGGTCAGATTTCTTCTGTTGCTCTTATGGATGCTCGTTCCATTGCGGCGACAGCGGCAAATAAAGGATATCTGACGCCTGCTACGGCATTTGATGTAGAATATAAAGGACAGAAGTATCATTTTGATCAGAATATTTATGCGAATCGTGTGTTCGACAGCAAAGGCAAAGCAGATCCGAATGTAGAGATCCAGTTTGGTCCGAATATTAAAGACTGGCCGGAGATGTCGGCGCTTCCTGAGAATCTGATCGTGAAGGTCGTATCTGAAATCCACGATCCGGTAACGACAACAGATGAACTTATTCCGTCAGGAGAGACGTCTTCGTATCGTTCTAATCCGCTTGGACTTGCAGAGTTTGCACTTTCAAGAAAAGATCCCGCATATGTGGGAAGAGCAAAGGAAGTTCAGAAAGCACAGAAAGCAATCGAGGCAGGAACATGTCCTCTTGATGCTCTGGAGGAACTGAAACCGGTTATGTCTAAGATCCAGGCAGCGTATCCGGAAGTCGGAGAAGGAAATGTCGGTGTAGGAAGTACGATCTTCGCAGTAAAACCGGGAGATGGATCGGCTCGTGAGCAGGCTGCCTCCTGCCAGAAAGTTCTCGGAGGCTGGGCAAACATTGCTGTAGAATATGCGACAAAACGTTATCGCTCCAACCTGATTAACTGGGGAATGCTTCCATTTTTGACAGATGCGGATCATGAGGCGCTTCCGTTTAAAAACGGAGATTACATTTTCGTTCCGAATGTGAGAAAAGCAGTTGAGGAAAAGAAAGACGTTATCAACGCATATGTTGTTGGTGATGAATTGAAAGAGATCCAGCTGAAACTCGGGGATCTGACAGATGCCGAGAGACAGATTATTCTGGATGGATGTCTGATCAACTACTATAAGGCAACAAAATAAAACAGTAAAATAATAGAATCCCCTGACAGCGAGATGCAAAAGAAACATCTGCGGCGGTCAGGGGATTTTTTGTAACGGAAAATTCATTTCTGTGTGAAAGATGTTCTGAGTGTGGGGGTTAGTATGCTGAAAGTATTAGAGTGGATGTGCAGTTTGTGGGGATGAAAATGTTATGTAGATGATAATAAGAGGTGATTACGGGTATAATAAATGTGCAAGAATTTATGGAAATATAAAAGAAATAGAAATTGCGTTTTTTGATAAGTAATAATACGCAAAACATGCGTGCTTAAACTGCAAAAAATACGCGAAATTTGCGCGTTTTAATTGCGCGTTTCCATATTTTATGGTAGCATTTGAATGAGGTGGAAAAATATGATGCTGAGAGAACTGCGGAAACAGAAAAAACTAACCCAAGCGGAATGTGCGAAATATTTAGGAGTGCCATTGCGTACTTATCAAAATTATGAAACTGATGCAGCTAAGCGTACGTCAATAAAATATTTGTATATGCTCGAAAAACTAGAACAATATGGATTTGTGGATGAAGATCATGGTATATTAAGCATACAGAAGATAAAAGATGTGTGTACCGATGTATTTGCAGATTATGATATAGAGTATTGTTATCTTTTTGGCTCTTATGCGAAAGGAAAAGCGACAGAAACTAGTGATGTAGATCTTTTAATTGGAACGTCGGTGTCCGGAATACATTTTTATGGTTTGGTAGAAGCAATAAGAGAAGGACTTCATAAAAGAGTTGATATTCTGAACCGTGAACAGCTAGAGTCTAATTTGGAATTGATAAATGAAATATTAAAGGATGGAATTAAAATTTATGGATAATAAGAAGACTGACCAATATTATATTGATAAGATTATTACAGACCTCACTTTTATTAGAACACATACAGAGAGCCTGTCAAAATCGAAATTGGAAGAGGATGAGATTCTTGTTGATTCTATTATGTTTCGGCTAATACAGGTGGCAGAAAATTCCGAGAAATTGACAGAAAAATTTAAAAAAACATATCCATCCATTCCGTGGAGAGCTATTAAAGGATTGCGGAATCGAATTGTACATGAATATGGAAATGTAGACCTTACGATTGTATATGATACGGTAAAAAAAGATATACCGGAATTGATCGGAATATTGGAAGGAATCTGCCGTTGCAAAAAAGAATAAAAAGTTCCCTGACAGCGAGATGCAAAAGAAACATCTGCGGCGGTCAGGGGATTTTTTATTTACTGTATTCTTGAATCAGATCGTGTATTTTTCTATAAGCTTCTTCAGATGTGAAGAATATTTCATCGTCAAGCGTATCGCAAAAATCAAAAAATGTAAAAAGCAGTCCGGGTTCTTCGATGTTCAGGTAGATCATCCGGTCTGTATTTGAAGTCTGAAACATGAAATAGCCGTACTGGCGTCCGGCAAAGAGGTAAAATTCATGGTCGATCATGCCGATCGCCCGCTTCAAAAGCCGATTATGCTCGTTGAGCATGGAGTTTGCCAACTGCCGAATCAGAAAGAGGCGATCGCTTAAGTTCAGCGGAGTATATGCATATGCAGGATACTCTCCGACGCGGCCGGTATTTAAAAACTTTCTTATTCCTTCGATAGAACAGATAAACGTAAGGTCGGCAGAAGCGGGAATTGATTGAAGTTCATGTAAATAGTTCTGAAGTCTGTCGAGAAGTTCGCTTCGGTGTGGAAGATCTTTTACAATGTAAGTCTCTAACATGTCTCTTGTCAAAAACCTTGTCAGGCACGGAAGCATTTGAAAGAAATAACCTTCGGTTATGTTCTGCATTGTATTTTCGACATACTGTATTTGTCCGCCTAAATCTGTGACCGGGCGAAGCAGGGGTGTTGTCTGCGCCAGGTACTGACTGAACAGATAGGAAAATAATTTTAGTGACTCCGGGTCTTTAGTAATAAAGCCGGACTGCATATCTGAAGAAATCAGACAGGCATATTCAGTAGTGATAACCGCATAAGGAAATAAAGCAAACGCTGAAGTTACGGCATCAATATCATCATAGTAATAGTAACAGTTATATTGATAATGATTACTGTACAGAGGAAGAATATTTCTCAGGCAGTTCAGATTATAATTTTGCCGTGCAAATGACACGTTCTGGTTATTGTTCAGGCAGATAATGTGATCGATGTCTACAGAAGAGGACGCATAACCACCTGCTGTAAGAATGTTCATAAGAAACGTGTAATCCGGCTGGATGAGCAGACTGATCTTTCCACCTGATTTTTTCAGTTCCGAGGCGATGATGTAAAGGAGCGAGCGATTGATCTCAAGATGAGAATGAAGCAAGGTAGCATTGTCGGCGTAATCGGACGCATTGGAAGGTGAAGTTGCCGGAAGCTGCAGTGTCGGAATACGGAATTCTTCAAAAAACTGTTGTACGGCTTTTCTCCTGTAATAGTTTTCGCGTCCGATCAGGGCAATGTGATATGATTCTTCCATATCGGCCTGTTCTGAAGGCGACAAATGCATAAATTTACACATTTTTTCTACCATTTCTAAAGAAGACGGTTTTCGTTGCCCTTTTATAATCTTGTACATATTGGATCGATCCAAATTACAGTATTGGGCAAGAGCGTAAGTTTTGATGTTTTTATTGTGGATATGTTCTGATAATAATGTCGCAAAATCCGGCATAATCTTAATCTCCCTCTCACATGTTTTCCTCGGTAAAAAAGAATACTCCCACATGGCAAAATACCAGGGGGGGGTATTACTTTTTGAAAGACAAACTAATACAGGATAATTATATAAAAGCAAATATAAAAAATCTATAAAAATCCGACAAAAAAGCTGACCACAAAGGTTGACACATCTTTGAGAACAAAGGAAAACCCTATATTATACATATAATGACAAATATTATATGTAGCAGGAGGAAGAGATTATGGGTAAAAAACTAACGAAAAAACTGTTGGTATTTCTTACACTCATGTGCATGATCATCGGCATGAATGTATCGGTATCAGCAGAAACTGGATCGACGGGAAATACCAAAGCGATAAGCGCTGCGGAAAATCCGGCGGACGGAACGCTTCAGGTATGGCTTGAGTATGAAGATGATAACGGAAACAGTGTAGCGTTGTCAGGCGGAAGCTGCTTTTTGATCAATGAAGAGTATGTACTTTCCAACTATCATATTTTCAATTTGAATGAAGAGATTGCTCCTGGTGTGACGATCAGAAGCGCGGCAATGGAAACGTTGGGATTATCCGAATTAAAAGACAACGATCCGCATCTGAAGATCAGAGTATATGCGAACCGTGACATGAGCGTGCTGGCAACGATCCATGACAGTGTGCAGAGTCAGACGATGGACTATGTAGCAATGAAACTGTCGGATAAGATTTATGACAGAAAACCGCTTGCTTTGGGAGACAGCAGTACAGTTCAGCAGACACAGACAGTAAACGCATACGGATTCCCGGAAGACTCGATCGAAAATAAAGAGTTTAATACGGCGGCTGACGTATCTGCAACAGACGGAACGATTTCTAAGCTGACAGTCGGAGGAAGAGCTGATTTCTTCGAGCACACTGCACAGCTTAACCATGGAAATTCCGGCGGTCCTCTTGTAGATTCCAACAAGTCGGTAATCGGTGTTAATACATTTACATATGGAAACAGCTCAGATCAGAAATACTACGCAGTACAGATCAACGCGATCAAGAGTGGTCTTGACACATTCGGTATCTCCTATATTAATGCAGGGGCACAGGCAACAACACAGACTCCTGATGAAGAAGAGCCGGAAGAAAAAGAAGGACCGGACGCAGATCTTGTAACAGCGCTTAAGAGTGAAATTACAAAGGCGAAAGCAGTTGATACGAAAAATTACACAGAAGAAAGTGTAAAAGTTCTCAACGATACAATCTCAGAAGCAGAAAAAGTTGCGAACGATACAGAGGCTACAGACGCACAGGTGACATCGGCAACATCAGATGTAAAAGCTGCTGTTGAAAATCTGGAAGAAAAAAGCGGAATGAACTTCCTGTTGATCGGCGGAATCGCAGCAGGAGTGATCGTTGTTGTAGTAGTAATCATTATTATCGTAGTTTCTTCTAACAGCAAGAAGAAAAAGAAAGCACAGGCAGGAAACGGAAATGTTCCTCCGTCAGGAATGCCTCAGCAGCCGAACGGAGCTGTAGTACCTCCGAACCGTGCACCGGAACAGCCGAAAGCGCCTTACGCACAGCCGTATCAGGCAGAGCCGGATGGAGCAGGCGAGACTACTTTGCTTGATTCGGGAGCAGGCGAAACAACGTTACTTAACGGAGCAGGAAGCGCTTATCTGATCAGAAAGAAAAACGGTGAGAAGATTACGATCAATTCACAGAACTTTGCAATCGGAAAAGAAAGAAGAAGAGTGAACTATTGTATTTCCGATAATACTTCTGTCAGCAGATATCATGTAGTGATCACAAAGAAAGGTTCTGATTACTATGCGGCAGATCAGAAGTCAAGCAACTTCACGTTTGTAAACGGAGTTCAGTTAAATCCATATCAGGAAACACTGCTGACAGACAGATCGACATTGAAGATTTCGGATGAAGAATTTGAATTTCATGCATCATGATCTAAACGATAAAAGCGCTGATTATAATTGACAAAAGAGTAAAGGGCAGTGAGAGGCAGAATGGGATTTTTAAGTGTTGTACATAGTGACAGAGGAATTAAAAAGAATACGAATCAGGATTCTGTCTTAATCAAAGAGGCATCCACAGACTACGGCGACGTTATGCTTGCTGTAGTTTGTGATGGAATGGGCGGTCTTGCCAAAGGTGAGGTCGCCAGCGCCGCTTTGATCAAGGCATTTTCTATGTGGTTTGAAGTTCAGTTTCCGGAACTTCTTTATCGGAGAAGGACGGCTGATGGGATTAACCGTATGGAATTGGAAAACGAAATAAATAAACTGATCCTTGATGTAAATCAAAGAATCGCCGATCACGGAAAGATTTCCCATATTGCGATGGGAACAACTGCGGCGGTACTTCTGATGGCAGAAGGGAAATATTATACGATGAATGTGGGCGACTCCAGAGTCTATAAAATTGACGGACAGGGGATGACTCAGTTGACAAAAGATCAGACGTTTGTACAAAAAGAGATTGACGCAGGGAGAATGACGCCGGATGAGGCGAGAGTGCATCCGCAGCGGAACGTACTTCTTCAATGCGTCGGAGCAAGCGAGGTGATCATTCCGGAGTTTACACAGGGAGAATATAAGTCGGGCGAAGTTTATATGCTCTGCTCTGACGGATTTCGCCATGTGATCACGGAAGAGGAATTTTATAAATTGATAGATCCTGAAAAAATGGAGACGGAAAGAGCGCTGAAAGACGCAGCGGTCTATTGTACGGAATTGAATAAATCACGTCAGGAGAAAGATAATATTTCAGTCATTCTCCTTAAGGTGTGTTAGAGGATAAATATATGCTGGAAATAGGATCAATTATAGACGGTAAATACAAAATACTGAATAAGATCGGTCAGGGCGGAATGAGCGTCGTTTATCTTGCGATGAATGAAAGAGCGAATAAACAATGGGCGATCAAAGAAGTCCGAAAAGACGGCGTGAAAGATTACGAAGTTGTACGGCAGGGACTGATCGCGGAAACCGATATTTTGAAACGGTTAAATCATCCGCATTTACCGAGTATCATCGATGTGATCGACAGGGAGGATACGTTCCTGATCGTAATGGATTATATCGAAGGAAAGGCGCTCGATTACTGGCTGAAAAAAGAAGGCGCGCAGCCGCAGGAACGGGTTGTGGAATGGGCGAAACAGATCTGTGATGTGTTCGGGTATCTTCATTCGAGGAAACCGCCGATCATTTACAGAGACTTAAAACCGGCGAACGTCATGCTGAAGCCGGACGGGCAGATCATGATCATCGACTTCGGAACGGCCCGCGAATTTAAAGAGACAAGTATTGAAGATACGTCTTGTCTCGGAACGCAGGGATATGCAGCGCCCGAACAGTACGGCGGGCATGGGCAGACGGACGCCCGTACTGATATTTATACGCTGGGTGCGACGATGTACCATTTGCTGACGGGACATAATCCAAGTCTTCCGCCGTACGAGATGTATCCGATCCGAAGATGGAATCCGGCGCTCTCGTCAGGATTGGAAGAAATCGTACTGAAATGTACGCAGAGAAATCCGAACGACCGTTATCAGTCGTGCGCGGAACTGATGTACGCGCTGGAGCATTACGGAGAATTAGATCAGGAATACCGGAAACGGCAGATGAGGAAATGGCGGACGTTCGTTGCAATGTGTTCGCTGACTGCCGCATCACTTCTCGGATGCGTCGGATTTAAAGTCGGGGAGACGATGACGACAAAGAGCAGTTATGAAGGATATATAAAAGAGGCGGCGAACTCGCCGGAACAAAGTGAACGGGAAAAATATTATACAGATGCAATTAAGATAGACCCTCGAAGAGGAGAAGCGTATCACAATCTTTTGCAGTTATGCATCCGCGGAGCAGACGGGTCGGAAAATGATTTTGACAGAGAAGAGACAGCGCGGCTTACGTCGGTTCTTGGATATAAAGGCAGCGGAAACCGGACAAATGAAAGTTATTTTGAAGGAAATAAAGAAGAATACGACGAATTCGCTTTTCAAATGGGACTGGCGTACTTTTATTCATATGAGGGAGGAGAAAAGAGCGGAAAATCAATGTCTCAAACATGGTTTGAAAAAGCGGCGGAAAGCGAAAGCCTCGATAAAGATAAAAAGGAATTGTCGAAAAGATTCGCAAGTATCGCGGCGTACTATGCTTCTCTTGATTCAGTGGATGAGAGCGGATACAGCACAACTTCTTACGGAGACTACTGGATCGATCTTGTCAGTCTGACGGACGGAGATCTTACAAGTGTGGTAAATCCTGAGACAGCTCTTGTAATGTATAAAGAACTTGTATACAGGATCGACGAAAACGCACTTGATTTCAAACGTGCGGGAGTGACAAAAGGCGAACTTCTGGGAGAACTCGAAGAAACGAAAAAGACGCTGGAGACAACGTCGTTTGCATCGACGAATGCAAATCAGACGGATATCAACGAGCAGAAAAAACAGGAGATTCTGAACAATATCAGCAGCGCGAAAGAGCATGTGCAGGTAGCATTTGAATCCCGGGGAACAGGAGGGGATGCTGATGCAGAGTGAACAGATCATCAATATACTTCATATCGGATTTATTATCTGTCTTGTGCTGACAATTTTATTTGCGGCGCTGAGCGTTTTCTTTTTCTTTCAATTTAAAATACGCGATGTGTTTAACGCTATCACGGGAAGGGCGCAGCGAAAGAGCGTTCAGCAGATGGAAGAAGAAAATGCAAAGACAGGAAAGTTAAGACAGGATTATTATTCCGCGCCGACAAGTTCAGACCTTTATACGACGCCAAGCGGAAGGATACCTCCGGTTATGTCTGCGCAGCAGGCAGCAGGCGGACAGGCAGACGGCGCGGCGTACACAGAACAAGTTTACCATTCGGCAGATCCGGAAGGAAGAGAACATACAATGCAGCTTCACACAGCACAGCAGGCAGCGTCTGATAACGGAGGAAGTGAAGCGACAACTTTGCTGAACGGCGGAAGCGAAGAAACGACTCTGCTGAACAGCGGAAGCGAAGAAACGACTCTGTTGAACAGCGGAAGTGAAGAGACGACTCTGCTGAACAGCGGAAGCGAAGAAACGACTCTGTTGAACAGCGGAAGTGAAGAAACGACATTGCTCAACAGCAGAAACGGCGGCACAACGGCACAAAGAAATGCCGGATTCGGAGAAACAACTTTATTGACGCCGGAAATGGAAGCATCGTTTGTTCAGGCAAAGACAAATGAAAAACCGGAATGGAATTTCGTTATTAAAAAAGAAATTATGGAAATCCATACGAATGAGATCATTTAAAGAAAACAAAAAAGATATTAATCGATTTATCTTGCAGCAGAAAGAAGGAAACAGATTGAAACCAAGAACAGTAAAAAAAGGATTTCTCGGTGTGATGGGATTATTTCTCCTGTCTGCACTGACTCCGGCGCTGATTCCGTTTGCCGTTGACAAAAACGGCGATCTTACACAGATCGGATATGCGGCGGGGGCGTTGTTTTGGCTCGGTCTTCTGCTCGGGATCGCAGCATATTTGTTTTTGGCGAGAAAGGCGAAGCCTCTGACAGAACAGGCAGGAAAACGGAAACTTCCGTCAGTGATCTGCTTTTTCAGTAATACGCCTGCGATTGCGGCAGACGCAGTTATGATCGTGTCGATCGCAGCGACAATCTATTGTGCGCTTCATATCGAAGTGAATGATTTTCTGGCAATTACGGCGCTGGTATTTGCGCTTGCAGGGGTTTATGCACATTTTCTGTTTAACGGAAACGTGTATTTCTATATATGGAACAGCCGGAACAGACAGAGGAAGAGACAGACAAAAGAACGGCAAAACAAAGAAGAACAGGAAGGGATGAAAGCATGAAAAAGAAGCAAAAACTAAAAGAAAGGATATGTGCGCTCGTCCTTGCGCTGGCGATGGTACTGACTTGGGTACTGCCGGATGCAGGTATGACGGTTCAGGCGGCGGCTGGCGATGCAAAAAAAGTTACGCTGAAATTTAAAGATGCCGCAGAGGAAACACGCGGGATAGGCGCACTTACTTTGAAATTACAAAGTAATGATGATCCGAGCTATGAGAAGAAAAAGGAAATCGAGGTTAAAGCCGGAGAGACAAGTAAAGAAATTGAGTTAAAAGAAGGAGTAGAATATAACTACGAAGTAGAGAAAACCGGATATGAGACAACAAAAGATGGTCGGTTTACGGTTGAGGCGGAGAAAGCGGATATTGACATTCTGCTTACAATGTCAGAGATTACACTTTTGCCGACGACAGATTCAGTTAGTCTGAAAGTCGGAGAAACATATGATATATCAGTAACAAATCCGGTGCAAGAACTTGCTTATACATGGAGCACAACAGATGGGAATGTTGCATCTGTTGAAAACGGAAAGGTTACGGCAAAAGGCGAAGGCTCTGCGGATATCAGCGTTACAAACGGGGTGAAAACAAAAACAGTTTCCGTAAACGTGTCTAAAAATCAGATTAACGGTTTTAGTATGACGGTGAAAGAGCCAAGCGGAGACGATCAAAGTTCTGTTATATTGACAGCCAAAGGTCTTCCAGCCGATGTTTCAGGAAATGTAATATTTTATGATGTGACAGGCGGTCAAAAAACTTTGCTCTATAAAGCAGAAGCGGCAGCTACAGTCGAATATACATATGAGACAGACAGTCTTCTCGGCGCGAAACAGTTTGAAGCCGTGTATAGCGGTAATGAAAAATATGAAGGCGCGACGGCAACAGCAACCGGAAGTTATGGGAAAACACAGGCAATTACGATAGACGGTGATGTTTCAAAAGAAGTGACTTACGGAACGGAGCACTGGAATGATGAAATCGTAATTGCTCTTGCCGATATTGAAAATACATTAAAAGGAAGAACGCTTGCGACAGAGGTTGCATTTGCACAGTCAGAAGACGCGCCGAATACAGGACTTGCTGAAAATGTAGCGGTCGTTCGCGTGGAAGCAGATCATACGATCCATGTAATTCCGAAAAATGCAGGAAAAGTAACAATTAAGATTAAAGCAGTCCCGGGAGAAGGAAACTTCTACAGAGAAGCAAGCGTAGATTATACGCTGACTGTAAAGAGGCAGGAAGTTTCGTTTGAGAATGTAACATGGAATAAAGCAAGTAAAGTATATGACGGAAATACTGGAATCGAACTTACGGGAACAGTAAATACTGAAAAAATCACAATCCCGAAAGAGAAAGCTGCGATTGCAGGATCAGATGTTGCAGTAAATGAGCAGAATGAAGCACAGCCACAGAACGTGACAGTTGCTGCCGGAATTTATTATATGACAGTAGAAGGCAACGGCACGGCAAACTATCAGTTAGTTGTAGAAGAAGGGCAAAATGTAGTTCAGAATGCGGCAACTATTACACATAGACCGTTGTATTTGACGTCTGCAAATGCAGAGACAGTGTCGTTAGCTTATGGACAGAATTTAAAAACGGCGATAGAAGAAATGACGGGATTAGTTGCACTTTGCAATGGTAACGGAGTTGTTCCTGAAGAAGTGCAAGGTGTGAATTCATTAGAGACAGGACTTGTGGGAAATGATCAAATAACAGTATTGCCGGGGGCAACAGCGCCGGAAACTCTGCATGTGAATGAGGCAGCTTATAAAGTAATCGTTCCGAATATTACAAATGAAAATAAAATCAGCGAAAACTATGAGTTTAAGTTTATTGAAGAGGATGATTATAAGGGAGATCTTAAAGTTACAAAACAGACTTTAAATAAAGAAGATCTTTTGAAAAAAATTGATCTTAAAGGAACGACAAACGGGATTTACGGCGTGAAAAATGGCGCTGACGAGCTGGAAAAAGTTTGGGTAAGCATTGGCGGAAAAGATGAACTCGGCGAGAAAAAGGGAACCCCTGTGCTGAAGATGAATGTAAAGGCTACACAATATTATGATGAAGTGTATATGAGTGTAGATAACGGAAATAGTTATGTAAACGTATCTGATGAGTCGGATGAGTCACAGAATATACTTGAACAGCTTAAACCTGAGGAAGGAATACAGGATAAAGTAGTTGAGAACGTAAAAGTTTATCTTAAGAACAGTGAAGATAAGAGTGGAAACACAGTTACGGAAGTAACAAATTTAACTGATTGGCTTCATATCGATAATGAAGCGCCGAGAGCTGTAATTAAAGATTATGATACGACAAAATATTCAGATGCTTTTGAAAGCTTGAGTTTCAATATGTTCAAAAACGAGATATATACGGCAGAAATCAGCGTTTCGGACACTTCGGGAGATTCTGTAGAAGGAAGCGGCCTGCATAACACGACTACGCAGAAGTATTGCGTATATGAAATGGGAACAGATGAAACGGCGTTAAAATTAGATAAAGATGCTGTGAAAAGTATTATTGAAAAGGTAGATAGCGGGCAAGAACAATCTTGGAGTAAATTGGAATTCGATAAAAACGGAAAAGACGAAATCACTGTCGGAAAAGCGAAAGATAAGGAAGCGGCAGAAAATAATTATCTGATTCTTGTTAAGACGATTGACAATACAGGAAATGAAGCCGTATATGCTTCAAACGGCATTGTAGTTGATGTGACATCGCCGAAAGTAGAATGTACTTTTGATACATCAAAAGACGGTGGTTATGTATCAGAAAAAGATGGAATTCTGTGTTATCAAGGGGATGCTAAATACGAGCTTAAGATTGAAGATCCAGAAGAGTATTTCTCAAGTATTTCGAAACTGGAAGTAATAGTGAGCAAAGACGGTGAAACAATAACTCCGACCACGAAAGAATTTGATGCAGACGAAACATATGAAGATTCATATATCATTGAATGGCCGACATCGGAATCAGGTTTCAGTTACGAAGAATTAAAAAATAAGTCTTCCATAGTGGTTAAAGGCGTTGTTTCGGCAAATAAAGGAACAATAAATGGAGTGGGAACGAATAAGTCTAAGATAAAGATTAAGGCATATGATACAGCCGGAAATGTATCTGAGACGATTGAGCAACAGTTAGCATTTGATACAAAGGCTCCGGAAATTTCTGTAAGCTTTGAAAATAAGAATGGTGATCCGATAACTCAGAAAGATGAGTTTTCATATTATCAAGACACGACTGTAATGGTGATTAAATACACAGATAGAAATTTCCCAGTTGGCGAAGAGTATAAAGACAACCTATACTTTATACTGAAGAGAGAGGAAGACGATCAAGAGCGGAAAGTGATGCTCGAAGGACTGGAAAAAGAAGGAATTACTTATGAGATAGAGGATGAAGAGGGCAAGAATTCTTTTGAAAATTATACGGATAATAGAGTCGTTACAGTAAAACTTACATTTGATGATCAGGATAAATACGAAATCAAACCATATTGTGTAGATATGTTTGGTAATGAAGGAACAACAGAAGAAACTTATAAATTTGCAGTTGACACCGAAGCGCCGGTAATCGAGTACACATATGAATATTTAGATGCAGACAATAAGTGGAAGCCGCTTAATGATGAAAATGCTGTTAAGTTGAAAAATGCTCCGATTCGAGTGAACGTGACGGTAACAGAGCACTTCTTTAGTTTAAAGGATAATTTTGTCTTTGAAGAAAAAGGCGGTGAAAACACGCAGGTAAAGACAGCGCTTACCGCAAAAGAGGCAGTAGGAAAGATACCGAATTATCAGGAACAGGCGGACACTTGGACAGCTGCTTCGTCAGATGATCACCCGGTTGGTTGGACTCATAATGGCGATGAGCATCGCATCGGTTTTGTGTTTGAGAATGATGCAAACTACACGTTTAAACTGGACTATACGGACTTGTCAGGCAGAAGCAAAAACACAGGAGATCTGAAATTTACGGTAGATAAAACGTCTCCGTCGGGAAAGATTCTCGTAGATGGTACAGAAAACTGGTATGCAGAATTTTGGAATACGATTACGTTTAATATTTTCAAGGACGACAATTATAATGTGAAAGTGACGGGAGCAGATATAACGTCCGGTGTGAAGACGATCGAGTATTATACAACGAAAGACGCGATTAAAAGTGCAGATGAAGTAAAAAAGATCACAGATTGGAAAAAGTTGGCTGATTCGGGAGAGTGGAATCGTGATAGCGAAAAGGATGATAATATAAATAATAAGTCGTTCACAATGACAGAAGAACAGCAGTTTTTGACATATGCGAAGATTACAGACTATGCCGGAAATGTTACTTATCTGTATCCGAAGGAAATAGCGGTGTTAGACAGAACGTGGGCAGAGCCGAAGATTACGATTACAGCGGCTGAACCGTTATACGGAATTTACAATAAGGATGTTCCGTTCAGCATTAACGTAGAAGATCCGGAAAGCGGAGAGACATACTCAGGACTGAAAGAAGTTTATTACGAGGTGCGCAAAGACGGTGCGGTGACACAGTCAGGAAATTATAATAAGGAATTAGAGATTGATTATAGTAAAAATAATCAGGAAAGCGCGCAGAAAGCAGGTTTGACAATATTAGACGGGCGCGTGCAGTCGCTTGTGAAAAATGAAACAGTGACGGCAAGTTTAAATAACAGCAATGATGTTGAGATTTATGTAAAAGTTGTTGATAATGCAGGACATGAAACAGAGGCGACGAAAGATCTTAAGATCGACATCACTCACCCGACAATCGCCGTAACGTACGACTTGAACACACCTCTCAACGAGAGATACTACAAAGACGTAAGAACGGCAACGGTTGTTGTGACAGAGAGAAACTTTGACGAGTCCGCAGTTCGTTTCAACATCACGAACACAGACGGCACACAGCCGGCGATCAGCGGATGGACACACAGTGCGAACGCAGGAGTATCTGACGATGCGACACATACATGTCAGGTAACGTTTGCGGCAGACGGAGATTACACATTTACGCTTGAGACGACAGACCTTGCAGGAAATGCATCAAGCTACAATCGTGTAGACGACTTTACAATCGACCGGACAGTTCCGACGATCCAAGTGTCTTACGACAACAACAGCGCGGCTACACCGGGATATTTCAATGCGAACAGAACGGCGACAGTTACAGTCAACGAGCATAACTTTAACGCAGCGGAAGTCAACGCACAGATCACGGCAGCTTTGCAGGGAAGCGGCGTGGCAGCTCCGGGACTTGGCGGATGGAGCACAAACGGAGACGTGCATACGGCAAGCGTAACATTCTCTGCAGACGCAGATTATACGTTTGATGTTGATTACACAGACCTTGCAGGAAATGCAGCGGCAGATTACACACAGGATAAATTTACGGTAGATAAGACAGATCCGGAAGTTGAGTTCTTCGATATCGAAGATAAATCGGCAAATAACGGAACAGTTGCTCCCGGTGTGAAATACAGTGATGTAAACTACATGGAAAGCGGCGTTGATATTACGATCAAAGGCGCGAAACATGACAAGACAGAATTAAGCGGAAACCGTACAAATATCGCAAACGGCGAGAGCATCAAAATGGAAGATTTCAAACATGATGAAGAGACGGATGACGTTTACACTATGACGGCGGTTATTAAAGACAAAGCCGGAAATGAAACGGAAAAAGAGGTTATGTTCTCAGTTAACCGTTTCGGATCAAACTATATTTTCTCTGAGACAACGGAGAAGTTCCTTGATGATGTATATGCGAACAAACCGAAAGATCTTGTTGTTACAGAGGTGAACGTAGATTCACTTGTGTTCAACGGTATCTCTTACGGATTGGACGGAACGAAGAAAGAACTGAAAGCAGGCAGCGATTATACAGTAAAACAAAGCGGCGGCGAAGGTTCATGGAAAGAATATACATACACGATCAAAAAAGAAAACTTTGAAAAAGAAGGCCGCTACAGTGTTACGATCGACTCGGAAGACAAGGCGACAAATAAGATGAACAACAAAGTAAAAGAGTGCAACATCGACTTTGTAATCGATAAGACGCCTCCGACAGTTGTTATCACAGGTATCGAGGAGTCAAGCTATCGTGCAGACGAGAGAGAAATGACGATCAACCTGTCAGACAATACGGCAGTTAAGTGCGTGGATGTGATCATCGACGGAAAATCAGTTGCAACTTATGCACAGAAAGAGATTGAAAAGGCAGGCGGAAAGATCAGTTACATGATTGAAGGTGCGTCAGAACCGCAGAAGATCGAAGCAGCAGCGCTTGATATGGCGGGAAATGAAACGACTTCGGAAATGCACAAAGTGCTTGTTACATCAAGTGTATGGATTCAGTATATCAACAATACACCGCTTCTTATCGGATCGATCCTCGGAATCGTTCTCGTAGCAGGCGGACTGATCTGGTTCTTTGTGATCAGAAAAAAGAAAGAAGAAAGCAAATAAAAAGTCTGAAGCTGATAAAAATACGGCAGAAATAAGAAAAGGCTGAAAAGGAGGCGGCTGTCTGAACAAACGGATTCGGACAGCCGCCTTTCGTCTTTATGAGGAAAGAAGTTATGTTGCAAAGCGGAGATATTATAAGCGGAATGTATCAGGTGATACGAGAGATCGGAACAGGCGGCATGGGAGTGATCTATATCGGGTATCATCTTCATCTTCAAAAACAGATCGTAATAAAGAAAATAAAAGAAACGTGCGTGGACCGTGTAAATGTAAGAGGTGAAGCCGATATCTTAAAACAGCTTAGACATACATATCTGCCGCAGGTTTATGATTTTCTGGAAGTAGGAAACGACGTATATACAGTGATGGATTATATCCCAGGGGAAAATCTGCAGTATTATATCGACCATAATTATACATTTCCGGAAGAGACGATTCTGTTGTGGATGCGTGAGTTATGTGAGGTTTTGGACTATCTTCATACGAGAAAACCACGAATCCTTCACAGCGACATTAAGCCGGCAAATATTATGGTGACGCCGGAAGGGGACATTTGCCTTATTGATTTTAATATTTCATTGGACGGGTCGGTAACACAGGAAGTACAGGGACTGAGCAGACGGTATGCATCTCCGGAACAATTCCGATGTGCGATGGACAAAATGTACGGCAGGAAAAGCAGTGAAACACTGGATGAGAGAATGGACATTTACAGTCTGGGGGCGGTCTTTTACCGAATGATGAGCGGGTATCTGCCTGATGCTCAAAACGGTGTTCCGTATGCGCTGTCACAGATTGATATTCCGTATGCGGACGGCTTGAAACGGATCGTCGATAAAGCGATGGATCGGGACGTTTCAAGAAGATTTCGGACGGCAAAACAGATGGAAGAAGCTCTTTCGCATATGGAAAAATACGATCCGAAGTACCGCCGTCTGACGAACTTGCAGATATTGACCGCGACTGCGTGGGGATTTTGTATTCTGGCAGGAATCTTTCTTATTGCGTCAGGTGTGCGTCAGCGGGGGAAAGAGCTGTGGCAGCAGGAATATCAAGAGTTTTACGCCGTTGTGGGATCAGGGGATTCCGAAAATATAATAAGAGAAGGAACAGAACTTCTGAACAATTCTTCTTTGCAAGGTTATATGAAAAGGAATAAGGAGCAGAAGGCGGAGGTACTTCATGCTGTAGGGGACGGATATTTCTATAGTGAACAATACGACACGGCGGGAAAGTATTATGAGGAAGCTTTGTCGTGCGACAGTAGGAACTCTTTATATGTGAGAGATTATATGACTGCAATGGCAAGAAACGGAAGTCCGGTCGATGTATGGACGATACAAAGTGAATATCCGGAAGCGGCGATCGATGAGGCAGCTACTGTATTTGTTCAGGCGCAGTCAATGTATGCAAAAGGCGATCAAAAGAGCGCGGTTTCTTTATGCGAAGAAGCGCTTGGAAAAAGTATGGATGCAGAGTTGAATGCACAAATTTATCTGCTGGAAGCAGAATTATATCTTGAGCAGGGGGATATAAACTCTGCGGCAGATGCGGCGGCACAAGCAGTGAAACTAGATGAAAGCAGCAATGTTCTTAGAAAAGCGGCAGTGACGGCATATCAGGCAGGAAACGAAGAGAGGATAGGAACGGTCAAAAATCAGTGGTACAGGCAGGCTCTTGCATATTATGAGATGCTCTGTCAAAAAAACGATCCGTCATATGAGGATCGTTTGGGAAGGGCGCTTCTTCTTCGAGTTCTCGGAAAATATAGAGACAGTACGGATGTGCTGGAAGAGATGAAAATAGATTATCCGAAAGACTATAAAGTTCAGATGTGGATCTGTTACAACTATTTGGACGAGGCGTCGGAAGAAGGAACGTATTCAAATGTGTCAGGCGATCTGAAATTTACTTATCATTCTTGCAGAAATTTATATGAGAACAGAGCAGATCGATCGGAAGAAGATCCTGATATGGAAATGCTGGAAGAGACAATGAAAGAACTTGAATAATCGGAAGTGAGATGTGAAGCAGCACGAAGATTGAAGATAGAAAATAAAAGACAGAATCAGGATGCAGACAAGAAGAGAGTGCGAAACGGAGGGAATGAAGATGAGCGGGATCATGATATGTGTGACAGGCGTTGTAGTGATCGTGGCCGCGTCGTTGGCAGCAGGAAGCGTATTATATTTGCTTCAAAGAAAAAAGGAGAAACTAAAAAGTGAACAAATCAACTTGTAAATAGCGGAAAAGATAACGAGTAAATGATAGATAAACGGACGTGAAAAATAAAATAGGGGCGTTTACGAAACGTCTCGGTAAAACAAGAAAGAGAGGAGAAGGAGCAGTGGGAGAAAAAGGAAAAAAGAAAAGCCGGATTCTGCTGATCGTCTGCGGTCTGCTTCTTTTGGCAGGGGCGATTATCGGGATCGTGATGTTTCGGATGCAGGCAGGAGCGAGCGCGTATAACGAATCAATAAAAACAGCGGAAAAATATGCGGACAGCGGAGAGTATGAACTGGCGGTGCTTACATATGAAAATGCGATCAAAGACCGACCGAAAGAAGAAGAAGGATATCTCGGACTGGCAGATGTGTATTTGAAGAGAGGGGAAAGCTCCGCTGCAAAAGTTTTGCTTCAGCGAGGCTACATGCATACGAATTCTTCAAAGATCCAGTATATGTTAAGCGGGATTAAGGACGGTTCGCTTTTGGCGGAATTTGACGATTCAGAAACAAAGAAAGAGACAATGCAGTCATTTGGCGTTTTTTCTTTTAATACTGCATTTCTTCAGAAGCTGGAAAATTATGACTATACGGACTACTGCGATCAGTTCGGCTCATATCCGCAGATCGTAAAGACCGGAAAAGGAGAAGTAGAAGTCGTACATAAAGATCTGGCGGGAACATGCTGTTATTCAAACACGAAAGAGCATGACGATATTGTAAATGTAAAGACAGACAAACCGGCGAAGGACGGAATGCCGGAAATCGTGCGTTTAGATTCGATTTCGCAGTTGTTCAGAAATTTCCCGGGAAAGGCAAGCCTTGCAGAACTGAACGCAATCTCCAGTTCCAAAGTAGCGCCGATCACAGACGAGGAACGAGTTTATGTGGAACTCTCTACAGGAAGCCTCCTGATCCGTGTTGAGACGGATGCGTCGGGAAACATTATTTCCGATAAAGCGTGGAATGAAATTATTTTGAAAGAGGCAAACGAAAACCGCTCGGAAAACGGAACGCTGAACGGCGTTGTGATCGATGCTATGACAGGAGAAGGCGTTCCGGCGGCGAAGCTTGAATTTAAAGCGAAAGAAAACGCTGAAAATTCTACTCATGTTACGTCGGGAAAAGACGGATCGTTCTCGATCGAACTGGCGGCAGACGTGTACGAAGTGACGATCAGCGCGGACGGGTATGTGGATGAAACGTTCGAGTTTGAGATGGAGAAAGATAAAAATTACAGCGGAGAGCAGTTTACGATTTCACCGGAGCTGGCGGCGGGCAGCGCGCGTATCGTATTGGAATGGAACGCACAGCCTCAGGATCTCGACTCGTATCTGTGGGGAAATACGGATAAAGGAGATGACTTGTACGTGAACTTCAGGAAACGGACATGCGAAGGAAGAGACGGGCTTCTGGCAGAACTTGATGTGGATGACACAAACGGATACGGACCGGAGACGATCACGCTGAACGACCTGAACGGCGTTTATACATACTCTGTCGTTGACTACAGAACGACGGGAACTTTGCAGCAGTACGGCGCAACGGTGAAAGTATATCTTCCGGGCAAGAGCGCTCCGACAGTGATCACACTTGACCCGAATGCAGGCGTTGAAAATGTATGGGAAGTATTTGAGCTTGACCACGGAGAACTGAAAATACTGAACCGCGCTCCGGCGGAGGAAAATTTGCGTCCGGGTTCAAAATAAACCAGACGAAGATGAGAGCAGGAAGATGAGAGCAGGAAAATGAGAGATGGAATGATTACGGAAGAACAGTGTGGAGAGAACTTTGCTTATATTTTAGAAGATAAGACAGATTTTTTGATAACAGAATATAAAATGATGCACGGTCAAGAAGCAGATTTTCTATTGAAGTGTGTGAAGATGCTGTATAACGGCAAGACAGAACTGTATTACGATACGAAATCCTGTCTGCCGCTTGCGATCCAGTCAGGGGCGGAAGATACAGAAGGGATGCTTTCTGTTTTGGGAAATATTCTGCATGAAGTCAGAAGGGTGACAGAAAACGGATTTCTTTCGCTTTTGAAACTGGATATTTCGGCAGATAAGATATGGGTCGATCCTGCAACGCGAAAAATCAGGTTCGTATATCTTCCTGTGGCGGAGAGACTTCATAAAGATGTAGTGGAATTTGAGGAGCATCTAAGGGGAGAACTGAAGAAAACTGTAGAAAAACGTTCGGATAAAGACGATAAGAGGTTTGCGGATTTCTTTCAGATCATCGGACGTCCCGGTTACAGCAGTGAAGATTCGGATGTGGAAAAGTGCGGATCAGTAGATGAAACAAGTACACCTTATAGTTTGAATAGAAATGAAAAAGTTTCTTCACAGAGAGAAGATCAGACTTGTACACTTGTGTCGCTGACAGCAGGCAGTCCGATCCGTCTGACTGTAACGAAACAAGAGTATGTGATCGGAAAGAGTACGGAGCAAGCGGACGGCGTTGCCGGATTCAGCAAGATGATCAGCAGAAGGCACTGTAAGATCGTAAAAAGGGGATCCGGGTATGCGGTTGTAGATCTGAATAGTTCAAACGGAACATACTTGAATGGGATGCAGCTTTTTCCGGGCAGAGAATATCCGGTGAAAAACGGAGATATTATACGAATGGCGATCAGCGATTTCCAGATCGTGATGGAATAGAGGTGACAGAGAAATATGGCAAGACCGAGAGTGATTGTGGCGGATACAGATGAAAGCTATGTAATTCCGCTACAAAAGAAATTTGCAGAGCTGTTCGCGGATAAGATCGACTTGGAGATCATTACGGATAAAGATTATTTTAATCAGTTATTTTCACTTTCGCAGCATGCGGACATTCTGCTTGTGTCGGATACGCTTTATAACAGCGGGCTGAAAAAACATGATATCCGGCATTTGATGATATTGTCGGAACATTACGAACCCGGACAGACGGACGAACTCGACATTTGCCGCTTGTTTAAATATACAAGTGTGCGGGAGATTTTTAATGAAATTACAGGCAGATGCAAGGATACGCTTTATGCCGAACAGGATGCCGGAAAAGAAACAAAGATCATATTGATCACCTCGGCGTCAGGCGGAGTCGGGAAAACGAGTGTTGCATTCGGCTTGTGTCGTTGTCTGGAACGTAATTATAAGAAAACACTGTATGTGAATGCGGATCGGCTTCAGTCGTTTCAGTGGATGCTGGAAAACGGCGAGCCGATCAGAGATGCTTCGGTTTATGCGGGTCTGTCGGGGAATCTTGGCAATGTTTATCGGATCGTACGGCATGTCATACGAAAGGAAGGTTTCAGTTATCTTCCGCCGTTTAAAGCGGCGCTTATGTCGTTGGGTATCCCATACCGCGTGTTTGCACTATTAGCAGAAGCAGCCCGCAAAGAGCAGGAATACGATTACATCGTTATCGATGCAGACAGTGTGTTTGACGAGGAAAAAGCGGCTCTTATGCAGCTTGCGGATAAAATATTGATCGTGACAAAACAGACGGAATATGCGGTGAAGGCAACGAATGAGCTGATCCAAAATGTAAATCGGAACAATAGTGATAAATATATATTTCTTTGTAATGATTTTAAGAAAGAGGAAGAAAATGCATTGCTGCTTCCGACAGCGGCGCATCGATTTACGGTGAGCGAATATATCGAACATCTTCCGGCGTATGAAATGAAAGGATCGGGACTGCCTGTCCAGACGCCGGGATTGCAGAAAGCGGCATTTTTGATCATGTAAAAAGAAAAATCAATACAAAGACGATATGAGTGCAGGTGGTGAGAGAAGATGGAAACGGCGATTATTATTTTTCATATTCATAAGGAACATCGGACGGTAGATTTAGAAGTTCCGCTGGATCTGACGGCAAAAGAACTGGCGGCGGCGCTTAACGAGGCGTATGGTCTGGGCGTCGATCTGTCAGATATAAATAATTGTTATCTAAAGGCGCAGAATCCGATCATGCTGCTCAAAGGCAACAGAACGTTAAAAGAATTCGGAGTAAGAAACGGAACGATCATAAGCATGGCAGAGTAAGGCGCAAAAGAGAAGAATCTTATCAGATAAGTCTGCCGGCGGCAAAGGCAGCGGCAGATAAGGAGCGGGAAACGGCAGAGGAAAGATATGGAGAACAGATATAAGATTATACTTTCGGGAAATCAGATTTATAAAGAAGCAGAACTTCCGGCTGATATGGAACGGGTTACGGTAGGAACGGGAATCGACTGTACGGTGCGTTTGAGAAGAGATCTGTTTTTTGAATCGATACAGATTGAATTTGTGAAAGAAAGCGGTGGATGGAGAGCGACATGTTCGGACAACATTTATTTTACGGAAGGCGATATCCGAAAATATATGACGCGGAAAGTGATCCACGGAGATACTTTGGAAGTCAGGTATCAGGAATCAGAAGGACTTGTATTTAGAATTGATTTTCAGATCAATTTTGACAGCGGATCGCATCGCTGTGAGCGGATGATCAATTTGGACAGGTATCAGACGATTTCAATCGGAAACAACTCAGCATATGAAATTGCACTATCAGGCGTTTATGCAAAGAGAGAATTTGTCCGGCTGACGCGGGGACAAGGCGGCTGGACGCTTGAAGTTATGAACAGTGAGTACGGAGTATATCACAACGGGAAGAAGACAGAACAAAAAGAATGGATCAAAGACGGGGATTTCTTTTCCGTTGCAGATTATTACTTTTTCTTAAAAGGGAACGCACTGTGGGCGGAGATCAGAAGCGATCTGACAGTGAACGGACTTGGTTTCGGGGATTATCCGGAAAGAAACGGGTATCCGAGATTTTCGAGAAATACACGGCTGAAAACGGTGATATGTGAGGACAAGATCGAGATTTTAGATCCGCCTTCAAAGCCGCAGAAACCGAAAAGTAATTTATTTATGAAATTATTTCCGTCCTTCGGAATGCTGATCGCGGCAGGCGCGATGGCGTTCATGGGAGGAACGATGATTATTTTTTCTCTTATATCATGTACGATCGCGATCATAACAGCGGTAGTCGGTGTGATGGAGGGAAAGAAAGAGTTTCGGGAAAAGACGGCGAACCGGATCGAAGTATATCAGAAATATATTGCGTCAAAACGTCAGGAAATCGAAGAGTGCAGAAATAGAGAATGGACAGAACGTAATGAAATCTATATTCCGGCAGAGCAGGAGATTCAGCAGGTGGAAACATTTTCTCCGGATCTGTTTGACCGGACGCCGCAGGATGAAGATTTTCTTTGTGTCCGTCTCGGAAGCGGTCCGATCGAGTCTGCCCGTCAGGTAAATTACAAGAAACAGGAGAAGCTGGAAATTGAAGACGATTTAAGTCTTCTTCCTGAGCAGACGGCGAGTTTTTATAAAGAACTTCAAAATGCGCCGGTCATATGTGATCTGAAAAATGTAAATGCAGTCGGCATTACAGGAGAAGAGGCAGATCGGTTTGAACTTTTGAAACTGATCGTTACAGATGTGGCGCTTCGTCATTTTGCGGCAGATGTAAAATTGTTTTTCGTGGCGGAAAAAGAACATGCCGGACGGATGCACTTGTTCCGTTTTCTTCCGGGAGCGTACTGCGTACAGACAGATACGAGAGGAATTGTAACAGACGATGAGAGCAAGACGCTTATTTTTGAGTATTTGTACAAAGAGCTGACAATGAGAGCACAGGAGAAGAGATCGTATCCGCATCTGCTCATCTTTTTCTATGACGAATACGGATATAAGAAGCATCCGATCTCACAGTTTACAGAAAAAGGAAAAGATCTGGGAGTCACTTTTTTGTTTTTCGGACAGACACGCGCGGACATTCCGGTAGGATGCGACTATGTCGTACAGTTGTCCGGCGGTTACAGAGGCGTTTTGATCAACGCAGCGGAGAAATCAAAGACAGTACCGTTTGTATCTTCTCAGATCAGCGACACTTTGGCAGTACGCATTGTCAGGACGTTAGCTCCGGTTTGTACGGATGAAGTTTCATTGGAAGGTGAACTGATAAAAAATATATCAATGTTTAAGATGCTGAATATTTTGTCTGTGGAAGATCTTGATCTCAAAGCAAGATGGTCTGCGTCTAAAGTTACGAAGTCAATGGCAGCTCCGGTCGGAGTCTCAAAGACAGGGATCGTTATGCTTGACCTTCATGACAAAGCTCATGGTCCGCACGGTCTTGTTGCGGGAACGACAGGATCTGGAAAATCAGAGATATTGCAGACGTATATCCTTTCGATGGCAACGCTCTATCATCCTTACGAAGCGGCGTTTGTCATCATTGACTTCAAGGGCGGAGGTATGGTGAATCAGTTCGCGCAGCTGCCCCATCTGCTTGGCGCGATCACAAATATTGATGGGAATGCCATCAATCGGTCGCTTAAGTCGATCAAAGCAGAATTGCAGAAGAGACAGAAATATTTCGCACAGGCGGACGTCAACCATATCGATAAATATATCCGAAAATATAAAGCGGGCGAAGTAAGCGAACCGCTTCCGCATCTGATCATCATTGTAGATGAATTTGCAGAGCTGAAAGCGGAACAGCCGGAATTTATGAAAGAGCTGATCTCGGCAGCGCGTATCGGAAGAAGTCTTGGAGTACATCTGATTCTGGCGACTCAAAAACCTGCAGGTCAGGTCAATGAACAGATATGGAGTAACTCCCGTTTTAAACTCTGTCTGAAAGTGCAGAGCAAAGAAGACAGTAACGAAGTGCTGAAATCTCCTCTTGCCGCAGAAATCAAAGAACCCGGACGAGCTTATCTGCAAGTAGGAAACAATGAGATATTTGAATTGTTCCAGTCGGCATACAGCGGAGTGCCGGAAAGAGAAGACGAAGGAACAGGAAAAGCATTTACGATATATGAAGTTCCGGACGGCGGGAAAAAAGTTCCGGTTTATGTAAAGAAAAAGAACAAAGGACAGGAAGGGATGAACAATCAGCTTGAGGCGATCGTTTCTTATGTGTCCGAATATTTCCGTTCGATTCAAATACCGCAGCTTCCCGATATCTGTCTGCCTCCGCTTAGAGAGTGTATCGAATTCCCGCCGGTATCAAAAGAGGCAGTACAAGAGCAGAAAAAAGAAGTCGGATTTTATGCGTGGATCGGCGTTTATGACGATCCCGATCACCAGAATCAGGATCAGTATGCAGTGAATTTAAGCGCGGCAAATATGATCATTATCGGTTCGGCGCAGACCGGAAAGACGACGATTCTGCAAAATGTGATCCGAAGTCTTTCGGAACAGTATACGCCGGATGAGGTGGCGATCTACATTATAGACTTTGCGTCTATGGTATTGAAAAACTTTGAGACGCTCAATCATGTAGGCGGCGTTGTCAGTTCCTCCGAAGATGAGAAACTGAAAAATCTGTTTAAAATGCTTTGGGAAGAGATGGAAACTCGAAAAGAGAAACTATTATCTGTCGGAGTAAGCTCATTTGTTGCGTACAAAGAGGCGGGGCGCACCGATATGAAGCAGATTGTTCTTATTATAGATAATCTTACTGCGCTGAAAGAATTGTATTTTCAAGATGATGACGAACTGCTGAATCTGTGTCGGGAAGGAATTACAGTCGGAATTTCTATTGTGATCGCGAATGCACAGACGGCAGGGATCGGATACAAATATTTGTCGTCTTTTTCTAACAGGATCGCGTTATTCTGCAATGACGGAAACGAATACTCTGCGATTTTTGAACATTGTAACAGGAGACTTGAGCATCTTCCGGGAAGATGTTTCGCAGAAGTGGATAAACAGATACTTGAATGTCAGGCGTATCTGCCGTTTGCAGGAGAAAAAGAATTTGAAAGAGCGGAAGCAATCCGCGGATATATCGAAAAACGAAACGGAGAATGTACTGAGGTGGCTCGGAAGATCCCGTTGATCCCGCCTGTTTTGAGCATGAATTATATGGCACAGCAGTTTGGAAATATGATGCGCGGACATTTCGACCTGGCGGCAGGATTAAATTACGAAGATGTGATGCCGTATATGCTTCGTATGTCTTCGATTGGTGTATTGGCGGTTGTCGGAAGAGAGGGCAGCGGACGCTATAACTGGATAAAATATGTGGCGGATATGCTGGAATTGATGTATCCGGGCAGATCAAAAGTTTATATTTCGGACGGAATCGGGAAGAAGCTTGCTTCCATGAAAGAAAAAAGAAATGTCGTTCGTTACAGCATGATCGCGGAAGATATCGTTTCTTATCTGAAAGAGATCGAAGAAGAACTGCAAAGCAGATATGAACTTCTTGCAAAAGGGATCGAAAGCGATCCGGCAGAAGCAGATTACATGCTTCTTATTATCGATAATCCTGATGCGATCGAGCAGATCAGCAATAGTAAAGAGGCGCTTGCATCGTATAAAAATATTATCGGACGCTACCGGAACATGAATGTAGGCGTGATTATATCGGCAATCGAAAATGCGCCGATCCCATACAGCGCGCCGGAGGTGATCAAAGGCATCCGGGACGGAAGACATCTGATGTATTTCGGAGATATTTCAGAATTGAAGATTTACGATATGCCGCTCGCCGTGACAAGAAAGTTCAAAAAACCGATCGAGACAGGCGACGGATATTACATAAAAGAAAATGAGTGTATTAAATTGAAGACCCCGTTCATTGCGGGAGAGTAGGATATATATCCGGAAGACCGGTATATATAAATAAAAAATTTTATAGGAGGTAGCAATTATGGCTAGTCAAATCAGAATTTCACCGGATCAGATGAGAGAAAGGGCAAATTCGTACCAAACAGAATCAGGGAATGTCAGCGAGATGATCGGAAGATTAGATTCGTTACTTCAGTCTCTTTTAGGAGAATGGGAAGGATCGGCAAGCGAGGCTTACAGAGAACGTTATGAAAGTCTGCGGCCGGCGTTTACGCAGGCAGAAGAATTGCTTGCGGAGATTTCAAAAGCGTTGAATACGACAGCTCAAAATATGGAAAATGTAGACGAAAGTATTGCAAGCGGATTCAGAGGATAGTACGAAAAAGCAGGTTTAAAGGCAGCGGCGGATAAAACCGCGTTCCGCATTTCCCCTTTTGTGGGAAATGCGGAACTTAAAAAGCTTAAATAGTAACAGTTCAGCCGTACAGCAGCGTTAGCCATGATAAGTACGCAGCGCGGCTTTACGAATGGCGCGGACTGAGCGGTTACCTTAAATGAATTGAAACAGAAAGGAAAAGCATGATGGGAGAAAACGTAAAAAAAGAGACGGTAGATTATCTTCCGCTTGGAAGTGTTGTGATCTTAAAGGGAGGCGTGCAGAAAGTTGTTGTGATTGCCAGAGGGCTTTTGTCGGTTGCGACAGGGAAAGAAGGTTATTTTGATTACGGCGGATGTCTGTACCCGCAAGGACTGGTCGGAGATCAGATCTTATATTTTAATCACAGAGATATCGTAAAAGTTGTTTTCAGCGGATTTCACGATGACGATGATAAGATGATGGTAGACAATATCAATCAGTGGTATATGGAATCACCATATGAACGCACAGACGTAGAAAAACTTGTAAGAGAGCGGGGCGCTCAAGATGGCGGAAAACTCGGCTGAGGAAAGAAGAAAAAGGGCAAGAGTGTGTGAGGCGCGCAGCGAAAAAAGCGCGCGTGAACGGGAGAAAGCAGAAAAAGAATCAAAGCGCGCCGCGAATGAAAAAAAGATCGAAAGATTAAAAACGGCGAGAGACAGTATCCAGTCGCAGAAAAATTCGGCAAAAGCAAAGCGGAAAAAACTGGAAAAATATGCAAACGGTGATGAAATCGGAGAATGGATCGGGAAGGAACAGACGGCGACAGTATATAGTATAGAAGGAAACGTTGTCGGACAGTACAATACTTATATTGAGCGTATTGACGATGTTGTAGACGCGCTTTGCAATGAAATAACAAGGCTGGAAAATGAAAACATGCAGTTGAGTTGGGATGTGCTTCATATAGGATCTTTGATCAATTCTCTTGTCAATGAGATCCGTACACTTTGCAATTAAGTATTATACGAGGAGGTATCACTATGGCAACGTTGCAATCGTTGGGATCGGTAGCAGGTCTGATCAATCTCGACTATGGGAAATTTAAGTATGCTGTCGACCAGATGAGAACAAGCGCCGACGGAATTAACGGGAATGTAGAAGAAAGAGCGCGGGGAGCTGAGCGATCAGAAGCTCTTGATGAGTTTGCAGAGCAGTTCGTTCAGCTGCAAAGAATCATAAGTCTTTATAAATCACTTATAAAAAAAGATATTGATGCGATTGAAACTACGGGAGAACAACTGAAAGAAATAGATTTAAAATTAGAGGGTGTATGGAAAGGTCTTCAAATGTTGAAATAAAGTGATTGAGAACAGCAGAAATACATGAGAAAATAAAAATAAAAAAGGAAAGCAAAAAGAGTGAACGTGGAAAATAAACGAGATGATAGAAAAAAGAAAATTCGGGAAATTGCCGGAGGAATTTTGTGTATTGCAGTTTTGCTTTTTATTGTTATGCAAATTATGCTGCCGGAAACAGGCATAGGTGGGATGGTGAACGAAGGGTCAATGGCAGTTTTATTTTTCGGAGTAGGAGCAGTCTGTGCTTATGCAGCTATCAAGAAAAGAAAAGAAGATAAATCTGCGCTTGTTCTCGGTTTATGCTTAGCAGTTTTAGCATGTGTTCCCGGTGGCTGGATCTCTGGGAAGGTCGCAGCAGATCTTATAGAAGGACCAAAAACGATCCGTCTGACATCGGTTACAACAGAGGAACTCAACGGATTATCAGGGTTAATTTCTCATCACTATTATTTATGCGGCAGAGGGGAAGACGGAAAGCAGTATCGGCTGGAAGTATCGGCAGATGAGTTTTATGAGTTGGAAAATATACATGAAATCATTGTACGATGTTATTCGAGAACAGAGCGGATTTTGGAATTTTTGTAATAGTTAAAATGAACTGTTACGGAATTTTTCGGGATAGTTTTTCGATATGCAGACATTGTACAGAGATTTTGATGAAATATCAGAGGAAAAATTATGAGTGGACAATATAAAATAATGTATAGTTCTATGGATCAATTTTATGATCAGACAAACGGGCGCATGGCAGAATGGGTCAGTCAGTTAGAACCGTGGGTTAAGGCGTGTGAAAATCTTGGAAATATGGAATGTTATCAAGGAAAAAGCGCGGAGTCTGTTAAAACGTATCTGAAAGAAGTGCATATGACGCTGCTTACTTCTATACAGCAGGCAATACAGTTATATAGGACAAAATATCTTTTTTACCGTGAAGGATATTATGATATGGAAGGGGACTTATATGCAGTCATTCCCCAGAAGACGTTACTTTCTGTAAAAGACCGGATGAAAACAGAGATCGAAGACGTATCTGATTCTTCTCTAATAGTACAAACAAGTTTGTTAAATGTATCGGATCTTATTGCTTTGCAGGCGCCTAATTCGTATTATTTAAAAGATTCTATGGAAGAAGTAAAGCAGAATGTAACAGACTTCAATCAAAATATTATAGATTATGAAGCGCAGCATAAGTCAGAAGCAAACGGGGAATTGGCAGATCTGCTTCAGTCATTATTTGCAACGCTTACAGAATATTATACAAACGGAACGAATGTGACATCGTATCAGTCGGGAGACTGTTTCGGAAATTCACATATGCCGGAGCTTTGTCAGCATGTACTGACAGCGAATGAGTATTTGAAAGAAAATGCGGAAGAGATCGAGCTTGCAGAAGTAAAGATGCAGGAAGTATTCGCACAGCAATATGAAGATGCGTGTAAGGCAAGAGAAGAGGAAGGCGCAATAAAATTGCTGACAGGAGGCGCTGCGGCAATTACCGGAATCTTGGCAATCGTCGGAACTGGAGGGATGGCAACTCCGGTTGTGATAGGCGTATGGGTTACAGGAGGATCGACCGCTCTCTATGGGGCGAGTAAAGCGATAGAGGGCATTCAGGACGTTCATTATGGAAGAGCTAAAGATCTGACAAGTAAGTCTTTTAATTTTATCAGAGATACAGTATTTCAGGGGAATCAAGAGGCATATGACGCATGGGGAAATATAAATATGATGGTTGCGGGTCTTTTAGTTCCTATTGGTCAAGGAACTAAGGCGGGGGCCGGTCTTGGAGTAAAGGCAATCGCGCGCGAAAGCGCGAAACGAGTAGCAAAAGAGGCTGTAAAAGACATGGCGGTTGATTTTACTGCCGAAACTATGACAAACTGGGCGCGTGAAGAGCTGGATTTGGGCGACTTTCAGACGGAACTTCTTAAAACAGGACTTGAGTTTGGATTGGATAAAGGACTTGATAAGGTGGGAAGTAAACATGTTCCGTTTACAGATGATATGACATTTTCAGAGGCGAAACGGTATAATCAATCGATGCAGAACATGGAAAGCGGAAAACATAACCCTCCGGGACTATCTGATGCAGATATGGATGCGTGGGATTTTGCAAATCAGAAAGTGTCCGAGCATATAGCGGTGAAGAAAGTTGATCACAATGAAGTGATAAAAATCCGTTCAGAGTATGCGAAAAAACAGGAAAGCTTTTTGCATCCAAAGACAGATGCAGACAGCGCAAAGACTGCGACATTTACAAATCAGGAAGCAGAAGATCTCGCATTTGGCGCAATAAAAGGAAAGGGTAAATCGGATGCCGTCGTGCTTGGTAAGTTTGAGGACGGAAAATCGACTTCATATGATAAAATAGCGCAAGAATATGACGCACAGTATTATAATTTGGATGAGTGGGATGAGCTGGCAAAAACGTATTCGAGAGATGAAATGTGGAAAGTAAATGAGAAATTTCTTGATATTGAAATCGCGTCGGGAAGAGATATATACTTATCTCATGATCCGGCGAAATTCAGCGGAGACGGAAGTTTTTTTGCGAAAGAGATCGAGTATTTGCGGCAACATGGATATAAATTTGTAAAAGAGGGTGATTTGTGGCATGCTGTACAGTAAGGCTGAGCGCAATTTGACTTATCAAGACCAGAGTAAAGGCGGATTGCAGCTTGAAAAATAAGGAGGCTGTAAAACGGTGAGTATGAAAACGAGAGATGAAAAAGAAAAGAAACGAGATTTATTTACAACAATTTTTTGGATTTTAGTGCTGGTTTTTTTGATTGTTAAAATTGTAATCCCGGAAACAGGTGTATTGGGAATGGTAAATGAAGGTTCAAATGCGGTTTTATTTTTCGGTATCGGAGGAAGCTGTGTGTGGACGATCATTCATAAAAGGAAGACAAATAAAACGGCGGTTGTTTTCGGAGTATTGCTGCTGGTATTGACATTAGGTATTGGCGGATGGATATCAGGAAAGCTTGTATTGGATCTTATATCAGGACCGGAGGTTGTGCGTCTGACGTCAGTTACTATGCGTGAATCGTCGGGAATATATGGTCTTATTTCACGGCATTACTATTTATGCGGAAGAGATGACGAGTGGACGGAATATCAGATGGAAATTTCTTCGGATGAGTATTATGAGTTAGAAGGAGAAGAGCAGGTGACTGTGTTGTGTTACCCAAGAACAGAGCGGATTTTAAAGTTTTTGTGATTTTGCCGACAGACATCATGTATCGGATTGAAACAGGAAGCCCACAGGCTTCAGACAATGGGTAGTTCACAATATGAATATATGGAGCGGAAACGTATGGAGACAGAGCAAAAGGAAATGATGTGTAAATATAAGAAGATTATTTGTAAAATATTCGGCGAACAGATACGGGTGATCGGTGAAAGCAGTGCGATCGGCCCTATGGGGCAGTTTCAGATCAGATTTTTCTATGAGCCGACAAAAATTTATGTTACACTGGATGCAGACCGCGGGGCATTTACGTTTGATCTGAAAGATGAAGCGAAAGATTGGAATACGTTGTACAGAATAAAAAAGTTTGACAACTGTATGACAGAAAAGTGTCTTGAAAATGCGGCGGTTATTTTGAAGCAGGTTCTTGAGGAAAATAAGTTCCCTCTGTATAAATCGGAGAATGATAAGCTGTACAAAAAGCAGGATGGAACGTACCGCAGGATAAAAGATATCTATGCAGAACTGGCAGGAGGAGAGTAAATTTATGGCTATAAAAGAAGTGTCAGAACGATATTTGGAATTAAGGCAAAATGCTTTGGATTATACATTTGAACAGATGAATCTTCAGCTTGAAAATGATAAGCAGGTTTATCTAGCAGTATTTGATATACCGGTGGAGAGCGCGATCATCGGTAATAAAACGAAGACTCTTGTGCTCGTGTTTGGATTGAACATCCATATTTATTGTGCAAATGGTGATGCCGTGACCGGATTGGAGCAGAATGCGAAAGCGAAACAGGCGATGCAGTCTCTTTTCATCAGTTGTCCGCAAGCGCTTGATGAGATGACGCTGACTCACAAGACAGATTTTTACGAAAGTAAAAATGTAAGAGCTTATTTAAAAACAAGAAAAGGCGTTTACTTCAAAGAGCTTACAGGAGAAACTAAGAAAGAACGCTTTTTGGAAATGCTTATGCGGAACGTGACAGAGGAGGTAAATTTCCGTCATTGACAAAAAACGTAATCTGTGCCAAAATAATTTAGAATCAGCCGATTGGAACAATGTTTGTTGTTACAAAGCGGGAGATTAAAAAATATAACAGAAACAAAATCATAATTTCAGAAATTAGACTATGAACATATGTGAGTAGAGTAGGCAGAGCGACCCAGAGACGGAGTGTCATCGGCTGAGAGCATTCCGCGCGACCCTTCTTGAAGTTTCAGTATGGGAGTCTTCCGGCGAAAAGCAGTTTGTGCGTTAAGTCGGATGTTCGTGTAGCAATATTTTACACAATGAGAGCGCAGAGCAGATAGGATGCTCTGAAATAGGGTGGTACCGCGATTAACATCGTCCCTTGTTGAACAGACAAGCGACGGTGTTTTTTTGTATAGGCGACGGGCCAAAGTCCGGGCTTGCCCGAGACCTTGGCGACCGCTTACAATCCCGGAATGTGCCGTTTGGCACTTCCGGTGATTATGCTATAGAAAAATTCGATTTCCTATGGCATAGATCCCTTAGGGAGGATGCGCACGCCGCATCGAGGAAGTTCAAATGAAAAAACAATTTGGGAAGGAGAAATAAAATGAAAGATAAAATCAACAGTATTTTATCAGAAGCAAAAGGTAAGATTTCTGATGCAGTGAGCGAGGGTGAACTGCAAAATGTAAAAAGCGCGTATATCGGAAAGCAGGGTTCATTAAGTCTTTTGATGAAAGAGATCCCTACAGTGGATGTGGCGCTTCGTCCTGAGATGGGAAAACTTTTGAATCAGGCGAAAAATGAAGTGAAGGACCTGATCGATGAGAAGAGGATGGAGCTGAAGCTGAAAGCTTCGGAAGTGTCTCCTGATTTTGACTGTTCTGTTCCGGGTATCCTGCCGACAGGCGGCGGACTTCACCCGATCACGCAGATGTGTTATGACTTGAACGATACGTTCCGTTCGATGGGATTCGAGGTGTTCGAGGAAGACGAGATCACAAGTGAAATGTATGCGTTTGATAAATTGAATTTTCCGCCGAATCATCCGGCGCGTGAGAGTATGGACACATACTGGCTGGAAGGACATGACAGCGGAAGCACGAATGAGAAGCTTTGCCTTCGTCCGCATCTGACAGGCGGAAGTGTTCGCTATATGCAGACACACAAACCGCCGTATCGTTTCGTATATCCGGGTCGCGTGTACAGAAATGAGACAACGGACGCGCATCATGAGAGAGCGTTTTTCCAGTATGAGGCGCTGATCGTGGACAAAGATATTACGTTTACATCAGGTAAAGTAATGATTAAGAGTATTTTGAGCAAAGTGTTTGGAACGGACGTTCCGGTCAGAATGCGTTCCGGTTTCTTCCCGTTTGTAGAGCCGGGATTTGAGATCGACATGCAGTGTCAGGTTTGCGGCGGAAAAGGATGCAGCGTATGTAAACATGTCGGCTGGATCGAAGTTATGCCGGGCGGTTCTCCGCATCCGAACGTTCTTCGGGCAGCAGGGCTTGATCCGGATGAGTATACAGGATTTTATGTAAATATCGGTTTGGACAGACTTGTTATGATGCGCTACGGCGTGGATGACGTAAGATTGTTCCACAGCGCAGATTTAAGATTCCTGAAACAGTTTAGATAGAGGCAATTTAGATACGAGGAGAGAGACTATGAAATTATCATTATCATGGATTAGAGATTATGTAAATATTCCGGAAGATGCAGATCTGAAAAAACTGGCGTACGATCTGACAATGTCTACAGTCGAAGTGGAAGATGTGGAATATCTTGCAGAACGTTTTGAAAATATGATCGTCGGAGTGATCGAAAAGATCGAGCCGCATCCGAATGCGGACAGACTGCGAGTATGTAAAGTAAATATCGGCAGTGATGAGATCAAAGACATCGTATGCGGAGGCATTAATCTGGAAGAAGGAATGCGCGTTGCAGTATCTTGTCCGGGAGCGGTTGTCCGCTGGCACGGCGAGGGTGAGCCTGTAGTGATCAAAAATTCTAAACTTCGCGGAGTTGAGTCATTCGGTATGATCTGCGCTTCAGATGAGATCGGATTAGGCGAGCTGTTCCCGTCAGAAACAGAAGGAGAAATCCTTGATCTGTCAGCGTTTGACGTTCCGGCAGGAACTTCTTTGGCAAATGCTTTGGATATGAATGACGTGCTTCTTGAGATCGACAATAAATCAATGACAAACAGACCGGACCTTTGGGGACATTACGGAATCGCCCGCGAGATCGCGGCTCTTTATAACTTGCCGCTTGCAAAGATCGAGCCTTTCCGGGCAGACGTTCAGTCTGATTTTAAAGTCGAGATAGAAGATCCTGACAGATGTACAAGATATATCGGCGTTGAAATGTCAGGCGTGGCTGTAAAACCTGCGCCGTATAAAATGCAGAATAGAATCTGGAAAGTAGGAATGCGTCCGATCAATGCGCTTGTTGATATCACGAACTATGTAATGCTTGCAACAGGAAATCCGACACATGCATTTGACGCGGACAATATTACGGATCACATTGTTGTAAGACATGCAGGAGAAGGTGAGAAACTGCTTCTTTTAAATGATAAAGAACTTGAATTAAACGCAGATGATCTTGTAATCACAGATTCCGAAGGCGCGGTTGCTCTTGCAGGAGTTATGGGCGGAGCGAAAGATTCGATCCTGCCGAAGACGGAACGCGTGATTCTTGAAGTGGCAAACTTTGAAGCGACAGGCATCCGCCGTACGGCGCTTCGTTACGATACGCGTACAGAAGCGTCTTCCAGATATGAGAAAGCAATCGATCCTGAAAGATGCGATCAGGCGCTTGCTCTTTCAATGAAGTATTTTAAAGAGCTTTATCCTGAACTTCAGGTGACAGGATACTGCGATAATTATGTGAAAAAACTCGACAGAGCAGAGATTGACGTTAATCTGACATGGCTTGAGAAGAGACTTGGAAAACATTTGACAAACGAAGAAATCCAGGGCAAATTAGAGCAGCTTGGATTCGATGTTCAGATCGACGGAGACAACATGCATGTGACGGCGCCGACATGGCGTTCGACAGGAGATATTTCCATTAAAGACGATGTGATGGAAGAAGTTGCCAGAATGTACGGATACGATAATTTCGAGGCGACAGAGTTTACGACGACATTTACAGACTCGATCAATCAGAAAGATAAGAGTCTTGTAAGAAATATTAAAGAATATCTTGCAATACGCTGTGGAATGCAGGAAGTATATACTTATCCGTGGATGAACGATGTGTTTGTAAACGCAGTTCTGCAAAGCACAGACGGAGTTTTGAAACTTTCCACGCCTCCGGCGCCGGATATGAGCTGCATTCGTTCTTCTCTTCTGCCGAACCTTTGCGAGGCGGTTGCGAAAAACGAGCGTTACTTTAATGATTTTTCTATCTTTGAAGAGGCTCAGGTGTTCTTTGATAAAAACTACACAAATGCATATGATGAGACGGAATCTCTTCCTGAACAGCGCAGACATATCGGAGCGGCATTTGCAAGCAGCGTAAAGGACATCGGTATGCTTTTCAGAGAGGCAAAAGGAGTTCTTGAGTATATGCCGAGATATACGCATATGGAAGCGTATGAGTTTAAAAAAGAAGAAAAGCCGGTATGGGCTGACAATGTTGTGTGGCTGAATATTTACCTTGATGACGAGAAAATCGGCGATATGGGGCTTGTAGCGAAAAAAGTTTCTATGGAATGCGGCATTAAGAATCTTTCTGTGATTCTTTTTGAAATGGATGCTTCAAAACTGAAACCGCTGAAATCAAGAACGAATAAATTCGAGCATCTTGCAGAGTATCCTGAGACAGACTATGACATTTCCATGCTTTTTGATTCCGATGCAGTATGGAATGACATTTATGATGCCGTTATGGGTAAAAAGAAAGCAAGCGCCCTTTTAAAAGACGCATCGTTTGTAGATGAATACAGAGGAAAACAGATTCCGCAGGGCAAAAAATCCGTAACGATCAGACTGACGATCGGATCTGATGAGAAAACGCTGACATCACAGGAGATCGAAAGCGTCGCCGAACAGGTTATGAAAAAACTCGGAAAGAAAATGGGCGCAGAGCTTAGAACACAATAAAACAAGGCTTGCTTCTTAGAAATAACAGGAGATAAACCGAATATGAAAACAAGTGATTTTTATTATGATCTTCCGGAGGAGTTGATCGCGCAGGATCCGCTTGAAGACCGTTCCTCTTCCAGACTTATGACAGTGGACAAAGAAACCGGTAAGATCGGACATCATGTATTCAGTGAGATTATCGATTATTTGAATGAAGGCGATTGTCTCGTGATAAATGATACAAAGGTAATCCCTGCCAGATTGATCGGAGCAAAAGAAGAAACCGGAGCGAAGATCGAAGTGCTTCTTCTGAAAAGAGGAGCGGATGATGTGTGGGAAACGCTCGTGAAACCCGGTCGTAAGGCAAAACCGGGAACGCGGATTAGTTTCGGAGACGGGCTGCTCGTAGGAGAAGTTGTCGATATCGTGGACGAAGGAAACAGACTGATCCATTTTGAATACGAAGGTATCTTTGAAGAAATATTAGATCAGCTCGGTCAAATGCCTCTTCCGCCGTATATTACGCATCAGCTTCAGGATAAGAACAGATATAATACGGTTTATGCAGAACATTCAGGTTCAGCAGCCGCTCCGACGGCAGGACTTCATTTTACGCCGGAACTACTTAGAAAAATTGAAGAAAAAGGCGTTGATATTGCAAGAGTAACATTACATGTAGGTTTGGGAACATTTCGTCCTGTCAAAGTTGACGATGTGGAAAATCATCATATGCACTCGGAATTTTATATGATAAATGAAGAAGCGGCGGAGAAGATCAACCATGCCAAAGACAGGGGCGGACGCGTGATCTGTGTCGGAACGACAAGCTGCCGCACGATTGAATCTGCGGCAGATGAAAACGGACGTTTAAAGGCTTGCAGTGGCTGGACGGAGATTTTTATTTATCCGGGTTATCGTTTTAAAACGCTGGACTGCCTGATCACAAACTTCCATTTGCCGGAGTCAACTCTTATTATGCTCGTATCCGCGCTGGCAGGAAAAGAACATGTTATGGCGGCTTATGAAGAAGCGGTGAAAGAACGATATCGTTTCTTTAGCTTTGGAGATGCCATGCTGATTTTGTAAAGTAATTCACGACAAAATAATCGGCAACCGGCCTATGGGGTTAATCCTCCCCATGCCTAAAAAGTAGGAATAGAAAAACCCACGAGGTGTGCACTCGTGGGTTTTTTGTTGACGCTCAACATGGATACGCCGTTTCTTTTTGCCTGCTGGCATTATAGCATATGCAAATATTGAATGCAATATTCATTTTCCTTGAGTTTCCGCAGTTTTATATAGTGTGATTTGGATTGAAGTAATCACGATGGATTAAAGTGTTGGCAAGCACTTCCTTTCAGGACTTTCTGCAAGCAGGGGGAAATTAAATGTTTAAAAGGTTTTAAAATTGTTGTTTTCAGGTGTAAGATTTGCGGATAAATCCCTAGTATATAGCTGAGAGGAGGATGATACGTTGGAAGAAGATAGTAAAATTATTGATTTGCTCTATAAGCGAGAGGAACAGGCTCTTATAGAATTGTCGGAAAAATACGGAACGGCGTGTAAACGTATTGCAGGCAACATTTTGAAAAATCATCGTGATGCAGAGGAATGTGTAAATGATACATACCTTGCCGTATGGAATACAATACCGCCTAAAAATCCAAATCCGTTAAGGGCTTATATATTCCGGATTATCCGAAATATATCTATTGCGAAGTACCATGAGAACACTTGTATTAAGCGGAACAGCTATTATGATGTGGCGTTGCAGGAATTGGAGAACTGTCTTATGGCAGTAATGACTGTCGAACAGGAAATGGAAGCAAATGAATTGTCGGATTTACTTGACGGCTTTCTTGAAACGTTAGATAAGAGAAGCAGAATAATGTTTGTTCGCCGTTATTGGTATTCTGATAGTATTTCAGATCTTGCGGAAAGGTTTCAAATAAGTAATAACAATGTATCAGTCCGGCTTTCACGAATTAGAGGAAAATTAAAACGATATTTAAAAAAGGAGGGCGTTGAAGTATGAGAAAAAAGGATATATCAGATGCGATTGGCAATATTAATGATCGATATATCGAAGAAGCTGCAGATTTTCAGAGAAAAAAGAAAAGGACAGGGAAGAGTTCTATTTTACAAAAGAGCGTTGCTGCCGCGGCTTCATTTATACTTGTATTTATATTATCTGTTTCGACATTGGTAGCTGCGGATTTTTCTCCGGCTTATGAATTTCTCTATACGTTGTCTCCGTCAGCAGCCCAAAAGTTAAAGCCTGTTAGTATGATAAGTGAGGATAATGGTATTAAAATAGAGGTTATTTCTGCTTATGTAGAGAGCGGAGAGGCGAAGATACTTATTTCTGTACAAGATTTGGAGGAAGACAGGATTGATGAAACGACAGATTTGTTTGATAGTTTTAGTATCAATACCTCATTTGACTGCAGTAGCTCATGTGAAAATATAAAGTATGATGCAGAGACGGAAACAGCCGTTTTTTTGATTTCTATATCGCAATGGGATAAGTATGATATTGCAGATGAGAAAATAACTTTCTCTGTGCGGGAAATATTGAGTAATAAAGAAACGTATGAAGGTTCAATATCGACATTAAATTTGGATAAGAATAGCGGTTCGGTAAAGATTTTTACTCCGTATAGTGTTTTGGGTGGGAGTGGTGCAAATAGTGAAAAGTATATGGAAGATTTTCAGGCTCTCGTATCTCAAGGAGATATAAATTCGCCTGTTTCGGGAGTTGCTCTTACGGCGATAGGATATGTGGGAGAAAAACTTCATATTCAAATCAGATATGATTCTGCGCTTGAAACGGATAATCATGGATATGTTTATTTGAAGAACAGTGATGGAGATGTTCTTGATTGTGAAGCAAGTATTTCTTTCTTTACAGATGAAGGAGAAAAAGATATGTACAGCGAATATATCTTTGACTTGTCAGATAAAAATGTTTCGGATTATGTTATTTATGGAAAGTTCACAACAAGTAATATGCACATTAAAGGGAAGTGGAGTGTTACATTTCCATTGGAAAAGGTAAGGTAATAAAAAGGTAAGATAATAAACAGCGAAAACCCGCTAACCTTCCGGCTAACGGGTTTCGTTGTTTTATAGTTATCTAAAGGAATGTTTACGCATTTACAAAGATACATGTTTACAATGTGCTTAATGGATGGTATATTATAGATATAAATAAGGCACTACTGATAGTTGGTTAGTCCAAATTTGATAAAGTTACAAAAAAGTAACCGTATTCCTTGGTCGAGGGGCGGTTACTTTTTTGATTGATTTATGTACGCTATCAGAATCGTTACAACAATACTAAGTATCATTAGTACGATGGAGAGCATTTCAAAATCACTCATAAGTTAAGCCCTCCTTTCCAAGATTTCCTGCAAACAGGATTTCTATGTAATCAGAGAGTTCGGTCTCTCTGTTGAAGGACTAACCGCCTACCATTCTCATGTAGTGCCTTGTCTTATTTTAGCAAAAGTTTCTTTTTATAACAACATATTTATCGTGAAATACAGTCGATTAAAAATCGTAAAAGTTTCTGCAAACAGCGAAAACCCGCTAACCTTCCGGCTAACGGGTTTCGTTGTTTTATAGTTATCTAAAGGAATGAGAGTAAAGCGTGATATCCTTGTTCAGGGGATATCATTACTTTTATGAGGGGGATAGTTGTTTATCAACTATCTGATACTTAGTATAAAGAGAAAATATGTCTAAAGTATGTTGAAAGAATAAAAGAATACGAAAATTTCTAAACAGAAGATTAATAAAACGGAAAAAGAGTTCTATACATTTGCGGTATTTATGGTATAATAGGCACGTTGTGCCTGCGAGCCGGGGCGGTATCGTCGGGTTTTATACAACATTTAATTAAGAATACTTACAATTTTAGAAGAAAAAGAACGAGGTGAGGTATGGAATATTTATCAGCTTTAAAAAAATCTGTTGTTGCCGGGTTGATGATCGGGATCGGCTGTACTGTTTTTTTGAATATGGACAATTCAATCGTGGCGTCATTTTTATTCGGATTAGGACTTTTTACGATTATCAATTTGGAATTGAATTTGTTTACCGGCAAGATCGGATATATCTGTAAAGAAAATTGTGCCGAGACATTGATTACTTTGGTCGGAAACGGAATCGGTGTTAATATTATGGCGTTTCTTATGAAACAAACCCGTGTCGGAGTAAGATTGGTTGAGAAGGCGGGCCCGATCGTAGAAACGAAATTGTCAGATACATATATTAGTTTGTTTTTGCTGGCTGTTTGTTGTGGAATGCTGATGTATATTGCCGTGGCAACATTTAAAAAACAGCCGAATATTTTAGGCACGATCGCAGTCTTTCTTTGCGTTTCGGTCTTTATTTTGGCAGGATTCGAGCACTGTATTGCAAATATGTTTTATTTTGGTCTTGTAAGTACACCGACAAAATATGCTGTTCCGCTTCTTATTATGATTCTCGGAAACAGTACGGGAGGTATTTTGCTGTGTAAGCTTACGCAGCATGTGCAGATTCAGAAAAACTCGGAAAATGCGTAATGCAGACAGTGATTTTCTTTGAGAATACATTTCCTGAAAAAAGGCGGATTTCAACCTGAACATACGATTTGTTCAGGTTGATTTTTTATATACGATACAATATAATGAAGCGGAGCAAAAGGAAAGGGGGTACGAAAATGTTAAAAGACAAAACAGTTTTGCTCGGAGTTACCGGAAGTATCGCTGCGTATAAGATCGCGTATCTTGCCAGTGCGCTGAAAAAGCTTCATGCGGACGTACATGTGCTTATGACGAAAAATGCGGTTAATTTTATCAATCCGATCACGTTTGAAACGCTGACGGGAAATAAGTGTCTTGTAGACACGTTTGACCGTAATTTTGAGTATAGCGTGGAGCATGTGTCTCTGGCAAAGAAAGCGGATATCGTAATGATCGCACCGGCAAGCGCCAACGTGATCGGGAAAGTCGCCCACGGCATAGCGGACGATATGCTGACAACAACGGTTATGGCATGCAGATGTAAGAAATTTATCGCGCCTGCGATGAACACGAACATGTATGAAAATCCTATCGTGCAGGACAACTTAAAGATCTTGCAGGTATACGGATACGGTGTTGTAGATCCGGCAGTGGGATACCTTGCATGCGGAGATACCGGAGCCGGAAAGATGGTTGAGCCGGACGTTCTGCTCGATGTCATTTTGCAGGAAATCGCATATGAAAAAGATCTGGCAGGTTTGAAGATCCTTGTAACGGCAGGCCCGACACAGGAAGCGGTCGATCCGGTACGGTATATTACAAACCATTCTACCGGAAAGATGGGTTATGCTATTGCAAAAATCGCATCAAGGAGAGGCGCTGAGGTGACGCTCGTATCAGGGCCAACTGCCGAGGAAGAACCTGCATTTGTAAATGTTGTAAATGTATGTTCCGCAAAGGAGATGTTCGAGGCAGTTAAGGAACGGGCGCAGGAACAGGATATCATTATCAAAGCGGCAGCAGTGGCGGATTACAGACCGAAACACATAAGAGGCAGCAAGATGAAAAAGACAGAAGACGGATCGGATCTGACGCTTGAGCTGGAACGCACAGACGATATTTTGGCTTATCTCGGAGCACACAAAAAGCAGGGGCAGTTTTTATGCGGGTTTGCAATGGAAACGGAAGACTTGATTGCAAATGCAAAAAGAAAACTGGAAAAGAAGCGGCTTGACATGATCGCCGCAAACAGTCTTCGTGTGGAAGGCGCAGGATTCGGCGGAAATACAAATGTCGTAACGGTCATCACGAAAGAGAAGGAAGTTTCACTCGGAAAAATGACAAAAGAGGAGACAGCCGCAGAACTTTTGACGATGATTGCAGAAGCCAGAAAAGTCTGATAAGAAACAGACAAAAAGCAAATGTATTGTATCCCGAAAGGGAACGATAAGAAGCAGACAAAAAGCAAATGTATTGTATCCCGAAAGGGAATGATAACAAGGAGGCAGACATGGAAAACAAAACAGTAACAGAAAACAGCACAGTATCATGTGCGGAAGAAATGAATACGGCAGAAGTATACGGCTCAGATCAGTATGCAGCGGATCTAAAGACCGCGAGCAAAGATCGGCAGACGTCGGGGAAACAGCGCTCGTCAAGTAAATTCAGTACAATGAGTATGGTTCAGGTGGCAATATTCGGAGCTGTCATATGTGTGATGGCTTTTACCCCTTTCCTCGGATATATCCCGCTTGGATTTACCCGTGCGACGATCATACATATCCCGGTTATTATCGCTTCGCTTTTGATGGGACCGAAAAAAGGCGGAGCTTTAGGATTCCTTTTTGGATTGACAAGTTTTATTAACAATACGATGAATCCGACACCGACATCGTTTGTATTTACTCCGTTTTACAGTATTGCAGGCGTAAGCGGCGGATGGGGAAGTGTGATTATCTGTTTTCTTCCCCGCATACTTGTGGGAATTATACCGTATTATGTATATAAGCTTATCATTCGTTTTTCAAATGAAAAAACAAAAAAGACCGGTGTGTCAAGCATTGGACTTGTGACTGCAGGCGTGGCGGGCGCAATGACAAATACGCTGCTTGTTATGAATCTGATTTTTCTGTTTTTCAGGGAAGCATATGCATCGGCAAATAATGTGGCGGTATCGGGCGTATACACATTTATTCTTTCTATTATCGGGATAAACGGCGTTCCGGAAGCAATCGTGGCAGGTGTGCTGACTTTATGTATCGGAAGAGCGCTTTTGAAAAAGAATGTAAGAGAAAGGCTTGGTTTTAGAAATGATATTGGCTATTAATATCGGAAATACAAACACCGTGCTCGGCTGCATTGACGGCTCAAAATGCGTGTTCGTAGAACGGATTTCAACTGTTAAGACAAAGACGGAACTGGAGTATGCGATCGATATTAAAAACGTACTCGACATCTACCATATTAAAAAGGCAGATTTAGAAGGCGGTATCATTTCGTCGGTTGTTCCGCAGATTACGATGGTTGTAAAAGCTGCGGTTGAAAAGATTTTAAAAAAGGAAGTCCTTATCGTAGGCGCGGGGATCAAGACCGGATTAAATATCAGGATCGACAATCCGGCGCAGCTTGGCAGCGACCTTGTTGTCGGAGCGGTGGCAGGGATTGCGGAATATCCGACGCCTCTTCTTATTTTTGATATGGGTACGGCAAACACGGTTTGTGTTATAGATAAAAACCGAAACTATATCGGCGGCATGATTTATCCGGGGATCGGAGTTTCTCTTGATTCCCTTACAGCCAATGCGTCTCAGCTTGGCGGGATCAGTCTGGAAGAACCGGGGCATATTATAGGAAAAAATACGGTGGACTGTATGAAAAGCGGTATCGTTTACAGCAGCACTGCGGCGATCGACGGGTTGATCGATCGACTGTCAGAAGAAGTGGACGGCGATGTAACGGTAGTTGCGACAGGGGGAGTGGCGGAAAAAATCATTCCTCATTGCAGAAGAAAGATTATTCGAGACGATGATCTTGTTTTGAAAGGACTGGAAATCATCTATCGGAAGAACTGCAGGTGACAGATCGGAGAAAATCGACCTGTGTATAAGGTAAATATAACGTAAAAAGAGAAAAGGATAGACGCGGTATAGACTATATATACAAAAAATGGCTGCGGCTATCCTTGAATTTATGTGTAAAAAAGCGAAAATATAAAAAACTTACTATTTTAAATCATAAAAATATAACAAAATATAATAAAAGTGTGATATGATAAACAGTACAACGTAGCATCGGAGTATTCGGCTTAATTTATTTATGGCTGTACTTCTGTGCGAATTTAAAGGAGGAAAAAGATGAAAAGGAAGCTTTCAAAAGCAGGCGGGAAAGCGTTATCTGTCGCACTTGCGATGGCGACTGTTGTATCGGCAGCTCCTTTCTCTGTAGCGGCCGAGGATAACGTTGCTTTGGCACAGACACAGGAAACGGAGGGAAATGCTTTGCGTTTGTGGTATGATGAAGAGGCGCCCAATTCGTATACGGGGTGGGAGCAGTGGGCTCTTCCGCTTGGAAACAGCGCGATTGGAGCCAGTGTGTTTGGCGGTGTTCAGACAGAGCGAATTCAGTTGAATGAAAAGTCGCTTTGGTCCGGCGGTCCTTCAGACAGCCGACCGGAATATAACGGCGGTAATATTGAATCAAAAGGTCAGAACGGCAAGGTTATGGCACAACTGAAAGAGAAACTGAAAAGCGGACAAGGGTTTGACAGTAATCTTGCAGGACAGCTTATTGGAGTCAGTGATGACGCCGGAGTACAGGGATACGGATATTATTTAAGTTATGGCAATATGTATCTGGATTTTAAAAATGTTACAAAGAATAACGTTTCGGGATATTCGCGCGATCTGGATCTTCGCACGGCGGTAGCCGGAGTGAATTATGATCTCAACGGAGCGCACTATACAAGAGAAAACTTCGTAAGCTATCCTGACAACGTTCTTGTAACACGTCTGACTGCAACAGACGGCGGAACGCTTGATTTTGACGTTCGTGTAGAACCGGATGAGGAAAAAGGCGGAAGTCAAAACAAACCGGAAGCAGATTCTTACGCGAGAACATTTGACAAAAAAGTATCCGACAATGCAATCGCGATCGACGGACAGCTTACAGATAACCAGTTGAAGTTCAGTTCTTATACGAAGGTAATCAAAGATGACGGAACGGCGGGGCAGATCAAAGACGACTCGAAAAACGGTAAGATCACGGTAAGCGGCGCGAAAGCGATTACGATCATTACTTCCATCGGAACGGATTATAAAAACGATTATCCGAAATACCGTACAGGCGAGACAAAAGAACAGCTCGCTGCTTTGGTAAAAGGATATGTATCCGGAGCTGAGGCGAAAGTAAAAGCCGGCGGATATGAGACGTTAAAAGAAGATCATGTAAATGATTACGATCATATTTTCGGAAGATTAGATCTTAACATCGGACAGGCAGTGTCTGACAAGACAACGGATAAGCTGTTGGAGGCATATAAAAAAGGAACGGCTTCCGAAACAGAAAAACGTTATCTGGAATTGATGCTCTTCCAGTACGGACGTTATCTGACGATGGGATCATCGAGAGAGACTCCTGTGAACGAAGACGGAACGAAGAATGAAAGAAGAGCAACTCTTCCGTCGAACTTGCAGGGAATCTGGGTCGGAGCGAATAACTCCGCATGGCATTCGGACTATCATATGAATGTCAATCTGCAGATGAACTACTGGCCGACATATACGACGAATATGGCGGAATGCGCAGAACCGCTGATCGACTATGTAGATTCGCTCAGAGAGCCGGGACGTATTACGGCGAAGATTTACGCAGGAGTTGAAAGTACGGAAGCAAATCCTGAAAACGGATTTATGGCGCATACACAGAACAACCCGTACGGATGGACGAACCCGGGCTGGGTATTCGACTGGGGATGGTCTCCGGCAGGCGTTCCGTGGATTCTTCAGAACTGTTGGGAATATTATGAGTTTACGGGAGATACAGAGTACATGCAGACTCATATTTACCCGATGATGAAAGAAGAAGCGACGCTGTACGATCAGATGCTGATGAGAGATTCAGAAGGTAAGCTTGTGTCTGTTCCGAGTTATTCACCGGAGCACGGACCGAGAACTGCAGGTAATACATATGAGCATTCGTTGATCTGGCAGTTATATGAAGATACGATCACAGCGGCAGAGACTTTGGGAGTTGACGAAGCGAAAGTCGCACAGTGGAAACAGAATCAGGCTGACTTAAAAGGACCGATTGAGATCGGTGACAGCGGACAGATCAAAGAGTGGTATAACGAGACAACATTAAATACAGATGAGAATGGTCAGAAGATGGGAGAAGGATATGGTCATCGTCATATTTCCCATATGCTCGGATTATATCCGGGAGACTTGATCGCTCAGAATGACGAGTGGCTGGCGGCAGCGAAAGTATCGATGCAGAACAGAACAGATGTGACGACAGGATGGGCGATGGCTCAGCGTGTCGCAACATGGGCGAGACTTGCAGAGGGCGATAAGGCTTATGATGTATTGTCTAAGATGATCACAAACAATAAGATTATGACAAACCTGTGGGATACACATGCTCCGTTCCAGATCGACGGAAACTTCGGTTACACAGCGGCAGTTGCGGAAATGCTTGTTCAGAGCAACATGGGTCACATCGACCTGATGCCTGCAGTTCCGAAAGCATGGGGAACAGGTAATGTGAAAGGTCTGCTTGCCCGCGGTAATTTTGCGGTTGATATGGCATGGGCAGACAACAAACTGACAGAAGCTTCGATCCACTCTAATAACGGCGGAGAAGCGGTTGTTCAGTACGCAAATCTTTCACTTGCAACTGTAAAAGACAGTGACGGAAACCTCGTTGAGATCACACCGGTGACTTCAGATCGTATTTCCTTCAATACAGAAGCAGGAAAGACATATACGATCACTGCTATCCCTGATAATACATTAGCTGCAGCTCCTACAGGTCTTAAGGTAACGAAGATCAAAGACGGAGAGACAGTTCTTACATGGGATGCGGTCAAAGCCAGAACAGAAGTATCTTATAATGTATACCGTCAGATTGAAGGCGGCGAGTGGGTACAGGTTCAGACAGAACTGAAAGCGACAGAATGGACAGACACAGACGCTTGGGATGTGCTCGGAACATTGAAGTACAAAGTTACGGCTGTGATCGACGGAAAAGAAAGCGAGTTCAGTTCGGAAGCAACGGTAGATGACTGCCGTAACATGATCGGCATGATCGACGATCAGGACGAACGTATCAAATATACAGGAAGCTGGGGCAACTGGATCAGCCAGGAAGGAAACTACGGCGGTTCAGTGAAATACTTAGAAGACCCGACAGGAACAGAGACAGCGGAACTTACATTCTGCGGAACGGGTATCGAAGTATTCTCCTGTACACAAAACGACAGAGGTAAAGTTGAAATCTCTATCGACGGAGAAGTATGGGCAACAGCAGATACTTATTCGGCAACTCAAAAAAGACAGGCAAAAATATTCTCTACAGAAGAGCATAAAGATAAGACGCTTGAATACGGAATCCATACGGTTAAAGTTCGGGCGATGGGCGAGAAAAATGCATCTGCAAGCAGAGATAAAGTAGAGCTTGACGCGTTTAATGTATTGAATACAGAAGCGGCGCGGGTTGAAAAAGTAGAGGTAACGTCTGCAAGCGGAATGACGACGGTGAGCAAAGCCGGATCGACGCTTCAGATGAAAGCGGCAGTAACTCCTGCAGAGGCGATCAATAAAGGTGTTACGTGGTCTGTTACAACAAAATCAGGCAGCGCGGCAGCTACGATCGATGAAAACGGTCTTCTGTCAGCAGGAACAGCAAACGGTGTTGTGACAGTAAAAGCGACATCGAAAGAAAATGCCGAAATCTCAGGCACATGCGAGATTACAGTTGCAATCCCGGATGTGACAGCGCAGTCAGAGATCATCGAGGACTGCTCGGATGATAAGAACTCCAAGAATCCGAAGATCACATGGAGTGAAACAGGCTGGAGTAATCCGTACACAGGAGAAGCTGATAAGCATCACGGCGGAACTAAGACGGAGACAAGTACAGAAGGAGCATGGTTCAGCTATACATTTACAGGAACAGGCATTAAGTTCTATGCTCAGAAAAATAATACGCAAGGCAAATTTACTGTAGAACTGGACGGAAAGGCAGAAAGCGACGCAGTTCTTTGGGAAGAAAAATCCGGCGGATCACCGCAGCAGTGCGTATTTGAAAAGACAGATCTGGAAAATACAGAACATACAATCAAGTTTACAGCGGCAACAGATCATGGAAACATTAACGTAAACATTGATTATCTTGAAGTATTCACTCCGGCAGCGGCTTCTGTTGATAAATCGGCGCTTCAGGCTGCGATTGAAAAATACAGCGGTTTGAATAAAGACGATTACGCAGAAAATCTGTGGAACGAGTTTAAGACAGCATACGACAATGCCGTTAAGGGAATGAATGACGACAAGACGACAAAAGAGCAGGCTGATAAGCTTGCAGCAGACTTGAACGCAGCAGGTGCAAAACTTGAAGCGGCAGAAATTCCGGCTCCGACGATTCCGGAAGATGCAAAAGCAACTGTAATGGGAGTTACAAGTACAGAAGCAACTGTTTCATGGACGAAACTTCCAAGGGCAGAGTCTTATAAAGTATATGCTGTAGAACATGAAGGAACAGCAAAAGCGCTGAAAGCAATTACAGATACTGTTCCGGATAATGCAGGAGAACCTGTGACAACAACAGAGACAACGGTGCGGTTTACGAATCTGAAACCGGGTACATCTTATGTATTTATGATCGTAGGAGTAAACCATAATAAAGTAGAGTCGGAAAAAGCTCTTTGCAGCGAGCCGTTCACGACAGTGGCGGCGGCAGATGAAAAAGCTCCGGCACAGGTAAGTGGAATCAGCGTAGTAAAAGAAGGTGAAAAAGATGTGAAGATCACATGGGCTCCGTCAGAAGATCCGGAAGGAAGCGAAGTTACATATATTGTATATGTAGACGGCGTGATCGTATCTGAAAGCGATAAGACAGAATATACATTGAAAAACGCGGATGAAAGCAAAGGCTACAGTATCCGTATCGTAGCTGTAGATGCATCAGGAAACAAAGCTGTACCTGCAGTAATTAACCTGACGGTAGACGACTGGAATGCAAAGACAGTTGTAGGCGTAGAGAAACCTGCCGATCTTAAAGTGAAGAAAGGAACTGCTGCTGATAAACTGGATCTTCCAAAAACAGTAAATGTTACACTGGAAGGCGGTCGTGTTGCAGATGTACTTGAAGTAAAATGGACGACAGATAATTACAAAGCAGATCAGATCGGAACACAGACGCTGTCAGGAGAACTTCAGAAGAAGAAAGGCGTTAAGATTCCTGATAAGTTTAAGACAGTAACGATCAATGTAATTGTAGAAGAGAGCGAAGTAAATCCGCCGCAGCCGGAAGACAAAGTAGTTACAAAAGTAGAAGAACTTACTGATCTTACGGTTGAGTTCGGAACTTCAGTTGAGAAACTTGCTCTTCCGACAGAAGTAAAAGTAACATTAGATAACGAGACAGAAGACAAACTGTCAGTAGAGTGGAACACAGATGCGTATAAAGCAGACGAAGCGGGAACGTACGAACTGACAGGAACACTTCAGGCAAAAGAAGGAATTAAACTTCCTGACAACTTCAAGACAGTAACGATCAACGTAACTGTAGAAGAAAAAGGCGGAGAAGTAGACCCGCCGCAGCCGGAAGACAAAGTGGTTATAGCAGTAGAAAAACTTGCTGACCTTACTGTGAAATTCGGAACTCCGGCAGAGAAACTTGCCCTTCCGAAAGAAGTGAAAGTGACACTTGATAACAAGGCGAAAGATAAACTGTCAATCGTATGGAACACAGATGTGTATAAAGCAGACAAAGCAGGAACATATAAACTGACAGGAACACTTCAGACAAAAGAAGGAATCACAATTCCGGAAGAATTCAGGAAAGTAACGGTCAACGTGACTGTTGAAGAGAAAGGAAAAGTTCCTCCGACATCCGGCAAAGAGGAAGGAAAGAACAATTCCGGTGCGGTACAGACAGGCGACGATAAGAACGTATGGCTTCCGATCGCGGGTCTTGTGGCTGCAATCGCCGTTGTGGCGGCAGTTCTTATTATCAAAAATAAAAAGAAAAAATAAGAACAAAAATAAGAATAAAGTTTTCATAATATAATATTGTGAGGCGATATAAAAGAACCGATTCTCTTTTGGGAATCGGTTCTTTTGAAGTTGTAAAAAGAGAGTAAAGAGAAAAATTGGAAAACAGGAGAAAAAACTTGACAAATATTGTATAGAATATTAACATGAACAATGTTCATATTAAAAAAACTGAAAAGGGAAAGCGGGAAAGGAGAATAGAATAAAGAGGACGGTGATAAGAGTTGAGCAGAGCGGTTACGTCGGAAGAAGAAATATTGAAAGTAAGCTGTGGGATTGTGGCAAAAAAAGGAATTGCCGCAGTAAATATGAGAACCGTTGCATCTGAATGCGGAATTGCACTAGGTTCTTTGTATAATTATTTTTCTTCAAAATCAGAACTTTTGTCTGCTACAATAGAGGCAGTGTGGAAAGATATATTTCAAATGGGAAAAACTTTAGAAAAATGCGAGAATATTGTGGAATACTTAAACCTGTTGTTTGAAGGTGTTGAAAATAGCCGAAGCCGTTATCCGAAATTTTTTTCCATGCATGCATTGGGGTTTACGGCAGGAGAAAGACAAGAAGGAAAAAAGGCGATGGAAGTATATTTTCTGAGGTTAAAAAATCAAATGGCACATTTTTTGGAAAATGATGAAAAAATACGTCAAGGGATATTTACAGAAAATCTGACTGCCGAAATTTTTACGGACTATATATTTACCTTGTTTTTATCAATATTACTGGAAAAACAAAATGAAAAAGAGTCCTTTTTGGAATTTGTAAAAAATTATTTGTATTAAGAGAAAGAGTTGATGTGGAACGGAGATGGGTTATGAAGATAAAGAAACAGAATCTTTTGCTTTTGGCAAGTCTTGTCTGGATGATCGCAGGATTTAACGTTTTGAGGATCGGGATTGAAACTTATGCTGAATATCAGACTGTAATAAATTATATCGTGACAATTATCGTGTTTCTTCTCTTTTGGTTCATGGTATTTTATAAGTTGACAAATAAACATACAATAAGAATTCAAGGATATGAAGAAGAAAAGCAACTGTTTTATAAATTTTTTGATTTGAAATCATTTTTAATTATGGCGTTTATGATAAGTTTCGGGATTATTATTCGTTCATTCCATTTACTGCCGGAGCGGTTTATAGCTGTATTTTACACAGGATTGGGAGCGGCACTTTTCATGGCAGGCGTTTTATTTGGAAGAAATTATATACAGGCTTACAGGAAGAAAGCATAAGTAAACGAAAAAGCATAGAGAAAGTATAGAGGAAGTATAGAGAAAGTATAGATGCATAAAAGATGAGGAGTAAAAACTAAGGAGAAGATACATATGAAAAGAATTATAAATACAGCGATTGTTTATTTTATATTTGCAATGGCGGGAGGCGTATTTTATCGGGAATTTACAAAATGGAACGGATATACAGAGCCGACTACATTAGGAGTGCTGCATGTTCATCTGTTGGTGATGGGAACATTGTTATTTCTTATAACGGCTCTTTTCGCAAAAGTAACAATGTTGGCGGAAAATCTTTTGTTTAAGAAATTTTTTGTTCTCTATAATATCGCATTGCCTGCCATGGTGGTGATGATGCTTATTCGCGGAATTGTGCAGGTTCTCGGAATAGAGCTTGGAAAAATGGGGAATGGGATGCTGTCCGGTCTGGCAGGATTGTCTCATATCGGAATGATGATTGCATTTTTCTTACTGCTGTTTGCGATAAAAAGGGAATTGATACGAAAACAATAGGAATAATGATTTTTAGAGTTATAGTGAATTGTCTAAGAACTATCCACAGACGAGATGAACAGTTCTATAAACAGCGAAAACCCGCTAACCTTCCGGCTAACGGGTTTCGTTGTTTTTATAGTTATCTAAAGGAATGAGAGTAAAGTGCGACATCCCGGTTATCCGGGATGTCTTTACTTTATGAGGGGGGAGATAGTTGTTTTATCAACTATCTGTTGAACAGTATATCTTCAAAATGTGTCTAAAGTATGTTTAATGTCTAAAAGAAAACGAAAAAAAGTTATGAAATTCTTAAATTTAGATAGTTAAAGAAACCGCGCTTTATTGAAAAGAAAAGATAAAAAAATCTATCGGTACTGAAAGTTATTGAGAAATTAGAAGTGTATTTCCCGCATAAATTAAGTTGGGATCAGAAATACCGTTCAAGGCAGAAAGAGAAGCGACGGTCGTTCCGAATCTTTCGGCAATTTCGCTTAATGTGTCTCCCGGCTGAATGGTGTAATAAACCGAAGCAGAATTCCCGCCTTGTGGAATGCGGAGTGTATTTCCGGCGTAAATAAGATTGGGATCGGAAATACCGTTCAGAGCGGAAAGAGAAGAGACGGTTGTTCCGAATCTTTCGGCAATTTCACTTAATGTATCACCGGGTTGAATCGTATAAGTGATATATGTCGGAGCGGAGGGAGGAGCGGGCGGCGGAGCAGTTTCAGACAGGTGATTAAGTCCTGCCCGGCGGATGATGCCGGGATAATCGATGTAGCCGATATCAAGGTCTACATTTCCGCCGATACCGGGAACACTTCCTTCGTTTGTATACTGCCACATACCGCAGTCTGTTCCGTCGAAGGAAGACGCATAGCGGGCGTACCAGAATGCATATCGTTTTGCAAGATCATTTCCGAGATAATTGTCTAAAAAACTGCGGTTTGTGTAAAACATCGCATAGTAGCCCCCTGCTTCAATACGATTGCAGAAAGAAGAAACGAGTTGTTTTGCAAGAGCCGGAGTGATAGTGACACCTTCTCCGAGAGCATAAGCGGCGGACGCCTGTTCAATATCATAGCAGACAGGATAATCAATTCTATAATTACGAATGGTGCGCAGACAGCCGTCGGCTTCCTGAATAGCCGTTTCAGGACTGACAGCATAGCAGAACCAGTAAACTCCGATCGGAAGACCGATTCTGTTGCATTCAGAAGCATTTCTCTGAAATTGTTTGTCAATCGTATTGAATCCATAACCTGCACGAATCATAGCAAACTGATAGCCTGCGTTTTTAACCCGTTCCCAGTTGATTTCTCCTTGAAATTCGCTGACATCAAGTCCTTTTATATTCATAATGCCTCCATAAATAATATATTGATGTAAATATTTTAGTTTCTTTTGTGAAAAACAAATTAAATACTGAAAAAGTAAGCGCGTATAGAGGGGCATTACGGCTCGTTTTTTCTATGATTATTGTATGTATTGCCGAAGAAAATGTGTGTGCGCCCCCTGATTTTTGCAATAAAATGTATAAAATAGATAAATAAAAGAAGCAGAGGTAAATATTCATTTATATGTAGGTTTGTCAAACATATGTTACACCCCGATCAATAAATTCCCTCAGAACAGTTTGTGGTGATTTCCACCCCAGAGGTCTCATGGGAAACTGGTTATAATCCCTACGGTTATAGGTTTGAAGCTGCTTGGAAAAATCCTCAAAGGAATAGAAAGTATGCGAGGTATAAAAACGTTCATTATCCTTGCGGTGGCTGCGTTCCACTTTTCCGTTATGACGTGGTGTAAAGGGTCGGATCAGTTTATGTTGGATGCCAAGTTCTTTTAAAGTCCGTTGGAATAAAGTCAATGTTTCTTTGCCGGAAGTGGAAAAGCGCTTTGTAAACTCCACGCCGTTGTCTGTCTGAACGCATTCGATTGGCATAGGAAAGCGTTGGATCAGATGCTTGAGGAACTGTGCGGATGAATAGGTGCTGTGTTCTTCAAAAGCTTCCACATACCGCCAGCGGGAGTACTCATCAATGGCGGTATACTGATAGAATTTCTTTCCTTTCGCATTATTGACAAGACAACATGCAGGAACGAATTTCACATCGACCTGGATACGCTGTCCGGGATATTTCATCTGCTCATAAGGCTTCGGAATATATTTGGGATTCGGAAGTTTTTGAGCCAAGATTCCCTGTTTCTTCAGAAAACGATACAATCCTGGGATGGAACGTTTATAACCGCGCTGCTTAAGTTTGACCCAAAAGACAACCAGACCAG
>NZ_DS264381.1 GCF_000153925.1 [Ruminococcus] torques ATCC 27756
TTTGAGGCATATCAGTCAGTAGCTCAATGTACTTATAATCAGACCGATCAGCTGGATATTACGGCCATTTTTAAGGCCGTAAGGAAATATTAGCACAAGTTTTATCCGGCCCTTATTCACATTCTTGCCCCGCCCGATGAATGCTCATCCGGGAGTTCTGTATGGCAATGAAAGACGGTGAGCTGGTGATATGGGATAGTGTTCACCCCTTGTTACACCGTTTTCCATGAGCAAAGTGAAACGTTTTCATCGCTCTGGAGTGAATACCACGACGATTTCCGGCAGTTTCTACACATATATTCGCAAGATGTGGCGTGTTACGGTGAAAACCTGGCCTATTTCCCTAAAGGGTTTATTGAGAATATGTTTTTCGTATCAGCCAATCCCTGGGTGAGTTTCACCAGTTTTGATTTAAACGTGGCCAATATGGACAACTTCTTCGCCCCCGTTTTCACCATGGGCAAATATTATACGCAAGGCGACAAGGTGCTGATGCCGCTGGCGATTCAGGTTCATCATGCCGTTTGTGATGGCTTCCATGTCGGCAGAATGCTTAATGAATTACAACAGTACTGCGATGAGTGGCAGGGCGGGGCGTAATTGGTACGTCGACGTTAGAACGCGGCTACAAATAATACATAACTTTATGTATCATACACATACGCACCCCCTTTTATGCGACCTCTCGAGCAGTGAAGCT
>NZ_DS264380.1 GCF_000153925.1 [Ruminococcus] torques ATCC 27756
GCATTTTGCCGAAGAAATGTGGGAGCAGCTTGGCCATGGAGAAACAATTTTTAAAGCAGGATGGCCGTCATATGACGAAAGTGCAATGAAAGATGACGAGATTGAAGTGCCGGTACAGATTAACGGAAAGACAAGAGCTGTTATCAGTATTTCTGCCGATGCATCAAAAGATGAGGCAATCGCCGCCGGAAAAGAAGCGGTAGCCGATAAACTGACAGGTACGATCGTCAAAGAAATTTATGTACCGAAAAAAATAATCAATATCGTGCAGAAGTAGGTCATGTGAATAGAATCACCGGAAGATGCTTTTTGGCACTTCCGGTGATTTTTGATATTGGGAGTTATGTCTTTTGAAGTGATATATATATCAACTTGATTATGCAAAATAACATCAAATGTTCCGTATTATACAAAAAGTAAAAATAAAAGCAACATTTTTGCACAAAAAAGAAAACGAAAACATGCTATAATTTGTAATATATTTCATTGAAAGAAGGAGAGATGAGCATGAAGAAAAAAAATAATGGCGGTCCTTTTGGCACTCGCTATGGTGACCCAAGGCGCCATGCCTGTTTTTGCTCAAATGAAGGTGCGGAAGGAATTGAGACAGCGGCAGACGCAGAAAACGGCAAAAATTTTGTGCAAGGAGTATTTGAGTGAAAGAACAGCA
>NZ_DS264379.1 GCF_000153925.1 [Ruminococcus] torques ATCC 27756
AACGATTATAAAAAAGGCACTAAATTACGGTATAGTGTGAGATGAATCTAGTGTTTGATGGTGGCTCAGTCGTTTTAATTTAAAAATACAAGGAAAACCAGCCTTGTATCATGCC
>NZ_DS264378.1:0-7500 GCF_000153925.1 [Ruminococcus] torques ATCC 27756
ACGCTGCATCCTCTGAATTCATCCGCAATCTCCGTATGCGTAATACCTTCGTCCACATTTCCCATAAGGAATTCTTCCTGTCCGACAAATTGATGACATGGATACAAATCTCCCCACGGAGTTACTGCAAGATATTCTGTTCCCGATCCACATCCCGACAGACGTTTTGAAACGCACGGCCCGCCTTCCAAATCGATCATAAAATGGAAAAATGTAAAGCCCCGTCCGCTTCTTTCACGCTCTACCATGATCTTTGCCAACTTGTCATATTCTTCAAAAATCTTCGGAAGATCTTCCTTTCTGATCGCATAAGGATCTGTATCTTCTCCTACGACCGGCTCGATTGAAATCTGCTCAAATCCAAGATCCGCAAAATGAAGTACGTCGTTGGAGAAATCCAGGTTATTTCTCGTAAATGTTCCTCTTATGTAATACTTCTCCTGATTCCGGCTCTCTGCAAGTTTCTGAAATTTCGGCACAATGAGATCATAACTTCCCTTTCCGTTTCTAAACGGACGCATTTTGTCGTTAACCTCTTTTCTGCCATCCAAACTAAGTACGACGTTATCCATCTCTTTATTGACAAATTCCTGGATCTCATCATTTAGAAGCACTCCGTTTGTCGTCACTGTAAAACGGAAATGCTTATCGTGGATTTTTTCCTGCTCTCGCCCGTAAGCGACAAGATCTTTTACAACCTGCCAGTTCATAAGCGGTTCTCCGCCGAAAAAGTCTACTTCCAGATTTCTTCTTTTTCCCGAATTCGCAATAAGGAAATCAAGCGCTTTTTTTCCTACTTCATAAGACATAAGCGCCCGGCGTCCATGATATTCCCCTTCTTCTGCGAAGCAGTATCTGCAGGCCAGATTACAGTCATGTGCGATGTGCAGGCAAAGCGCCTTGACAACTGTTTTTCTCTGCTTCACTTCATCAATGTAGTCTTCATAAACATCTCTCGTAAAAAGTCTTCCCTCTTGCGTAATCGTTGCGACAGCTTCCAAAATATCTCTTATATCTTCTTCTGCGTATGTACTTCCGAGTTTTGATCTTAAGAACTCAAAAGTTTCCGGTGTTTTCAATGTTTCTGCCGTATGTAATTCATTTTGCTCTTCTAACGCGCCGATCACATCGTACGCTGCCTTATCTACGACATGCACTGCACCGCTGTTGACATCCAACACTATATTATATCCGTTATTCTGATACAAATGTATCACGAAAAATACCTCTCTTTCATTTCGTTCAAACAAGCATAAGGCAGCGGCTTTTAAAGACCGCTGCCTTCTTCACCCTATTGCCCCGTATTCTTACGATATTTTAATTATTTCTTCTGCTCGCAAGTCTGGTTTCCAACAGTACAAGATGTCTTACATGCTGACTGGCATGATGTCTGGCACTCGCCGCATCCGCCTTTTTTTACTGTGTGATTCAATGTCTGTGTATTTAATGTTTTAATATGTTTCATGTCCTGTCCTCCTAATCTTATAACATTATTACGCTCATAAAATTATAGCACAGTATGCGCCATTTTTAAAGAGTTTTTTAACTGCTCTGCAAGATTGCCTTAAATGAAAAACTAAATTCCACCATCATGCTGAATTTAGTCTTACTCTCTTCTTCTATATCCTATATTATTTTAGTACCTTCTATCCGCAGTAGAAAAGAGGTACTTATGTGTAAATCTATCCCTGGAAATCAAAAGCATATGACAATGGATCAGCGTATTATAATTGAAAAAAGGTTGGATCAAGGAAACTCCCTCCATAGCATTGCGCTACAGTTAGGAAAAGATCCAACCACTATCTCCAAAGAAATTAAAAAGCACCGCACTATTCAGGAACATAGCCACTTCAATGAATCAAAAAATAAATGTGCTCTAATAAAAGACTGCAAAAAAAAGAATATCTGTGAAATCTATGCTCCGATATGCAAAAGAATGTGTAAACTCTGCAACCACTGTAATTCCCATTGCGATGATTTCATTCCTCGCAGTTATCATTGTTCCAAACTAGATAAAGCTCCCTTTGTATGCAATGCTTGCAGTAAAAAAAGCGGATGCCGTTTGGATAAGGCTTATTATAGAGCCACGATTGCTCACAGGGAATATCGAACCGTTCTGATTGAATCGCGAACTGGTATCAACATTTCTCCTGAAGATTTGATAAGGCTGGATGAACTGGTTTCCCCACTGATTATGCAGGGGCAGTCCCCCTTACATGATCCTACAGAATCATCCGGAGATCCCTTACTCAGAAAAAACGCTTTACAATTACATTGAATCCGGAGCTTTGAGTGTTAAAAATATCGATCTGCCTAAAAAAGTAAAATATAAGCTCCGTTCTTCCGGCTCTTCTGAATTAGTTGATAAAACAATCTATGAAGGTCGTACTTACAAAGACTTTCAGGCATTTTTAAAAGAGTTCCCGGATACAAGAGTTACTGAAATGGATACCGTTCTCGGCTGTGAAGGTTCCCACAAGGTGTTACTCACTTTCCACTTTTCCGAATGTTCTTTTATGATGGCGTATCTTCTTGACAGCAAAGAATCCGATCATATAAAAAATGTATTTGACTCCATTGAGCATGCGATTGGAACCTTTTCTTTTGCCTCTGCTTTTTCGCTGATTTTAACGGACAGAGGCGGTGAATTTCAGATTCCGGATGCATTGGAATGTGGTGAAGACAACCTGATTCGGACAAGTATTTATTATTGTGATCCGATGTGTTCCTGGCAAAAGCCGCATTGTGAAAAGAACCATGAATATATCCGAAAAATATGCCCGAAAGGAACATCCTTTGACGATTACTCGCAAAAAGAGATCAATCTGATGATGAGCCATATCAACAGTACTCCAAGACAAAGCCTTGGTGGATTGTCGCCTATGGCTCTTGCAAAAATCATGCTCCCACATGAACTTTTAAATTTTTTTGCTCTCACTGAAATACCGGCAGATGAGATCGTATTAACGCCTGCATTATTGAAAAAATAAAACCAGATAATAAAACAAATCTGCGGATAAAGGCTCCATATCACACATACCAGACAAGTGGAATTTAGTCTTACAGAGCAGATTCCAGTTGTCTCATTAGCATACATTTTTATTGCAGAAAAGCATTTATTATCTGGTTAAATTCCACTTTAAAGGATTTGACACAATTCGTCAAACCCTAAAATATCGAATTTAGTCTTCTGTATGGAATTTACTTTTACATATGGAATTTACTTATTCACTCAACCCTCTGCAAGATTGAGAATGTAGGATTACAATACATGTGTTACAACTGAATAATTAAAAAGCGGAAATACCTTTTCTGTGTTATGCTTTAAGCTACCAAACCTAAACATTTAAGAAAGGAAGTATTCCCGCATGGCAAGTATAACACAAGATATGAGGTATCGTCTATCCCTGATCCGTTTCGCCGAAAAATATGGTGTCTCAAAAGCAGCAATTAAATATAAGACAAACCGCCAGTATATTTATCGTTGGAAGCGCCGCTATGACGGCACAATAGAGTCTCTCCGCGATCGTTCACGCCGTCCCCATCACCATCCCAATCAGCATACACCTGAAGAAATCAAGCTGATCCAAGATATGCGTAGGCGCAATCCCCATTCTGGTCTGGTTGTCTTTTGGGTCAAACTTATGCAGCGCGGTTATAAACGTTCCATCCCAGGATTGTATCGTTTTCTGAAGAAACAGGGAATCTTGGCTCAAAAACTTCCGAATCCCAAATATATTCCGAAGCCTTATGAGCAGATGAAATATCCCGGACAGCGTATCCAGGTCGATGTGAAATTCGTTCCTGCATGTTGTCTTGTCAATAATGCGAAAGGAAAGAAATTCTATCAGTATACCGCCATTGATGAGTACTCCCGCTGGCGGTATGTGGAAGCTTTTTGAAGAACACAGCACCTATTCATCCGCACAGTTCCTCAAGCATCTGATCCAACGCTTTCCTATGCCAATCGAATGCGTTCAGACAGACAACGGCGTGGAGTTTACAAAGCGCTTTTCCACTTCCGGCAAAGAAACATTGACTTTATTCCAACGGACTTTAAAAGAACTTGGCATCCAACATAAACTGATCCGACCCTTTACACCACGTCATAACGGAAAAGTGGAACGCAGCCACCGCAAGGATAATGAACGTTTTTATACCTCGCATACTTTCTATTCCTTTGAGGATTTTTCCAAGCAGCTTCAAACCTATAACCGTAGGGATTATAACCAGTTTCCCATGAGACCTCTGGGGTGGAAATCACCACAAACTGTTCTGAGGGAATTTATTGATCGGGGTGTAACATATGTTTGACAAACCTACATTTTTAACTGCTCTGCAAGATTGAGAAATGATTGAGATATGAACTGTTTTCAGGCAATCATTCCTCCGAGCATTCCCCCTCCGGCGCACAGCAAAAATGTCACAGCAATATTTGTCACATTCCCTTGAAACGCATGGTATACTCCCAAAGTAATCAGCATAAGCAGGACAAAATATGTTATTCCGGCAAACAGCCCCCATAAGAATTTTCTTTTTCCCGCCAACTTCCCAAGTACAAAACCCGCGGAAAATGTTGAAATCACATAAATTAAAACAATTCCGGCATTGACATTTTGTTCACTCAAACCAAGCTTATAAAGCATCAGCGCCAGTATCAAAAGTAAGAATCCTGTCACAATATAACCACACAAAAGTGATTTCACGAACCAGATCGCCTTTTTCCCAACATTTCCATATTCTTTTGCTTCCATCACAAACCTCCCGTTTCGTATCATCACTAATAAAGCATATGTTTGTCCCGAAAGATTTATGACTGGTGAAAATACTTATTTCCCTCATATTTACCAAGCTGTTCTTGCTGTTATTCCATTTGTCTTCCCAAAAAATCCGCTGCGCTGACGGCAACTCTTTGTTCTACTTCGCCAAAATGTTTTTTCTTATCTTTGTTTAATAAAACGACTGCCCCGATTATATCTCCCGCGCTGATAATAGGAGATATAACTTCATCCTCATATTCATTCATTTCTTCCGTCACTTTTACATATCTGTCATCTCCTTGACACGCCGTTAAAACTTCTCTGTTTCCCAAAACCTGAAGAAACTCTTTTCTTACAAATCTTTCTTCTAAATCTTTTTTACCTGCTCCCGAAACAGCGATAACCTGATCTGTATCTGTAATACACACTGTACACCCCATTGTCTGAGATAAACTTTCCGCATACAATTTTACAGGCATTCCAAATTCACCGATCGGAGAATACTTTTTCAAAATAATTTCGCCTTCTCTGTCAGTAAATATTTCCAAAGGATCTCCCTCGCGTATACGAAGCGTTCTTCTGATTTCTTTCGGAATTACAACTCTGCCGAGATCATCAATTCTTCTTACGATTCCTGTTGCTTTCATAAAAAATCCTCCGTTTTGCAAATTTCTATCTTTATCATATTTCTGTCAATAAAGGTAGTATCTGTAAAACTAAGGTTTTTATGCGTTTCTCCGGCAGGAATACAAAAACGACACTTGTTTTTAAAAAATCAGAACTGATCATTATACAATGTCCATTCTTGAAGAAAATCAAATCATTAATCAGTGTTTCCTTAAATATTTAACCGGCACATATAATTATTAGAATATTTCTGACAAGCCCGACTTTAGCTTGCCTCTGCCGCAAAAAAAGACAACGCCTTTTCAGACGCTGCCTTCTCTCATTCCGTTTGGAAAATATTCTCTTCTTATTTATATCTCGTTTACATATACCTTCAAAACTACATACAAAGAATCTTTTTCATCCTACCCTTACGGGTACCGTCTTTGATAAGCATCTAAAACACAGATGCTAACCAACGACATGTGCCTATCTCCGCTTTGGTTATGCCCTCGACCTATTAGTAACAGTCAGCTCCATGTGTTGCCACACTTCCACCTCTGCCCTATCTACCTCGTCGTCTTCAAGGGGTCTTACTAACTTGACGTTATGGGATATCTCATCTTGAGGGGGGCTTCACGCTTAGATGCCTTCAGCGTTTATCCCTTCCCGGCTTGGCTACTCTGCTATGCACTTGGTAATACAACAGATACACCAGCGGCCAGTCCACCCCGGTCCTCTCGTACTAAGGGCAGCTCCTCTCAAATATCCTACGCCCACGCCGGATAGGGACCGAACTGTCTCACGACGTTCTGAACCCAGCTCGCGTACCGCTTTAATGGGCGAACAGCCCAACCCTTGGGACCGACTACAGCCCCAGGATGCGATGAGCCGACATCGAGGTGCCAAACCACTCCGTCGATGTGAACTCTTGGGAGTGATAAGCCTGTTATCCCCAGGGTAGCTTTTATCCGTTGAGCGATGGCAATCCCACTTTATACCACCGGATCACTAAGTCCTACTTTCGTACCTGCTCCACCCGTCGGTGTCGCAGTCAAGCTCCCTTCTGCCTTTGCACTCTTCGAATGGTTTCCAACCATTCTGAGGGAACCTTTGAGCGCCTCCGATACCCTTTCGGAGGCGACCGCCCCAGTCAAACTCCCCACCTGACATTGTCCCCCAGCCGGATCACGGCTGCTGGTTAGAAACCCAATACTGCAAGGGTGGTATCCCAACATTGACTCCATGGCAACTGGCGTCACCACTTCCTAGTCTCCCACCTATCCTGTACATGCAATATCGAATCCCAGTATCAAGCTAGAGTAAAGCTCCATGGGGTCTTTCCGTCCTGGCGCAGGTAACCAGCATCTTCACTGGTATTTCAATTTCACCGGGTGCATTGTTGAGACAGTGCCCAAATCATTACGCCTTTCGTGCGGGTCGGAACTTACCCGACAAGGAATTTCGCTACCTTAGGACCGTTATAGTTACGGCCGCCGTTTACTGGGGCTTAAGTTCAAAGCTTCGCTTGCGCTAACCTCTCCCCTTAACCTTCCAGCACCGGGCAGGCGTCAGCCCATATACCTCACCTTTCGGTTTCGCATAGACCTGTGTTTTTGCTAAACAGTTGCTTGGGCCAATTCTCTGCGGCCATTCGCATGGCACTCCTTCTCCCGAAGTTACGGAGTCATTTTGCCGAGTTCCTTAACAATGCTTCTCCCGTCGGCCTTAGGATTCTCTCCTCATCCACCTGTGTCGGTTTACGGTACGGGTATCCTGTAAACAATAGCGGCTTTTCTTGGCAGCCAGCTCACACACTTCTCTACTTCTTTTCGATCCGCATCACGTCTTCGGATTGCACACCGGATTTGCCTGATGTACTCCTACCTCGCTTGCACCGGTCTTTCCATTCCCGGCTTGTGCTCTCTGTCTGCGTCCCCACAGTTCTGTTACAGGATAGTACAGGAATTTCAACCTGTTATCCATCGACTACGTCTTTCGACCTCGCCTTAGGCCCCGACTTACCCAGGGCAGATCAGCTTTACCCTGGAAACCTTAGATATTCGGCCAAGAGGATTCTCACCTCTTTCTCGCTACTCATTCCGGCATTCTCTCTTCTTAAAAATCCACTGCT
>NZ_DS264377.1 GCF_000153925.1 [Ruminococcus] torques ATCC 27756
GAAGAAGGAAGAAAGCTGGGCAGAGAAGAGGGCAGAGAAGAGGAACGAAAAGAATTCCTCCAAAAAATCTGTTCTCTCATTCAGAAAAAGCTTGAAAAAGGAAAGACAATTTCCGAAATTGCAGATGATCTTGAAGATACGGAGGAAAATATCTCCCATCTGATTGAACAGTTTCATCTTGGAAGGAAAGAATCTTAATTAAATTTGGAGCCTAAACCTTTTAAATTGCAAAAGTTTAGGCTCTTGTTTCATGACAGTCCTAATTTTCCAAAGAGATCCTGCCGTTTTCTTACTTCGTTTCCCTCGACTTTCATACCGGAGAGAACTTCTCCTGCTCTTCCTTTTCTGCAAAAGCAGGTCCGAAAAATACGCTGAATCCATGCCGCAGGAAGAAAAACCGGGTATTTCTCCAGATACGGATACTGCATTTTCATCGCTTTATACGGCAGAAATATCGCTTCCATCCATACTTTGATCTGACCTTTCCAAACACGTTTGTCCACTTCTGCCACATGCTGTATATTATAATTTGTAATCGTTCCGTATATTCCGCTTTGCATCAGCAATTCCGTAAGTTGTGCATAAAACTCTGTTTCTGCCTTCTCCTCAAACCAAACGGAAACAAGATCACACATACACCGTTCAAACTGAGCCAGCTCTATTTTCTCCAGTTCTTTCCGAACGTAATCCCAATCCAGACTTTCCTTCATCCGATCCGAAAAAAGCCACATATCTACGATAGAGCGGATTCCGCATCCGCCGCCCTGAAAATGTTTCGCCATATGAGCGATCATAAAGATATAAAAATCTTCCCATGACAGCCGATAAATATGAGATTTACCCTCTTCCTGACGCGCCCGTTTCCAGATATCCTCATAATATGCATCCAACAGTGAATTTTCACCGATCATGCAATGATGCATCTCGATATTCATAAACGGCTTTCTAAAAAACACATCATGATGACTATCCCTGTGATCGCAATAATATCCGAGATCCGTCAGAACCGCTTCCACTTCTTTTCCTCTTCCCGTCTCATACAAAATATCCAGATCCGCCATCATCCGCATACTTGTAACCGGATAAAACCTTTTCATCAAAATGCCTTTTAACGGCAAAACAGATATCCCTTCCTTTTCAAAAGCCTCCAACAATTCTTCCTGTGAAAATGCCTGCACCGCATCTCTTGCAATCTCCATGGACTCTGCTTCCTGAAACTTTTTCAATATTTCTTCCGGAGGCTGCTGTTCTTTTGGAAGCTTCTGTATTCCGGGGCATACCATAGACTGAATCTTATGAAATTTGCATATTCTGTAAAATTTCCCCCAGTCTGTCTCCACTCTTAGTTCAGGCGCTTTCCCCTTTCCCAAACTGAATTTTATCATTTCTAATAACTGACGCCATTCCCTCTTAATCATCATTTGATACCTCTTTAAATTTTTTGTTTTCTATCTCCACAACTCTGTCACAGCATGCCACTCCCGCCGCTGTATGCGAAATACAGATAATTGTCTTTGTATTCATTTTCTTTAGATTCTGGAGAACTTTCCACTCCGTATCCTTATCCAAGGATGACGTACACTCGTCTAACAACAAAATCGGCGCATCGTTTAATATCGCTCGGGCAATCGCAATCCTTTGAACCTGCCCTTCCGATAATCCTTCTCCCCGCTCTGTCAAAACCGTCTCCAAGCCTTGCGGAAGTGTCTCAATATAATCCCATATACACGCAATTTCCGCTGCTTTTCGTATCTCTTCTTCTCCGATATCATGATTACAAAAGGTAATGTTCTCCCGAATCGTTCCCGACATGATCATATTCCCCTGCGGAACATAAGAAAAAACGTTTCTCGTTCCCGCATCAATCTCAATCTTTCCATTTACCGTCTCAAAATAAAGCTTTCCACTCTCACACGGCATCAAATGCAGCATTAACTTCATCATCGTGCTTTTTCCGATTCCCGATTCCCCTACAATGGCAATCAGATCTCCTTTATTAACACGCAGAGAAACATCGTCTAATATAATATCTCCGTTTTGATACGCAAACGTCACATGCTCCGCCACTATCGCGCGAAAATCTTTCTGAAACTCCGACACATCTTCAATCCGAATCTTCTGACTTTCCTCTTCCATATCCTCTATCTCCATCAGCCGCTCTGCCGACGCCTGCATGCTGTAATACTGTGGAATCAACCCCGACACATTACGAAACGGCGCCCGGATCTGCTGAATAATCTGCAAAAAAGCCGTCAATGTTCCGAATGTCATCACACCGAATGAAATCTGAAACGCTCCCCATACAAGCGCCGCATAATACCCCGCTGTAAACAAAACATATACAAGTGTATTTGCCAAATTGCTGATCGCATTACGTTTAATCCGAATACGGTAATTATCTTTTTGAAATTGATTCAGTTTGCCGCATACCGCATGCTCATTTGCAAATGATTTTATGACGATCAGATTCTCAATACATTCCTGCATATAAGAACGCACTACGCCATTCGTCCTCTGCACTTCCTTATGCAGATATTTAAAATGCCTGCTGTAAATACGGCTGAAAATGCAAACAAGAAGCCCGATGCCCAGCACCGCAGCCGTAAAACGGGCGTCGATAGAAAACAGTACCGCAAGTCCTGCCACGATCTTCGTGATCATGGAAATCGCCTGCGGGATCAGTCCGACAACCGCTCCTACCACAATGTCAATATCACTTGTCAGCCTGTTTAATATCTCTCCCGAATGAATCTTTGAAACATGCTGATACTGCTTTTTAAGTACCGCCGCAAAAATTCCCTGGCGAATCTGCATTTCAATCTTCGTTGTCGCATGTATCCGGACGTTACTGCTCAAAATATTCAAAACTGCCTGCAGCAAGATCAGACATACAATCAAAAAAATCTGAACTCCTAACCTTCCCTCTTTTACCCCTGTCGCAACATCTAATAAACTGCTGGAAACAAGAGCCAGAAGAATAAAACTTCCCGCAATCGCTCCGCTGATAAGCGCCAACAGTATTACAAGCCAAAGCGACTTTTTACTATATTGATAAATCCAGCAGACCGCCGACTTTCCTTTCTTACTTTCCATTTTCACTCTCATTCTTATTTTTCTCATTGCACTTTTCTTATCACTTTTTGCCTCTTCTACTTCATTCTACCTTTTCTATTTTAACATCATCCGGCTGTTTTATCATCAATAATATTTTTAAAAAAGTTTCATTATTAACCCTAAAAAAGCAGTGTCAAAATAAAGAAAAACTTTTTTGACACTGCCTTTTTTATCTTTTCATAAAAGAACCCTTTTTATTATCTTATTTGTTTGTAAGGCGTACTTCCTCAGAGTAAACCCATTTTGTTTGCTGTGTTTCCTTATCAGTTACTTTTGCATAAATGACTCCGCGAATTGTCTTTCCTGCCGGAATACCATTTACGTTCACTGCAAACTGATATGTAGAACTAATTACCGGAGCAACGATTTTCTTCGTACCCGGAGTCGGGCCAGTCTCTGTGCAAAGATTTTCTAAATCAGGTTTTCCATACCATAACAACCCGGTCTCATTCAAAATATAATTATCCGGAATTGACAGCTTCGCTATGTATTTTACATTTGCCTTTCCGTCAGCTCGTTTTATAATCATTGTATCAGCAACTGCTGCGTATAATGGTTTTTCGATTGTCTGCTCCTGCGGTGCGTATGTCGCTGTAAATGCCATATTGCCACTTATCGCAAATGTATATACTTCATCATATGAAACAATCTTATCCTTTAACTGCCAGCCTGCAAACTTCTGTCCAACCTGTGGCGCATCTGCTGTAATCGTTACGATCTGATTATAAACACCTTCTGCAACTTTTTTCCCATCAACAGTAACTGTGTACACTTTTTCTTTTTCCAGTGCTATCATTCCGTCAATCAATGCAATGACCGCCTCGCTTACTTCATGTTCCGTAGCCGTAGCATCGTCTTTTACTCCAGTAGCTTCTGTTACTATTTGCCGGAATATATCCCATCCATCTTTTGTATAATCAGACGAATTCAACTTGCCTGCTTCCTCAAGCCAATATGTCAGCTCTGTTTTATCTATAGCAGACGGTACATGTTGCTGTTTTTGTTCTGTCATCTTTACAAGTTGCTGTAATTACCGCCTGTCCCGGAGCTACTGCTGTTACGTTTCCGCTTGCATCAACAGTTGCTATATTATCATTATTGCTACTCCATTCAACAGCTTTGTACGTTGCATCTTCAGGTGTAACGGTTGCTGTTAATTGCTGTGCTTCGTCTCCGGCTTTCAAATCCAATGTTGAAGCGCTCATTGTAACATTTGTTATTGCTTTATGCCAAATTTGAACTTTTCGAACAGATACTGAATTTAACCCCGCTCTGCTATTCATACTTGTAAAAAAGAACATCACATAACGTCCTACTTCTGTTTTACCTTCAAAATGATCTTTAGGATATGCCGAATCAGTTTCCTGATGTGTTTTCTCATACAAAACTTTCCATCCCTCAGGCACTCTATCTTTGGCCAAAAGACTTTCTGTCGTAATCGTAGAATTATCGGTTGTTAAAATTTTATAGTTTGTAGCATATGCCATATTATGAAAACGAATATCTATACCGCTAAAACTTCTTGGCCCATTTTCTCCTAAATCAAAAATTAAATATGCCGCATTTCCTCTCGCACCCGACCCTTTTAGCGCTTCTTTTGAAAACCATCTGTAATTATCATTCTGGGTATCATCACCACGACCATCGTTAACAGAACTAACAGGAAAGTCCCCTTCTGTTCCTGAATACGCTGAAATTTGTAAATTTCGAGCTATATTCATTTCTCCTGCTGCCTGTACAACAGTTCCACCGCCAAATGACACGCAGGAAATCAACATCGCTGCCGATAATGCCGCTGATAAAAATTTCTTTAATCTCATCACTTTACTCCTTTTTTCAATTCTTTCGGTTATTAAAATTTTTATACTCTTTGGTTTACACAAAAGTCTTCTTAAATCCCCTTCCTCCTTCCTCATTATTTTTACATTTTTATGCAAACTCTACAGAACAATCCATATTTACGCTTAAATGTAGTGCTATTTTACCTGTTTTTTCATTTTTCGCCAACAAGCAGTCAGATAATATACTTTATAACCCATAATTTTTCAGTTTTTTAAGTTATTTTTCACAATTTTAATCTGTTTCCCCCAAATTTTCATTTACTCTATTGTAAAAAAGATACAAAAATGAAGTTTTTAACTCGTCATTTGTTCCTCTCTAATTCTACTGTTAAATTTTTTTAATATGTTTTCCCACCGCTTATATGCTATACTTACTTAAGCTTTTATTAAAAAACCACTACTAAAACATTTTTAAGAAAAGGAACAAAAACTATGAATTATTACCGCTTTTCAGATCTTACTATCTCCATGACATGCCGCTATGACATCATGAAACGACGTGCAGAAAAGTATCTGATTCCTAAAGCAAAGGAAAACGAACTTTCCGAAACTACCACTCCCGAAATTCGATTAAATCCTAAAAACGAACTGATACAAAAATACCAAGAGAAATATCCACATCTAACCCTTGACGAAGCAGAACTGATCCTTTTATCATCCCATTTTTCCCTTGAATTAATTAAACATCAAGGGTTTGTTCTCCACGCTTCCGCAATCTCCTACAACGATAAAGCAGTCCTTTTTTCCGCTGATTCCGGCGTCGGCAAGTCAACGCATACCCGCCTGTGGCAGAATCATTTCGGGAAAAATAATGTACATATTATTAATGATGACAAGCCTGCTCTTCGCCTCTTTGGAAATTCATTTACCGTATACGGAACGCCATTTAGCGGAAACAGCGATGAAAATGAAAACATAAAAGCGCCTCTTCATGCCGTTGTATTTCTTGAACCATGTGAGCACAATGCCATGAAAAAACTAACAGCCAAAGAGGCGCTTCCTTATTTTCTTTATAACCTGCCGCAATACAGCAAACACGCAGAACGCATGAACACTCTGCTTTCTCTTCTTGATATACTTTTAAAAACAACTCCTGTTTATCTTTTATCCTGCACTCCCGATAAAAGCGCGGCAATTCTTGCCGAACAGACTTTATTCGGCTCCACTACATAGTTTCAACTAAACCCAGACCAATTTTCGGTATTCCAATTAGGGAAGTTCTCAGATTGCCCCCTTCTCTGCGAATTTAATTAAGATTCTTTCCTTCCAAGATGAAACTCTTCAATCAGATGAGCAATGTTTTCTTCCGTATCTTCAAGATCATCTGCAATTTCGGAAATTGTTTTTCCTTTTTCAAGCTTTTTCTGAATTAAGGCACAAGTTTTTTGAAGAGTCCCTTGTTTTCTTCCCTCTTCTTCTCCCTGCTTTCTTCCTTCTTCTCTTGCCTCTTCTCTCTGCACTTCAATATCTGTCTCATAGTCGTATTCGTCTAATAACATATTGACAACCTCGCTTCCTTTTCGCATTAAATAATCAGCAAGAATCCCTTTTTCAATGCACTCTTTTATCGCTTTTTTATAAGGCTCTTCCTCCCCGGAGATCTGGTAGTTCTGCACGATTTCCATGAACTGGCTGTATTCTTTCAGCACCTGACACTTTTCTAAGATTTCATGATGTTCTTCCGGCCGGATATTGATGACCTTTACTTTTAATTTCAGACTCGGCTCACCGTCTTTTACGATATAGGCATCTGACAGGCGCAGTTCTTTTTCCTTTTCCCACTTTTCTTTTCCGTTATAGAATGTGTAAAATTCCGGTATCGGAAGGGAAACGATTTTCTTTTTATAACGGCTTCTCGGCGGTACAAGCCTTTCATAAGCGCGTCCGATGTACAACAGACTCCGAAGGGGCATGTTTTCGTTGACCGTAGACTGATGCTCGCCGAATACAATCACTTTTCCCCCTGCGTCAAAAGAAATATCGTTTTGAAAATTCATGTAGATCGTATTGTCTACACGGAATCTCCGAATCTTCGTTCCTTCCGGCAGCGGCTCATCATGGATTGCATTAAAAAGCGCGATCTCATTCGCTTCTGCTGATTCGTCCTCATAGAACAGATCTACAAAGACACTGTTTTTAATTTCTCTGTTTTCTTTTCCTGCCATAGGCTCTCCTTTCATGTGCATGAATAAGTCCTGTAGTACAGGCGGGAAAATGCTTTTAAGCTTGCTGCTTTTAGGTTTGCTTTCGCCAAAAGTTTTTCCTCTGAAAAAGAAAACTTTTTTCTTTTTTAAGACCTTCTCTTAAAAAGCAGTATACGAAAAAAAGAACTGTTCTACAAGACTATCCACGCAAAAACTGTTGTTGTATTGTATCGGGTAATTTTGAGGGAATTCCTCAGACCGGCGAAACTGCCGGTATCTTTCACAGAAAGAATTTCTGTAAATAGATTTATCACAACATCGTTTACATTTTTAACTAAGTTCAGACTAACTTCCGGTATTCCAATTAGGGGAGTTCTCAGATCGCCTCCCCTTCTCTGCTAATTTAATTAAGATTCTTTCCTTCCAAGATGAAACTCTTTAATCAGATGAACAATGTTTTCTTCCGTATCTTCAAGATCATCTGCAATTTCGGAAATTGTTTTCCCTTTTTCAAGCTTTTTCCGAATGAGAGAACTTTTTTCTTCTTCTCGGCCCTCCTCTCTTCCCAGCTTTCTTCCTTCTTCTCTTGCCTCTTCTCTTTGCACTTCGATATCTGTCTCATAGTCGTATTCGTCTAATAGCATATTGACAACCTCGCTTCCTTTTCGCATTAAATAATCAGCAAGAATCCCTTTTTCAATGCACTCTTTTATCGCTTTTTTATAAGGCTCTTCCTCCCCGGAGATCTGGTAGTTCTGCACGATTTCCATGAACTGGCTGTATTCTTTCAGTACCTGACACTTTTCTAAGATTTCATGATGCTCTTCCTGCCGGATATTGATGACCTTTACTTTTAATTCCAGACTCGGCTCACCATCTTTTACGATATAGGCATCTGACAGGCGCAGTTCTTTTTCCTTTTCCCACTTTTCTTTTCCGTTATAGAATGTGTAAAATTCCGGTGTCGGAAGGGAAACGATTTTCTTCTTATAACGGCTTCTCGGCGGTACAAGCCTTTCATAAGCGCGTCCGATGTACAGCAGACTCCGAAGGGGCATGTTTTCGTTGATCGTAGACTGATGCTCGCCGAATACGATCACTTTTCCGCCTGCGTCAAAAGAAATATCATTTTGAAAATTCATGTAGATCGTATTGTCTACACGGAATCTGCGGATCTTCGTTCCTTCCGGCAACGGCTCATCATGGATTGCATTAAAAAGCGCGATCTCATTCGCTTCTGCTGATTCGTCCTCATAGAACAGATCTACAAAAACACTGTTTTTAATTTCTCTGTTTTCTTTTCCTGCCATAAGCTCTCCTTTCATGTGCATGAATAAGTCCTGTAGTACAGGCGGGAAAATACTTTTAAGCTTGCTGCTTTAGGTTTACTTTCGCCAAAAGTTTTTCCTCTGAAAAAGAAAACTTTTTCTTTTTTAAGACCTTCTCTTAAAAATCAGTATACGAAAAAAAGAACTGTTCTTCAAGACTATCCACGCAAAAACTGTTGTTGTATTGTATCGGGTAATTTTGAGGGAATTCCTCAGACCGGCGAAACTGCCGGTATCTTTCACAGAAAGAATTTCTGTAAATAGATTTATCACAACATCGTTTACATTTTTAACTAAGTTCAGACTAACTTCCGGTATTCCAATTAGGGGAGTTCTCAGATCGCCTCCCCTTCTCTGCTAATTTAATTAAGATTCTTTCCTTCCAAGATGAAACTCTTTAATCAGATGAACAATGTTTTCTTCCGTATCTTCAAGATCATCTGCAATTTCGGAAATTGTTTTCCCTTTTTCAAGCTTTTTCTGAATTAAGGCGCAAGTTTTTTGAAGAGTCCCTTGTTTTCTTCCTTCTTCTCTTGCCTCTTCTCTTTGCACTTCGATATCTGTCTCATAGTCGTATTCGTCTAATAGCATATTGACAACCTCGCTTCCTTTTCGCATTAAATAATCAGCAAGAATTCCTTTTTCGATGCATTCTTTTATCGCTTTTTTATAAGGCTCTTCCTCCCCGGAGATCTGGTAGTTCTGCACGACTTCCATGAACTGGCTGTATTCTTTCAGTACCTGACACTTTTCTAAGATTTCATGATGCTCTTCCGGCCGGATATTGATGACCTTTACTTTTAATTCCAGACTCGGCTCACCGTCTTTTACGATATAGGCATCTGACAGGCGCAGTTCTTTTTCCTTTTCCCACTTTTCTTTTCCGTTATAGAATGTGTAAAATTCCGGTGTCGGAAGGAAAACGATTTTCTTCTTATAACGGCTTCTCGGCGGTACAAGCCTTTCATAAGCACGTCCGATATACAGCAGACTCCGAAGGGGCATGTTTTCGTTGACCGTAGACTGATGCTCGCCGAATACGATCACTTTTCCTCCTGCGTCAAAAGAAATATCGTTTTGAAAATTCATGTAGATCGTATTGTCTACACGGAATCTCCGAATCTTCGTTCCTTCCGGCAGCGGCTCATCATGGATTGCATTAAAAAGTGCGATCTCATTCGCTTCTGCTGATTCGTCCTCATAGAACAGATCTACAAAGACACTGTTTTTAATTTCTCTGTTTTCTTTTCCTGCCATAGGCTCTCCTTTCATGTGCATGAATAAGTCCTGTAGTACAGGCGGGAAAATACTTTTAAGCTTGCTGCTTTTAGGTTTACTTTCGCCAAAAGTTTTTCCTCTGAAAAAGAAAACGTTTTCTCTTTTTTAAGACCTTCTCTTAAAAATCAGTATACGAAAAAAAGAACTGTTCTACAAGACTATCCACGCAAAAACTGTTGTTGTATTGTATCGGGTAATTTTGAGGGGTTCCTCAGACCGGCGAATCTGCCGGCATCTTTCACAGATAGAAGTCTGTGAGTGAATTTATCATAGCATATCTATCCTTCAAAAAAATATATTTTTCACTTTACTATTAAAAACACCTACATGAGGTGAAAGTTATTTCCACTTTGACAAAGTAGATTGTAGTGTTCCCTTTAAAGAAACCAAAACCCAGGGAATGTCAAGGGCATTTCAGGATGTACATACCCCAAATCTCCGG
>NZ_DS264376.1 GCF_000153925.1 [Ruminococcus] torques ATCC 27756
GCAGTCTGTTGTACATCGGACGGGCATATGAAAGGCTCGTGCCGCCGAGAAGCCGATATAAAAAGAAACTCGTTCCCCTTCCGACGCCGGAATTTTACACATTTTATAACGGAAAAGAAAAATGGGAGAAGGAAAAAGAGCTCCGTCTGTCAGACGCCTATATTGTAAAAGACGGTGAACCGAGTCTGGAATTAAAAGTAAAGGTCATCAATATCCGCCCGGAAGAGCATCATGAGATCCTGGAGAAATGTCAGGTGCTGAAAGAATACAGCCAGTTTATGGAAACGGTACAGAACTATCAGATCTCCGGCGTGGAAGAACCGTATAAAAAGGCAATTAAAGAGTGCGTTGAAAAAGGAATTCTTGCTGATTATTTAATGCGAAAAGGAAGCGAGGTTGTCAATATGCTGTTGGATGAATATGATTATGAAACAGATATCGAAGTGCAGAGAGAAGAAGCAAGAGAGCAAGGGCGAGCAGAAGGCAGAGAGGAAGGACGAGAACAAGGACGAGCAGAGGGAAGAAAGCAAGGGAAGGAAGAAGGCAGAGAAGAAGGTCGAAAAGAAGAAAAAAGAGCTCTCGTTCAGAAAAAACTTGAAAAGGGGAAAACAATTTCTCAAATCGCAGATGATCTTGAAGATACAGAAGAAAATATTGCTCACCTGATCGAAGAGTTTCATCTTCGGGTGTAGAGCGGCGGCAGTTTATCAAGAGATCGGATAGCGCCCATATGCAGACAGATTTTCCCGAAACAGCAAAAGAAATAAAAACAAAAGACAAAAAAAAATAAAAAAATTCGTTTGTTCTATTGACATTTCATAAAAAGTGGTGGTACTATTATGCACAAAATTTTTATGTATAAATACAGGCATCAAAGGAGGATGTGGAACAATGTGTGGAATTGTAGGATTCATCGGAGAACAGCCGGCAGCGCCGATTCTTTTGGAAGGGCTTTCAAAGCTGGAGTACAGAGGGTATGATTCGGCGGGAATCGCGGTTCGTAATGAAAAGACGGATAAGATCGCGATAGTAAAGGCAAAGGGGCGTTTGAAGATCCTTGCAGAAAAAACAGATAACGGGAAAAGTGTGCGAGGCACATGCGGGATCGGTCATACACGATGGGCCACTCACGGCGAACCTTCCGAGAATAATGCACATCCTCACTGCACGGATGATAAATCCGTTGTTCTTGTGCATAACGGGATTATCGAAAACTATCAAGAATTAAAGACAAAGCTTCAGAAAACGGGATATACGTTTTATTCACAGACAGACACGGAGATCGCGGTAAAACTGATAGATTATTATTATAAGAAGACCGGAACACCTCTTGAGGCGCTTACAAGGGCTATGCTTAGAATAAGAGGATCATATGCTTTCGGAGTGATGTTCCGCGATTGTCCGGGCAGATTGTTTGCGGCCAGAAAAGACAGCCCGCTTATTATCGGAAAGAGTAAAAAAGGCTGCCTGATCGCGTCAGACGTTCCGGCGATTCTGGATCGTACAAGAAACGTATATTATATAGGCAATCTTGAAATAGCGGAGATGACTTCGGAGGAAGTGCATTTTTATAATATCGACCGGGAAGAGATACAAAAAGAAATGACAGAGATCAAGTGGGATGCCGAGTCAGCCGAAAAAGGCGGGTATGAACACTTTATGTTAAAAGAGATACATGAGCAGCCGAAAGCCGTTCAGGATACGCTGGGCGCTTATATAAAAGACGGTGCGATTGACTTTTCGGAAGCAGGTCTGACAGACGAGCAACTAAAAAGCATTGAGAGGATCTATGTTGCGGCATGCGGATCGGCGTATCATGTCGGAGTTGTCGGAAAATATGTGACGGAAAGTCTGGCAGGTATTCCGGCAGAAGTGGATCTCGCATCTGAATTCCGTTATCGCAACCCGATTCTTGCGCCGAATTCGGCGTTGATCGTCGTATCACAGTCAGGAGAGACGGCAGACAGTCTTGCCGCCTTGCGTCTTGCAAAAGAGAAAGGAATTCCGGTTATCGGGATCGTCAATGTGGTCGGCTCAAGCATTGCAAGAGAAAGCGATCATGTCTTATACACATATGCAGGCCCCGAGATCTCGGTTGCGACGACAAAGGCGTACAGCGCACAGTTGGCGGCAATGTACCTTCTCGCCGTACAGATGGCAAAAGTAAAAGGCAGAATAGATGAGAAACGGCATGGAGAATTGCTCGAGGAACTGTGCAGAATTCCCGATAAGATTCAGAAAGCGCTTGACGATAAAGAGCGGATACAGTGGTTTGCAAGTAAATATGCGAATGCAAAAGATGTATTTTTTATCGGGCGCGGCATCGATTATGCAATCAGTCTGGAAGGAAGCCTCAAGATGAAGGAGATCAGTTATATCCATTCAGAAGCATATGCGGCAGGAGAGCTGAAGCATGGAACAATCAGTCTCATCGAAGACGGAATTCTTGTCGTGGGAGTCTTAACTCAGAACGATCTGTTTGAGAAAACATTGAGCAATATGGTCGAGGTAAAAAGCAGAGGCGCATATTTGATGGGACTTACGACATATGGAAACTACAGCGTGGAAGATACGGCGGACTTTTCCGTTTATGTGCCGAAAACAGAAGAATATTTTTCCGCAAGTCTTGCGATCGTGCCGCTTCAGCTTATGGGATATTACGTCAGTGTCGCAAAAGGTTTGGATGTTGACAAACCGCGGAATCTGGCAAAATCCGTAACAGTAGAATAATTTTTACATCGTGTGAAGAAATTATACTTTTAATATCTGAATAAAAATGCATATTCTCTCTTTTTAATATATTTATAAGAGAAAATATGCATTTTGTATTTGAAAATATACATTTTGGAGAGTTGACAAGGAACAGATGTTAGCCTATTATTAAAAATGTATCGTGAAAATTATGATAAAAGTAATGTTTGTTTATAGTGAATTTAAACAGCGGTCTATAAAAGGCAGCATATCTATCTAATGTGTTTTATTGAAAGTTGATAAATGACATAGGGATATGCTGTTTTGGCGTGTCATGAAAAAACTTAAACACATTAATGCGTTATCGCAATGATAGAATGAAGCGCCGTGAAAATGTTGAAACTAGGTATTGGAATTCAAAGTTAAGGAGCGGCGCACAAAATGGCAAAAATAATTGATACACACAGTCATATATTACCCGGGATCGATGACGGGGCTGGTTCATGGAAAGAAGCGCTTTGCATGTTGAAAACAGCGCAGGCTCAGGGAATCAGAAGAGTGATCGCAACTCCTCACTGGGGAGGACCTTTCGGTTATACCGATCCGGTGCAGATCAGAGAACTCTGTTTTACATTACAGGAAAAAGCAAGACGTCACAATATCAGTGTGAAAATTTATCAGGGGCAGGAAGTGATGTACACCGAGGAAGCGGCGGACAGGATTGCAAACGGCGAGATCCTTACATTGGCGGACAGCCGGTATGTACTGGCTGAATTTTATCAGGGAATCGGGTATTCGGGAATTTTTCGGGCAGTACAGCGCTTTACACAGTCGGGATACAGTCCGATCATCGCTCATGCAGAGAGATATGAAGCGCTGAAAGATATCGGGCGTCTGGAAGAACTACGAAAGCAGGGAGCATATATACAGTTGAATTTCAGGGCGATCGGGGGAAAGTGGCATGATTTTACAACACGTTGGTGCAGGAAAGCTCTGAAAGAAGGATTTGTTCATTTTGTCGGAACGGATATGCATAATATGAGAACGAGAAAACCGGAGACAGAATCCGCAGTAGTGTGGATGGAGAAGCATCTGGAGCCGGATTATGTAAAAAAACTGTTTTTAAAAAATCCCGAGAAGATTTTAAGAAACGAGCGTTTGTAAGAAAAACATTGTAAAACATAGTCAATTTATGTAAAAAAGACGCATTGTAAAATGAGAAACAGGGAAAAAGTGAAGAAAATACTGGTAAATGGAATTAATTTATTTCCTTATAGAAAAATATGATATATAATTAGAAGGATTAATATATTACGAACAGAGAGACGGATAATAGAGGAAGTGATAAAATATGGAAAAAACACATGATGAAGAAATGGCAATCGACCTGTGGGAGTTAATTTCCGCACTGAAAAAGCGGGCGCTGATTATTTTGGCGGCGTGTCTGCTTGGCGGTGTTGTGGCAGGTGTATATACAAAACTTTGCATCACCCCGATGTATACGGCGACATCATCGATGCTTGTGACAACACAGGAAACAACGCTTACGTCTATTGCGGACCTTCAGCTTGGAAGCGCTCTTACGGGAGATTACAGTATTCTTGCGACAAGCCGGAGCGTTCTTGAAGAGGTGATCGAAGATCTGGGTCTGAACATGAATCATCACCAACTGAGAGGAAGTATTACGATCACCAATCCGGAAGGAACGCATATTATGGAAGTGACGGCCAGAAGTTCCGATCCCGAGACCGCAAAAAAGATTGCGGACACTATGGCGGTTGTTTCAGCGCAGTATATAAAAGAAAAAATGGAGGTGGCTCCTCCTAAGATCATCGAAGAGGCGGAAGTTCCGTCATCCCCGGTCAGCCCGAGTATGAATAAAAACGTTATGATGGGCGCGCTGGCAGGATTTGCTCTTGCGGCGGCGATCGTGATTTTGTTTGCGATCATGAATGATTCGATCAAAACAGAGGATGATATCGAAAGAGCGCTCGGCATTCCGACACTTGCCGTGATTCCGGACAGAAAAGATTATATAGATGATCATGGCGGCAGTAAAAAGAAGAAAGGCAAAAGAAGGAGGCAGAGTAAATGGCGGAACAAAAGGTGATAATGACAGATCCGAGACAAGAGGATTATTTTTATCAGGAAGCAATTAAGACGCTGCGAACGAATATCCAGTTTGCCGGGATGGATGTAAAGACAATTCTGTTTACAAGCTGCTATCCGAACGAAGGAAAGAGCGATATTACGTTCCAACTTTCGCAGGAGATCGGAAAATTAGGGAAAAAGGTACTTCTTCTCGACGCCGATATCCGCAAGTCGATACTCGCATCCCGGTACGGAGTGGGAAAACAGGTTCAGGGATTATCAAATTACTTGAGCGGTCAGGCTTCTATCGCGGAGATTATTTATCGTACGAACTATGAGAATATGGATATCATTTTTTCAGGTTCATTTGCGCCGAATCCGTCAGAACTGCTTGGGCAGGAAGCGTTTGGAACGCTTTTGGGAGCGGTGAGAGAACATTATGATTATATCATTGTAGATACGCCGCCGATCGGAAGTATTATCGATGCGGCGATCGTCGCAAAACAGTGCGACGGGGCGGTGCTCGTATTTGAAAGCGAACTTGTGAGCAGTAAGGAGGCGGCTCGAGTCAAAGAACAGCTTCTGATGACAGGGTGCAGACTGATCGGAGCCGTGCTTAATAAGGTAGATGTAAAGAAGAATAAATACTATCACAGATATGACTATTACTATCATGGATATCAGGAAAAAAAGGAAGTTACAAAAAAAAATAAAGAAAAATAAAACGGTACTCAGATAATGGGAGGGGATCGGAAAGAAACAGATGAAAAAGAAAAAATATTTGAAATGGTGGATCGCGGCGGTATCAGCGGTTTTCATTGTAGGAGCGGGAATATTTGTATATACGCAGTATAAGGCGGCACAGACGTCGGGAGACGTCGCCACGAAAGACGGAACATCCGCCTCGGCATCGGATATTACATGGAACGGCAAGACATACAGTTACAATGAACATTTGAGTAACTTTTTGTTCCTCGGTATTGATACAAAAGAAAAGGCAGAGACAAAAACAGGTCAGGCAGACGCCGGGCAGGCGGACGCGTTGTATCTTCTGTCATGGAATCGGCTGGAAGGAGATATTACAGTGATCAGCATTCCGAGAGATACGATGACTCAGATCGAAACGTTCGGTCCGGGCGGAAAAAGTCTCGGAAAGAGCAAAGATCATATCAGTTTATCTTATGCATACGGTGACGGCGGATATGAAAGCTGTGAGCTGGCGGAAAATGCAGTTTCCGAATTGCTTTACGGACTGCCGATAGACGGGTACTGTGCTTTGAATATGGATGGACTTCCTGTTTTGACAGACAGCGTCGGAGGCGTAACAGTAACCGTGCCGAACGACAGTCTGGCGGAAGTTGACCCCGGATATGCAAAAGGAGCGGTGGTCACTTTGAAAGGTGAAGATACAGAACAGTTTGTTCGATACAGAAATACGGAGATCAGCCAGAGCGCGATCGCACGTATGGAGCGCCAGCAGGAATATATCAGAGCATTCGGCGAAGCTTTAAAAAAGGCATCTGCAGATAAAGCGCTTGTTACCGATCTGTACAAGGCGATTGAACCGTATATGGTAACGAATATGGGGAAAAGTCGTTTTGTTGATCTGACGGAAAGTGTATCAGAAGGCAAAAAGGTGAACCGATGGACGATTCCGGGAGAAGGAATTCAAGGTAAAGAATATGATGAATACGTCGTAGATGATGATGCTTTGTATGAAAAGACAGTTGAGACATTTTATGTAGAGAAAAAATAAAGTGCAGAAAGAACAGAGACGGCATATGAAAAAGATATCTAAGATAATAGGAAGCGTTCTTATCACAGCCGCAGCAGTTTGCCTTGGCATCGGAGTTTATCAATTTACGAAAGAACAAAACGCCGGAAAAGGGTATCAGGATCTTTCGGAAGAAGTGAAAAAAGAACCGGAAGATGAAGGTTCAAAATCAAAAGTTGATATCCCGATCGATTTTGCGGCGCTAAAGGAAAAGAATCCCGATGTGTATGCGTGGATCAGTATACCGGGAACGGCGATAGACTATCCGGTTCTCCAAAGGGAGAATGACAACACATACTATTTGGATCACACGATCGATCATGAAGAAAAGACCGAAGGAGCGATTTTTACGGAGAATTACAACAATACTGATTTTGAAGATCCGAATACGGTCATTTACGGGCATGACATGAGAAACGGTTCGATGTTTAAAGGACTGCTCGACTATCGGGATAAAACATTTTTTGATCAAAACAAAGAAGTGCTGATCTATACGCCGGATGCAATACGACATTATAAAATATTCGCTGCGTATCCGTATGACAGCAGACATTTGCTTAGAAGTTTTGACTTTACAGATAAAGAAGTGTATCAGCAGTATTTATACCGTATCTTTGCAATCCGCGATATGAATGCGAGCATTGATACAACAGCGCAGGTGGGGACGGACGATAAGATCCTGACCTTATCAACATGCTATGCAAACCAGCCGGATATGAGGTTTCTTGTTCAGGCAGTGTTGGTTTCCATAGAACAATAAGGCAAAAGAAAATCATTTATCAGAGAAAGGAAGAGTGAACAATATGAAAAAGAAAATCATGGGTGTAATTTTGGCGGCAACGCTTATCGTATCACAGGCAGTAACGGCGTTTGCAGGAAGTAAAACGTCAGAAGTTGTGCTTCCGAATGATTTTGCGGCTTATTATACCGTAACGGAAGGAACAAGAGAGGCATTTGCAGAGGCAGAGGCAGTTTCCCCACAGACAGTTGACGCGATCATAGAAGTAAATAACGGAAGCATGACTCTTGCACAGCTTGTTGCAGATATGAAAGAACTGCTCAAAGCAGAAGGCGCAGCAGGACTGAAGATGACAGAAGAACAGGTCGACGCTCTGGCGGCAGATCTGGGTTCCAGAACGTTTGTCACAAAGTTTTTTGACCTTGAGCCTGTAAACGGCGGGATTAAAGATGACAACGGAGACTACCTTGTAACATTAAGCGTGCCGGCAATTTCCACAGCTATGACAGAAGTAGCGTTTCTTCACTTCAGCACAGACCGCGCGGCATGGGAAGTTGTGGAAGCGTCAGACGTAGATTATACAAACAAAGAGATCACTGCGTCCTTTAAAGATCTTTCGCCGGTTGCCGTGATCGCAAAAGTAGATACGTCCGCAGACAATGCGATCGGAACGTCTCCGCAGACAGGAAGATTCCCTGTTTCCGTACTTTGGATCGGTGCAGCAGTAATCCTTGGTGCGACAGGCGTTATTGTGTTAAGAAAACGCAAAGAAAAATAAATATTGAATGTGCCTTGAAAGGCTGACGGTAAGGAATGGCTCGATGATAAGAAATATTTTCGGGCTATTTTCTTGCAAAAATCAGGGGAAAAACGGCTATTTTCCGGTAATGTATAGTAACAAAAGAACCGGATACGCAAAAGACAAAAATTTACGAAACAGTAAAAAGAAAAAGAAAGAAATAGCAGTTAAAGAAGTATGAAAGATAAACTAGAGGGACAGCAGTTAAAAACATCAAAACATGAAAGATGGATTTGGAGAGATAACAGAGGAAATTACAGATGAGAGGAAAGACTACATTTCATATAAGATGGAAATTATTTTTTTACGATGTGATCGTATTTGCAGTGACGTCTGTATTTCTGCTTGTATTATATGAAGGACCGGTAAAATTGACGCAGAGAGGGGAATTGCAGCAGATGCTTCTTGCATTTGTATGCGTATTTGCCTGCCGGCTGGTCGGAAAGATATATGGGCAGATATGGAGATACGGGGGAATTCAATGCTACATGCGTTTAGTTTGTACGGATTGTGTGGCATTTTTAATATATGTGATTTTGGAATCTGTTCTTCCGGTCGCTCATATCTCATTTCCGCGCCTTCTGGTGTTGAGTACGGTAAACACCATGGGAGCGCTGATCATGAGAATGTCTTACCGTTATGCGTATAAGTGCAGCAACCTGGAAACTTTTTCAGGTAAAATTTTAGCCGCACTGCTGAAAATATTTGCCGGAATTGAAGTGGGGGAAACAAGAGACGATCAGAAGATCAAAGTGGCGATCATAGGGGCAGGAAATGTCGGAGTTACTCTGGCAGGGGAACTGTTGGCAAACAAGATGGCATCCTATGTGCCGAAATGTTTTGTGGATATCGATAAATCAAAAGGCGGACGAGAGATACAGGGACTTCCCGTATTATCTGAAAACGAGGCGACGTTTCAGAAACTGAAAAAATACGGAATACAGGAAATTATCTTTGCGCTGCCGTCTATGGCGGATGAAAGAAGAACAGAGCGATATCTTTATTATAAAAATGCCGGATATAAAGTGAAGATGTACGATTATCCTAAGATGCAGATGGCAGGCGGAAAGAGATCGCTTCGAGAATTTGATATAGAAGAACTGCTATTTAGAGCTCCGAGAAAGCTTACGAACGAAAAGACAGATGCTTATTATAATGATAAAGTAATCCTCGTCACAGGAGGAGGCGGGTCGATCGGATCGGAACTGTGCAGACAGATTGTAAAAATGGGGCCGAAAAAATTGATCATCCTTGACGTTTATGAAAACGGAGCTTACGATCTTCAACAGGAGTTAAGAATCGCATATGGCAACGAACCGGGCATCAGTGTGGAAATCGCTTCGATTACAGATTCAAAAGCAATGGAGCGTGTATTTTCAAAATATCATCCCCAGATCGTTATTAATGCGGCTGCCCATAAACATGTTCCACTTATGGAAAATAACTGCATCGAAGCGATCAATAACAACGTGTTCGGAACGGCGGTTGTCGTTGAGATGTGCGAGAAATACGGCGCAGAACGCTTTATGATGGTTTCGACAGATAAAGCGGTTAATCCGACTAACGTGATGGGTGCAACGAAGAGAATGTGCGAAATGATCGTGCAAAGCGCCAGCATTAACGGAAAAGTAAAATACAGCGCGACAAGATTCGGAAACGTATTAGGAAGCGCAGGAAGTGTAATTCCTCTGTTTAAACGTCAGATCCAAAACGGTGGACCGATCACACTTACAGATAAAAGGATCATCCGCTACTTTATGACGATTCCGGAGGCGTCTCAGCTCGTGTTGGAGAGCGGCGTGATTGCTCACAATGGCGAACTGCTTGTTCTCGACATGGGAAAACCGATCAAGATACTGGATCTTGCAGAAAATATGATCCATCTGTCAGGAGCAAATAATATTAAGATCGTAGAGACAGGACTCCGTCCGGGAGAAAAGCTGTATGAAGAACTTCTTGTTAAGACAGAAGAACTTGATAAGACCGAAAACGATCTCATCTTTAGAGAAAAAGATAAGCCATTGCCGACAGAAGCAATCCGTGAAAAATTAAGAATGCTCAAAGACGTCTGTGAAAACGGAGACGATGAGCAGGCAAGAGAAATGCTGCGCAAAGTTGTGCCGACATTTAAAAGACCGGAAGAAGTGAACCGGGAAGTAGGCGATGAAGTAGAGCCGGAGGATAACAGCTTCCTTCGGTGAAGAATGAAAGCCTGAAATTCTTGGATAAGGTGAAGAGATACGATGAAAAGTGCGGATCGGCATTGGCAGATAAAGTGTGCGGCAGGAGTAATCAAAAGGAAAATAATATAATAAACATAAGTAAAAAGAAAGAATCTACAGGAGAGAGAAAATGAAGAGGAAAGCTTATGACGGGATTTATAATCAATACATTAAGCGGGGAATTGATTTTTGTCTTGCATTGGTCGGTCTGATCATTGCAGCAATTCCGATGGCAATCGTTGCAGTTGCTATTAAAGCGGAATCAAAAGGTCCTGTGATCTTTAAACAGGATCGAATCGGTTATAAGGGAAAAGTATATAAAATGTATAAATTTCGCAGCATGTGTGTCGGAGCAGAAAAAGGAGGCGTTTATTCGGATAATAAAGACAGCCGCGTGACAAAAGTCGGAAAATTCATACGCGCAACGAGTATTGATGAACTGCCCCAGCTTGTGAATATTTTGAAAGGGGATATGGCGCTGATCGGTTTTCGCAGTCCGCTTACATATCATCCGTGGCCATGGAGTGAATATACAGAGGAACAGAAGAAGATGTTTAACGTACGTCCGGGAATTACAGGCTGGGCGCAGGTGAACGGAAGAAAAACAGTTGAATGGAATAAACGTATCGAATTGAACGGTTGGTATGCAGAGCATGTTTCCTTTTGGTTGGACGTAAAGATTTTATTTATGACAGTATTTAAAGTACTTACAAATGCCGACAACGAAAACGTCGGAGAAACAGTGAAACAAAAATAGAAACAGATATTGCTATAGAAAATGACGGAAGATCAAATAAAACGATCAAAAGAAAAGCAGACAAAAACAGAGGGGATGATCAGATGCCATTAAAATTGATGTATATTACAAATTCAGAAGATGTCGCTCACATTGCAGAAGAAGCAGGCGTTGACCGTATTTTTGTCGATATGGAATATATCGGCAAAACCGACCGGCAGGGCGGGATGGACACAGTGCAGTCCAGACATACGGCGGATGATGTGAGGAGGCTTGCGCAGTGCTTAAATAAATCAGAGCTGTTTGTAAGAGTAAATCCGATTCATGAAAAAACAGATAAATATAGCTCGTCAAAAGAAGAAATCGACGAAGTGATCGAAGCCGGAGCGGATCTCTTGATGCTGCCTTATTTTAAAACGGCAGAGGAAGTTCAGACATTTGTAAAATATGTGGATGGCAGAGCAAAAACAGTTCTTTTGGTTGAAACACCCGAAGCGGCGGCTATTGCAGAGAATCTGGTAAAAATTCCGGGGATTGATGAGATGTTTATCGGATTGAATGATTTATCACTAGGTTACGGTAAAAATTTTATGTTTGAACTGCTGCTTGACGGTACGGTTGAAGAACTCTGTCTGAAATTCAGAAAAGGCGGAATCCCTTATGGATTTGGCGGAATTGCTTCATTAGGGAAAGGAATGCTTCCTTCGGAATATGTGATCAAAGAACATTATCGTCTTGGTTCTACATGTGCGATTTTGTCACGGAGTTTCTGCAGGACAGATCAAGTGACAGACTTAAAAGAGATTCAGAAGATTTTTGAAACTGAATTGCCGAAAATACGGGAACTTGAAGAAGAATGCAGAGTATATAGTGAATATTTTTGGAAAAACAGACAACAGGTTGAGACAAAAATAAGACAAATCTGCGAATGTGAGGATGCGAAATGAATTTATTAGTAACAGGAGCATGGCAAGGAGCAAAAGACGGGATTGAACAATTAAAAACGCTGGGGCATCAGGTAGAATTTTTGCAGTTTGAAAAAGATGAGCTTCCGTGTTCATATGAATGGGTTGAAGGAGTTATATGCAACGGACTATTTCTTTCGCATCCGATCAAGCGATTTACTCATTTAAAATATATTCAACTGACAAGCGCCGGATTTGACAGAGTTGATATGCAGTATGTAAAAAAACATAATATTGAGATACATAATGCAAGAGGGGTATATAGTATCCCAATGGCAGAGTTCGCAATATTCGGAGTATTAGAACTGTATAAACAAGGCAAATTCTTTCAGCAGAATCAGGCGGAAAAACGGTGGGAAAAACAAAGAAATCTGTCAGAATTGTTCGGAAAGCAAGTATGCATTGCAGGCTGCGGCAATGTCGGAACAGAATGTGCAAAACGTTTCTCTGCTTTTGGATGCAGAATAACGGGTGTAGATCTGTATCCGAGAGAAGATGAAAACTATGGAAAAATGGTTGGAATCGAGAACCTGTCCGACGTTCTCTCCAAAAGTGATATCGTTATATTGACTTTGCCGCTGACTAAGGAGACAAGGCATTTGATGAACGAAGAAAAATTCAGCCAAATGAAAGACGGGGCGATCCTTGTAAATATTGCAAGAGGCGCTGTCGTAGATACAGAAGCGTTGATGCGGGAGATGCCAAGACTTGGCGGAGCGGTGCTGGATGTGTTTGAAGAAGAACCGCTGCGGGAAGATAGTCCGTTATGGGAGATGGAGAAAGTTATAGTGACACCGCATAACAGCTTTGTCGGGGATGGAAATGCCCGGAGACTGGCAGGAGTGATCTATGAAAATATAAGGAGAGAATTAAGTGATAAATATACAAGTTTTAAAAGTAATGTTTAATAAAATGGATTCATGTATAAAAATGAACCGGGGGGGGGGTAAATCTTTTTTACAGAATGCGTTATGGAATGGGAATTGTTTGGAATTATCTAAGATATAAAGCGACTATTTCCGATTATTTTGAGTTGAGGTTTTTTGAAAAAAACAGCAAAGAGAAAAAGGAATATTTGACATCTAAAGATGGATTGCGTTTTGCACAGTATGTCGATTCACAAGAGGTTTTTACTCAGTTATGCAGTAAAAAAGAAATGTATCGTGAATTGAAAAAATATGTGAAGCGAGATCAATTATATTCAGCCGAATCTAAAAAGGAAGATTTTGAAAAATTTGTAGATAAGCATAATTCATTTTTATATAAGCCAGATGTGGCTGATTGCGGTAGAGGGATAGAAAAATGGACAGTTTCAAAAGGAAGTATTGAAGATTTGTATAATAAATTTAAAGAAAGTCCAGCAGTTTTGGATGAATTAGTAACACAACATCAAGAATTGAGTAAATTAAACCCTAGTAGTGTAAATACAATAAGAATATTTACAGTTATGATCGGGAATGAATGTGAAATTATAGGGGCAGCTTTAAGGATGGGCGTAGGAGATACCGTTATAGATAATTATTCAGCAGGGGGAGTTGTAGGCTCGATAGATGAAAAAACGGGGATTGTAAGAGATGATGGGGAGGATGCAATCGGAAGAAGATATGAGATGCATCCAACTTCAAAAATAAGAATGAAAGGATTTAAAATTCCGAATTGGGAAACTGTTATAGAATTTGTTCGAGAATGCGCACAGAACTATCCGCTGAAATATGTGGCTTGGGATATTGCTATCAGAGAAAATGATTGTGTATTGATTGAAGCTAATCCAAATGGAATGGCAAATGTAATTCAAATTGCGGGAGCAAAAGGAAGAAAGAAGCAATATGAAGAATTAAGAAGAAAAATAGAGGAAATAAGGAGAAACTAATGTCATATTATAGTGCAGAAGAAATGAAAAAAACTTTGAAGGATTACCCAAAGTTTCAAAAAAGGTTATATTGCAGAGGATTTTTAATTACAAATGAAAAACAAAATGTAAATTTAGAATATCCGTTTTATGCAAATTGGAAAGAAGAAACGATAGGACATTCATTTTATATGTATACGCATAAGGAGACATATGCTTATACATTTGAAAAAAATCAAGTTATACATTTTATAATAGGACATGCATATGATCCATATAATATGCTTGTTAATGAAAATGAAATTTTGAAAAAATTAGCTTCGGCTAGGGAAAAAAGTGAAGCTGATTATTGGGATGCAGAGAGCAATTTGACGGGTGTTTTTTGTGTAGGATATGTAACGGAAAATCAAATTGTTTATACAACTGATTGTGCAGGAATGCAGCTTGTTTATCATGGAATAATTGGCGATAAGCTCTATATTACTTCACATGCAAAGTTAGTCGCAGATTTAAAAGGGTTGAAACAACCTGAATATATAGAGAGGCTTACAACAAATAAGTATTGGCATTATTGGGGGACATGGCTTCCGGGGGATTTGTCACCATTTGATGAACTGAAAAGAATGGTTCCGAATCATTTTGGATCATATGAAAAAAAACAAAATAGTATAGAAGTGGTAAGATTTTATCCAACTGAGAAAATTGTAGAGACGAAGACACAAGAAGAATATGAAAATACAATTCATGAATTAGGAAACATTATGTCGAATACAATGGAATGTATTGCAAAAAAATGGCCTGAAAAGAAAGTGTCTATTTCGGTGACTGGTGGAAGGGACAGTATGACAGCATTGTCATGTGCTAATAAAGTGTATGATAAGCTACATTATTTCAGCTATATATCCAATGTTGATGAATCTGTTGATGCCTATGCGGCGAAAGAGATTTTAGCACATTTAGGACTTGAACATGAACTTTATGAAATTCCTGAAAACTGGGATGGATATAAAGATTTGCCAGTGTTTAAAAAGGTTATGGAATGTAATAATGGATGCATTGGTGCAAACAATACAAATGATTTGAAAAAACGGTTATATTTTACAGAGAATCCTCCATGTGATATGGAAATTAAATCATGGGTAAATGAGATGGGACGCGGATGGTATTATAATAAATATAATAAAAAGAAATTTCCGCAATATCCGTATGCAAGTTATTGGAGAGCAATGCACAAAGTTTATGTTGGTAAATATTTGATCAAAGAGACAGATAATGTATTTGCAGAATATTTAAGAAAGTATTATGATAAAAAAACTTTTGATAATCTTTCGTGGTTAGAATTATATTTTTGGGAATTTGCGTGGAGTGGCGGAGAAGGGATTTTTTTGACTACAGAACATAGAGTTTCTTATGATATTACGATTCCATTTAATAATAGAAAATATGTGGAATTAATGCTGACAGTTCCATTAGAAAAACGTAAGGTAGATGATATACCGATTGATTTGATTACATATATGGAACCGAGAATAGCTGAGACAGGAATAACTGTGCATGATATTTCACATACAAATTTTCGGGCGTTTGTTGTGCGTAATTATTTGGAAATATTTTCAAAGATTAGGTTTGGAAGAAAAAGGGAGAAGTTTTAATGGGGTATGGAATAATAACACTGTTGCCAGCATTGCTGGTCATTGTTGTTGCGATAAAGTCTAAAAGAACGACAGAGGCATTGTTGATAGGATGTGTTTCATCATATTTGATTATTGCTGCTGCAAATAAAAGTAATCCGGTAACATTAATGGTAGATTCATTTTTTAAAGTAGTTACAGATTATGATACAGTATGGTTGTTGATTGTTTGTGGACTTTTTGGCAGTTTGATAGCGGTTATAAATGCTGCGAGAGGAACTCATGCGATTGCTAATTTATTGGGAAAAATTTGTAAAACAGGTAAAAGTACATTATTTACGTCATGGTTATTGGGAATTATTATTTTTGTTGATGATTATATGAATATTATGACTATTAGTGCTTGTACCAAAAAATTATCTGATTTAAGAAAAGTGCCAAGGGAAGCACTTGCATATGTTATTGATTCTACTGGTGCACCTGTATGTGTATTATTGCCATTTTCAACGTGGGCGATTTTCTTTGCAGGAATTTTTTATGAACAGTCAGAAATTGTAGATTTGGGATATGGTAGTGCGATGGTAACGTATATACATGCGATTCCATATATGTTTTATGCATTAGTAGCAGTCATTATCGTACCATTATTTATATTTGGGGTAATACCGAGATTAGGCGCTATGAAAAGAGCATATAAGCGCGTTGAAGAAACAGGAGAAGTGTATAGCAAAGAAAGTCAGAAGTGGAATAAAAATGAAAATGAAGAAGTTAATAAAGAAGCAAAAGTTGTGGATTTTCTTTTGCCAATCTTGACAATGATTATAGTTCAATTAACAGTAGGAGATATGTTTATTGCAATTATAGCGGCGATACTTGCAGCAGGAATTATTTATATCCCGCGCAAAAAGATGAGAACGAATCAGTTCTGTGATTTATGGGTTCAAGGATTTGCGGATTCAGTTTCTGCATTGGTAATTATTGTTGCTGCTTTGTGGATGAGGCAGGCATCAGCAGATATTAATTTGCCAGACTATGTGATTAGTGTAGTTGAACCATTTGTAAATGCTAATATATATCCTTTGGTAGCATTTATTGTTGTAGCAGTGTTGGGCTTTATAACAGGAAGTAACTGGGGAATACCGGCGGTTTGTGCGCCTATTATTATTCCATTAGGTGCTGCGTGTGGAGCAAATTTATTAATTGTAATAGCGGCTATTGTATGTGGTGGAACTTTCTGTAGTCATGCTTGTTTTTATTCAGATGCTACAGTTATAACATCTTCCAGTTGTGGGATTGAAAATATGGAACATGTTTATTCACAGTTGCCATATACGATGATTGCAGCAGGTATAGCAAGTATTTTGTTTTTAATAGCCGGTTTCATTTTTTGATAAGGGGGAAAGAGCTAAATGAAAGTGCTTTTGACAGCGACTGTGCAAAGTCACATTTGTCAATTTCATAAACCACTTGTTGAAGTATTACATAAACATGGGTGTGAAGTCCATGTAGCTGCAAGAGATAATTTGGCAGAAAAAAATGGATTAAAACTTGATTTTGTTGAGAAAGTTTATGATATACCATTTGCCCGTTCGCCTAAAAGTAAAGATAATATACAGGCTTATAAGGAATTAAAACATATTATTAATAATGAAAACTATGATGTGATTCATTGTAATACTCCAATGGGAGGAATTGTTACTAGATTGGCTGCAAAGCAGGTCAGAAAGCAAGGCACTAAAGTTTATTATACAGCACATGGATTTCATTTTTATAAAGGTGCGCCGAAAAAGAACTGGATTGTGTTTTATCCCATTGAAAAATACTTTTCAAGAATGACAGATAAGCTGATTACCATTACGAAGGAGGATTACCACCTAGCAAGCCAAAAGTTTCATTGTAAAGTGGAGCGGATTCATGGCGTAGGCGTGGATGAAAACCGATATCATTCCGTACTTCAAGAAGAACAAATGGAAATCAGAAAACAGTTTGGCTTTACTGATGGACAAAAGATTATTTTATGTGTAGGGGAACTGCTTCCAAACAAAAATCAGCAAATGATTATTCACGCTATGCAGAAAATTGTAAAAAAATATCCGGATGCACAACTGCTTCTTGCGGGAAATGGATCAGAAAAAGAAAATCTTGAAAATTTGATAAAATCTTTGAGATTGACTGAAAATATAAAAATGCTGGGATATGTTACGAATCTTCAGGAATATCAGAAGATTGCTGATGTGTCAGTTTCTTGCAGTAAAAGAGAAGGACTTCCGCTGAATATTGTAGAAGCTATGTTATCAGGAACTCCGGTTGTGGCTTCTGTAAATAGAGGACATAGAGAATTGATACAAAATGGGAAGAATGGATTTCTTATAGATGTAAATGATTGTGAAAGGATGGCTGATAAGGTTTTACAGATATTGACCGATACGCAGTTGTATGGAGAAATTCAAAAAAATGCTAATGTATACGCACAGGCATATACATTTAGAAATGTAAAAAGAGAACTTTCGAAAGTGTATGGTTTTAAAGATGAATGAAAAAATAAGTGTGATTATGGGGATTTATAATTGTGCAGAAACATTAGAAGAAGCACTTGATTGTATTGTAAAACAAACATATACAAATTGGGAAGTAATTATGTGCGATGATTGTTCTACAGATCATACGGTTAAAATTGCAGAAAAGTATGTTATAGAATATCCGAATCAATTTGTGTTATTAAAAAATGATGAAAATAAAGGATTGAATTATACGCTTAATAAATGCTTAAAATCTGCAGATGGTGATTATATAGCTCGTATGGATGGCGATGATTTGTGTGCAGAAGATCGATTTGAAAAAGAGGTAGAAGCATTGAGAAAGAACCCTAAAATTGCCATTGTTAGTACAGATATGTCTTTTTTTGATGAGAATGGTGTGTGGGGGAAAACATATACAGAATTGTATCCGACAAAAGAAAGCTTTTTGAAAGGGACTCCCTTTTGTCATGCGGCATGTATGGTAAGGAAAGAGGCATATGAAAAAGTAAAAGGATACAGTATAAGTGATAGATTATTAAGGGTAGAAGATTATCATTTATGGATTAAAATGTATGCAAAGGGGTTCAAAGGGATGAATCTTCAAGAATCGTTGTATTCTATGAGAGATGATCGAAATGCACAAGGACGGAGAAAATTCAAATATCGGATTAATGAGGCTTATGTAAAAGGATATGCAATTAAAGAGTTGAATTTGAAAAAAAACAACTATTTAACATGTTTGATTCCAATATTGAAAGGAATGGTTCCTTCGTTTATTTATCGTATTATGCATAGAAAAAGCTTGAAAAGTAGTTAAATATCAGAGTTTTATATAGATTAATTGGAAAGGAATACTTAATTATGCCGATTTATTGGTCAATGATGATAGTGTCTGGAGTTATAGGACTTTTATGCTATGGGATGCCATCAAAAAAAGTAATAGTAGAAGGGCAAGAGACAACTCGAGTTAGAATAGGATTTGTGGTAGTATTCGTTGCATATATTGTTTTTTTTATCGGCTTTAGAGATCGAGTATTAGACACCGGAACATATATAAACAGCTTTAAGAGTATGCCAACTGATTTTACGGAACTTTTTATATATTTAGAAGCTATAGACAATGGAAAAGTATTTTATTTTTTGTCGGCGGTATTCAAAATGTTTATTTCTGATAACTATTATGCATGGCTGTTTTTCTTAGCTCTAGTTAGTTGCGGATGTTTGTTTAGGACATTATATAAGTATTCTGTTGATTTCCCGCTAACGGCATATTTGTTCATAGCAAATGCCACGTTTACATGGCTGCTGAATGGAACAAGGCAATTTTTAGTTGTGTGCGTGTTATTTGGTTTTGCAGATTGGATTATTGAAGGGAAGAAGATTCGTTATATATTACTTACATTAGTGCTATCTACAATTCATAGTTCAGCAATATTTATGGTAGTTATAGTCCTTTTTATTTCCGTCAACGATATTTTTACCAAGAAAATGCTTTTTTTTGTGGCAGTGACAGTAATTGGTACTTATTATTCGGATCAGGTTTTTGATTTTTTAAGTGAATCTTCAGAATCCCTGAATTATGCAGATACAATGGGCGTTGATGGTGGGGCAAGTATTTTACACTTAATTATAGCGAGTGTTCCTATTGTTATTGTTTTATTAAATTATAGGAATGTAAAGCGAATAGCTCCTCAATCTATTAAGTTAGCAATTAATATGAATTTGGTAGGAATTTGCTTTTATTTTGCAGCAACATTTACGAATGGTGTATTAGTTGGGCGTATGCCGATTTATTTTACAGTATATGGATTATATTTATTACCTTGGGTGATAAGAAACTGTTTTACTAAAAGATCGAGAAAAGTGGTATGGGTTTTGTGCGCAATAAGCTATTTTATTTGTTTTTATTATCAGATGTGTATTGCTTGGGATGGATTGATGTATGTTAGTAAGTTTTTGAAGTTGGAATTTTTATAAGATGGTGACGGAAAGCAGACTGATAGTGAGGAAAATGTAATGGATATAAGTAAAGAATATGAGATATATTTCTTTGATTTTTTTGGAACGATTATGCACAGAAAATGTTCTGGAGATGACATAAAGAAAATATGGAGTAATCAACTTGCACTTTTGTGTAAATGTAAGTTGAGTTCAAGAATTTGGTATGAGTTGAGAATATCGGCGGAGAAATATGTATGTAGAAAGGAAAATCATTATGAGTTTACATATAAAGAACTAATTAAAGAAATTTACAATCGAGTAAGTGGGATAGCTGAAGGTTATGCAGATATATTAGATTTTGAACAATTTTATATGTTGTGTTTAAAAATAGAATTAGATGTAGAAACAAATATGCAGGAAAAAAATGAAGAAGTAATATCTCAAATAAAGCAATTAAAAGGTTGTGGAAAGAAAGTCTGCATCCTTTCTGATTTTTATTTGGATTCTCAATGTATAAGTCGATTTTTAGAAAAAAAGGGAGAAAATCATTTGGTTGACAATATTTTTGTGTCTTGCGAATTTTTGAAAAATAAGGCAGATGGCTCTTTATACAAAGAAATATTGACATTACTTAATTGTTCGTCCAAAGACTGTTGTATGATCGGCGATAATTATCGTTCTGATTTTATAAATGCAAAAAGTAATGGAATTTCAGCGGTGAGAGTTCGAGATAATAAGAAGTTTAACAGAGATATAAACTGTAAAAAAGTATTAACGCAACTTATGAATACAGAACATAAGAATGGAATAAGTTACGCAAATTATAGTTTTATGCTTTTTAAATTTATAAGTGCGTTATATAACAAATTGTTGTTACATTCTGATAGAAAAGTGTTTTTTTTGGCAAGGGAAGGTGAATTATTAAAACAACTCTTTGATAGATATTGTGAGTATATGCAAGTGCAGTTTGGATCTCCATGTATTAAAAGTGAGTATTTGTATGTTTCGAGGCAGGCTACATATCCAGCATCATTAAAATGCCTTGAAGAAGAACAGTTTGAAACATTATTTAAAGAATATTCAACATTAAGCATTGAGTCATTTTTGACCAATATAGGGATTGAGGAAAGAGATAAGAAAAAAATAGAAATAGAATTTATAGAAGAGTACTCTGAAATAATTGATAATTTTGGGTCATCTGATCTCTTTGAAAGATTGAAAAAAAGTGTTGTATTTGTTGAAATTTATAAAAAAACAATTTCAAAGAAGAATGAATTGTTAAGGCAGTATTTAAAACAAAAGGGTTTTTTTGATGCAGCGTCAGTTGCTATTGTAGATGTTGGATGGAAGGGGTCTATACAAGATAATATTGCACGGTGTGTGGGAGGAGAAGTTGAAATACGAGGTTATTATTGTGGATTGAATAACAAAGCAAGAATCTCAAAGGGTAATCAAAAAGAGGGGTTAATATTTTCAGAATATCCGTATAAAACGAAAAATTTTGCAGTATGGAGCTATGATTCAAATTTTATGGAAAGATTATTGACTGCATCACATGCATCTACTAAAGGATATGAGAAGAGTGGAGAAATAATAAAACCTGTTTTTAATGAGTTTGGAAGTGAGGAAAATAATTATACAATAATAAAACCGATACAAAAAAAGCTTATTAAACAATTTGAAGAATATGTGAGTGAAGCTTATTATCTTCCAGTATTATCAGATGAACTAGAAGATCTCTTAGTACAGCTACATATAAAATGTTGTTGCCATATATATAAAAGTAATTTAGTATTGCAGCAAACACTTCTTCAAGGGCAAATGGAAAATTTTGGATATCAAGTTAGAAGTGGAGAAAGATTAAAAGAAGCATTTTCTATAAGAAATGCGTTTAAGAAAATTGTATGTAATCGTAAATTATTAAAAAACATACCTCTAATAGTTCGCTTCATGAATAGTAGAAGATTATATTTTATTAGTTTATGTTTTATGAAAATAGAAGAAAAAAGGCTGAGAAGGGAATATATAAGATGCAGGAATATTTGATTTCCATTATTGTACCATTTTATAATCCAGGGGGCAATTTTAGGAGATGCCTTGATTCACTGATTCATCAGACCTATGGTAATTTGGAAATTATTTTAATTGATGACGGGTCTACAGATGGAAGTTATGAAATAGCAAAAGAATATGCTCAAATAGATAAACGTGTTGTTTTAGAAAAACAGAAAAATAGTGGGGTGTCTCACGCACGAAATAGAGGGATTCAAATAGCACATGGAGATTATTTCAGTTTTATTGACAGCGATGATTATTTAGATTTAGATACTTATGAATATCTATTAGGGATATTGAATGAAAAAAAAGTGGATGTAGTTAATTATGAACATTATATTACTTATCCTACACATGAAGTAGAGCATAAATTATTGGACAGTGATTATGGATGGAGAGATAAAAAAGGAGCACAATATCAGCTCCTCTATAATGTACAGTTTGCGTGTAATAAGTTATTTCCCCAAAAAATAATTCAAGGTTTGACTTTTGATGAGTCAATTCTTAGAGGAGAAGATACTCTTTTTGCAAAAATGGCGTTAGACAGAGCGGAATCTTTTTGGTTTGACAAACGACCACTATATCATTATGTACAGTCAGAAGAAAGCGCGGTTCGTGGTAAATTTAGAAAGTCCCAATTAACAATTATGCGATTATATGATGTCTGTATTCCTTTTTACAAAGAAAAATATCCAGAGTTATTAAATGGATTTTTTTCTTATATGGCAGGGCAGTTAATCAGTATTTTTTATGATATGTGGTCTGATGAAACTGATTTTAAAGATGAGCAATCGGAATTAGTTAAAGTATATGAGAAGTATTATAAAGAGGCGATTAAATGTAAAGAAGTCTCGAAAAAGCAGAAATTAAAGTATCGAATATTTCACTGGTCTCCGATGATTTTTTGTAGAATTCATAAGATTTTATGGAAATAAGGGATCGCTTTGATGAGGAGGATAAATGGAAAATATATGAAGGTAGGAATAGTAACAATCAATGGAAATGAGAATTATGGAAATGTATTACAGAATTATGCGGTGCAAGAGGTGTTAAAAGAGGTTGGTGCGGAAGCTGAAACAATTTTAAATCGAACTCAATACGGACATTGTACCGATAGTGGGGAAAAAATAAACAAATTAACACCTTCATATATTAAGAAATATGTGACGAGCCAGTTAAATTATAAATATAATATCAAAAACTCAAATCAAGGATTACTGAAAGCAGTGCGATTTTATAGGGCACATAAAGATGAAATAGAAAAGGTAAAAGAAAAAAGAAGAGAAAAATTTATAGCTTTTAAAGATGAATATATAGTACATGCAGAAGAAGTACTTGATATTAATAAAAAATGGACATCTCAACAAGTTGATAAATATTCTTATTTTGTAAGTGGAAGTGATCAAGTATGGAATCCAATATATCCTAGTACTTCATCAATTAATTTCTTACAATTTGCGCCAAAAGAAAAAAGGATTACCATTTCGCCAAGTTTTGGAATTAACAAAATTCCAAAAGAATTGCAGGATGATTATGGAAAGTGGATAGCAAGTATTCCATATCTTTCTGTAAGAGAAGAACAAGGTGCAAAAATAATTAAAGAATTAAGTGGTAAGAGAGCAAAAGTTTTGTGTGATCCGACTATGGCTGTTCCGCAAAATAAGTGGATTGAAATAGAAAAAAAACCAGAATTTCTAAAAAATTTTAATTATATTTTGACTTATTTTTTGGGCGATAAAAATAAAGAATATGAGTTGTTTATTAATAAAATCGCAAAAGAGGAACAGTTAGAGATTATTAATTTATTTGATATAGCAGATATTCGGGCATATGCAACTTCTCCTCAAGAGTTTCTTTATTTAATTCATCATGCAAAACTTGTATGCACAGATTCTTTTCATGGAGCAGTCTTTTCGATTATGATGAATACAAGCTTTATTACGTTTGCTAGAAATGAAATGGGAGATTCAATGGAATCAAGAATGCAAACGTTACTGTCAACGTTTGGATTAGAAAATAGAGATTATAGAAAAGTTAACAGCGAGGATGTTTTTAAAGTTGATTTTACACATATTTCCCATATTTTACAAGTTCGTCGAGAAGAGATGCTCTCTTTTTTAAGGGAGGCTATGAATAAAAAAGTGCAAAAAGAGAGTTCTGCGAATGATGTGGAAATAGAACAGCTTATTTATGATAGTAAAGATAAATGCTGCGGCTGTAGTGCTTGTGCAATGGCCTGTCCGAAGCAATGTATTACAATGGTTGCAGATAAAGAAGGATTTTTATATCCTCAAATAGATCAAGAATTATGCATTCATTGCAATAAATGTCAGCAGGTTTGTCCTGTTAGAAAAGAAGAAAATAATGTAAATGATAATGTATCTTGTTATGCAGCGTATTCGCTGGAAGAAGATATAAGAAAGAAAAGTTCTTCAGGAGGAGTGTTTAGTGAGTTAGCACAAGAAGTGATATCAACAGGTGGGGTTGTGTATGGCGCTGGATTTTCAGAAGAGTTTAAAGTAGAACATAAAAGTGCGTGTTCTGAAAAACAATTAGAAAATTTGCGCGGATCTAAGTATGTACAAAGTGAAATGGGTTCTACATATAGAGAAATAAAAGAAAAACTGAATCAAGGAATCTTTGTATATTTTTCAGGAACTCCATGTCAAGTAAAGGGTCTTCATACATATTTGAATAAAGAATATGATAATTTGATCACACAAGATATTATTTGCCATGGTGTGCCATCTCCATTGGTATGGGAAAAATATATAGATAAATATTCTGAATTGCAGGAAGTTAAATTTAGAGATAAAAGGTTTGGATGGCATTATTTTTCTATGTATATCAAATCAAAGAAAGGCACATATAGAAAAAGATTAGATGAAGATTTTTATGAGAGACTTTTTTTAGATAATACAACTCTTCGACCAATTTGTTATGATTGTCCAGTAAAACGCAGCGGTAGCGGGGCAGATATTACATTGGCTGATTGTTGGGGATCTGATAAACTTTGTAAAGAAATACAGGATACGGATAGAGGGTTATCATTAGTTCTTATACATACAAAGCAAGGCAAGTACTTATGGAAAAAATTGATAGAAAATCAATGTATAAGAACAGAAAGACTTGCAGCAGAAAAAGCATTGAGTAGTCAGAGCGCACTGATAGAGTCTGCACCTTGCAATCCTAGGAGGAAAGTATTTTTTGAAAGCTTACAGAAAAGTGGATTTGCAAAGTTAGAAAAATCATGGTATGGGGATTCTGTGATACGCAGGATCAAACGTAAAGAAATTTATTACAAAACGAAATTACTTTTCATGATAAAAGTAAAGGATAAAATGGGAAAGAATAAGTAATTTAAATAAGTTATTTGTATTTAATGTCATAATAGACTAGAATAAATTAATGAGTTGATTTCTTGCTTTTCGGAGAAGGTTGATTTTATTGTAAAAAGTCAAAAAATATTTCTGGATTTTTTTATTCAAAATGATGCTGAGTATATACCGTGTAACAAATTAGAAAAAGAAACGCATAGTTGGATTTTTTTGGGGGGGGGGACAGGTATTCAGTATATAATCCTCAGTGAATGATAAAAAAATTGCGAATGTAAGCTTTCATATTGTGGGTGTAGCATTCCAAGAGTTTGTGATGAAAACGAGTGTTTTTAAAAGAAAAAATATTCAGTAAAAGATTCTTATGGAGGTTTCTCATGACTTTCTTTGACTGGAAAGTATCTATTTAGTAATAATGTTTTTAGAGGAATGAACACAACGATATTAAAAGAGGTTTCAATAAGGGGATAATATTATTGGAGCATGTTCATTGGTAAATAGAGATAATTTCATCAAATTGTGTAGCAGAGAGCAGCCAAACAAAATCTATTATGTTTATAGATGAATATTATAATAAGCGGAAAGATCGAGAACTTGAAGCGGTTGTTTTGCTTGCCAAAGTGTACTATGTTAAGTACAGGAAAAATCAGGAATCGAGAGTTTTTATGAACAATTCTTATTATTTGCAAAACATGAGAAAAGTGAATTAGATAAGTATGGATTTAATTATAGTTTATACATTATACATTAAGGATTCAGAAAGAAATTTTTATAGTAGAATAAAGAGGCGTAAAAATAGATCGATATAACAAAAGAAAGGGAACATTAAGATGACGAAAGACTTAGTTAGTATCATTACTCCGTGTTATAATATGGAAAAGTATATTTCACGCTTAATGGATTCAGTGATAAAACAAACATATCGTCCGATAGAATTTGTTCTTGTTGATGATGGCTCAACAGATCAAAGTTATAGAATAGCAGAAGCATATAAAGCTAAATTTAAACAAGCGGGAATTGATTATATATTGATTCATCAGGAAAATAATGGTTTGGGAGGGGCAATTAATGCTGGATTACAGTTTGTAACAGGGGAGTATCTTTGTTGGCCGGATGCAGATGATTATTTAGAACCTACAGCTGTAGAAGACCGGGTGAAAGCATTTTTAGAACATCCTGATTGTGCGGTCGTAACAAGTAATGCGTATGTAAGACAGAGTTCAAATTTACAAGAAGTAACATTGTTAGTAGATGGAGATATTAGAAAACATATAGATCCATGGCAGTTTTTATATCATTTAAATGAAGAAAGTATTTTTTGTTCGGGATGCCATATGGCAAAAAGCTCTATGTTTTTTAAAGTGAATCCAGATGGTTCAATTTATCCGGCAAGACGCGGACAGAATTGGCAAATGTTGCTACCACTGTATTATAAATATAAACGATATTTTTTAAATAAACCGTTGTATAATTATGTGATTTATGAAGATTCAATGTCCCGAGGGGATAGTAATTATGAGAAATCTCGATATCGTTTTGAAGAACATGAGGAAATTATAAAAAAAGTTTTGAAAAAAATTGAAGATGTCCAAAAAGTGGATATGAAAGAATATTTTAAATTTATTGATGAAAAATATGCAAAGTTAAGGATGTCACTTGCGATAAAATATTCTAAACCCGATGTTTTTGTTCAAGAATATAGAAAGAAAAAGGCAACGATAGGTCTTGATATACAAGATTTTTTGGGTTATATGAAATTCAAGATTCCTTTTTTAAAAGTGGTGATTGATGTTTTATATAGAATTGTAGGTCGGTTAATCTTTTTTAGAAAGTTAAAAGAAATGAAACAAATATTTGAAAGAGAACATAGATAGAAAAATGTTTTAAGTGTTTTTATAAAATAAGGAATAATTGTGATGAGAGTGAGCAGGAAAAAATGTCAAGAACAACAAATGCAATAAAAAATACTGGTTTTGGTTTGTTGGGAAAGTTAGCCAATTTAATATTAGCTTTTCTTTCTCGAACAATATTTATTTATTTTTTAGGTAGCACATACCTAGGTGTGAATGGCTTGTATTCTGAAATATTATCGTTATTGTCATTTGCAGAATTGGGATTCGGAAGTGCTATGACGTTTGCGATGTATAAACCAGTTGCGGATAAAGATACTGAGAAAATAAAGAGGTTATTGGGATTTTATAAAACAGTATATCGAATAGTTGCAGTTATAATTACAGTAGCAGGTCTTTGTCTGATTCCCTTTCTACAATATATAGTAAAAGGTGCGGAGTGGCTAAATGTTACGGAATTAAGACTTTATTTTTTGATTTTTTTGGCAAACACTGTGGTTGGATATTTTGTAACATATAAGTTTGCATATTTGAATGCTCTGCAAAAAAACTATATTAATACCAATATTGATACGATCGTAAATACAGTATCGTATTGCGCGCAGATGGTTGTCATATTGGTATTTAAAGATTTTTTGTTATACTTACTTGTTAATTCTTTCGTGCTGGTTGTTTCAAGATTTATAATTATAGTATATTTGAATAAGAAATATCCAATTCTTAAAGAAAAGCCAGATGTGCCTCTGTCAAAAAGCGAAAAAAAACCTATTTATAAGGAAGTTCAAGGATTAGTAGTTCACCAGTTTTCAAGTGTTGCAGTGCATTCTACAGATAATATATTAATATCTATGTTAAGTGGACTGGGTGTTGTAGCAGTTGGATATATTAGTAACTATAATATGCTAATAAATTCGGTGCTTGGTTTTGTGGTAATACTGTTTAATAGCGTTACATCAGGATTTGGAAACTTAGTAGCAACATCAACAGTAAAAAATTATCATAAAGTGTTTAAAGAAATTAATTTTTTAAATTTCTGGATATATGGTTTTTGTTCAATAAGTTTTTGGATTTTAGTCCCACCTTTTATTACGTTATGGATTGGTTCGGATAAACTTATTGATAATGTGAGTTTTTCTTTGATTATTATAAATTGTTACTTACAAGGTCAATCCGCAGCTTTTAATAATGCGCGAATTGCGAAAGGGAATTTTGGGAAAGATAAAAATTGGGCATTAGCACAGGCTTTGGTAAATTTAGTTGTATCTATTATCGCAGGTCATTATTTAGGATTAGTAGGGATTTACATAGGGACAGTGACATCTCGATTAGTATATGTGGTATGTAGGCCGTATTCAACATATAGATTTTTATTTGAGGAATCATCAGTTGAATACTATAAAAAATTTTTATTGTATTTTATAGCAGTGATTTTTACGGCAATTATTTCTAAGTTATTAACTTACAAGTTATTGGTAGTGCCGAAAGTTGGTACATTTGTTGTAGCAGTGTTTATCGTGGGTATTGTTGTAAATTTATGCTTTTTATTGATGTTTTTTAAATCTCAGGAAATGAAAGCATGGAAGGATCGTATTTATAGTATAATTATAGGTAAAAGAAAATAGAATATTTAGAAGATGAAAGATGCTTTTTATATGAATATTAATTTAGAAAGTGAAAAAATAGAAAATTATGAAGCAACAGATACAATCTTGTCAATTTGACGGAAGAAATTATGGTATTGATATTATGAAAATACTTTCAGCATTTATGGTTGTATTTTATCATTTTGGGCATAGAAAGTATGAATTTTTTGAGGCGTGTAATTACGTTCCTAACATAAATTATATTTTGCAGACGTTAGTAGCATTTTCAATTCCGCTCTTTTTTATGGTTAATGGAGCATTGTTATTAAATAAAACATATGATAATTTGTTGATATTAAAAAAAATAGGGAAGCTATTGCTTATTATTGTTGTATGGAAGGTTGTATGCTTTCCGAGCTGGTTTTTAAAGACTCTAGTAATTTTATATGTATTGTACCCATTGTTGAAGAAAATATTTGATAACTTTCCTAAAATATTAGTGATGGTTATATTATGTTTCATTATTTTCCCGGATTTATATAATATGATTATATCTATATTACGCTTCTGTTCTGTAGAAAGTATAAATATTTTCGGGGGGGGGTATAAAGTAGAATCTTTTCCTAGAACGGGGTTTTTTACATTATATGCAATCCCATTATTTTTAATCGGTGGAATATGTGTGAAAAAAAAGTGGAAAATAAAAAGCTGGCAAAGTATTATATTAATTGCAATCGGTTTAATAGAATGTTTGTTTGAAGCAGTTGTTATCACAAGAACCACAGGAGAATTATTTGATTCAGGTAACGGAAACTTTCCGACTATAGGGGCGTTTCTTATGGCGGTGGGGTTCTTTTTGTTATTGTACCAAGTAAAGATTAAGGAATCTTGGAAATTGCCTATACTGTTTTTGGGAAAGAATGTACTTTCGGTATATTTGTTTCATTCTATTTTGATACATGTAATTAATAGATTTATTTTACCAGGAATAGATACACTGCCACTTTTTTTAAATTTAATTATATCTATTCTTATATATTTATCATCGTTAGGGATAGGTGTAATTTTTTCTAGAATTCCATACCTCAAAGAACTTGTAAAAATATAAAGTCAAGAATATTTCTCAATATTCAGGAGGAGATGATTTGATTAACAAGAAAAATAAGACGTACTTTTTTGTTGTGATTTCATTCGTGTGCATTGTTTTTATTGTGGGTTTTCATATTTTAGACGGCAGAAATATTACATTATTTGATCCGATCATAGAATATATTAAACAATATCATATCAAAGATGTTGTAAATATCGTTGCTATTTTATCAGGAATTTCCGCCATTCTTGTTGGTGTTGCAAGTATCAGAATATCTAATCTTGGCGCGGTAAAGGAGTATTTTCAGCAAGGGGGTAATAAAGAGTATACAACTGCCAGACATAATTTATATAAGAAATTTGACGAAAATGTACCGATTGATCCTAATGATGCGGATGCCAGTAATACAGTTTCATTTTTTCACTTTTGGGGATTAATGGTAAAGAAAAAATATTTGCCTTTTTGGGTTTTTAAAAGTGCATCCGGATATGCAGTCATAAGATTGTATGAGGGACTTCAGGAAATGATAGAAATAAGGAGAGTTGATAATCCGGAATATGCTGAATATTTTGAGTGGATATATAGAAAATGTCGGAAAGTTTTAAAATGTTCAGAAGCAACAAATCCTGTGCAGGTGGAGAAAAAACAGAATGAGGAAACCAGTTTCCTTAGTGAAAGTGAATTAAAGACAATCGGATTTTTAAAATATGGTACAAATGTACTTGTAAGCAGAAAGGCAAGTATTTATAATCCGGAACAGATCGTACTGGGAGATAATATTCGAATAGATGATTTTTGTATATTAAGTGGAAATATAAAACTTGGTTCGTATATACATATTTCTGCATATACATGTTTGATAGGCGGTGTAAAGGGAATTATATTGCAAGATTTTGTAACTGTATCATCAAGATGTGCTGTTTATGCGGTGAGTGATGATTTCTCGGGAGAACAATTAAATAACTCTATGATTCCTACAGCTTATCGCAGCGTGATCGAAGGACGAGTTATTTTAGAAGATTATGTGAGCGTGGGAACAGGAAGTACAATTTTGCCAGGCGTTAAATTAGAAGAAGGAGCAGCCGTAGGAGCAATGAGTTTTGTGAAACATACACTTGAAGGATGGAAGATTTATGCGGGAGCTCCTTGCAGATATGTAAAAGACAGAAATCAAAATATGAAGCAGCTGCGGGCTGTATTGCAGAATTCAGGTGAATATGAAGAAAGCAGGTGAAAGGATGAAACCTAGAATCTTTATTGGTTCTTCTAAAGAAAGCGTAAAGATCGCGGAAAAAGTAAAAAGTCTTTTAGACGGTGAGTATGTCTGCCAGTTATGGTGCGATAATTTTTTTGATTTGGGGCAGTGTACTTATCATGAATTGCTTAAGAAATCGCTTAGTTTTGATTATGCGATTTTTATTGGCGGGAAAGATGATTATGTAAGAAGAGAATCAGATAGAACCCACAAATATGCCGCTCGTGATAATGTTTATTTGGAGTTTGGGTTATATGCGGGAATTCTTACATATGCGAGATGTTTTTTCCTAATTCAAGAAGGCTGTCAAATAGCATCCGATCTGCTGGGGGTCAATGTTGTCTTTTTTGACAAGATGCAGGATTTGAGTAAAAAGATTTTAACGATTACAGAAAAAATACAGAAAGAACAGAAAGTTGCTCGAATCAGTCTTTTACCATCTACTAGCTTGGCAGTTGGATATTTTGAAAATTTTCTGAAGCCGGTATCTCAAGCAATACAGAAATTGGATGCAGTTTGTATTGCCGGAAAAAAGTATGATGTGAAAAACAGTGCTAAAAGATTAGAAGTAGCTATTCCTGCTAAAGTATCTGAAGATTTACGCATGTGGAGCGAATATGTTTATGAAAATCATGCAGTAGAAAAGGTGACAGTAGACAGTAGTATTAGAAAAATAGGTGTTAATATTGATTATGGAAAATTGGAGAACACAGGTGATCTTACGGTTATTGATGTTCCGTTGACATTATCGGCTGCATATAGATCAGTTGAGTTGGCGTTGGGAGTAGATTATATCGGCATTGAAGAGATTAAGGAACTTGCGAAAGAAAAAGAATTGAATAACTTTATAAAAACTGTGAATAATCTGATCTTAGAAGATATTTATACGCGGAAAAGTGTAAGCGTTAGAAAAGTCTATAAAGATAAACTGTAAATCTTCGGATAATATTCTGCCGCGTATGGTTCAATCTGCGCCGTTTTTGCAGGAGTCCACGCTGCCAGCGCACCAATCTCTAAACGGATCACCTGTAAGGTCGCCGTATTTGTAAAAAGGTGCGGATAGGCGAAAATGACCGTCTGTTTATCCTTTTCATCTATGTAGACATTTGCTTCACAACCGATTTTCTGGGATAAGCCGGATCTGACTGCCGGACAGAATGTTTCAGCCAGAAATACCTCCGCACGCGCATTGGCTTCTTTGTTAAAAGCATCCTGTTTTGTATTGGAACGTTTCTCCCAGGGTTCGTCTTTGCCATATCCCAATACACGCCAGTCCAGAATCAAATCAATATCTTCTGAAAACCGGCTGATCAGGTGAAAGGCTTTGGAAAGGCTGGTACCGCCCTTAAAGGTAATGGACTCTTTCCATGGTGAGCGGTGAAATAAATAATCCAGCGTAAAACATACCCAAAAGTCTTTTTCCACAATGGCATCATTCAGCCCCATTTTATCAGCTGTATTTCTGAACAGCTCCCTGCGGTCGTTATCTGAAAGTCTTGCTATATTTCTCATTGTACCTTTTTACCTCCACAAATCTGCCGTATCGTATCGTAAACCCAATCCGTAGACTCGGTTGCTTCCTTCAAACAAGCCTGTTTATCCTTGTCTGTCAGTTTTTCGGAAAGCATCTGTATGACTGCTGGTGTAACATTTGATCTGCCAAGGGTTTTTAATGCCTGTATAACCAAACTTGTCATATAAGACAATCCGGTAATCTCTTTATTGGTCCGGTGCTTAAATTCCAGCTTTGTAGAGTTCCACTCGTAGGTCTTATATGGACCATCGCTGATATAGGACCATACTGCTGTTACCTGTGTTGAAAGTCCTAACAGGTTCAATGCTGTATTCCCACATGGGGCAATCGTCCAGTGATAACTTCGTGCCAATGCGGTTGCCACTGCTTCCGGATCGACCGCCACATATTCATCCAGAAGTTTACTGTATTTTGGCTTTTCATAAACTCCTTTCAAAATACGGCGCAATGTTCCTGACTGCACTAAACGGCTTAAACTTTGACGAATAGTGGATGTATCTGCAATATCCGCAAAATCGGACGTCACAAAAACAGTTCCATCTTCAAGAGAAAGAACACGCTCTCGTATTCGTTTTGTATATCCGTTGTCCACAATACCGCCTCCCTTCATGTCACGAATATTATATATTATTCGTGACATGATTGCAATAGGTTCTATGCCTCTTATTTGAGTGTTCCTATTAAAAATCTGATTCATACATCAAAAATCAAAAATTATGAAAGGTAGTACAGTTTTTATATATGTCACATATTTTATATATTATCGATTAGCCATTTTTCGCTATCTTAGAAAATACATGACTGTATTATTTATCCGTGATATAATTGTCGATGAAGAAAAATAATAAATCGGAATATTATACCGGAGGAGAAACGAAAATGATATCAGAAAGTTATATTAAAGACCTTCTCTTATCAATGGGTTACATAAAGAAAAATCATATTTATGAAAAATTTTTCCCATCTGTCGATTGTTATATTAAAGTGGATTTGAAAAACAGAACAATAATCTATCCTGAAGATCGGGGAATGACGATTTCTAATAGAACGACGTGCAATTTTTCCGCTCCTGAAAATTTTGTCGTATTGGAATGTGTGACAAGGCTGTTTGACAAGGGGTATCGCCCGGAGCATTTAAATTTAGAAAAAGAGTGGACGCTGGGGCATGAGTCGAAAGGCGGACGGGCTGATATTTGCGTATCTGATCAGGAAGGGAATACGCTGTTTATTGTTGAGTGTAAAACTTACGGCAGAGAATATGAAAAGGAATATAAAAATATAGTAAATGATGGTGGCCAGTTATTCTCATATTGGCAGCAGGAAAGAAGCTGTAAGTTTCTCGTTCTTTATGCGTCGAAATATGAAGGCAAGCAGATAAAATGGGATACGGAAAGTATTGATTGTTCTGACGATGCGAATATTGTTGCTTTATCCCAAAAAGATGACTCTATTAAATTATTTAAAAATGCACATACAGTTTCGGAATTATATTCGGTGTGGGATGAAACGTATGAAAAGCGATTTTCGGGAGATGTAATTTTCAGAGATGATTCAAGCGCATATCAAATCGGGGTAAAACCGCTTAGAAAAGCGGATCTGAAAGATTTTGCGGACAATAATAAAATTGTAAATAAGTTTGAAGAGATTTTACGTCATAATAATGTTTCGGATAAGGAAAATGCATTTAACCGTTTAGTGGCTCTGTTTATTTGTAAATTAGTCGATGAGATTCAAAAAGATATGGAGGAGATCGTAGATTTTCAGTACAAAGTCGGCACGGATACTTACGAAAGTTTGCAGGACAGGCTTCAGCGTCTACATAAAGAAGGCATGGAAAAATTTATGAAAGAAGAAATTTTTTATGTGCCTGATGACTATGCCGAAAATTTAGTTCGTCAATATACCGGACAAGAGAGAAAAAATATGATCGCTCATCTGAAACATACGCTGCGTATATTGAAATTTTATACAAACAATGATTTTGCGTTCAAAGACGTTCACAACGAACAATTATTTTTACAAAACGGTAAAATATTAGTAGAAGTTGTTCAGTTGTTTGAAAAATTCAGAATAATAGGATCTGAAAATCTTCAGATGTTAGGAGATTTGTTTGAACAACTGCTCAGCAAAGGCTTTAAGCAGAATGAAGGTCAGTTTTTTACTCCTGTTCCGATCACAAGATTTATATGGAACAGTCTGCCCGTCGAGAAAATACTTAAAACCGAAGAAGGTGCGGGCTTGCCGAAGATCATCGATTATGCCTGCGGAGCCGGACATTTTTTGACGGAAGGGTTTGAAGCTGTCTCAGCATGTGTTAAGGCAAATGATAGTTTAAGAGAGCTTGACCGATCTTTTGCCGAGAACAATATTTTCGGGATTGAGAAAGATTACAGATTAGCCCGCGTATCTAAGATCTCGCTGTTTATGCATGGTGCAGGCGAGGGAAATATTATATTCGGAGACGGTCTGGAAAACTATCCTGACAAAAATATAAAACCGAATACATTTGACATTTTAGTAGCGAATCCTCCGTATTCTGTATCTGCGTTTAAGCCCCATTTAAAGCTTAAAAATAATTCGTTTTCTATATTAGATACTATTTCAAATAACGGATCTGAAATAGAAACATTATTTGTCGAGAGGATTTCCCAGCTTTTGAAACCGAACGCAGTGGCGGCGGTTATTTTGCCGAGCAGTATATTGAATAAGGAAAATGAAAGTTTTATCTGCGCAAGGGAATCTATATTAAAGAATTTCAAGATAAGGGCGATCGTTCTTATGGGAAATAAGACGTTTGGCGCGACAGGAACGAATACGGTTGTGTTGTTTCTGGAAAAATATAATGAACCGCCGAAAAAAGCCGATTTGATCGAAGACAGCATCGACGCTGTTTTTAACGGATGTAATTTGGACGGATGGGAAGACAAAGCGATATTGGAACAGTATTTGAAAAAGATCGACGTAAGTTCTGAAGTCTATGAACGGTTCTTATCAGAAGCGGTTGATATCGGCGATATAGAAGATAAATATTTTTTAAAGTATAAAGAAGCTTTTTTGGCATTATCAAAAACGAAAGAAAAGCAGAAACAAAAGACGTTCGGTAAATTATCAGAAAAAGAGCAGAAAAAACTGCTGACAAAGCAGTATTATCAATATGTAAAAAAGATAGAACGGGAAAAAATGAAATATTTCTCTTTTGTTTATGATCAAAGGACATTGATCGTGGCAGCTCCGGATGATAACAAAGGTCAGGAGAAGTTTTTAGGTTATAAATGGAGCAATCGAAAGGGGCAGGAAGGAATACAGATCATAGATGAAGGCGGGATGCTGTATGATGCGGAAAACAGGATGTCTGATCGTACGATTGCAAGTCTGATCCGAAAAATGTTTAACGGAGAGGAAGTGTCTTTAGATGATCTGGAAGAGTATTATTATTATCTTCATACGAAAGATATGATCAGTTTTAGCGAGGTGTATTTTAACAAAGCTATAAAAACTACGAAGACGCGGCTTCTGAAAGATGATCCGGGCCTGACGGTATATTCCCTTTCTGATGAAAAGACGTTTGATATAACGATCGGAGACCGGGTTTTGTCGGAAGAGATCGTTTCCGGAGGAAGAGTGCCTGTTTACAGCGCGAATGTGTATGAAGAGTTTGGCAGGATCGACAAAGAAAATATGAAAGATTACAGCCGTCCTTCGGTGATATGGGGAATCGACGGTGATTGGATGGTGAATATCATTCCGGCCGGTGTGCCTTTTTATCCTACGGATCATTGCGGCGTGTTAAGGATCAAAACCGAAAAAATCCTTCCCGAATATATGATGTATGCGCTTCAGGCTGAAGGTGAATATGAAAGGTTTTCCAGAAACAACAGAGCTTCCGCACAAAGGATCAGATCGTTGGTTGTTCAGGCGCCGGAAACAAAGATCCAGAAGAATATAATCGATGAGCTTAAAGCGTTAGATGATAAGATAAACGGACAAAATGCTGAAATTGAAAAATACGAGAATAGTATCAGGACAAAATTTGATCAAATATTTCATTTGGAGGAGTTTATTTCCGATGGAGTATTTTCAAAGTATGAAGGGTATTCCGTAGAGGATTTATGTATTGACGGGAGAGGCAGAGTGATCAATCAGCAGTATATAGAAAATCATAAAGGTCCATATCCGGTATATTCTTCTCAGACAACAAACGACGGTATATTCGGATCTATTGATACGTTTGATTTTGACGGAGAGTATATTACGTGGACGACTGACGGCGCGAAAGCAGGAACTGTTTTTTACAGAAACGGAAAATTCAACTGTACAAATGTATGTGGAACACTGAAAGCAAAAAACGATAAGGTAAATATGAGATATCTGGCATATTTGTTGAATCGGATCGCTTATAAGTTTGTAAGTCGTGTGGGAAATAATAAGCTGATGAATGACGCTATGAAGAAAATCGTAGTACCTGTTCCGACAAGACAACTGCAGGACGAGTTTGCTGATTTTGTGCAGTCCGTTGAGAAATCGAAGTTTGAATGTATCGGTAAAAAGGAAAAGTTTGAAATTGAAAAGGATGCTTTTGTCCATAAATATTTCAGGTGAATATATTTTTGACTGCCGCAAAGGAGATTGTTTTGAAGAAAGAAGAAAAAAGATTAATTGAAATCATCAGAGATGTACTGGCGGGGAAAAACAAGTCCGAGTGGTCGATGCAGATTTCAAAAGAGGAAATCGAACGTGTGATAAAGTGTGCAAGAGTACACGGAGTCTTACCGTTTTTGCAGGAATGTCCTGTATTTATGGAGGAACCGTATCGGGAAAAACTGTTTTTTTATTTGAAAGATTATGCATACAAAGACGCGCAGCAGGCGTATGCGGCAGAGACGTTGTTTGAGTTGTTTGAAAAAAACGGGATTTATTGTATGCCATTGAAAGGAATACGGACAAAGCAGTTTTATCCGTACCCGGAATTTCGTACGATGGGAGATCTGGATATTTTATATAAAGAAGATCAGACAAAGAAATTAAAACAGGTTATGCAGGATGCCGGATACAAGTTCGGGGGATATAACATCAAGCATGACGAATATGAAAAAGACGGCGTGACGATTGAAATGCACAGAGATGTTCTGTTCAGACTGACCAATGCATACGACTATTTTGCTGATATTTGGGAGCGGGCAATTCATGCAAAAGGGAAACAGTATATATATGAAATGAGTTTGGAAGATCATTACTTGCATTCGGTGTGCCATCTTGCCGAGCATTTTGTGAGAGGCGGCATCGGAATCCGAATGGTTCTTGATATTTATATTTTGTCGGAAACGCCACGAATGGATAAAGCATATGTGCAGCGGCAGCTCAAAGCTTTGAAACTTCAGAAGTTTGAGGAGAATATCAGGTCTTTGGCACAGCTTTGGTTTTCGGATGATGAGAAAACTGTGAGAACGGAAGTATCGGATGAACTGGAAAACTATGCTTTGTCAGGCGGTATTTTCGGCAGCAGGGAAACAGCGCGCAGGAACGGAACTGTGCTGTATGAATCAAAGAACAAGTTTGTAAAACAGTTGGTCTTTCCGTCTTATGAGGTGATGAAGACATCTTGTCCGTGGCTGAAAACACCGATTTTGCTTCCGGCTGCGTGGTTGGTTAGATATAAAAGAGCATTGACAGCAAGCAGGGGAAATATAGGATATCATATTGAAAGAGCAAAAACTTTTGACCGTGTTGAAGATCAGGAGCAAAAAGAACGGTGTCAGTTTTTTGAAAGATGCGGTTTAGAAGACGTTTCGGAGAATTTTTGATAAAATACAAAATGAGATTTTAGACACAGTGATAACAGGATTACTTAAGGAGCGTTATGAGAAATAAGAAAATACAGATTTTGCTCGTATTTGTTTTGGCAATCGGACTTTTCGGTCTGCTTTTCTATTGGAGATACGGGGAAAAAAAGCAGATGGAGAGCTTAAACGGGTTGCAGGAAACGTACAAGGAGTATGATAAAAAGATCCGAGAGATACGCAATGACATGGAAAATAAAAAAGCAGAAGTGAATGATATTGAGAAACCGGCGAACGTAATTCTTGCATTTTCAGAGGAAGATCAGGAACTGATGGATCGGATCGTTCCGGCTCTTGAAGGCAGAGGGATACAGGCCACTCTTGTTTTGAAAAACACAGCGGAGCATCATCAGGAAACAGTGACGTATTTAGGACAGCAAGGCTGGGATTTCGCTTTTGGAGGTGAGATCGGGGAGGAGAAAGACGCTTATATAGAAATGCTGAAAAGTACTGTCAAACAATACGAAGAAAGTACGGGAAAGATTGCGGGCGCCTATTTTTTTAACGGTAAGGAATATGGAAGAGGAAGCAAGATTTTATATCCGCATTTTACAGAAATGGATTTTAAGATCGGGGTGGCTTTTGCGAAAGATGCATCTTCTTTGAAGCATGGAAAAAATACAGATTACAATATGGAGATAGAAGAATGCCAGAATATTTCCATGCGTGAAGATATGGAAACGATCGAAAATATTTTGGATCAGGTCATAGAAGCGAGAAGCGTAGTTGTTTTATCGGATTTTAGTTTGGAACGGCAGATGGAGATTGCAGGCGAGGCTTCGCTGGAGCATTTTGAGGAAATACTTGATCTGCTCTTACAAAAACAAAGTGAAAGTGATCTTGTAGTCGGAAGCGTTACATGTTATGAAGGAACTTTAGAAGACAGAGCGAACAGAATAGAACAGCGTCGTCAGAAATATTCGGAATACGAACAGAAGTGTCTGGAAGAAATCGAACAGTTAACAAAACAGCGTGATGAAGCGCTTGAAAAACAAGAAGTGAAAAAATAGAGGGAGTTTTCTCGGAAAAAGGACAGATTAGATTTGTGATTCGGGAGGAAGTACAGTGGGGATTTATGAATTTGCAGGATGTGTTGTATCTTATGAACCGCTTTACGGTCTGCTTCGGCGGCGTATGGAGACGTATCGGTCGGATACAGAGGGGCAGCCTGATATAACGCTTGACGGTACGAAAGAAGATTATGAAAAACTGAGAAAGCAATATCCGCACCTGTCTATAGAAGAGTGTGAATATAGTTGTGCCGGAGCTGAATTTTATATGAAACTGTTAAAACATCAAGGGTTTATGATCCATGCTTCGGCAGTAGAAAAAGAGGGAAAAGCCTATCTTTTTTCGGCTCCGAGCGGAACAGGGAAATCTACGCATGCGCAGCTTTGGCGGCAGACGTTCAAAGGAGAACCGATTCGGATCATTAACGATGACAAGCCCGCAGTTTGTCTGCAAAACGGCGTATTTTATGCATGCGGGACTCCGTTCAGCGGGAAAACCGATAAAAATGAGAATCGCAAAGCGCCGATACAAGGACTTTGTATGCTGCATAGAGGAAAAACAAATAAAATACAGAAGATTACTTCGGGGGAAGCTCTTCCTCTGATATTGCCGCAGACATTATTTTACGGAGATGAAGAAGAGACGAATTTGCTGCTCTCTTTTTTAGATCGTTTTTTACAGTCTGTTCCGGTTTACAAAATGGAGTGTACTATGGAAGAAGAAGCGGCTAAGACGGCATATTTTTGTATGAAAGGAGAAGAAAAATGAAGATAAAAATAAAAGAAGGTTTTTTGCTTCGCAAGGTGGCAGGAGATCATGTCGTAGTTCCGGTCGGTGAAGCGGGAAAAGTATTTCACGGGATGATCCGGTTAAATGATACAGGCGCATTTTTGTGGGAACAGTGCCGAAAGGAAACGACGAAGGAACAGGTTTTACAGGCAATGGCAGAAAAATACGAAGTTGATGAAAGCGTTGCGGCCGATGATTTGGACCGCTTTTTACAACAACTGCGAAATGCGGAAATATTGGAAGAAACAAATGAGTGAATTTAAAACAGAAAAATGTGAGGATAGTAAAAAAGAAGATAAACAGGAAAGTAAACAGGAAAGTAAACAAGAGGGTAAAAAGGAAGAAGGCAGGGAAGATAAGAATTTGAAAAGCCGTGGATTAGAAGAAATCCTGAAAGAGCAGGGGAAGCTGGTTCTTACGGCTGAGGGAAACAGCATGCTGCCATGTATCCGCCCGAAAAAGGACGTATTGATCTTAGAACCTGTAAAAGAAGAGGTTTGTCGTCATCAAGTAATCTTGTATCGAAGAGAGAACGGCGCTTATGTATTGCACAGAGTGATGGAAAATTCGGATCATAATAGTTACGTTCTTTGCGGAGATAATCAGTATCGGAAAGAATATGGCGTGCAGCCGGAGCAGATTCTGGCTGCGCTGACCGGATTTTACAGAGGGAATCAGTATATAGATTGTGAAAAAAATAAAAAATATAAACAATACGTAAAGTTATGGTGCAGTCCGCTGTTTCCGAGACGGTGTGCCGTATGGGCAGTAAAAGCGGTGATGAAAATACGAAGCCGGGCAAGCAAAAGATGAGTCGGCGCGGCACAATAATGAGTTGGAACAGGCGGATGCCTACTCCAGAATCTCTTTTGCATTTTCAGCGGTAATGCCGCATATTTCGGCAATGGATTTATAAGATTCTCCGCGGGAAGCAAGGCGGAAGTATCGAATATTATATCTCGTCTTCTTTTCCGTCGATGAGATAATCGTATGAAACGTGGAAAATCTCAGAGAGTGCTTTTAGCTCCACATCTGTGACATAGCGTTTATTTGTTTCGATTCTTGTAATGACGTTTTTATCCATATCATAGCCGTTTAATTGAAGCTGATAAGCTAAAAGCCGCTGCGACATATTATGCTTCTCTCGAAGTTTGATGAGTCTTTTACTGATCAGATTTTTTTCTCCGGTAGATGTTCTTGGTTTCGGCATAAGTATATTCCTTTCTGAGAACGGTGCGCTTGAAAATGTCTCATTTTCTGCACTTTTTATTGATTTTACAAGGGAAAAGATCTGCGCGGGGTTGTAAAAGTGATACAAAATATCGGATATCGAACGAGAAGTTTGCAAAAATTTAACATATCAAACGGAGTGTAATTCTGGATTTTTTGTCTTGAATATGTGATAATAAAATTAAAAGAAAAAGTACGTGAAAAGAGGAAGATTTATGCCTACGACATATGCACATTACAAATTTGGAAAAGAAGTGATCAGCGCGCTTCCGAGGCCGCTTCGCAGCACAGTTGAGAATCACAGAGAATTATTTGATATCGGACTTCATGGTCCTGATATTCTTTTTTATTATCATCCGATGAAGAGAAATACAGTGAACGGTCAGGGATATGACCTTCATGATAAGCCGGCGGATCTGTTTTTCCGCCACGCTGCGGAAACTGTGAAAAAAGCGGAAGATCCGGCAGCGGCAAGAGCATATATTTACGGTGTCATCTGTCATTTTGCTTTAGACAGTGAGTGCCATCCGTATGTTGAGAAGATGATCCATGAAAGCGGAATCAGCCATTCGGAGATCGAGATGGAGTTTGACCGGCTTCTCTTAAAGGAAGATTATATTAATCCTGTGCGTTATCTTGCCACAAAGCATATCCGTCCGACGAAGGAGAACGGGGCGGTCATAGCGCCGTTTTTTGAAGATCTGACAGCAGAGACGGTACAAAAAGCTTTGAAAGGGATGATTATGTATCATAAGCTTTTGCTGGCGCCCGGCGCGGTAAAAAGGAAGATCCTTTTCGGCGGAATGCGGCTATCAGGGCAGTATGATTCTCTGCATGGGATGGTTATGAGTCTTGAACCGAATCCGGCGTGTAAAGAGTACTGTCGTCTTTTAAAAAGGCTGTTTGCCGGGGCAGTTCCGCTGGCGGCGGGATTGATCATCCGTTACCAGAAAGTTTTGTTTGAGGGAGACGAAATTCCGGAACGTTTTACAAGAACGTTCGGCGCAGGTGAGGGATGGAAAGATCTGCCTTTATAAACAGGCGATAAGCTAAAGCAAAACATGAGCCGAAGACCGGGCAGATGTGGAAAGGATGCGGTACAGCCGTCATGCGGTTCGGGTCTGGCGATGGCAGAATGAGGGAAAGGGAGACAAGGCGATGAAATTTAAACTGACTTCGTTAGAAAAAAAGTGGGTTCTTTATGATGTGGGAAATTCGGCGTTTACAATGATGGTATCGACCATATTTCCGATTTATTTTAATTATCTTGCGGGAAACGCCGGTATATCGGACGTAGATTATCTGGCGTACTGGGGATATGCAACTTCTGTGTGCACGCTTCTTGTGGCGATTTTAGGGCCGACGCTCGGAGCGATTGCGGATACGAAAAATTTTAAGAAAACAGTGTTTTTTGTTGCGATGGGAGTAGGTGTTTTCGGATGTATTTTGTTAGGGTTTCTGTCATCGTGGATTTGGTTTTTAGGTATTTTTGTACTGGCAAAGACCGGATATTCGGCAAGTCTGATTTTTTATGACGCGATGCTTACTGATGTGACCGACCCGGAACGGATGGACGCAGTTTCGTCTCACGGCTATGCGTGGGGATATATCGGAAGCTGTATTCCGTTTGTGGCATGTCTCGGCGTTGTGCTCGGAGCAAAACCGTTGGGGATCGGAATGCAGACTGCGATGATCATTGCGTTTATTATTACTGCGCTTTGGTGGCTGTTATCGTCTGTACCGCTTCTTCGCTCTTACAGACAGAAATATTTTGCCGAAGTAAACGGACATGTTGTAAAAGACAGTTTTAAGCGGCTTGGGAAAACTTTTGCGGAGTTGGTTAAGGAAAAGCATATTTTTGTATTTTTACTTGCGTTTTTCTTTTATATTGACGGTGTGTATACCGTTATTGATATGGCGACAGCGTACGGACAGGCTCTTGGATTGGACAGCACGGGACTTTTGCTCGCCCTTCTTGTGACACAGATCGTTGCGTTTCCGTCTGTACTTATTTTCGGAAGGATCGTAAAGAAAGTTTCTCCGGAGAAGATCATTACTGTCTGTATCATGGCATATTTTGGAATTGCAGTGTATGCATATTGGCTGGATACTCAGTTTGATTTCTGGATGCTCGCAGTTCTTGTGGGAATGTTCCAGGGAACGATACAGGCGCTTTCAAGATCATATTTTGCGAAGATCATACCGGCGGAGAAGTCGGGAGAATATTTCGGCATTTATGACATTTGCGGCAAAGGCGCATCGGTTATCGGAACGGCGCTCGTATCTTTTATCAGTCAGATGACGGGGAGCATCAATATTGCTGTCAGCGCACTTTCCGTGATGTTTTTAGTTGGGCTTGTATTATTTAGATATTCGGCAAAATTAAATAGCGTGCGATGAAAATCGAATGAGGAAAACATATGGGATGAAAGAGGTGACAGGATGGAGGAATTTGTCAAATTAAAGGATATCACGAAAGTTTATCATATGGGAGAAGTGGAGATCCGGGCAGCAGACAATATTAATTTCTCTATCAAAAAAGGAGAGTTTGTTGTAATTGTCGGACCAAGCGGCGCGGGAAAAACGACGGTGCTTAATATTTTAGGCGGCATGGATACCGCGACAGGCGGAACGCTGACAGTGGACGGAAAAGATATTACGGCGTATGATTCCCGACAGTTGACCGGATACCGCAGGGATGATATCGGATTCGTATTTCAGTTTTACAATCTGATCCCGAATCTGACCGCGCTTGAAAATGTAGAGCTTGCGCTTCAGATATGTAAAGATCCTCTTGATGCAAAAAAGGTATTGGAAGATGTAGGGCTTGGCGACAGATTGGATAATTTTCCGGCGCAGCTTTCCGGAGGCGAGCAGCAGCGTGTTTCGATTGCCCGCGCTCTTGCGAAGAACCCGAAGTTGCTCCTTTGCGACGAGCCGACAGGAGCGCTTGATTATAATACGGGAAAGGCAATTTTGAAGCTTTTACAAAACATGTGCCGGGAACGGGGGATGACAGTGATCGTGATTACCCATAATCAGGCTCTTGCACCTATGGCAGACAGATTGATTCATATTAAGAACGGGCAGGTGTCTCATATGGAAACAAATGAAAACCCGATGTCGATCGATGAGATCGAGTGGTAGTTCGGATAAAAATAAGAAATGGAAATGGCAGGCGGTGTGAATGAAAAAACGTGCGCTGAGAAAAGATTTTTATATGGAGATCAGACGCAGCCTCGGGCGTTTCCTTTCCATCTTTTTCATCGTTGCGATCGGATGTGCCTTCTTTTCGGGAATACGTGCCTCGGAGCCGGATATGCGTTATTCGGGAGACGCGTATTTTGATAATAAGAATATGATGGATCTTAGGATCATCAGTACGATGGGATTGACGGAAGATGACGTAAAGGCGGCTTCAAAAGCAGAAGGGATCGGGCATGTGGAAGGCCGGTATTCTGTGGACGCTCTTTTGGCAGACGGTGATAATCAAATCGTTGTTCATGTCATGTCTATGCTTCCGACGATGAATGAGATACAGCTTGAGGACGGCAGGCTTCCGAATAAGGAAAATGAATGTGTCGTTGATGTGGATTACATGGAAAAAAGCAAACTGAAGATCGGAGATACGATCACGTTTTCAAGCGGTACGGATGCCGAGGTTACAGATTCTTTGAAAACGGATACGTTTCGGATCACAGGTACAGTGAGCAGTCCGGAGTATATTGCTTTTCAGCGGGGCAGTACGACAATCGGAAACGGAAGTGTGCGGGCGTTTGTATATGTACAGGAAGAAAGCTTTGCAATGGACGTCTATACAGAGATTTGTATTCAGGCGGCAGGAGCAAAAGAATTGACGGCATTTACTTCGGAATATGAAGATACGGTCGCGAAAGCAAAAGAAAATATTGAGAAGATCAAGGAGCAGAGACAAAAAGCCCGGTATACGGAAATTGTCGATGAGGCGAACGGGAAAATTGCGGAGGCGGAAGCCGAAGTAACAGATGCACAGACGAAGCTGGAAAACGGGAAAGCGGAAGCGGCGGCAAAGCTGGCGGATGCAAGGCAGAAACTGGAAAACGCGCAGGCACAGATCGATAGTGGGAAAGTGCAGTTGGAGAACTCCAAAGCGGAGGTTGCCGCAACAGAGCAGACCTTGGCACAGAAGCAGACAGAAGTTCAGAACGGAACAGCGGCGCTTGATCAGGGAATTGTGCAGTTGAATCAGCAGATTGAACAATTAAATGCGGTGAAAGCGCAGTATGAGGCTTTGAAAGAAAGCGGAATGACAGACGAAGAAACGCTTGCGGCGTTGGAGCAGATGAGCATGCAGATCCAGATCGGAGACGCAGCTGTGGTCGAGGCACAGGCGCAGATCGATCAGACGAGAGCTCAGCTTCAATATGCGCAAGGGCAGATTGATAACGGGTATGCACAGCTTGAGGCGGCAAGGCAGCAGATCGCAGGCGCGGAAGCCGGGATCATATCCGGCGAGCAGGAGATTGCTTCCGGATGGGAAGAGTATTATGCAGGTGAAGCAGAGGCAAACGCCGAGATCGCCGAAGGCGAGCAAAAGATAGCGGAAGCGCAGGCAGAGCTGGCTGATGCGAAAGCGGAAGTTGCAGAACTGGAAAAGCCGAAATGGTACATTTATGACCGAAATGACCTTCCGGATTATTCGGGATACGGTGATAATGCGGACCGAATGAAAGCGATCGGCGAAGTGTTCCCGGTGATATTTTTCCTAGTGGCGGCACTGATCAGTCTTACGACGATGACCCGTATGGTAGAAGAGCAGAGGACTCAGATCGGAACATTAAAAGCGCTTGGATACGCGAGACATTCGATAGCGGGGAAATATTTGGGATATGCGTTTCTGGCGACCCTTCTTGGAAGCGCGGCCGGTATTTTTACCGGGGAGAAGATATTTCCGTATATTATCATCAATGCATACGGGATAATGTATAAACACATGAATGAACTGCTCATACCGTATAATGTGATGTACGGGATAGGAGCGGCGGGAACGGCGCTGTTTTGTACATTGGCGGCGACGATACTGGCATGTTATAAGGAACTGCGCGAACAGGCGGCTCAACTGATGCGTCCGCCGACGCCGAAGCAGGGTCAGAGAGTCGTTTTTGAGAAGATTACATTTTTGTGGAAGCGGCTGAATTTTTCCTGGAAAGCAAGCGTGCGTAATCTTGTCAGATATAAGAAACGGTTTTTTATGACGATTTTCGGCATCGGAGGATGTATGGGACTGATGATCGTAGGGTTCGGTTTGAAAGATTCGATCTTTGCGGTTGTCGATATTCAGTACGGCGAGATTCAGCGATATGACGGAACGGTCATTATGGCGGAAGGCGCTTCGGAAAAAGAAAAAGGTGAAGTCGCGCAGATGCTTGGAAAAGAAACAGAAGTAGACGATGCGATGGAAGGCATACTGACTCAGATTACAATCGGAAACGGAAGTAAATGGCACGATGTCTATCTGGATGTGCCGAAAGATAAAAAGCAATTCCCGGAGTTTGTGACTTTGAAAGAAAGGACGACGGATAGAAGATATTCTCTGGATGAAAAAGAAGTTGTTTTGACAGAAAAAATCGCGAAGGAACTGGAAGTACAGGCAGGAGACATGATTACGATCCGTGATGAAGAGAAAGGAGATCTCAAGGTCAAGATCAAAGCTGTCTGCGAAAATTATATGGGACATTACCTGTACATGACGGCAGATGCGTATGAGGCTGTTTATAACGAAAAACCGGAGTACAATGCCGTTTTCTATAAGACGGTTTCAGGAACGACAAAAGAAGCGCAAAGTGTCGGCGAAGATATTCTTCAGCTTCCGGGAGCGTTGAGTGTGAGCTATACGACTGATTTGAAACAACAGGTAGACGATATGTTGGGAGCGCTTGACATTGTGATCGTTGTTCTGACAATATCGGCAGGAATGCTGGCATTTGTCGTTTTGTATAATCTGAACAACATTAATATTACAGAGCGAAAGAGAGAACTGGCAACGCTGAAAGTTTTAGGATTTTATCCGAATGAAGTTTCGGCGTATGTATATCGGGAAAATATCGTACTTACGGTTTTAGGCGCTCTTTTCGGCGTCGCTCTCGGAAAGATACTTCATCGCTTTATCATTGTCACTGTCGAGATAGATACGGTTATGTTTGGCAGAAATATCGATATGAGCAGTTTTGTATACAGTTTTCTTTTGACGGTTGCGTTCTCTATGATCGTAAACGGAGCGATGTATTTTAAACTTAAAAAGATCAATATGGTCGAATCACTGAAAAGTGTGGAATAAAAACCTAAAAAGCATTTTGTCAAGGCTGTGCGTTGAAGCGATTCCGGATCGTCCTCACCGCGCAGCTTTATATTATCGGCAATGAGCGGTCTGTTAAGGCAGCGTTAAGAAAGTGTTAGGAAAATGTAGGGAAAGGGTAAAATGGAATTGACATACCGGTTGGCGGATGTTAATTTAAAAAAGCGCGTCGAAGCAGACGTGTGTATAAAGAAAAACAGAATATAGAAAAAATAAGACGATTTACAAAAGGAGAAAAATGGAATGGGAATAACAGACGTACTTGCTTTGCTCGGCGGTCTTGCATTGTTTTTATACGGAATGCAGATGATGAGCACGGGATTGGAAGCAGCAGCCGGCAACCGGATGAAGTCGATCCTTGAAAAACTGACATCGAACCGTATAAAAGGTGTGCTTGTCGGAGCAGCCATCACAGCGGTCATTCAGTCGTCTTCTGCAACGACGGTCATGGTAGTAGGGTTTGTAAATTCAGGATTGATGACATTAAAACAGGCGGTATGGGTGATCATGGGAGCCAATATCGGAACGACGATTACAGGTCAGCTCATTGCTCTTGATATCGGAGCGATCGCTCCGCTTTTTGCGATCGCAGGCGTAGGAGCGATCATGTTTATCAAAAGTGAAAAGGTACATCATATCAGCAGTATTTTTGCCGGACTTGGTATTCTTTTTATGGGAATGGATATGATGGGGGCGGCAATGTCGCCTTTGAAAGAGTCGGAAGCGTTTATCAGTCTGATGACGAAGTTCGACAATCCGCTTCTCGGTATTTTGGTAGGCGCGCTTTTTACGGCAGTGATCCAGTCATCTTCTGCATCGGTCGGTATTTTGCAGGCGCTTGCGTCTACCGGTATGATCCCGCTCTCAAGCGCGGTGTTCGTTTTGTTCGGACAAAACATCGGAACATGTATCACGGCAGTTTTGGCATCGATCGGAATGAAGGTAAATGCAAAGCGTACGACGGTTATCCATCTGTTATTTAATATAATCGGCACGGTATTATTTACGGTGATCTGTCTTGTGACGCCGTATGTGACATGGATCGAAGCGATGACGCCCGGAGATCCGGTGGCGCAGATCGCAAATGCCCATACAGTCTTTAATATCGTGACGACACTGCTGCTTCTTCCGTTTGGAACACATATGGCGAATATAGCGGTTCGCATTCTTCCGGACAGCAAAAAGGCAGACGATGAAGACCTTCGCCTGAAATATATCCGTCCGTTTGAATCTTCCTATGCGATCGGCCACAGCGCGGTGGCAGTGTCACAGGTTCGTGATGAAGTTAACAGAATGAGAGATATGGTGGCGAAAAATATAAGCGACTCGTTTGACTCGCTTGTTCAATATGATGAGAAACTTCGCAAAAAAGTGTCTGAGAGAGAAGAATATATTGATTTCCTCAATAAAGGCATATCCGAATATATCGTTTCACTTATGGCAAGCGAGATGAATATGTCAGATTCGAGAAAGATCAACGGATATTATGCGATTATAAGCAATCTGGAACGGATCGGAGATCATGCTGTCAATCTTGCAGAATATGGCGACGATATGAGAAAATGGGAGATTGATTTTTCAGATACGGTTAAAGAAGAACTCAATGAGATGAAAGCGCAGTGTATTGCGGCGCTTGATAATCTGAAAGAAGTAACTTCCGAAAATGTAGAACGGATACTAAGTCAGGCAGTTATCATAGAGCAGAAAACGGACGATATGCGGGATAAGTATTTTAAAAAGCAGATGCAGCGTCTGAAAAAAGGAAAATGTAAGCCGCAAAGCGGTATCGTCTTTTCTGAAATACTGACAGATTTTGAAAGAATGGGCGATCACGCATTGAATATCGCACAGCAGTACAGAGAAATGGAATAGAATAGAAGAGAAGACATCTCACAGGAAGTGGGGTGTCTTTTTTATATGTGAAAATCATCTGTTATAAAAATGTCTCATATTTTCAACCGATTTTCTTGATTCCGGCAAAAACAGATTATATAATCGGTTGTAAAAGTGATACAAATATTGACGAAAAAGACAGGTGATGCAAAGTGAAGCGAAAAAGAGATCAGAGAAGATGCAGGGGTGCGGCAGGAAAAATTCCGGCGTTGATTTTTTGCGCGGCGGCAGTTTTGTGTATTGTGATATGGGTGATGCGTCACGCGCAGATGCAGGAGGGAAACGAACCGGATGTTGTGGCGAGCCGATGTGAAAATAATGTGTATGATCTGACCGTTGCGGCGAATTGTGATGAAATCAAAGATGCAGAAGCATTTGCGGAAAAAGTTGTTCAAAAATACGAAGAAAACTCATTTCGCACAACGAAGTTTTCGGTAGATTTAGGAGAAGATATTGATTTGGTTCGCTTTCATGTTTATTTAAGAAGGGAAGAGATAGGGGAAAAAGAAGAATTGTTTCAGATTCGCTATCAAGACGGAGATATAATACTGGACGGAATCAACGGAAAGAGGTAAAATCATATTATGAATTTAAACAGGACGTTTCCGCAGAGCAAATAGCCGGACAGGATCTGTAAGAACACGGCGCGTCTGATATGCGGGAATAGTGAGGAGGTTAGTATGGGAAGTATATGGCATGATATCAGTGAGGAAAGGATTTTTCCGACAGATTTTATCTCGGTGATCGAGATTTCAAAAGGAAGCAAGAAAAAATACGAATTAGATAAAGAAACAGGGTATATCATCCTTGACCGAATCTTGTATACGTCAACGCATTATCCGATGAATTACGGATTTATCCCGAGAACCCTCGGAGACGACGGCGATCCGCTCGATGTGCTCGTGATGTGTTCAGAGCCGCTTGAGCCTTTGACTCTTGTAAGATGTTATCCGATCGGCGTTATGAAGATGACAGACGGAGGAGCGGGAGATGAGAAGATCATAGCGATTCCGTGGGCAGATCCTACATATGAGGCGTATACGGATATTTCCGAGCTTCCAAAACATATTTTTGAAGAGATCAAACATTTCTTTACCGTATACAAAGATCTGGAAGGTAAGAGAACGGCGGTGGACGAGTTTGAAGGCGCGCTTGGCGCAGTAAAGATCATCGAAGAATGCATCGACCGCTATAAAGAGAAATACGGTTCGGGCGAGTCTGATAAAACAACAGAATAATAAGAATAATAAGAAGAATAAAAAGATAGAGTAAGGCAGAACAATAAACGTAGTATCAAAGCACAGAGGCGTACGAAATGTAGGCCGGCTGAAAGGAGCTGAAGGCGATTATGGATAAACTCAGTGATAATTTGAAAAAGATCTTTCTGGCAGGGATCGGAGCAGTTGCCGTTACTGCCGAAAAGTCAAAAGATCTTCTTGATGAAATGGTAGAAAAGGGAGAACTGACAGTAGAGCAGGGAAAAGTGCTGAATGAAGAGTTAAAGCACAATGTGAAAAAGACAGTAAAAGAGAAGGTGAATGCGCTGAAACCGGCATCGGCAGAGGAACTTTCGGATCTTCTTGATAAGATGACGCCGGAGCAGATTGCCGCTTTGAAAGAGCAGATCCTGAAAAAAGAAGAAGCGAGCGAAACTGCGCCGGATGAAGCATAATTATGAGCAGTATAGAACCGATGGAATATAATTCAAGGCTGAAGGAAATTGTGGCTGTGCTCCGCAAACATAGTATTACAAAGGGAGTGACGCCTTTAAAGCTTCGGGAAATCATAGAAGATCTCGGACCGACATTTATTAAACTCGGTCAGATCATGGCGATGCATTCTGATATTTTACCGAAGCGTTATTGCGATGAGCTGATGCAGCTTTGTTCAGATGTAAAACCGATGCCGTTTGAGGAAGTTTTATCGGTCATAGAAGAATCTTACGGGCGGTCGTGGAGAAGAGTTTTCTCCCATATAGATGAATCTTGTCAGGGGGCGGCGTCGATCGCGCAGGTGCATCGCGCCACGTTAAAAAGCGGAGAAGAAGTTGTCGTAAAAGTCCAGCGCAGGGGAATTTATGAAAAGATGGCAAGGGATATCGAGCTTCTTCGCAAAGCGATCAAATTAATGCCGCCTGTCAGTTTGAAAAATATGGCTGATTTTGATCTCGTTTTAGACGAATTGTGGACTGTGACGAGAGACGAGATGAACTTTCTTACAGAAGCATCTAATATGGAAGAATTCGCAAGGAGAAACAAAGACGTTCATTTTGTCGGAACACCGAAATTATATCAGCAGTATACGACTGTCCATGTACTTGTTATGGAATACATCGATGGATGTGCGGTAGACGATAAGGAGCGGCTGAAGGAAGAGGGATATGACCTTAAGGAGATCGGCAGCAAACTTGTCGATAACTACATTAAACAGGTGATGGACGACGGATTTTTTCATGCAGATCCTCATTCGGGAAATGTAAAGATACGAGACGGCAAGATCGTATGGATCGATATGGGAATGATGGGGCGGCTTACGGAGCGTGACAGAGAGATGCTTGGCAAGGCAATCGAAGGGATCGCTTTAAACGATATCGGTTTGATCCGGCAGGCAGTGCTCGGTCTGGGAGAATTTAAAGAGCGTCCGGATCAGAGAAAATTATACGAAGGTATCGAAGGACTGATGTTGAAGTACGGTCATGAAGATATGGGCAAGATCAATGTCGGGGAAGTTACGGTTGATCTGATGGATGTGATGAAAGTCAATAAGATCAGAATGCCTCACGGGCTGACGCTTTTGGCGAGAGGCCTGACCCATATGGAAGGAGTTCTGGCAGCGATCGCGCCTGATATTAATATGGCGGAAATTGCCGCCGCCCGTATTTCGGGAGATTTTTTCCGTAATTTTGACTGGAAAAAAGAATTGAAAAGCAGCGGAAAAAGCGCAGTGAAATCGATGCGAAAGGCGTTGGATATCCCGTCGATGGTGTCTGATATGATGGCGGGATATTTAAAAGGACAGGCAAAGGTGAATCTTGATCTGCGGGCATCGGATGATCTTGCCTTTCTGCTGCGCAGACTTGTAAGAAACATTGTTATGGGTTTGTGGGTCATGGCGCTTCTGATCAGTTCAAGTATTATCTGTACGACAGATATGAGTCCGAAAATACTCGGCATTCCGGCGCTTGGGGCGATCGGATATATTCTTGCGTTTTTGATCGTACTATACGTATTTATCAAACATATTTTTTCGAGAAAATAAAATCAGGTACAAAGTAATGGAAAAAAACAGAAACGAAAACAACAGAAAAAATCCTCTGAATAAAAGTTTTGGGTATGCTTTTGAAGGAATCCGGACCGGAATCCGTAAAGAAAGAAATATGAAGATCCACTGTCTGGCAGTGATTGCGGTAACCGTTGCCGGAACTTTTCTTCATATTAAACCTGTCGAGTGGTGCATCTGTTTGCTGTTGTTTGGTCTGATCCTGTCGCTGGAGCTTGTGAATACGGCGTTGGAAGCGGTGGTAGATCTTGTGACTAAGGAGAAAAAACCATTGGCGAAGATCGCGAAAGATACAGCGGCAGGGGCGGTTCTTGTATCGGCGATCGCCGCAGCGATCATCGGATGCATTATTTTTGTTCCATATTTGTTAGAATTGATAAAATCAAAGAGATAGTGTATTATTATTGACAGACACTCAAAATGCATCAGGACAGACAAAGGTGAGAGAAGACAGGAAAGGAAAAGCTGAAAATGAGCGAGAAAGAAACAAAAGTGACAAAACAGGAGACATTGGCGGCTCTGCGCAATCCGGGTGAATTATATGTTATTATGTCGGCAGCGACAAAGATGCCGTTTGTAAAATGTGACGAGGAGACATTTGACGATGAGATCTTCCTTTATTATCAGATGGAAGATGCAAAAGACAAGGCGCGTAAGCTTCTTGATGAAAAATATGTAAGCGCTGTGGCAAAGCTTGCGAAAGAGCAGCTGCTTCCTTTTTTCACAAGTCTTTATATAATGGGAGTAAACGCACTGGCGGTCAACAGCGGAACAGATATGGAAATTACAGTTCAGCTTTCAGATCTGGTAACGAGAAATATACCGAAGGAACTTCCGGAAGGAAAGCAGATCGTGGAAAACCCGGCGCTCCATCTGACGGCGGCTTATTTTATGCAGGAACTTAGAAAACAGGAGCAGCCGCAGATGACGGAAGAATTAAAAGAACTTCAGGAAGAACTTTTGGCTCATTACGGAAAGGGAACGTTTTTGATTCCTGTTGAAGAGAACGGTCAGATTCCGATACTGAAGCAAAAAGACGGTTCGCTGTATCAGCCTGTTTTTACGGATGTGCTGGAATTTCAGAAGTTCACGAAAGGAAGACCGGTCAGATCGGCAGTTGTTCCGGGGGAAAAGATCGCAGAATTGCTGATGGAAGATGTAAAAGGCGTTGTGCTGAATCCTCTCGGAGTGAATGTGCAGCTTCAGGTGGCACGAAGAAAGAGAGAGTAAATGGAAGAATTAGTAGTGTATTTGAGAAAAGAATATTTCAGGGCAGTCGATCTTACAGATAAGAGCGGACATATATTGGAGTTTAAATATATGCCGAAAACGGTCGACGTGTACGAGAAAGGATTGTCCGTATTTCATATGGAATACGTGATGGAAAACAGGACGAAAGTAAGAGTCATTGAATTTTACCTGACAGATTTCGGACTGCGTGGGAAAGGCTATGGAACGGCATGTATGAATGAGATCGTGACAGAGCTTGGCAAAAAAGGGATTACTTTAATCTATGCTCCGACAGGTTATGATCTTGCTCCGCTTGGTTATACAGGTCCGGCGCAGTACAAGGAACTGATGGCGGGATTTTATGAGAAAACAGGATTTACGACAAGCGGAGACGGAGATCTGATGATGAAGATCCTTGACTGAAAAAAGACGAATAAAGGGAGCGGCGGCATGTATAAAATACTGATTATTGAAGACGATTTGACAATGGCGCAGGCAATCCAAAAAGAGATGAAGATGTGGGGAAACGACGCGCAGTACGTTCAGGATTTTAAAAACGTACTTGAAACTTTTGCGGAATTTGACCCGCATCTTGTTCTTATGGACATTACTCTGCCATTTTACAACGGGTACCACTGGTGCAGCGAGATTAGGAAAATATCGAACGTACCGGTAATTTTTATTTCTTCGGCGGCTGATAATATGAACATTATCATGGCTGTGAATATGGGAGGAGATGATTTTGTTCCGAAGCCGTTCGATCTCAGTGTGCTGACGGCGAAGGTCCAGGCGGTACTTCGCAGAACATACGACCTGTCCGGAAAAGTACCGGTTCTTGAGCATCAGGGAGCAATACTGAACTTGAATGACGCGTCGCTTACTTATAATGGGGAGAAGATCGATCTTACGAAAAATGAATTTCGTATTCTTCAGACACTGATGGAAAATAAAGGCCGTCTCGTAAGCAGAGATACTTTGATGACCCGGCTGTGGGAGACGGATAATTATATTGAAGAAAATACGTTGACGGTCAATATCGCCAGACTGCGCAGAAAACTGGACAAAGCGGGACTTACGGATTTTATTTCCACAAAAGTCGGAGAAGGTTATATTATCAGACAGGAACGGCAGGTGAGCGAATGAAACGATTTTTAGGCTATCTGTATGACTGCCGTTATATGTGGATTTGGTTTATTTTGAGCGGGGGCGCTTTCGTACTCTGTTTTGCGTTGTACGAAGTGGAGCTTAAAGCGGCGGTATATCCCGTGCTTTTAAGCGCGGTGTTTGGGATTCTGTTTTTCGTTTTAGGGTATCTGAGACGGGAGAAAAAGTACAAACGTCTTTTTCAGATCAGTGAGACCGGCGGTATCGTATCGGAAAGTCTGCCAAAACCGGACTGTATGACGGAAAGAGAATATCAGAAGATATTGCTTAGATCCGAAGAAGAGTACAGAAAGCAGAGGGAAGAATGGCAGGCAGCCAGAAAAGATATGAATGATTATTATGCGACATGGGTACATCAGATCAAAGCTCCGATCGCAGTGATGCGGGTTTTGCTTCAACAGGAAGATACTCCGATCAACAGAGAGCTTACAGGAGAATTGTTCCGGGTAGAACAGTATGTGGAAATGGCGCTTTGTTACGTGCGTTTAGGAGAAGGTGCGTCCGATCTTGTGATCAAAGAATATCCTCTGGATGATATGATCCGAAAAGCGATCCGAAAGTATGCGGGACAGTTGATCAGAAGGAAACTTAGGGTCATATACGAAGGAACGGATATCTGCGTTCTCACAGATGAAAAATGGCTTGTGTTTATTATTGAGCAGCTTTTGTCGAACGCAGTAAAATATACGGTAAGCGGAAATGTGACGATCACGGTAGACAGAGAGAAAAAGCAGCTTAGTATCAGCGATACGGGAATCGGTATTTCACCTGAAGATCTTCCCCGTATTTTTGAAAAAGGTTATACCGGATATAACGGAAGGCTGGATAAAAAATCTACAGGAATAGGACTTTACCTTTGCCGGACGGCGGCGGATAAGCTGGGACATAAGCTGACGGCGCAGTCAACTGTAGGAAAGGGAAGCAGCTTTACGATCGATCTGTCGTCCTATCCGTTAGAAGTTGAATAAAGGCTGCATGGAAATGCCTTACAAATTTGTCACATAGGCGGGCCGGAATGTCACCAAATTCGATGTTGGCATTCCGGCTCTTTTGTTATACTTTCACTATCAAGTAAAAAAGAGGAGGATGTATGAAATGGCAGTTTTAGATGTCAAAAATTTGAAGAAAATATACAGACCGCGTTTCGGCGGCAATCAGGTGCAGGCATTATCCTGTGTAAACTTTTCTGTGGAAGAAGGAGAATATGTGGCGATCATGGGAGAGAGCGGCTCAGGTAAGACGACGCTTCTTAATATTATGGCGGCTTTGGATAAACCGACGGAAGGAACAGTCCTTCTTGACGGCAAACCGTTGTCTTCTATAAAAGACAAAGATATCGCACAGTTTCGGCGCGACAATCTTGGATTTGTTTTTCAGGAATTTAACTTGTTGGATACGTTTAATGTGAAGGACAATATCTTGCTCCCTCTTGTGTTGAAAGGTGAAAATTGTAAGCATATGGATTCAAAGCTGCAGCCGATTGCAAAGGAACTTGGTATTTCGGCGCTTCTTGAAAAATATCCGTATGAAATTTCCGGAGGTCAGAAACAAAGAGCCGCTGTTGCAAGGGCGCTGATCACAGAACCGCGGCTGATCCTGGCAGATGAGCCGACAGGAGCGCTTGATTCTCGTTCAACAGACGAACTGCTCGGATTGTTTGCGCGGATCAACGCAGGAGGTCAGACGATCCTTATGGTAACTCATTCAGTGAAAGCGGCGAGCAAAGCCGGACGCGTTTTGTTTATCCGTGACGGAGAAGTGTTCCATCAGGTATACAGAGGTCAGATGACGGACGAACAACTTTATCAGAAGATTTCGGATACGCTGACGATGCTTGCGACAGGTGGTGACAGACGATGAAAAAAGGATTTTATATCAGGCTGGCAGGGGAAGGCATTTCAAAAAACAGAAAATTGTATTTTCCGTATATTTTGACATGTATCTGTATGATCATGATGTACTATATCGTTTCTTTTCTGTCGATAAGTAAAGAACTGGCGTCTATCCGGGGCGGGGAAATGCTTCAGAGACTGCTCTCTATGGGAGTGTTTGTAGTTGCGGTATTCGCATTGATCTTTCTGTATTATACGAACTCGTTTCTTATAAGGAAAAGGAAGAAAGAACTTGGATTATATAATATTCTCGGGATGGGCAAACGTAATCTGGTAAGAATTCTTTTGTGGGAAAATATACTGACTGCCGTGATTTCTCTGGTTATCGGAATCGTGTTCGGAATTCTGTTCTCAAAACTTGCGGAACTTCTGGCAATTAAGCTTCTTGACGGGGCGACCGGATTCGGAGTTCATATAGAAATGAAGCCGATCCTTATGACAGTCGGTCTGTTTCTTGCGATCTTTCTGCTTATTATGATCCGCATGCTTGTGTCGGTATATAAACTTCGTCCGATTGAGATGCTCAGAAGTGAGAATGTCGGCGAAAAACCGCCGAAGGCAAACTGGCTCTTTGCATTTGCGGGAGCGGTGATCCTTGCCGGAGCATATTATCTGGCTGTGAAGATCATCGATCCGACAACTGCGATGCTTGTATTCTTTCTCGCGGTTGTTATGGTGATCATTGCCACATACCTTCTGTTTATTGCAGGTTCGGTCGCTCTTTGCAAGCTGCTGCAAAAGAGCAAAAAGTATTATTATAAGACGAGACACTTTGTATCTTTGTCACAGATGGTTTACCGAATGAAGAGAAACGGAGCGGGTCTGGCGTCGATCTGTATTTTATCTACGATGGTGCTTGTGACGATCTCGTCTACGATGTGTATTTATGCAGATACGGAATCGTCGATCAGAAACCGTTATCCACATGACATCACGATCGAGTGGAGCGGGAAAACATCCCTTCCGCAAAATGAGGACGGAACAGATACAGAATTAAAAGACAGCGTAGTGCAGCGTTTGACGCCGGAGATGACCATGACGTATAAAGAGGCTGTGGAAAAGGTGCTTGAATCTCATAAAGTAAAGGCTGAGAACTTGGAAAATTATAATCTTTACTCTCTTTCCGGAGTACAGTCAGACGATGTTTTAAGTATTGATTTTGAAAAGATGAAAGGGGAGATTTCCTCGATTAATGCAGGGATGTCAGGATCTGTGAAGACGATGTATTTTACAACAATGGATGATTACAACAAACTGAAAGGCACAGACAAGACTTTGGCTGAAGATGAGATGATGCTCTACTCATATAAAACAGATTATGAGTATGATTCCTTTACGATCGACGGCGTCGGAACATGGAAAGTAGAGACAATGAAAGAACCTCCGATAGGGGTAGGCAACGCCATGGCGAATATGCAGGGGTCATATCAGGTTGTTGTAAAAGATTTGTCTGTGATCGAAAAAATAGCGACTGCGTACGAAACGATCAATGCAAAACCTTTGCAGGACGGAACATTGTACCTGCTTTCCCTGAAAGAATGTTATGACTTTGATCTGAAATGTGATGAAGAAAAACAGATAGAGATTTACAAGGATATTTTGGAATCTTTTGAGCATATATCCGAAGCGGCAGATGAACAGGGCAATCGGATGGGAGATTCGCTGGCAAATTATTATGCGGACAGTAAAGCGTACGGTAAAGGAGATTTCATTGCGCTCAACGGCGGATTGTTTTTCCTCGGAGTGCTTCTCGGAGCGGTATTCCTGTTCGGTACTGTGCTGATTATGTACTACAAGCAGATTTCCGAAGGATATGAAGATCAGGATCGCTTTAATATTCTTATGAAAGTGGGAATGACAAAGAAAGAAGTGAAGCAGACGATCAACTCTCAGGTGCTTACTGTATTTTTCATGCCTCTGATCATGGCGGGAATTCATCTTGCGTTTGCATTTCCGATGATTCAGAAAATACTGATGCTTATGTCAGGCGTGGAAGCGAAAGTATTTGTGATCGTGACGATCGGATGTTATCTCGTGTTTGCACTCTTCTATGTACTTGTTTATGTCGTAACGTCAAAAAGCTATTATACGATCATAAGCAGTAAGGAAAAATAGAAAAAATCAATAAATTTCTATTCATACCCGGGAAACAATGTTATACTTGAGTATATCAATACAGCGATCCGCAGAGAGGAGTGGCACATATGATGAAACACACGATTATCACGATCGGAAGGCAATTCGGAAGCGGCGGGCATGAAGTAGGAAATCGATTGGCAGAACGGCTTGACATTCCGCTTTACGATCATAATCTGATCCGCATGGCGGCGCAGGAGCTTCGGATCAGCAGTGAAGATGCGACGCAGGTAGACGAGACGATTCTCGGAAGATTTCTCACGGCATATATAGTCAGTACAGGAAACTATACTGCATTTATGAGCGGAGACGAGTCGGGAGAACCTCTAAGTGATCTCGTCTTTAACAGGCAGTCGGCGATCATAAGGAAACTTGCGGAGAAAGGTCCGGGAATTTTTGTCGGAAGATGTGCGGATTATATCCTCGGAGATTATTCAAACTGCATCAATACGTTTATTTATGCATATAAGGACGATCGTATCCGCAGAATCATGAAGCTTTATGAACTAAACGAAAAGCAGGCGGCAGATAAGATCAAAAAGACAGACCGCGAAAGGAAGCTTTATTATGAGGCAAGGACCGGCCGCGAATGGGGTGGAATCGAGTCGAACAGCATGATGTTTAATACGAGTCTTTTAGGGATCGACGGAGCGGTGGATGCTCTCGAAGCTATTTACCGCAAATGGGATGCCGGGAGAGACGTCGAGTCATAAAATGCCGGCATATATGTAAAATGAATGACACGTCATGCAGGGGAGTTTTTATTTCGGAAGAAAAAGCCGGATAGATACAAAATAAAGCAGTTAAAAACGGGTACGTGAAAAAAACCGAGCGTACTCGTTTTTTCTTATTGATAATCCTATATTTTTTGTGGTATAATCCTTATTAATCATGATAAACAGAGAAGAGATCGTTTATCGGAACAATAAGAGAAATGAAAGGGAATGAGACATGAGTTTTATATCGTATTTGATTAATGGAATCAGTCTTGGAAGTGTCTATGCGATCATAGCGCTTGGGTATACGATGGTTTATGGGATTGCGAAGATGCTGAACTTCGCCCATGGCGACGTTATTATGATCGGTGCGTATATGGCGCTGATCACGATGATGAAGGCGGGGATGTCGCCGATCCTTGCGATCGTTGCCGCTGTAATCGTGTGTACGGTACTCGGAATCTTGATCGAACGTATCGCGTACAAACCGCTGCGTAACGCATCGTCTTCACTTGCCGTATTGATCACGGCGATCGGCGTAAGCTACCTTCTCCAGAATACGGCGCTTCTCGTATTCGGGGCGAACGCACAGACGTTTCCGTCGGTTATTAAGTGGAAAGGTTTGTCTTTGGCAGGCGGCAAGCTGAACATTTCAGGGGAGACGATCGTGACGATCGCGGCATGTGTAGTGATCATGATCGTACTGATGCTGTTCGTGCAGAAATCAAAGCCGGGTCAGGCAATGCGCGCTGTATCGGAAGATAAAGGCGCGGCTCAGCTTATGGGAATCAATGTAAACGGAACGATCGCTCTTACGTTTGCAATCGGGTCGGCGCTGGCGGCTGTTGCAGGTGTGCTTTTGTGTTCGGCATATCCGAGCCTGACGCCGTATACAGGAGCGATGCCGGGTATTAAGGCGTTCGTAGCGGCTGTATTTGGAGGAATAGGTTCGATACCGGGAGCGTTTATCGGAGGAATTCTGCTCGGTGTGATCGAGATTTTCGGAAAAGCATACATTTCGTCACAGATGGCGGATGCGATCGTATTCGCGGTACTTATCATTGTGCTTCTTGTGAAACCTACAGGTTTGTTAGGTAAGAAAATTCAAGAGAAAGTGTAGGTGATCAGAGCGATGGATAAATTAAAAAATATGAAAAAAACTACAAAAAATAATATCATCACATATGCTCTTGTTATCGCGGCATTTGTGATCATGCAGTCACTGATCAACGCCGGAAGTATTTCCAGCCTTCTTGAAGGATTGATGGTTCCGCTTTGTATTTATATTATTATGGCTGTGTCGCTGAACCTCGTAGTCGGCGTACTTGGAGAATTGAGCCTCGGACATGCGGGCTTTATGTGTGTCGGCGCGTTTGCAAGTGCATTCTTTTCAAAATGCATGAGAGATACGATCGAATCGGCTTCACTGCGCTTCTTTCTGGCTCTTTTGATCGGAATTGCGGCTGCTGCGATCTTCGGCATTCTGATCGGAATTCCGGTTCTGCGTCTGAAAGGCGACTATCTGGCGATCGTGACATTGGCATTCGGAGAGATCATTAAAAACCTCGTAAACGTATTGTATATAGGTAAAGATTCCAACGGTTTTCATTTTTCGACAAAAGATGTGATGGCGCTGAATATGGAACCGGACGGAAAGGTTATCATTAACGGTCCGCAGGGGATTACGGGAACGCCGAAAGATGCGACGTTTTTTATCGGATTTATACTGATTCTGATTACGTTGTTTATCGTGCTTAATCTGATCCATTCAAGAGACGGACGCGCGATCATGGCGATCCGTGACAACCGTATCGCGGCGGAATCAGTCGGTATTAATATTACAAAATATAAACTGATGGCGTTTACGATATCTGCGGCGATGGCAGGAGCGGCAGGCGTGCTTTACGCTCACAATCTGTCTACGCTGACGGCGAATACAAACAACTTCGGTTATAATATGTCGATCATGATCCTTGTCTTTGTCGTTTTGGGCGGTATCGGAAATATCAGAGGTTCGATCATAGCGGCAGTGATCCTGACACTTCTTCCGGAGATGCTCCGTGGATTGTCAGATTACCGTATGCTGATCTATGCGATCGTTCTCATTGTCATGATGCTCTTTAACTGGGCGCCGAAAGCGATCGAGTGGAGAGAAAAATATCTTTCTTTCGGAAAGAAGAAAAAGGAGGCTGTAAAATAATGGCGTTACTGGAAGTTAAAAATCTCGGGATTTCATTTGGCGGTCTCCGTGCGGTAAACGGGTTTGACATTTCGATTGAAAAAGAAGCTCTGTACGGACTGATCGGTCCGAACGGCGCGGGAAAGACGACTGTATTCAACCTTCTTACAGGAGTATATAAGCCGGACAGCGGAAAAGTGCTGCTGGACGGAACGGATATTACAGGGAAAAACACGATTGAGATCAATAAGGCGGGAATCGCCCGTACATTTCAGAATATCCGGCTGTTTAAGCAGTTAAGTGTTCTTGATAACGTGAAAGTAGGACTTCACAATAAACATCATTATTCTACTCTTTCGGGAGTCTTAAGACTTCCCGGTTACAGAAAAGTGGAAAAAGAGATGGATGAGCAGGCAATGGAACTTTTGAAAGTGTTCAATCTGGAAGATGTGGCGCATGTTGCCGCCTCTAATCTTCCGTACGGACAGCAAAGAAGGCTTGAGATCGCCAGAGCGATGGCGACAGAACCGAAGCTTTTGCTGCTCGACGAGCCCGCTGCGGGCATGAACCCGAACGAGACGGGGGAATTGATGGACATGATCCGTTTTGTGAGAGAAAAATTCCATATGACGATCCTTTTGATCGAACATGATATGAAACTGGTAAGCGGCATTTGCGAGAAGTTGACGGTGCTCAACTTCGGAGAGGTGCTCTGTGAAGGTAAAACGTCGGATGTTTTGAACGATCCGCAGGTTGTTACCGCATATCTTGGAGAATAGGGGGAATCGTTATGGCAATGCTCGAAGTAAAAGATTTACAAGTATATTATGGTATGATCCAGGCGATCAAAGGCATTTCTTTTGAAGTAAATCAAGGAGAGGTCATCGCTTTGATCGGAGCAAACGGCGCGGGAAAGACGACGACGCTGCATACAGTTACAGGTCTGATCTCCCCGAAGAGCGGACAGGTGCTGTTTGAAGGAAAAGATATTACAAAAACTCCGGCTCATAAGATCGTCTCTATGGGGATGGCGCATGTACCGGAAGGAAGAAGAGTGTTCGCAGAATTAAGCGTTTATGAGAATTTGAGAATGGGCGCTTATACACGAAAAGATAAGGCGGAGATTGAAGAAACATTAAAAAGTGTCTATAAGCGTTTTCCGCGTTTGCAGGAACGTAAAAACCAGATGGCGGGAACATTAAGCGGCGGCGAACAGCAGATGCTCGCTATGGGGCGCGCGCTTATGTCCAAACCGAGGATTATTTTAATGGATGAACCGTCGATGGGACTTTCTCCGATCATGGTAAATGAAATCTTTGATATTATCCGTGCGGTGAGCGAAAGCGGAACGACAGTCCTTCTTGTAGAACAGAATGCGAAGAAAGCTCTTTCGATCGCCGACAGAGCATATGTGTTGGAGACAGGAAAGATCGTCCTTTCGGGAGATGCAAAAGAACTTCTGGAAGATGATTCGATTAAAAAGGCTTATCTCGGAGAGTAAAGGAGGCGTGTTTTAATGAGAAATATCGTCATCACAATTTCAAGACAGTACGGAAGCGGAGGGAAAACGATCGGGGCGATGCTTGCAAAAGAACTTGGCATCAACTGCTACAGCAGAGAGATCCTTCGTATGGCTTCCGAGGACAGCGGAATCAATGAAAAACTGTTTGGTATGTCGGACGAAAAGGTGCGCAGGGCAGGATGGTTTAAGCTTTTGAGCCGTCCGTATGAGGGCGGATTGATCCCGCCGGAAGACAGAGAGTTTACTTCGGACGATAACCTGTTCAATTATCAGGCAAAGGTGATCAAAGAGCTTGCGGCAAAAGAGTCGTGCGTTATTGTCGGAAGATGCGCAGATTATGTTTTAAAAGATTATCCGAATGTAGTCAGCGTATTCGTGCATGCAGACAGAAAGTTCTGTCTGGATCGTTCAATGGAACGTCACAGCATGACGGAAAAAGAGATGCAGAAATATATTGAGAAAACAGATCAGTACAGAGGTGATTTTTACAGATACCATACAGGTCATGAATGGGTCGATGCAAGAAATTACGATCTGTGTCTGAACAGTGGAAAACTCGGATTTGAGAAATGCGTAGAAGAGATCAAAGCGTATATAAAAGTACGGTTTGGCGAAACCTTATAACTTAAAAGAATAGCTTCAAGAGACTCCTCAGGGTACTGGGGAGTCTTTTTGGAATGCAAGCCGTTCGCCGCCATTGTCTATATAGATGCGTCCGCAGTAAGTAAATCCGTTTTTCTTCAGCATATTCTGCATAACGATATTGTTTTCGTGCGTATCGATCTTTAAATTTCCACATTGTGAAAATGCCCAGTCAAGACAAAAAGAGGCTGCGCCCTTTACTTTGCCGGATGAAGTGATCCGGTGGACAACGCCGTAGGGAGCATCGTTTTTCCATTGTCCGTCATAAATTTTCAGATAGGTCGGATCTATGCCGTCTTTATAGAAGAAAACGGCTTCGATAGTATCTTTTTCGATGCAGACGTATAAATTCCCGAAGCGGATATCTGTTTCAATCATGTTTTGAGGAGGATACGTCGTCCCCCATTGGCCGGGGTTTCCGTGTTCGCGCATGAATGCGCGGGCGTTTTCATATAACTGCATAATAGAATGTAAATCTTGTTGTGTTGCTTTTCGGATACGCATAATAAAAGTCCTTTCTTTCTTATAAAAAGCGCTGACGCCTGCTTTGTATTTTATTATTCAAATATTCTCATGTTTTTGGCGCTTCTTGTTCAAGATGTTTTGTGTTCTGGCAGACTTATAATAATATTATGTCATAATGTTTCCTCTTTCTCAACAGAAAAACAGTTATTTTTAGTGGACCTCATGGTAAAGACATCATAGATGAATGGTTGAATTTAATCTGAAATCGGATTATAATTAAACGAGAAAAATCCGATTTCGGATTTTTGAAAGGAGGGAAGGATAAAAGTATGGAAGGTATAAGAATGTATAAAGAAAAACAGAAAGTGGGGTTTGGCATGAATTATACGCAGTCGAGAGAATTAAAAGAGAACAACAGGATCTATCGGGAGATGGAGAGTATCTACCATGAAATATGTGTAAAAGCGGGAATATCGGACACTGACTTTATTGTGCTGTATAGTATCGTAGAGTTTGAAGACGGTTGCTGCCAGAGGAAAATCGCAAAACAGTATTCTATCAGTCGGCAGACAGTGAATTCTTCGGTGAAAAAATTAGTGCAAAACGGCTGCGTTGTATTGGAAAGCGGCAAAGGGCATGACAAGCAGATTGTTTTGACCGAAAAAGGAAAAGCGATGGCAAAACAAAAGATCATTCCCGTGATGGAGGCAGAGGCAGGCGTTTTTATGCATATGACAGAAGAGGAGAGAAAGAAACTTTTACGTTTGAATGCAAAATATATGGAAATTTTCAGACAAAAGGTAGGAGAATTAAGATTATGAACATACAGCTTTCGGATCACTTTACATACCGCAGACTGATTCGCTTTACAATATCAACAGTTCTTATGCTTATCTGTACGTCGATGTACAGTATTGTAGACGGACTTTTTGTGTCAAACTATGTCGGGAAAATGCCATTTGCGGCGACAAATCTGATCTGGCCGGTATCTATGGGAATCGCAGCAATCGGATTTATGCTCGGAACAGGCGGAAGCGCCATCGTAGCAAAAACGCTTGGGGAAGGTAAGAAGGAAAAAGCGAATCAATATTTTTCGATGATTCTTTATTTCGGTATTATCGTCAGCGTTATTTTTTCGGTTATCTGTTTTATCTTTACGCCGCAAATTGCCCGGATGCTCAAAGCGGATGGCGAACTTTTGGAACATTGCATCGTATACGGAAGAATTCTTTTTGCGACGCAGACGGCGTTTATTTTGCAGAATATGTTTCAAAGCTTTCTCGTTGCCGCGGAAGAGCCGGTTTTGAGCCTGAAGATCAATATTGCGGCCGGACTGACGAACGTTGTGTTTGATTACTTGTTTATCGCAGTATTTGAGTGGGGAGTGGCAGGAGCTGCGATCGCTACAGGAATGGGACAGATCGTAGGAGGGATCGCGCCGTTTTTCTTTTTTGCGAAAGGAAGCCGCAATGGGCTGCGGATCACTTGGAGAACGAAACTGTATAAAGATATTCTTCTGAAAACATGCATGAACGGTTCGTCGGAAATGGTGACGAATTTGTCGACGTCTCTTGTGAATATTCTTTATAACTTTCAGTTGATGAAACTTGCAGGTGCAGACGGTGTGGCTGCGTTTGGAGTCATTATGTATGTGAATTTTATCTTCGTTGCGGTTTTTATGGGATATTCGGTCGGAAGCGCTCCGATTGTAAGTTATCATTACGGAGCGGGGAATGACGCAGAGCTTCATAATTTATACAGGAAAAGTAAAAATATTTTGATTGTAGCGGGAATTGTACTGACGATAGCGGCGGAGATACTTTCAATGCCTCTTGTCAGGATTTTTGTAAATTATGATAAAGAGCTTCTTTTGATGACCGTTCGCGGATTCCGCCTGTTTTCTTTTTCGTTCTTGATTATGGGAATCAACATATGGGCGTCTTCTTTCTTTACGGCATTGAATAACGGATTTGTGTCGGCGGCTATTTCGTTTTTGAGAACGTTTTTGTTTCAGGTGGCGGCAGTATGTTTCCTTCCTCTGATTATCGGTATCGACGGAGTGTGGACGTCCGTTTTGGCTGCAGAAACGATGGCTTTGGCGGTGACAATTATATTTTTAATAAAGGAGAAGAAAAAGTACCGCTACTGAAAGTATGATAATGATTTAACAAACACAATATATAGTAAATATAAGAGCGTATACAGGCAAAATTGTACTAAATCAAGAACAAAGGCATTTTTGAGAAGGATTCTCGTTATAATGGTTGTTTTTCCTTCGGGTGATGTTATACTAGCGCATGTGGCAATGAGATACAAATTACGATATCATTTGGACTGTTTAACCGCTCATTGCATGAACCGAAAGCGCAGATGATGTGCTTCGGTATGAAACGAATAAATTTATTAAGATTTCAGAGGAGGCTTTCAAATTATGGCACAATTTGATCAGTGGGCAGGATTTTCCGGAAAGAACTGGAAAAATTCTGTAGATGTACGCGATTTCATTCAGGAGAACTACACACCGTATGACGGAGACGAATCATTCCTGGAAGGACCTACAGAGGCAACAGATAAACTGTGGGGAAGACTTCAGGAGCTGCAGAAAGAGGAACGTGCAAAAGGCGGCGTTCTTGACATGGAGACAGAAGTTGTATCCGGTCTTACAGCATACGGCCCGGGATATATCGACGAGAGCATGAAAGACCTGGAGAAAGTTGTCGGACTTCAGACAGACAAACCGCTTAAGAGAGCGTTTATGCCTTACGGTGGTATCAACATGGCAGTAAAGGCTTGTACAACTTACGGTTATGAGCCGAATGAAAGATTGAAAGAGATCTTTACAAAATATCATAAAACACATAACCAGGGAGTATTCGACATCTACACACCGGAGATGAAGAAAGCCCGTCACAACAAGATCATCACAGGACTTCCGGATACATACGGACGCGGACGTATCGTAGGCGACTACCGTCGTGTTGCTCTGTACGGTATTGATTTCCTGATCGAGAAAAAACAGTACGACTTCGAGCGTTATGCAAGACACGGCATGAAAGGAACAGACTTCCGTCTTCGTGAAGAGATCGCAGATCAGATTCGCGCACTTCAGCAGATGAAAGAGATGGCAGCAATCTACGGATATGATATTTCACAGCCGGCAAAAGATGCAAAAGAAGCAGTACAGTGGCTGTATTTCGGATACCTTGCGGCGATCAAGACACAGAACGGAGCTGCAATGAGTGTCGGACGTATCTCTACATTCCTTGATATTTATATTGAAAGAGATATGAAGAACGGTGTTCTGACAGAGAGCGAAGCTCAGGAATTGATCGACCACATGGTTATGAAGTTCCGTATGGTTAAATTCGCAAGAATCCCGTCATACAACGAGCTGTTCTCAGGAGACCCGGTATGGGCAACACTTGAAATGGGTGGTCTCGGACAGGACGGACGTTCTATGGTAACAAAGAACGACTTCCGTTTCCTTCACACACTTGAGAACATGGGACCGTCTCCGGAGCCGAACCTGACAGTTCTTTACTCAGAAAGACTTCCGGAAAACTTCAAGAAATATACATCTTTGATTTCTGTAAAGACAAGTTCCGTACAGTACGAAAACGATGATGTTATGCGTCCGGTTTGGGGCGATGACTACAGCATCTGCTGCTGTGTATCCGCAACTCAGACAGGTAAAGAGATCCAGTTCTTCGGAGCAAGAGCAAACCTTGCAAAATGCCTGCTTTACGCGATCAACGGCGGTGTTGACGAGAAAACAAAAGTACAAGTAGCTCCGGCTTACAGACCAATCACATCAGAGTATCTTGATTACGATGAAGTAATGGAGAAATATGACGAGATGATGGAGTGGCTGTCCAAACTGTATGTTGATACATTGAACATGATCCACTACATGCATGACAAATACTACTATGAAGCAGCAGAGATGGCTCTTATCGATACAGATGTAAGACGTACATTTGCAACAGGTATCGCAGGATTCTCACATGTAGTAGACTCCTTAAGCGCAATCAAATATGCGAAAGTAAAAGTAATTCGTGACGAAGACGGTCTTGCAACAGACTTTGAGATCGAGGGAGACTTCCCGAGATACGGTAACGATGACGACCGTGCAGACGATATTGCGATCTGGCTGCTCAAGACATTTATGCACAAATTGAGCAAATGCCACACATACAGAGATTCTGAGCCTACAACATCGATCCTGACAATTACATCAAACGTAGTTTACGGAAAAGCAACAGGAACTCTTCCGGATGGAAGAAAAGCAGGCGAGCCGCTGTCACCGGGAGCAAACCCGTCTTACGGCGCAGAGAAGAACGGTCTTCTTGCTTCCCTGAACTCTGTAGCAAAACTTCCGTACGAGCTGGCTCTTGACGGAATCTCTAATACACAGACGATCAGCCCGAATGCACTCGGACATGATGATGACGAGCGTAAAGTAAATCTTGCCCGCGTAATGGACGGATACTTCCATCAGGGAGCACACCACCTGAACGTAAACGTATTCGGTACAGATAAACTGATCGACGCTATGGAGCACCCGGAAAAACCGGAATATGCAAACTTTACAATCCGTGTATCAGGATATGCCGTTAAGTTTATCGACCTGACAAGAGAGCAGCAGTTAGACGTAATCGCAAGAACTTGCCACGAGTCTATGTAATAAATAGTAACAGTTCAGTCCGCGCCATTCGTAAAACTGCACTGTATGGCTGAACTGTTACAATAAATAAAGGTCTGCAGATTTCTTTAGAAAGAAAAATGTGACTATAAGATGAAGAAAGTCCGGTTCTTTTGCTTGAGATATGATCTTTGGCAGAAGAACCGGTTTCTTTATAAATCTTTATAAAATGAAAAGGAGACGCCGGAATGGAACAGGCAAACGAAATAAAAGGATACGTTCATTCACTTGAAAGTTTTGGATCAGTAGACGGACCGGGAGTACGATACGTGATCTTTTTGACAGGATGCGCTATGCGCTGTCAGTTCTGTCATAACCCGGATACATGGAATCTTAAGAAAGGAACGCTGTATACGGCAGATGAGCTTCTGAAAACAGCTCTGCGCTATCGCACTTACTGGGGAGATAAAGGCGGGATCACGGTAAGCGGAGGAGAGCCTCTTCTTCAGATTGACTTCTTGATTGAATTGTTCCGCAAAGCGAAGGAAGCCGGAGTCCATACAACGCTTGATACAAGTGGAAATCCGTTTACGAGAGAAGAACCGTTTTTCGGGAAAGTACAGGAACTGATGAAATATACAGATCTTGTGATGCTCGATATAAAACATATCGATGATGAGCAGCATAAGATATTAACAGGATGTACGAATGAAAATATTCTTGATTTCGCTAAATATTTGGATGAGATTAAAAAACCTGTCTGGATTCGTCATGTCCTTGTTCCGCAGAGGAGCGACGATGACGGAGCGCTTGGAAAACTCCGTGAATTCATTGACGGACTAAGTAATGTGGAAAAAGTCGAAGTCCTTCCGTATCATACGCTCGGAGCATATAAATGGAAAGAACTCGGATATGAGTATCCGTTGGAGGGGATTGATCCTCCGACAAAAGAGCGGATTGAAAATGCAAATAAAATACTGCGTACAGCGGAATGTAAGTAAAAACGAAAGTATCGGGATACAGAAGATGAATTTTGTATCCCGATACTTTTTGATACGCCTGAAAGAGTGGGCGTTTTATGTTGACTGTACTATTTGAGTGTGTGTGCCGCGAAAAAGAAACAGGAATGAAAACAGGCATACAATCGCTTCGGTGACAGGAACGGTAAGCCAGATCCCTGTCAATCCAAATAATGACGACAAAATCCATGCGGCAGGAATGATCAGTATAAAGCCTCTTAAAACAGAGATGACAAATGCAAGTTTTGGTTTGTCGCATGAACATAAAAATGCAGATGCTATAATGTTCACTCCGGCAAAAAATAAGTTGATAAAATAAATTCTCATGCCTCCGGAAGCGATAGTTGTCAACAGAGGATCATCCGCCTTGTTGAATGCTTCGGCGATAGGAACAGAAAAAAGACTGATCGTTATGTAGGAAACAAGCGAAAGGAGAAGGCTTGTGATCAGCGCATATTTTCGTATACTGTTTTGTACATGCTTTCCTTTTGCATCGGCATGTCTGCTGACGATAGGCTGTATGCCCTGCGCGATCCCTGTAAAAACAGAAGTGAGGACAAGGGCGATATTTGCAAGGATTCCGTAGGCGGCAACACCTGTATTTCCGTTCAACTTAAGGATCAGGAAATTGAATACGATAATAACGATTCCAGAGGAAAGCTCCAGTACAAGAGAGGAAACTCCCAGGAAACAAATATCAGCGGCGCGTTTTAATGACAGCCGTATTTTTGTAATATGAAACCGGTTGTTTTTCTTTATAAAATGGACAGACATGATGAGCATACTGATCACAGGAGCAGTTGCAGTCGCAGTGGCGGCTCCTGCCATTTCCATGCCAAGCGGATAGATAAAAATATAGTCCAGTACAATGTTGGCAAGACTTCCGATAAGCATTCCCGCCATAGAAAGTCTGGGAGCTCCGTCGTTTCTCACAAAACAAAGAAGAAGATTGTTTCCGAGAAAGAGCGGGGAGAAGAGAAGCAGTATGCGGATGTAGTCGGAGGCGTAACCGATCGTGTCGTGATCGGCGCCGAGTATGGCGGAAATCTCTTCTGAACAAAATGCTCCCGCAAAGGAGAAGAAAAGTGCGCAGAGAGCGGCCAAAAGCAGAGCATGTGTAAAAGCAGTGCGGTGTGTATCGCTGTCCGGGCGTGTCGATGAAAGCGAGTAGCGGGCGGCTCCGCCCATACCGATCATCAGACCGATCCCGTTCATAAGGTTGTATGCAGGGAGCGTCAGATTGAGCGCCGCGAGGGCGTCTGCGCCGATTCCCCTTGCAATGAAAAAAACGTCGGCCAGAATATAGCAGGAAAATCCGATCATGCCGAGGACGTTTGATGATACATATTTAAAAAAAGTATGGAAGATCGATTGTTCGTTTTGTCTTGCAGCGTTCATAAAAGTTCCTTCCGTAAAAAAGGCATCTGACGATGCATTTTCTCTGAAAATATTTCAAGAAAGAGTGCGAAGCCAAATGCGTTGAAATGTAAGCTTTCTATCAAAAGTCTATTTTGTATGGTCTTATTGTTTGCGACGCTATCGTACCATAGAACAAAGGGAAAATCAAATCTTTTTTAATTCCCCGATCAGGTGTATGATATAATAGATCGGCGCAAACGGAAATAGCGCCGGAAAATGAGCAAAACGGAAGCAGATGCGAAAGAAACAGATGCGATGAAAGCAGGCGCGAAAGAAACAGACAGAAGAATGACGGAAAGGGGTTTATAATATGAATAAGAAGGAAATATTAGAGATAAGAAAGCAGTTTACTCCGGCAAATTGTGCGATTACACGTATATGCGGGTGTTATGTAGATCATGAGAAAGAAAAGAAGATGGAATCAAAAGAAGCTTTTTTGTCATTGCCGGAAGAAGAGGCGTTTAAATATTTTGACATTTTTAAAAAGACGCTTTCCGGTACGGTCGGGAAAAATATATTGAATATGGAATTTCCGATCGATGCGGAGATGCCCGGGGGAACGCAGGAGTTTCTTTTGAAGCTTCGCAGCAGCAAGCTTCAGGATGATATGCTTTTGGAAGAGTTTTATGATAAAGTCATCGAGGCATACGACTGTGCCGAGAATTATTACATTATTTTGATCCATGCGATGTATGATGTTCCGGGAAAATCTTCCGACGGGATCGAAATGTTCGACGCGTCTGACGAAGTGTATGAATATTTGCTTATGAGTCTCTGCCCGGTGTCTTTGTCGAAAGCAGGATTGAGTTATAATGCGGAAAGCAACTGCATTCAGGATCGGATAAGAGACTGGATCGTAGATATGCCCGATAAAGGATTTTTGTTCCCTGCCTTTAATGACCGAAGCACGGATTTACATAGTATGCTATATTATACGAAGAAATCAGAAGATTTACAGCCCGGAATGATCGATCAGCTTTTCGGAACGAAGATGCCGATGTCTGCCGATACGCAGAAAGAAACGTTTAAAATGTTGATCGAAGACACGCTTGGTGAGGACGGAGATTATGAGACCGTCAGAAATATTCATGAAACGCTGAATCAGTTGATAGAAGAACATAAGGAAGAACCGGAACCGCTGGCGCTTGATCTGACAGATATGAAGAAAGTGTTTGAGCAAAGCGGTGTAGAGGCGGAAAAGATGGAAAGTTTCGACCGCAATTTCACGGAAAATGCAGGAGAAAAAACATCGCTTTTAGCATCTAATATTGCAGAGACGAGAAAGTTTCAGATTGAAACTCCGGACATCGTTATTAAGGTAAATCCGGAAAGAGCGGATCTCGTTGAGACGAGGATCATTGACGGACGCCGCTGTCTTGTGATACCGGTGGACGATCATATAGAAGTAAACGGAATCAATGTGCAGACGATCAAAATGAAAGAACGGGAAGAAAATCAGGAGACATATAATTAACCTACTAAATAAAATTAGTCAAAAAGTATGAAAAAAATGTGAAGTCAACATGTATATGTTGACTTTTTTGTGTTATATTACTAATATATTATTTAGTTATCTAACTAATAAATAAAAAGTAAGAGGGAGGCATAACATGTTTCAATGTGATATAAACGATGCTCCGGTGATCGGGATATTGGGAATTGTGTCGCACCGGGCGAAAGTTGCGGCAAAAGATATGTACAGTGTATTTGATCTAAACAGAAGTCAGGCAAGTATTTTACTTACGCTTCATCACTGTGAGTCTATGTCGCAGAAGGATCTGGCAAAGCAGTTGAATATTACCGCTCCGTCGATTACATCATCGATCCGTAAAATGGAACAGTTTGGATATATTGCAAGACAGACAGATCCTGCGGATCAGAGAGTTATGCGGTTGGCGCTTACAGAGAAAGGACGTTCGTGCATTCAATCTATAAAAGACGTGACGGATAAAATGGAGGAGATCCTGCTTAAAGGAATGAGCGTAGAAGAAAAAATATTGTTTCGCAGGCTTTTAGTTCATGTAAACAATAATATTGATCAATATGAAAGGAAAGAAAAGATATGAAAAACTTATTTAAGTATGCGTCCGAGCACTGGAAAGCGCTTCTTGCGATCGTGGCCATTTTGATCGTGCAGGCGTATTGTGATCTGTCTTTGCCTGCATATACTTCGGACATCGTCAATGTGGGAATCCAACAAGGCGGAGTTGAAGATCATATACCGGATGCGATTTCCGCGGAAGATATGGAGACACTTTTGCTTTTTACTTCTGAAAAAGACGGAAAAACTGTTTTGTCGGCATATGAAAAGGATGACAAAACATATGAAGAACAGGCTTATGTCTTAAAAGATACTGTAAAAGAAGATACGGATAGGACGGAAAAATTAAGCGGTATTCTGGCAGCGCCTATGATGATGGCGGCAGGATTTGAATCAGGAAGCGATATGACCGCAGATATCGAAGAACAGTTGAAAGCACAGCTTCCTCCGGAAATGATATCGGAAGATATGACGGTTTTGGATATTTTGAAAATGATGCCGCAGGAGCAGAAACAGGCATTTGTATCGGAGATAGAAAAAAAGACGGAAGAACTTCCTGATACGATCACAGAGCAGGCTGCCGTAAATTATGTAAAAGAAGCTTATGCAGATCTCGGTATCGATATGGATGAATTGCAGTTTCGCTATCTGTTTTCAACAGGAGCAAAAATGATCGGTCTTGCATTTCTCGGAATGGTGGCAAGCGTTCTTGTCGGATTTCTTGCATCCCGCGTCGGAGCGGCGGCAGGACGCGATCTAAGAGGAAGAGTGTTTAAGAAAGTCGTAGGATATTCAAGCAATGAGTTCGATCATTTTTCCACGGCGTCTTTGATCACGAGAAGTACAAACGATATCCAACAAGTACAGTTTATTATCGTGATGCTGCTTAGAATTGTACTTTATGCGCCGATTCTTGCGATCGGAGGCATTGTGCAGGTATTTCAGACAAATGTTTCAATGTCCTGGATCATCGGTCTGGCAGTTGTTTTGATCGCTTTAGTCGTTTTGGTTTTGTTTGCGGTTGCAATGCCGAAATTTAAGAGCCTGCAGAAATTAGTTGATAAAGTGAACCTTGTTATGAGAGAAATATTGACCGGACTTCCTGTGATCAGGGCGTTTAGTACAGAGAAGCATGAGGAAAAGCGGTTTGACAAAGCAAATATGGATCTGATGAAAACAAATCTGTTCGTAAATCGCGCGATGACGTTTATGATGCCGATCATGATGCTTATTATGAACGGGATCTCGGTTTTGATCATGTGGTCCGGTGCAAAAGGAATCAACGACGGACAGATGCAGGTCGGAGATATGATGGCGTTTATCCAGTATACGATGCAGATTATTATGGGATTCCTTATGATATGCATGTTGTCGGTTATGCTTCCAAGAGCGGCTGTTGCGGCAGATCGTGTGGATGAGGTTCTGTCCAGCAGGACGGTGATCCATGATCCGAAAACACCGAAAAAATTTGAAGAAAAACAAAAAGGTGTGCTCACATTCGACCATGTTTCTTTCAAATATCCGGGTGCGGATGAAAATGTTCTTGAAGATATTACATTTACGGCAAAACCGGGAGAAACGACAGCGATTATCGGAAGTACCGGAAGCGGAAAATCAACGCTTGTCAATCTGATCCCCCGTTTTTATGATGTGACGGACGGAAGTATCCGTTTGGATGGAACAGATATTCGTGAAGTGACACAGCATGATTTGAGAGATAAACTTGGGTATGTTCCTCAGAAAGGACTGTTGTTCTCAGGTGATATCGCATCGAATATTATGTTCGGGAATCCGGAAGGCGGCGGGCAGGAGATGAAAGAAGCTGCGCAGATAGCGCAGGCAACAGAGTTTATCGAAGCAAAGCCGAACAAATATGAAAGTCCTATTTCGCAGGGCGGATCGAATGTGTCCGGAGGCCAGAAACAGAGACTTTCAATCGCAAGGGCGATCGCAAAACGACCGGAAGTGTTTATTTTTGACGACAGTTTTTCGGCGCTTGACTTCAAGACAGACGTTGCTCTACGGAAAGCTTTGAAAAAGCGGACGAAAGAAAGTACGGTGCTGATCGTGGCACAGCGAATCAGTACGATTTTAAATGCAGAACAGATCATTGTACTTGATGATGGAAAGATTGCAGGAATCGGTACACATAAAGAGCTTCTTAGAAACTGTGAAGTTTACAAACAGATTGCGGCATCCCAGTTGTCTGAAAAAGAACTTCAAGATGGAATGCAAAGTGAAGACAGAAAAACGGAAGATATAAAAAGTGAAACGATAAAAACAGAAGAAAGAAAAGAAGCAATCAGTGCAAAAACAGCGGAACAGGAGGTGAGAAGCGATGTCTAGGCACGGAATGAAAGGTCCTCATGGAGGAATGCGAGGAGGAGCAAAAGCAAAGGATTTTAAAGGCTCGCTTAAAAAACTTGTAAAATATATGAGCGTATATAAAGTGCAGATGCTTTTTGTCGCTGTTTTCGCAGTATGCGGAACGGTATTTAACATTGTCGGACCGAAAATATTAGGTAAGGCTACAACAGAGATTTTTAACGGGCTTGTCAGTAAAGTATCGGGCGGATCGGGAATGGATTTCGGAAAAATCGGACAGATCCTTCTTATTACTCTCGGTCTGTATGTAGTCAGCGCGCTTTGTTCCTTTATTCAGGGAATGATTATGACCGGAATCTCACAGAAAACGACGTACCGATTGAGAAAAGATATTACGGAAAAGGTCAATCGGATGCCGATGGATTATTTTGATACGAAGCCTGTCGGAGAGGTGCTCTCCCGTGTGACAAATGATGTAGATACTCTCGGACAGAGTTTGAACCAAAGCGCGACGCAGCTTATTACTTCTGTGACGACTCTGATAGGAGTTCTCGTTATGATGCTTTCGATCAGTCCGCTTATGACGGTTGTGGCGCTGTTGATCCTGCCGATTTCCGTTGGCCTGATCTCATTCGTTATGAAACATTCGCAGAAATATTTCAGCGGACAGCAGGAATATCTCGGAAATGTAAACGGTCAGGTCGAGGAAGTGTACAGCGGACACAACGTGATCAAGGCATTTAACAAAGAAGACGATGTGATCCGTGAATTTGACCGGACAAATGATAAATTGTATGAATCTGCATGGAAATCCCAGTTTTTCTCTGGAATGATGATGCCGGTCATGCAGTTTGTAGGGAACTTAGGTTATGTAGGAGTAGCGATACTCGGAGGTTTTCTGGCGATTAAAAAGACAATAGAAGTCGGAGATATCCAGTCATTTATTCAGTATGTGAGAAACTTTACACAGCCGATCCAACAAGTTGCTCAGGTGACAAACATGCTTCAGCTTGCGGCGGCATCATCGGAGCGGGTGTTTGAATTCCTCGAAGAAAAGGAAGAAGATCAGACGGTTGAACACCCTGTTTCGGTAGAAGGACTTCACGGAAATGTACAGTTTGAAAATGTTCATTTCGGATACAATCCGGAAAAGATCATCATTAACGATTTCTCTGCAAATGTAAAAGAAGGTCAGAAAATCGCAATCGTCGGTCCTACAGGAGCCGGAAAAACAACGATGATCAAACTGCTCATGCGCTTTTATGATGTAAACAGCGGTTCGATCAAGATCGACGGCCATGACGTAAGAGACTTCAACAGAAGCGAACTAAGAGAAATGTTCGGAATGGTACTTCAAGATACATGGCTCTTCCACGGAACGATCATGGATAACATCCGTTACGGAAAACTCGACGCAACAGAGGAAGAAGTTATACAGGCAGCAAAAGCAGCACATGTTCACCGTTTCGTCCAGACACTTCCGGGAGGCTATCAGATGGAAATCAATGAAGAAGCAACAAACATCTCACAAGGACAAAAACAGCTTCTTACGATCGCAAGAGCAATACTTGCAGATCCGAAGATCCTCATTCTTGACGAAGCGACAAGTTCCGTCGATACAAGAACAGAAGTAAGAATCCAAAAAGCAATGGATAATTTGATGAAAGGCAGAACAAGTTTCGTTATCGCCCATAGATTATCGACAATCCGAGACGCAGATCTCATTCTCGTTATGAAAGACGGCGATATCATCGAACAAGGAACACACACACAACTCCTCGCCCAAAACGGCTTCTACGCCGAACTATACAATTCACAGTTTGAATCAACAGATCAGACCTGCGCATAAAAAAGAGGACTCCGCAGCGTAAGCTTGCTTACAAGGTGCGGAGTCCTCTTTTTTAAGCATAGGGCGGACGCCCGTCAGTGAGATGAAGAGTGAAGCGATGAAATCGAACTGGGGTCTGATCGGACGGTGGAGTTGAGTTCTGATCGGATGCAAATGATTTTTGTATGTGGTATGATGGGAGTTGAACTGCACTGAGTTTTTACAACCGAAGCTTGAGTGCAAGATCTTTCGCACATATAACACGAAAGAATACTAAAAAGGAAAGCAGTTTAAAGAACGAGTATTCTCAGGAACAGGTGAGGTGGCAACATGTTAAAAAAGAGTTTTTATTTTTTTATGTCAGTTGTAGAAACAGGAAGCTTTTCGCAGGCGGCGAAAAAGCACTATTTGTCGCAGGCTGCCATTAGCCAGCAGATTTCTAAACTGGAAGAAGAAGTCGGAGTTCGTTTATTTGACAGGAGTAAATACCGCCCTGAATTGACGGAAGCCGGTAAATATTATTATCAGAAGATCAAACAGTTATCTGAGGAATATGAGAAAATCGAGAAACAGACGCGTTATATTCAAAAAAAGAATTCGCAGAAAATAGTAGTGGGGATTACAGGTCCGTTTGAAAATAAATATCTTCCCCGTATTATCAATGAATATAAAGAAGGGCATGAAACGCATTTTGATGTTCGTGTTTATACATTTGAAGAGGGGAAAAAGCTGTTGGAGGCAGGAGATATTGATATTGCTTTTGGTCTGTCATCAGAGTTTTCTGTAAACCCGGATATTTCTTATGAAACGATTCATCAGTCGGAAACGTGTATTGTATGCAGCAGAAAAAACAGATTAAGTCAGTATAAAAGCATCAACCCCATTTTAGTAAAAGACGAGCCGATGATCACGTTATCTTCGCAGATGGGCAGAAAGTTTTATGATGATTTTATGAAGGCGTTTATATTGGATGGGTTTGAACCGAATATTGTAAAAGAAGTGAATTCTCTTTCGGAGTATTTTATATCTATAAAACTGGATGAAGGAATAGGATATACAGGCAGAGAGGTTGTGCCGGAAGAGGAAGATCTGTGCACTGTAAAAATAGTAGGAAGTCATCATCATGCAGATTTTGCGGTGGCTTATTTAAAAGAAAATAAAAAACAAAGTGTTGTTCAGTTTTATGAATATATTGTAGCATATTTTAAAGATTATAAGAAAAACTTATAGTCTTTATAGAAAAGCAGGTAGTTTCTTTTTGCTTGTTAAAATATTATCATTACAGTATGAAAAGCAAAGGAGAAATGAAACGATGGGTAAATTATTATTGACAGGTGTTGACGGAAATTTAGGTGAAACTGCCGCTGAAATTTTGCTTACTTTAGAACCGAAAGAGAATCTGATCTTTTGTGGTTATAGTGAAGAGGCGCTCAAAAAATATGCAGATATGGGAGTCGAGACTCGTCAGACAAACTTTAACAACGCAGATGGATTGTCGGAGGCATTCAAAGGAGCAGATGCGCTGGCTCTTATTTCGATGCCGTTTGTAGGAGCGAAAAGGCAGAAAGCTCATAAAAATGCGATAGATGCGGCAAAAGCGGCAGGAGTAAAACAGATTATTTATACTTCGTTAGTGAATGCAGACGATGAGACAAATCCTAGTGTTGAAAAGAAAGACCACATTTATACAGAAAATTATATAAAAGAGGTCGGCTTAGATTATCAGTTTATGAGAAATTCACAGTATGCAGAGGCGATGGTCACAAATTACTTTACTTATGTAAAAATGGGAACTCCGCTTACAAATTCACAAGGTGATGGATTAATGGCTTATATTTCAAGAAAAGACTGTGCGAAAGCTGTAGCGTACGCGCTTCACAGATCAGGTGAGTTTACACAGAAAGTCTGGGATATTAACGGACCGGAGCTGATGACGATTACTCAGTTTATTGAGATTGGAAATGAATCCACAGGAAACAATCTGACGTTCCAGAATGTAACGGATGAAGAAAATTATCAGATATGGGATGCTATGGGAGTGCCAAGAACGACGGACGGCGTATTCCTGGAAGACAGTGAAGCTCCGTTTTCAAGCGATGGAATGGTGACGTTTGCGCAGGCGATCAGAGAAGGAAAAATGGATATCTTTACTGATGATTTCAAAAAACTGACAGGGGATGATCCAATCACCGTGAAATATATGTTCGATCATAACGAAGATTTTCAGATCGGTGCAAGACATTCAAAAGATGATTAAATACTTTTGAAAGGAACATCGGAAAATGAATGAACAGAAAATGAACTACGAACATGTTTTAAGTCCTATCAAAATCGGCCCCATGACATTGAAAAACAGAGTTTCTTTCACTCCTGTATGGCCGTCCTTTGCGACGGCGGACGGTCATGTAAACCGTGAATTGATTGAATGGGTAAGGGATATCGTAAAAGGCGGAGCGGCATGTATTAATATCGGATGTGGCTGCGTCAATCGAAATCTCCCTCCATTTGTCACTCATCTGCTGCGAATGAGCGAAGAAAGTGTCGTAAATGAAATGACGATCTTATCAGATCTTGTCCATATGTATCAGTGCAAGATCGGAATAGAACTTTTTGCCATTAATATGTATGGCGGAAACTTCGCAGACAGAGATCACAACGGCGATAAGCCGGCGGTAGAGCTTGACCCTACTTATATGACGAAAGAACAGATCAAGGAATATATTGAAGATTTTGCGTTGGCGGCAGAGCGCGCGGTAAGATGCGGAGTTGACAGTCTTGTGATCCATGGAGCTCACGGGCAGCTTCCGGGATGCTTTTTGAACAAGAGGATCAATGAAAGAACAGATGAATATGGCGCGGATACGATTGAAAATGCATCAAGATTTACGGTGGAACTGCTCGCTGCGGTTCGTGAGAAGATCAAAGATCGTCTGGCTATCGAATATCGGATCAATGCAAATGATATGATCGAGGGTTCGCCTTCCCTGGATGAAGTTATCGCATTTGTAAAACGGATTGAGCCGTATATCGATCTTCTTCATGTATCCAGAGGGATGCATTCCGAGCAAAAACTTGCTCCTTATATGAATCAGCCGATCTATTACGATCATGGAATCAACATCGAAGACGCGGCAAAAATCAGGAAAGAGATTTCTGTTCCGGTGACGGTAGTCGGGTCGGTTACATTAGAGCAGGCGGAACAGTATATTGCGGAAGGAAAGGCCGATATGGTTTCTATGGCGCGAGGACTGATGGCAGATCCGATGGTGGTTAAGAACGCCAAAAGCGGATGCCCTGAGAATACAAGACCATGCGTCAGATGCAATTATTGTATTAACCGGACGCATTATGATCTTGCTCCGGTGAGGTGTTCTGTAAACGCAGAACTTGGGATGGAAACATTGTATATGAATCTGGGGAACACTTTGCCTAAGAGGATTGCCGTGATAGGCGGAGGACCTGCGGGAATCGAGGCGGCGAGAACGGCGGCGCAAAGAGGGCATACAGTAGATCTTTATGAAAAAGAAGATCATTTAGGCGGAGTCCTCACAATGGCAGGCGCTCCGAAATTCAAGCAAGATATCAAAAAATATGTAGAATGGACGATTCATTCTATTTCCGGTCAAGAGAGGGTTTCTGTTCATTTGAACAGTGAAGTTCGGGCGGAAGATCTGAAGGGAAAAGACTATGACGCGGTGATCGTGGCAGTCGGAGCAGAGCCTGTTATTCCGAAGTTTGCGAAAGGCAGAGAGGATGTCGTATGGGTCGGAGATGTGGAGCTTGGGAAAGTTTCTGCAAAGAAGCAAGTTGTGATCGTAGGCGCAGGACTTACCGGATGCGAAGCAGCGCTGTCTTTGGCAAAAGCGGGAAAAGAAGTTACTTTGGTTGACATGATCGATGTCTGTGATTTTGGAAGAGGAGGCGCCAAATTTAATCAAATTGCCCTGCGCGGACTGTTGGAAGCAGAACAGGTCAAGATGATCGGCGGTGTCAAAATGAACATTGAGGGCGACCGCATCGTATTTGTAAAAAATGAAAAAACGATAGAACTTTCATATGAACAGATCATCCTTTCGCTGGGGGTAAAAGCAAATGAAGAGAAAGTACAGGCATTTGCGGATGCGGGGAGAGAAGTTGTTTTCGTCGGAGACTGTAATACGAAAATAGGAACATTATATCATGCGGTTCATACCGCTCATGAAGCGGCGTCTGTTTTATAAATGTAAATATACGAAAGAAGATTCAAAAAGAGTGCTTTGTACTGCAACACGGTACAGGGCATTCTTTTTTTACAATCTTGTCGTCGAAAAATTTATGAAACTGTGGTAGAATAAAAAATGATTTGGAAAAATGTAAGAGAACGGAAAGGACTCTATATGGGATTAACACATTTTGACGAAAACGGAAAAGCGGTCATGGTCGATGTGACCGACAAAAAAGAGACGGCACGAGAGGCTGTGGCAGAAGGGAAGATTCTTGTAAACCGGGATGTTTTTCAGGCTGTGAAAGCAGGGACAGTCGGTAAAGGCGACGTTTTGGCTGTTGCGGCAACGGCGGGTATTGCAGGGGCGAAGCGGACCTCAGATCTGATTCCTATGTGTCATATATTGCCGCTTACGAATTGTAAGGTGGATTTTCGTATGAATGAGAAAGAATGTGCGATCTTCTGTACCTGTACAGTGAAAGTGACAGGAAAGACCGGAGTTGAGATGGAGGCTTTGACAGGAGTGAGCGCCGCGCTTCTTACGATTTACGATATGTGTAAAGCATTGGATAAGAAGATGGAGATTACCGATATCCGTCTTTTGAAAAAGACCGGAGGCAAAAGCGGAGATATATGGAACGATTTTGACCGGTGTGCCGGACTTGTCGGTGAAAATCTGTCGGCAGAAAACAGATCTGCGGGAAATGCAGAGGCAGAAGATGTGGAGAACGTGTGCCGCAAAAAAGAGAAACGGACGCGCAGATGGAAAGCTGCGGTCGTTACGATGAGTGATAAAGGATTTGCGGGAGAACGAGAAGATAAGAGCGGCCCGTTGATCTGTGAGATGATCGCGGATCAGGGATACGATGTTGTGAGAACGGAACTTCTCCCGGATGAGCAAAAAGAAATTGAAAAGTGTCTATGTACACTTTGTGATGATGAAAAGGTTGATATCGTATTTACGACAGGAGGTACAGGGTTTTCTTTGCGTGATTGTACTCCTGAGGCTACAATGGCAGTTGCACATCGGAATGTTCCGGGGATCGCAGAGGCGATGAGAGCAGCTTCGGCGGAAGTGACGCCGAGGGCAATGTTGAGCAGAGCTGTTTCCGCGATCCGAAATCATACGTTGATCGTGAATCTTCCGGGCAGTCCGAAAGCGGTAAAAGAAAATCTGGAAGCAGTTCTTCCGGTAGTGGAACATGGACTTGAAATATTGACAGGACAGGCGGGAGAGTGCGGACGATGAACGATCAGTACGGCAGGCGGATTGATTACATGCGGGTATCCGTAACAGACAGGTGTAATCTGCGGTGTGTTTATTGTATGCCGGGAGAGGGCTTTTCCTTTCTTCCGCATGAAGACATCCTTTCTTTTGAAGAGATTGAAAGAGTGTGCAGGATTGGGGTAAGACTTGGCATTACGAAAATCAAGCTGACAGGCGGAGAGCCGCTTGTGCGGCGGGGAATACCGGATCTTGTCGGGAAGTTAAAGGGTATTCCGGGTATAGATGAAGTGACGTTGACAACAAACGGGATATTATTAAAAGAACAAATAAACGAATTAGTTTCAAACGGGCTTGCTTCTGTTAATATAAGCATTGATACGCTTGACGAAAGACGTTATTTTCGGATGACGCGGGGCGGTGATATAAAAAAGGCGTTGGAAGGCATGGAATCTGCGTTAAAATATCCTGATCTGAAAGTGAAAGTAAATTGTGTGGCTTTCTGTGAAGAAGATTGCATTTCTCTTGCGCTTTTGGCGAAAAAAAGGAAAATAGATGTCAGATTCATTGAGATGATGCCTATTGGAAATGGGAAAAATTTCAACGGAAAAATGTCTGAAGAAATATATAAATTGCTTCACAACGAATTCGGCGATTATGAAATATATAAAAAAAGAGTAGGAAACGGACCGGCAGAGTATATTCGTTTTCATAATTTTGATGGGAGAATCGGATTTATCAGCGCCCTTTCGCATAAATTTTGTTATAAATGTAATCGGATCAGACTCACTTCGGAAGGATTTTTAAAGCCGTGTCTGCAATACGGAAACGGCACAGACGTTCGGGAAATGTTAAGAAACGGGGCGGATGACAGTTTGATCGAGGAGAAGATGAGAGAAGCGGTGTTTTTTAAACCTGACGGTCATGAGTTCGGAAGATCTGGAAAAGGCGAAGAAATCGAAACAAAAAAGATGTCTCAGATCGGCGGTTGACAGGAAAAAGAAATCAGAACAAAAAATCAGAGCAATAAGATAAAGAAGATAAAACAAAGATAGCGGGGAGTGTGAGAAAAATGTCAGAAAAAGCAGAAAGCGGAACAGTGCTCGCAGTCTGTGTAAGCAGAGAAAAAGGAACGCAGAAGCAAAATGTGGGCAGCGCACATTTTATAGAAGATTTTGGGATAGAAGGCGACGCTCATGCCGGAAAATGGCATCGGCAGGTGAGTCTTCTTTCTCATGATAAGATCGAAGCGTTTCGGGCAAAAGGAGCAGAAGTGATCGACGGCGCTTTCGGAGAGAATCTTGTAGTAACAAACTTGGATTTTCGCTCTTTTCCGGTCGGAACACGGCTTATATGCCGCGATGTGATCTTAGAGATGACGCAGATCGGAAAAGAGTGTCATCACGGGTGTCTTATTTTTCAGAAGATGGGAGAGTGCATTATGCCGAGAGAAGGTGTTTTTGCAAAAGTGATCCGAGGCGGAGAGATCAAAATCGGAGATATTATGTTCGCAGAGAGAGCGGAAAGTTTCAAGTAAGCGGTCATTTAAAGGATGAGAAGGGGCGGGAGTGAAGAAGCGCGTATATAGATGAATCGGAAAGAAAGAGGCGTATCTATGGACAGATTCAAAAAGAAGACAGATGAAAACGGGGAGAGGACGAGTCTGAAAATAAAAATCAGTATGAGAAAAACGGCAAAGATGATTGCGGTTGTAAGCTGTACGATTCTTATGCTGGCAGCCTGTTCTCCGAAAAAAGAGGTGATTTCGCAGTCTGTAACAGGAAATGAGGATAAAACATACGATTCGGGAGAGTGGATTGTTCAGAAGAACGGTTCTCTCATACAAAATGCAGGCGGCAATCAGGACGGGGAAAAGAAGCGATACTGTTTTCAAGATGTGGAAGAGAACCGTTATGAAGCGCCGCTGCTTTCGGATGTTCCGAAATGTACTTACGATTTTTCCGATTTAAAGACAGATGAGCAGACAGGTTATAAAAGCTATCAGGACCCGGAAACAGGTGCAAAGGCAAAACTTGGGATCGACGTATCTGAATTTCAAGGAGAAGTGATCGACTGGAAGCAGGTGAAAGAATCCGGCGTCGAATTTGTTATGGTTCGTCTCGGGTATCGGGCTTACGGAGAGAGCGGCTCTCTTGTATTGGATGCGATGTACGAGCAAAACGTGAAGAACGCTCTGGAAGCAGGGCTGCAGGTAGGCGTGTATTTTTTTTCACAGGCAGTTTCTCCGGCTGAGGCAGTGGAGGAAGCGGAATTTGTGCTTGAGCATTTGAAGCATTATAATATTACGGGTCCTGTTGTTTTTGATACAGAAGAGATCAAGTGGGACAGCGCGAGAACAGATGGAAATACGCGGCAGGATTTTACGAATTATTGCAAAGTGTTTTGTGATACGATCGAACATGCGGGATACGATCCGATGATTTACGCAAATTTAAAATGGATGACTTTTACGCTTGATATGGAGCAGCTTACAGAGTATGATTTCTGGTATGCGGATTATCATGAGACGCCGCAGTGTCCGTATGAATATAAAATATGGCAGTACAGTGAAACGGGCGCAGTTCCCGGTATCACGGGAAATGTAGATTTGAATTTATGGTTTCAGGAGGATTAAAAAATGAAATGGAATAAATTTCGGTTAAAGACGACGACGGAAGCAGAAGATATTGTAAGCAGTATGCTTATGGATCTCGGAATTCAGGGAGTGGAGATCGAGGATAAAATTCCTCTTACTCAGTCGGACAAGGAGCAGATGTTTGTAGATATCCTTCCGCAGACAGAAGCGGATGACGGCGTGGCGTATCTGAGTTTTTACTTGGAACCGGAAGAAGACAAAGAGAAGATCCTGTCGGATGTAAGAAAAGAACTGGAGGAAATGTCGGCTTATGTAAACGTCGGAGAGTGTCTGATCGAAGAGTCGGAAACGGAAGATGTGGACTGGGTGAACAACTGGAAGCAGTATTTTCACCAGTTTTATGTAGACGATGTTTTGATCATTCCGTCATGGGAAGAGGTAAAGCCGGAAGACGAAGATAAAATGATCATCCATATCGATCCGGGTACGGCGTTCGGAACGGGAATGCATGAGACAACTCAGCTTTGCATCCGCCAGATCCGCAAATATGTAACGGAGAATACGAAGATTCTTGACGTAGGGTGCGGAAGCGGGATCCTCGGGATGCTTGCGTTGAAATTCGGTGCAAAATATTCGGTCGGAACAGACTTAGATCCTTGTGCTATCGATGCAACTCATGAAAATATGGAAGTGAACGGAATCTCAAAAGACCGTTATGAGGTGATGATCGGAAACATTATCGATGACAAAGAAGTACAGGATAAAGTCGGATATGAGTGTTATGACATTGTTGCGGCCAATATTTTAGCGGACGTTCTTGTAGCGCTGACTCCGGTTGTCGTGAATCAGATAAAAAAGGGCGGAATCTATATTACAAGCGGTATTATCGATGATAAAGAAGAAACGGTTGTGGAAGCTGTGAAAAAAGCAGGTCTGGAAGTGCTTGACATTACATATCAAGGCGAGTGGGTCTGTGTGACAGCCCGAAAAAATTAAAACGGTAAGGAGAAGAGGAATGCAGCAGTTTTTTGCAGAGCCGTCATGGATCACAGAAAGTGAAATTTTGATCAGGGGCGCGGATCTCAACCATATGAAAAATGTACTTCGCATGAAAGTGGGAGAAGATGTAAGGATCAATGACGGTCAGGGGACGACTTATCTTTGCTGCCTGAATCGGTATGAGAAAGATCAGGCAGTGCTCGATGTGTTCCGAAAGCTGGATACCGAGACGGAACTTCCATCGGAAATTATTTTGTTTCAGGGACTTCCGAAAGGCGATAAGATGGAATGGATCGTACAAAAGTCGGTAGAACTGGGCGCTCACAAAATCGTTCCGTTTTCGGCAAAACGTTCGGTCGTAAAGTTAGATGAGAAGAAAGCGGTGAAAAAGCAGGAACGCTGGCAGCTAATCGCAAAAGGAGCGGCAGAGCAGTCGGGAAGAGGCGTGATTCCGGAAGTTTGCGGAGTATGTTCTTTTACGGAAGCATTAGAACAGGCAGAAAGTCTTGACGTCGTTCTTATCCCGTATGAACTGGAAGAAGGTATGGCCGAGACTGTGAGAGTGATCGAACAAATAGAACCGGGACAGTCGGTCGGAATATTTATCGGTCCTGAAGGAGGTTTTGAAGAAGCGGAAGTGCTCAGGGCAAAAGAGAAAGGGGCGCGGCCGGTCACGCTTGGAAAGCGGATTTTAAGGACAGAGACTGCGGGTCTTACGACACTTTCGATCTTGATGTATCATATAGAAAGCCGCGCTGTGTCACCGAAAAGAGAAGAGTCATAATTTAATAGTAAGAAATCAGTAAAGGAAAGGAATCATGGAAGTTTATCTTGATAATTCAGCTACAACGATGTGTTATCCGGAAGTGGGAGAGCTTGTCTATCATATCATGTGTCGGGATTACGGGAATCCGTCGGCAATGTATCGGAAGGGAATGGAAGCTGAAAGATATATAAAAGAAGCAAAAGAAACGATTTCCAAGCTTTTAAAAGTAAATGCTAAAGAAATTATTTTCACCTCCGGAGGTACGGAAAGTGATAATCAGGCGCTGATAGGATGTGCGCGGGCCAATCGAAGGAACGGAAATCATCTGATCACTTCTTGTGTGGAACATCCTGCCATTTTGAATACAATGCATTATCTGGAAGAGGAAGAAGGATTTCGCGTCACGTATCTTCCTGTTGACGAATGCGGAAGAATTCGGCTTGACGCGCTGAAAGAAGCGCTTTGTCCGGAGACGATCCTTGTATCGGTCATGTATGTCAATAACGAGATCGGAACGGTACAGCCCGTTGCTGAGGCAGCCCGGATCGTGAAGCAGTATAAACAGTCAATCTTATTTCATACGGATGCGGTTCAAGGATTCGGAAAGTATAAGATCTATCCGAAAAGACTTGGAGTCGATATGCTTTCGGCCAGCGGACATAAGATTCACGGACCGAAAGGGGCGGGATTTCTTTATGTGGACAGCCGTGTGAAGATAAAACCGATCATTTTCGGAGGCGGTCAGCAAAAAGATATGCGCTCAGGAACGGAAAACGTACCTGGAATCGCAGGATTGGCATTGGCGTCAAAAATGATCTATCAGGATCTTGAGCTGAAAACGGAGCATATGCGGGAACTGAAAACGCATTTTATAGACTGTATTTCACAGATTGGCAATGTGAAAGTGCATGGACTTACAGATGAAGGAAGCGCTCCGCACATTGTCAGCGCGGGATTTGCCGGAGTGAGGAGCGAAGTCCTGCTCCATACGCTGGAAGATCGTGGAATCTGTGTGTCGGCAGGCTCGGCATGTGCATCTAATCATCCGGCGATAAGCGGTGTTCTTCAGGCGATAGGAACGCCGAGAGAATATCTTGATTCGACGCTGCGGTTCAGTTTGTCGGAGTTTACGACAAAAGAAGAAATTGACTATACGTTGGAAACACTATATAATTGTATTCCGATGCTTCGGAAATATACACGGCGCTGATTTCACATGACAGAAAGATATGGCGCAAAGAAGGAGAAGAAGATGGAGTTTCATTCATTTTTGATTAAATATGGAGAAATAGGGATCAAGGGAAAGAATCGTTATATATTTGAAGATGCGCTTGTGCGTCAGATCAGGTATGCTCTTCAGAGCGTAGACGGAGAATTCCTTGTTCATAAATGTCACGGAAGAGTCTATGTGGACTGCGAGGGTGAATATGATTATGAGGAGACGGTTGAAAGTCTCAAAAAAGTATTCGGCATTGTAGGGATCTGTCCGGTTGTCCGCAAAGAAGTGAAAGATCCGGAAGGATTGAAAAAAGACGTGACTGCTTATGTAGGCGAGATGTATCCTCAGGCAGACAAGACGTTTAAAGTAGAAGCGCGACGCGCGAATAAACGCTATCCGATGAATTCGATGGAATTAAACTGTGCGCTTGGCGAGGCGGTTCTTGATGCATATCCTGAGATGAAAGTTGATGTGCACGATCCGGAAGTACGTCTGAATGTAGAGATAAGAGAAGAAGTTTATATTTATTCCGAGATCATTCCGGGTCCGGGAGGAATGCCTGTCGGAACAAACGGCAGTGCGATGCTTCTGCTGTCGGGAGGGATCGACAGTCCGGTAGCCGGTTATATGGTTGCGAAACGCGGCGTTGAGCTGGAGGCGGTTTATTTTCACGCACCGCCGTATACAAGTGAGAGAGCGAAAGAAAAAGTGATAGATCTTGCAAGACTCGTATCTGCTTATTCAGGTCCGATCAAGCTTCACATTGTTAATTTTACCGATATTCAGCTTGCCATTTATGAAAAATGTCCGCACGATGAGCTGACGATCATCATGCGTCGGTATATGATGCGGATCGCAGAACATTTTGCGAAGAAAAACGGCTGTCTCGGTCTTGTTACGGGAGAGAGCATCGGACAGGTGGCGAGTCAGACGATGCAGAGTCTTGCGGCGACAAACGCTGTCTGCACACTGCCGGTATACCGTCCGCTTATCGGATTTGATAAGAAAGAGATTGTGGAAATATCTGAAAAGATCGACACATACGAAGTTTCAATCCAGCCGTTTGAAGACTGCTGCACGATTTTCGTGGCAAAGCATCCGGTGACAAAGCCGAATGTAGAAAGAATCGAAAAGTCGGAGATCAATCTGGCAGATTGTATCGATGATCTGATGAAGACGGCGCTTGAAACTGCAGAAGTGATCACCGTAGGGGCATAGAATCACCGAAAGTGCCAAAAGGCATGTTCAGGGATTGTAAGCGGCTGCCGAAGTTTTGGTATATCCCGGGCTTTGGCTCGTCGCCATTACAAAAAAGCTGTCTCAAAAGAGACAGCTTTTTGCATTGTGCATTTACGCATAAATATGTTTGACTGTTATTATTTGATGATATACGGGTCAAGTGCAGCGAGGATTGCATCAACGTCGCCGTCTGCGTGAATGTTAAGATCAATCGGTTTGGAGAGATCAAGACTGAAAATTCCCATAATGGATTTGGCGTCTATAACGTATCTTCCAGATACTAAATCGAAGTCGTTGTCGTATTTTGTGATCTCATTTACGAAAGATTTTACTTTGTCGATTGAATTTAATGAAATCTGTACAGTTTTCATTTTGCTACCTCCTTGAAATATGTGATAAAATAGGGTCAAAACCCTATGAATATTCTACGGGATAGGGAACTAAAAGTCAAGGAACAATGATAGAAAGAATAGGAAAAAGAGGTAAACTTATGAAAAAAGCGGCACTTCATAATCTTGGATGTAAAGTAAACGCATATGAGACGGAAGCAATGCAGGAAATGCTTGAACAGGCAGGTTATGAGATCGTTCCCTTTAAAGAAGGGGCGGATGTTTATATTATCAATACATGCACGGTGACAAATATAGCAGACAGGAAATCTCGGCAGATGCTGCACCGAGCAAGAAAATTAAACCCGGACGCGGTCGTTGTGGCGGCGGGGTGTTATGTACAGGCGCAGGAGGGTAAGGAGATCGATCCGTGTATTGATATTGTGATCGGAAATAATCATAAAAAAGATCTGCCGGAATTATTGAAACAATATGAAATGGAAAAAAGCGGTCATACAGAATATGCGATGGAAGATATCAACCGTACGAAAGAGTATGAAGAACTGCATTTGACAAAACCGGGAGATCATACGAGAGCGTATATTAAAGTGCAGGACGGATGTAATCAATTTTGTACGTATTGTATCATCCCTTATGCGAGGGGCAGAGTGCGGAGCAGGCAGACAAAGGACGTGCTGGAAGAAGTGAGAGATCTTGCCGGAAACGGATATAAAGAAGTTGTTCTTACGGGAATCCATCTGAGTTCTTACGGTATCGATTTTGACGGGCAGAGACATCTGCTTGACCTTATAAAAGAAGTACACAAAGTCGAAGGGATCGAACGGATCCGTCTCGGTTCTCTTGAGCCGGGGATTATTACGGAAGAGTTTGCAAAAGAGCTTTCCGAGATGCCGAAAGTGTGTCCGCATTTTCATCTTTCTCTTCAAAGCGGATGTGACGCGACGCTGAAGCGGATGAACAGAAAGTATACAAGCGGAGAATATTATGACAGGTGTCAGATATTGAGAAAATATTTTGATCATCCGGCTCTTACGACAGATGTGATCGTCGGATTTCCGGGGGAGACAGAGGAAGAGTTTGAAGCTTCCTATGCGTTTGTCGACCGGGTTGATTTTTATGAAACGCATATTTTCAAATACTCGAAGAGAGAAGGGACAAAAGCGGCAGTGATGGACGGCCAGATTGATGAGAAGATCAAAGGGGAAAGAAGCGCCCGTATGATCGCCCTCGGCGAACGGAAGAAAAAGGCATACGAGGACAGCTTTATCGGAAAAGAAGTGGAAGTTCTTTTTGAAGAACGCGCGCAGATCGAGGGAAAGGCTGTTATGACAGGACATACAAAAGAGTATATGAAAATTGCACTAGAAACCGAAAAAAATATTTCTAATTGTATCGTAAAAGTGAGAATTGAAAATCATTCACAAATTATACGTTGAATTTTGAATGGGAGTATATTAGAATTGTAGGTAGTGATTTCGGAGTTTCCGAAAATGAAAAATGAGGAATAGAATTCTTATACAAAAAGACAGAAGGTAAGGAGGAACAGCAAGATGAGTGATCTCAGCAATACACAATTCTTTCAGGTAGAACCGGGACCGCAGATTTCGGCCGGAGACATTTTGGAGATCGTGTTTAAGGCGCTGAAAGAAAAGGGATATAATCCGGTGAATCAGATCGTCGGATATATCATGTCGGGAGATCCGACATATGTTACAAGTTTTAACGGAGCGAGAAGCCTGATCATGAAAGTAGAGAGAGATGAGTTGGTCGAGGAGCTGTTAAAAGCGTATATCGAACATCATTCGTGGGAATAATCAGATATGAGAATTATGGGACTTGATTATGGGTCGAAAACGGTAGGCGTTGCGATCAGCGACGCTCTTCGTCTTACGGCTCAGGCAGTGGAGACGATCGAGAGAAAAGAAGAAAATAAACTTCGGCGGACTTGCGCGAGGATAGAGGAACTGATCAAAAAGTATGATGTGGAGAAGATCGTCCTCGGCTTTCCGAAACATATGAATAACGATATCGGAGAGCGTGCGCAGCAGTCTATGGAATTCGGAGAGATGCTCAAACGCAGAACCGGGTTAGAGGTCATTTTGTGGGATGAGAGACTGACGACCGTAGAGGCAGAACGTACTCTGATCGAGAGCAACGTGCGCCGTGAAAACAGAAAGAAACATATAGATCAGATCGCCGCAGTGTTTATTTTGCAGGGTTATCTTGATCTGATGCATATGAAAAAACAGGCAGAATGAATGAAGTCTGTCATTTTTGTATAGGCAATGAGCCAAAGTTCGGGATATGCTAAGACCTTGGCGGCTGCTTACAATCCCGGGATGTGTCTTTTGGCGCTTTCGGTGATTTTGTGCAGGATATCAGGATAGAAAAATAAAAGATGTAAGGGGTTCGGATATGGAAAAAGTAAAGTTTGCATTTGCGGATGGAAACGGTGAGGACGAATTTTTTATACTTGAAGAAACAAAGATCAACGGGAGCGCGTATATTCTTGTTGCGGAGTCGGAGGATGACGATGCGGAATGTCTGATATTAAAAGACGTTCGTGATGAAGAATCAGGCGAGAGCGTTTATGAGATCGTTGAAAATGAGAAAGAGTTACAGGCGGTCTCCAAGGTGTTTGAGGAACTTCTTGAAGATGTCAGTATTGAACTCTGATCTAAGAAGAAAATTACATTGTATGCTATGGGAACTTCTGAGAGTTTCCACGGGAAATCGGACAGTGATATATAAGATATGACAGTATGGCAAAATGCGTGAAATCGCAGTGAAAAATGTCTTTTGGATGTTTCGGGTGAGGATAGAATGAAAAAGAACAGGACAGAAGAACTGCTCAAAGAAAAATTAAGAGAAAAAGGGTTGAAAGTTACGAATCAGAGAATTTTGATCCTTTCTGTCTTGGAGCAGAATAAAGGCAGGCATTTGACTGCGGAAGATATTTATGAGCTGGTGACGCAGGAGCATCCGGAAATCGGACTTGCAACTGTGTACCGTACGATCCAGCTTTTATGGGATATGCAGCTCATAGACAAGATTAATTTGGATGAGGGATGTGTGCGTTACGAGATCGGACATCTGCTGGACGGCGGATCGAAACATAACCACCATCATCTTATATGCAGAACTTGCAATAAAATCATTCCTTTCGATGATGACCTTCTGGAAGAAGCGGAACGTCACATTGAACGTACGATTGGATTTCATGTTCTTGATCATGAAGTAAAGTTTTACGGAATATGCAGAGAATGCATGAAAAAGGGGAAATAGTGGAGGTGTTTATTTTTTGAAAAAACAGAATAACGGAAAATTGCGTATCATACCGCTTGGAGGATTAGAGCAGATCGGTATGAATATTACTGCCTTTGAGTATGAAGACAGTATTGTTGTCGTGGACTGCGGTCTGGCATTCCCGGAGGATGATATGCTTGGGATCGATCTTGTGATCCCTGATGTAACATACTTGAAAGACAATGCATCGAAAGTGAAAGGGTTTGTTATCACACATGGTCACGAGGATCACATCGGCGCGCTTCCGTATGTGCTCAAAGAGATCAATCTGCCGATCTATACGACGAAACTTACGATGGGCATTATTGAAAACAAACTAAAGGAGCATAATCTTCTTCGGACGACGAAGCGAAAAGTTGTCCGCCACGGACAGTCGATCAATCTTGGAAAATTCAGGATTGAATTTATTAAAACGAACCACAGTATTCAGGATGCGTCTGCCCTTGCGATCTATTCGCCTGCCGGTGTCGTAATCCATACAGGAGATTTTAAAGTCGATTATACGCCGGTGTTCGGAGATGCGATCGATCTACAGCGGTTTGCGGAGATCGGAAAAAAGGGTGTGCTTGCTCTGATGTCAGACAGTACGAATGCGGAGCGGCGAGGATTTACCCAGTCGGAAAAGACGGTCGGTATTACGTTTGATCATATTTTTGCGGAACATCAGAATACAAGGCTGATCATCGCTACGTTTGCTTCTAACGTGGATCGTGTGCAGCAGATTATCAATTCGGCATATAAGTATGGAAGAAAAGTAGTTGTGGAAGGGCGCAGCATGGTGAATATCATTGCGACAGCGTCAGAATTGGGATATTTGGATGTGCCGGAAAACACATTGATCGAGATCGATCAGATGAAGAATTATCCGCCGGAGAAAATGGTTCTTATCACAACCGGAAGTCAGGGAGAGTCTATGGCGGCTCTGTCGAGAATGGCGGCGGACGTGCACAGAAAAGTGACGATACAGCCAAACGATACGATTATCTTCAGTTCTAATCCGATTCCGGGAAATGAGAAGTCTGTTTCCCGTGTGATCAACGAACTTTCTTCCAAAGGGGCGGAAGTTATTTTCCAGGATGCCCATGTATCGGGACATGCCTGTCAGGAAGAACTGAAATTGATCTATTCTCTTGTGAAGCCGAAATATGCCATTCCGGTCCACGGAGAATACCGTCATTTGAAAGCAAATGCGGAAGTGGCAAAATCACTTGGAATTCCGAAGGAAAATGTATTTATCATTCAGTCCGGAGATGTGCTGGAACTGTGCGATGACAGTGCGGAAGTAGTAGATAAAGTACACACGGGAGCGATTCTTGTAGACGGACTCGGGGTAGGAGACGTAGGAAACATCGTGCTTCGGGACAGACAGCATTTGGCAGAGGACGGTATTATCATTGTTGTGCTTACGCTTGAGAGAAGAACGAACCGCCTGCTTGCAGGTCCGGATATCGTATCGCGAGGCTTCGTTTATGTAAGAGAATCAGAAGAACTGATGGATGATGCGAGAAGAGCGGTATCCGAGGCGGTGGATAAGTGTCTCTCGGGACGTCATACAGACTGGAATAAGATCAAACTTGTGATCCGCGATTCCATGAACGACTATATTTGGAAAAAGACAAAGAGAAAACCGATGGTGATTCCGATCATCATGGATGTGGATGTGTAAATTATGATAGTAGATGAACGTATTATTACATTCATCAATTCGCTGGATACGAAAAACAGTGAAATATTAGAGGACATCGAGAGAGAGGCTCTGGCTGATAACGTGCCTATAATACGCCGTGAGATGCAGAGCTTCTTAAAGGTGCTCCTTATGGTAAAAAAACCTATGCGCGTTCTGGAAGTCGGAACTGCCGTAGGTTTCTCTGCGTTATTGATGAGTGAATATGTACCGGAAGAATGTGCGATCACAACGATTGAAAATTATGAGAAGAGAATACCGATCGCAAGACAAAATTTTGTCCGTGCAGGAAAAGAGAAGAAAATCACTTTGCTGGAAGGCGATGCGATGGATGTGCTGAAAACATTGGAAGGACCGTATGATTTTATTTTTATGGATGCGGCGAAAGGTCAGTACATTCATTATCTGCCGGAGATACTGCGTCTGCTTGCAAAGGGCGGTATCCTTGTCTCGGATAATGTGATGCAGGACGGTGATGTGATCGAGTCACGTTTCGCGGTAGAACGGCGGGATCGTACGATTCATGCGCGGATGCGGGAATATCTGTACGAATTAAAACATAACGATGCGCTTGTAACATCGATCATTCCTTTAGGAGACGGGGTGGCGCTGAGTGTGAAAAAGGAAGTCGGAACGGACATTGCGCAGTAAAGCGCAAAATTATAAGCCGCCATAAAAACAGAAAAAGAAGAAGTAGGAGAATGAAGAGAAAGATGAGCAGACATCCTGAGTTATTAATTCCGGCGAGCAGTCTGGAAGTGTTGAAAACGGCAGTTATTTTCGGAGCTGATGCGGTCTATATCGGAGGAGAAGCTTTCGGTCTTAGAGCAAAAGCGAAGAATTTTTCAACGGAAGAGATGCGAAAAGGAATTCAATTTGCCCATGAGCATGGTGTGAAAGTATATGTGACCGCTAATATTCTGGCGCACAACGATGACCTTGCCGGGGTGCGTGAGTATTTTGAAGAGTTAAAGGAAATCAAACCGGATGCACTGATCATTGCAGATCCGGGAGTATTTGAGATTGCCAAAGAGATATGCCCCGAGATAGAAAGGCATATAAGCACTCAGGCAAATAATACAAATTATGCAACCTATAATTTCTGGTATAAACAGGGGGCGAGTCGAGTCGTATCTGCCAGAGAGCTGTCGATGGAAGAGCTAAAAGAACTTCGGGCAAATATTCCGGAAGATTTGGAAATCGAGACGTTTATTCACGGGGCGATGTGTATCTCTTATTCGGGAAGATGTCTTTTGAGTAATTATTTTACGGGAAGAGATGCGAACAGAGGAGCATGTACTCATCCGTGCCGCTGGAAATATGCGGTCGTGGAAGAAAAAAGACCGGGAGAGTACCTTCCTGTTTATGAAAATGAAAGAGGAACTTACATTTTTAACTCAAAAGACCTGTGTATGATCGAACATATACCGGAGCTGATCGATGCGGGGATCGACAGTCTGAAAATCGAAGGCAGAATGAAAACCGCTCTGTATGTGGCGACAGTGGCAAGGACGTACCGAAAAGCAATCGATGACTATAAGAAAGATCCGAAGTTATATGAACAGAACATGCCCTGGTATAAAGAACAGATCTCAAATTGTACTTACCGCCAGTTTACGACCGGATTTTTCTTTGGGAAACCGGATGAGACGACACAGATCTATGACAGCAACACATACAATAAAGAGTATACTTATCTTGGCATTGTCGGGGAGATCAAAGACGGATTGTGCAGGATAGAGCAGAGAAACAAATTTTCTGTCGGGGAAACGATTGAAATTATGAAGCCGGACGGCAGAAACATAGAAGCGGAAGTGCTGCGCATCCTGAATGAAGAGGGAAAAGAGCAGGAAAGTGCGCCCCACTCGAAACAGCTGCTCTATGTTGAACTAAGTGAAATCCCGGACGTATATGATATTTTGCGAAGAAAAGAAGAGGAATCAAAATAGAAGAAAATATAAATAGAAACGGCATAGACAAAGGCGTTTATCGTATCTTTGGCTATGCCGTTTTGTAATGGAGGAAATAAGAGAGCGAAACTGTTCAAAAAGACGGTGAAATGACAAAATGATTGATAGAAAAGGAAGTAAATATGATGAAAATAGATGAAAAAAACAAAAAAAGTACATCGTAAATGAGTAAAAAATGATATAATGATAGATGGTAGTATCCTGATAATATTATGAGAAAAGGAAGGAAAAGGTTTATGGCAGGAAGAGTGATCAAAAGACTGCTCGCAGGGGTTCTTACAGTCGCCGTTGTGATACCGGGCAATTTTGTTCCGGCGCAGGCAGCGGAAGAACCGCAAGAAGACTACCTCATTTATCCGAATCCACATAAGGTGGAGTATCAGGAAGGAGATTACATTCTCGGAAAAGAATTGAATGTAATCTATGACAAAGGAATCGATGAGGCGACAAAGAACCGTCTGCAAGAGGCGGCAGACCTCAAAGGAATCGAGGTAAACGAAGCAGAGCAGCCAAAAGAAGGCGCAACCAATGTATATGTCGGTGTACATGGACAGGACGGAACGGCAGAAGATTATATTACAGAAGAATATCAGCCGGAAGACTCTTTGTTTGGAAAGACGGATTCTTACTTTCTGGCAAGTGATGAGAATGTAATATCCGTACTTGGAAAAGATGCAGATTCTGCATTTTATGGATTGACTACGCTGTATCATGTTTTTGCACAGATGGACAGCCTGACAATCAGAAACTTTGAGATCGAGGACTATGCGGACGTAGTAAGCCGTGGTTTTATTGAAGGCTATTATGGAAATCCGTGGTCTACAGAAGATCGTGTAAACTTGATGAAATGGGGTGGATATTACAAATTAAACGCGTATTTCTATGCGCCGAAAGACGACCCGAAACATCGTACACAGTGGGATCAGCTTTATACGGAAGAAGAGCTGGCAAATAAGATCAGACCGCTTGCAGAGGCGGGAAATGAATCAAAATGCCGATTTGTTTATGCCCTTCATCCGTTCCCGCAGGGCAATCATCTTCGTTTTGATGATAATTATGAAGCTGATTTGGCGAAACTTCAGGCAAAATTCAAACAGGTGATCGATCAGGGCGTACGTCAGATCGCAATCCTTGCAGACGACTTTTGGAATCCGGGCGGACCGAATGGAGTACGTCTGTTAAACGATATGACTGCATGGCTTGAAGAGGTGAAAAAGCAGTATCCTGATATGAAGATGACGATCCCTTATGTTCCGTATGACTATATGGGCAACGGAAGCAGCGCAGAACTTCAGGAGTTGAAAAAGGCTCCGGCTAATGTTCAGATCGTTATGACCGGCGGAAGAGTATGGGGAGAAGTAACAAATAACTTTACTTCTACGTTTACAAATAACGTTGGACGCGGACCGTTTATGTGGATCAACTGGCCGTGTACGGATAACTCTAAGAAACATTTGATCATGGGCGGTTATGATACGTTCCTTCATCCGGGAGTAGAGCCGTCTAAAATCCAGGGAATCATGCTTAACCCGATGCAGCAGTCGGAACCGAGCAAGGTTGCTATTTTCGGTAATGCAGATTATGCATGGAATATTTGGGAGACAAAGGAAGAGGCAGACAAGTCATGGAATGATGCATTTTCCTTTGTAGATCATAATTCGGCAATTATGAATGATGCGAGCGACGCCCTGCGTGAATTATCAAAGCATATGATCAATCAGGCGATGGATACGCGTGTAACACCTTTGCAGGAATCTGTTGTACTGAAAGAGAAGTTAAATGCATTTAAAGAAAAACTGGAAGCAGAGACTCTCACGGCGGAAGAAGTAGATGCGGTAATCGCAGAGTTTGAAGTGCTTCAAAAAGCTTCAAAGACATATCGTGCAGGCGGAAACGAGGCGATCAAAGGTCAGATCGTATATTGGCTGAACTGCTGGGATGACACGACAGAAGCGGCGATCGCATACTTAAACGGCGTAAAGAGCGCTCTGGCAGGAGACGTATCTTCTGTGATCAGCTATAATACAGCAGGAAAGACGGCGTTCGACCGTTCAAAAACATATGACTTTTTATATGTGGATCATCAGGAATATGCCGAGGTCGGCGTACAGCACATTGTTCCGTTTATCAATACATTGGCAGAGTATGTATCTGCAAAAGCGGAAACAGCGGTCAATCCCGACAAAGTGATCCCAAAATTCATTACAAGCAGAAAAGACGCGCCGACAGGTTCTAAAGAAAATATTTTTGACGGCGACGAGTCTACAAGTGCAGTTTACAAAACGCCGAATTCATTGTCGAAAGATGATTATATCGGTGTAGAATACAACAAAGTAATCGATATTGACAGCATTCGTTTCCTTCTCGGAGGCGGAAAAGATCATTTTGAACATGCAAAACTGCAGTATATGACAGAAGAAGGAACATGGGAAGATCTGACGTTGACAGGCATGGAAAACAATTTTGCCGGAGAATTCGGTAAAGTTCAGGACATCAATGTAAAAGAAGCAAATCTTCCGAGTGATCTGAAAGCAAAAGGAATCCGCCTCATTGCGACAGCGGCAAATGTAAATGACTGCTGGCTTGAGGTACGCGAAATCCAGATCAACAAAAAAGAAGAAGTTTCCGAAGATACAGAGCGTTACACAGGAGATGTGACGTTCAGCGGTATTTCCACACAGGGAAATGATCATACGGCGGCAAAAATGTTTGACGGAGATCTGTCTACAGAAATGTGGATCGCTAAAGGACCGTACAGCGGTGAAGGAAAAGATACGATCGCGGCAGACGCTTATATCCAGATTACCTTCCCGGAAGCGAAGCAGATCGGAAGCATAAGAATGACACAGGGCAAAACTTCTTCTGCGGATGTGTTTAAAAAAGTAGAAATACAGTATAGCACAGACGGACAGAGCGGTTGGAAAAAGGCAGGAGAGTTTACGAACGCGAAAGATCAGACAGTAAACATTAACGTAACTGACAAGATCAGAGGAATCCGTCTTGTGAATAAAGAGCAGACGGCAGGCTGGGTACGCATCGGTGAATTAGATATCCGCGCGCCGAAGAATATGACGACTCCGATCACATACAAAGTGATCAAGACGGAGCGTTGGAAAGTAGCGCAAGGGAAAGAAACGAGTCTTTATGACGGAGATGACAATACATTCGTATGGTACGATCCTGATGGAGACGGAAATTCAACAAGTGACTCTGTTCTGAAAGATGATTTCTTAGGATATGACCTCGGAACAGAAGCTGTATTGGAAAGCGCTCATATCGTAGTCGGACATACAGGCGGAGACAAGCTTGTAAAATATGCGGTTGAGACGTCTGTAGATAACAGCACATGGACTCCGGCAGAAGGATATGCAGAGTATACTGGAGCGGCAGAAGGAAAAGACGTACTGAACATTGATCTGAAAGGTGTGACGGCGCGTTACATCCGTATCCGCAATCTGGAGAAGAAACCTACGTGGGCAAAATTCTCTGAGTTTACTGTAAAACAGAAAGTTGATCAGACAGGAACAACAGAGAATATTTATACAAATGTAAAGGATCACGGAATGCTCGGAACGACAGAAGCAGGTATGTCTTCTTTGCAGCCGGGAACGATCAGTCTGAAAAAAGATCAGTATATCGGTGTTGACTTAAAGAACATCAAAGCGATCGAAAACATTGCAGTGAACGCAGGAGAAAATGCGAATGTGAAACTGCAAAGCTCTATGAACGGAGTGATCTGGACTGATGTTAATGCAGGAGCATTGGAAGATGCAAGATATGTAAGACTTTACAATGCGGGAAATGAGACACAAAATGTTTCGGTTCAAGAATTCAAAGTGACGTATGCGTTTATCGGAGAGAAAACGGTAGAAAGTGATTTTGCTCAGAAAGATTCGGCAAACGATATGCGAAGCAACGGACAAGTCGGAAATGTATTCGACGGAAAGCTTAATACGCTTGGCAAGATCACAGGAACACAGGATGCAGGGAAAAAGATCGTATTCGATCTCGGACAGACTGTGAATTTTGAATCGTTCAGATACTATGTAAAAGAGACATGTCTTGACTTCTTAAGACATGCAAAATTTGAAGTAGCTGACAGGAAAGATGCCACAGACGATCAGTGGACAAAGATCCTTGAAGTCGGAAACGCAGAGGCTGTGCAGATGTCGGCTAATGCGACAGCGAAAGATGCAGACTATCTGCTTCATGATACTACAAATCCGGGAAATATGTATGCAGAGGCAACCGGATTGAATGTGTCGGGACGTTACTTAAGAATCGTACCGCTTACAACATATACAGAGAGATGGGTTGAGCTGTACGAGCTTCAGATCAACGGCGGAGCTTATATGACGACAGAGTCAAACCGCGACATCATATCAGAAACAGCGGAAGAAGCGGGCAAGATCCCGTCTAATGTATTTGACGGAAACTTTGCGACAACATACAAACCATCTGCGGCAAACGGTTCGTTTACATATCGCATCAGTGAGCCGGATCAGAGAACGATCCGTATCATACAGAACGGAAAGGCGTCGAATGCAGATGTACAGGCAGTTCTCTATAAAGACGGAGCAAAACAAGAAGCAGCTGCGATCGGAAAGCTGAATCAGACGATCAATGAATTTGCGGTTGGAAAAGACAGTCAGATTCTGGAAGTTATCGTGACATGGGCAGAAGACATTCCGGAGATTTCTATTATAAAGACAAGTGAAAAGGAAAAAGCAGCGGTCAATAAAGATGCGCTGAATGAGGCAATCAAAAAGCCGATCGACGATAAGTGGACTGCAGACAGCAAACGGGCGGCAGAAGAAGCAAAAGCAGCGGCAGAAGAGATCGCGGCAAATGAGTACGTGACTCAGGAAGTTGTAGATCTGGCAGAAAAAGCGCTTCTTGCCGCACACAAAAACGCGGTTGTCAAAGGCGATGTTACTGCATTGGAAAACGCTTTGAACAACATGAAAGCAGGCAAAGAAAACGTCGGAGCAGAGGAAGCTCCTGTTTATGTAGAGATCTATTCGGCGAGAACTTATGCGGCATATGAGTCGGTGATGAATGAGATCAGAGAGGCGTTAAAGGATAAAGAAAATGTTTCGGAGAAAGAAGCGCAAGATCTGACGGCAAAACTTGAAAAAGCCGAAAAAGCACTAGTATATTCATCGATCCAGAGAGAGCTGGCAGAAACAGAGTTAGAAAACGCAGTAAAATATAATAAAGACGACTATACAACTGTTTCTTACAAAGCATATACAGACGCGAAATCAGCATTAGATGCGATTGTGAAAGCAGATAAGACAGAGCGGAAGAACCCGAAAGAAGTCTATACTGCACGAAATACTTTTGCGCAGACAGAAGAAGGTCTTGTCAATGTAGCCGCATTGAAAGCAAAACTTGCAGAAGTTGGAAAACTGGATGAGAATCTTTATACGAAAGACAGTTGGAAAGAGCTTCAAGATGCAGTGAAGAATGCAGAGGCTTATCTGGAAAACGGAACAAAAGATCAGGTAGATAAAGCGGTTTCCGATCTGGAAAATGCAGTGAATGGTCTGGTAGAAAAAACAGAAGTAACTGTAGATGATGTCATTGCAGAAATGGAAAAAATAAACGGCAAAGATTACACTGAAGTAAGTTTCGGCGCACTTCAGGATGCGATCAGCAAAGCAAAAGCAGATAAAGATCAGAACGATCCGGCATTAGATCAGGCGAATATCACTGCAATGAAAGAAGCGAAAGCGGCGCTTGTAAGTATCGTAGATTTGAAGGCTGCTCTTAATGAAGCTGCTCAGCATAAAGCAGGTACTTATACGGTAAGTTCTTATAAGCTTTTGAAAGATGCTGTGACAAATGCAGAGCCGTTGAAAGTAAACGGTACAAAAGAAGAGGTTGCCAATGCGGCGGCTGCAATCCGTGCGGCGATCAAGGGTCTGGACAAACGTGCAGTTGGTTTGGATGAGTACAGAGACTCTATCGTATTGAAGAAACCGGAAGGTTATACAGAAGAAAGCTATGCGGCATATAAAAATGCATATGATGCGCTGATGGCTCTGGATTCAAAGGAGACAACGGCAGAAATGTTTGCAAATGCGAAATCTGCATTTGAAGCTGCACAGGCAGGTCTTGTACAGAAACCGGGAAGCAACGGAACAGGAAGTTCTTCAAACGGAACTGTTTCAAACGGAGCAGTTGCAACTGGAGATACAGTGAATGTTTCAGCATTAGCCGGATTATTCCTGTCACTCTTGATGATAGCGGCATTTATGAAACGTAAAACTTTTCTGGGATTTTTTGAAAAAGATGAATAAGATTTAAAACAGGTTCACATGATAATATTAAAAGATATAAGATGACCTGGAGTTAAGAATCGCCGGATCCGGCAGTAAAGCCGGATTCGGCGATTCTTTTGCGAAGGCGGTAAGCCAAAGGGCGGGAAAGCCCGGAAACTTGACGACCGATCGATATCTGTTTATATATTTTTGAACCGCTGTTTTGAATAACAGATGACGGTGTAGCTTAAAGAAATATCTCGGCCTTTTTATCACTCTGACAGACCTTTGTTAATTTCTTTGCTGCCATATTCAACTTAAAAGCGCTGACATATCTGGCTTTCTGTTTGCAGAAGCGGACACATTTCATACATCCGATACATTTATCGTGATCTGTCTTTTTCGGATTATCAAGAGAGATTGCTCCTGCCGGACAGATCTTTGCGCAGGCGCTGCATTCTGTACAAAGGGAAACGTCGGCTTTCGGAAAAAGTACGTTTTTTCCGTATTTTCTGTAAGGAGTATTTCCCGGTACTTTCAGATCGAAAGAAGCGAAAGAATCTTCTTTTTTAATGATCCGATTCAGTGAAATTCCGTATTCGGAAGCTTCTTTTAAATCCGCCTTGTTCGGACGTCTTGCGCCGATAGAGTTCACGATAGAGTGTTCTGCCGGAAATGCGGCAGCTCCGATTACTTTGAATCCTCTTTTTTCTACTTCGGTCTTTAATTCTAAAAGTGCATCCTCGTATTCGCGGCATCCGTATGTAGCGACAAGAGCGGCAGGTGTTCCGTTTCCGGAAAAGAGATCAAGATATTTGAGAAAGAGCGCCGGAACACGACCGTAGTATACGGGGATCGCAAACAGGGCAAAATCGTTTGGCGCAAATTTTGCGACAGGTTTCAGATCTTTTTTGATCGTAAGGTCAAAAGAGACTGATTTTAAATCGATACTTCTTGCCGTTTCCATAACGACTTTATGGGTCGTTCCTGTAGGGCTGAAATAAATAAGTTTTAATTCGTTCATTTTCATAAATCAACAGACTCCTTTGTAAGTAATATTACAATGATATCATAATACGGATAAAAATGCACGAAGAAATAAATATAGAATATCGAACAAAAGCAATAGTTCAGTCCCCGCCATTCGTAAATTTTGTTTGACCGGAAGGATGGAAAAATATACTATAAATATAGCAGCAGTTATTTATAAGGAGGAATACGATTATGAGATGTCAATATTGCGGAAGAAAAATTCCTGATGATTCTGCATTTTGTCCGGAATGTGGACAGCGTCAGGAAGAGCTATCGTTTCATGCAGAGTCAAGTTTTGATTCAACACAGGAATCAAAGCCGAAAGTTTGTCCGGTATGCGGTACTGTGATGGAAGAGGGAACTTTGTTTTGCCCTGAATGTGGTACGCCTTATGCACGGTCAGAGCAGCAGAGTGGTACGCGGTTTGAGGATACTGAGGAAATGCCGTATATATCGTCTCCGGAAGACTCTGAAGAGTTGTTAAAGGTGCGGGATGAAGAAGAGTTTGAAGAGTTCGGATCACAAAGAGACGGTCGGGGTGACATGGGCAATCAAGGAAATGTGCCGGATATGCGGCAGTCTTTGGATGAGTCTTATGGGAAGAAAAAGAGCAAAGCGCCGATTATAATCGGTGTGGTCATCGGAGGAATTGTTTTAGTTGCTATAGTGATTGCTGTGTTGTTTTTCGTTTTGAAAAAAGAAGATCCGAAACCGTCTTCTGATTCCGTCAACACGGATATTACAGAACCGTCGGAAAATGAGATTTTGAATGATGTAGATTATAACCTGCTTGATGAAGATGAGTTATTCTTTGAAGGCTTTATTAAAAAGACAGAAAATGGCGATTATGTTCTGCGCTTGGAAGAAGAATATACTTTTTACGGAGAAGATTTTTACGGTGAAAAAGTTTTGCTGGAAGATGCGAGAAACGTATATATCGATCAATCTGTTCTTCCGGAAGGAATGCTCGACAGCATTAAATCTAATCAGACGATAGAGATAGAAGGACAATTTTATTTTGACAACGATAAGCTTTATATAACACCGTTTGTAATTTGGGATGAATATGGGGAAAACCTGATAGAAGATTTTGAAAAATCAAAAGAGGAGGATGAAGTTTTAAATAAAGATTATATTCTTCCGCAGAGCGCTTCTTATCTTTTAACTGAAAGCGATATTGAAGGCTTGGATATCCGCGAGATTAATTATGCCAAAAATGAAATCTATGCGAGGCATGGCCGGCTTTTCCAATCGGCTGAACTGCAGAATTATTTTAATAGTAAGAAATGGTATCACGGTACGGTCAGTCCGGAAGAATTTAACAATTCGATGCTTTCTGAAATTGAACGGAAAAATGCAGATTTTCTGGCTCAGGTCGAGTTTGGTATGGATCCGAAAGGATATCAGTTGGATGCAGAGTAATTGTTAAAGGAGCATAATTATGAAAAAAGGGGTTACATTTTTTGTATTTATCTGTCTTCTTGTTTTCGATGTTTCGGCGTGCGGCAGGGAAAATGTTTCCGATCCTTCAGAAGGAAAGAAAGCTTCGGCTGAGAATCCCAAAACTACTGATCGGTCATCAGAAGAATCGGAACAAACATCGGAACAAACATCGGAACAAACGGAGGCGTCTGTGAGCGCAGAGGAACATTCAGGACAAACTGACATACAAAAACCGGTAAAAAAAGATATTTTGATCGCGATAGATCCCGGGCATCAAAGCCCGGATATAGATATGAGCGGGCAAGAGCCAAATGCTCCTGGGTCAGGTGATTTTAAACAAAAATCTGCCGGCGGTACTGTCGGCAGATTCACCGGGATACCGGAATATGAACTTAATCTTGAAATCGCATTGATGCTTCGAGATCGTCTGACGGAACAAGGGTATGATGTAATCCTGACGCGGGAAAATAACGAAACAGCTATAAGCAATGCGGAACGAGCCTGTCTTGCAAATGATGCAGGGGCGGAGTTTTCTTTGAGAATTCATGCAAATGGAAGTGAAGATCCATCGGTAAACGGTGCGATGGCTCTGATCGGTTCTGCTGAAAATCCTTATGTAGGCGGAGTTTACGAAGAGAGTTATCGTTTGGCGGAAATGATTTTAAATTGTTATTGCAGTGCGAGTGGAATGCAGAATCTCGGGATTCGGTGTAATGATACGATGACAGGGATCAACTGGAGTCAGATACCGGTTGTGATATTAGAAATGGGATTTATGACGAATCAACAAGATGATACAAACATGTCGGATGCCACCTATCGAGAGTTGATGGTCGATGGGATTGTAGATGGGATCAATGCATATTACGGGTTTTGAGTTCTTTAGATATTTTTATGTGACGGAGTAAAAATAAGTATGAGGCGAAAAGTTTTCAGATACAGTTTCTTATGCGCGCTCTTGTTTGTTTTTGTGACGGCGGTTTTTATGTTCACTGCCTGCGGCAAGGAAGAAACTGTAAAAGAAAAGGAAGAGAACAAAAAAGAAAACAAAAAAGAAAACAAGGAAGAGATTGTGATTAAAAAAGATGATATTGAAGATACAGAAGAAGTCGGATCATCCGATCCGGAACTAGAAGAGGAAGCCGCGTTTCCTATTTTAAATGACTTAATTGATCGGATACAGTTGACGGCGGCGCCGCTTGAAAGTACCGGAGCTTCGGTTTCTGTATATGCAGAAAATCTTTCTGACGGAGCGAGGGCATCGATCAACAGCAGTCAGATGCCAGCGGCAAGTTTGATCAAGCTTTATATTGCGGGATGTGTATACGAACAGATGGATTTTGTGAAAGAACAGGAGGTTTACGCAGGAGAAACAGAAGAACTTTTGCGTTTGATGATTACGGTAAGCGACAATGACGCGGCAAATGAGCTTGTTCGTAAGCTTGGTTTTGGGGATGCTTCGGCGGGAATGGAAGTTGTGAATGAGTTTTGTCGGTTGCACGGTTTTGCAGATACTCATATGGGAAGGCTGCTTCTTGCACCGAATGATATGGATGATAATTATACTTCTGTCAACGACTGCGGAAAGTTTCTGCGGGAAATGAACGGAAATGTGCTGGTTGGATCAGAAAAACTTCTTGATCTGATGCGGCAGCAGGAACGTACGGGGAAGATCCCGGCAGGAGTGCCGGAAAATATTGAGACTGCAAATAAGACGGGGGAACTTTCCGATGTGGAAAATGACGCGGCAATTATATTTGGGGAAAACGGAGCATATACAGTTTGTGTGATGATGAGCGGTTTATCTGATACTTCTGCCGCAAGATCTGTTATCCGAGAGATTTCGGCGCAGATTTATGAGTATATGTGTCCGTGACAGGAATATTTTGATTTTGACTGCGGGATATTATTTTCGGATATATATTAGGAAATGGTAAAAAGAGATTGTAAAGAGATTGTGAAAAGATTATAGGAGAAATAAAAAAGGTTCTGACCGAATTTTATGTTTGACTTGTATCTGAAGTTTCAGGATGCAGATCGTTCGGGCAGAACCTTTTATTATAATGTTAAATGATTAAATTAATCCGTTGTAACGATTGTATGCCATACAGATGCTGTTTGTATTTTTAATAATGATATTCATTGCAATAAACGGTCCGATGAAACAGAGGAAAGAGCCAAAGAAAAGCCATAATAAAATAGTAGTACCGTTTTCTGTAAATGACAGACCGTAACGAGGTGCGTTTGCTGCAAGGCGGTTTCCGAGAGAATACTGCCACCACCAACTGTAAATTCCGCAAGTGAGGATGGAAAGCAGGATGAACTGTACTAATCCGCCTGTTGATTTTCCGTCTCCGGCACAAGCAGTATTAACATCGCGGGCAACTGTGTATATAAAGTAATAACTGTAAATTCCGCATGTAAGAATCGAAAGAACGATATAACCGAGCAGTCCGCGGTCGGTTTTCAGTGGCGTAACACCCGATCCTGAATAGTTCGGACCGGAACTTTGATAGTTGTAATTTGGTCCCTGGTTATTATAGTTTGTACCCTGGTTGTTGTAGTTTGGTCCCTGGTTATTGTAGTTTGTTCCTTGATTGTTGTAGTTTGTACCCATGTTCTGCCCCTCATAGTTTGTACTGCCGGCTTGTGATTCGCAGTTTGTCTTGCTGTTTTGATTCATATGATCTGTTCCGGCGTTTTGATAGTTGGTTTTTTTATTTGTATTGCCCTGTGCTGTTTCGGATGTCTGACTGCTGCGGGCAGATCCGCCGATGACTCCTGTGATATTTGATAAATCCGGTGTCGATCCTGAGAGATGCAGGAGTGTATAAGTGATGCCGACAACCGCCGCCATAATGGTTAACGTTAATAATAAAGAAGATAAGATCCAGAAAAATGTATCAAAAGAAAAATAATATCTGAAGCTTCGGAACATAGATGTAATAAATTCAATGATTCCGCACAGCGCTATGATTGCCGCTAATCCGCTTAAGATTACGAAAAATGTTTTGATCCTCTGTTTTTCTTTTGAAAGTGCGATCATTACCAATACTGCCGCTATTCCTGCATAACATACCATGTTAAGAAGATTTCCCAGACCTTGCATGATGAGGCTGTAAGAAAAATTCTGAATGCCTGAGAGTAGATTGCGGAAAGCCATAACGAAGCAGAGTGCTGCTAAAATGAAAAAGCCGATCTGTAAAAATTTCTTCGTCTCATCTAAGTCGCCTGCTGATGCTGTTTGAAAGCGGTCTTCTGTATTGTTTTTAAAAGTTTCTCTGTCTGTTTCTGGTGTTTTGCTTGTTTTTGTACCGTAAGCTGTTTCTGCGTTTTTGTTTGCTTCTGTACCGTAAGCTGTTTCTGAGTTTTTGTTTGTTTCTGTACCGTAAGCTGTTTCGGCGTTTGTGTTCGCAGTGGTTTCATAAGCTGTTTCTGCTGTTTTGTTTTCAGCAGAATTATGCGGCGGCTCAGTTTTGCTGCCGCAATACGGACAAAACTTTGCGGTGTCTGAGATTTCTCTTCCGCATGTCTTGCATTGCATATAAAAGCCCTCCTCGTTTCCTTTATTTTTTTGTAAAGAGTTGAGAAATCAATGAAAAAATCGCTCCCTTTTCCGGCTGAAAGACAACGATGGAATCGGCCGTATCCAACATTCGTAAGATGTATACTGCCCCAAATAGTACACAGGCAGTTATAAGTAAGATCTTCTGTATCTTTTTTGGTATCTTATCCCAAAAGAGAAACAGCATAATTCCTATCGGTAATATCCAAAAAAGCGGATGGTATCGGAAAGCTCCGGTGAAGTCCATACGGAGTACACAAAACCATGCTCTCGACATTCCGCAGCCGGCACAGGAAATTCCGGTCAGGAAAAGAATCGGACAGGTAATTCCAAATACCGATTCTAAAATAAGATAAAACACTGCGATTGTAAAAAGTGCGCTTATATTCTGCCGTTTTTTCATATTGGTTTCTCCCTTATTTTTCTAGTTTACAATAGGTGAAAAATATTGTCAATCTGTGTACATAATTGTGGACGCACAATCAGGATATGGCTTTGGAAGAAGTTGATTTTCCTCATATTTTGTATTATTGTAGATAATACAAAATAAAGTATGAGATCGTATCAAAAAAAGGGAAGATCTTGCCGGTTTGTATGATCGGAACTTTGCAGGAACGGAGGGATGACAGATGATGATGTTTGTTATTTTTTTGATCGTGAATGTAGGTACAATCGGTATTTTTTACGGTGTTTACGGAACGAAACGTAAGTATGAGGAAGGGATGCTTATGGGAGTGCATTTGCCGGGTTCGGCGGCTGAAAGCGAAGAAGTAAAAATGCTTATGAAAAAATACCGTACATGGACAAAATGGTTTTATACTTTGAACTTGCTGGCAGGAATTGCGGTATGCGGATTTTGCTTCTGGTATATTTCGGTCTTTATGATCGTGTGGAGTATATGGCTTGTGGAGGTGTGCATCGGAGCGATTCTTCTATTATATAGAACGCACAGAAAACTGTATGATCTGAAGATGAAAAACGGTTGGATCGGGAGTAATGGAAGCAAGATTATGACTGCGGATTCGGCAGTTGATGCAACAGTGTCTGCACAATCGGAGAAAATGGGAATGTCTCCGTTGTGGCATATTTTGTTTTGCGGATTGATCGTCCTGCCATGTTTATTACCGCAAGTGAGACTATATTTAAAAGAGTCGGAAGATGGATGGATCTTATTTTTGTGCGGATTTGCAGTTAATCTTGTGTTTGCTGCTGTACATGCGGTTATATTGCGAACGCGCAATACGGTGTACAGTGAAGATGTTAAGATGAATCTGGCGGTGAACCGGTTGCAGAAAAATGTTTGGTCATGGTCACTGATAGCCGGAAGTCTTTTTAATACCGGAGCGTATCTTTGGGTAACATATTTTATGGATGAGAAGATGTGGATCGGATCAGAAGTATATATTGTATACATTATACTTGAAAGTGTTCCGATTTTCATTTTTATGAGCGGAGTATTTTATATAAAGAAAAAAAGAAACCGGATTCTGCAGAATAATGAAACTTTGCATTATGTTGATGATGATATTTATTGGAAAAACGGATGGTACAGTAATCCGAATGATAAACGGCTGATCGTGCAGGATTGGGCGTGTTCTTTTAACTATACGACGAATATGGCGCGTCCGGCAGGGAAAATTTCGTTTGCGGCAGGGATAGTCATTACGATAGTATGTCTTCTGTGGGTGTGTGTGCTGATGTTTCGGATTGATTTTACTCCGATAAAAGTTTCTGTCGGATCTGATAAAATCGAGATTACATCCGGCTATTCCGATATGGAAATTGATATTGATGAAGTGCAAAGCGCAGAACTTTTACCAAAGCTTCCGAATGATGAATACAAACGAGTAAATGGATCTGATGATGGTCAAAAGAAAATCGGGAAATTCAGAGGAAAGAAGACTGGAAAATGCAGAATGTATATTTATGTAGAGTGTACACCGATTTTGCAGATAAATACTTCAGATGAAATCATATTTATTAATAGTAAAGAAAAGGGCGCGGCAGAGAAATGGTATGAGAAGATTGTACAAGAAAAAAACAGAGTGCACTCTTGATTTTTAAAAACGGCGGTATTATAATGTCTTAAAGAAAGAAGTGATTGTTTTCTAAAATGGAGGAATGGAGGCGCTTTATTATGGAAAAGAAAAATCTTGACTGGGCAAATATAGGATTTGAATATGTACAGACAGATAAGAGATATGTTGCAAATTATAAAGACGGAAAATGGGATGAGGGAACGCTTACAGAGGATGCTAACATTGTAATGAATGAATGTGCCGGAGTGCTTCAATATGCACAGACTGTATTTGAGGGAATGAAAGCGTATACGACAGAAGATGGACGTATCGTTACCTTTCGCCCGGATCTGAATGCGGCGCGCATGGTGGATTCGGCAAAACGTTTGGAAATGCCGGTCTTTCCGGAAGACCGATTTGTTGATGCAATCGTGCAGACGGTTCAGGCAAATGCCGCTTATGTTCCGCCTTATGGTTCAGGCGCTTCATTATATATCAGACCATATATGTTTGGGATTAATCCTGTAATCGGAGTAAAGCCTGCAGATGAATATCAGTTCAGAGTGTTTACAACACCTGTAGGTCCGTATTTTAAAGGTGGTGCAAAACCGATTACGATCTGTGTATCTGATTTTGACCGGGCAGCTCCTCACGGAACGGGGCATATTAAGGCGGGGCTTAATTATGCAATGAGTCTTCATGCGATTGTTACGGCTCATGCAAACGGATTTGATGAAAACATGTATCTTGATTCGGCAACGAGAACAAAAGTGGAAGAAACGGGAGGCGCAAACTTTATTTTCGTAACAAAAGATAATAAAATTGTAACACCTCATTCAGATACGATTCTTCCGTCTATTACAAGAAGATCTATTATGTATGTAGCAGAACATTATCTTGGTCTTGAAGTGGAAGAAAGAGACGTTTATTTTGATGAAGTAAAAGATTTTGCAGAGTGTGGTCTGTGCGGAACGGCAGCAGTAATTTCGCCTGTCGGAAAAGTGGTAGATCATGGTAACGAAATCTGTTTCCCAAGCGGAATGGAGAAAATGGGACCAATCACACAGAAATTGTATGAGACGTTGACAGGAATCCAGATGGGACATATCGAGGCACCGGAAGGATGGCTGAAAGTAATCGAATGACAGAAAGTGCAGTATAAAAAGCAATTTGAAAATAGTATAGAAGACAGTATAAAGAAAAGTAATATAAGTAATGATTGAAATATAAAAACAGTTCCGCGACCGGGAATCCCTGAAGCGGGCTGTTTTTATGCTATAGGAAATTTCGATTTCCTACAGAACAAAACCCTCCGGGCTCGTCCGAGAACTTGGTAACTGCTTATAATTCCAGAAGATGCCTTTTGGCACTTCCGGTGATTCGCTTGTTTTTAGGGCAGCAGCT
>NZ_DS264375.1 GCF_000153925.1 [Ruminococcus] torques ATCC 27756
GGAAAAAAAGCCAGCAAGCGGATTCAACAAAAAAGCCCGGCTCATTTAGGCGGGCTAAATTTTCATGTTGGACAGCTTTTCATCGATAAAGCTTTAATGAGTTATCGAGATTTTCAGGAGCTAAGGAAGCTAAAATGGAGAAAAAAATCACTGGATATACCACCGTTGATATATCCCAATGGCATCGTAAAGAACATTTGAGGCATTTCAGTCAGTTGCTCAATGTACCTATAACCAGACCGTTCAGCTGGATATTACGGCCTTTTTAAAGACCGTAAAGAAAAATAAGCACAAGTTTTATCCGGCCTTTATTCACATTCTTGCCCGCCTGATGAATGCTCATCCGGAGTTCCGTATGGCAATGAAAGACGGTGAGCTGGTGATATGGGATAGTGTTCACCCTTGTTACACCGTTTTCCATGAGCAAACTGAAACGTTTTCATCGCTCTGGAGTGAATACCACGACGATTTCCGGCAGTTTCTACACATATATTCGCAAGATGTGGCGTGTTACGGTGAAAACCTGGCCTATTTCCCTAAAGGGTTTATTGAGAATATGTTTTTCGTCTCAGCCAATCCCTGGGTGAGTTTCACCAGTTTTGATTTAAACGTGGCCAATATGGACAACTTCTTCGCCCCCGTTTTCACCATGGGCAAATATTATACGCAAGGCGACAAGGTGCTGATGCCGCTGGCGATTCAGGTTCATCATGCCGTTTGTGATGGCTTCCATGTCGGCAGAATGCTTAATGAATTACAACAGTACTGCGATGAGTGGCAGGGCGGGGCGTAATTGGTACGTCGACGTTAGAACGCGGGTACAATTGACCGGCAACTCTTATAATATCGCCCCTGCGCAGGAAAC
>NZ_DS264374.1 GCF_000153925.1 [Ruminococcus] torques ATCC 27756
ATACTAAACTTTTATTTCTTGAAGAAATCCCCTTATTATGGTACAATTTTACAATATATTGCACATTTTGCGAAAGGAATGAGTGACAAACATGACAACAGAACACATTTGTATTATGATCGCCATTATTGTTTATCTTGGCGCCATGCTCTATGTCGGCTACCGTTGTTCCAAGAACAACCATGATACGACCGATTTTTATCTTGGAGGGCGTAAGCTCGGACCTCTTGTGACGGCAATGAGCGCCGAAGCCTCCGATATGAGCAGCTGGCTTCTGATGGGGCTTCCCGGTCTGGCCTATCTGACAGGTATTGCCGACGCCGGATGGACTGCCATCGGACTCGCCATCGGAACGTACATAAACTGGAGGATCGTAGCAAAACGGATCCGCCGCTACACTCTCGTAGCCGGCAATTCGATCACGCTTCCTTCTTTTTTCAGTAACCGATACAGAGATCAGCGTAAGATCCTTCAATCTATCGGAGCGATTTTTATCGTTATATTTTTCATACCGTACACAGCCTCCGGATTCGCCGCATGCGGAAAACTGTTTTCCAGCCTGTTCGGGGTTAATTATGTTGCCGCTATGATCATAAGTGCGATCGTCATCGTAGGGTATACGGCGCTTGGCGGATTTCTTGCCGCCTCAACAACAGACTTCATTCAGAGTATTATCATGTCTGTTGCCCTGATCATCGTCTTTATATTCGGCATCAATATTGCCGGAGGTATCCCTGCCGTAGTTGAGAACGCACAGTCGCTTCCGGGATATTTGACGATGATGACTACATACGATCCTGTTGCAGGTGTCGAACAGCCTTATCCGATCATCAATATTATTTCCATGATCGCATGGGGGCTCGGTTACTTCGGTATGCCTCATATCCTGCTTCGCTTCATGGCTATCGAGGACGAAGAAAAACTCACGCTCTCCAGACGCGTTGCGACAATCTGGGTTGTCATTTCCCTTGCAGTTGCGGTTTTGATCGGTGTGATCGGTCTGGCAATGAGCGATGTAGGCGCTTTAAAAACTCTGACAGGTTCCGATTCTGAAACGATCATTGTGCAGATCGCCGACTTGTTAAGTAAACACGGTATTCTTCCTGCCTTACTTGCGGGAACGATCCTTGCCGGCATTCTTGCCTCTACAATGTCCACGGCAGACTCACAGCTTTTGGCTGCATCCTCCGCCGTATCTTCCGACCTTTTCGGCGACAGAGTTGCCAAAACGGGAGACAAGAAAAAAGCAATGAACGCAGCTCGCTTCACCTTGCTTGCCATCGCGGTAATCGCCGCTTTTATTGCCCGTGATCCGAACAGTTCGGTATTCGGCATCGTTTCCTTTGCATGGGCAGGTTTTGGCGCCGTATTCGGTCCTGTCGTATTATTTGCCCTCTTCTGGAGACGCTCAAACTGGCAGGGCGCACTTGCCGGAATGATTTCAGGCGGAGCTATGGTATTCATCTGGAAATACCTCGTACGTCCTCTCGGCGGTGTATGGAACATTTATGAGCTGCTCCCGGCTTTCAGCGTATCATGCCTTATGATCGTCATTGTAAGCCTGCTCACAAAAGCACCTTCAAAAGAGATCACAGAAGAATTCGACCGGGTTTAGGTTCTTAATTTAGAACATACAAATCACTTGTATATTCAAACTCATTGTATTAAAATAGTGATAATAAAGAGAACTACCTTTCTTTGTTTCTCTTTTTAAATTCAAAAAAGGAGGATACATACTATGGCACACGTTATTAGTGATGAATGCGTAAGCTGTGGTTCTTGCGAAGCTGAATGTCCTGTAGGCGCTATCTCTGAAGGCGATGGCAAATACGAGATCGACGCTGATGCTTGTGTAGACTGCGGAGCTTGTGAAGCTGCGTGTCCGACAGGCGCTATCTCAGCTGAGTAATATAAATCGCAAAGTGATCACAAAAGAGAAGCACCGCTCCTATGTGGAGCGGTGTTTTTTTGTAGGAACTTGACGAACGATTTTTTCGTTCTGAAGTCATGGTCTATGCTATAATAACCTCAAAAGCAAAATGAGGAGGTTCACATATTAATGGGTGAAGTCAGATTTATGATTTCCGAAGCCGCAAAACAGGTCAATGTCGAATCACATGTATTAAGATATTGGGAAGAAGAACTCGACCTGACGATCGGGCGAACGGAAATGGGACATCGATACTACACCAAAGATGACATTCAGCTCTTCTGCTGTATCAAAAAACTCAAAAACGAAGGAATGCTCTTAAAAGACTTAAAACCACTCATTCCCGAATTAAAAGAAAAAAAATCTAAGTTAAAAACTCCCGAAAAAGAAAAAACTCAACTTCAGACAGTCACTTCAGAAACAGGAGATATTCTTCTTCCTCTTAATACGATCGATCAAATGCGTGCTCTCGTAGGCGATGTTTTCCGCGAAGCGCTGAATGAAAACAACTCCATATTAAAAAATGACATCAGCAGTACGATCACCACTGACGTCATTCATGAAATGGATTTTATACTTGAGGCAAAAGAACGCCGTCAGGAAGAACATTTCCGCAAACTGGACATGCTCATCCGCAGACAGCAGACCGCGCGAAAAGAATCCTCTAAATCAGGCGCGATCATGAAATTAAAAAGCATATTTACATAATCACTGCTGCTGACGCAGTTCATTTCCGAAACGGGTATACTGCGGCATCCACGCAAGACGGACGGTTCCGATGGGACCGTTCCTCTGTTTTGCGATAATGATCTCCGCAATATTCTTATCCTCCGTATCCGGATTATAATAATCATCACGGTAAATAAACATACATACGTCGGCATCCTGCTCGATTGCTCCCGATTCACGAAGGTCGGAAAGCATCGGTCTTTTATCCGTTCTCTGCTCAACCGCACGGCTCAACTGAGACAATGCGATCACCGGTACGTTCAATTCTCTGGCAAGTCCTTTCAACGATCGTGAAATCTCCGAAATTTCCTGCTGGCGGCTTTCATTTTTACGTCCGCCGCTTCCGCTCATCAACTGCAAATAGTCGATGATGATCAGATCAAGTCCCTGCTCCAATTTGTATTTACGACATTTTGAGCGCATCTCCGAAATACTGATACCCGACGTATCGTCTATGATCATACGAGAGCTTCCGATCGTGCCTGCTCCCTCGATCAGTTTCTCCCAATCCGTATCTGTCAGGTTTCCGTTTCTCAGCACCTGTGCGTCAACATGCGATTCCAGTGAAAACAGACGGTTTACAAGCTGTTCCTTTGACATCTCAAGACTGAAGATCGCTACCGCAAGATTTTGCCGAAACGCTACATGCTGCGCAATATTGAGCACGAACGCCGTTTTTCCCATAGACGGACGCGCCGCTATAAGAACAAGGTCTGATCTTTGCAGACCGGACAGTTTGTAATCAAGGTCGATGAACCCTGTCGGTATTCCGGTGACGTTTCCTTTCGTCTTAGACGCCTTTTCGATCACATCCAGCGCGTTTAATACGACCTGCTTTATCGGAACGTATTCCTGGGAATTCCCGTTTTCCGCAAGTTCAAACACTCGCTTCTCTGTTCGTTCAAGCAGTTCATCAAGAGGCTCGTTTTCAAGATAACACGCATTCGCCGTCTCTTCGTTAAGTTTGATCAAACTGCGTAAAACCGATTTTTCTTTTACGATTTCCGCATAATATTTTACGTTGGCAGATGTCTGAGTTCCTACGAGAAGATCTCTTGCAAATTCCATACTGCTTACTTCCGGAGGCACGTCTTTTGTTTTTAAATATTCCTGAAGCGTGATCAAATCTACCGGACGCCCCGATTTAAACAGATCTGTCATAGCGTCGAATAAGATCCCATATGCCGTCTGATAAAAATCCTGTCCGGCCAAAATCTCCGATGTGACCGTAATCGCATCTTTATTCATCAGCATCGCCCCAAGTACAGCCTGCTCGGCTTCTGTACTATGGGGCGGTATCCGCTTCATGGCAGCTTCTATATTTTCCATGAGAACTCCTTATGCTTCTTCTTTTACAACAACTTTCAACTCTGCCGAAACTTCAGGATGAAGTTTTACTGTCACGATATGCGTACCAAGCGACTTGATCGACTCTTTCAACTGGATTTTTTTCTTATCAATATCTAACTGCATCTGATCTTTGACCGCTACCGCGATTTCTTTGCTGGAAACAGAACCGAACGTTCTTCCGCCTTCGCCGACTTTGATCGCAAGCTCGACTTTGCCTGCCGATAATTCCGCTGCAAGTTCTTTCGCAGCGTCAAGATTTTCCTGAGCCACTTTTTTCTCGTTATTTTTCTGAAGTTTCAGATCATTCAGATTTTTTCCCGTTGCTTCCACGCCCAGTTTTTTCGGCAAGATAAAATTCCTTGCGTATCCGTCGTTCACATTAACGATCTCCCCTTTTTTCCCGAGAGATTTTACATTTTCCAATAAAATAACTTTCATCTATATATCTCCTTTCTCAATCATATCGTCTATCGTTTCTTTCAATGTGCTGATCGCCTCTTCCATATTCGTATGGTCAAACTGCGCTCCCGCAGAATTAATATGACCTCCGCCTCCCAGCTTTTCGGCAATAATCTGCACATTTACCTCGTCGATCGAACGCGCACTCATATAAATCTTTTCCTGATAAACCGTCAATACAAACGACGCGTTGATCCCACTGATATCAAGAAGCTCGTTTGCGGTCTGCGCCGCAAGAACCGTCGGACTTTCAATATCGCCCGGGCAGACTGCGATCGCAAACTGATTCTTATAAACCTCAGCCTCCCTCATCGCCTCTGCTTTCGCTCTGTATGATTCCATATCGTCCCTGAACATCTTTCTTACCCGGGTGATATCCGCACCGCAGCGGCGAAGGAATGCCGCCGCTTCAAACGTACGCACTCCCGTCCTGTTCATAAAGTTCCTTGTGTCGATCATAATTCCCGCGTACATGCACTCCGCCTCGACAGCCGGGATTTTGATACTGTCAGAGATATATTGAAGCACTTCGGCTACCATTTCACATGTAGATGAAGAATACGGTTCTACATAAGATAAGACTGCATTTGCGATTACCGTACTGCTCTGACGGTGATGATCTAAAACGGCAGTCATTCTGGAACGCCTCAAAAGTTCGGGACATTCTGTCATCTGCGGCTTATTTGTATCGACTACGATCACCATCGTATTATCCGTAATATAATCCATAGCTTCATCTGAAGTCAGAAAGATATCATCCTCATACGCCGGACTTTCCACAATCTCATTATAAAGCGGCCGAACCGACTCTGTCACCGTATTCACGATAATATGAGCTTTCTTCTCAAGGCTGACCGCCGCTCTGTAAATTCCCATACAAGCGCCGAACGAATCCGGATCCGCAATCTTATGACCCATGACAAGAACTCTGTCTTTCGTCACGATAAACTCTCTTAAAGCCTCTGCTTTTACACGGGCTTTTACACGGGTGTTTTTAGCAGTCTGTTCTTTCTTACCGCCAAAATAAGTGATTCCGCTGCAGTCTTTTATCACCGCCTGGTCGCCTCCGCGCGCAAGGGCAAGGTCGATCGCCACACGCGCATACTGGTAACTAAGCGCATATGTCGCCGTATTCAGACCAAGTCCGATACTTAACGTTGCCGAGCGGGCATTTCCGATATTAACCTGCTTTACTTCTTCAAGAAGCGAAAAACGGTCTTCCGCTATTTTTTTGTAAGCAGATTTGCGAAGAACAATAAAATATTTGTCCTTCTCCATTTTCTTTACAATACCGTCCACATCGCCGATATATTTATTGATCTTTCGATCGATCAGAGCAACCAGAAGCGACTGTCGTACCTCTTCAACGCTCTCCATCACCTCGTCGTAATTATCGATGTAGATCAGCCCTGCGATCATCCGCTGCTCTTCATTTTCGCGGATATACGCATTCAATTCTGTTACATCCTGCATGGATACCGCTACGAAAAACTCCTCTTCCTCGGGAATCTGTAACAATTTTTCCTTGTCGCTGAAGCCGTGAAGCGATACTCTGCGCAATTCTGCCTGATAGTGTCTGTCACAGTACTCCACCTCCATCTCAACATGTTCCATGTCGTCTTTAGGAAAAACACTTGTCGTAAGAGCCGGTATCATCCTGTACAGATATTTTTCTTTTCTTGAACTTTGCGTTAATTTTGAAAACGCATCATTTTTCCAAAGAATACGTCCATCCTCAAGAGCGATCGCATAAGGAACCGCAAGTTCCTTTAACAGCGTATTTTCAATCCCCTTATACTGCGTGGAAAATTGAATCAAATCCGCTAAAATAAGCGATCTGTTATAAAAATACAATCCTCCCGCAATCGCCAGATAAATCAGGATAAACATAAACATGATAAACGCTGCTTTCCGGTCTACCATTAAAACCCATATATTCATCGCAACGAGTAAAAACGTCATGATAAGCGGCCAGTTCATATACAGCCTGAGTTTTCCTTTTAAGCGCATTTTCTTCTTTTTCATAGTGATACTACCTCATCCGCACCCTTTAGGACACATGCAATGTGCATCATTAGATTACCAAAAAACTTTGTTTCGCTACAATGTCTTATTATAACATCTTTTTGAATTTTATTCTACTATACTTTTTTCTTCAAATTATTGCAATCACCTATTATTTTAGTATCAAAAACCTTAATTCCCTACCTATACGCTATATTATAAATAGAAAAGGAAAATCCCAGGCGACTTCCCCAAAAAGTAATTGACTGTTACAAAAAAGGCTGACTCAAAGAGTTTCCCCTAAGAATCAGCCTTATATTCTTGATTAGTCCTGAACGTACGGCATCGGCTATGTACTTTTTACCAGTTACATGCATGATTATTCGCTGTTTTTAGCGGTGTTTTGCCTTGAAATTGTGCAGATTTTCCACTCTTTACATTTTTCTAGTATCATTTTGGTATCACCGGAAAGCCTGGAACTTCGCCCAGCAGATAGGTCAACCCGCTCTCATATCTTAAGCGAATGACAGCAGGTAACCTATCCGGGAGCTGATCCACGGCAATGTTCCTTTCGGGATTCCAGCTGCTACGAGATCCTTTTGTCCCATGCACGCCCTTGCTCTCGCAAGCTCATACTTTTGTCTGTCAAGTTTCATCTTTATATCACCTCACTTTTCAGATTGTTTTCAGATGTTTTTCAATCTGTAAACTTCTTTTTTAGATTGTTTTCACTCTGTACATTTCGAGTCAAATATGGCATTCTGTTTTTAAATGAAAAGAGGTGAATAGATATGCCAACCTATACAGGCGATATGATACGAAAATGCCGCACCGAAAAAGGACTGACACAGAAGAAACTCGGCGAATTATGTGGTATCGCTGACTCAAATATAAGAAAATATGAGTCCGGTAATCAAAACCCTAAAATAGAAACGCTTCAAAAAATAGCCGATGCCTTAGATATTCCGGTAAACCGTTTGCTTGCCGGAAAAATTATATCTAGGGATGAATTAAAAGAGAAACTCTCGGAATATGGTCTGACTCATCTTGTACCAGACACAGAAGAAGAACGGACTGTATTGGAAAATTGTAAAAAACTAAATGAAACCGGAAAGAAAGAGGCCGCAAAAAGAGTAGAAGAACTTACCCATTTAGAAAAGTATACAAAATAACCACCGTACCTTAAAGTACGCCGGTAAATGAGTTTTCCCAGAATTGGGAGAAGCCGAATAGCCATTACACAAAATCGTGCAGTGCAACCTGCTCAAAAATGAGCGAAACCGTACATTGACAATAATATACTTACCCAGGGAGCCGATGAGGTGCTATACCAGTTGCCGGACACATTGAAAGGAGCTGGTAATATGGTTACATACTCTGACTTGTTCACGTTTGTAATTATGCTTTGTGCAGTCATAACCCTTGTTGTTACGATTTTTAGACACAAAAAATAGCGCCCCTGTCTGGTAAACTAAGGCGCTATCTTTATAGGTTTTATTTTGCCGGCGGCTAGGTGTGCACTAGCTATCGGCTCCCTTGTTAAATATATTATAGTTAATTAAATAAAATATGTCAATTATCTTCGATCATTTTCAAAAAAGCCGGAGTGAAACAGATCCGCGTTCACGATCTCCGGCATTTCTCACGCCTCGCTATTGATTGAACGTGGTTTTTCTGCTATTTTGGTATCTGAACGACTGGGACACGAGAACGTGTCAACCACACTAAACGTATACTCCCATCTTTTCCCCTCTAAGCATTCAGAAGTTGCGGAAAAACTCGAAAGGTTATATCATTACGAATAGTATCATATCAGTATCAAAAAAGGCTGACTCAAAGAGTTTCCCCTAAGAATCAGCCTTATATTCTTGATTAGTCCTGAACGTATGGCATCAAAGCGATATGTCTTGCTCTTTTGATTGCTACTGTAAGAGCTCTCTGATGTTTTGCACAGTTTCCTGTGATTCTTCTCGGAAGAATTTTCCTCTTTCAGAAACATATTTCTTTAATTTTGCTACATCCTTGTAATTGATCTCGTTATTTTCTTTTCCACAGAATACGCAGACTTTTTTTCTTCTGCGAGCCGGACCTCTTCTCTTAAATCCGCCTTCCGGTCTGCTTCCCTTTTCGTAAGCCATGATGATTCTCCTTTCCTAATTGAACGGCAGCTCCTCATCAATACCATCCGGGATATTCATAAATCCGTCTCCTGCCGGAGCGCTCGGCGCCGGACTCGGTGCAGACTGCTGATACATACCTCTGTTGGCTTCGCTCTCTGCTCTGCTCTCTGCGAACTCCTGCTCTTCCACGATCACTTCTGTTGTGTATACTTTCATACCGTCTTTATTCGTGTAGCTTCCTGTCTGAATACGACCGGAAACAGAAACCCGCATGCCCTGACGAAAATATTTTTCCGCAAACTCTGCCGAGCGGCCGAATACAACGCACGGAATAAAATCCGCTGTCGGTTCGCCGTCTCTTTTAAATCTACGGTCAACGGCAACTGTATATCTTGCAACTGCCGTTGTATTATCTCCCTGTGAATATCTGACTTCAGGATCTCTAGTCAACCGTCCCACTAAAACTGCCTTATTCATATATACCTCTTTCCGCTTATGCTTCCTGTTTCACGCATAAATATCTGAGTACGTTGTCCATGATGCGGATACGCTGCTCCACTTCTCCCGGAACTGTACTTTCAGCTTCGAAGTGTACGAAGTAGTAAAATCCTTCTGTCATTTTCTGGATTTCATAAGCGAATCTTCTTTTGCCCCACTCATCCACGTCTGTTACGTTACCGCCGAAACGTGTGATAAGAGCTTTCACTTTCTCGATTACGTTCGCTCTTGCTTCGTCTTCGAGTTTTGCGCTCACAACAACAGCTAATTCATACTTATTCATGTTCTTATACCTCCTTATGGTCTCTGGCTCCTGTTTTCATTACAGGAACAAGGAATTATGATACATATCGGTTTCAATCCGACAGTATGTCACAATTATTGATGATACCATAAGTCTTTTTTAGTTTCAAGTCCTTTTTACGATTTGTCTCGTGTTTTTTTCGACTAATTTGCGGGCAACCATGATCTGATGTCCGCAGCCTACGCACTTCAATCTGAAATCAGCTCCGACCCGAAGCACTTCCCACTCCTTGCTCCCGCACGGATGAGGCTTCTTCATCGTAATGATATCGCCTATATCAAATCTGTCTGCCATATAATTTCCTTTCTTCGTCATCAATCTACCGCAGTCAGAACTCCCTGTACAAGAAAACGTTCGTCATCGCGGACATTTGTACACGTTGACAGACTGACAATCTGCGACTGCGCCGTCAATTCCACGTCTTCTACCTTATAATTCGAGGATTCCTCGCAAAGCTTCAAATACGCCTCATAATCCGCATCCGTAGCATAATCAAGCTTATAATTATCCGCCGTATCTTTCACAACTCCAGCTGAGAACACCTTATATGTTCTAACCTTTCCATCCGGTGTATATATGTAGAAGTTTGGATGCTTCTTACAGAAAGATTCATTTTCGTATTTAAGAAGCTCCGAAAACATTTCTCCTCCGACGTTAAGATGATGACCGTAGATAAACGTGTTTTTGTCTGAAAAATCATTACTGTTTCTCATATCTACAAAAATCGCACCAAGCTTATTGTCATTTGCCGTAAACGTCTTTGTCAGATACTCATTATTATCCGCGCTCTTTACAACGGGATAATTGATCACCGCCGGCTCATCAAAGCGAATCCATGCAACCGTGTCTTCGTTTTCTTTCAGCAAAGCGTCAAAATCAACAGTAAAACCTTTCCCTTCTTCATCCGCCGTAATGGCAATGTTTTTAATCTTATCGTACTCTTCCCCGCCGGAGTAATACGGAATCAGCATCGTGATAAGCTGATACAACGAAAAAATAAACACGCACGCCGCTATAATAAGCACTCCTCCGGAAGCAAAATTAAATGCTGCCCGTTTTTGTTTCTTTTTCTTTTTTGACATCGCCTTTGATTTTCCGTTCGGATGACCGCCTTGCTTTCTGACAATTCCATCTGCCGATCTGACCGGCTTCTGTTCTGCAGGATTTCCCTGAGCCTTTCCCGCCGCTCTTCTTAAGGACGGATCTGCCGGCGTTCCCGCTTTCCCCGCTGTTCTTCTTGCGGACGGATCTGTCGGCGTTCCCGCTTTCCCTGCCGTTCTTCTTGCGGACGGATCTGTCGGCACTCCCGCTTTCCCTGACGTTCTTCTTGCGGACGGATCTGTCGGTGTTCCCGTTTTCCCCGCTGCTCTTCTTGCGGACGGATCTGTCGGTGTTCCCGTTTTCCCCGCTGCTCTTCTTGCGGACGGATCTGTCGGCGTTCCCGCTTTCCCTGACGCTCTTCTTAAGGACGGATCTGTCGGCGCTCCCGCTGCATCCCGCGTTCTTCCTGTTTCAGAATGTTCCTTTCGCAGACTTCCTTGCGCACGCCCTGCCTGTTCAGACGGTTTCCTCACACTTCCCGACTCTCGTCTCATCGGAGTAACCGTTCCGCCCGGCGTTGTTCTTCTGGTCGGATCGCCGCTTTCCGATGTTCTTCGTACAGATGCCGAACTGCTTTTTCCTGACGGTCTTCCTGCTGAGGCGGGAGCGCCGTTTCCCGACGGTCTTCTTCCCAGACCTTCATTTGCCCGCGCGCTTCCCTCAGCATTCCCTTCTCTTCGCACCGTACGTTTTCGCGCGTTTTGATCCATTGTATTTCTTTCATTTCTGTCCATAGGTAATTTCCTCTCCTAAAATCCCAAAACATCGTCTACAAGAATTATTTTAAACCGCTTCGGAATTCTGCTGAATCTTGTGACCAAGACCTGACAGCAGATGCAGTCTGAACTCTTGCAGTCAAAACAGCTTCCGTTTTTTACGCATGGAGTCTCAAGTCCGAATCTCTGTGAATTGATCGGCGCAGCTTCGTTTCTCGCCCTTTGCACCGCATCTTCTTCTGACTTCACCACTTTATTCATTCCTACGATAAGCAGTACGTTTTTCGGTCCGAACGCATATGCCGCCACACGGTTCGCATTTCCGTCAATATTAACAAATACTCCGTTCTCACTCATAGCATTGACACTTCCGAGGTACCAGTCGCATGTAAACGCTTTCAATGCAATCTCCTGACGTTCTTCGGGTGTCGCCGCCTGATCCCTGTCATAAAACTCATAATTTCCCGCATTGATCGCATCAAGAAGTCCCGATTCCCGAACCGACATCGAGCCGCCCATTGTAACCGAGCTTCCCTCCTCCATCAGCTCCAGCGCTTTTTGAACAGCTTCTTCTTTCGTTGATGCATAATAAGCTTCCATATTTCTTGATTCAAGCGCTTTCACAACACGTTTGCCAAGCGCTTCATTTCTCATCCGTCTTACATCCATAAGAAATACTTCCTTTCTTTTATTTTATATTTACAGCAACAAGCGTAGTGTTCCCGCCAGAACTTCCACCTGCCGGAAAATCTGTCTTTCTGTCACACTCTCTGCAGCCGGATCAGGTATGTCTTTTTACCGTTTCCCGAAGCACATATTTTTTATCGCTGTACCTGTCGGCAATATAACTGTTTGCTTTCTTTTCCGTCTCGTCTTTCAGCGGCTCAAGCTTCACTTCTTCACCGTATTTTCTTTGAAGCGCTTTTTCAAGAAGATAATCACATACCTGCGGATTTTTCGGAAGAAGAGGTCCGTGCAAATATGTTGCGATCACATTTTTATATATAACGCCTTCATAACCTGATTTTCCTGTATTTCCCAAGCCGTAAAACACTTTCCCGAACGGAGTGTGATCACCGATATATGTCCTTCCTCCATGATTTTCAAATCCGACTACAGGCTGTTCAAAAAGCGGACTGTTCAACACGATATTTCTGATCAGTCTCTCCGGCTGCCATTCTGTCGTTATATCAAGAATCGAAAGACCTTCTATCGTCTTTTTATTTGTCTTGTAATATTTCCCGAGAAGCTGATATCCCCCGCACACAGCGAGGACAACTCCCCCGTCTTCAACATATGCTTTAAAATCATCTTTGATGTCTTTTAGGAAACCGCATACAAGTTCCTGCTCTCTGTCAGATCCGCCGCCTAAGAGCACGATATCCAACTTAGAAAAATCAATTTTTTCACCTGATAGAAACGGAATCACCTCTGCCTCCATCCCCCGCCATTCAAGACGTTTCCGAAAACACTGTATATTTCCTCTGTCACCGTATAAGTTTAAGAGATCCGGATATAAATGTCCGATTGTAAGTTTCTTCATCGTTCCGTACCTCCTTTCCCCTCTAATTCAGTCAGCATATGGTTCGTCTGATACAATCCGGAGTAGTTCACGATAACATAAAGATTTTTCGTGCCCTGCTCTACACACTCAAGCACCGATGCACGCATATCGTCTGTAGATTCGCAAGAAACATCTTCGTATTTCAACCGAAGCGCCATATCATACTTCCTTGTTCCCGCCGTAATAATCTTTCTTGCGTTACTTTCCGCAAGATACTGAAAATCCACATCCCAAAGCCATGATACGTCTTCCCCATCCTGATACGTATCATTGATCTGAATGATAATATCTTTCGGATTCGGATCTCTGAGTACATGCGATACTTTCTGCTGAAAACCGATCGGATTTTTCGCAAGGTGGAGCTGCACTCTTGCACCGTTTATATTAAAAATACTTTCTCTGTTATTTCCATAATCAAACGCCTCTATCATCTCTTTAAAATGTTCATATCCCGCTCCCATCGTTTTAAGAGCCGCATACGCCGACAGAGTATTGTAAATATTATAAGGTGTCCTTATCTGCGGATCAAAGTGGATTCCGTCCATATCAAATGAATACAATTCATCTTCTCTTACGACATGTTCAGCCGTATATTCCGGATTTGGTCTGTTCCATCCGCAGTTCGGACAATGATACAACCCTAACTGACCATAATGGAAAAACTGATATTCCAGTTTCTTTCCGCATTTGCGGCAAAAAATGCTCTCCCGTATTTCAGATCGTGAAACATCGTCAAATATCTGCTCGCTGATACCATATGTGACAAATGCATTTTTGCTTTCCTGCGCCAAAGAGTAAGATAAAATGTCATCACAATTTATAATAAGCGTTGTCTTCGGAACGCTTGTCACCGCTGTCATCAATTTATTATAAGTAATATCAACTTCACCGAAACGATCAAGCTGATCTCGCGAAATATTTGTCAGCAGCGCACAGTCTGGCTCTATTTTCGGCAGCACCCCTACAGATGCGATCTCATCTACTTCTATGCATGCATAATCCGCATCCAGATTGCCATGCTTGTCTGTTGCAAGAACAAACGCCGAAATAATTCCGTTTAACATATTAGCGCCCGTACGGTTAATAATCACTTTCTGACCTTCATGCTCTAACGCCTTACATAAAATCGCGTTCGTCGTTGTCTTTCCGTTTGTTCCCATTGTGACGATCGTCTTTTTTCTAACCTGACCCGATAATTCCTTCAGTATATTCGGATCGATCAGACGCGCCACATATCCCGGAAGCGTCACCCCGCTTCCACGGTTTAACTTTTTGATCAGACTGCTCGTCGCTTTCGCGCATTTCACAGCAAATTTACTTCTCAATCTCATACTTGAACCAATTTCCCTTTTTATTTATTTTTCTGCTTTTTTAACAGTTCCCGAATGGCATACGCAACACCAAGCTCATCATTTGACTTCGTAATATATTTTGCCGCTTTTTTCAATTCCGAAACCGCATTTCCCATCGCTACCGTCGCTCCGAAATCCATTGACATCATCGAATAATCATTCAAACTGTCTCCGAGAACCATAACCTCATCCATAGTATATCCAAGCGACTCGATATATTCCTTCAATATCGGACCTTTCTGCGCTCTTGCATCCGTGATCTCCACATTTGATTCAAATGATGAAGCGACTGCGATTTTAGGATTTTTTTCAAGATGTTTTGTCACCCTGCGGACTAACTCAAGATCATGTGAAAACATAAATAGTTTAAACACCGGGATACCCGCTTTCTCAATCTCTTCAAAATCAGAAACAACCTTTACACTTTCTATCGCCCTGCGATATTCGCTTGTTTTCACGACCTCTTCCCGGGTCATATTTACATGAAAAAGCTGCATCTCCGCTATAATACTTTCTTCGACTTCTTTTTCCGTTCCGATACGGTAATCGCCTTCATTTGTAAGAAATACGATCGATATCGGAAATTCTTTCACCTCTTCGCAGATCTCTCTGCACAACTCCATTCCGATGCCGCATTCTTTTACAATTTTTCTCTGCGGATCTCTGACTTCCGCTCCGCTTCCCAATATATAATCACAAACAATTCCTGTTCCGTCAAGCTCTGCCATAGCGCCTTCATAACCTCTGCCTGTCGCCACCATAAACCGGATGCCTGCCGCACACGCTTCCTTTACTGCCGCGATCGTATCCGGAGCGATTCTGTGGTCATCACAAAGAAGCGTTCCATCCATATCGCTCGCTATCACTTTGATCATATCTTCATATCTCCAATCTATATACAATAGTTCAGCCATACAGTGTACGTAGAGCATAAAACATGCTTGCATGTTTTTACCGACGGACATCTGTGTGCGGTTACTTGCTATTCTATCTATTATAAAGTTTTTCCCCGCATTTTACAACACAAATCGCCCTAACCTGCACAGTCGTTTTTCCATAACCGTCACAGTCGTTTCTACAGTTTGATTTCCCCAAGTCTTCCGCTGCCTTTCAGATATTTCCTATATACAAAGAAAAAAACAACGCTTGTCACCGATGCCGCCAGTATATCCGCCACCGGCTCCGCATAAAAAGCATCTTTCGCCGTAAACAACGCCGGGAGAAAACATGTTGATGAAAAGTAAAAAACTTTTCTTACAACAGACATCCCAAGAGACAACTTCGTCATGCCAAGAGCAGTAAGCGCATCAACAAAAACATACTGCAGACTTAACGGAACAACCATCAGAGTAAACACTTTGATCCCCCACACGGACAGTTCCCGGTACTCTGCATTATCCGTAAAAATACGAACAAAATACTGCGGAGCCACTCTTGAAATAATAAACATCACCGCCGTAAAGAAAACACAGAGCATCAACACCCAGAGCACTGTTTTCCGAATACGATCCGCTCTGTTTGCTCCATAATTATAACTAATAAGCGGCTGCGACCCTCCTGTCACGCCAAGCATCGGCGCCGTGATCAAAAGCATATAGCTTTGCACGATCGTAGCCGCCGTGATCAACGTATCCCCGTAGTCTGCTCCGCCGTAATACTGCAAAACAGCATTCAGCGCAATGATGATCACACTGTCTGATGCCAGAATCAAAAACGGAGAGAAACCGATCTTCACGATTCGTTTTCCAATCTCCCGCTCAGGCTTCACCAGCGTCAGCGGAATACGCATCTTCTTTCTCTTCAATGTATAAAGAACAAAGATGCATGATGACATCTGTGCAATCACCGTAGCCACTGCCGCCCCCGCAATATCCATTTCAAGTCCGAAAATAAATACCGGATCAAGCACGATATTTACGATTGCTCCGATCAGTGTCGTCAGCATTCCAAGCCCCGGATATCCCTGTGCCGTAATAAAATAATTCATCCCCATTGACAAAAGAGCGAAAAAAGTTCCAAGCGTGTAAATAGTCATATAAGTATTGGCATACGGAAATATATCTGCGCTTGCCCCAAACCATCTCAGTAAATAATCTTTCGTAAGTAAAAATACAATCGTCAATATTCCCGAAAAAATAAGCAGCATAGAAAAACTGTTTGCCAGTATCTGCTTAGCGCTTTTTTCATCTCCCGCCCCGAGACGTACCGAAAACAAGACGGAACCCCCGATACCGATCAGCGTTCCGAACGATGACAACAATGTAATGATCGGAGCACATACCCCCGCGCCTGCCAGCGAGTCAGCCCCGATCACCGGAATATTTCCTATATAGATTCTATCCACAATACTGTACAGCACATTAACAAATTGCGCGAACATAAACGGAATTGAAATTTTTAATACAAGCAAAGGAATAGAATCCCTGCCAAAATCATTTTCTTTTTTCATAACTCATATAACCCTCTCCCTAAGATTTCAGGTTATATATTATCACTTTCTCACAGATATAAAAACCGCGAAAAGTGATTTTTCTAAAACTTTTTCTCGATTTTATTCCTGCAATATCCTTACATCCGCTCTTGCATGTAAAAACGGCAGTGAACGGGAACAGCACACTCGCCGTTCCCGTTCACTACCGTCAAAAACTTGTCAAAAGAAATGAATTTATCCTTCAATCGCAATGGATTTCTTAGTCTCTACTGCTTTCGCATCCTTTTTCGGAATTGTCAGGCTCAAAATACCGTTTTCAAATTTTGCTTTAATATCTTCGTGAGTGATCGCATCGCCTACATAAAAACTCCTCTGCATTGTACCTGCATAACGCTCTTTCCGAATGTATTTTCCCTTCTTATCTTCCTCGTCCTTGTCAAGTCCTTTCGCCGCCGAGATGGTCAGATAACCATTTTCAAGATCCACGGTAATCTCGTCCTTTTTAAATCCCGGAAGATCAATATCCAACTCATATCCCGCTTCATGCTCACGAATATCTGTCTTCATCATGTTTTTGGCATTCTTACCATACAGCGGATTTTTCTTTCCCCAGAAATCTCTGTCAAATCTCTCAAACGGGAAATCCATCCAATCATCGTCAAACAAATTCTCTCCAAAAATACTAGGCATCAACATAAGTCATATCTCCTTTCAAAACACTTTTGAATTTATTGTTTTCTTTGTTATATCTGTAATATAGCACCCGTTATTAGCACTGTCAAGGGTTGAGTGCTAATATTTTTGCTATTTTTTTGCAAACCCTTTAAAATCAATGGTTTGCAGTATCTTATTTCTTTTGAAATTGTGATTTTTTCTGTTTTGACACCAATTTGACACCATTTGCGCTAAAACTACAAGCCATGCAAGCGAAAAATGAGCTCCCGTTGAGAGTTTGATCTCATAAGTGGAGATCATTTTTTTCGCTTATAAGGCGATAGCCGCGACCGAATGAATGCAGGTCATGAGGTCCATAGCGAGTAGTTCTGTAATCATTCTTAAAGAAATCTGAGCCGTCACATAATCTGAACCAAATCCCTCTTCGCAATCTCTTTTCGATCCTGAACCAGTCTGTGATATGGTTATAAACTTCCATTTCATTGAACTGCTCCACAGCTACATTATATCCGGTCACAATCGATTCGTAATGCCCTTGTTCTGGATGATTAACTGTATACGTTTTTGTTCCTGTTTGCTCTTTTCTCCAGCCCGAGTAATATCCCGCATGCATTGTCTCGTCTAAATGTTGTCCTGCAACTCCTGAGATATCAGCTTGACATGTGCTACAAATTGTATGTTCTACCATTTCATATACTGGTTCATTGACAGTTTCTGTCCAAGCTTCCTGATCGACTACCCATTCTCCTGTATAGATCGGAATACTATAATCATGAGTATGTACCGGAGCTGTATTTTGAGTTCCGCCGTTTCCTGAGTTCCCTCCATTAGATTCCCCTGTTGTTTGGGAAGCGTTATTTTTCTGTGTAGAAGCAGAAGCATCCGGTTGAGATGCTGTCTGCTTCTCATCCTATTCTTTCTTGTACCGAATTTCGGTACAAGAACCTGTTCTAAAAAACACCACACATTTATTATACTTGTTATGCAAGTATTTGCATGCCCATATTATAGCTACAAAATATTAGTTCAATCGGATTTTTGCAACCGTACACCACAACTCCGCAACACTTTCTTATAGTTTAGATTAATCAAAAGAAGGGTGTCAAGCATTCAACACCCTATTATTCGACCTTGCAATCATTATACAAATATTTTTATTCATAAATGTTTGAATACATTTCATTGAGTTTTTTCACTCCATTCTCTATCTCCTCTTTCAGTTTAGCATATACTTCATAATCATCTGCTTCCATTTTTTCTTTATGTTTTATCTGACCGTTTCTATCAAGACTATACTCTTTTGGTTTTGTAGAACCGTCGTCTGCCAAATGGTTTTCTCTTGAAATATAAAGTGTTATAAAATCGCCTGTTTTCCGAATTGTAATACCCGGATTTTCTTCCAAATCGCTATTCTTTACGAGAAGTGTGGCTACGATAAATTTCTCTCTGTCACTCATTTCCTGATTCCATTTCCATATAGAAGGTCTGTCAAACATATAAATATCATACTTAAAATCGGAATCTGTGAGGCAATAATTATTACCTTCTTGCTCAAATCCAAGTTCCTCCAACTTATCTTCATATGTCCGCACAAGATGGTCCTGCTTGCCGTTTTGAATTCCTATATAAGCTGAAACTAAAATAACTATCGCCAATACTACTATTGTTCCTATTTTAAATATTTTTAAGTGTCTTACTTTTTTATCGATTTCTTGTACCATAGAGAAGTTATCCTTAAGCATAGAATCCAACGGAACTCCTGATTCGTCACTAATCTTTACTAATGTTTGTAAATCCGGATAATTCTTTTCCTTTTCCCAGTTTGAAATAGTTTGCCTCGTCACATGATAATATTGTGCAAACTCTTCTTGAGACATCTTTTTTTCTTCTCGTAATTTTAAAATTGTTTCTCCTATTTTCATACCGCTTACCTCCTTTTTATTTTATTTTATCTCTCCACTCTGCAAAGTCCAGCAAACTTTATTTACCCCCTCCTTTTTCGGGCGCAAATAATTTTTACCTCTTCATATTTTGAAAATATTCCTTATAACATCGATTTCTAAAATTAACACCTTGCTGCCTTAGCATCTCACCGGCTGCAAATATAAGTTCTGTTTTTATTGATTTTTGCTTCGCAAAATGGGATAATAGACGTAAAATTTTTTATTGATTTTTAATCTTACGCAAGAGGAGGTTATTTCATATGGAAAACACTGAACTTATCATCCCGGCTCCGTCCGATCCGTTAAAAAAACACAAGAGTCATTTTTCCAAGATCGGACTTTTTTATTTCTGTGGAGCGATCATAATTTCGGGAGTGCAGATTTCTGTCATTACATTGATTCAGTTGATCGCACCCCAGCTTATGGTGAATCCGAATATTTCCCTGATCATCTCATCGCTTTCGATGTATCTTATTGCAATGCCGCTTTTGGTCATCATCGTACGCACGATCCCCGGCATGGTCATCCACAAGAAGAAAATGACGGCAGGGCAATGGATTATCGCCTTTTTTATGTGCTATGCGCTTATGTATGTTACGAATGTAATAGGCACATTTACGACAGCTATCTTCGGAACACTAAAAGGAGATCTCGTAGACAACCCGATCCAGGACATTCTTACCGGACTGTCTCCGCTCACAGCATTTTTCCTTATGGTGATCTGCGCTCCCATCGTCGAAGAATATGTTTTCCGAAAACTCATCATCGACCGGACAGTACAGTACGGACAGGCAACGGCTATCCTTCTGTCAGGATTGATGTTTGCGTTATTCCACGGTAATTTTAATCAATTTGTATACGCATTTACACTCGGTGTGTTCTGGGGATTCATTTATGTAAAAACCGGGCGCTTGATCTACACGGTTGCCCTGCATATGACAGTCAACTTTTTAGGCTCGATTCCGGGACTGCTTTTAATGAAATCAACATTTTTCAATCAGCTTTCTCTGTTAGCGGAAAATAACCCGTCAGCCATCGTCGGACTCGTTATGCAGCATCCGGTTCAGTTTCTTTTGATTTGTTTTTACATGCTGCTTCTTTTCGGTCTTGTCATTACAGGCATCATATTTTGGGCGATCAACTTTAAGAAATTCAAATGTGCCCCCGGAGAGATCACAATTCCGAAAGGAAAACGTTTCTCAACGATCATCTTAAATGTCGGAATGATTCTGTATTGTCTGTTTTGGATCATTCAGATTATTTTACAGTTGTTCGCTTAAACAAATCTATTTTCAGATTAAAATGCAGCTTTACCCTCACAAGAGAAAGCTGCATTTTCTAATATCTCACTATTCTTGTTCTATCAATCATTCTGCATCGTCATATCAGCAAATCTTCATCGCAGTCTCGTAAGCGCCCCACACCACGCTCCGTAAATTTCCAACCTGTTCACAATCGCCGACCAGGTAAATATTCTTTCCTTTTCTTTCCAGCGGATTAGGCAGGTAACCGACTGATCCGATCACAGAGTCACAAGGAATCTCTATCTCTTTTCCGGTTTTATCTGTACAGATCACCGAATGTTCTTTTACTTCTTTTAACTTTGTTTCGAGATATACCGGAACTTCGTGCAGCTCAAACCATTCCCTCAAATAGGAACTATTGGCAAGGCAAACTCCTTTCTGCGCCACAAGATCATTTTTCATCTCAACAATAACCGGTCTCTTTCCCTGAAGCGCAAGCTCATAGGCAATCTCGCTTCCCGTAAGGCCTCCTCCGATCACTACAACTCTTTCTCCTACATCCCTTCCGTTCAGATAGTCGCATGCCTCAATCATCCGTTCATGTCCCGGAATATTTTTCATCACGCGCGGAACAGAACCGGTTGCAATTATTACCGGAGCATCGCCGAACTTTTCAACGCTGTCAATCTCCTTACCTAAATGAACCTCCACATCCAGTTCTTTCATTTGTCTTCTGTACCATGCCAAAAGTTCTCTTAATTTCCCCTTATAAGATTCTGCACTTGCCGGGATGAACGTGCCGCCAAGAACGTTGTTCTTCTCATAAATAACCGGATCATGCTCACGAAGCTTTAACACTCTGGCAGCTTCCATCCCTCCGATTCCTCCGCCGATAATATAGACTCTTCTTGGATTCTTTGTTTTCTCTATAAAATGCCGATCCCACTGCATCGTTTCCGCATTAACCGCACACCTTGACAAATGCAGGCTGTCACTTAATTCCTGATCGTTTGGCACTCCTTTATAGTGACACATATTAAAACATCCGTTATGGCATAAAATACAAGGCCGAATCTCTTCTTCCCGATCTTCCATCATCTTTGTGACCCATTCCTGATCTGCCAAAAACTGCCTCGCGAATCCCGCTCCGTCCAATCTTCCTGCGGCGATCGATTCTGCCGCTGTTTTCGGGTTCATTCTCCCCGCACATACAACCGGAATCCGAACAAACTGTTTAATATGTTCTACATCTTCCAGATTACAATTTTCCGGCATATAAACAGGCGGATGCGCCCAATACCACGCATCATATGTACCATTATCGCAGTTGAGCATGTCATAACCTGCATCTTGCAAATATTTCACCGCTTTTTCAGATTCTTCCATATCTCTTCCGACTTCCGTAAACTGCTCTCCCGGAAGAGCGCCTTTTCTGAATCCTTTTGTCTTGGAAAGAACACTGTACCTTAGCGATACAGGAAAATCTTCACCACATACTTTTTTAATCGCCTGCACGATCTCTACAGCAAAGCGATATCTGTTTTCAAAAGATCCTCCATATTCATCTGTTCTATGATTTACATATTTTAATGTAAACTGATCAAGAAGATATCCTTCATGTACCGCATGTATTTCCACTCCGTCAACTCCCGCATCCTGCAAAAGTTTCGCCGACTTTGCAAACGCTTCCACAAACTCATGAATTTCTTCTCTTGTCATCTCTCTTGAAGGAACTTTATCCGACCAGCGGTTCGGAGACGGGCTTGCCGTCGCAGTAATCTTATCCAGATCCATAAACGGCTTTGATAAAACGCGCAGCGCCTTATTCGTATATAATTTTTCCATCATCTCGCTGATCGTAAACGACCGGCCGAAACCCGCTGTCAACTGAACAAAAAGTTTGGCTCCTGTTTTATGAAACTCCGGCATCCACTCTTTCAGATCTTCATACATCTTTTTATTCTTGTACAGCCATTGTCCAAACATAGGATTATATACCGGCTGACACCCCGGAAGGACAAGACCCGCATTGTTTTTTGCAGCCTCCCTAAGAAATCGCGCACCCATTTTGTCAAAATGGTTTTTCTCCATCCATCCGAACAGATCGGTTCCTCCCATAGAAGTCAATACGATACGGTTTTTTATCTCGCAGTTTCCGATACGCCACGGAGTAAATAAAGGTTTTAGTTTCTCATCCATGTTTCAATTCTCCCTTCTGTTTTCTATAGGAAGCGCATACTGCTCCGCAAGTTTCTCAATCTCCTTGCGCACCTGATTTACAACATTCTTCGGGCTGACAATTTTTGCCTGACTGCCAAGCGCAAATACCCAGCTTATGAACTGACTGCTTACCTGAACGTCTACACTCACAGTGAAATGATCGGCATCCGCCGGAATCATCATCACATCTTTCCCGAAACGATCTACAATAACACCTGCCAGCGAATTTTCAACAAGAAGTTTTACCGACTGTTCTTTTCCCCCGAACATGCCAAAACTCTTTTTTGAATACGACGCCATGTCGATCTTTTGAAACTCCTCCTTTCCCTCCCGTATCTCTTCCGACAGCAAAATATGAAGCATTTTATCGACTCTGTAATGCCGGATCTGCTCTGCCCGGGAATCATATCCGATCAGATAATAATTCTCATGATCCCATAGCAGCCCCCACGGGCTGATATGGTAATACGCTTCTCCGTGACGAAGCTCCGGTTCTTTTTTCACATTCCACTGATAATATTGAAATTTAATTTTTTTGTTTTGTGAAATTGCATTATAAATCGTATCGACGCTGTAATAAACAGTTTCATTCATCGTCTTAATCCGCCCTGAAACAAACACCTGCCGCCGAAGATCCGCCGCATCATGCTGACTGACAAGAGTTTCCAGTTTTCCTATCAACCGGTTCGTCATCTTCTCTGTAATAAATTTTGACGACTGTATCGCATCAACAAGAAGTTTCAGTTCAGCCAGTTCAAATTGTCTGCCTATCACATGATAGCGGTATCCTCTCCCGCTGCGCTCACCTTCTACTTCAATGCCGAATTCTTCTAAATCTTTCAACGATTCATACAGACTTCTTCTCTCTGCGATAATATCATACTTTTCCAACTCTTTTTGAATCTCCGGCATTGTCAGATAATGTGTTTCATCCGTCTTTTCACACATGATCTGTGCGAGACGGTACAGCTTAAACTTTTGATTTGCTCCCTTCGGCATAATACAACGCTCCCGTACTTTAGTCATAATGATATAATATCATATTTCTGCGTTTTCCACTACGGAAACCATCTCTGACTTCTCACTTCACGGCTTTTCACTCTATGAATTCATAATAATCCGCTTCGCAGCTAAAAAGCATCCACGTTCCTTCTACATACCCCATATAACCCTCTTCCGTATTATATCCTTTCATATCTTCTTCCCCTTTCGACAGACTGATTTATAATTTTTATATTTATTCCGCTTTTGTTATATTTACAATATCAGTTAAGCTGTCGTATAAAAATGACTCTTTCATACTTCTTCGTTACGGCAAGGGATTTGATTTTCTTTCATTTTGTTTAATTTTCGCTTCGCTTTTAAGGCTTCAAAAAAGACGCCGATACGTCAATATGATATCAGCGCCTTTTCCCCAAAATTTTTATCTAAGTTCCGTTACGGATTCTGAATTTTCTTTGGAAATTCATTCCATCTGCCAATCGTCTATTACAGGACAAGATCGTCTATTTTTTCAAATCCGTTTAACGTAAATGATTCGACTGTATTTCCGGCTACAAGATAAAATGTTTCTCCGATATACAATCCTCGGACATTTCCGTAATTAACAATATCTTTTGAAAATACTTCTTTAAAACCTTCCGCTTCATCGTAAGTAAACATTTTATATTCGATCGAATCTCCGTACGCCATAAATCCAAACAGATTCTTTTCTGCATCGGCAAATACCGCCTTATAATTATATCCTGCGTCTGTGCTAAGCACATTCTCTAAAACATAGGTTGACATCTCCTTTACATTTGCCGGATCACTTATGTCAAACATAGACAGCTTCACACCTTCTGTCGTCATGCCCTCTTCATCTACGCTCAATCCGATTCCAAGCAGTTTTCCATCGCCATACGGATGCAGATAATCTGAAAATCCCGGTATCTTCAATTCTCCGATGATCTTTGGATTTGACGGATCTGAAAGATCCACGGAAAACAGCGGATCGATCTGCTTAAATGTCACAAAATATCCGATATCGCCCATAAATCTCGCTGAATGGATTGTTTCCTCTTTCGCCAGATTCTGAATACTTCCGGTCATTTCCAGATTTTCATCCAACACATATAACGCATTTGTTTCTATAGATGCATTATCCACTGCCACTTCATCTTCAACTATAACATCCGATCCGCCTTCTTCCACATACGGAACAGGCATGATCCGGTTGTTATAATCACTGGGAATCACTGTCGCTGCAATTCGCAAATATCCGTTATATTCATCGATACTAAAGGAATCATTCAAAACGCCGTCGATCTTTGTCTGTCCTACCGCATCTAAAGTTCCCTTATCATAAGCGATCTTACGGATCGAAGTCTGGATATTCTCTGTCTCGCTTTTTCCGTAATACTCCTCTGTTATATAAATATTATTTTCGCTCACATAACACATTCCCGCGTTTCCGAAAATCGCCTTTGTCTGTAATTTCTCAGTCGGGTCGGAAAGCGCAAATGCAGAAATAACCGTGTGCTGACTTCCGGTCGTTCCCTGCGGCATATATATATCTTCCGCGCGGAGCAGACTTCCCTGGATCTGCGGGATATAATCGCTTTCGTTTGATACCGACGAATCATAATATGTGTAAAAATCGCTGACTAAATAAACATATCCGTCTTTCACGCGCATTGTATGATACTGCCCGCTCTGAGAAATCACTCCTGCTTCTCTCGGATTCGCCGGATCGGTCACATCATAAACTGCCGCGCATGTATAATCTTTATAAATTCCGTCTTCTGCTTTCTTTCCTTCTTCACATTTTGATTCGGTATACAATATCACAAGCCGCCCATCGGAAACAAAAACCTCTCTTATAAAACAATTTTCATCTATCTCGATACTTGCCAGATCTTTCATCTCTGCTTGAGATACATCTACAATCTCTACTGTCTGATCATTTAGAATGTAAAGATTCTTCCCGTCAGTCTTAACAGTGTCCGCTTCGCCGACTCCCTCTTGTCTGATATTTGTATCAGAATAATCGGCACCTGCCATATCTTTTGTCGATTCGGCTACAGAAGATTCCGCCATGGCCCCGTCCGTCATATAGGCCGCGTCTGCTCTGCCGAATCCGTTCTGCCCTTTCGCCCTTTTCTCATTTTCTTTCAAATATTTTTTAATTTCATCATAATTTTTTGCCAGTGCGATTTTTCCCTGATCTTCTTCTGATCTGCCTTCTGTTACCGTTCCCGGCCGTTCATTTTTTCCTGCGTTCATATTCGTATATCCGACTGCTCCCACTACAAGACAAACGCAAGCCGCTGCTGCCACTGAGGCATATTTCCAACGGCGATTATTCGACTTTTTCTTCTTTCTCGTCTCCAACATCTTTTCAACCGCTTCCGGCTCAAGCGAACCGGGGATCTTTTCATCTTCAACAGTTTGCTTCATCTTCTCTTTCATTTCTTTCTCAATCATATCCTGATTTTTCGTTTCTTTTTTATTCTCTGACATAGATAATCTCCTTTCGTTATTTTGATGGTTTTTGTTATTTTTTCTTCTTATTATCTTCTATTTTCTCCATCTTCAAAACGCCTGCCATTCAGTCCAGCATTTCACGCATCTTGCCGAAAGCACGGCTCTTCCTTGATCGGACCGTTCCCGGGTTCTTCCCCAGCATCTCGGCTATTTCTTCGCTTCTGTATCCTCCGAATACGGAAAATGCAACTATCGTCTGCTCCTCTTCCTCTAATGATTCAAACGCCTTCTTTACATCATGGCGCTGTGCAAAATCTATTTCCTCTGCTCCGAGGTTTTTGGCATCCTCTTCACTCACTTGATTCGACGTATTACCGTTTTTCCGTAATATCTTTTTACACTCATTATTTAGAATCGTAAACATCCAACTCTTGAAAGAATTTTCTTTCTTTAGTCCGGATATATTTTCATATGCAGATATCACTGCCTCACTGACCGCATCTTCTGCATCCTGCGTATGTTTCGTCATATAAAGCGCAAACCGATACAGATCTTTATAAATCTCAGCATACAACTGCGAAAAGGCTTTCGTATCTCCCAACTTCGCTTTTTTAATAAGCTGACGCTGTATATCCACTATTCCTGCGGACATAAGCTCCCTCCTTTCATCTCTTTCGCACTGACTTAAATATGCTTTCATATATAAGAGTACCTTGATAAGCATTTTGTTGCATTAAAAACAACAAAATTTTTTAACTTTTCTCTGTAAGAACAAAGTGACAATCCCACTTCAATATCTTCCCGAAAGATGTTATCCCATAAGAACTCAAAATTTTCTATAGAATAAAAAAATATCTGCGGGATGAACTGTCTGTGTTCAGCCAACAGATATTTTTTCTCTATGTTTCTCTGATCTTATCTAATCTTATCTATTCTTCTCTATTCTTATTAGCAGATCTCCGCTCCCGCAGGCATTGCTTTCTCAGGAGTCATAAGCGCCAGATTGCCTTCTGCATCTTCTGCACAAAGAAGCATGCCTTCACTGAGTACTCCCGCCAGCTTTGCAGGCTTCAGGTTCACAAGTACCATCACTTTTTTCCCTACCATCTCTTCCGGTGTATAATGTGCTTTAATACCTGAAACGATCTGTTTCACCTGACTTCCTACCTTTACCTGAGAACAAAGGAGTTTTTTTGATTTTTTCACTGCCTCACAAGCGATGATCTCTCCTACTTGGAACTGCATCGCTCCAAACTGTTCAAACGTAATCTCCGGCTTTGCCTCGATATCGATCACATCTTCCTCTTCCTCTGCTTCTTCTATATGAGGATGAAGTTCTTCTACTTTTTTCATTACTTCTTCCAGATCCAGTCTTTGGAAAAGAATCTCCGGTTTCTCCGTCACATGCCCGTCTCCGAGCTGATCCAGAATCTTTTTGCTTGTAGACGGCATGAAGGATTCAAGAAGGCGCGCTCCTGCTGAGATTCCCTGGATCAGATTCCAAAGAACTGTTTCCAGACGATCTTTCTTTTCTTCATCTTTTGCCAACGCCCACGGCATCGTTTCATCGATATATTTGTTGCAGCGTTTGAACAGATTAAAGATCTCTGTGATCGCATCCGCCACACGCAGCCCGTCCATTTTCGCATCAACCGCTTTCGGTGTATTGTCGATCACCGCTTTCAGATCTGCATCGACATCCTCCGCCGCTCCTTTATCGGAAACAACGCCGCCAAAGTATTTATTTGTCATAGAAACTGTACGGTTTACAAGGTTTCCTAATGTATTGGCAAGATCGGAATTTAAACGTTCTACCATAAGCTCCCATGTGATCACTCCGTCATTTTCAAACGGCATCTCATGAAGAACGAAATAACGTACTGCATCTACCCCGAAGAAATCAACAAGCTCGTCTGCATAAAGAACATTTCCTTTTGATTTGCTCATCTTCCCGTCTCCCTGAAGAAGCCACGGATGACCGAATACTTGCTTCGGAAGCGGAAGCCCAAGCGCCATTAAAAAGATCGGCCAGTAGATCGTATGGAAACGGATAATGTCTTTTCCGATCAAATGCAGGTCAGCCGGCCACAATTTTGCATACTGTTCCGTGCTGTCTCCGTCTGCATCATAACCGATTCCCGTGATATAGTTTGTCAGCGCGTCAAGCCATACATAAACGACATGCTTATCGTCAAAATCAACCGGAATTCCCCACTTAAACGAAGTTCTGGATACGCACAGATCCTGAAGTCCCGGAAGAAGGAAGTTGTTCATCATCTCATTTTTTCTGGAAACAGGCTGAATAAATTCAGGATGTGTATTAATATGCTCGATCAGTCGGTCTGCATACTTACTCATTTTGAAGAAATACGCTTCTTCTTTCGCCGGTTGCACTTCTCTTCCGCAGTCAGGACATTTTCCGTCTACGAGCTGTGACTCTGTAAAGAAAGACTCGCACGGCGTACAGTACATTCCTTCGTAATGACCTTTATAAATATCGCCCTGATCATACAGCTTTTTGAAAATCTTCTGTACCTGCTTCTCATGGTCTTCGTCTGTCGTACGAATGAATTTGTCATAGGACGTATCCATCAGATCCCATATCTTCTTGATCTCAGCGGAAACACCGTCTACAAATTCTTTCGGTGTAACGCCCGCTTCTTCTGCTTTCAGTTCGATCTTCTGACCATGCTCATCTGTTCCTGTCTGAAAAAATACATCATACCCCTGACTTCTCTTATAACGGGCAATCGCATCTGCCAAAACGATCTCATATGTGTTTCCGATATGCGGCTTGCCGGAAGTATAGGCAATCGCCGTCGTAATATAATATTTCTGTTTCTCTGACATAGTTTTCTCTCCTTTATCCCCCTGTGATCCGAAGAAATATCTCCTCTGAATCTTCAGTTGGTTTTGTCTTTAAAAAGGATAGCATACATACCAAATAATGTAAAGGTTGGATAAATACCTCTCTTTTACAAATGCATTTACAAAATAACACTTCAGCCCGCGCCATTCGTAAAACCGCGCTGCGTGCTTATCGTGGCTAATTCCATTGTTTTACTCATGAAAATTTCTCGAAAAGTTATTAAAAACTTCATCTTGAAAATTTCCCGTTTTCTATTCATAATATAATCTGTAATGAAACCGTAATAGTTTTTTAACAAAGCTTATACTTTATAAAGAGGGGATTTAAAATGACAGCTTCAAAATCGAAAAAGAACAAATATGAAATAGACATGTGCAATGGAACTGTTTTAGACAAACTGATTTCATTTTCCATTCCGCTCATGCTCTCCAGTATTCTCCAGCTTCTTTTCAATGCAGTAGATATCGTCGTTGTCGGAAGATTTTCAGGAAGCCGCGCTCTGGCGGCAGTCGGCTCTACGACAGCGCTAATCAATGTATTTACGAATCTTTTTATCGGAGTTTCCCTCGGAGCGAACGTACTGGCTGCCCGTTTCTATGCGACAAAACAGGAAAAGCAGATGTCTGAAACAGTACATACCGCAGTTACTTTCGCTTTGATCAGCGGAATCGTCATGGTCTTTGTCGGACTTTTCTTTTCAAAAGCAGCCCTGCTGCTTATGGACACTCCTTCAGACGTCATCGGCCAGTCCGCCCTTTATATGCGGATTTATTTCGCCGGAATGCCCTTCTTTATGCTCTATAATTACGGAGCGGCAATCCTGCGTGCCGTCGGAGATACAAAACGGCCTTTATTTTTCCTTATCATCGCGGGAATCGTAAACGCAGCTTTAAACCTCTTCCTCGTGATCGTATTACACCTCGGAGTCGCGGGAGTTGCAATCGCCACAGTGATCGCACAGATGATCTCCTGTCTCCTTGTCCTTCGCTGTCTATATCGCTCGGACGGAAGCTATCAACTTCGATTTTCCGCAATGACAATCAAGTGGATCTATTTAAAACAAATTTTTCAGGTAGGTATTCCCGCAGGCATACAAAGTACGGTTATCAACTTCTCAAACGTACTTCTTCAATCTTCGGTAAACTCTTTTGGTTCTATCGCAATGGCGGGCTATACAGCTGCAAATAATATCTTCGGATTTCTGTACGCCGCAGCCAACTCGATCACACAGGCATGTATGAGTTTTACAAGCCAGAACTACGGCGCGGGAAAATGGAAACGAATGGACAAAGTTCTTCGGAACTGTATTCTGCTGTCCGTTGTCGTTTCATTAATCTTAGGCGGAGGTTCATATCTCTTCGGACCGGAACTGTTAAAAATCTATACTTCAGATCCGAAAGTCATTCAATGCGGAATGGAAATACTTTTGTATACTACCGTAACTTATTTTATGTGCGGACTGATGGACCTCTTTCCCGGCGCGTTGCGCGGAATGGGATATTCTGCAATTCCGATGCTTCTTTCTATCATCGGAACAGTCGGAACGAGGATTGTCTGGATCTTCATGATCTTCCCTCGCCACAGATCATTGGATGTTTTGTTTATCTCTTATCCCGCATCATGGCTTATCACGATCATACTGCAGGTAATCTGCTATTTCTTCGTAAGAAAAAGGATACACAATCCCCTTCCCTAAGGTGAAAAACCTACCTTAAAAAGGGAAGGGGCGAATCCAATCAATATATATTTTACATCGGCTTTATCCTTGGAAATCTGATGTCTACTTTGAACAGATCTCCGTCAAGATACAACTCGAAAACTCCTCCTTGCATTTCAGTCAGACTTTTGGCGATTGAAAGACCGAGTCCGCTTCCTTCCGTACTCCGGGAAATATCTCCTCTGATGAATCGCTCTGTCAACTCATCTGCCGAAATATTCAACTGCTGCTCGGATACATTTTTCAAAGAAAACTTAACTTCCGACTCCGATACCGAAAGATCTGCATAAACTCTCGTCCCCGGCATTGCATATTTTGCCGCATTGCCGAAGATATTTTCAAGCACCCTCCACATACGGCGTCCGTCTACATGTATCACCGCCGCTTCTTCCGGAAGGTTCAATACAACCGACAGGTTTCGCGCGGCAAATTTTTCTGCCATTTCCCCTTCCGTCTGCTGTACCATCTCACGGAAATCAATATCCATATATTCTAACGTAATATTTCCGCTGCTTACTTTCGACGCTTCCACAACGTCTTCTGTCAGCGTCTTAAGTCTCTGCGCTTTTACTTCAAGAATATCAAGATACCCTAGTATCTTTTCATCGGCAATATCAGACCGCTTCAAAATATCCACATAATTTATAATTGATGTAAGCGGAGTCTTGATGTCATGCGATACATTTGTGATCAAATCCGTTTTCAAACGTTCGTTTCGCATCGCCTCATCGATTGCGCGGTTCAGACCGCTTCCGATATCATTGACATTCTCGGCGATATTGCGTTCCGTTCCCCGCAGTCCTTTTAGTTCGATCCGATACTCAAGATTGCCTGATGCGATCTGTTCGATCCCTTTCTTGATCCTGACTTTTGCAAGCATACTTCCCACGACAATCCAAAACGTCACTCCGTCTGCTGCCAGAGCTGCCAGCGCCATCGGTACATTTCTGACAAAAAACGTAATCCAGTGGATGACTAAAAATGCACTGATCCAAAGAACGGTCCGCCAAACGTCATTACTCGAATCGACTATTCTTTTGCAAAAAGAAAGAATCATACAAAGCAGACTTCCATTCCACAAACTCTTCGCTTTCATTCTGCGGATAAGACTCATATAACCCGCGAAAAAGCAGATAAACGTAAACGCTCCATATAAAAATGCACCCGCTATCTCTAAAAAACTTACTTTCTGAACAAACAGCATAGAATAAACTTCCGGCATATCGCTCATATAGCGCGCTCCATAATAGTCAAGAGTTTCTACCATATTGTAGACATTATCGCTGTCGATCATTCCCATGCCTACGATAACTGCCGTTCCTACTGCCCATACTCCGATCACGGCAACTGCCGCGATCTCTGTTTTCCATCTGTCAAAGCCTGTTAAATGAACTTCGTTATCTCCATCTTTTCTTCCTGCCATCAACCCTGACATGACAAAACTGATAAGGAACAAAATTCCGCTAAGACACAAGATCACGAACCCGCCTCTTAGCAGCGGGATATTTTTTTCATAAATCCGGTCTCTTTCATAGAACATATCTTTGACCGGATAAGAAGTATCAACTGCCACCGCAAAAATACTGTCATACGTCTTGTCGGTATCATAAGAGCGCACCATATCCCATTCATTTGTCGGTAATATATCCATATTTGTTTCAAAATCTTTTAATTTCGGATAAACAAAAATGTATTTCACATTTTTTCCTGATTTCATGTCCGCTATGCATTCTTCAATGTTCGTTTTTATTCCCGACTCGCCTTTTGCCATAAGATTTGCATATTCGCTTTTATTTGTCGTAACTTTTTTTGTATCCTGATCTATATATAAATAAGTAAAGTTTGTGTTTCCCTCTTCCAGGTGTTCCCACCCGCTCTTATATCGGCTGTATTTATCATTTATACTCGTAAGAACAGATGCCAGATGATCATAAATAACCATAAGCTTTCCGTTTAACTCCGGGCGTTCATTTACAACTTGGAGAAGATTAGCCGCTCCTAAGGGCGCATAATTCTCACGGACTGAATCCCCGTAATTCCAACAGTCTGTATACAATTTACTGCCTTCTGCATCATATATGCTTATTTTATCACTCACTCCGGATGAGGTAAGCGTTCCGTTGCTTAAGTCATTTAAAAATGACTCAACATCCATTCTATCATCTTCTAATACGAGTTGAAGTTCTCCTGTTTCAAGCTGATTCAGAAACTCTTCCGTATAGTAATAATAGTATTTTCCGCTTGGCTGTTTGCAGACGATTACTGCGTTTTTATCATATACACCGCCTGATTCTACACTGTATGCCTTGCTCCACTCTATCAGATCCGACAGTCTGTATACCAGTCCGGAATGATTTTCAGCGTCTGCTCCCGACGCTCCAAAATAAGACATTACGTCGATCACTTTATCCGGATTGTATGCTCCGTCTGACTCAAACAGCGTTTTTAACTGAAACTGTTCAAGCACCTGAAGCATATAGCTTTCTACTGTATTGCTAAAATCCGAAGATTCTTCATATGGCTCTCCTATTAACTTTACCGTCTCTGCCGGATTCAGCGTTCCGGTCAGCCGCGTTGTTACTATAAGAGATGTGAAAAACATCGCTCCGGTTAACACGCCTACGATCAGGACGACCGCTTTCATCGCAGTCCTTCTGTACCATCCTTTCATTCACATTCCTCTCTTTACCTGTTTTTCTTATCTACTGCACCTTCTCAATCTTATATCCGACTCCCCAGACAACTTTCAAATACCGCGGCTCTTTTGGATTAATCTCAATCTTCTCCCTTATATGCCGTATATGAACGGCAACCGTATTATCAGCCCCGATAGCTTCCTCATTCCAGATCATTTCATATATCTGATTGATCGAAAAAACGCGCCCCTGATTCTTCATAAGAAGAAGGAGGATATTATATTCGATCGGAGTCAATCTTACTAACTCCCCATCTACTGTCACTTCTTTCAGATCGTCATTAATCCTAAGGCCGCCGACAGAATATATTTTATCATTTTCATTCTGAGCCGTGCCGCCAAGCTGCGTATACCTGCGAAGCTGAGATTTCACTCGCGCAACAAGTTCCAAAGGACTAAACGGCTTTGTAACATAATCGTCCGCTCCTACATTAAGTCCGAGTATCTTATCCGCATCTTCCGATTTTGCGGAAAGGATAATGATGGGAATACTGTTTTTCTCTCGTATTTTCAAAGTTGCCCGAATCCCGTCAAGTTTCGGCATCATCACATCAAGAAGAAGCAGATGAACCTCTTCTCTTTCAAGCATTTCAAGAGCTTCCGTACCGTCATACGCCTTCAGTATACGATATCCTTCCTGCGTCAGATAAATTTCGATTGCTTCCACTATTTCTTTGTCATCGTCACATACTAATATATTGTACATTATCAATCACCTCTCCTACTCTCTCCTAATATTAACATGATAACGCATATTTTTTAAAAGGAATAAGAAAAAATCTTATAACTTTATTAATATCATGACAACCGGAGCTGTTTTTCATTACCTTATTCCTTTTTCTGCTCATCTTATTGCCTTCCCTTCTACTTTATTTGATTTCATGTCAATAACAAAAGTGATTTGTTTTCTATTCGTTTTGTGATATAGTTAATATCACTCTCTTTTATCATTTTTTGCCCCGCTATAAAAAGGATGCTGATATACACAGCACTGCCGACATCCCGGGAATATTCCGAAAAAATATACGACAAGCAAGGTTATTTATACTCACATCTTTTTCTCACTCGCATATAGTAATTAAAAATGTTTCTTAAGCGGTGTTTTTATGTCTTCATTTTCATATGATTTCTCTGTTTTAGGCGGTGATGCGCGTCAGGTTTTTCTTGCAGAAATGTTAGCAGAATCGGGCCGTTCTCTTTGTCATTACGCTTTGGCCTCTCAGCCGAACAACTGCAGCTCCGTCTCCGAACATGTTTCCATAGTACGCGAAGCGCCTTCTCTCGAAGAAGCCTGTATCCATTCCGGGTCCGTCATCTGCCCTTTTCCGTTTACTAAAAACGGCGCGGATGTTTCGGTTGAAAATAGCATCTATCGTTTCTCTATTCAGACGCTGCTTCATCTTCTGCGGCCCGGTCAGTCTTTGTTTGCCGGGGGCATCCCTCCTTCTTTTAAAAAAGAAGCCGCCGAAAATAACGTCGCTGTTTTTGATTATGCAGACGATATATCGCTTCCTGTTTACAACAGTATCTCGACTGCAGAAGGCGCAATCTGCGAAGCGATCCTCCACAGTCCTTTCAATCTGCACAAAAGCAGATGCGCAGTACTTGGATTCGGAAAATGCGGTCACTCTATTGTTTACCGTTTAAAGGGATTATCCGCAAACGTTTCCGTTTTTACAGATAACGCCGAAGAATCCGCCCGCGCGTCAGTTATTGCCGACAAAAGTTTCCCCTTAAAATCACTTTCCGATCACGCCGGAGATTTTCGCTTCATTTTTAATACTGTTCCGGCGCAATTTATAAATGAAGAGACTTTAAAAAACGTAGATCTTTCTGCTCTTATTATTGATATTGCCTCTTCCCCCGGAGGGGTCGATTATGACGCGGCTCAGCGTCTCGGCATATCTGCTCTGCACTGCTTAGGACTTCCCGGCAAATATGCTCCCGCATCTTCTGCCCGTCACTTAAAACAATTTATCGAATCAAAACTGTATCTCTCATAATTCATGCGCAAAATGAAAGGAGGAATCCCCTTTGTCCTTAAAAGAAACGCAGATCGGAGTCGCTTTTACCGGCTCGTTCTGCACTTACAAAAAAGCATTTCTGGAACTGCAAAAACTTTCAAACTGCTGTGGCTCTGTCCAGACAGTCTTTTCAACCGCAGCCGCATCCACAGACTCCCGTTTCGGTTCTGCCGAATCATTTTATAGGCGTGCAGAAGAAATTACGGGAAATAAACCGATGATGACTATTTCCGAAGCAGAGCCGATCGGTCCGAAAAACCTTTTCGACGCACTTGTGATCCTTCCGTGCACCGGAAATACGCTTGCCAAACTGGCAAACGGAATCACCGACACACCTGCTTTAATGGCGGCAAAAGCCCATTTACGCAACAACAAACCGCTTCTTTTATCTTTATCGACAAACGACGCCCTCGGTATGAATATGAAAAATATCGGACTTCTTTTAAATACGAAAAATATCTACTTTGTTCCGTTCGGGCAGGATGATCCCGAAAAAAAGCCGAATTCAATGACTGCCCATACCGATCTGCTTATCCCGGCTTTGGAAGCCGCTCTTGAGAACCGGCAGCTTCAGCCTGTCATACGCGATATTGTCAAAAAATAGAAGAAGGAGAATTTTCTATGTGCGGAATCGCCGGATTTTTTAACCCATCTGCGGATTATACAAAAGAAAAGAACTACAGAAACCACATTTTAGAAATGATGAATCAAGTTCAAAAGCACCGTGGGCCGGATGATGAAGGTACGTTTCTCTCCCCTCAATGCGGGCTTGCCCATGTTCGTCTGAACATCATCGACTTAGTCACCGGACATCAGCCGATGAGACGCGTCAGAGGCGATCACAGTTGTGTCATTGCATATAACGGTGAAATATATAATGCCCCGGAACTGAAAGCAGAATTGATTTCTGAAGGTGAACAGTTTCTGACGTCCGGCGATACAGAAGTAATCCTTGCCGGATTTATGCGCTGCGGACCATCTTTTATTAAAAAGTTAAACGGAATCTTTGCAATCGCGCTGTGGGATGAATCTTGTCAAACGCTTCATCTGTTCCGCGACAGGCTCGGTGTCAAACCTCTCTTTTATACAAAAAAAGACGAGACTACTATTTTTTCTTCCGAAATCAAGGGATTATTTGCCTATCCCGATATCGTTCCCGAACTTGACCGGAACAGCCTCAATGAAATATTCGCCTTAGGTCCTGCAAAAACATACGGAAAAGGTGTATTTAAAAATATTCTTGAAGTGCTCCCCGGCGAACACATTTCCATTAGTCACACTTCTTTCAAAAGACAGTTTTACTGGAAACTTAGCAGCTGCCTCCACACTGATTCGCCTTCTGATACAATCGAAAAAACGAGATGGCTTCTCACAGATTCCATCAAAAAGCAGATGCTTTCAGACGTTCCCATCTGCACGTTTCTTTCCGGCGGAATAGACAGCAGCCTCGTCACTGCCGTCTGCGCCGGACATCTGGCAAAATCAGGGGAAAAACTAAATACTTTTTCTTTTGATTTCACGGAAAACAAAACGTATTTTAAATCCAATACATTCCAGCCAAGTCAGGATCGTCCGTTTGCCGAACAGATGGCAGAATTATATGAAACAAACCATCACTTCCTCGAATGCAGCAGTCAGGATCAACTGGATTATCTGTACAAAGCCGTAGACGCGCGGGATCTCCCCTGCATGGCCGACGTCGAGTCCTCTATGTTGTATTTCTGTTCACTTGTCAAACAGTTCAACAGCGTTGTCCTTACAGGCGAATGTGCTGATGAAATTTTCGGAGGCTACCCTTGGTTTCATAAAAAAAGCTCATTTGAAACGAATATGTTTCCATGGTCGCCTTCTATGCAGCCGCGGCAAGCATTGTTAGACGACGATTTTATTCACGAACTGAACATGGAAGAATATGCCCTTAACGCCTATGAACAGACGATTCGTGAAACGCCGGTTCTACCTGATGATTCTCCCGAAGAAAAACGTCGGCGTGAGATCGCCTACCTGAATATCCGCTGGTTTATGGCAACTCTTCTTGATCGGATGGACCGCGCCGGTATGTACAGCGGACTTGAAGCCCGCGTACCGTTTGCCGATTATCGGATCGTAGAATACGTTTTCAATATCCCGTGGGACATCAAATGTCCGGACGGAATTGTAAAAGGTCTGCTCCGCCATGCCGGAGAGGGCATCTTGCCAAAAGAGATCTTGTGGAGACGCAAAAGTCCTTATCCAAAAACTTATGATCCTCATTATGAAGCATTGCTCGCAGATCAACTAAAAGAAGTCCTCGCTTCCCCCAATGCTCCTATACGAACATTTCTTGATAAAAAGAAAGTATTGCGTTTCCTTGATACGCCTTCCGACTACGGAAAACCATGGTATGGGCAGCTTATGGCAGGACCTCAGATGCTTGCTTATATGCTGCAGGTCAATTATTGGATGGAAAAATGGAAGCATCCACTCCCAAGTGGATGCTCCTGAACAGAAGTTTATTTAATTGTCCTTATAAAAAATGCCTCTCCTGCGGCTCAGACAGGGGAGGCATTTTTTCTGCTTTTATTCAATCGCTTCTGTTTCGATTACAAATTTTACATTACCGTCCATCGCGCTGTCTTTTCCGCTGAACGTATCATAGCTGCACTCTTTAGATGTCAGCGCTTCTAACCGGTTCATCAATTCTCCGACCGCACCTTCAACCGTTGTTTTCAGTTTACTCGTTCCTTCTGCATCAAACGTCTTCATTCCGTCCGCCAGCGTCACAGCTCCTTCTGACAAAGTTTTCGCTCCGCTGTTCAAAGCCGACACTCCGTTTTTCAGTACGCTGCTGTTTTCTTTTAACTGCTCCGCTCCTGCCGTAAGCTGACTGTTAAAGCTGCCTAATTGTGTAAATCCTCCGTTTAGCTGTGCGATTCCGGAAGCCGCTTTCGGTACTGATACTGCAAGAGATTGATCTAAAGATGATAGATTCGTATGCAAAGATCCGATTCCACTGTTAAGCCCCTGCATTCCCGTATTTAGATCGTCGATCTTACCTGTCAGCGCTCCCAGTTGATCCAAAGGCAGGTTTTCTCCCGCTTTCTGGATTGCGTCTAATTTTTCTTCTACTTCGGGAAGTTTTGCATTCATTCCTGCAGCCGCAAGTTTTAATGTAAACAGATCTACTTTCATTTTTCCTACTGCATTTTGAACAGCCTGCACATCCACGCCTGACAGATCCGCCTGCACCGGATTTAGTTTTCCTTCTATAGAAGAAAGTTCCGGCATATCGGTCACTTCAGCCGCGGCGTTTTTCGCTTCATTCAGCGCCTGTATCGCATTATCAAGATCTGCAAGAGCCGCTGACTGAGGATCATTTTGTGCGATTTCATTTCTCTTCGCCGTCAGGGAATCTACCGCCTGTTGAATCGTCTGTGAACTTGAGATGGCTTTCGTCTTAGCTGACGTAATCTTTTCGTTATTCGCCGCAATCTGTCCATTATCGACATCAATAACAGCATTATTTTCGTTTACCGCAGTATTTACGGCAGTACATGCATTTGTAAGATTCGTCTGCAAATCTGAAATTTTCTGAAGCTCTCCTGAAATTGCCTGTGCCTGCGCCGCAAGATCCTGAACCGGGGTTACGATTCCGTTTTGCAGACTTGTTTCCAGCCCTTTCGTTTCCTCAATGAGCGCCTTTCCCATCTCGATCATACTTGTCACCTGCTGCATCACAGCCTGAACAGCCTCTGTTCCGAGAACCTGTACAAGCTGCTGCGTTCCGTCTGCCAATTTCTGCGCTCCTGCCTTAATATCTTTCTCATTCACGCTTGTCAAACTTCCGTCTGTGGCTGCGCTAAGCTGACTCACTGCTGACTGAACCTGGGATAAGCCTGCGCTCAATTCCGTAAGGCTTTTTGCGCCGTCTGCTAACTGTTGTTCCCCATTTACATAAGATACAACTCCATTTGCCAACGTATCCGTTCCATCTGTATATTTCTTGATGCCGTCTTCTAATTCTGCCGCGCCGGAAGAAAGCTGCGCCGCCCCGGAAGACAACGTATCTGTTCCGCTTACCAGTTCCAACGCCGCATTTTCCAGCTCATCAAGAGCGCTTTGCAAAGAACTGTAATCAACGATTTCTTTCACATTCAAATCTTCCAAAATATCGGACAATGCGACCGTATAAGTAGAGGACATCGTAAAATCCGTTACGTCCGCGCTTATCTCAAGACTTTCAGGAAGCGATACCTGCGAAGACGACTGCGAGAAATCATTCATTCCCAGACTTTCTTTCATACCCGGAACAGCAAATCCAAGTACGATATTTCTATTCCCGTCTGACACTACTTTTCCGTTGTCGATCGCCACATTGCTAAACGTCTCATTCGGAAGTATCATTCCTGTCATCATTACAAACGGACTGCTTAGTTCTTCGGATTTTCCGCTTACATTCACCGATTTCTTTGTGTTATTTGTATAATCAATTTTGATCTTCAGATGTCCGCTTTTTCCTTTCAGCTCTGAAGGACTGATTTTCTTTCCATCCAGATAATAGGTCAGTTTCACGGAAACCGGAAGTTCTTTTTCAGTCGTTCCCTGATAATAAATATCTGCGCCGTTTGTATCCCACGTCAGATTATCGCCCGACTCCGAAAAGGTTTCTTCTCCTTTAATATTTTTAATACCGTCAAGTTCGCTGACATCTTTTAAACTTTCTGTCGTTCCCGCATTTTTCAGCCAATCCGAAACTGTTATAAGTTTTACCGCTCCGTTTGCATCTGCATTGACATAAACCGTTTCTTCTTTAAACAGGCCTTCGTCTGCCTGTTCTCCGCTTTTTGTACTTTCTGTTTTCACAGTTTCCGTCTGCTCTGCCGCATATACTGCTGCCGGAGCGATCTGTCCGAATCCGGTAAGCGCCGCCGCTCCGAAAGCCAGTGAAGCCGCTACTACATGTTTCATTCTTCTGTTTTTATTCATAACTGCCAACATCCTTTCCCGACATTCATAGTTTTACTTTTTGTTTCCATTACTTTTTATTGCGCCGTTTTCTTCGCCTTTTCTCCGAGAAATCCAATCGATGTCTTACAGATAATTTTATCAAATATCATAAACATCGCCGGAAGTACAAGTATAACTACGATCATACTGATGATCGCTCCCCTTGCCAACAATGTACATATAGAACCGATCATGTCTACTTTAGAGTAGCACGCCACTCCGAACGTCGCCGCAAAGAAACTTAAACCGCTGCTGATAATTGACGGCATGCTTGTTTTATGAGCGATCGCGATCGCTTCTTTTTTCGACCTTCCGCGTCCGCGTTCTTTCTGATAACGGCTCGTCATCAAGATCGCATAGTCAACAGTCGCTCCAAGCTGAATCGTTCCGATCACAATACTTGCCACAAACGGAAGTTCCGTTCCCATATAATATGGAAACGCCATGTTGACCGCTATTGCAAACTCGATAACCGATACAAGAATAACCGGAAGGGAAATTGACTTAAATACGATCATAATGATCAGAAAGATCGCCGCCATCGAAAGAACATTGACCATTGTAAGGTCTACATCCGTTACATCCTGAAGGTCTTTCATCAAAGGCGCTTCCCCGATCACCATAGCGTCATCGTCATATGATTTCACAATATCGTCGATCTGTGCGATCTGTGTATTTACCTGATCTGTTGCAGATGCATATTCCGAACAAATAAATGCCAGCTCATAGTGATCGCTTTTCAACATACTCTTAATATCGTCCGGGATCATCGAATCCGGCACGGACGGACCTATCAAAGAGTTCATGCTGATCGTCCATTTTACACCGTCAACTTCATCAACCTGATCGAGCATTTTCTGTTTCTGCACACCATCCATATTTTTATCCATGAGGATCATATGCATGTTTCCCATTTCAAAATCCTTTTCCAGTTTTTCATTCGCCACATTACTGTCAAGCGATCCCGGAAGAGACTGAGCGATATTATAATAGATCTTCGTATGGTTGTTTCCGTAAATTGCAGGGAACAAAAGGACAAGGAACAAAACGATCCAGACAGCATAATGTTTCGTAATAAACTCTGACGGTTTATTCATATTAGAAAACAGTGGTCTATGCGTTGTTTTTTCTATCCATTTGTCAAATACAAGAACAAGTGAAGGAAGCAGCGTCACACAACAGAGCACTCCCATAACAACACCTTTTGCCATTACGATTCCGAGATCTCTTCCAAGTGTAAACGTCATGGCGCACAACGCCGCGAAGCCTGCGATCGTTGTCACCGAACTTCCGACAACCGACTTAAACGTATTCGCGATCGCATGCCCCATCGCCCGTTCTTTTTCTCCCGGAAACCGTTTCTTATTTTCCTCATAACTATTCAAAAGGAAAATGGAATAATCCATCGTTACGCCTAACTGTAAAATCGCAGTCAGCGCTTTCGTAATATAGGACGTTTCTCCCAAAAAGATATTGCTTCCGAGATTATATACAATCGCCGCTCCGATACTTATCAAAAACAAGATCGGTACAAGAAACGACGTGGACGTCAGTTCCAATATCAAAAGACAGCAGAGTACTGCGATCACCACATAAATCGGGAGCTCATGCAGGCAAAGATTTTTAATATCTGTAACAACACCTGTCATTCCGCTTATAAAGCATTGCTTATCTGCAATCTGCCTCATCTGTGTCACCGCATCCATTGCCTCGTCCGAAGATGTCGTATTATCAAAAAGAGCCAACATCATCGTTGCTTCTCCTTTGAAAAAGGCTTCCCTTATATCCTTCGGCAGCATCTCGACGGGAAGACTGATATCTGCGGCATCATCGTACCATAACACATCTTTTACATGCGGTACTTCGCTGAACTTTTCTTCCAGCTTCTGTACATCCTTTAGTTCCATATCTTCTACTACGACCATGGAAAACGCTCCCATGCCATATTCATCTACCAAAATATCCTGCCCCTTCACGGTTTCAAGATGTTCAGGCAGATAGCTGAGCAGATCATAGTTGACCCTCGTATTCACGATTCCGAAAAAAGACGGAATCATAAGCAGCGCGCTGACAATCAAGATCAACACCCGATGCTTTGCAATCCACTTGCCTGCTTTGACCACTGAAATCATCTCCTTATTTTTTGTATAATACACAATATATTCCAAAAATGACTAATAGTCAATATTTTTCAGCGATAAAAATGAATTTTAGTCATTTTATTGACTTTCTCAATAAAACAATTCATAATATAGGAAAATAACAAAAGATTAAGCATCAAAAATAAGAGGGGATCTATTATGAGCAAAGTTGATGATAATAAAAAGCAGAAAGAGAGCACACTTCTCGAAACTGCCTTTCATCTTTTCACAGGAAAAGGATTTGCCAAAACAACAATTTCTGATATTGTCCAACAGGCCGGCCTTGCAAAAGGAACTTTTTACCTGTATTTCAAGGATAAATACGATCTGCGTGACAAACTCATCGTATATAAGGCAAATCAACTTTTTGACGATGCACACCGCGCTCTTGAAAAAGCAAATGTGAGCAGTTTTGAGGATGAACTGCTCTTTACTACGGACTACATTATCGAACGATTTCAAAAAAACCACTTCTTCATGGAGTTTATTGCCAAAAACTTATCATGGGGGATATTTAAAAGTGTCTTTACAAACGGAGATCCTTCTTTCTCCAGCCAATTCTACGATCACTACATGACCGCTTTGAAAAAATACAATGTAAACTGCCCTGCTCCGGAACTGCTTCTATTCACGATGATAGAACTGATCGGCTCTACAAGTTATAACTGTATCCATAACAGCCAGCCTGTCAGTATGGAAGAATATCTGCCGTATCTGCACAGATCACTGCATCACATATTACTTGCATTTACAGAATAATTACCGCAACATATATCACAGACATTTACAGAATAATTACCACAACATATATCGCCGACAGTCACAGAATAGTTATCACCGCAGATATCACTGGCATCCACAGAATAGTTATCGCCGCAGATATCACTGGCATCCACAGAATAGTTATCGCGGAGATATCGTCAGCGCTCACATTCACGGATGATCGCAGTATAAGAAGAACCCCGCTCCGCCTTTCGGCAAAGCAGGGTTCTTCCCATTCTTACACTTTTGAGATTCACTCACAAAATGCGTTTAACAATACACTTAATAATATGCTTTACAAATATTCAATTTTACCGCAGACATATCTTAAAATCTTCCGCAAGTCTTTTATATCTACTGTTCCGTCTTTTTCCACATCTGCCGCAAGCTTCTGTGTTCCGTTCAATTCCGCCTTCTTACAGATGCTCCGCAATGTCATACGGACGTCTCCGATACTAACTTTTCTGTCGGCATCCACATCTCCTCTAATATACTCAGGAGTATACGCCTCAAAATTAAATTCGTTTTCTTTCGCATACTTCTCTGCAGCTGAACCGGCTACTCCCCGGATCGTAAAGCCTTCTAACTTATAAGCCTGTCCTCCCTTTCCCGACGTCAAATATCCAAGAGCTTTCTCTCCGATTTTTGTTACAGAAGCAGGGACAGTCACTTTGTTTAATTTTTCACATCCGACAAATGCATAATCGCCGATATTCGTTACACTATCAGGAATTTCAATTCCTGTCAGATTTATCTGATCAAGGAACGCATATCCTGCGATTCCTTTCGTACCGGCTTTCAGATTGACAGTACCGCCTTCTGCGATTGTTCCTTTATATTTGTAGTAAACTTTTCCGGCATACACATCACCGTCAGCCTGTGCGTCATACCATGCAGTGTCCCCACCTTCATTATATATATCCCACTTCTCAAATGCATAGCCTCCGATTGCTTCTACCGAATCAGGAATTTCAATATCACTTAACTCTACACATCCGGCAAACGCTTTGTATTCAAGTTCCGTTACTGTATCAGGAATCGAAACCGTCGTAAGTTTTTGGTTACAAGCAAACGCACTGTCTCCGATTTTTGCAATTCCGTCTCCCCATGTAATTTCCGTCAGGTTACACCATGAAAATGCACTTTTCGCTACATATGCCAGTTTATTTCCAATCGTCACATGTTCAAGAGAAGTGCAATATGTAAATGCTCCCTCTCCGATACTTTCCACAGAATCAGGAATTTCAATCTGTTTCAGACTGCTGCAGCCTTCAAAGGCGTTGTTATCAATTACCTCAAGCTTCTTCCCTAGCGTTAACTTGCTCAAAGACCGACAATAATAAAACGCTCCCTTCTCTATTTGTGTAACACTGTCGGGAATATGTATTTCTTCTAACTTTTGACAGTGTTCAAATGTTTCTTCTTTGATTTTTTTCAGTTGACTGCCTTGTGCGAAAGTTACTTTCTTCAAATTCGTACATGATGCAAACGCTCCGTACTGCAGATTCGTAACTTGTGCCGGAATCGTAACTCCTACTACCGTCTCATTCTCTGTAAATGATTCAGCTCCAAGAGTTTTTACGACTTTATTGTCAATCTTATCCGGTATTGTTACATTACTTTCCGTTCCTGTATATTTCAAAATCTCTACTGTATTATCAGCTAAATTTGTGTATACGAATCCGTTTTTTGTTTTAGCTGATTCGATTTCCCATTGCATATCTTTCTCTAATGCTGCAACAGCAAAGTGATACGTTTTTCCCTGTTCCAGCGAAAGAACAACACGGCTTCCGTCTGCTTCTTCAGGATAATATTTTTTTATCTCATTCCATGCGTCATCATATACTAAAACTCCGCCTTTTCCGTTAAAAGAAACAGAATAATCTCCGGATTTACTTGGTACAAAATCATATGTGTCTGATCCGCCTTTTACAGCAGTATATTTTGTTCCTGTCACCGCAGTTTTTGTTTTTGTTTTTTCAATCGTCCATGTAACTGTTGCTGCATCCATCTCGTACAAATGTATCCAATATACAGATCCGGCTCTCATAACTACTGAATAGTCAACTTTGCCTTCTAAAGTTCCGATACCGTTTATCTCGAATATCCTCTCTTTAACTTCCAGTTTCACATTTTCATTAGAGCGGAAATGATAACTTGCCGTTTCTTCCGGTATAAACTCATAAAAACCGCCTTTTCTCATATCATGAGTATACGTCTCGCCTACTTTGACCTGTACTTTTCCACCAGAACCACCCGGATCAATCGGAGTATATTCAGACTGTTTAATACACCAATATCTTCCATACGGCGCTAAATAATACGCATTCCCGGCAAGCATTTCTTCGGAATAAATCTGATTCCACTCTTCGTCATAAAAACCGCCTTCTACACTATAATATCCTGTCGTTTTCGGAACGAACTTATAGTAAACGCCATCTGTCTCATTAATATACACTTTGTCACACTCTACTTCTTTTTCGATTCCTTTCAGAATTCCCCATTTTCCTGAAGCGTTTTCCCAACTGTATCTTCCGAGTGTAATCTCATAAACATTCTCTTTTTTTAATTTATAAAAAGACGATGAAGATAAAATTTCATTTCCTGTCTGTGTGTCTCTTATCTTAACTGACATCCCCTTTACAGAACGCACATAATAAACCCCGGATTCATCCACTGTCAATCTATAGTACGCCTCAGGCTTCTCCTCATTTAACTCTATATCAAATTCTCCGGGGGTAATATCTTTGACTTTTCCGGCTTTCCATTTTATAATTTTTTGAGATTCTGATGAATAATCTGATAATTCCAAATAATATGTTCCTGCTTTACGAAGTTCAACTCGTGAATTGATAATCTCCACATCTTGTGTTCCGTCTTCGGTTTCTTCCGTAATGCTCGCATACGTACTCCAATAATTATCACCTGTTGCCGTAATATAATATTGCCCGTCTTCTTCAACATTCAACTGATAACGAACAGATGTCTGATCTTCCTGCAGCATAATCGAACCGGATTCTTCCGTGCCGTCTTTCTTGAGAGTAATACTTCCTATCACATCTTCTTGTGACGTTGTATTCAGCATTGCATCTGTGCTTTCTGCGCTCATCCCCGGCAATTTCTGTATATCTCCGGCCGCACCTTCTTCAACTTCCTCTCCCGTAGTTACGTCTTGCTGTGCATCATTTACAGTTTCATCCTGCATCTGCACATCACTCACTGTCTCCTCTTGCTTTGCACCACTTACCGCTTCATCCTGCGTCTGTTCTGCCTCTGCATTTACAGAAACCGGAACTGCTAACACCATCGACAGGCACATCAGAAAAGCTGTAAGTCCTGCGATCACTTTTCTCTCAAATTTTGTGATCATACGCGTCTCTCCTTTCATTTATTTTCTATAATTTAGGTGTTTGCGAAACGCCACAAGCCGCATAAATACGGCATTTTAACTTTTATAAAACAAAACATCTCCTCAACGGATTGTGGTAAAATAGAGTTGCCTAGAAACTATAAACCAACCACCCGAAAGGAGATGTACCTATATGATACCATATAAGCAGCTCACTTTGGCAGAAGTTTTTGAAGATTGCCAAAATAAATTCGATAATGACAAATATCAGTTTCTTTCTCTACTTGACCAAACCATTAATCTTGATGAAATTGTTCCTGTTTCTTTTGTTACTCATTTTCACGCTTCTACAGGAAGACCTCGTAAGCATCCACTTTATCCTATGATTAAGGCTCTCCTTATTCAGCGCATTTTCTCAATCCCGACAGATACTCTTCTGATTATATTTTTAAAATATTCTCAGGAACTACGGGATTTCTGTGGCTTCCGTGTTGTTCCTGATGCCTCAAAATTTACCCGCTTTAAACAGGACTTTCTTATGGACTTACAATCGATGTTCGATCACTTAGTTGATATCACTGAACCGATCTGCCAACGTATTGATTCTAACCTTGCTTCCATGAGTATCTTTGATACTTCTGGAATTGAGGCATGGGTAACAGAAAATAATCCGAAATACGCAAACCGTATCATAAAACAGTTAAAGGCCTTTGCAAAGGCTCACAACTTTGATAAAAACTTTGATCCTTACAAAGCTGCTTACGGCTCAATGCCTGCACACGCTACTGCTAACCCAGCTATCCAACAGATGTACATCAACGGACATTTCTGCTATGCCTATAAGTTTGGTATTGTCACTAATGGTCTTGGTATTGTTCGCGATATTACCTTCTACAATAAAGATTTCCTAAATGCTCATCCTAATATCATTGTTGAAAAGAAATCCGATTCACCAGATGAAGATAAATCACTTGCGGACTCTAAGGCACTGCTCCCTGTTTTGATTGATTTCTTTCAGAAGCATCCTTTGATCAACCCTAAAACTTTTCTAGGCGATGCCGCTTTTGATACCATTGAAATCTACAAAGCCCTTTTGGATGATCTTGGCTTTGAAAAAGCATTTATTCCACTCCGGACAAAACTATCAATGGAAGAAAATGGCTACACCTTCAACGAAAATGGTGTTCCTTGCTGTCCGCATGATTCCACACTTCCTATGAAACGGGAAGGGAGTAAATCTCATCTGAGAAGCAAACTTCCCAGCATGAAGTTTGTATGCCCTAAAATGAAATGGGAATACAACCGTGAAACCAAAACGAAACGCCGTGTCTGCCGCTGTGAGAACCCCTGTACCACATCTTCCTGTGGAAGAATGATTTACATTTACCCCGAAAAGAATCTGCGTGCCTATCCCGGTGTGGAACGTGGTTCCGTAGAATGGGATGAGACCTATAAAATCCGTGTAAACGTTGAAAAATCAATCAACCATTTTAAAGACAGTTTCTGTATTGCCGGTCGTAAAACCCAAAATGAGAAAACACTACATGCAGATTTGTTGCTTGCAGGAATTTCTCAGTTAATAACTGTCATGGTTGCTGATAAAATTCACCAGCATCAATACATACGAAGTTTAAAACCACTCATAGCATAGGACTTACCAACTTCATAAGCCCATGAGGTTTATTTGTTGTGCCAAGAAATGAACGATTTTCACTTCCTATCCCAAGAATCCTGCATGACAGGAGCCTTCGCCTGTTTTCAGTCAGGATTGCGGACTTGTTTCGCAATTACCTAATTTTCTATAATAAACATCCACCCGCCTAGCGGGTGGTTTTTCATTTTCGGGCATAGCCCTAATATTACTAGCCACGCACAAGTGCGTCTTTTATTGGCCTGCCAGCCACGCGCAGGATTACTTGCTACCCGTAAACGGGTCTCGCGGATCGAATAGACTAATCTGATCCATTTCCTTATCTTGTTTTAGCTGGTTGGCTATGTAACTTTTTATTGCTGCCGTGTTCTTCCCTACTGTATCAACATAGTATCCCTTACACCAAAACTCGCGGTTTCGGTATGCAAATTTCATATTTCCGAATCTCTGAAATATCATTAGGCTACTCTTTCCTTTTAAGTATCCCATGAATCCCGAAACGCTCATTTTGGGCGGGATACTCAGAAGTAAATGAATATGATCCGGACATACTTCTCCTTCGATGATTTCAACACCTTTCCATTGGCACAGTGTTCGGATTATTTCACGAATTGCTTCTTTCTTTTCGTTATAAAATACTTTCCTTCGATATTTAGGTGCAAACACTACATGATATTTGCAATTCCATTTTGTATGTGCTAAGCTTTTTACGTCTGTATTTTGTTCTGACATTATACGGTCCTCCTAATGTGTTTTTATTTACGTAACTGGCAGGTCACGTTTTTATTATACACATTAGGAGTTTTTATTTCTGAATACACCGCTAAAGCTTTCACGGAACCACGCGACTATCGCGTGGTTTTCTTGATACAACAAAACTGCCGCTTGCATATAAAATCGCAAGCGGCAGTCTGTATAATTGAATCTCTTTCAATCACTTTTACAGTTCTTCTATTTTGTTACATACAAATCTCAATACTTTCCTTAAATCTTTAATGTTTATAACTCCGTCCTTTTCCACATCTGCGGCAAGTTTCTGCTCCTCGTCCAACTCAACCTTCTGACATACATACCTCAAAGTAGTACGAACGTCTGAGATCGTCACTTTTCCGTCCGAATCTGAATCACCTTTTATATAATCCGGCTTCATCGCCTCGAACGTAAATCCGTTTTCTTTTGCGTACTTCTCCGCAGCCGATCCTGCTACTCCCCGGATTGTAAATCCTTCTACCTTATATCCCTGCTCATATTGCTTGCTCGACAAATATCCTAAAGCCTCTCTTCCGATCACTTTTACAGATTCGGGGATTGTGACTGTCTTCAAAGATTCACATCCCATAAACGCCACTTCTCCGATATTATTCACGCTGTTCGGAATCACAACTTCTGTCACATTTCCCTGCATATAGAATGCATATCCTGCGATACCTTTCGTTCCGTCTTTGATCGTAACCGTTGTATCTGCCGGCGCTTCTCCTTTATATTTGTAATAAACTTTTCCTGCATATACGTCTCCGTCAGCCTGTGCGTCATACCATTTAGTATTCGTATCTCTTATGCCGCTTCCCTCATTGTCAAATGCAAAACCGCCGATTGCCTCTACCGAATCCGGAATTTCAATGTCGCTCAGATTCTCACATCCGTTAAACGCCCCATACTCAATCTCTGTTATGCTGTTCGGAAGCGAAACTGTCGTAAGATTTTTATTATTGGAAAATGACTCTGTTCCTATTTTCTCAACCTTATCTCCCCACATGATTTCCGTCAATGCACATGAGCCGAATGCGTTATTCGCTATATATGCAAGATTATTTCCGATTACTGCTTTTTTCAATGATTGACAGCCGTAAAATGCCAGATTGCCGATACTTGTCACTGAGTCCGGTATCTCTACAGACGTCAATCCCGAGCCGCCAAATGCATTATCTGAAATATAAGTAATATTATCCGGCAGCTCGATCTGTTTCAAATTACTGCAATGATAAAATACTCCGGATTCAATTCCTTTTAAACCACTTCCAAGAGTAATGTCGTTTAACGATCTGCACTCGTAAAATGTACTTGCTCCGATCTCTGTCGTGCTGCCGGGAATACGAACCTTCGTCACTCCCGAATAGTAAAACGCATTGTTTTCAATATTTTTTAATCCGTTTCCAAGATCTACCGGTCCAAGATTTTTGCAGTGAGCAAATCCGTTTTCTTCGATTGTCTGAACGCTGTCAGGCAGACTGACCGAATGAAGCTTTGAACAGTTTTCAAATGCTCTTGCGGCAATTTTCTGTAATTTGCTTCCTTCTTTAAATGTAACTGTTTCCAAATTTGCACATGATGCAAATACTCCGTACTGTAAATCTGTAACCTGTGCCGGAATCGTTACGCCGACAATATTTTCATTCTCCGCAAACGCTCCGTAACCGACACTTTTAACTACCTTATTATCGATCTTGTCCGGTACTGTTACATTACTTTCTACTCCGGAATATTTCAAAATCTCTACTGTATTATCAGACAGCACACGATATGTATAATCAGATGACTCTTTTACCGGTTCAATCTTCCATTTTGCTTCTTTATCTGATAACGCAATGCCCAAATGATATGTTTTTCCCTGCTCTAATGAAACCTTCATGCCGAACTCTGCAGCTCCATCATACAAGCACCCTTCTATTTCTTTCCAATCTGAACTATATACTTTTCCTGTTCCCCCATCTTTTGAAGAAAACATATATTCTCCCGACTTACTCGGAACGAAATCATATACTGTTGTCTCCTCTTTTGTCGTCGTATACTCTGTTCCTTCGTTAGCAGTTTTCGTACCTGCTTTTGTAATATTCCATTGTATCTCACTTTTATCCAGGCTTACCATCGAGATTCATAAGTTTTTCCCTTCTCAAGCGCAATGAAGAATCTATCTTGCCACTCGAACTTCCGAATCCTGTCTGCCAGTCGCATTCTTTATAGACAGACTTGCATTATCCTGCTGAGATCGAAACGATATATTGCCGTCGTATCCGGAGTAAACGTATAATTAATCTCCCTGTTCTTATCAAAC
>NZ_DS264373.1 GCF_000153925.1 [Ruminococcus] torques ATCC 27756
AAACGATTATAAAAAAGGCACTAAATTACGGATAGTGTGAGATGAATACTAGTGTTTGATGGTGGCTCAGCGTTTTAAATTTAAAAATACAAGGAAAAACCAGCCTTGATACATGCC
>NZ_DS264372.1 GCF_000153925.1 [Ruminococcus] torques ATCC 27756
TAAAAATCATCTGTCAGATAACTATACCACAGGCGAAAGCGGTTTGTCACGGGAGAGTCGACCTGAAGTGCGGTAAAAGTGGATATCTGTATGGCTGAACTGTTAGACAAAAACCGACATTTTACTTGCCCGAATTATAAAAATATAGTAGTATTAATTTTTAAAGGAGAGGAAATTATGTGGTATTGGATTATAGTAGCTTTACTTGTGTCGGGCTGTGCCGCGATGTTGTTTGTATCGTTTTCGGGAATCAAACAGAGCAAAGCGGAGTTGGCGCGGGCAGAAGGAAGAGGAAGAAAAAAACGTCGGGATGAATATGAAGATGAGTATGAGGCGGAAGTCCGCACGCGTTCAAAACGAGAACGAGAGGCGCAAGCGTATGCAAAGGATCAGCGCCCGAAACGTAAGAAACGCCGCTGGAAGATCATTCTGGAAGATATTGACAGTTGGGAAAAATATAGCTTTACATTTTGCGACAGCGTAGGGATCGGCAGAGGAAAGGACGGAAGCATGTATGAGAGATATCTTCCGCTCACTTCTGACGGAAGGATCTCCAAGCTTCATTGTGTAATCATACATAAGAATGACAAATTATATGTAAAAGACGAGGATTCGAGAAACGGTACATATTTAAACGGTGTCCGTATCGACCGGCCGATGGAGATCCAAAGAGACGATATTATCGGAGTCGGGGAGACGCGGCTTGAAGTGCAGAGGATTTTGCGTGAGAGCGATTAAACGCAGCATATAGAAAAGAACAGTCCGTTTTGCGGGAAGGCAGACAGTTGCCGCACTGTAAAGCGGGCTGTTTGCCGTATAGGAAGCGGCGCGTTTTTGGCAGTCACATTTTCGGGGAATGAACATATAGTACACATATAATATCAGTTCGGGAGTGAGTGCGATGAACGAAAAACTGCCTTATTATATGGCTTATCCGATGCCCTTTTCTTTTGATGACGAGCGGATCGAGAGAATGGATCTTGAATATTTGAAAAGTATGTATCCGAAGATTCCGAAACGGATTCTTCCGTATGTAGAAGAAGAATGCGACCGTATGGAATACGAAAACAGTATGGTGTACGACGCATATCCTGATAAACTGCAGTTGAAGCTGATGTGCACGCGGGTGTGTGACAATATCAGACGGCATGAACATATTTGCCGGGAAGAGGATGAGAAGGAGGAAGATTTATCCGAAGATGAAGCAATAACTATGGAGAATCTGAGGGATCTTGTGGAGGTAATGCTGTTTCAGGAGTTATACAAACGCCGTTGTGACCACAGAAGATGTTGTCGCAGATTTTTTAAATAAGCGGAACTGTTTTATGCAAGTTTTGTGAGGCGAAGCGGAACTGTTTGGCAAAAAATATGTTTTAGTTGAAAATTACATGAAATATTTGCTTGAATTTTATGTATATTTTACAGAAATTTTCAAAGAAGCTCTCTTGATTTACTATTAAGATGAAATGTGATAAAATAAATAAGATATAGTAATGTATATTAGGTGGGGAATAAAATAAGGCGGAGAATACATATGAAAAAAAATTTGATTTTTATAGGGATGCCCGCAGTAGGAAAGAGTACGGTCGGCATCGTTGTGGCGAAGCGTCTCGGAATGCAGTTTATCGATACAGATCTGTTGATCCAGGAGCAGGAGAAGAAACTTTTGTGTGAGATTATAGCCGAAGTGGGAGAAGATGGGTTTATTGAGATCGAAAACAGGGTGAATGCAGACGTCGATGCGGAAAACGCGGTCATTTCCCCGGGCGGAAGTGTGATTTATTGCGAAGAGGCGATGAAACATTATAAAAATATCGGAACGGTCGTATATTTGAAAGCGTCTTATCAGACAATAAAAAAGAGAATCCGCAATCCGAAAAAGCGCGGAGTTGTTCTGCGCGACGGACAGACGTTTCGGCAGCTTTATGAAGAGCGCGTGAAGTTCTTTGAAAAATATGCGGATATTACGATCTGTGAAGACGGATGCGAGATCGAAGATACGATAGAAAATGTCCTGGAAGAAGTAAAAAAACTTGACAATGTACAGTGAACAACACTAGAATGATACGTTGACAAAAGTTGGGATTTAAAAAAAGCCGGATATGTGGTAGAATAAAAACGGCAGACTGAAAAGATATTATAAAGAATATAAGATAGAAAAGAGATATAGAAAAAACGTACGGGAAAGTACAAGTATGATAATAAAATCTAAACAGAGGTGTGATATGGAACAATATATCATAAAAGGCGGAAATCCGCTTGTCGGAGAAGTGGAGATCGGCGGCGCGAAAAATGCGGCGCTTGCAATTTTGGCGGCTGCAATCATGACGGATGAGACTGTTCAGATCGATAATCTTCCTGATGTGAATGATGTGAATGTGATGTTGGAAGCGATCGAGGGAATCGGCGCGATGGTGCAGAGGATCGATCGTCATACAGTAAAGATCAACGGAAGTACGATCGGCGATTTTAATATAGAGTATGATTACATTAAGAAGATCAGAGCGTCTTACTATTTGCTGGGAGCTCTTCTCGGGAAATATAAAAGGGCGGAAGTCGCGCTGCCGGGAGGATGCAATATCGGAAGCAGACCGATCGATCAGCATTTGAAAGGATTTCGGGCTCTTGGAGCGGACGTTGATATTGAACACGGCAAGATTGTCGCAGAGGCGGAGAAACTTCGTGGAACGCATTTGTATTTTGATGTTGTGACAGTCGGGGCAACGATCAATGTGATGATGGCGGCTGCTATGTCCGAAGGTCTTACGATCATGGAAAACGTGGCGAAAGAGCCGCATGTTGTTGATGTGGCAAACTTTTTAAACAGCATGGGCGCGAATATCAGAGGCGCAGGTACTGACGTGATCAAGATTCGCGGCGTGAGATCGCTTCATAAGACGGAGTATTCCATCATACCGGATCAGATCGAAGCGGGAACATTTATGTTTGCGGCTGCGGCGACAAAAGGAGACGTAACGGTATTGAACGTAATTCCGAAGCATCTTGATGCGACGATCTCTAAATTAGTGGATATCGGATGCGAAGTGGAAGAGTTTGACGATGCGGTTCGCGTTGTTGCAAAGAAGCGTCTGAGGTGTACCCAGGTGAAGACGCTTCCGTATCCGGGATATCCGACGGATATGCAGCCTCAGATCGGGGTGGCGCTCGCTTTGGCAAAAGGAACGAGTACGATCACGGAAAGTATTTTTGAGAATCGTTTCAAATATCTCGGTGAACTGGCCCGTATGGGAGCACAGGTAAAAGTGGAAGGCAATTCTGCGACGATTGAAGGCGTTGAGCGGTTTTCGGCTGCTCGTGTGAGCGCGCCGGATCTTCGCGCGGGAGCAGCGCTTTGCATTGCGGGTCTTGCGGCGGAAGGCATTACGATCGTGGATGATATCGTTTATATTCAGAGAGGATATGAGCGGTTTGAAGAGAAACTTAGAGGGCTCGGCGCTATGATCGAGCGTGTATCCAGTGAAAAAGAGATTCAGAAGTTTAAATTGAAAGTTGGTTAAAAAAAGGCAGAACCGAGAAACGGTTCTGCCTTTTGGCTCTTTCGGCGATGGAAGATATAAAAAGAAAAAGTGCGGTTTCCGGGAAGTGGAAAGGAAACTGCACTTTTGGCGTTTTGGATAGTTTTTATCGGATTTTTCGAGTGGACTCCCGTACTTTTAATTCTACAGGGAGAAGGATCTGCTGTTTTAATACGGAGTTGCTTTTGATCTGACGAATCAACACTTCTGCCGCCAGTTTTCCCATTTCGGCAGAAGGAAGCCGGACGGTTGTCAGGGCAGGCGAAAAATTCTTGGAAAGGGAGATGTCATTAAAGCCGACGACACCGATGTCCTGAGGACATTTTAAGTTCAGCTTTTTAAGCTGAGAAAGGATGACGCTTGCCAGAGAATCCGAACCGGCGAAGATCACTTCGGTTTCGGGATGCTTTGAGAGCAGTTCCTTTACCTGTGCCGCACATACTTTTGAATCCCAGTCGCAGTTATAGATCAGTTCGGGATCGTAAGGAATATTATTTGCCCGAAGCGTTTCACGGAAGATCATCATGCGGCAGCAGGAGTCGAAGTCGGATGGGGCGGATGAGTTGGAAGCGCCGCCGATGTAGGCGATCTTTTTGTAACCGCATTTGATAATGTGGTCGAAGATCAGTTGGTTTGCATATACGGTGTTGTATCCTATATTGCAGTATCCGTCAATATAGTTGTCGACAAATACGATTTTTTTATTGAGCGTTGTAATAAATTCAAGAGTTTCGGGCGGAATTTCCGTAATGATCAGTCCGTCCAGTTCCGAAAGCTGCTTTTTGAGTCCGGGAGTCATATTATGCAGCTGGGAATAACTTACGATCAGGGAAATAAACGCATTGTGAGATGCGCAGTAAGATTGAATCCCTCCCAGAATATCATTGAAATAAGGATCGGAGTAACTATAAGTAAGAGACATGATGCAGCCGATGTGGAGCTGACTTTTTTTTCCTGTATACTGATAATGAAGTTCCTCTGCTGTTTTCAGAACGCGTTCTCTTGTTTCCTGACTTGCCCGAAAATCGGGATCGTTAGAAAGAATTTTGGAAACAGTAGTAATGGAAACGTTTGCCGCTTTTGCGACTTCTCTAATTGTAGCCATAATATCCCTCCTTGTTTAGTAAACATAGTATCACAAAAAATAGAGAATGTAAACCTGAATTTTATGTAAATTATCAACAAAAAATAAAGTTTAGTAAACAAAATAGGTTAAAATAACTATAAAAACCAGACGAAAATAAAATAATTTGTTAAAATTACTTGAAAATAAATAAAACAAATATTATTATCTAGATAAACAAAGACAGATTGTTTAGTAAACGGAGGTGCAACATGAAAAATTTACATTTATAGGAGCAGGATCTTTGGATTTTACAAAAGATCTTGTAAGAGACATTCTTACGTTCGAGGCATTTCGGGATGCGGAACTTATGTTGATGGACATTGATCCGAAACGTCTTGAATATGCGGTAAAAGGAGTACAGAAAATCGTAGATGCCGGAAAATATCCGGCAGTAGTAAAAGGAACGCAGGACCGGAAAGAAGCATTGAAAGATGCGGATGGCGTTCTGATCACGATTTTGCAGGGAGGTGTGGAAGTATGGCGTCATGATATCGAGATTCCGAAGAAATATAATGTAGATATTTGTGTAGGAGATACGCGTGGCCCGTCCGGTATTTTCCGTTTTTTGAGAACGGCTCCGGTGCTTCTCGATATTATAAGAGACTGTGAAGAGGTATGTCCGAACGCGGTAGTTCTCAATTATACGAATCCGATGGCAATGCTCGTAAGTTATCTGCAGTCGATGTCTGACATGAATATTACAGGATTATGTCACAGTGTTCAGGGAACGGCGGAAATGCTTGCAAAATGGATCGGAGCAGAAGAAAAGCAGGTTCGTTATACATGTGCAGGAATCAATCATCAGGCGTTTTATCTTGATTTTGAAGTGGATGGAAAAGATGCTTATCCGGATCTTTATAAAGCAATCGAAAGAGAAGAAGTGGCGGCTGAAGAACCTGTCAGAATCGAAATGTTCAAGAAGCTTGGATATTTTAATACAGAATCGTCGGGACATAATTCGGAATATGTGGCATGGTTTAGAAAACGTCCCGATCTGATCGAAAAATATTGTACTCACGGAACAGGATGGAATCCGGGAGCGTACGGATTTATATTGGATGAGTATTTAGGACGGGAAGATACATGGGAAAAGGAATATACGGACTGGCTTGAAAACGGAGAAGTCGATCTTGAAAGAGGAGAGGAATACGCTTCCAATATTTTCAACGCAGTGTTCGGCGATCACACACCTTACTTCTTTAACGGAAACCTGAAAAACCATGGTTATATTACAAATGTGAAACAAGGCGTATGTGTGGAAGTTCCGACAGTCGCAACAGAAGCGGGAATCGTTCCGATCAAACAGATCACGCTTCCGGATCATCTGGCAGTGCTTGTAAATAATTCGGCGCTGATCGAAGACCTTGCCGTGAAAGCTGCCATTGAAGGCGATCCGAACCTTGTATTCCAGGCTGTTTTGTATGATCCGCTTACAAGCGCGGTCTGCAGCATGGATGAAATCCTGAACATGGTTCAGGAGATGCTTGATAAAAATGCAGAGTATTTGAGTTACTTTAAGTCGTTAAAGATAAATATGGAGGTGCTTCATGAAAAAGAGAATCGTTAGTTTAATATTATGTGGGCTCATGGTATTTTCAGCGGCAGGATGTTCAGGCGGCGGAGAAAATAAAGCAGGAAAAGACGACGTTACACTGACAATGTGGACACATATCAATGAGCCGTGGAATGCGGCATATAAAGATGCGATCAAAGAGTTTGAATCGGAAAATGAAGGCGTTCGGATTAAACTTGAGACGTTCCCATATGATGAGTTTGAATCAAAAGTACAGACCGCTTTGATCGATGGTGAAGGCGGAGCGGATATTTATGAATTGTGGGGAGGCTGGGCATTAGATTTTACTCCTTACGGAACATTGATGGAACTGCCGGAGGAAATGGCAGAAAAAGTGAGAGAAGAAAATTACGAGCCGACATACGGAGCACTTGAGTATGAGGATAAAATGTATGGTATCCCGCTGGAATATAATATCGAGTACGGCGGAATGCTTGTGAACGATACATTGCTCAAGGCGAAGGGGCTTACTGTTCCGAAAACATGGGAAGAACTTCGTAAAACGGCAATCGAAGGAACAGAGCACGACGGCAATATTTTCCAGTGCAAAGGTTTTGATTTTGTGAACTGGGATTCTGTGCCATATTATTTCCTTGCCTTTATCCTTCAGCAGGATGCGGATTACATGACGGCGGACGGAAAATTCGACGTGACGACAGATGCGGCTAAGACAGCGTTTAATGAACTTGCGACAATGGTAACAGAAGATAAAGTTACAGATCTTGAAGGACTGACAGGCGGAGCGGATATGGAAGGTTATCAGCAGTTATATGCCGGACGCAACATGATCGTACCGCGCGGACCGTGGACGATCTCCGAAGGAGAACAGTCATTCGGATTAAAACTCGGCACAGATTTTGATTATGCAGCTATGCCGCAGTATGGAAACAATCAGAAATTTGCTTCGGAAAACGGATGGTCGCTGGCGGTAAGTTCCAGTTGTAAAGAACAGGAAATCGCTTTGAAATTCCTTGAATATCTGTATCAGGATGATGTTATGTTAGAGCATAACATACGCTGCACACAGATTCCGGCAAAGAAAAGTCTGGCTCAGAGCGAAGAGTACAAAAAAGAAGTTCCGTACGCGGACGTTCTTGTAGGAATTCTCGATCAGGGACAGTTTATCGGAAACTTTAACACGGATCGTCTGAAAGAAACAATCAACAATACGTTTGTTTCCTATTGTTCCGGGGAATACGGATCGTTGGACGAGGCGATGGAAGATATGAATACGAAACTGAATGGAATACTGGAATAAAATAAAAAGACTGCCGTAAAACGGCAGTCTGACTCACAAGGGGGTGCGTCATGAAAAATAAAAAATTTGTAGGGACGGTCATGGTACCGGCTATGCTGCATATGTTTGTATTTATCGTTATCCCGATCGTGATAGGTCTTGTGATTTCTTTCTTTAACTATAATCCACTCAGTTCAGACAATAAATTTATAGGACTGGAAAACTTTGTAAGGCTTGTTCAAGACGCGGATTTTCGTAAGGCGCTTTTAAATACGCTGTTATTCGTGCTCATCACGGTTACTTTGAATATCGGCATCGCGCTCGTTGTGGCGCAGATGATCTCATGGTTTAAATCAAATAAGGTGAGAAGTTTTTTCCGTATGGTATTTTTCCTGCCGTGTATTGCGCCTATGGTTGCAACATCCGTTGTATTTGCCCGTTCTATCTTCCCGACGACAACAGGATTTCTGAACGTGGCTCTGAACAAGATCGGGATCGACTCGATCAACTGGCTCGGAGATCCGAAAGTAGTGATGATCTCACTTATTATTTATACGATCTGGGTAGACGTCGGTTATAACGTGATCCTGTTTTCGGCAGGTATTGACGGAATTCCTTCTTATGTGTATGAGGCGGCAGATCTGGACGGAGCGAGCGAATGGGTAAAATTCCGCAAGATTACATGGCCTTTGCTCGGAAGAAGCTTTCAGTTTGTCATTGTACAGACGTTGATCTCACATTTTCAGATGTTTGCGCAGTTTGCAGTGCTCATTTTGAAAGACGGCCCTCAGAATTCAGGACTTGTTCTTTCAAGATATATATACAAGATGGCGTTTGAGTATAAAGACATGGGATATGCATCGGCTGTGTCGCTTGTTCTCTTTGTCATTATTATGACACTGTCATTGATCGAGCAGAAGAAGAGCGCGGTAGACTGGGAGTATTAGGAGGCATATTATGAAAATGTTAAAAGACAAAAAGAACAGAAAACTAAGGATTATTTCATTCGTGATTTTGTTTTTGGCAGCGATCGTGTTTCTTGCGCCGTATTTTTGGATGCTTTCCAATTCCTTTAAATCTACGAAAGAGATTTTGCTGGAGCCTACGAATATGCTGCCGAAGCAGTTTACGCTTGACGGATATGTGAAAGTGATTACAGATTCGCCGTTTTTCAGATGGATGGGAAATTCGCTTTTTGTAACGGTTATTGATACGCTTGTCGTTTTGTTTACGAGCTCTTTGATCGGATTTGTGCTGTCGAAATATAAATTCAAACTGAACAAATTTTTGTTTTATGTAATATTGATCACAATGATGATGCCGACGGCGGCAATGATGATCCCGAACTTTTTGCTTATATCAAAACTGGGATGGTATGATAAGATCATTTCTCTTGTTGTGCCTACGTTTGTAAATGCATTTGGAATTTTCCTGTGCAAACAGTTTATCGACGATATGCCGAAGGAACTTTTCGAGTGTGCGATGCTTGATAATGCGGGGCCGTTTACGATCTATCGAAAGATCGTGCTTCCGGGAATCCGCCCGGCGCTCGGAAGTCTGACGATCTTTACCTTTTTAGGATTGTGGAATGATTACCAGACGCCGTTGATCTATTTGAACAGCTCGGAAAATATGACTCTGCCTCTTGCAATGTCGTATTTTTCAACTCAGCATTTATCGGATCTTTCGGCGACGATGGCTGCCGCTTCCCTTATTATGATTCCTGCGTCGATCGTATTTATTATATTCCAGAAGCAGTTCATCAAAGGAATTACGATGACCGGAATGAAATAACGAAAAATGTGGAAAAGAAAAAGTTAAAAAAGCAAGAAGTATAAAGATAAAATGTAAATGCTAAGAACATAAAAAGAGGAAAACATAAAAAAGAGAATCAGAAGGGGTGATTCTGTATGGAATTGGAAAAATTTGATCCTGTCTGCGCCGCAGTGCTGAAAAAAACAGAAATTGAAAAACCGGCATATCCGGTGATAGATTTCCATATGCATATGGGAAAAATGCTGTTGGGCGAATCGTATGAAACAAAGTATGACACGAAGGAATATGTCCGGGAACTGCAAGATGCCGGCGTTGTATGCGCTGTGAATATGGATGGATATTTCGGAAAAGATCTGGAAAAGATGCAAAAGAAACAAGAAGGATTCGAGGAAATGTTTTTTAATTTTATGCAGCTTGATTTTTCTGCGTATGATGATCCTGATTTTTGCGATAAAACGAAAAAGGTAATAGAAGATTCCTGTATGCGCGGATGCCGGGGGATCAAATTATGGAAAGATCTTTCGCTGTGGGAGCGGGATAAATACGGCAGGCCGATCCGTACAGATGATCCTCGTTTTGATATCATCTATGATACGGCGGCGAAACTGCACATTCCGGTGCTGATGCATGTAGCTGATCCGGCGGCGTTTTTTACTCCGAAAAGTGAAAAAAATGAACGATGGGAAGAGCTTGATGTCTGTCCGGAATGGGATTTTTCAGATCATGAAAAGTATATGAGTTTTGAAGAACTTATGGAAATGCAAGAGAATACGGTACGCAGTCATCCGGAAACGACGTTTGTGATCGCTCATGTCGGAAGTTACGCGGAGAATCTGGAATGGGTAAGCGGGCAGCTGGAAAAATATCCGAATATGTATATAGATGTTGCGGCCCGGCTGGCGGAGCTGGGAAGAGTTCCGTACAGTGCGAAGAAGTTTTTTGTGAAGCATCAGGATCGGATCTTGTTCGGTACGGATTGTACGCCGCTTGGTATGGGATATCATAAGATTTATTATCGTTTCTTCGAGACAAAAGACGAGTATTTTCCGTATCAGCCCGAAGGAGAACTTCCGGGACAGGGAAGATGGGCAATCTACGGAATCGGACTGGAAGATGAGATCTTGAAAAAGATATATTATAAAAATGCATGTAAAGTTCTTTCTCTTGATGAAAACCGCTTTGTAGGAGGTGTGAGATGAGACGGTATTTAAGCGTTGATTGTGGCGGAACAAAGACGGCGTTTCTTTTGTGCCGTGAAACGGGAGAGCTGGAAGCTGCGTGTACGTTAGGCCCCGGCAACTATATGGTGAACGGAATCGATCATGTGCTGTCAGTATTAAAAGACGGTATTTTGCAGATCTGCTGTCAGGCGGCAATCGCGCAAAGTGAGATCACTCACAGTTTTATAGCTATCGCAGGGTTTAAAGATATACCGGCGGATGTGCCGGTGCTTACCCGCCTTGTACGGGAAACGTTTCCGAGGATGTCGATCACTCTCGGGAACGATACGGAAAATGCACTGGCAGGATCTCTTCTCGGAAAACAGGGAATCCATGTGATCGCCGGAACGGGATCGATCGGGCTTGGATTTGACAAGGACAGTTACTATGTGCGAAGCGGCGGATGGCATCATCTTTTCGGAGGGGATGAAGGAAGCGGTTATTGGATCGGATGTCAGTTGATCCGGCATTTTACAATGCAGGCGGACGGAAGAGAAGAAAAAACGATGATGTTTGATTATATTTTGGAAAAATACGGTCTTGCGTGTCCTGAAGAGATATTAAGGCTCGTTATTAATGAGTGGAAGGGAGAACGGGATAAGATCGCATCTATGTCAAAAGATGCATATGAACTTGCGGAACAGGGCGATTCTGCGGCGGCAGGCATTTTTAAAAGCGCGGCGCGCGAACTTGCGAAGATCGTAAAAGGCGTGTACAGAAACGGGAATTTTGATATACCGGTTTATGTGTCTTATTCCGGAGGTGTGTTCAAAGCGATGAAGTATATAAAAGAAACGCTGGAAGAAGAGCTGCGGGACGTATCGTGCGTTTTCACAGAGCCGTGTCTGCTCCCGTCGGCAGGCGGGATTATACTGGCGTGCAGAGCTGCGGGAAACGAAGTGAGTGAACAGATGATAGAAAATCTGCGTACGGCACAGCATATGCGGGTATAAAATTGATATGAAAAAATGAAAGAAAAGTATAAAAAATATATTGGAAATAAAGCCTTTTATATGATGGTCATGGCGATCGCCGTTCCGATCATGATCCAGAACGGACTTACAAATTTTGTGAACCTTTTGGACAATATTATGGTTGGAAGACTGGGAACAGAAGAGATGTCGGGTGTTTCGATCGTCAATCAGATCATATTTGTGTATAATTTATGTATTTTCGGCGGAACAGCAGGTGTGGGAATCTTTACCGCCCAATATTTCGGACAAAAAAATGATGAAGGGATACGCAGTACATTCCGATATAAGATTTGGTTGGCGCTGATAATTACTGTCGGCGTCGCTTTTCTTCTTCTGTTTTTCGGAAAGCAGCTGATTCTTTTGTATCTGATGGGAGAAAACGGAGGAAATGAAAAGCTGGCGCTGGAATATGGGATGACGTATCTTCGGATTATCTTATTGGATCTTCCGGCGTTTATGATCCTGCAGGTTTATGCCAGTACGATGCGTGAGTGCGGGGAAACAGTAGTGCCGATGAAGGCGGGAGCTGCGGCTGTGGCGGTCAATCTTATTTTCAATTATCTGCTGATATACGGAAAGTTCGGATTCCCCCGGCTGGGGGTGGCGGGAGCGGCTGTGGCAACGGTGCTTTCGCGTTATACGGAAACGGCGATCGTCGTAATATGGGCGCATACCCATGAGAAAGAAAATACATATATGACAGGACTTTATAAAACGTTGTCCGTGCCCCGGGATCATGTAAAAAAATATTTTATAAAGGGAACGCCGCTTTTGCTGAACGAAGCGTTATGGTCTTTCGGTATGGCGGTTTTGGCACAAAACTATTCTGTGCGCGGGCTGACGGTGATCGCGGCGATGAACATAGCGAATACGATCAATAACTTATTCAGCGTTGTGTTTGCGGCGATGGGAGAATCCGTGGCGATCATAGTCGGGCAGGCGCTTGGCTTCGGAGATATGAAAAGAGCGAGAGAGATCGACAATAAGATGATTGTATCCTGCGTTCTTATCAGTTTCGCAGTATCGGTTTTTATGTTTCTTTTCGCGCCGTTTTTCCCCCGGATTTATAATACGACGGAAGCTGTGCGAAAGGCGGCTATGGGACTTGTTTTGGCACAGGCGGTGTTTATTCCCCAGAATGCATTTCTCAACGCCGCTTATTTTACCCTTCGGGCAGGCGGGAAAACAGGTGTCACTTTTTTCTTTGACTGTGTATTCTTATGGTGCGTCAACATTCCGATCGTTTTTGTTTTATGCCGATATACCGGACTTGCCCCGTGGGCGGTCTACAGTGCGATGCAGATCGGGGAATGGCTGAAGTGTATTGCGGGCGCGGTAATGGTGAAAAAGGGAGTGTGGCTTGAGAACCTGACCGGTAAAGGGGAAGATGAAAAATATCTTCTGCGGGAAAATGAAGAAAAGCATTGACATTTCCGAGTGTACATTGTAAAGTCTTGTTTGTAACAAAACAGTTTAATAAAAATACTTTCTCTTATTCAGAGCAGTGGAGATACAAAGGATCTGAGAAGCTGCGGCAACCCCTGAACAGGAAGGTGCCAACCTGAGCGAGTCATCGAACAATAAGAGGATTGTTGTGATAGAGAGACAGTCCGCTTTTACGGGCTGTTTTTATTTGCGGCGGCGAGTCAAAGTCCGGGTCATCCGGGGATCTTGACGACTGCTTATGATCCGAAGCAGTCTGCCGCAGGCAGATATCTTTCTTGATCGTAAAGAAATAGAGAAAGTGAACGAAAGGAGAATGGTTATGGAGAGAGAAAAGATTTTATTTACTTCCGAGTCGGTTACGGAAGGACATCCGGACAAGATGTGCGATCAGATTTCGGACGCTATTTTGGATGAACTTATGAAGCAGGATCCGATGAGCCGTGTCGCATGTGAGACATGCTGTACGACAGGCGTCGTTATGGTGATGGGAGAGATCACGACGAAAGCTTATGTAGATATTCCGAAGATCGTACGTGACACGGTTCGTGAAATCAGCTATACAAGAGGAAAATACGGATTTGACGCCGATACATGCGGCGTGATCACAACGATTGACGAACAGTCGTCCGATATTGCGATGGGAGTGGATAAAGCGCTCGAAGCAAAAGAAAATAAAATGTCAGAAGACGATATTGAAGCCATCGGAGCAGGAGATCAGGGAATGATGTTCGGTTATGCGTCTGATGAAACAGAAGAATATATGCCGTATCCGGCGGCGATGGCGCATAAGCTTGCGCGCCGTCTGACAGAAGTAAGAAAGAACGGAACACTGCCGTATCTTCGCCCGGACGGGAAAACACAGGTAACTGTGGAATATGATGAAAACGGCGTTCCAAAGCGTTTGGATGCGGTTGTGCTTTCTACACAGCACGATCCTGAAGTGACGCAGGAGCGGATTCATGAAGATATTAAGAAATATGTATTCGATGAAGTGATTCCGGCAAATATGACAGATGATGAAACAAAGTTTTTCATTAATCCGACAGGACGTTTTGTGATCGGAGGACCTCATGGAGACAGCGGTTTGACAGGACGTAAAATCATTGTTGATACTTACGGAGGAATGGCGCGTCACGGCGGCGGAGCTTTCTCGGGAAAAGATTGTACAAAAGTGGATCGTTCCGCGGCATATGCGGCGCGTTATGCGGCGAAAAATATTGTTGCGGCAGGTCTTGCGAGACGATGCGAGATCCAGCTTTCTTATGCCATCGGCGTAGCGCAGCCGACGTCGGTATCCGTAGATACGTTCGGCACAGGGAAGGTTTCGGATACAAAGCTTGTGGAGATCATCCGTGAGAACTTTGATTTCCGTCCGGCGGGAATTATTAAAATGCTGGATCTGCGCAGACCGATCTATAAGCAGACCGCTGCGTACGGACATTTTGGAAGACTTGACGTTGAACTGCCGTGGGAAAAACTGGACAAAGCAGACGATCTGAAAAAATATCTTGAATCATAAAACAGATTTACCGGCGGGAAAGACCGGTATAGAAAAAGGATAGAAAACTAAGATGACGATTCGGCCGTCTTTTCGATACAGGGTAACGGATATCCATATCGAAGAGGCGGCTGATTTGTTTATAAAAAGTTTCGTTGAAGAAGGGGAGGGGTAACGGTATAATATATAATATCATGCAAAAGTGAGAATCTGTTTTAGGAGGAGCGCCTATGAAGCTTAGGACAAAATTGATCGTGGCATTTATGTCTGTTATGATTTTGCCGATGATCTTTTTGAATGTAGTGATGCATACGTTCGCGTCGCGGGAAGTAGGAGAACTTCAGCAGCTTTATATGATTGTCGTATTCATCACAACGACGCTGCTGATTTATTGGATCTACCGTTCGGTTTCTGTTCCGCTGGCGAAACTGCAGAAGGCGGCAAGAAATATCAAGGAAGGGAATCTTGATTTTGAGATCAGGCAGGAGTCGGATGATGAGATCGGACAACTCTGTCAGGATTTTGAGGAGATGAGGCTTAGGCTGAAGGCGAACGCGGAAGAGAAGGTTGCATTCGACCGGGAGAACAAGGAGCTGATCAGTAATATTTCCCACGATCTGAAAACACCGATCACGGCGATCAAAGGATATGTGGAAGGAATCATGGACGGGGTTGCGGATACCCCCGAAAGGATGGACAGATACATT
>NZ_DS264371.1 GCF_000153925.1 [Ruminococcus] torques ATCC 27756
CGGATTGAACGTTTATGGGTCACACTGCAGAGCAGGCTCCCTGTTGAGTTCGCAAAACGTGGGATTACTACTGTGTCAGAAGCAAACCGTTTTCTGGAAACAGAGTACAGGGAACTTTTCAATCAGAGGTTTGCCGTTGAGCCGGAAGCAGAGTCTATTTTTGTCTCTGCCGCAAAAGATTTGAATCTGGATTCCATCCTTTGTGTAAAGCACACGAGAAAAACAGATGCAGCCGGGACATTTTCGTTTAAAAATCGGTGTTTTCAAATCCTAGATGAGGGATTTCCGATTATCAATGCCCGCCGTGAGATCACTGTATTAATTAACCCACGTTTTGGAATTCGTGTAGAGTACGGCGGACGAATCTATAATACCATCCGTTATCTGAAACCTCAGAACAAAAATGCCAATACAGAAGTTCCCCAAAAAGTGTCAAAAACAGTAGAACCACACCTTCAGCTGCGTCACAGCAGTGATGAATGGAAAGCAATCTGGTGGATGGAGGATTATAATCTGTCACTTAAATTTTTATATGAGCTATTTTTCGAGAAGCAGCAGTCAGCTTCATAAAAGGGCATTAGCCCTTTTATGAAAGTGACATTTTTTCAAATAAATTTCTATATTAAAAAGTGACATTTTCATAAGTTATTGACACCACGGGATTCAGGCAAACATTCAGATACAATCGAATTTTTCATTTTCACATACAGCAGATACTTTTTATTCACGAATCGGGGTGATCACAATATTTTGCGGTGCAATTTTTGTCTTTCTTGTCACAATATCCTCGATTTGAGCTCGATTCGCATCTGTAAGTTCTTCTGCTTTTACTACGATATCCGCAGAGTCTGCGTCAATACTTACAACCGCTTCCGAAAATCCTTTTGAAGCCATCATTGTCTCCACTGCCGCTTCCTGCTCTGCAATCTGAGTCATCTGTACAAGCTGTGATACCGCTTCTTGTTTTTCCGACTCACTTAAATTTGTATTATCTATAATTGCCTGAAGCGTCTCTTTATTCTGAGCTCTTACCTGCTCCCGTGTTACCTTTGCCTGTGCAACTGTCGTTTCTGCGCTTCCATTCGTCAGTACAGCTTCCCCCGGTGTTCCCTCTACATCGGAATCATTACTTGCAATCTCGTCTCCTACCGTCTCTATATCCTCTTCCGAAATATCGAGCAGCTCCTGATTTGCAAGATCTGCATTTGCTTCCTCAGCTCCCCCGTCTTTTTCATGAAATATTTTTCCGGAATAATTCAAATATCCCGCCACTGCGATCATCACCGCCAACGCAGCTATGATAATCTGATTTTTCTTAAATACTCGTTTCACTTCACAAGCCTCCTTTTTATGTATCATCCCCGTTTCATTATTTTTATCTTATGCGCTTCCACACCAAATAATGCCTGTACCGCTTCTGTAAGATTACGGGCAACAACTGCATCACCTCCTCCGTCCGCAATCACAATCACCCCTTCAACTTCCGGCGTCAGTTCTTTGCTTACATAAGGAACAGATGCTCCGTCTGCCGTCTGCTCATATACGCTGATTTTCTCCGACGTACTTTCCGAATCTTTCCGAACATTGCCGTCGGATGTCTCTTCTTGGGTCTGCGTACTTCCTGAATGATCTTTTTCAATCAATTTCTGTCCGTTTGATTTAAGCGTCACCATCACGGTTACTTTTCCTGCTCCTTTCACCTGCGACAGCACGGAAGATGTTTTTTCTTCTATGTATGTTTCATATTCTCCCGTTTGTGAATTTTTATTTTCTTTTCTTTTATTTTCATCTAATCCGCCTTTTTCCGAAGTCGGGGCAGAGGAACCGGTCGGAAGAACAATAACAAACAGCAGCGCACCAAGCAAAAACATAATGAGAAACATATTTTTCTTCGGAAACTTTTCCCCGTTTTTTAATGCCTTAATATACTCTTGAGCCTTTTTCAAATCCATCTTTTATCGACTCCTTTCCGGCATCTGTATCCGCTTTTTTTGTTCCTGTATGTTCTTCCTCTTTATTTTCTTCTATATAATTTTTCAGCATTTCCTCATAAGAGTTCCCGGCCTCTTCCAGTTCTTTTCTTTCTTTTTCATATACCTGATTACTGTAGATTGCTCCGAATGTTTCTTTCATGCCAAACACACTTAAGACCGGCATAAAAATAAGAACGATCAATACAAGACCGGAAAAAAAACGAATATATCTTTCATAATCTTTTCCCGGTACCGCATGAAGCATCGCCGTCACTACAACAAGATATACTGCTATATTTTGAATCCATTTATATACTTCTTCAAGCATTTTTGCCTCCTTTTAACGAAACAAAGCATACACATATGTATTTTCAGTCCTGCACTTTTTGTTCTTTATATAGTTATCATTTTTCATATTTCATGTAGTTACTCCGGCCACAACCGCTATTGTAAGCAAAAATAAAAATCCTACTGTAAAAATAACGGAAACTATCATTTCATACCCCTCGCTCACTCCGCGGATACAAGCGGTAATTCTTTTGTCCGAAACCGGCTGTACCGCTGCCGCCGCCATTTTATACAAAAGCGCAGACAACAACATTTGCAGAATCGGAACCGCACATATTAAAACCGCTATAAAAGCTCCTGCCATTCCGATTCCGTTTTTAATCAAAACAATCGTTCCCATTGTCACTTCCGCCATTCCTCCCATCACATTTCCTATCCACGGAAGTGCCTCTGCCGTCCTTGTAAGCGCACTTCTTTTTACCGTATCTATCGCAGGTGCCAACAGCCCTTGCACAACATTCACCCCGACAATACATGCAACGATCGTACGAAGCGTCCATGTCACCGCTTTTTTCAACAGATCGGCAAATTCAGAAAAGAGATCTTCTTCCGTTAAGTTTCCAAGCATTTGCACCATAATATAAACATTTATCACCGGGAAGAGAAACCTTACGATCACAAGCTCTGAAATATAAATCAGAAAAAGAATCAAATTATAAAAAAAGATTGAAGTCGCGCTTCCCGACGAAAACGCCACCGCAAGAAAATATCCGGGACAAAGAACTCTCATAAACGTCGTAAGAGACTCCAATTTTTCACTGATTCCATAAACCGCCGTCCGAAAAGACATCAAACAAAGCGTGATCAAAAGCATATATACAACGTAAAAACTTATTCCCGAAATCTGTCTGCTTTGAAAAGCTCCCGCAAAATTGCTGAATACAGCCGCCATAACGGCAATCAATATAATATAAACGAGAGTTTTTTTGCTGTACAAAAACTCATAGGCTATCTCGTCTCTTATGTATCCCGTAAGCAATTCTAACATTTCCCCCGGCTCTCCTGACAGAAAAGAAAATACAACTTCTTCAAAGGAAATTTTCTCTTTTGGAAACAATTCCGATAGACTTTTTTCAATTTCTTTAAAATCAAACTCTTCTTCCAATATTTTTGTTTCCGCTGTTTCTATGCTTTTTTTATCCGATTGAAAATTATCCGTTTCATCTGCCCGGACGATCCTTGTCCCGAACCCAAATACGAGAAGCGTTAAAAATAATGTAAAAAGAAATCTCCCTTTTCTTCCTTTCATGACAGAAACTCCCTGACTGTTTCAAGCAAAGCTGTCAAAACCGGCATCCCAAGCGCCAATATCGTCAGCTTTGCGAACGTTTCTATCTGTCCCGCAATCGTTTGATATCCTGCATCTTTGCAAATTCCGGAAGCAAATTCCGCAATATAAGTAATGCCGACCATCTTAAGAATTACGGAAAAATAGCTTGTTTCAAGATGAGCGTATGCTATAAGTTCTTTTACAGTACGAACGAAAATACCAAGCCTGTCTGAGATGAGCACAAATAGAACAATGCTTACCGCTACGCTTACATAAATCCCGTATTCTGCCTTGCTTCCTTTTAACTGGATCGCCAACATTGCACCGATCACTCCGATCATTCCGGCCTGTATCATGCTCATCTGCTCTCACCTCTTCCTCTTCTATTTTCATTTTCTTTTCTCATTTCCCGCACTTTCGTTTACTATAATGAGAATAATTGTCTGACAGTACGAAAAAGATCATAAATGTAAGGAAGCACCCATGACAACACTAAAATAAGTCCGGCCAGACTTGCAAGAAATGCCTGTTCTTCTCTGCCGCTGTGTTTTAATACCTGACTTAAAATAGAAACAAGTATTCCTACTGCCGCAATTTTAAAAATAAGACTGATATCCATATTTCCTCCTGCTGTTATCCGGTCAAATCAACAGCACTATAAAAAATAAACCCGCCATAACTCCGAGACACCTGCCGACTTTTACCTTCGACGCCAGTTCCGCTCTAAGTTTCTCGATCTCCAGATCCATTTTATTCAAATACATTTCCATTGCACGATCTGATATATCTTTTTCAAAACTTCCGAGAAATGTTCCGGGTTCTTTTATAAGTATCTTATGCTCCTGTTTTAATCCCGGTATTTCCAAATACTTGTCCGTACATCTGTTCCATACCCTCGCAAACCCTGATAAGTCTCGACACTCCATTTCTTCCGCCGTTTTTTTCAGCCACCTTCGGTACGGTTCTTTCACACGGGCAGAGACGCCGAAAAAAATTTCAGGAAGAGGTGCGCAAGTATATTCTATCTCCCCCCTGATTAGTCCAAATACATATCGCAGATAAACCATGTTCCGTAAATATCTTTTCAATTCATTTCCATACACAACACCGGCTCCTGCAGTTGCAGATAATATAAGAATCCCTCCGATCACTTTCTGCACAAAACACTCCCCCGCTCATCATAAATCTCTTTTACTTTCCCCGGATGTCCGTCATTTCCAAGCACAATATACCGTTCAAACATTTTTCTGCGTATCATTTCCCCCAGAACCGGCTTTCTCGCCGCCTCCTCCATATCCATGCCATGTACACTGGCTATCAGTTTGCAGCCACACTGCATCGCATATTCAATAGCATGGATATCTTCTGCCGTACCGATTTCATCCACTGCCACGACCTGAGGAGACATCGAACGAATCAGCATGATCATTCCTTCTGCTTTCGGACAGCAGTCTAGAACGTCCGTGCGCATACCGAGATTGTTTTGCACAATCCCCATATAGCATCCTCCGATTTCCGAACGTTCGTCTACTACGCCGACCGAACAGCCTTTTACATATTCATTTCCATCTGATATCTGACGAATCAAATCTCTGAGAAGTGTTGTTTTTCCACAACGCGGAGGTGAAATGATCAATGTATGGCATACTTTTTTATTTTTCGTAATATATGGAATCAATTCATCGGCACAACCTATCACTTCGTGAGCGATTCTGATATTAAGCGATGATATGTACTGAATATTTTTTACTTTCCCACGGTCGACGATCACTTTTCCTGCAACTCCCACCCTATGTCCTCCTTCCAATGTCAGAAACCCCTGCCTTAACTCATTTTCATATGCATATAAAGAGTATCTGCTCATATATTCTATCGTCTCTTTTATTTCTTCCTTTGTAACAATATGTGCTCTTTCTTTTAACGGAAGTATCTGCTCTTCACCATCGATCATAACAGTAAGCGGCTGTCCGATCCTCATTCTTATTTCCTGAAGTGCTCCGCCTTCACGCAAAATATTTTCAATAATTATACGCACCGATCTGGCTAAAACTCCTGTCACATGTGATATTTTCTTCCCTGTTTTTTCCATCTTGTCCACCTCTTTACACAATATATGTACATCTCCCGAAAATATGAATCAAAAAAGTTTTTAAAATAACAAAAAGGCAACTATCCGATGTTTCTTACGAATAGTCACCTTTGTTCTTACGTCTTTTTTTATTTTCCTACAATTTTTCCTATATAATAAAAGCCTTTGCATTCATCAAGACTCACATCCGCAAACGTACCGATCATAGATTCATCTCCGGGGAAATGTACAAGCAGATTATTGCTCAGACGACCTGTCATCAACCTCTCGTCATGCTCATTGCAAGACTCTACAAGTACTCTTTGAACTGTTCCTTCATGCCTTGAGCACATTTTTGACGAAATCGTCTGTACTTCTTCAAGAAGACGTCCGAACCGGTCTTTTACAACATCATCCGATATCTGATCTTCCATAGCAGCCGCAGGCGTTCCTGTACGCTTAGAATAGATAAATGTGAACGCACTATCATATTGAACTTTACACACAACATCCAGCGTTTCCCGGAAATCTTCTTCCGTCTCTCCGGGAAAACCTACAATAATATCCGTTGTCAGTGAAATATCCGGTATTGCCTTTCTAAGCTTTTCCACAAGTTTAAGATAATGTTCTTTTGTATAACGTCTGTTCATTTTTTCTAATATGCGCGTGCTTCCCGACTGCACAGGAAGATGTAAATGACGACAGATTTTTTTTGACTGTGCCATCACTTCGATCAGTTCATCCGAAAGATCCTTTGGATGGGATGTCATAAAACGGATTCGTTCAATTTTATCAATCTTCTCGATTTCTCGAAGAAGCTGTGCAAACGTCATCGGATGCTCCAGTGTTTTCCCATAGGAATTGACATTTTGTCCAAGCAGCATTACTTCTACAACACCGTCCTCTGCCAGGCGCTCGATTTCCCTTATGATTGCCTTCGGATCCCTGCTTCTTTCACGACCTCTTACATAAGGAACGATACAATAACTGCAGAAATTATTACATCCGAACATAATATTAACTCCTGACTTGAACGGATACTTCCTTTCACTCGGCAGATCTTCTACTATCTTGTCGGTATCTTTCCATATATCGATCACCATTTTTCCTGAATTCATCCGTGAGACGATCAGCTCAGCGAATTTATATATATTATGCGTTCCGAAAATAATATCTACAAACCGATAACTTTTTTTCAGTTTTTCCACAACCTCCGGTTCCTGCATCATACATCCGCACAGAGCGATCATCATATGAGGATTCGTTTTTTTAATCCTGCCTAACTGTCCTAAACGACCGTACACACGTTGATTTGCATTTTCCCGAACAGTACACGTATTATAAATAACAAAATCTGCTTTTTCCTCATCCGGTTCTTCTACATATCCGATCTGTTCCAAAATACCAACCAGCTTTTCCGAATCTCTCGCATTCATCTGACAACCGAATGTTGTAACGCAAAATGTAAATTCTCTTTTTTCCTCTTCCTTAAGCTTTGTTAATTTTTCTTTCGCTTTCTCTATAAAATAATATTGTCTTTCCGGCTCTGTTACCGGAATATTTCTCTCTGCATCTGCTGTTATAAATGTTTTATTTTCCATAACTTCCTCTTATTCCACTCACACAAACTGATTACTGCCTGCATCATATGTATAATCGATCATCTCTAATTTACCGATCAATTCTTGTTTATCAACCTGCATATCTTCACACAACACATCCAGCGTCGAATAATAATCTCTTAATTTTGTATTTACAACACTTAAGAGCATCACCGGATCTCTTGGCAAGCCTGCCGACATGTGATCATCTCCTTTTCCGTAATAATATAATCTACAGGTACGTCATGCACTTCCGGAACAATCTGCTCCACACATTGAAAATCAAATGCCACTCCGACTTTTATGCAATCCGCCTGCTTCAAATATGAGTCATAATATCCTCCGCCATAGCCGATTCGGTTTCCCGCTCTGTCAAACACAACTCCGGGCACGATTACAAGCAGCTTGCTTCCACACTTTGGAATTTCCCGACACCATGATTCCGGTTCCGGTATCCCATGAAATCCCGCTTTTAAATCTGCCATACTGTGAATCAGGGCAAACTTCATTTTTTGCTTTCCGGTCACTTTCGGAACCGCAGCACATTTTCCTCTTCTAAGCGATTCTTCTATAATTTCTTCCGTAGGGACTTCACTTCCGAAAGACGCATAGCAGCATACTGTGCCGGCGTCTTCATACACCTTTGAAGAAAAAAGGCGCGCCGCGATGATGCGCCCCGCCTCTGCTCTTTCTTTTTCAGACATTGCGGCACGAAGCGCCGTCATCATTTTTCTAATGTCCCTTTTTGTTTCCATATTTTTCTCCGAGATTGATCACACTTCCGTCCTTTTCTTCAATGTCGATATTATTGAGCTGACTTCTTAAATTTCTCTTCACCGAGTCCATATATTCTGTCCTTAAAATCTTCTGTTCTTTTTTCTCTGCTTCAGTCAGGCCTTCCGCTTTCGATTTTCTGTATAATTCATTGATCCTTGCTATCTTCTGTTGATCCATTATAATCCCTTTCACTTTTTATCTTCTATCCATAATAACTTCTTATTTTACAGGTCTGTATTATACACTATTTCTTTGATTACGTCCATCGCCATTTTGCGGCTTTTATCATTCCGGCCTTTTCCGTTTTGCTTTTCAACTCGAATAATTTTCTAAAAAAGCATATAATTCTTCTGCAGTTGCAATTTGCTTTCCCTGTGCAATTTCCTGGCGCACTTCTTCCGGAAGATCTGACAGAGGTATTTCGGTAAATTCATAAATCGTTTTTTTATCTTCAAGATAAACGACGACAAATCCGTGAAGTTCCTTAAGATAAAACCCCTTTTTTGCTCCGCCTTTTACTGCCTCTCCTTCGGCCGCAATACTTTCCGTTTTTCCGATGCCGTCTGCCTTTTGTACATCTTCGTTTCTTTCACTCACCTTTTCCATATACTTGTCCATCGTATAATCATATGTCATTTTATATGCAAGCGTTATAAACAAGAAAAATGCCGCGCCCGCACACAAAAAGCCGATCCTGTATTTTGAGTTCATATAATCTACCCCTTTTCTATACAGTATCAGCTTTTTTCTTTTATTTATTCACTTATTTTTTTATTCTTCGCTTGGAGGCATCAATTTCAGCGCCTGACATCCTCTCAATATCCGTGTTCCCATCGGAAGCGCCTGAATATCTTTCTCCGAAAGAGCTCCTAATTTTAAAATAAGGACTCCATAAACAATAACTGCCACGATAATTGCCAAAACAGTCGGGATAACTCTTCCTCCGATCAGACGGTGAAGTCCGAAATGAACAGCATACGTTATAACACCCATAATCGCCGAAGCGATCAACGGCTTTACAAATGTTCTTCGTATATTGATTCTGAATCCGCATACCTGACGTATTTTTCTTTGATTTAAAACACACATAATAACAGCAAATACAATGTTGCTTCCTACGAGCGCATATACATTCAATTTAAACACTGTGAGCATTAAAACAAGCGCTCCCAGATGAACGACCAATGCCGCTGCCGCGTTTTTTGCCGGAGAAGATAAATAATTCAATCCTTGCAAAACTGCATTTGTAATTGTAGACCATCCGTACAAAATAATAACTACGGAACCTAACATTAAAAGCTGCGCCGGCACTTTTCCCGCATCATTATATAGAAGCACCATAAGCGGAGATGCCAGTACAAGAAATCCAACACAGCTTGGAAGCGTTATGATCGTTGTTAAACGAAGCGTCTGATCTATCTGATAATGTGTCTTTTTCCTGTTTCTTGCCATCACAACCGTTGTCAGTGCAGGAACGATCGATGTGCTAAGGGCATAAGGTATTGACATCGGCACGTTAATAAGCGGATCATATTTTCCGGTATAAATTCCCTGAAGAGCCATATACTCACTTTCTGTAAAACCTTGCGCATCCATAATATGATTAAAAACGGTAAGATCCAATATCTGGTTGATGTTGTAAATCGCCGTGCTGAAAATAACGGGAATTGCCGTCATAACGAGAATCTTCAAAATATGAGAATAACTTTCTTTTCCTTTTGTATGATCCCTTTGAATCTGACGGCGTATTCCGCCTTTAAATATCCAAAGAACAAACAACAAGAACAAAAGTCCCGCCGCGGCTCCGATTACTGTTCCAAGCGTACCTCCCGCCGCTCCATAAGCAGGACCTAACAGCTCTTCTCCCGCCTTCTCTCCCGCACGACTTCCCATTCCGAAAAGGACGCTTGCTCCGACAATACTGACAACTGCATTGATGATCTGTTCGATAATCTGCGATACCGCTGTCGGAACCATCGTTCCCAGTCCCTGAAAATATCCTCTTAAAACAGCCATAACAGCAACGATCAAAAGCCCCGGCGACAGCACTTTAAGTGCGTAAACACTGAAAGGCGCTTTCATCATATGTTCCGAAATCGCTCCTGCTCCGAGAAAGATCGCAAGAGATATAATAATTCCTACCGAAACAGCAAATATAAGGGAACATAAAAATACGCGGAACGCATTGCGCCTCTGTCCGACAGCCATCCTTACCGACACAAGTTTTGATACTGCTGTCGGAAGACTTAATGAAGAAAGCATCAATGCAATCGCATATACTTGATAAGCATATCCGTAAAAACCGTTTCCCTCATCCCCTAATATGTTTGTCAGCGGGATACGGTACACAACTCCGATAATCTTCGTGATCACAACCGCCACAGCCAGGATCGACCCTTGAGCGATGTAATCTTCTCCCCTTGTTTTTTTTCTTTGATTTGCCTGTGTATCCCCCATAGTTGTTCTCCTTTTATCCAATGATCCCGAACCTGAAAACATTTATCTTGTAATATTCACAAGTTCCATAATCTTTTTTTGATGCATCTCCATTTCTTTTCTTTCCACTTCTTCCATATGATCGTAACCAAATAAATGAAGCATGCTGTGCGCAATTAGAAATGCATATTCCCGAAGCAGCGAATGTCCGTATTCTTCTGCCTGTTCAAACACTTTATCTACAGAGATCACAATATCCCCAAGCATCAGCTCTCCTGTATCGGGATGAAACAGTCCGGCATCTTCATCCAAATGCGAAAAATCTCCCGGTGTCTCATAATCTGCCATAGGAAATGACAAAACATCCGTTGCCCGGTCAATCTGCCGCTGCATCCGGTTTATTTCTTTAATCTCTTCATCCGTTGTAAGAAGAAGACTGACCTCTGTTTCATAAGGACATTTCACATAATCAAGCGATGTTTCGATTACAAGCTCCGCAATTTTTCTTGCATCAAACGGCAGTTTTCTGTCTGTCTCTATTTCCATAAATAAACTCACGATTTTTTCCTCCTGCCGTTTTTCCCTTTCGGATTATTCTTTTTCTCATACTCTTCGTACGCACGGACAATCTTCTGCACAAGCGGATGGCGAACAACATCTTTACTTGTCAAACTGCAAATACTTACACCTTCCAGATCTTTTACAACCTTTACCGCTACATCCAAACCTGAAACCGTTCCTGCCGGAAGATCTTTCTGCGTAGAATCTCCCGTAATGACAACTTTTGATCCAAATCCGATTCTTGTCAAAAACATCTTCATCTGAGCCGGTGTCGTATTCTGAGCCTCGTCAAGAATAATAAATGCATTGTCTAACGTTCTGCCTCGCATATATGCCAGAGGCGCAACTTCAATCAGACCTTTTTCTGAATTTTTCAAAAAACTTTCCGCTCCCATGATCTGATAAAGAGCATCATATAACGGACGCAAGTACGGATCGATCTTACTTTGAAGATCTCCCGGAAGAAATCCCAGTTTTTCTCCTGCCTCGATTGCCGGTCTTGTCAATATGATCCTGTTTACCTCATTGCGTTTAAATGCTGTAATCGCCATTGCCATTGCCAAATATGTTTTTCCTGTTCCTGCCGGACCAAGTCCGAATGTGATCATTCCTTCCCTTATAGAATCTACATATTTTTTCTGTCCGAGAGTTTTAGGCTTGATCGGTTTTCCCTGCAGAGTATGACAGATCAGATCCCGGTCAATTTCCACTATTCCCTCCTCCTGATCTTCAAAAACAAGTGAAATTGCATAATCCACATTCTGTTCCGTAATAGTATTTCCACGCCGTGATAATTCCAAAAGCTGAGTGAGAACACGATGCGTTTTTTCCGCAGCCGTATTTTCTCCTACAATCTTCATACTTCCGTCTCTTGCAATCAATGTGACATGAAATGTTCTCTCTAGTTTCTTTGCATAAGCATCAAACTGCCCAAACACGTTTGCCTCGTGCTCTGCAGGTATATCAATCATCAGTTCCGACAGACTCATCTGTTTCTTTCCTTTCGATCGTTATTATTTCTGTATCTGCCTCTTGTGTAATCCTCTCATTCAAAAAAAGAGTACCCATTGCTTTGGCAGATTTTTCATACAGATGTATTTTAACACTATTTTCTCTTATTTGAATACCTTTTTCTGTAAATCTTTACAAAATCGCTCAAAATCTTTACTGAGAACCGCCCTCATCTCTTCCTTTGTATATATCTTTTCACGCAAGTGATAAGAACGGACGGTTTCCATCCCATATGAAAAAGGAAGATAAAAATTTTTTCCTGCTTTTACTCCGTATTCTTTTGATATAAATTCACAGCGGTTCGGTTTCATTTTTACACTTCCAAAGGAAACCCGGGTATCTTTAACTTTCACATAAAAACGATGTTTTTCTTTTTTATCATATACTTTTTCCTCATATGAAGCCGATAATTCATCTTCGTACTCCATCTGTGTATCCGCAAAAATGTCTGCATCGGCATGACAGTATTTATAGCCGATCACTTCCTTACTGTCGTTTACGATCTCCACTCGTCCGCTGACAAGAATATCTCCTTTTTTTACTGTATCACCGACATGAACTTGAGGCGTTCCTGTTCTTGTCACAATTTTTGTGATCACCCCATCTGAAGACGCGACAAGATCTACAGCGTTCTCATCTTTCTTTTTTTCTTCCTTCTCGAAAGAATCTTCATTTTCTTTAATTTGAATTTTTAGTCTGCTTCCGTCCAGTGATGCGGATACCCATACAACGTCATCATATTGCGTCCTGATCTCTTTTACGATTTTTCGGCAGTCTGCCTCTTTTTTTAGCATCCCCGCAAACACACCTTTCTCTCTTAAAAAAGACGACAACGCTTCATCCGTTCGCGTCTCATTCCCCGTAAAATGAATATCCCATATAAACATTGAATAAATCTGCAGTAAAAAAATACAGATAATAAAACCGGCAAAAAATAACTTTCGCTTCCGATTATTATAAAGAGAAAACGGAAATCCATATTTCTCTTTCACCCTTACTTTTGTATGCGTCTTTTTCGCAAAAGGTCTGATCCTTTTAAAATCTCGTACACTCATACAAAGTTCATAGCAGTGATCTTCATAGGCCAATCCCCAGATTAAAATATGGTGATAGGAACACAGATTCAAAAAACGCTCAGGAGAATATCCCTGAATCTGTATTTTTACATACCCCCGCAGATATCGCATTCCATTTTCAATCATCGGAGATTCCTCCCCTCCTGAAATTCAATCAAATTGATCGAACCGGTAATCTTCATTTCGTCATTCGTATAAAACTCTATTTCCAAACAACTTCCTTTTAACTGTATCTGTCCGTGTTTTGTTCTTATACGTACGAGAGTGTCTGTATACTCCGTGATCCCGCTGTAATTTTCAATACACACTTCCGACATTCCCAGAACTGTAACAACCGAAGCTCCCATAACAACATCTTTCGGCATACTTGCAGCCGATGCCAATTTCTTTTTAATCTGTTCTTTTTCCATATAAAAAATGCCACACATACGCCTTTTATAACAAGTATATGTGCGGCACTTTCTGTCCTATTCTTCTTTATTTCCGTTGATCGGCAATCAATAATCGAGACATGCTCTCTCTGTCACAAACGGCCTTACATATGTATCGGCAACAGCTACATGAGCCGGGTGTTTTGCGTAAACAGAAATATCTTCTTCCTTCTCAAACGTACTGACTAAAGCCATATCATGAGTGCTCGATCCGAACGGACAAGCAACAAACTCAAGAGTCAAAAGTCCGGGGATTTTTCCTACAAGGGCTGTAAGATTTTCTTCCATAGCTTTTTTTAATTCTTCTTTTTTATTTTCTTCTATTTCCGGTTTGAATTTCCACATAACAATATGATGTACCATTTTTCTACCTCTTTCTTAATATTTTCCTGCTTTTTATGTATCTTGTATTTTTTTGTTCTCCATTGTTTGCAGCGCTTTCTTGAATCGTACTGTAAACAAGATCGCCGTAAACGTCACAGCCAGCAGATCTGCCGCCGGTTCTGCAAGGTAAACAGCCATCGTTTTATTTGACGAAAACAGCAGCGGCATTATGTAAATCAGTGGAAGGAGCAGAATAAACTTACGCATCACGGCAACCACAATAGACTCTACAGCTCTTCCGAGTGCATTAAACGTCATCTGACACGCCATCTGAATTCCGAAAATCAGCATAACCGCCATATAAATACGAAGCGCCGGACGGGTAAATACGATCAAATCGGCTTCTGTCGTAAACATTCCTGCAAACACCTCCGGGAAAAGCATAACCGCTCCCCATAAAATTGTCGAATAACAAAGACTTACTTTTAACAAGAGCTTAAACGCACTTTTTACACGCCCTGCATTCCCCGCTCCGTAATTATAACTGATGATCGGCTGCGCACCCTGTCCGAGGCCTTGAAGGGGAAGCAGTGCAAACTGCATAACACTTGTCAAAATCGCCATCGCGCTTACTGCCATATCTCCTCCGTAACTTTGTAAAGAAGCGTTAAAGCAAACAGAAATCACACTTTCGCTCGCCTGCATAACGAACGTCGCCGCTCCCAATGCCAGACACGGAAAAATAATTTTCGGGCGAAGGAGCAAATTTTCTTTTCGGATCTTCAGCATCGTTTTCCTTCCCATTAGGAAAGAGATTACCCAAATACAGGACAATGCCTGCGATATAATCGTGGCAAGAGCCGCTCCTTTGACACCCATTCCGAATCCAAATATAAAGATCGGATCAAGTATGATATTGGAAATCGCACCGATCAATACAGACAACATTCCCGTCTTTGCGAATCCTTGCGCTGTAATAAACGCATTCATGCCAAGTGTAAGTTCTACAAAGATCGTACCGACTGCATAAATGTTCATATAGCTGACTGCATACTCGATTGATTTTCTGCTCGCGCCAAACAGCATAAGCAGATCTCTGCTCCATATAAGCAGCACTGCTGTCAGGATTGCAGATATTATTATCTGCATTGCAAAACAGTTTCCCAATATCTTTTCGGCTGTTTCATTGTCTTTCTTTCCCATATAAATCGACACCCGCGGAGACCCGCCATAGCCGACGAGGGCCGCAAACGCCGAAACAAGCATAATCAAAGGCATACATACTCCGACTCCCGCGAGAGCGGAAACCCCTACATTTGGGATATGTCCGATATAAATCCTGTCAACAAGATTATACAGCATATTGATCATTTGCGCCGCAACTGTCGGAAGCGCCAGTTTTAAAAGCAGTTTTCCGATCGGTTCTTTTCCTAAAAACGCTTTATCCTGTTCCATTTTTTAGCTCCTGTCTTTTCCGTTATTTGTTTTTAACCATAAAGAACATTATAATTCTTAAAATTCAAGTGTCAAGCTAAAAAATATCATATACACATCTACAAAAAATATCATATACACATCTACACATCATTTCCATATGAAAACAATTACAAAAATTTAATCCCCGCTCCGTCTTTGATATGCTCCCCCTCCTCGATAAACAGTTTTATTATTTTAACTGTCTACCTAGAAGGGGACATATCACTTTCAACGAAACGGGGATTTTTTCTGCCTCTTATGTTTCACTTATGAAATCTGATTCACGATATCTTTTATAACGAATCAATTTTACCACACACATATCTTAAGATTTTCCGCAGATCTTTTATATCTACCTTATCGTCTTTTTCCACATCAGCCGCAAGCTCCTGCATCTCGTTCAATTCTATCTTCTGACATATGCTGCGCAATACTACACGAACATCTCCGATCGCGACATTTCCATCCAAGTCCACATCACCTTTTTTGTAGTCGGAAGTATCTGCCACAAAAGTGCATCCGTTTTTCTTCGCAAACTCTTCTGCATATGTACCTCTGTTTCCGTAAACCGTAACCTGCTTCAAATTCACTCCGTTAAACGCATCCGCCTCAATAGATTCAAGACTGTCCGGAAGATATAATTCTTTAATGCCTGTACAATAGTTGAATACATATGGCATAACCGTCGTAATACCTTCCTCCAGTTCTATCTTCGTAATATTTGATCTTGAATCAAATGTTGTATTATCAAGCACAACCGTTCCCGGTACTTTCACTTCTGTTTTTGCTTCCGGAATTGTCAAAAGCAACGTTTTCTCTTTGTTATATATACAGCCGTCATAGGAAGAATACTTACTGTTTCCCTCTTCCACATGAATATCTTTCAGCTTCTCGCATACAAAAGTCTCTTTCTCATCATACTTTTCCGTCTCTTTCGGAAGTGTAAAACTCTCATCTGTCCTTGCAGCAGGATAACATAAGATCTCTTTTAAATCTTTTGTAAAAAGCACCCCATCCACGGAAGCATAAGCCGTATTTTCTTCTGCCACACGAATCTCCTGTAAAGAAACCGCATTAGATACGAGCTGTGTATCGATATGGGTAACTCTTTTTGAAATATCTAATGTTTTCAGCGTACTGTTAAAAATGTCGGATGACACAGATACAATATCCAAATCATTAAATTTTTCCGGTATCTTCACCTCTGTTATTCCGTCTTTTACTCCCACTACAGCAATACCGTTTGAAAACCCGATCTGCGTATTATTTGCTCCTTCCAAACGAACCTGCACAAGATCCTGCGTTTTATGAGAACCCGAAAAATCTTTTACATCCGGAGCAAAATAGTAGTTAGGATTGGAAACTCCCCATGTAGTATCAGAATAAAACCATTTTCCATCCGCATATACGAGATTCCATGCATGACCTTGTCCGCCTGCCCAGCCGATAACATAAATTGCCGGAATACCTGCCGCATTAAGCATCGCTTTATACAGATTTGAATAACCTCCGCACACAGCCACTTTCTTCGTAAACACATCATACGGAGCAAGTCCGATATCTGTATCATTTGATCCTGCATACCGTACGTTTTTTGTAATCCAATCATAAATAAGTCTTGCTTTTTTATAATCTTCCGTCTCTCCTTTTACGATCTGATCGTCAACAAATGTTTTGATCTCCTGTGCCTGTGCATCGTTCATCGGAGCCAGAGACTGATCCCATGTTTTAAAATCATCTTTATTACAATACTTAAGCAGATCCAACGCAGCCTGATCATACTCCAAGTTTTCCTGGTTTTTCTGCTCTGCCTTTAAATCATAAACTACGGGACTGTCCTCAACTGCATATACCGGCACTGATGTAACCGCTACCGAAACTACCGCCGTAAATGCCAAAACACCTGCTTTTATCCGTCTTGCTTTTTTCATATTCTTTTTCCTCTTCTGCACATATCATTACATTGCAACATTCTTTTACAAGATATCATATTTTTTTGTGCATTTCAACATTTTTATGCTCTTTTCTTTCTGTATTTTAGGCTGTTTTTGCACCTGATCTTTTGGCATTCCTTTCTTCATCCGGCAATATATCCGATCCCTCATCTCTCTTTACAGATATTATTCAGCAATGTTTTTATATCTTTGAGCTGTTCACCGGAATACAGTTTTCTGTCAATATACATATTAGGCGACGTCCTGCACTGTTTCAGGCAATTTCGTGTCCGCAATTCAAATCGTCCATCAGATGAAATCCCGTCTTTTTTGATTCCCAGCTCTCGTCTGAGATTTTGAAGGATCGTCATTCCATCTTTCTTTCCGCACCTCTCGCCTGTGCATGCAATAATTTCATGAGCCTGCTTCGCCTCTTTTATACTCGGATACATTTTGATTAAACAATTTAAAAATTTATCCGTAATTTCTGTCGTCTCTATAACCCGCACCTTCAATTCCGGCGTAATGCACCCCTCTGCTTCCTGAAGCTCACGCAACAATGCAATAACCATCTCCTGACTGCTCTTATCCCGTTGTTTCCCATAGTAGGCAAAAATTTCTTCTATTTGTTCCGACATTTTCTTCCTCACC
>NZ_DS264370.1 GCF_000153925.1 [Ruminococcus] torques ATCC 27756
AAAATAAAAAGTAAAAATTGACATAATATTAACTATTTTATATAATGGAACGGAAGTGTCGGCACGTCCGACGTGTGAAACAATATAGATACAAGCGCGAGTATAGACGGCGCGGTGGAAAGGTGATAAACGTGGAGCGTAGAAAAATATCCAGAGCGGTAATTTCAAGACTGCCGAGATATTATCGGTATTTGGGAGATCTGCTTGAAATCGGGGTCGAGAGGATCTCTTCCAATGATCTGAGTAAGAAGATGAATGTAACGGCGTCTCAGATTCGTCAAGATTTAAACAATTTCGGCGGATTCGGACAGCAGGGGTATGGATATAATGTGAAGTATCTTTATACAGAGATCGGCAAGATATTGGGACTTGATAAAACGCATAATTTTATTATTATCGGAGCGGGAAATTTGGGACAGGCGCTCGCAAATTATGCTTCTTTTGAGAGGAGCGGCTTTGTTTTGAAAAGTCTGTTCGATGTAAATCCACGTTTTGAGGGAATGGCAATTCGGGGAATCGAAGTGCGCATGATGGATGAACTGGTAGATTTTTTGAAAAATAATGACATAGAGATCGCCGCACTGACGATTCCGAAGTCAAAAGCGATTGAAGTTGCGGATCTTCTCGTTGCGAATGGAATCAAGGCTATATGGAATTTTGCACATACAGATTTAAACCTTCCGAAAGATGTGATTGTGGAAAGTGTACATCTTTCAGACAGTCTTATGAAATTGTCTTATAATATCAGTCAGCGAGAAGGCGGACAGAAAAAATAGATACTTGAAGACAGAACCCCGCAGGAAACTGCGGGCGTTCCCATTTAAACAGCATAATAAAGGCGGTGAGATCAATGAGATATCTTCCCAATGGAGCGCAGATGAAAGCGGCAGATACATATACGATTGAAAAAGTAGGGATTCCGTCACTCGTATTGATGGAAAGGGCTGCGCTTGAAACAGTTAGAGTTTTGAAAGACAGAGGAGTAGATTTTTCAGATACACTTGTTGTATGTGGAAGCGGAAATAACGGCGGAGACGGATTTGCGGCTGCACGTATATTGAAGGAATATGGTTTTTGTGCAGAAGTATTATTTGTAGGGCAAGATGCGTCTATGAGCGAGGAATGCCGGACGCAGAAGCAAATTGCAGAACGGCTGGGCATTTCTGTGTTCACAGATTTTCCTAAAAAGGAATATACTGTTATAATTGACGCTGTGTTTGGCGTAGGATTGAGCAGGGCTATTGAGGGCAGGTACCATACTGTAATTGAATGGATGAATGATAAGAAGTGTGAAAAAGCAGCGATCGACATTCCATCCGGCATATGTGCGGAGAGCGGCAGAGTTTTGGGAATTGCATTTCGTGCAGATATTACAGTTTCTATGGAGTGTGTGAAGTTGGGATGCGAATTATTTCCGGGGAAACTGTATGCCGGGGAAACAGTATCAGTTCCGATCGGAATCGATCTTTTCTTTTTTTGAAAAAAACAAAGATGTATGTATTACATATGATCCGGAAGATATTCCTTTGCTTTTGCCAAAACGAGCAGCGGATTCTCACAAAGGAGATTATGGAAAAATTTTAATGATTACCGGGAGTAAAGGAATGGCGGGCGCCGCGTATTTGTCGGCAAAGGCCGCATATGCGGTCGGCGCCGGACTTGTTCAGATTTATACGGCGGAAGAAAACAGGACTGTTTTACAGGAATTGCTCCCTGAAGCAATTATATCGTGCTATAACGAAACGGCCGGAAAGCCTGATGATAAAGAACTGGAAAAATTGATTCAATGGGCAGATGTTATATGCATCGGATGCGGACTTGGAACAAGTGTGTTTGCGAGCCGGCTTTTGAAAAAGACGATGGAAATATTAAGAGAAAATGGCAGTGAAGAAGAAAAACTCCGATCTTGTCCGTGTATTATCGATGCAGACGGACTAAATCTTCTCAGTATGGATATGGAACAGTTGCAGGGAGTTCCCAATGTGATTTTGACTCCGCATATGAAAGAAATGTCAAGATTGATCAATAAAGAGATCCCTCAGATTGCAGAACGTCGTTTTTCTGTCGTGAAAGAATTTACGGAACAATATCAGGTTGTATGTGCGTTAAAAGACAGCAGAACTGTCGTTATGAAGGAAGGACATCATCCTTTTTTGAATCTCGCGGGAAACAGCGCCATGGCAAAAGCAGGATCGGGGGATGTTCTTGCCGGAATGATCTCAGGGCTTGCTGCTCAGAAAACAGATATTTTCGACGCTGTATCGGCAGGGGTATATTTTCATGCATGCGGCGGAGATGAAGCAAGAAAAAAGAAAGGGAGTTACAGTGTTTTAGCAAGAGATCTGATCGATGGGATAGGGCAATGTTTGAAGAATGCGGAAGAAAGGCTTTGACAGATCAAAAAGAGAAACAGATGAGTGATATAAGGAGTAAGGACATGGATCAACATAATCGGGTATGCGCGCAGATTGATCTGGACGCAATCGCTTATAATATGGAACAGATGAAAGATCAAATCGGAAAAGAGGCGCGTCTGATCGCTGTAATCAAGACGGACGGATATGGGCATGGCGCTGTTCCGATTGCGCGGATGTTTGAAACATTTTCATATGTATGGGGGTATGCCGTCGCCTGTATTGAAGAAGCGGTGTCTCTTCGGAAAGAAGGAATTAAAAAACCGATCCTTGTACTTGGCTGTGTTTTTCCGGATCAATATGAAACGATGATAAAAAACGAGATCCGTGCGGCTGTCTACACAAAAGAGATGGCGGAAGGGATGTCAGACGAAGCGGTTCGCCAGGGGAAAAATGCTTATTTCCACATTAAGATCGATACCGGAATGGGACGGATAGGATTTCCTGTAAATAGCGAAAGTGTAAATTTGATCGAGGAGATCAGTAAACTTCCGAATATACATATGGAAGGGTTATTTACTCATTTTGCCAAAGCAGATGAAAAAGAAAAATCATATACGTTAAAGCAGCATGAACGTTTTTTGTGGATGAAGGAACAGTTGGAAAAACGGAATGTAGATATTACGTATTATGACTGTGATAACAGCGCCGGAATCATTGATTTTCCTAATTTGAAGCATGATCTTGCAAGAGCAGGCATTTCTACATATGGAATGTATCCGTCAGACGAAGTGCAAAAGAGCAATGTTCATCTGAAACCGGCTCTTTCATTGATCAGTCATATTACATTTGTGAAAGAAGTAGAGGCAGGAACACCGATTAGCTACGGGGGAACATTTGTTGCTCCGGAAAAGATGAAAATTGCCACGATCCCGGTCGGATACGGAGACGGATATCCACGTTCTCTTTCTAATAAAGGCAGTGTGCTTATCAGAGGAAAGCGGGCAAAAATCGTAGGAAGAGTATGTATGGACCAGTTCATGGTAGATGTGACCGATATACCGGGGGCGGCATTTATGGATCGGGTTGTTTTGATCGGAAAAGACGGAAAAGATGAAATAACAGTAGAGGAATTGTCAAAATTAAGCGGAAGATTTAACTATGAATTTGTCTGTTGTCTCGGAAAACGGATTCCGAGGGTTTACACAGGCGGTGATTTTGATCTGATGAAGTAATTGTTTGGTGAATACATCCGATGACAAAGGGAATACTGATAAATGAACATGACCGGGAGGTTATGAGGAGAATATTAGTATGAAATCGGAGAGTGAAAAATTTGATGATCAGACGCGGAGACATTTTTTATGCCGACTTAAGTCCTGTTGTCGGTTCGGAACAGGGAGGGGTAAGACCTGTTCTTGTCATACAGAATAATGTCGGAAACAGACATAGTCCGACTGTGATCTGTGCGGCGATTACATCAAAGATGAATAAGGCGAAGCTGCCGACTCATATAGAGATCAGTACAAGAGATTATAAAATCGTAAAAAATTCTGTTATATTGCTAGAACAGATTCGTACGATCGATAAGCAGCGGCTGAAAGAATATGTCTGTCATATAGACAGTGCAATGATGCAGAAAGTAGATAAAGCAATAAGGATCAGTCTTGAAATTGCTACATAGACTGTTCTGACTTCTTTACAGAAGATCAAAAGAGTGATAAAATTGTAAAGCAAAATGTGCGGTTGAGCGAAACGGACTGTACAAGAGAAAAAGAAGAGGAGAAATTTATATGTCTGGACATTCAAAGTTTGCAAATATTAAACATAAGAAAGAAAAAAACGATGCGGCTAAGGGAAAGATTTTTACAAAGATCGGAAGAGAACTTGCTGTGGCGGTAAAAGAAGGCGGCGGACCGGATCCGGCAAATAACAGTCGTTTGCGCGATGTTATTGCAAAGGCAAAGTCGAATAATATGCCGAATGATACGATCGAGAGAAATATTAAAAAAGCAGCAGGCGAAGGAGCGGGCGATAATTACGAGCATATTACATATGAAGGATATGGTCCGAACGGAACGGCAATCATCGTAAAAACATTGACAGATAATAAAAACCGGACAGCTTCAAATGTACGCAACGCGTTTACAAAAGGAAGTGGAAACGTAGGCACGCCAGGTTGTGTATCATTTATGTTTGATGAGAAAGGCCAGATTTTTGTGGCAAAAGAAGACTGCAGCATGGATGCGGATGAACTGATGATGCTTGCACTGGATGCGGGAGCGGAAGATTTCGCGGAAGAAGAGGAAAGTTTTGAAATTTTGACAGATCCGGCTGCATTTAGTGAAGTGCGTCTGAAATTAGAAGAGGCGGGAATTGTAATGGCAGGAGCGGAAGTTACGATGATCCCTCAGACTTATGTCGATTTGACAAGTGAAGAGGATATTAAAAATATCCAGAAAACATTAGATCTTCTCGAAGAAGACGATGATGTCCAGGACGTATATCATAACTGGAATGAATAGGCGATTCAGGGAATGCAGGCATACAAACAGGAAAAACGCAGGAGGACAAAGAAGATGAGCGATTACAGAATCGAAACAAAATGTATACAGTCGGGATATGAACCCGGAAACGGAGAAGCAAGAGTACTTCCGATTTATCAGAGCACTACATTTCGTTATACGAGCAGCGAGCAGATGGGAAGACTGTTTGATCTTGAAGAGTCGGGATATTTTTATACGCGTCTTCAAAATCCGACGAACGATGCGGTTGCTGCCAAAATATGCGATCTTGAAGGCGGATATGCGGGGATGCTGACATCTTCCGGACAAGCGGCGAATTTCTATGCAATTATGAACATTGCGGAACAGGGAGACCATATCGTATGCGCGTCGGCTTTGTATGGCGGTACATATAATCTTTATGCTCATACAATTAAAAAAATGGGCGTAGATGCTACATTTGTAGATCCGGATTGTTCTGAGGAAGAACTGGAGGCTGCATTTAGAGAAAACACAAAAGCGGTGTTTGGAGAGTCGATTGCCAATCCGGCTCTTGTTGTTCTTGATTTTCAAAAATTTGCAAGTGCGGCGCACAGACACGGAGTTCCGTTTATTGTGGATAATACGTTTGCAACACCGATTAACTGCCGTCCGTTTGAGTGGGGAGCAGATATTGTTACCCACTCTACAACAAAATATATGGATGGCCATGCGGCGTGTGTCGGAGGTGCGATCATTGACAGTGGCAATTTTGACTGGAATGCCCATGCAGATAAATTTCCGGGACTTACGACACCGGATAAGACATATCACGGAATTGTATATACAGAAAAATTCGGAAAAGGCGCTTATATTACAAAGGCAACAGCTCAGCTTATGAGAGACCTTGGTTCCATTCAGGCGCCGCAAAATGCATTTTTGCTGAATATCGGACTTGAAACGCTTCACTTAAGAGTGCCAAGACATTGTGAGAATGCGTTGAAAGTTGCAAAGTATTTGAAAGGACATGATAAAGTAGCTTGGGTAAGTTATCCGTCGTTGGAAGGAGATAAGTATTATGATCTGGCACAGAAATATATGCCAAACGGTACGTGCGGAGTGCTGACATTCGGTCTGAAAGGCGGAAGAGAAGCAGCTGTGGAAATGATGGATAAATTGAAAATGGTAGCAATCGTAACCCATGTGGCGGACGCAAGAAGCTGTGTGCTTCACCCGGCAAGCCATACTCATCGTCAGATGAACGAGCAGGAGTTGAAAGAGGCGGGAGTTCAGCCGGATTTGATCCGTTTCAGTGTAGGAATCGAGAACGCCGAAGATATTATTGCCGATGTAGAGCAGGCATTAAAATAATTCTTAAAAAATGGTATGGATGTATACAATTTACATCTGTGCCATTTTTTGTATAGACGACGAGTGAAAGTTTGTTCCCCACCTATACTTTGGTGACTGCCTACAATTCTGAAATGTGTTTTTTGGAAAATTGTTTCCTCCAAAACTGCATAAAATATCTCGATTTTTTTCATACTGATTTTAAAGATATCGGATATCTTTTGATACGAATATTTTTTGCGGTATGAAGGAGGAGGCAAAATGGCTGAAGAGCAGCAAAAAAGAGAAGACGAAAATAACGAGATCAAAGAAATGGGAACTCTTAATATGAAAGAGAGCGGTTCGAAATACGGAATTCAATTACTGACGATCATAGGGGAAATCGAAGGTCATGACAGTGTTTCAGGAAACACGAAAGCAACGAAATACGAACATCTTCTTCCGAGACTTGCACAGATAGAAGAAGATGATGAAACAGACGGAGTTTTAATTTTATTAAATACGCTTGGAGGCGATGTGGAAGCCGGACTGGCAATAGCTGAAATGATCGCATCTTTAAGCAAGCCTACGGTGTCGCTCGTACTTGGGGGAAGTCATTCAATTGGAGGCCCGTTGGCTGTGTCGGCAGATTATTCCTTTATTGTGCCGACGGGTACGATGATCGTTCATCCTGTGCGTTCTACCGGAATGTTTATCGGAGTGATGCAAAGTTATCGAAATATGGAAAAAACGCAGGATCGTATTACAAAATTCATTGCGTCTCATTCTAACATCACTCAGGATCGGCTTTTAGAATTAATGCTTGATTCTTCGCAGCTTGTAAAAGATGTAGGAACAATGCTTGAAGGAGAGCAGGCAGTAAAGGAAGGGATGATAGATGAGGTCGGAGGAATCAAAGAGGCTTTTGCAAAGCTTCACTCATTGATCGACAAAGAGAAAGAGAAACAAGAGAAAAATTTGATGACATGATTTTCAAATGATGATATACTAAATATAGTATGTTTAATTACCAAGGGGGAATTATATGGCTTCCAAGACTACAAAAGGAAGAAAAAATACAAGATCAAAGAAAAAGACGAGAACGAAAGCGAAAAGCAGCAATGCAAAAAATACAGAACTTGCGGGGGAAATTACGATACTTGTTATATTGACAGTGTGCATTCTGCTTGTTTTGAGTAATTTTGGTATTGGCGGAATTGCGGGGGAGGCAGTTTCTTCTGTACTATTTGGTTTGTTTGGATATATGGCATATGTATTGCCGTTTCTTGTTTTTGCGGCCGCCGCTTTTTTTATTTCAAACAGAGGAAATACACATGCTTATATAAAAATCGCGGCAGGAGTATTTTTGTTCTTATTTTTGACGGCAATACTGGAATTGATATTTAATTCTTATACGCCGGGAACAAAACTGATTTCATACTATACTGCTGCCAGTGAGCATCATAATGCCGGAGGTTTGACCGGAGGCTGTATGATTAGTATGCTCTGCCCTTTGATCGGGAAGATAGGAACATATGTTGTCTTAGTTGTTTTATCGGTGATATGCATCATATTGATTACAGAAAAATCATTGTTAGCTCCGATCGGCCGAAAAAGTAAAAGAGCATATGAGGATGTGCGAAGGAAACGTCAGGAGACGGCAGTTTTAAGAGCAAAGCAAAAGGAAGAGTCAAAAACACTGTCTGAGAGTCGGAAATCGGGACAATCTTTGAAAAAAGAAGAAAACGAGCCGGAGAAAAGGATCGATCATAAAGTGTCCGGTGTTTCATTTGCAACGACTCTTATGTCTGAAGCAGAAATACCGAAAAAAGGCAGAAGGAAGAATAAATCGCCGGATGTGTGCGAATTGATACCTGATAACGAAGCATTTGTCATTAATCGTGAAGAACCTTTTATGGAAGCAGAACCTATTCGGCAAGAGGGGAAAGAACAGCAGTATGAGGCTTTGCAGCAGACAGATACATTCACGCCTTTAGAAGAAAAGGCAGAAGAGGATCTTCAGAATCAGAAAAATACGTCAGGAAGAAAAAACAAAAAAGAAGATTCCCAAGCAGTGGCAAGGGAAACTCAGAACGTGGCCGATGCGGTGAGAATAGAAGAGCAGAAGGAACATCCTGTTTATCATACACCTCCGATCAGTCTTCTGAAAAAAGGAAGGAAAGCCGGTGGAGATTCAGATGCGCATCTTAGAGCTACGGCGCTTAAGTTAGAGCAGACATTACGCAATTTCGGAGTTGGCGTACATGTGACGAATGCAAGTTGTGGACCGTCCGTTACAAGATATGAACTGCAGCCGGAGCAAGGGGTGAAAGTAAGTAAGATTGTCGGTCTTTCAGATGACATTAAATTAAATCTTGCAGTGGCGGATCTTCGTATCGAAGCTCCGATTCCGGGAAAAGCGGCAGTGGGAATTGAAGTGCCGAACAGTGAGAATACAGCGGTTATGCTTCGTGATCTTTTGGAATCAAAAGAATTTCAGGCAAGCGCTTCTCCCATTTCGTTTGCGGTCGGAAAAGATATTGCGGGAAAAGTAGTCGTTTCGGATATTGCGAAGATGCCGCACCTTCTTGTGGCAGGAGCAACCGGATCGGGAAAATCAGTTTGTATCAATACGTTGATCATGAGTATTATCTACAAAGCGGATCCGGAAGAAGTCAAACTGATCTTAGTCGATCCGAAAGTTGTGGAGTTGAGCGTATATAACGGGATTCCGCATCTGATGATCCCTGTTGTAACAGATCCGAAAAAAGCGGCAGGTGCTTTGAACTGGGCTGTAGCAGAGATGGAGAAGCGTTATAAACTGTTTGCTGATTATAACGTGCGTGATCTGAAGGGATTTAATGAAAAGATAGAACAAGGTCAGACAGGAGAGGATATTCAGAAAAAGCTTCCTCAGATCGTAATTATTATTGATGAGCTGGCAGACCTTATGATGGTTGCTCCGGGAGAGGTAGAAGGTGCTATTTGTCGTCTTGCACAGCTTGCGCGGGCGGCAGGACTGCATTTGATCCTTGCGACACAAAGACCATCTGTCAATGTCATTACCGGTCTTATTAAAGCAAATATGCCCTCTCGTATTGCATTTTCGGTTTCGTCAGGTGTTGACTCAAGAACAATTATAGATATGAATGGCGCGGAAAAACTGCTCGGTAAAGGGGATATGCTTTTTTATCCGTCAGGATATCCGAAACCCGTTCGTGTGCAAGGTTCATTCGTATCAGATAAAGAAGTTCAAAATGTAGTCGATTATCTGATCAATCACAGTGAAAGAGTTTCTTATAATAATGAACTGGAAGAGCATATGGTCACTAATATTGTGTCATCGGGAAATGGAATGCAGGCAGGTGAAAACGGTGATGACCGTGATACATATTTTATAGAGGCCGGAAAGCTTATTATAGAAAAAGAAAAAGCATCTATCGGAATGCTTCAGAGAATGTTTAAAATCGGGTTTAACCGGGCGGCAAGGATTATGGATCAGCTTGCCCAAGCCGGAGTTGTAGGTCCTGAAGAAGGAACAAAACCGAGAAAAGTATTAATGACAAAGGAAGAGTTTGAAAACTATTTACAAAAGGGAAATTAGGAGGTAGAAAATGAAGACAGATATTCAGATCGCACAGGAAGCAAAAATGGAACACATCAAGGATGTGGCGGCACGGGCAGGAATTGAGGAGAACGAGCTGGAGTTTTACGGAAAGTATAAAGCAAAACTTTCAGATGAGTTATGGGAGAAGATTAAAGATCGTGAAGACGGAAAGCTTGTTCTTGTGACAGCCATTAATCCAACTCCGGCAGGCGAAGGCAAGACGACAACATCTGTCGGTTTAGGTCAGGCAATGGCGAAATTGAATAAAAATGCGATTATTGCACTTCGAGAACCATCTTTAGGACCTTGTTTCGGAATCAAAGGCGGAGCGGCAGGCGGCGGCTATTCGCAGGTTGTGCCGATGGAAGATCTGAATCTTCATTTTACGGGAGATTTTCATGCAATCACGTCGGCAAATAACTTGCTTGCGGCGATGCTTGACAATCACATTCAGCAGGGAAATGAACTTCAGATCGACCCGAGACAGGTTGTATGGAAACGCTGTCTGGATATGAATGATCGTGTGCTGAGAAACATTGTTGTAGGACTTGGAAATAAGATGGATGGAATGGTGCGGGAAGATCATTTTGTTATTACAGTTGCGTCTGAAATTATGGCGATTCTTTGCCTTGCAGATGATCTTGCGGATTTAAGAGCTCGCCTGGGCAGAATCATTGTAGCGTATAATTTTGCGGGAGAGCCGGTGACAGCAGATGACCTGCATGCAACAGGGGCGATGACCGCTTTGTTGAAAGATGCGGTGAAACCAAACCTTATTCAGACACTTGAACATACACCTGCGCTTGTACATGGCGGACCGTTTGCAAATATCGCGCATGGATGCAACAGTGTGCGCGCAACAAAGATGGCGCTGAAATTAAGTGATATTACGATTACAGAAGCGGGATTCGGAGCAGATCTCGGAGCAGAGAAATTCTTCGATATCAAATGTCGTATGGCAGATGTCAAACCGGATGCAGTTGTTTTGGTTGCAACTGTACGAGCTTTGAAGTATAATGGTGGGGTTGCGAAAGCAGATTTAGCGGAAGAAAATCTGGATGCACTCGCAAAAGGAATTGTAAATCTTGAAAAACATATCGAAAATATACAAAAATATAAGGTTCCTGTTATTGTAACGTTAAATTCTTTTGTTACAGATACAGATGCGGAAAATGAATTTATCCGCAGGTTCTGCGAAGAAAGAGGCTGTGAATTTGCTTTGTCCGAAGTATGGGAAAAAGGTGGAGAAGGCGGTATTGCACTTGCCGAAAAAGTATTGGATACATTGGAAAACAAAAAATCAGACTTTGAACTTCTTTACGAAGATTCCCTTTCTTTAGAAGAAAAGATCGAGAAAATCGCCAAAGAAATTTACGGAGCAGACGGTGTCGTATATGAGCCGGCAGCAAAAAAACAGATTGCAAAGATCGAATCATTGGGATTCGGAAGTTTTCCGGTATGTATGGCAAAGAATCAGTACTCTTTGTCTGATGATGCAAAAAAACTCGGAAGACCGCACGGCTTTGACATCCACATCCGCGAAGTATATGTAAGTGCCGGAGCAGGATTTGTAGTTGCGCTGACAGGTGCGGTTATGACGATGCCGGGACTGCCGAAAGTTCCGGCTGCAAACGGAATCGATGTTACGGAAGACGGAACGATAACAGGCTTGTTTTAAAGGAGAAATAAATGCCATACATTATTGATGGAAAAGCAATCTCAAAACAGATTAAAGATGAGTTGCGCGACGAAGTAGAAAAATTAACAGAGGCAGGCATAAATGCCTGCCTTGCAGTGATACAGGTGGGAAATGACCCTGCTTCAACTGTATATGTGAATAATAAAAAGAAAGCATGCGCGTATGTCGGGATCAATTCCCGGTCATATGAACTGCCGGAGGATACATCGGAACAAACATTGTTGGATCTTGTACAGAAATTGAATGAAGATCCGGAAGTAAACGGCATTCTTGTGCAGCTTCCGCTGCCGAAACAGATCGATGAGGACAAGGTTATCCGTACAATTTCTCCGGATAAAGATGTGGATGGCTTTCATCCGGTAAGTGTGGGAAGACTCTGGATCGGAGAGAAAGGTTTTTTGTCATGTACTCCTGCAGGAGTGATCCAACTTTTGAAACGATCGGGAATTGAGATTGAAGGAAAAGAATGTGTGATCATCGGCAGAAGCAATATTGTAGGAAAGCCGATGGCGGCTCTTTTGCTCAGAGAAAATGCAACTGTAACAGTTGCCCATTCAAAAACAAAAGATTTGAAGAGTATTGCCAAAAGGGCGGATATCTTGATTGTAGCGATCGGTAAAGCAAAATTTATTACAAAAGATTATATAAAAGAAGGAGCTGTTGTCATCGATGTAGGAATGCATAGAGATGAACAGAATCATCTCTGCGGAGATGTGGACTGTGAAGATGTATCTTCGGTCGTTTCGGCAATCACTCCGGTGCCGGGCGGCGTCGGACCGATGACGATCGCCATGTTGATGAATAATTGTGTGGAAACAATACGCGGTCGGGAGGAAAGAGCATGAAATGCGTGCATTGCGGAGCAAATATTCCTGATGATCAAATGATCTGCCCCGTATGTGGAGCCGAAGTACAGATTGTTCCCGATTATAACCCGCTGGATGATGTACTTGCAAGAGAAGTAAGAGGGTCGGTTGAAGGAGCAACACGACAGATACGGACAGATGATATCAGAAGATACAGAAGAGAAGATCTGACAAAAAATATTAATTCTACCCGTGTTTTAAGCGAGGACGAGATGGAGCGTATTCGCTCAAACCGGAGAAAAAGTACAAATAATACTGAAAGAAATTCGGCAGAACTGCGCCGACAACGTCAAGCCCGGCAGCAAAAACGTCTGGAAGCGGCGAAAAGAAAGAGGAGAAGGCTTTTGCTTACACTGGCGGCAGTTGTTATATTGATCGGATTTGGTATTTATGTGGCATATCAGAATTCTTATACAGGAATGCTGAAAAAAGGGTACCGTGCAGTTAATGAGAAAGAATATATGGCGGCAGAAAAATATTTCGATCGTGCGATCATAAAAGATAAGTCAAGACCGGATGCATATGTAGGTCTTGCGGAAATTTATCTGGATCAAAATGATACAGACGGTGCGGAAGATGTTTATTTGAGCGCGATTGAAACACAGCCCACAAACGAAAAATTGTATCAGGCAGCAATCGATTTTTATATGGAGACAAAACAGCCTGAAAAGGTGGCATCTCTTCTTGAAGACTGTGAAGATGATAACGTATTGGCTTCGGTGTCCGAATATGTTTGTGAAGCTCCTGAATTTAAACCCGAAGAGGGAACATACAAAGAGGTTCAGGAGATTACGATCAGTTCGGATACGGAAGGTGAAATCTATTATACGACGGACGGAACAGATCCGACTGCGAAGACAGGGAAAAAATATAAAGAACCTATCTTACTGGAAAAAGAAGGAACAACGGAGATTCGCGCTATTGTTGTAAATATGAAAGGGATTCCGAGCGGAGTGATATCTCAGACATATACGATTGAATTTCCCATTGCAGATGCCCCTGCGGTGACACCGTCTACCGGCCGATATACAGATCCTCAGAAGATTACGATCACAGTACCTGACGGATATACTGCTTATTATACGACAGACGGATCTGAACCGACAGCTTCATCGGAAAAATATACAGGACCGATCGATATGCCGGCGAATACAACGACTACATTTAACGCTGTTCTCATCAATAACCGAAATGGAAAAGCGACGGAAGTGACAACGCGAAGCTACATTACAACAGCAGAATAGAGTATGTGAAAAACAACCGTGATATTATGTGAAAGTTACATATGTTTTATGCAATTTTTACAAATTCAGGGTTGTTTTTTTGAATTAAAAGAGTTATAATATTTATGTTAAGAAAATAACAATATTCAAATAAAGGAGATGTCGGAAATGAGCAGATTTTGTTTACCAAGAGACATTTATCATGGAAAAGGATGTCTTGAAGAGTTGAAAAACCTGAAAGGAAAAAAAGCAATCCTCGTAGTAGGCGGAGGATCTATGAAACGTCAGGGATTTCTTGACAGAGCAGTTGGATATTTAAAAGAAGCGGGAATGGAAGTGCAGTTGTTTGAAGGCGTAGAACCGGATCCGTCAGTTGAGACAGTTATGAAAGGCGCAGAAGCCATGAGAGCATTTGAGCCGGACTGGATTGTATCTATGGGTGGAGGCTCACCGATTGATGCGGCAAAGGCAATGTGGGCATTTTATGAGTACCCGGATACAACATTTGAAGAATTATGTACACCGTTTAACTTTCCGGAGCTGAGACAGAAAGCAAAATTCTGTGCAATTCCGTCTACATCGGGAACAGCGACTGAAGTTACGGCGTTTTCTGTCATTACAAACTATCAGACAGGCGTAAAATATCCGTTGGCTGACTTTAATATCACTCCGGATGTTGCGATTGTCGATCCGGATCTTGTCGCAGGTCTTCCGGTAAAACAGGTTGCATATACAGGTATGGATGCGCTGACACATGCGATTGAAGCATATGTTTCCACATTAAACGGACCGTTTACAGATCCATTGGCGCTGCAGGCGATCGAGATGGTATTGGATTATCTTCCGGCATCATATAACTGCAATATGGATGCAAGAGAACAGATGCATTACGCACAGTGTCTGGCAGGAATGGCATTTTCAAACGCACTTCTTGGAATCGTACATTCTATGGCACATAAGACAGGCGCAGCTTTCTCCACAGGTCATATTCCGCATGGATGTGCAAATGCGATTTATCTTCCGTATGTTATCCAGTACAATGCAAAAGATTCTGTAGCGGCAAAACGTTATGCAGAGATCGCGCGTAGAATGGGACTGGAAGGAAATTCCGAAAAGGCTCTTATTAACAGCCTTGTAGCTAAAATCGATGAATTCAACGCAAAACTGAACATACCGAAAACATTGAAAGATTTCGGTATCAATGAAGAAGAATTCAAAGAGAAGATTGCTAAGATTTCCGAGCTTGCGGTAGGAGATGCATGTACAGGATCTAACCCGAGAGCGATCGACCCGGCAGCTATGGAGAAACTGTTCACATGTACATATTACGGAACAGAAGTTGACTTCTAAAATTTAACACAAAAATACACTGGTAATTGATAAACAATAAAGTGATATCAACCTTTTAAATAGTGATTTTACACAAAAACGGTTGGCAGGTGTGAACTGTAAAGTCGCTGTCTTGATAGAAGTATCGTGACAGCGGCTTTTTGTAATGGAGTCTTTTGGCACTTACGGAGATTTGAACTTGCCATAGAGTGGATTTTGGCGTATTATAGTTAAGAGTGAAATTTTCAAGGAGGAAGACCATGTATAAGATAATGAAAGCAGAAAAACTGGCAGACAAGATCTTTTTGATGGATGTGCACGCGCCGCGTGTTGCGAGTCATTGTGAGCCGGGTCAGTTTGTGATTGTAAAGATGGATGAGAAAGGCGAGCGTATTCCTCTGACTATCTGTGACTACGACAGAGAAGCGGGGACTATCACGATCGTCGTTCAGGAAGTGGGCGCTTCTACGACAAAGATGGGAACTTTGAAAGAGGGAGATTATTTCCGTGATTTTACAGGACCGCTTGGGTGCGCTTCTGAGTTTGTTCATGAAGATCTCGAAACTTTAAAAAATAAAAAAATGCTGTTTGTAGCAGGCGGTGTCGGAGCGGCTCCGGTGTATCCGCAGGTGAAATGGCTCAAAGAGCATGGTATAGAAGCTGATGTGATTGTCGGTGCTAAGACAAAAGATATGTTGATTCTGGAAGATGAGATGAAAGCAGTTGCGGGAAATTATTACCCGTGTACGGACGACGGTACGTACGGACATGCCGGAATGGTTACGACAATGATCGAAAAACTTGTAAATGAAGGCAAAAAGTATGATGTCTGTGTTGCCATCGGACCGATGATCATGATGAAATTTGTCTGTATTTTGACGAAAAAACTTGAACTTCCTACAATCGTCAGCATGAATCCGATCATGGTAGACGGAACGGGAATGTGCGGAGCATGCCGTCTTCAGGTTGGAGATGAAATCAAATTTGCATGTGTAGACGGACCGGAGTTTGACGGACATCTTGTAGATTTTGATCAGGCGATGAAGAGAAGCCAGATGTATAAAACTGCAGAAGGGCGCGCCTTACTGAAGCTTCAGGAAGGTGATACCCATCATGGAGGATGCGGACATTGCGGAGGTGACGAGTAATGGCAGATGTATTGAAAAAAGTTCCTGTCAGAGAACAGGATGCAAAAGTACGAGCAACAAATTTTGAAGAAGTTTGTCTTGGTTATAATATGGAAGAGGCGATGGAAGAAGCTTCCAGATGTTTGAACTGTAAGAATGCAAAGTGTATTCAGGGCTGTCCGGTTTCTATTGATATTCCTGCATTTATTCAGGAAGTGAAAGAAGGAAACATCGAAGAAGCATATAAAGTGATCGGAAAATCAAGTGCGCTTCCGGCAATTTGCGGACGAGTATGTCCACAGGAATCGCAGTGTGAAGGAAAGTGTATCCGCGGAATTAAAGGTGAGCCGGTTTCAATCGGAAAACTTGAAAGATTTGTTGCGGATTATGCGTTGGATCATGATATTAAACCTGTCGGTGCAGAAGAGAAGAACGGACACAAAGTTGCTGTAATCGGTTCCGGGCCGTCGGGTCTTACATGTGCGGGAGATCTTGCAAAGCTTGGATATGATGTGACTGTATTTGAGGCGCTTCATGAGCTCGGCGGAGTGCTTGTATACGGAATTCCGGAGTTCCGTCTGCCAAAACAGAAGATTGTTGCGAAAGAGATAGAGAAAGTAAAAGAACTTGGCGTAAAATTTGAGACAAATGTTGTGATCGGAAAATCCACAACGATCGATCAGCTTATGGAAGAGGAAGGATTTGAAGCGGTCTTTATTGGGTCCGGAGCAGGACTTCCGATGTTTATGGGAATTCCGGGTGAGAATGCAAACGAAGTATTCTCTGCAAATGAATACCTTACGAGAAGTAATCTGATGAAAGCATTTGATGATTCTTACGATACACCTATTGCTGCCGGCAAGAAAGTTGCTGTAGTAGGCGGAGGAAATGTAGCGATGGATGCTGCAAGAACAGCACTTCGTCTTGGCGCAGAAGTACATATTGTGTACAGAAGAAGCGAAGCGGAACTTCCGGCGAGAGTTGAGGAAGTTCACCATGCAAAGGAAGAAGGCGTAATTTTTGATCTTTTGACAAATCCGAAAAAGATTAATGTAGATGATAACGGAAATATTACAAGTATGACAGTTGTAAAGATGGAACTTGGAGAACCGGACGCTTCCGGAAGAAGAAGACCTGTAGAGATTGAAGGCTCAGAGTACGATATTGAAGTCGATACTGTAATCATGTCTTTAGGAACTTCACCGAATCCGTTAATTTCATCTACGACAAAAGGTTTGGATGTAAACCGCAGAAAGTGTATCGTTGCCGATGAGGAAAACGGACAGACATCAAAAGAAGGTGTGTTTGCAGGCGGCGATGCTGTTACAGGTGCCGCTACGGTTATACTTGCAATGGGAGCAGGAAAGGCCGGAGCAAAAGGAATTGATGAGTATTTGAAAAATAAAGAAAAGTAAAAAGCAATAAAAAGCAATAAAAAGCAATAAAAAGCAATAAAAAGGGGCTCTCTTTCCGGGTTTGGAGAGGGAGCTTTCTTAATACTTTTTAAATGAATGGAAAAGTAAGCAAAAAAGACTTTGCATTTAGTCGGCATTTTGGAGAATCACATGATAGCAGAAGAGAAAAAAATCTGGAAGATAAGGGAACAATTAGAAGATCTTACAGAAGAAAATTATAAACAATTTAATGAGAAACTCCTTCCCGGAGTAAAACATATCATAGGAGTGCGCCTTCCGGCTTTAAGAAAAATTGCGAAGGAAACTGCAAAAAGCAATTACAGCGAATATTTGAATGAGGCAGGGACAATGCTTGGAGAGGCTTCATATCACGAAGAGTTTATGGTATGGGGGCTTGTTATCGCTTATATAAAAGCGGATAGAAGTGAAGTGGAAAGGCATTTGGATGAGTTTGTTCCTAAAATCAATAACTGGGCAGTGTGCGACAGCTGTGTGACAAGTTATAAATTTATGCAGAAAGAATCAGATTTTTGGTTTGACTATGTGAAAAAATATGCAGAAAGTAAGAACGAGTTTGAACTTCGTTTTATGATTGTTTCACTTATGTCTCATTTTCTGGATAAGGAACATATTGATGAAATACTCACTATTTGCGGAAAGATAGATCATGACGGATATTATGTGAAAATGGGAAATGCATGGGCGCTTTCGGTATGTTACGTAAAATTTCCGGAAAAGACAAGGGCTTTTCTTGAGAAGGATACGTTGGATGATTTTACACATAATAAAGCAATACAAAAAATCAGAGAATCTTACAGAGTCAGTAAGGAAGAAAAAGAACAACTGACTTGTTTGAAACGCTGAAAATAAAATCAAAGAAAAGACAGACTGGAGAATCAGATGGAAGCAGATAACAGGCAGTTTGACGGAAAACTTTTTCTGAAAGATGTGAATAGAAAGCTAAACGACCGGTTGGCAGAAATTCAAAAAGATCTTAATCAGGGATTAAAAGAAATTGAAAATATGCATGAATATTACTGGGAAAATTATACGGAAATGGATCAGTACGGATATGAGGACTATGACAATCAGCAGGCGCTCTTACAGCAGGTAAATGCAAACAGAGATAAGTCAAAGTTGATGAAAAGACTTGAAAAAATGATTGATTCTCCGTTTTTCGGAAGGGTAGATTTCCTGTTTGAAGCAGAAGAAGAGGAAGAACCGTTTTATATCGGTATCGGAAATTTCGGAGAGCGTGCGGGAATGACGCCTCTTATTTATGACTGGAGGGCTCCTGTGAGCAGTCTGTTTTATGACTTTGATAAAGGTGAGGCATTTTACGAAGCGCCATCAGGAGTGATCAAAGGAGAGGTTGTTTCAAAATGGCAGTATAAAATACGCGGCGGCAAGATGATATATGGGTTTGAAAGCGATGTTAAGATTGACGATGAGATCTTAAAGCATGAGCTTGGAAACAACGGAGATGTCAAACTGAAAAATATTGTTCGAACGATTCAGAAAGAACAAAATGCAATCATCCGAAATACGAAGGATAAAATTCTTGTCATACAAGGCGCAGCGGGAAGCGGAAAGACTTCGATCGCCCTTCACCGGATCGCTTACTTGCTTTATCACGACAGGAAAAATTTAAAATCATCGAATATATTGATTCTTTCACCAAACAGTGTGTTTGCAGATTATATTTCTCATATTCTTCCGGAACTTGGCGAGGAAAATATAAAAGAAATGAGTTTTGATCTCTTCGCTTATAAAGAACTTCAGGACACGGCGGCAGACTGTGAGGATAGATATGATCAGTTAGAACGTATGATGAAGTTTGATGATCGAAGAGCGCAGGAACGTTTTGAGTGGAAACAGTCGGCGGGATTTGTAGGCGAGGCAGAAGGTTTTTTCGCGGTACTTGAAGATGAGCTGATGGAATTTCGAGAGGTGGAGTTCAGGGGGATGCGTTTTTCGGAAGAAGAAATCATTCATTTGTTTTACGATAAGTTTTATCAGATACCGCTTCTGAAAAGAATGGATGCGGTTATGGAATATTTTATTGATTCTTATGAGACGTTAAAAGGCAGAAATATTGAAGAGGAAGACAGAGAATTTCTTCAGAGAAAGTTTGACAAAATGTATGTAACGAAAGATATTTATGCTATTTACAATAAACTGCTTGCGGTATGCGGGCAGGAACAAATGGCAGAACTGCCTTATGAACGAAGGAAAATCCAATACGAAGATGTATTTCCGATGCTGTATGTAAAATACAGACTGACAGGAAAGAATGAGCATAAAAATATTAAGCATCTTGTAATTGATGAGATGCAGGACTACTCTTATTTGCAGTATCTTATCTTGAAGGAACTGTTTGACTGTAAAATGACAATACTCGGAGATCGTGCCCAGACTTTGGGAAAAGAACAACAGGATGTTTTAAAATTCCTTCCTAAAGTATTTGGGAAAAATATAAGAACCGTTATTCTGAATAAGAGTTACCGCAATACGAGAGAAATCGCAGATTATGCCGGTAAGATCGCGAATGTGAAAGATATTGAATTTTTGGACAGACATGGGAAAGATGTGGCAGAAAGAAAATTCAAAACTGACGAGGAAATGTTTGAGGCTGTCAGAGCAAATTTAAAGCTTGAAAAAGAAGAAAAAACTGATCATACAGATGATGTCGTGAATGAAGAAGTATATGAGACGGCTGCTGTCATAGCCATGACCGAAGAAGAAGCATCAGATATTTACAGACTTTTGGAAAATCGCGGAATATCTGCTTTTTATGTAGACAGGGATACGTCGGTATTTCATAAAGGTTTGACTGTGACAACATATTATCTGGCGAAAGGACTTGAATTTGATCAAGTTTTTGTCGTAAAAAGTAAAAAAGAAAATCCGTTTGAAAAACAGGCATTGTATATCAGTGCGACACGGGCTCTTCACGAATTGTATGTGTACGAAGAATAAGAAGAAAAAACGAAGGTTATATTGATTTATGGGGAATAAACAAAAAAGATGAAGATTACATTGATCACTGTAGGAAAGATAAAAGAAAAATATTTAAAAGATGCGATCGCGGAATATTCAAAAAGACTGAGTAAATATTGCAAATTGACTATCGTAGAAGTTGCGGATGAGAAAACGCCGGATCAGGCGAGCGAAACAGTAGAAGAAGCGATACGAACAAAAGAGGGAGAACGTATTTTAAAAGTTATAAAAGATGATATGTATGTGATCACTCTGGAAATCGGAGGAGCAATGCTTTCATCGGAAGAACTTTCTGCAAAGATTGAAAAACTCGGGATACAAGGGAAAAGCAGTATTGCATTTATAATCGGCGGTTCGATCGGTCTTGGAAAAACTGTGCTTGCAAGATCTGATTATGCTCTTAGTTTTTCCAAGATGACCTTCCCACATCAGTTGATGAGAGTGATTTTGCTGGAACAGATATATAGAAGTTATCGAATCATAAACGCAGAGCCGTACCATAAATAACAAACGGAAAATTATATTTTTGATTCAAGTTTTCGTTCTGTTACAGTGTGAAATATTTTTTCAAAACAAAGAGCGTACAAAGACCCGAAAATGTTTTGAGCGATTCTGAAAAATACGGCTTGCGGAAAACCGATGACACTGACGGCAATCATCATTGCTCCCAAAGAATTAAATACAGCCTGCCATCCATAGCTTGCGGAAAATCCGACTCCGATGCCTCCGACGATACCGACTACACTGTAAAGCCCGGCAGGAAGATGAGGAAAAATAAGGAAAAAGATCAGTCCTCCGAGCAGATTCCCGGGAATACGCCCGCATACATGCTTCTTAATATCTGTTCGAAACGGAAGCAGGACGGACATTGCGGCGATTCCTGCCCACATCGCTCTTGGAAGATTTAAGATCGAGGCGATAAAAATTACGCTTGAAACGGCAGAAGCCATTAAAAGCTGCCAACGGCTTCTGGAAGAATGAAGATTAAATTCGTTAAAAAGATCACGCAGTCCGCGTTTATATGTTTTCTTTCTATGATTGCGCCAGAAAACGACTCCTGTCAGTATAAATCCGAATAACATGGCAAAAAGGCGCATTGTATAGGCGCTTCCGGATGCATCATATCCAAAGAGAAGAAGATATCCGAGCACAAGGGTTGAATGATTGTAATAAATTACGTTGTGGCATCCCAGTACCATAAGAATCCATATGCATACAAAGTTTATAAGAAGTCCTCCGAATGCTCCCAACAGATTAGCCGCTTTCGGTCCGAATGTAAGAATAAGGAAAATAGCGGAAAGTGACAAAAGGCTTTGAGGAGCATGGATGCCCAAATCGACATTTCGGAATACAAGAATACAGAGAAGGATTACAACGCCTACGATACTGTTATCATTTCCGAAAATCATACTGTATGCAGTAACAAACGCAACACAGAATGCTACATTTATAAAAACTTTAAAGATATAAATAAAAAGATGATGTAGTTTTTCTTTTGGCGTTTTACAATTTTTAATAAGGGATTTTGATCCCGCCTGATTAAGCTGAAGTTCTTGATAAAATGTCATGCTGTTATTCACCTCGATTGAATTTCTGATAGTCAACGAGGCATTATACTAGCGGACACATACTTTGTCAATAAAAAATATCCGATTGTTATGGAAGCCTTGTAGCAGTTCGGTTCGCGCCATTCATAAAACCGCACTGCGTGCTTATTGTGGCGGGATATTCAAGAAAAATGAATAATGAGAAAACAGATGATGTATGAGAGGATAAAATTTTAA
>NZ_DS264369.1 GCF_000153925.1 [Ruminococcus] torques ATCC 27756
AGTTCTGCACGATTTCCATAAACTGGCTGTATTCTTTCAGTACCTGACACTTTTCTAAGATTTCATGATGCTCTTCCGGCCGGATATTGATGACCTTTACTTTTAATTCCAGACTCGGCTCACCGTCTTTTACGATATAGGCATCTGACAAGCGCAGTTCTTTTTCCTTTTCCCATTTTTCTTTTCCGTTATAGAATGTGTAAAATTCCGGTGTCGGAAGGGAAACGATTTTCTTCTTATAACGGCTTCTCGGCGGTACAAGCCTTTCATAAGCACGTCCGATATACAGCAGACTCCGAAGGGGCATGTTTTCGTTGACCGTAGACTGATGCTCGCCGAATACGATCACTTTTCCTCCTGCGTCAAAAGAAATATCGTTTTGAAAATTCATGTAGATCGTATTGTCTACACGGAATCTCCGAATCTTCGTTCCTTCCGGCAGCGGCTCATCATGGATTGCATTAAAAAGTGCGATCTCATTCGCTTCTGCTGATTCGTCCTCATAGAACAGATCTACAAAGACACTGTTTTTAATTTCTCTGTTTTCTTTTCCTGCCATAGGCTCTCCTTTCATGTGCATGAACGAATCCTGTAGTACAGGCGGGAAAATGCTTTTAAGCTTGCTGCTTTTAGGTTTGCTTTCGCCAAAAGTTTTTCCTCTGAAAAAGAAAACGTTTTCTCTTTTTTAAGACCTTCTCTTAAAAATCAGTATACGAAAAAAAGAACTGTTCTACAAGACTATCCACGCAAAAACTGTTGTTGTATTGTATCGGGTAATTTTGAGGGAATTCCTCAGACCGGCGAAACTGCCGGTATCTTTCACAGATAGAATGTCTGTGAGTGGGATTATCATAGCATATTTGTAAATGAGAAACAATGATATATTTATATTTTAATCGACTTCTGACAGAGGAGAAAACAACGCTTCTCCTCTGTTCTATGAAGTTATCTTTGATTAATTTATACGAAGATGAAACTGTTCAATCAGATGAGCGACATTTTCTTCCGTATCTTCAAGATCATTTGCAATTTCGGAAACTGTTTTTCCTTTTTCAAGTTTTTTCTGAATGAGAGAGCAGATTTTTTGGAGAAATTCTTTTCGTTCCTCTTCTCGTCCCAGCTTTCGTCCTTCTTCTCTTGCCTCTTCTCTTTGCACTTCGATATCTGTCTCATAGTCGTATTCGTCTAATAACATATTGACAACCTCGCCTCCTTTTCGCATTAAATAATCAGCAAGAATGCCTTTTTCAATGCACTCTTTTATCGCTTTTTTATAAGGCTCTTCCTCCCCGGAGATCTGATAGTTCTGCACGATTTCCATAAACTGGCTGTATTCTTTCAGTACCTGACACTTTTCTAAGATTTCATGATGCTCTTCCGGCCGGATATTGATGACCTTTACTTTTAATTCCAGACTCGGCTCACCGTCTTTTACGATATAGGCATCTGACAAGCGCAGTTCTTTTTCCTTTTCCCATTTTTCTTTTCCGTTATAGAATGTGTAAAATTCCGGTGTCGGAAGGGAAACGATTTTCTTCTTATAACGGCTTCTCGGCGGTACAAGCCTTTCATAAGCACGTCCGATATACAGCAGACTCCGAAGGGGCATGTTTTCGTTGACCGTAGACTGATGCTCGCCGAATACGATCACTTTTCCTCCTGCGTCAAAAGAAATATCGTTTTGAAAATTCATGTAGATCGTATTGTCTACACGGAATCTCCGAATCTTCGTTCCTTCCGGCAGCGGCTCATCATGGATTGCATTAAAAAGTGCGATCTCATTCGCTTCTGCTGATTCGTCCTCATAGAACAGATCTACAAAGACACTGTTTTTAATTTCTCTGTTTTCTTTTCCTGCCATAGGCTCTCCTTTCATGTGCATGAATGAGTCCTATAGAACAAGAAAACTCTTTTCTGAAACGCCTTTTGCTCGTGATTTTTAAAAGGATTTTAGAAAAACGAGTTTCTTTTATTTAGAATCAGTATACGAAAAAAAGAGCTGTTCTACAAGACTATCCATGCAAAAACTGTTGTTGTATTGTATCGGGTAATTTTGAGGGAATTCCTCAGACCGGTGAAGCTGCCGGTATTTTTCACAGAAAGAATTTCTGTGAGTGGAATTATCATAGCATATCTGTAAATGAGAAACAATAATATATTATCTGTTTTGCTATTAGAAAAATTGATATAAAAATCTGTGGGAAGGAAGAAGGGTGGGGAATCTGAAAATGTAAATAATGGCAAAATCGAGTAAAAATGCACAAAAAAAGTAAGATATAAAAGAAATCTTAGAAAAAAATACACAAAACATATTGACAGAAAAATACGGGGAGGGGGTAAAATTATAAAGATATAACATCATTTATCATTCGAGTCGGAACAGAGATTTCGATAATTATAAGGGAACCGGGAGGTGAGGGAAGAAAAGCAATATATGAATATTTCTGCAGACCGTTGAATTATGGATTGCAAGTATAGAAAAAAGGAAGAGGTGGATAAGATTATGAAAATGAAACAGACATTCGCTTTATTATGCGCTGGAGCGATGGTTATTACAGGAAGCGCATTTCCGGTGAACGTACAGGCAAGCGCTGATTGGGTATGGAATGAAGAAGTCAGTGAATCGGGGTATAAGAAAGTGCCTTATACAGAGCTGACGACAACAGCGGATACGGAGGCGGATAATGAATCAAGTACAGGTGAAGGCGCGGCATCGCCCGGAACGGGACATGCAGTCAATGCGACAGACGGAGTGATTACGTCTTATTATCATTCGTGTTATAGCGGAGATAATCAGCCGAACAGGGAAGACGGCGCTCTGACAGGCAACAATACGATAACAGTAGAACTTCAGAACGCGCAGAGCATCCAGGGGATTACTTATCTTCCGAGGCAGGACGCGTTTGGAAACGGAACAGTGACAGAATTTAGTGTTTCGGTTCAGAAAGACGGAACTGAAAATTGGGAAAATGTAGGAAATAACTTACATATTAGTTATAACAACCCGGGAGCTAATTGGTCGGCAGAGAATAAATCCGAAAAGGAATTTGTATTTGATGCAGAAGTTGAGAATGTCAAAAAAGTAAAACTTACTGTCATTCATACGGATGGAAGCGCTCCCAATCAGCATATATCGGCGGCAGAAATCAGTATATTGACTCCGGTAAAAAAAGATGCGGAAACAGAAGCTTTAAAAATCAGAATACGAGAAAAACTTGCACAGATGGAATCACAGATGGAGTTGAACGTGCTTAGCGGAAACGCAGATTCGGGTAAAGTATATTCCAGAGCAAAATTTGATCCGATTAAGGCAGAGGCAGAAGCAAAGTTAGCGCAGGAAAGCACGACAAAAGAAGAACTTGAGGCTGTTTTCCAACAGTTGGAACAGTTCAAAATGGAATTTCAGGATGAATTGGGAACAGGAGTTTATGTGTCGGATTTAACGCACTTGTCCGGAAATACTGCATGGGGTGGAGTTAAGAAAGATCTGTGTCCGGATGGAAACAGGTTGATAGCAATCAAGAAAGATACGTCTACAATAAATACATATACAAAAGGCATAGGTGCACATGAGCCGTCTTCGATTGTATATGATGTGACAGGCTACAAGATGTTTTCTGCCGACATCGGTGTCGAGAATCATCAGATTGCGTCAGACGGCGGTGTTTTTGCAAATGTGAAAGCGAAATTTAAAGTTTCTACAAGTACAGACGGAAGTAATTATACACAGCAGTATTATGCAGAAGATCTTTCGGCAAACGGTGGATTGCGAAGTATTCGTGTGAAATTACCGGAAGGAACGACTCATATGAAGCTAGAGTGCCCTGCAAGCGCATGGAACAACGGAAATGGCGGGAAACTGCATACGTGTTGGGCAAATGCAAAATTATATGAAACTGTAGAAATCGCAGTTACGGGAATAACATTAGATCAGGATGCATTGGCTTTGAAAGTCGGAGGAACGGAAGAGCAGAAGACGGCGACGCTGCAGGCAGCGATCACCCCGGAAGACGCGACAGATCAAGAAGTTTTATGGGAATCTGATAATGAGGAAGTCGCTACTGTTGACGGCGGAGTTGTCACAGCTCATAAAGCGGGAAATGCAACAATTAAAGTAAGTTCTGTGAATTATCCTAATATAACGGCACAGTGTATTGTTACGGTTACCCGCGACGATACGGCGTTAGAAGAAGCGATTGCTGCGGCAGAAAGCAGGATGAAGGAAGAAAATTTTGCGGAGAAATATACGGAAGCAACGAGAAAAGCGCTTGAAGACGATCTTGCAGATGCAAAAGCAGCGAAAGACAATACAGCTCTTTCAGTAGAAGAGGTGAAATTGATTGTTGAATCTTTGAAGACGTCGATCGAAGGATTGCAGTTAAAGGCGGTTGTTACGATCAATAACAACGGAAACACAGAAACAAAATATTGTGAAGTCGGAGATCAGGTAAGAGTTGTAGCAGCACAGGCTCCTGAAGGAAAGAAGTTTTCACACTGGACTGTGAATGAAAAACCGATCTGTTACAATGAATCTTATACATTTACAGTATATAAAGACATAGCTGTGACATCTGTTTATGTTGAAGAAGCAGAAGAAATTCAAAAAGAAGTTTCGGTTTTGTGCGATGTGTCCTATGCAAATGGAAGAGTGAAGTTTTTGTCAAAATATTCTGTTCCGACAGATGCAGATTATAAAGTTATAAAAGCCGGTGTTGTGGCAACTGATAGTACAGGCTATGCAGCAATTCAGGAAGTACAACAAGAATTGACATTAGATACAACAGCAACTACCCGTTTGAAAAAATATGGTGTAAATACAGATTTATATTTGGCAAACTTCACACAGTATTTAAAAACGAGCAGAACAACAACTTGGTATGCAAGAGGATATGTAACATATCAGGACAATAGTGGTGAGCAACATACTGTATATAGCGACATGGCGCAATATACAATTCGATAAGAAGAGAAGGCAGGAGGAATAGAAGTGAGAAAAACATTTTTAGAGCCGGAATTAGAAGTTGTAAGATTTGGAACAGAGGATATTATTACAACATCTTTTGTTAATGATGGCGGTACTGAAGGAAATATTGGAGGCGGCGAGGATACTGATGAGTGGGGGCCAGAAACTCCATAACTAAAGTTATTTTCATTAGATGAAAAACATCCTTGGCAGATTATAAAGATCTGTCAAGGATGTTTTTATAAAATTATCTGTAGTGAAAGATAGATTTTATAGAGGAGACGTTATGCGCAATACATCTTTAGAAGAAGAACTTCGATCGGGGAAAACCTGTGTCTCTACAACCGTCGGAGACAGCATGGAACCGATGTTGCGTAATCGAAGGGATACAATTATTATAGAACCGGTTCATGGAAGATTAAAGCGATACGATCTTCCGCTTTATCGGCGACCGGACGGAAAATATGTGCTGCATCGTATCCTGCATGTGAAAAAGGAAGGATATATCATCTGTGGGGACAATCGCTGGTGGAAAGAGAATGTGCCGGAGGAGTGGATACTTGGTGTCGTGACCGAATTTTATCGTGGTGAGAAACATATTTCTGTGAGATATCCGACATACCGTCTATATGTTCATTTGTGGTGTGATTTGTTTTTGATCCGAGCGGCAATTCTTCGTATAAAAAATAAGCTGCAACGTATTAAAAAAGCCAGGACTGCTCAATGAAATAATTTATGTAAAGTATGTTTTTTACAAAGGGTGACATTCTTTGTGTACACATATACATTGGTTGTTGTATACTTGGAGTAAATAAAATAAATAGAAGAAAGCAGAGAAGTGAAAATGCAGACAAAGAAAAGAATTATTCTTGGGTCGGCTTCCCCGAGAAGGCGGGAGCTCCTTGAGCAGATCGGAATTTCATTTGAAGTAAGAGTCAGTGACAAAGAAGAAGTTTATCATAGTCTGATCCCCGAAGAGATTGTAAAAGAGCTTGCGCTTTCAAAGGCGGAAAATGTTGCGGATGATTTACGGGAAAAACAAGAGCAGGTGAAGCAGATAAGTTTTGATAAGAAAAATAATGTACTGTTGGATACGATTGTGATCGGAGCGGATACGATCGTTGTGTCAGACGGAAGTATTTTAGGGAAACCGAAAGATGAGGCAGATGCCGTCCGTATGATCCGAAGTCTGCAGGGAAGAAGTCACAAAGTGTATACAGGCGTGGCAATTTTGGATTATGACGATGAGGGAAAAAGAAAGTCGGTTGTTCATGCAGTTGAAACGGAAGTTTTTGTCAATCCTATGAGTGACGAAGAGATTCGGGAATATGCCGCAACAGGAGAACCTCTTGACAAAGCCGGAGCGTATGGTATACAGGGGCAGTTTGCAGCTTATATCGAACGGATCGACGGAGATTATTATAACGTGGTCGGACTCCCGGTATCTTATGTGTATCGACAGTTAAAAGAAATAGCGGAGAAGGACTGATGGGGGCACAGCGATGCCCATATAAAAGGCCGGACAGGATGATTGTTCAAATTTCTTGACATTTTTTGTCAAAGAGGTTATTATGGATACGGTCAAAGATGTAACAGTTTATCCCACGCCATTCGTAAAACCGCACTGCGTGCTTATTGTGGCTGACGCCACTGTTTTACTCATAAATAGGCGCTTAGCACATACAGATGTCCGCTTGCAAAAACATGCAGGCATGTTTTGTGCTTCACACACACTGTATGGCTAAACTGTTACTAAAAAATTACATATAGATTGATGACAAGGGGAGCTTGTGTTACAGGCTGAGAGGAAGTTGGGAACTTCGACCCATAACCTGATTTGGATAATGCCAACGTAGGGATTATGTTATGAGTGTTTATACCTTTTGTTTTCAATCTGAGAACAGGAGGTTTTTTTATGTTTGATTTACTTGTAAATGCAGAAGGCGGGCTGACAACTGCGGGATATGTTGTCACGATATCCGTCGGGATCGTACTTTTTCTGGCGGCAGTATTTTTCGCGGGAAAGAGATCTAAGCGTCAAAAAATGACGACAAAGCAGCTAGTATTTTGTGCGGCTGCAATGGCCCTGGCGTTTGTTACGTCTTATGTAAAGATTTTTCAGATGCCATGGGGAGGCAGTGTGACATTATGCAGCATGCTGTTTATTGTACTTGTGGCAAACTGGTACGGTGTCGGAACAGGAGTTTTGGTAGGTCTTGCTTATGGAATCCTGCAGTTTATACAGGAACCGTATGTACTTTCTTTTTTCCAAGTGTGCTGTGATTATATTCTGGCATTTGCAGCTCTTGGTGTGGCAGGATTTTTTGCAAAAAAGAAGCACGGACTGCTTAAAGGTTATATCGCGGCAGTTTTGGCAAGAGGTGCGTTTCACGCACTTGGGGGATATTTGTATTGGATGGATTACATGCCCGATAACTTCCCGAAATCATTGACAGCGATCTATCCGATTGCATATAATTATAGCTTTCTTTTGGCGGAAGCGGCGATTACGCTCGTGATCATTTGCATTCCTGCCGTGGCAAAGGGACTCGGTAAGGTAAAGCAGATTGCGGCGGAATAAAATAAAATTCACATGTGTAAAGATGACAGGCGGTTCGGAAATAAAGAAATTTCCGGATCGCCTGTTATCGTTTGTGGTATAATGATTGCACGTTGTGCAATCCAAGCCGATTGCCCGGCTTGCCGCCACAAAAAGTGGCGGATTATACCGGCGATCCACTGCTTGGAAAGGAAATGTATGAAAGGAAATTCCCGACGGCCTTTTATAAGAAAAATTTAAGAATTACATCGAGTTTTTTTTAACAGTGGAAGTGTACTGTTTATATCAGATAAAGGAAAACGAGAGGAGAGAATGATGGCAGAGGAAATGAATATGGGAGAGGTTGTCATGGTTGTTGATGACAACAAAGAAATTGTATATTCGATCAGTGAACTTTTAAAATACGAAGGATACCGGGTGATTCCGGCGTATGATGGAATGGAAGCGTTAAACTTGCTTGAGCAGAATCCGGTAGATTTAATTCTGCTTGATGTTATGATGCCACGGTTAAATGGCTTGTCTGCTCTTATGAAGCTTCGGGAGAAATACAGGATTCCGGTTATTATTCTTTCGGCAAAGACGGAGGAAAGTGATAAGGTATCGGGACTTGTGCTTGGTGCGGACGATTATGTGGAAAAGCCCTATAATCCGGCGGAGTTGATGGCTCGCGTGAAAGCGCATTTGAGGAGATACAGGGCGTGGGGAGGCGAGCTTCCGAAGGAAAATGATGATCAGATCATAAACGGAGGCCTTGTACTTGACAAAAAACAGCGGATCGTACTTGTGGAAGGGGAGGAAGTGAGGCTGACGGCTACGGAGTATAAAATTTTAGAACTTTTGATGGAACATCCGGGGCAGGTGTTTTCTTCGGAGCAGATTTATGAAAATGTCTGGCAGGAATCGGCAAACTATACAGTGGAAAACACGGTAATGGTTCATATCAGACACATTCGGGAGAAAATTGAGATTGATGCAAAGAAACCAAGATATGTAAAGGTGGTGTGGGGTATTGGATACAAAATGGAAAAATATTAAGTCAAAGGCGAAAAGTTTTTTAGAGAAATGCTGGCTTAGCAGTACAGGGATTGCAGTGAAACTATTTTGTTTTGTGCTGGCAGGGTTTGGAATCGCATTCTGGTATAGTGTTGTAGTGTACCGTACGTACCATCCGACCGGAGAATCATTGTTTTTCGGGATATTGGGAAATGCTTTATTTGGAGCAGGGCAGATGATACTGACCGCATTTCTCATTATGAGGAAATTCCGTGAATGGGATCCGGGAGAAAAGGATGCGTATGTGAAATGGCAGAACAGGTGGAAAATCAGGAATCGCAGACTGCAGTGGATAGGCGGAACAGCTCTTTTGATCGCTTTGTGGTATATGTCGTACTTAATGAACGGCGGAATGTATATAGGAACAGGATGGCAATACAATTATGCATCGGGTTATGTCATGATTTTATCGGCGCTCGTTCAGTTTGTGCTTGCCGGAGCGGTGATGAATCACTTTAAAAAGAAACAGTTAGACATGATCATGTGTAATTTTGAAAAGATAAATCAAAACAGGATCAAAGAAGCGCTAGAGATCGAGCGAAAGAGTCTTGAAAAAGTATCGCGCAGCGATCAGCTCAGAGTAGATCTTATTACAAATGTTTCCCATGATCTGAAAACGCCGCTTACGTCGATGGTCGGCTATATTGAACTGATCAAGAGGGAAGAATTAAGCGATATTGTCCGCGATTATGTGGATGTGATTTCAGAGCGGGCAGAGAAACTAAAAGAAATGATCAACAGTTTATTTAATCTTGCAAAAGCAAGCAGCGGAAATGTAGAGCTGCATCCGGAGCCGTTCGAGGTAAATCGGATGATCGAACAGATCTTTGCGGATATGGATGACAGGATAAAAGAAAGTCATTTGGAATTTGTTACCGATCTGACAAAAGAAGATACACAGCTTATATCGGACAATTCTTATTTTTACAGAATCTGCCAGAATCTGATTGAAAATGCGTTGAAATATTCTGCAAAGGGAACGCGTGTCTTTGTGAAAACGAAGCTTTTGCAGTCGGAAGGAAAAGAGGAAGTATGGCTGGAAGTAACAAACACATCGGGATATCCGATGGATTTTACAAAAGAAGATATTATCGAAAGGTTTGCAAGAGGAGATAAGGCAAGAACCGGAGACGGAAACGGACTTGGACTGGCGATCGTAAGTACTTATGCCAAAGCGCTCGGGGGAGAATTTGATATATTGATCGACTGCGATCAGTTTAAAGCCTGTTTGAAATTTCCGAAAAAGACAACATAATTTTGATTATTATGCAGAAGAATGCAGAAAAGCAAAAAATCACCCGTTTCTTATGTGAGTATATTACTTTATGATGATTCGGGTAATTTTTTGCTTTTTTACTCTCGCAGCGCAGATAGTCCAAGTCCGGGTCTATCTAAGATTTTATCGGCTGCTTACAATTTTGGAACATGCTTTTTAGAACTTCCGGCGATAGTTTTATGGGTTATGTATATATAGTAGATGATAAATGCAAGCGCTGTGATAACCCATGTTACCGGATAGCTTAAAATAATCGCCGATATCGTCGGTGAGATTTTCAGCATGGCGGCAAGCCATGCGATGCGAAGGACGCAGACGCCAAGCAGAGTAATGGCTACCGGAACGACGACGTTTCCGACTCCGCGCAGCGCTCCGGCGATAACTTCGATAAAGACATATACAATGTACCATGGCGTGATCAGAACGAGCATGTCGCATCCGATTTCAATTACATGACTGTCGTTTGTAAATAACCGGAATAAAAGGAATCGTGCGGCGATCAGAAAGACAACAAGTACGGCGGAAACAATAAAATCCATAAGAAGGCATACGCGGGTACTTTTGCGTACGCGATCCATTTTTCCGGCGCCGTAGTTTTGCCCTACGAATGTTGTGATCGCAATTCCGAACGCAGTGCTGACCATCCAAAAAATTGCGTCCAGTTTTCCGTAGGCTGACCATGCGGCGGTTGTGTCCGTGCCGAAAGTGTTGACAGCAGATTGAATGGCAATATTTGTAATAGAGAACAGGATCGCTTCAAATCCGGTCGGCAGTCCGAGTTTTAACTGCATTTTCAAAATCGAACCGTGGAAACGGATCTGTTTGACGGAAAGTTTTAATATGCCTTCAGAGCGCATCAGTTTTAAAGTGACAAGTACGGCGCTTACAGCCTGTGCGATGAGGGTGGCAACGGCAACTCCCATAACACCCATATGGAATACGATAACGAATAAAACGTCAAGCACGATGTTGATGATGCAGCAGACGATCAAATAATAGAGCGGACGTTTGGAATCTCCGGTGGCGCGCAGTATTGCCGATCCCATGTTGTAAATGAGGACGAAAATGATTCCGGCAAAGTAGATCCTTAAGTAAACGGCGGAATCTGCTACAATATCGGCAGGCGTATTCATCATCTCTAAAAGAAACGGAGTCAGAATTATTCCTGATACGGTAAGGATCAAACCTCCGAAAGCGGCGATCGCGTAAGCTGTGTGAAGACCTTTATTTGCAGAGCGGGAGTCTTTCGCACCGAAAAATTGTGCAATCGTTACGGATGCCCCGGAAGAAAGCCCGGTAAAAAATCCGACTACAAAAGCAACGATCTGAGCAGAAGAACCTCCTACTGCGGCGAGAGCTTCTTTTCCGACGAATTGACCGACGATAACACTGTCAATCGTGTTGTATAGCTGTTGAAAGAAAGTCCCGAGTAAAATGGGAAAGAAGAAAAGTAGAAGCTGCCGCCAAATAATGCCTTCTGTAATCTGGTTTTTCTGAATGTTGGTAGACATAGAACCATCTCCTTTCAATAATTTTCGGTATTAGGCGTTTGTGAAACGCCTAATATTATATATGAAAAGCGAGGTAAAACCAAGTGAAATTCAAACATATGTTGTTTTGCGGAGCTGTTTTCAAAGATGATAAAAATAAAATAAGAAAGAGCCGAGTCTTTAAGATTTTAAAGATTTTGGAAATCCGGAACAGCTCCGTTCACTTTGTCCGTCGTCTGTCGGATGAATATCATCTCTTACAGAAGCAAGAGTGCGATTAAACAAAGATTCGATCTCTTCGGATAAGGTTTTCATTGCTTCCATATATATCTGTGCTTTAAACTCACAAGTCTGTGAGGTACAAGTTTGTGGGTTGCATTGCTGATGATGCCGTTCTGCCTGATGTCTGCGGCGTTCTTGCCCGATTCGAAGATAGAGTGTCCGCAATAGCGTGGAGTTCTGTCTGTTTGTCAGATCCAGATAGCGGGATACCATATCAGGATCACCTTTTGTAAGTGCAATATCGAAAGCGTGTCGTATGGAACGCTCTACTCTTGATGGTGTTGTGTGATACTTTTTAGCGATATCGATATAGAGTGCTGATATCTTTCCGTCAGGATAGTATGGATCGGTATTAAATAATTCTATTGCGTCGCAAATATAAGTAAAACCTTTGATTCCTGCCGGAACTCCGATGTTCATCAGTACATCTATTACATAATCTTTCATCATGCCCCTCGATTCTAGTTGTTAATATTACCTAAGAAAATTGATTCATATTAAGAAAATATACCAATTTTACGGCTATTTCTACATCAGTTTACGACAGATTTAATAAAATGTCAATGAGAAACTACAATAATCTTGAAAAAGCGATTGCTTTTACAGGAAATTTGTAATATACTTTGAATAATATGTGGTGAAGAGAGGGTTAAAATCATGACGATGATCAGAAATAAGATTCGTAAGCGACGTCAGGAGTTAAACATGTCAAGAGTACAGCTTGCCGAAGCGGTGCAGGTTACACCGTCTGCTATTGCAAATTATGAGAATGGAATCAGCTATCCGAAACCGGATATTTTTGTTGCGCTGATGATCACGCTTGAAGTAGATGCGAATTACTTTTATGAAGAGTATGTAAGAAACAGAGAGATTGCCATCGCATGTAAAAGAGCGATCACACAGGATGAGATATATGCTCTTGAAAAGTACAGGCAGTTGACGAGCAGCGGGAAAAAACTTGTTCGTATGGTGATCGAAGAAGAGTATTCGAGAATGCAGCAGGAAGAATGGATTTCTTTTCCGTGTATGAAAGATATGGGAGGAGGGATTGATGCGATTTGTAAAAAAAGAGCAGAATATTTTGAATTCCGTGTACGCAAGGAGAATATGATAGACGGCATGGAATTTTGCCTGCAGCTTCAGACAGACAGATACGAGCCTGTTTTTCGGAACGGGGATGTGATCGCATTGACCGAAAAAAAAGCAGGTCAAAATGAAATAGGAATTTTCTTAGTAAATGAAGTTTATTATTTGAGATTATTATATCAGGAAAATGAAGAGAAAAAGCTGAAAGCATTGAACGTATTGGAACAGGATGTAGTAGTAAAGCCGAAAGACCGGTTTATCTGCATGGGAACAGTTCTCGGGAAGGTACAAGGGATGCCTGATTTGTGATTCTCGTTTCCGTGCAGATAAATCCGATCAGAGAAGATATCGATCATAAGAAATTCGGCTGTAAAAATTTAATCATAAAAGTTTTGTCTATAAAGAGTTTTTAATAAAGTTGTCTATAAGAATCTTCGGAGCGGTTTGATAATTTGTCTTAATGTTGCGTAGAATAATTTCTTTCCGGTGCTTAATTCTTTTGTTTTGTAATTTTCCCCGTAGGTATATTTTCCGTTTTCCATCGTTTTTGAAAAGGTTTTATCATGTTCGGCTTCTTTTCGTATAATTGCGTTTAATTCGGTTGAATCGACGGCAAGCATTAATTCGGTATCAAGATATGTGCTTCGCATGTCAAGATTGTAAGAACCGACGATACTCATGCGGTCATCTATGAGAACGGCTTTCGTATGGCAGGAATGGGGAGCCATATATTCGTAAACTTTCACACCGGTTCTCCATATCTTTTCTTTTTCATTTAAGTAATCTGTACAGCCCCACGGATTGGCGCCTTTTGCGACATCATTTGTAATGATCTCGACAGAGACGTTATTATCTGTGAGCTGAGAAAGATCGTCGTACATTTCCCTGCCGCATATAATGTAAGGGGTGTAGATCGTCGCCTGTTTTCCGGACATCATAAGCCGGTGAAGAGAGTACCACATCCACGGTTCTTTGTTTTCTGATTCGATCGGATTGCTCAAAAGAGTGATCTTATTTGTCTCAAATGTCAGTTCTTCCCAGTTTTGTTTTTCGTATGCGGCAGGATATTTTTTCTGTAGCTCTTTGTAATGTTTTTTCAGAGCTTCTGTTTTTTCGACCGTCTTTTTTCCGTTTCTTGAGCCACGGCACGGTTTGCTGTCAGAAGAATCCCATATGGAATCAAAATAAGTCTGAAGCTGGGACATAGAAGTGTTTTGCATATTTTTGCCCGGATCTGTTTCGTAAACAAACAGCTCCTTGTCGATGTTTTTTCCTTTTGAATAATCTCCGAGAAACAGGTTTGTTGTGTTGCGTCCGCCAAGTGTATACATCTGGTCATCGATGATCAGATATTTGTCATGAAGGCGGGCCTGCATATCCCATGGTTTCAAAAAATTCACAGGATTATAAATGCGGACCTGAGCGTTTTTATGAGCGTCTAAAGCAAGAAACCACGGATTGTGCTGTACATCCATAAATCCGCTGATTCCATCGACGATAACACGGATATCGACGCCCCGGTCCGCGGCGTTTAGTAAGGCGGAAAGAATATCCTGCCCCGCCTCATCATCGTTAAAATCAAAGGTCGATAAAATGATGGATTTTTCTGCTTCTTCGATCATACCGAGCCGATACAAAAGAGCGTCGTTATTATCAGTGATGTAGGCGATGCGCTCTGTCCCGGATGTGTCGGAATAATATTCGGCTGCCGCATCTTTTTCTTTGTATTCTTCCGATACAGTTTTATGCGGCAGATAAGGAACAGTAAGGAGGATAATATAAATAAGGATTAAGATAAGTACAATGTATTTCCATGAAATATGTTTTGCGAGAAAAGAAAAACTGTTTTTCATATTTTCGTAAAATCTCCTTTCTTTTGGAATAAGATAGCACATTTTTTTAAAAGGGGCAATTCATTAAGACAAAACGACAACGCGTTAGTAACATGGGGTGACACGGGATAAATGTATGCATTTTAATTCGATTTTTATTTTAACGAATTTTATTCACACTTTAAAGTGTTGAAGTAAACAAAAAGTTGTGATATACTGTATCCATATTTGCAGTGCGCCTGTTTTGAGAGCGCATGATCATGGAGGGAGAAAAGATGGAAAGAAGAATTAACGGACATACAAGGCTTTACGCGCTGATCGGTTCACCGGTAGGCCATTCGGGGTCTCCGGCTATGTACAACTACAGTTTTGAAAAGCTAGGGATCGATGCGGCGTATCTTGCGTTTGACATACCGCTGGAGAAAACAAAAGATGCGATTGACGCATTCCGCACATTAAACGTAGGCGGTTTTAACATAACGATGCCGAACAAAACCGCGGCGGCACAGCTTGTAGACAGATTGTCCCCTGCGGCGGAACTTGTCGGAGCGTGTAACACCGTCGTTGTGGAAGAGGACAAAACGATGACAGGGCATATTACAGACGGGATCGGATTTGTCCGCAATCTGAAGGAACAAGGAGTCGGGATAGAGGGAAAGAAGATCGTTTTGCTTGGTACAGGCGGAGCGGCGACTGCGATCGCAGTACAGGCGGCGCTTGATAAAGCGTCAGAGATTGCGATATTTAACCGGAAGGATGAATTTTTCGCAAACGGAGAAAAAACGGTAGAAAAGATTAAAAAAGCAGTACCGTCGATGAAAAAAATCTATATTGAAGATATTGATGATGAGAAAAAATTAGGAGAAGCTATCGCCGGAAGCGATCTTTTGATCAATGCAACACGCGCCGGAATGAGTCCTTTGGAAAACGTGCTTCCCGTTCCGGAAGAATTACTTCATAAAGATCTGGCTGTTGCGGACGTCGTGTATAATCCGAGAGAGACGCTGCTTATAAAAAAAGCAAAAGAGGCAGGCTGTAAAGCCGCAGTCGGAGGAATCGGGATGCTGCTCTGGCAGGGAGCTGCGGCGTTTGAACTGTTTACAGGAAAAGAAATGCCGGCACAGGAAGTGATGGAACTTTTCTTTTCCTGAAAAAGTATCGTGACAGCTCTTACAGATTGTATGTGTGAGCCGATATAAAAGATTTCTTTATCGCATAAACGTATCGATCACATGGAGTACGCCGTCTTCGTCATTGGAACGAGTGATGAAGTCGGCGGTTTCTTTTATGATCGGCTGTGCGTTTTCCATGGCGACTCCAAGACCGGCATATTCGATCATGGACAGATCGTTGAAGCCGTCGCCGCAGCAGATCATCTCATTAGCGGTCAGACCGATGCTGTTTAACAGCTTTTGGAGAGACTGCGCTTTGTCAATGTTTTTCGGCATGATCTCCAAGAAAAACGGTTCGGAAAGATAGATATTTAAAAGCCCGTGGTACTGCTTGCGGAGCGGTTCGATCATCGTTTCAAGTGTTTTCGGATCGCCGCAGATGAGCAGCTTATTTACCGGGAAATCAAGGGCGGATGGAAAGTCGTCCGTTGGAACAATTTCCATATTGTTTATTCCCGATTCTATTTCTACATATTTGTTCGGACAAATCCCTGAGAAAATATGAGTGTCATCGTAAGAGATGATATCCAGTCCCGGAAATGTCTTTACGTATTCCCAGACCGGACGGATGATTTCTTTTGGGATCGTTTTATTGTAAATGATCTCGCCTGTGGAACATTTTGTAATACGTGCGCCGTTAAAGGAGAGCATGTATCCGCCGAAAGTATCCATCTGAAGTTCTTTTGCAAGAGGCGCAACACCGTTGATCGGCCGCCCGCTGGCAAGAACGACAGTGCGGCCGGCTTCCTGAATCTCAAGAAGCGCCTGTTTTGTCGGCGCGGTAATTTCCTTTTTTGAATTGGTCAAAGTGCCGTCCAGATCAAGGACGAGAACCTGATATTTCATAATCCTTCTCCTATGCTTTATCAAAATATAATATTATTGCTGTAAAAATTCGACGATTTCCGGAAACTCCATTCCGTGTGAAGCCTTTACAAGTACGGTATCGCCTTCTTTTAAAAGTTCTTTCGCCTCGCGCAGAAAATCTGCCTTTGTGGCGAAATGGCAGATCTGAGTCGGAAAATGCGCAGAAGACGAAGGCGTCTCTTCGGTATGTTCTGCGTTTTTTTGCTGCTCAAGATATTCCAACGCTCCGTCTGCCGCCGACTTCATCAAACTGCCGATGCAGATCAAAACATCGATGCCTTTTCTGACGGCGTGAATGCCGACTTCGCGGTGCATCTGTTTTTCGTTTTCTCCGAGTTCAAACATATCTCCGAGTATTGCTGCTTTGCGAGTATCTGCAAAGGCAAGAACATCGAGAGACGCTTTCATAGAAGTAGGGTTTGCGTTGTAGCAGTCGTCGATGATCGTAAAATGGGGCGCACGGATCAGGTTATTGCGTCCGGCAATCGGAACATTTGCTTCGATTCCTGCGCAGATTTCCCTGTCTGTCATACCAAGAGCGTATCCGACTGCGGTAGCCGCAAGCGCGTTGTACACCATGTGAGCGCCCGGGATGTTGATATGTGCCGTAAAAGAAGAATTTGGTGTGAAAAACTGTGCGTCCGTTCCGTTTAAACCTTTGCCGGAAATATTTTCGGCGTGAAAACCGCAGCTTTCATCAAGACCGAAGTAGACAGGCGTGATTCCGTTTTCGGGAGAATATCCGCGCAGTTTGTCATCGTCTCCGTTTAAGATTATTGTTCCGTTTTCATTCATATAAGCAAACATTTCTGTTTTTGCTTTTAAGATCCCGTCTCTTGAACCTAGATTTTCCATATGGGCGACACCGATATTTGTGAGAACGCAGATGTCCGGCCGGGCAACTTTCGCAAGGCGCGTCATCTCTTCGAAGCCGCTGATCCCCATCTCAAGAACCGCGATTTCATGTTCCTTACGGAGGTTGAAAACAGTAAGAGGAAGCCCAATCTCATTGTTAAAGTTTCCTTCTGTTTTCAGAACCGAATATTTTTGTGACAGGACAGAGGCGATCATTTCTTTTGTGCTCGTTTTTCCGACGCTTCCCGAAATGCCTACAACTTTGATATCAAGGGAACGCCGATAGTGTTCTGCGATATCTTTTAAAGCCTGTTCACATGACGCCACTTTAATATAAGAATAAGGAACATCTCCGAGATCTTCTTCGGAAACGGCGCAGAGCGCTCCTTGTTCCATTACTTTCGGAATAAAGGAATGTCCGTCGACGCGTGCCCCCCGGATCGCGATAAACAGACTGTCTTTTTCTGCTTTACGGCTGTCGATGACGACGCTGCTTACTTCACGGGGGAGAAATTCAGATCCGCCGTAGTATGTACCGCCGCAGGCTGCGGCAATTTCCTGTAATGACATATATTTCATAAGATAGCTCCTGCCTTTCTTAAACAACATGTATTAATAACGCGCTTCTAACGATTTTTTGATGATCAGTTCACACAGATCGCCGTATTCGATTCCTGCCGCTTTCGCTTCTTTCGGCAGCAGGCTGGCTGCGGTCATGCCCGGCAGAGTGTTCATTTCCAGACAGTAAAGATTTCCTTTTTCATCCAGAAGAAAATCGGCGCGGCTGTATACGTTGAGTTTCAGCGCACGGAATGCTTTTACGGTAAGTTCCATCATCCGGGAAGCTGTCTCTTCGGGAATGTCCGCAGGGCATACTTCTAAAGTCGCGTCCGCCTGATATTTATTCGCATAATCGAAAAATCCTGTTTTCGGTATGATTTCGATCGGAGGAAGCGCCTCGTTGTCAATTACGCCACATGCAAATTCACGTCCTTTTATATACTCTTCTACAACGACTTCATCCTCATAGAAAAAGGATTTTTCCAAAGCTTCTGCATATTCTTCTTCTGTACTGACGATATATACCCCGATGCTCGAACCTCCAGAACATGGTTTTATAACGACAGGAAGGGAAAGACCTGTTAAAGCAAGAGAGCGGTCTTTTGATTTCTTGTGAATGGTAACGCCTGCCGGCGTGTCGATGCCTGCCTGGAGAAAGACTTGTTTTGTCAGTCCTTTATCCATAGCGACGGCGCAGCCGAGAGAATCGGGACCTGTGTAGCGGATACCGAGCAGGTCAAAAGTAGCCTGAAGTTTTCCGTTTTCTCCTTCACCGCCGTGAAGTCCGAGAAATGTGATATCTGCCAGACGACATAATTCAATGACGTTTGGTCCTAAGAAACAGTCGGATTGATCAGGCCGGGATGCTTTTACAGCGGCAAGATCAGGTTCTTCACAACTGATGTTTTTCGCAATCTCAAGACCGTGACCGGGAAGGGTAAATACGTCTTCCAAATGTTCGGGAGCGTGTTCCAGCCCTAAAAATACGTCAAGAAGAAAAGCGTCATGACCTTTTTCGATTAATGTACGGCAGATGCCGGCGGCAGAAGCAAGAGAAACGTCTCTTTCAGTGCTTAGTCCTCCGGCGAGTACGATGATTTTCATAATTGTTTATACTCCTTTGATTTCGAGATATTCGTTTTTGTTTATTTGATTTTCAGATATTCGTTTAGTTTCATTAAATTATAATATGGAACGTTTCGGTTAAGTCGTCTAAGTCGTCGATCTGATATAGATTCATAAGAGAGTTGTTCCTATCGGTTTACGTTATTTAACAGTTCGGTTTTTGTATCATAAAGTCTTTGTGAAAGGTCTACATATACTTTGTGCGGGTTAAAGAGACGCTTTGTCTCATCCCACAGAGTATTTTTCTCCTGTTCGCAGAAAGAGGCAATCTCTTTTACGGACGGAGAAGTGTATTTACATTCGCCACGGATAAAGATCGGTTTTAAAATCTCTTTCATTGTATATGTGCCGCCTTCAAGCCGTGTCTTTTTCCATGTGGAATTCGGATCAAAAAGAAGCAGATCTTCAGAAGTATCGTAAGTTTCATCTGCAAAACAGATTAGATCGGCGCGGATTTTTCCTGTATCTTTATCATAAATGCGATAGATCGTTTTGTTTCCGGGATTGGTGATTTTTTCTATATTTTCGGAAATCTTGATTTTCGGAACAAATTCCCCGTCTTTATTTTGGATGGCGGCAAGTTTGTAAACCCCTCCGAATGACGGACAGTCTTTTGATGTGATCAGATTCGTTCCGACACCCCATGAAGTGATGGCAGCTCCCTGAATTTTCAGATCGTTGATCAAAAATTCGTCCAGATCATTTGACGCGGCGATAACTGCGTCAGGAAATCCGGCTTCATCGAGCATTTTCCGTGCCTTTTTGGAAAGGTAGGCAAGATCGCCGGAATCAAGACGGATTCCGTAACTTTTCGGATGGATTCCGGCATCTTTCATTTTCTGAAATACACGGATCGCATTCGGAACACCTGATTTTAATGTGTCGTATGTGTCTACGAGAAGCGTACAGGCGTCAGGATACAGTCTGGCGTATTCTTTAAATGCCGTATATTCGTCAGGAAAACTCATGATCCAGCTGTGTGCATGTGTTCCGAGAACAGGAACGTCAAACATTTTTCCCGCGAGAACATTGGACGTTCCGACACAACCTCCGATCATGGCTGCCCTTGCCCCGTAAAGACCTGCATCAGGTCCCTGGGCGCGGCGCAGACCGAATTCCATCACGCCGTTTCCCTGTGCCGCGTGGACAACGCGGGAAGCCTTTGTTGCGATCAAAGACTGATGGTTGATAATGTTTAAGATCGCGGTTTCGACTAACTGCGCTTCCATGATAGGGGCGATCACTTTCACGAGCGGTTCCCGCGGAAAGATGACGCTGCCTTCAGGAATGGCATAAATATCGCCGCTGAAGTGGAATCCGCTCAAGTAGTGGAGGAAGTCCTCGCTGAACAGTCCGAGTCCCCTTAGATAATCTACGTCTTCATAAGAAAAATTCAAGTTTTTAATATATTCGATCACCTGCTCTAAACCGGCCATGACAGAGTATCCGCCCTTGTTTGGATTTTCGCGGAAAAACACGTCGAAAATGACCGTTTCGTTTGCCTGCGATTCAAAATATCCCTGCATCATTGTCAGTTCGTAAAGATCTGTCAGCAAGGTGAGATTTTGTGCGCTCATGGTTATTCCCTCTTTTCATTGCCATGCATAAGACGAAACGATGAAACTGCTTTCGTCTGTATCGTAAATTTGCAGAGGAAGCAGAAGTGGTTTTTACTGCGGCTTCCGTCTGCCAACGCTCATTATATCACAAGAAAATAAATTTAGAAACGAAAATCTCTTCTGTTATCCTGCTCGATCAGTTTCAGATTTTCCAAAACGACGGCACGCGCTTTCTCATTCGGAACATTGAGAACTTCTCTGTCGATCAGCCGGTCTCCGATTGCCTTTGTCTCAGGAGACGCATAATCCATCAAATATTCTTTCAGTGTCATGAGAGCGTTCGGATGACAGCAGTTTTGGATCTGTCCGCTTTTGCAAAGAGACATAAACCGATCTCCGGTTCTTCCTTCACGATAACATGCGGTACAAAAACTTGGGATGTAATCCATTTCCATAAGCCAGCGGACAACTTCGTCAAGTGTGCGGGTATCGCTGACGTCAAACTGTTCGGATTTGGCATCTTCAGGTTCCGGTTCACAGTACCCTCCTACGCTGGTTCGTGATCCGCCGCTGATCTGGGAGATTCCAAGATGAAGGACGCGCTCCCGTGTTTTCTGGTTTTCGCGGGTAGAGATAATCATTCCCGTATATGGAACGGCGATTCGGATGCAGGCAACGATCTTGGCAAAAGTATCGTCGTCGATTCCGTTGTCAAACTGATCGGGATCGATATCGTCGGCGTGTTTCAGACGAGGAACGCTGATCGTGTGCGGACCGACTCCGAACGCCGCTTCCAGATGCTCGGCATGCATGAGAAGCCCGGCAAATTCATAGCGGTATTTGTCCAGTCCGAAGAGAACACCCAGACCGACGTCGTCTATGCCGCCTTCCATGGCGCGGTCCATCGCTTCGGTGTGATAGTTGTAGTCGTGTTTTGGTCCGGTCGGATGCAGTTCAAGATAGCTTTCTTTATGGTATGTTTCCTGAAACAAGATGTACGTTCCGATGCCGGCTTCTTTGAGCAGGCGGTAATTATCGACTGTCGTAGCCGCAATATTAATATTGACACGGCGGATCGCGCCGTTTTTATGTTTGATGCTGTAAATCGTTTTGATCGATTCTAAGTAATAGTCCATCGTATTGCGGACAGGATCTTCGCCTGCTTCCAAAGCAAGCCGTTTATGCCCCATGTCCTGAAGTGCGATGACTTCTCTTCGGATCTCTTCCTGAGAGAGCTGTTTCCTCATAATATGTTTGTTTTTCGCGTGGTACGGGCAGTAAGTACAGCCGTTGACACAATAATTTGACAGATAAAGAGGAGCAAACATTACGATTCTGTTTCCGTAGAAATCTTTTTTGATCTGTTCTGCAAGCTTATAGATCTCTTTGTTTTTTTCTTCGTCCGAACAGGCGAGAAGAACTGATGCTTCCCGATGTGTCAGCCCTTTTCGTTTTTTTGCTTTTTCAATGATCGCATCGATCAGTTTCATGTTATTTTTATTCTCATCTGCATAGGCGAGCGTTTCGAGAATTTCTTCATGATTGATAAAATCATCTGCATGTTTTGAATTTACATCGTACATAGTTGAGTCTCCTTTTAATTTTTAATATTATTTTTCGGAATTTTAAATCGTTTTATCTGCTTTCAGACAGGGAAAATGTTTCGGATGAAAGTGCTTTTTATATGTTCAGGGAATCTCCTCTGGAAACTGTGATTTCATATCCGATATTTTGTATTCTCTGCTTTAAAGAACGAAGGCTTTCGGCGGCTTCGTCACCGGTGCACAGTTTACTGTCGTAAAGTAAATATTTTTCTCTCACCTGCGGCGGAGAAAGATTCGGCATGATCACGTTCGCTCCGGCAAGAATTCCCTTTTCGCGGCCGTCGGAATCAATCGTGCCAAGAGCGGTCGTGGCAGGGAGAAGGACTTTCGGAAGAAGCAGACGGATCAATCCGAGCAGAAACAGCGTTAGATCAGCGCTTCCGGCCTTTTGATCTGCAAACGGGGTGTCATGATGGGGGATGAAAGGACCGATCCCGACCATCTGTGGATTGAGTTCTTTTAAAAACAGCATATCGTCTGCCAGATTTTCAAAAGTCTGATAAGGCGATCCGACCATAAATCCGGTGCCGACCTGATAGCCGATCTTTTTTAGATCAAAAAGACATTGCTTTCGTCTGGCGGCGCTTAAGGCAGGGGGGTGAAGCTTTCCGTAATGCGTGTCATCGTATGTTTCATGTCTTAAAAGAAAGCGATTCGCTCCGGCGTCATAAAGTTGCTTGTAGCTTTCATAAGAACGTTCTCCGATTGAGAGTGTGATCGCGCAGTCACTCCATCGCGTTCGTATAGAAGAAATAATATCAGTCAGCCGGTCATCCGTAAATGAACCGTCCTCACCGCCTTGCAGAACGAACGTCCGAAAGCCGAGAGCATATCCCATCTCACAGCAGGAGAGTATCTGCTCTTTTGTCAGACGGTAACGGTTGGCATTTCTGTTACTTTTTCGTATTCCGCAGTAGAAGCAGTCGTTTTTACAATAATTTGTAAATTCGATCAGTCCGCGGATGTATACGCTGCGTCCATAATGGCGTGTGCGGACGGCCTGTGCCCGTTCAAATAAATAGTCTGCATCATCGGCCGTTCTGTTTTGAATCAGGCGGATCCATTCGTCTCTGGAAAGATTACGGGTTGCTTCTAATCGGTCAATCAGTTGTTTTGTATCGTTTTTTTCGGTCATAGTCGTGTCCTCTCGCAGAAAAATAAGTGTGACAGTTCAGTTCGCGCCATTCGTAAAACCGTACTGCGTGCTTATCGCGGCTGACGCCGCTGTTTTACTCATAAGCGGGCGTTTGGATCATATAGCTGTTACAAATAAGTTACGTTGTTTTGCCGTAGATCGTTTTCGTGCTGACGCCCGGAAGCATTCCGAGTTTGCCGGAAAGGGCGCTGATGATATTGTTCGGGGCGTCTACGGCGATACTGATAATATGGATTCCTTTTTCTTTGTATGGCAGTCCCATTCTTCCGATTACATATTCTCCGTAGTCGCTTAGAAGATGGTTTAGTTTATCGACGGATTCTCGGGTTTCGAGAAGAACGCCGATAAGAGCGATTCTAGTGTCCATAGTATGTCTCCTTGTTATAATTCGTATAGTGTAAGCAGTTGACAAGGTTTCAGACAAGTTCGGACTTTCGTTTGCAGACATTGTAAAAAGCGCGCCTGAAAAGGCGCGCGGATATACAAAGAAAGAGGGAGAGTCCCTCTGATATTCCATATGTGCGCCTTTTTGCTCAGGAGGATGCCTTTGCAGTCAGAACGTATGTCTTGTGTTTGAGTATAGCATAAAGTTGGAAGAATGACACGAAAAATTTTGGGATTCACTTGTTGTTTTATGTATTATGCATAAAACTTTAATATGTTTTTAGTGCGGTTTCTATAATATGATTTTTATGATTTCATTTGTGATATAGTCACTGTTAAAAAGTTTTTATTGGTTTAATATGAAACTAGAGTATAATAGAAAAGGGTTCGTAAATTCATTTCTATGATTGAAGCATATATTTTCAGAAATTGAGGAGGCGGTAATATGGCAGAGATCAGAAAACGGATCGTTTTTCACGGACGCGTTCAAGGCGTCGGATTTCGTTATACGGCAAAATATCTCGCGCAGTCTTTGGAATTGACAGGCTGGGTTCGCAACGACTGGGATCAAACTGTGACAATGGAAGTTCAGGGAAGAGAAGCGCTGATCAATAAACTGCTTGTCGGCTTGAATCAAGGGCGTTTCATCGATATTCAATGGATGGATACTGAAGAGATTCCGTTAGAGGAAGAACGGGAATTTACGGTGAAGTATTGAAAAATGAGCAAAACGAAAAACTGAAAAAATGATAAAACAGAGAAAATATTGAATAGAACGACGACAGATAAAAGGAAAATAGAAATATGGAAAAGGAGAATAAGATTATGAAATTAGGATTTATCGGAACAGGAAATATGGCGGGCGCGATCATGGGAGGCATTATCAGAAATGAGATCTTTAAGCCGGAAGAGATCATCGGCGCGGATATTTCAAAGGAAAGCCGAAGCAAAGTGCAATCTGCATATGGGATCAATGTGACAGAGGATAATAAGAAAGCGGCGTCAGAATCAGAAGTTCTTGTACTCTCGGTGAAGCCGCAGTATTATGCGGAGACGATCAAGGAGATTAAAGACTGTGTAAGAGAAGATCAGCTTATCATTACGATCGCTCCCGGAAAGACGCTTAAGTGGCTGGAAGAACAGTTTGAAAAAAAGGTTAAGATCGTTCGTGCAATGCCGAATACACCGGCGCTTGTAGGAGAGGGGATGACAGCCGCATGTGCAAATGATGCGGTGACAGAAGAAGAAAAAGAATATGCGTTGAAAATCTTACGTTCTTTCGGAAAAGTAGAGATTGTGGCGGAAAATATGATCGATGCTGTCGTTGCCGTAAGCGGAAGCGCTCCTGCATATGTATTTATGTTTATTGAAGCGATGGCGGATGCGGCTGTGTCGGAAGGAATGCCGAGAAAGCAGGCGTATGAATTTGCCGCGCAGGCAGTTTACGGAAGTGCAAAGATGGTGCTCGATACGGGAAAACATCCGGGAGAATTAAAAGATATGGTATGTTCTCCTGCGGGAACAACGATAGAGGCTGTCCGCGTTCTGGAGGAGAAAGGACTTAGAAGCGCGGTGATCGAAGCTATGAAAGTATGCGCTGATAAATCGAGAAAGATGTAATAACGAAGAAATAAAGTGCTGCAAAACAGACTTTTACAGAAGCAAGGAAGCGAATTGAATTTTGCAGAATGAAAGAAATAAACAGGTCGTTTAGTGACAGGAAAAAAGGAGATGAAAATTATGTATGATATCGGAATCATCGGCGGCGGGACTGCCGGAATGACAGCGGCGATCTATGGTCAGAGAGCGGGAAAAAGAACAATTATTATAGAAGGAGGAACATTTGGCGGTCAGATCACTTCGTCTCCGAATGTAGAAAATTATCCGGGGATCGCAAGTGTGAGCGGAAGCGAATTTTCCATGAATCTGCTCGATCAGGCAATGAAACTCGGCGCAGAGACACAGATGGCGCAGGTGACGGGAATTCGTGATGAAGGAGAAGTAAAAGTAATCGTTACACCGGAAAAAGAATATCCGTGCCGGAGTATTGTTTTAGCAACCGGAGTGACGCACAGACATCTTGGAGTACCGAATGAAGAGCGGCTGACAGGGGCGGGAGTTTCCTATTGTGCAACATGTGACGGAATGTTTTTCAGAGGAAAAGAAGTCGCCGTAGTAGGCGGCGGAAACACAGCGATCCAGGATGCGGAATTCCTTTCCGACTATTGCAGTAAAGTATATCTGATCCATAGAAGAGATGAGTTCCGGGGTGAAAACAGCGGTGTGAAGCGGCTGAAAGAAAAGGAAAACGTAGAGTTTATCCTCAGCGCGACAGTGAAAGAACTCGTCGGAGAATCCATGGTGGAAAAATTAATTTTAAATGATAAAAAGACGGGAAAAGATTTTGAACTTCATGTGTCAGGTGTATTTGTCGCAGTCGGCCAGATCCCTAAAAACGAGACGTTTGCAGATACGGTAAAATTAGATGAGGGAGGATTCGTTCTCGCATCGGAAGACTGCCTTACATCTCATCCGGGAATTTTTGCGGCGGGAGACTGCCGTACAAAAGAAGTAAGACAGCTTACGACGGCGGCGGCAGACGGCGCGGTGGCGGCGCTTGCGGCATGTAAATATATCGCAGATCAAAGTTTGTGAGATTTTGTGCTGAATTATCATTTTAATAAGTAAAATAAAAAACAGTTCCGTTTTACAGACAGTTCGATGAGTCTGTATGAAAAGCGGAACTGCTTTTTTTATTTTTTTGATATTTTTATTTGAGTTTAAAAATATAATTTTGCATTTTTTTCAATCGTTTCTTTGATGATCGATTCTACGTGATCTCCGATATGACGTTTTGTTTCTTTATCAAGCCGGTCCGGATAGATCGGTTTTTGGTATTCGATCACGACATGGGTTTTTCTAATCTTCGGAAAATGATTTTCAAAAATTTCAGCCGTGTTGTTCATGCAGATCGGAACGATCGGACAGCCTGTTTTTGTGGCGATTTTAAAAGCGCCGTCTTTAAACGGAAGAAGGGAAAGCTCCGCTCCTGTGTTGCGCGTCCCTTCGGGAAAGATGCAGATTGAAATCCCCCGTTTAATGTAATCTATAGCAGTCAGTATAGTCTTTAGTCCTTGTTTTGGATCGGAACGGTCAAGGAAGAGACAATACAGGCGACGCATCCACGTTGTAAGTGTCAGA
>NZ_DS264368.1 GCF_000153925.1 [Ruminococcus] torques ATCC 27756
CCCGCTCCCTGATTCTGCGTGAAACCACCTGCAGATCCTGTTCCCTGATTATGAAACGGCGGTGTGTTTCCCGCTTGTCTCTGCCTCTGTGCAAAATTATCCGCAGCGGCATTCATCGCATCACTTCCGTAACGGATTCCGTTTCTTAGTCCTCTGGAGAGTCCTTCCATCGCACGTCCGATCGTATCCGTCACATTCTGATTTAACCGTCCGTAATTTTGATGATCGATAGCGTCCTGAATCGTCCGATTCAATTCATCCAACGATCTTTCCCACTCATTATTTATCATGAATTTCCTCCTTAAAGGGTTGACCTGAAAATTCTTTTATATGATAATCAGTTTAGCCGTAACACATTGAAAAGTCAATAATACGAAGGAGCGAAAATAAGACAAATGATAAAAAATGCATCCCCGCTTATTATATACGAAGACGAGCAGATCATCGTCTGCCATAAACCCGCAGGAACGCCGACTCAGAGCAGTCATATCGGAACTTCCGACATGGAAAGCCTGCTCAAAAACCATCTTTTTTCTTCACGTAAATTTCACCGGGCAAAATCAGGCGAACCGTATCTTGCGATCATTCATCGCCTCGACCAGCCTGTAGAAGGGATTCTCGTCTTTGCAAAAACACCTGCCGCCGCAAAGGAACTAAACCGCCAGCTCACTTCCCAAGAATTTGGGAAATATTATCTTGCAGTAATATCAGGCATTCCCGAACCGCAGGAAGGCTCTCTTGAAAACTATCTCGTCAAAGATACCCGTACAAACAGTTCCGCAGTCTGTACGAAAACGACTCCGGGAGCAAAACTTGCCAGACTTCACTACAGAACAATAGAAACATACGGTGCGCCCGGAAACGAAAAATTTACCGATTCCAAATCGACTGACACGCCAAAACACACGTCCCGAAACCACAGGCAGCCGCCATTGCAAAATGAATCTTCTGCCTTAATAGAAATCCATCTTGACACAGGCAGACATCATCAGATTCGTGTGCAAATGGCATATTTCGGACACCCCCTTATAGGCGATCGAAAATATGGCAAAGAAATCACCGATCATATGAATTCCGTACAATCTTCGACAAAACGATTTCAGGCAGGACAACTTCATCTCTGCGCTTACAAGCTAACATTTCATCATCCCAAAACCGGAAAAGAGATGGAATTTCAGATTTGAAACTCCATCTCTCATAAATCCGATCTTCCTGTTTGGAAAAATCTCTTCTCCTGCAATCCCGAATTTTAACTCGTCGCACAAAAAAGGCGGTGCCTCACGCGCACCGCCTTTTTTGTTTCATATAATCTTCATCTTACGAATCAGATATTTTTATTTCACTCTTTTTCTTCTAAAGAATGTTACTACAGCGATTCCGCCCGCTGCCACAAGCGCCATCAAATATCCTGCGATGTTTGCGCTGTCACCTGTAACAACAGCTGCATTGCCACCGTTTCCGTTGCTTCCATTGCTTCCGCTATTTCCACTGTTTCCACTGTTTCCATTGCTTCCGCTGTTTCCGCCACTACCGCCGTTTCCATCCGGATTCGGGTTCGGGTTCGGATCAGGAGTTGTGTCTTTTACAAGACCGTCATAAGCTGTCTGCAATGCTTCTTTTGCTGCATTTACTTCATCCTGTGTTGCATTCGGATTTGCAAGAACACTCTGTGCTTTCATAAGAGCTTCATTGAATGCTGTCCAGCTTTCTGCTGTATATCCGTCTGCTTTGGTGTCTTTGTACTGATTATAAAGAGTCGTCAGTCCACTCTTATCTACATCGCCCGGCTGCGGATCTGGATTAAGTTTCACAAGTCTGTCATGCGCTGTCTGCAATGCTGTCAAAGCTTCGCCTGCTGCTGCGTTTGTTGTATCTTTTGCTTCGATGAGAGCTTTCGCTTCATTCATCTTCGCTTCGTATACTGCCCATGAGTCTGCTGTGTAGTCTGCTTTATTCAAGTTTTCTGCCACATAGCTGTCATAGAGAGCTTTCAGAGCTGCTGTCGTTCTCTCTCCGTAGAAACGGATCTCTGCCATACTTGCGAATTTATCCTGTGCTCCTGCTTCAAGAACTTTGAACTCTACATATCTTACATCTTTCGCATCAAAAGCAATCTGCTGATACTGATCTCTGTTTACAAGAACATTGCCTTCTTCATCGAACTCATATGTTCCGACAGATTTCATATCGTCTTTGGCGCTTCCTACAAAGATCTGCGCTTTCAGGATATCACCGTTCGTTACTCCCTGACGTGCAAGGAATGTAATGTCTGTCAAGTTGTAAAGTCCGCCGAGATCAAAATTGAGGCTCTGCGGCAATACATCTTTGTTGTACTCTGTATGCCAGTAATTATCCTCTTTTCCGTCAAGTACGTTTGTTGCAAGTCCATCCTCAAGTTTATCAGGATCACATTCGCTTGTTGCCGTCACTGTGAATCCTTCTGCTTTTGCATCAAGCAGTTTTGTCTCATCAAGCGGACGGAATGTAAGTCCGTCGATTGCCGTATAAATTGCCATCTGTGCTTCAAGTACCTGATTCTTCGTATATTCGCCCTTAAGTAATTCTGTAGCTGCATTTACTGCTGCTGTAAGCTGTCCATAACTTTCTTCTGTGTAAGCAGATGCCTGATATGTACGAGCTTTCGCAAGCGCTTCGTTTAAGCCTGAGATATCAACGCCTGCTTTTACTGTAATTTCATAAGTTGCTTTCGCATCTTTATTGCCTGCCGCTGTCAGTGTGATTGTGCTCTTTCCTTCCTTCATTGCTCTTGCTTTGTAGGTCGGATGGCCGTTCTCATCTGCCAGTGTAAGGATCTTCACAACATCTTGATTGGAACTTTCTACTGTGAAGAATTTGTTTGTTGCATTGTCCGGCTGAACTACCGCATTAATGTCTGCCAGTGTTCCGACATACATCTCTGTCGCGTTATTCGGATCTACAGTAATTCCTGTAACCGGTGTGTTAGAAAGATTTGACAGTTCAAGTTCTGCAAGTGTGAGCATGTTCTTCACAGCACTTGTTGATTTTGCATCTAAGAATGTAATCTGAACTTCTTTTACTGCCTTATCACCTGTAAATTCAAATGTATATTTCTCCTGTTTTGATTCAAACTTAATCTCGTCTGATGACGTATCATCTGTATAGATCAGTTTTGCAGATACTTTGTGCAAATAACCGTTTCCTTCATTTGCGTTGGATACGACTACTTTGTTCAACGCCTCCGGATTCTTTAATGCAAGGTGCATTGTTGTAGGAAGGATAATGTAATCCGGAAGTTTTCCATCTACTTGGTTAGCCGGAATGTCCCATTTAAACTCAAAATCACGAGTAAATTTCCCATCAAACAATCCATTGTAATTTGCCTGCTGGATCAGTTTATTTACGTTCGGATTTTCCGGATCATCTGTCGGAAGTTTTTCATTTGTCATTGTGATATCAAAGTCTGACTGTCCAAACTTCTTCTCTGTTGCCGGCACGTCCGGGATTTCAATATTCGTATCAACCTTTGATTCGATCGTACTGTAGTTCGGTCCGATCAATGTTACTTTAGAAAGGTCGATCACTTTCGCATCTGTTGTAGAGATGTTTTCTTTTGCCTTCATTGTAATTGTAGCAAGCACGTCACTTCCGGCATAAAGTTCTTTGTCTCCACGGTTTGCAAATGCAAGGTTTACATATGCTCTGTCATCATACTCTTTATTAGCCGTCAGATTTTCCATCTGAGCAAGAAGAGGTGATACTTCACAAGAAACATATTGCACTTTGCTATTATCATAATTAATTACCTGTCCGAATGCATTAAGTCCTGCTACATTCTGCGCGTAAACGTCGATTGTAAACGTCTCGCCTTTCTTCACGCTGTCGCTGCTTGCAAGAAGCATAGCTTCTCCCGAAACACTATCCGTCTTCTTCGTTCCGCCATCTAACTGGAACATTGTGAATGCGTAATCATAAACATCATAGATATTGTTCATGTTAATATCGCCGTAACGGCTCTTGATCTGATCTGCAAACAACTTATCTTTTTCACATACACCAAGATAATTTTTCATATTTGTATAATCAGCATCCGTAACCGCCTCAGCCTTATTGGTACTTCCGACAGCAAACGCCCCTGTGTTTTCTTTCTTATATACTTTAATCTCACTTGCCGAGAAGAAATTACCGAGCGCTTTAAGTGGTGTAAACCGGATATAGCGCGCTCCGCAATCCAGCTTATCCATCAACTTCATATCTTTATTTACTGCCCATTTGTATGTTTTTGCCTCTGACCAATGTACACCATCGAGACTTGTCTCTAATTTCATTTCCTCAACAGTTCCATTGCCTGCATCATCACGCGGATAATACTCAATCTTATCAATTTCATATGCTTTTCCGTAATCTACAGTAAGAGTCTGTCCGATTGCATTTCCATCTGAATGGAAACCACCATCAGATTTCTGGAACGTTCTGTCAAATGCCAAATCAGCACTGTGATTTCCGTACAGACCGCCTGTCCATGTGATTGTCTGCGGAGCCGGTGTATCTTTCCACGGATCTTCTGCTGACTGGAACGTCTTCTCTTCGCTCCATTCAGAATATCCTTCTGCATTTCTAGAACGAACTTTATACTTATGCTCTGAGTGATATCCGAGATCTGTATGTGTATATGTCTCCACATCTCCTACAGAGAATACAACTCCGTCAACAAGAAGCTCGTAAGTTGTCGCATCAGCTACTTTATTCCATGCAAGAGTGATGCTTGTCGGTGTCTTTGCTTCCTCATTTTCTGTCAGAGTAGGAACTGTAAGGTTCTTATTCAGTTTATCCTGCGGAAGTTTTCCGTCATTTTCAAATCCTTCAAGTACTAATGTCTGAGCAACACTCTTCGCATCTGCCTGTGCAAATTTCACATACAGTTTCGGTGTTCTCTTCACATCTTTTACAAGGTTCGCAATCTCTGTTTCTTTTTCCGATGCATATGTCTCGATTGCTGGAGATTCATCATAGAAGTAGACTGCTTTACCTGCTTCAGCCGATTTTTTATCAAAGTCTGCTTTGCTCTGCACTTTATCGAGAGTCAATGAATCACTTCCGTTTTTCGCTGTAACTTTTGTAGGTTCTTTGGATACATTTACAACAAATGTTGTATTTTTGTCTTTCTTGTATCCAGTGTAGTTTCCTGTTGATTTTTCAGCAGTAAGCGTTGCTGTTCCATCTTTTACCTCAGATGTATACTTGGTAGATACATGAGCGCCGTAAGAAGTTTTCGTAATTTTTCCATAATCGCCATCTTCTTTCAGATCATTTTCCACAAATTTTCCGTCATCTTCAAACATCGTGTAAGATGTTTTTCCATCCGGCCAAAATTCGACGATACGGTTTTCTTTCTTAATCTGCTCCGGTGTATTATTTTCTTCCCACATTGGAATAATAGCACCGTTTTTCACAAATACAGGAAGTTTCCAAAGTGGAGCTGCAAAGTTGTTGAGAACCTGTCCTCCCTGATACTGCTGACCTGTGAAATAGTCAATCCACACTTCTTTTGAATCCGGAAGATAAATATTATTTCTTACATCATTTCCCTTATCATCTGCAGCAGTGCTCTTATAAATCGGAGCTACAAGAAGATTCGATCCAAGCATGTACTGATACTGCATTTCTTTACTGCTTGCATAACTGTCGTCCGGATATTCAAGGAACATTGCTCTTATAAGCGGCAGTCCTGTATCTCCATTGCCTGTATCAATGTTTGCCGCCGAAGCTGCCCCAGTATAAATATACGGAAGAAGCTGTGCTTTTGTTTTCAAATACATACGGTTGATTCCTGTATATGGATCTCCAAACGTATATGGCATCTTCGCATAAGTTCCCCAACCGTCCATGTTAAGCATAAGTGGTGTAAATGATTTCCACTGATAATCTCTTGTAGCAATCAACTGATTTCCACCGAAGATACCATCCATATCACTTCCTATGTTTGGGTTACCGCTAAGAGAAGTTCCGATATATGTAGGAATGTGAAAACGGATGTATTCCCATTCACCGCCGTACTGGTCTCCTGTCCAAATACCACAGTAACGCTGCGATCCTGCCCATCCGTCAAGAGAGATAATGTTCGGACGTACCTTACCTTCTGTTGTAGCAATATCGTAAGCTGTCTTCACACCGTCAAGCTGCATGGAATATCCATGTCCAACCCATGCAACATCTGTCTTCAATGTAGAAACACCACCGACTTTAACTTCGTTTTTAAAATCACGAAGAAGCTGCCATTCTGTCTTCGGATTAGAATCCGGTGTCAGATAACTCTGTGTCCAAAGTCCTGTTGCTACCCCTTTTTCATTTGCATATTTTGTAAAGTCTGCAAGATTCTGTACGTTTGCCGCTACTGCCGCCAATCGTTCCTGAGAGCTTTTTCCTTCATTATCAACGCCGCCTGTCTTGCCATATCCGTTCTGACCGTATCCCGCACCATATCCGTCATTTGGGAGAAAATATCCAATTGGCATATCATATGTAAAATAATCGTCAATCACCTGTCTTGCCGAATACTTATAAGGAGCTTCTACTTTTGGATAGTTTTCGATGCCTACTGTTGGTTTCGTGCCGTTCAAAGACTCAATGTTCATTCCATCTTTCGGTTTATATCCCGTAGACATTCCGCTCTCATACTTTGTCGTTCCTGCACTTGTGTAAGGTTCATTTCCTTTGATTGTCCAACCCTTCCCACCTTCTGTATCTGACCATGAATCACGGTTGTATGCGTTCAAGTGACCTTCATAAAACGCATATTCGGGAAGGAGAACCGGATTACCTGTTACATGATAATACTCACTCAAAAGTTCCTGTGTTTTTTCACTGCTGTCTTTTCCATCAGAAACAAAATAATAAGCGTCAAACTCTTTTTCTTTATGAGTCGCTGTTACAGTATCTCCTTCACTCTTTCCAAAGTCATATTTACCGTCTGCAAATGTGTTTCTCAAAACACCATATCCACTTGTCGTGTAGTAAAATGGATTTGGAGATGCAACTCCGCCATCTGTCCAGTTACTTTCATTAGCAATATTTATCGTCTCGCCTGTATGTACGAATCTTCCATTCTGCGTACCTCCGCCATAGAAGTTCTCTCCATTGTTCTTCTTAAGAGTCTGCACTGTTGCCGAATTCGAGATGGACAATGCTTCTTTTTCTTCCATCACGACCTTATCGCCACTTAAAACTTTCATCTTCGCCGTAGCTTTATCGAATTCGACAGAAACCGATCCACTTTTAATCGTAATTTTTCCATCTTTATCCGAAATATCAGCCTTTGGATGTGAATAGTTAGAAGAGTCGTCTGAATACTGCTGAATCCTTCCGACATGAGCTTGCGATTTGGGAGTCGCATATTTCGAGAACTCGCCACTCGGATCTACGTTATATCTGAAGATCCCATCCTCAAGAAACGTAAGCTGCGCTGTAACGCCACCATTGAATTTCACAACAACGATATTGTCCTTGCTGCCTTTTTCCACTGACTCGACGCTTGTCAACTGCCCGGCAAACTCTTCCGCAGCTTTCGCCGGTATCGGCGGAAATGCTGTAAGCACCATGCCAAGCGCCGTAACAGTTACAGCAGCTTTCTTTCCTGCTCCTTTCATTTTCTTAGTCCATTTCATCTTTTTCCTTCTCCTCCTTTTCTACGGGTAAATTGTACAAAATGTTTGCATTTACCACTAAGTACTTTATTATATAATAATTTTCAATAAATGTATTTATATAAATCATTACCCATTTGTACTTTTTTACTTTTCTCACCCCTTATATCCACTATTTTCGTCAATTTTCAACATATATAAAGCTTCTGTCGATTTTCTTTCAGTTGCAAAAAATCCTTTTTCAACGCATTCTTGGATTGCGTTTTTATAAAATTATCAAACAGGGGAGAAAATGCATTTTCTCCCCTGTTCTATAGATTTACCTATGATCAATTTATACGAAGATGGAACTGTTCAATCAGACAAGCAATATTTTCTTCCGTATCTTCAAGCTCATCTGCGATTTGAGAAATCGTTTTTCCTTTTTCAAGTTTTTTCTGAATAAGAGTGCTTCTTTCTGCTTTTCTACCTTCTTCTCGTCCTTGCTTTCTACCTTCTTCTCGTCCTTGCTTTCTACCTTCTTCTCTCCCCTGCTCTCTTGCCTCTTCTCTCTGCACTTCGATATCTGTCTCATAGTCATATTCGTCTAATAACATATTGACAACCTCGCTTCCTTTTCGCATTAAATAATCAGCAAGAATCCCTTTTTCAATGCACTCTTTTATCGCTTTTTTATAAGGCTCTTCCTCCCCGGAGATCTGATAGTTCTGCACGATTTCCATGAACTGGCTGTATTCTTTCAGTACCTGACACTTTTCTAAGATTTCATGATGCTCTTCCGGCCGGATATTGATGACCTTTACTTTTAATTCCAGACTCGGCTCACCGTCTTTTACGATATAGGCATCTGACAGGCGCAGTTCTTTTTCCTTTTCCCACTTTTCTTTTCCGTTATAGAATGTGTAAAATTCCGGTGTCGGAAGGGGCACGATTTTCTTTTTATATCGGCTTCTCGGTGGCACGAGTCTTTCATATGCACGCCCGATGTACAGCAGACTCCGAAGGGGCATGTTTTCGTTGATCGTAGACTGATGCTCGCCGAATACGATCACTTTTCCTCCTGCGTCAAAAGAAATATCATTTTGAAAATTCATATAGATCGTATTGTCTACACGGAATCTGCGAATCTTCGTTCCTTCCGGCAACGGCTCATCATGAATTGCGTTAAAAAGTGCGATCTCGTTCGCTTCTGCTGATTCGTCCTCATAGAACAGATCTACAAAGACACTGTTTTTAATTTCTCTGTTTTCTTTTCCTGCCATAGGCTCTCCTTTCATGTGCATGAATAAGTCCTGCAGTACAGGTGGGAAAATACTTTTAAGCTTACTGCTTTCAAGCTTGCCGCTTTTAAACTTGCCGCTTTCAAACTTGCTGCTTTTAGATTTGCTTTCGCCAAAAGTTTTTCCTCTGAAAAAGAAAACTTTTTTCTTTTTTAAGACCTTCTCTTAAAAATCAGTATACGAAAAAAAGAACTATTCTACAAGGCTATCCACGCAAAAACTGTTGTTGTATTGTATCGGGTAATTTTGAGGGAATTCCTCAGACCGGCGAAGCTGCCGGTATCTTTCACAGAAAGAATTTCTGTGAGTGGAATTATCATAGCATCTATATTTTATCGCAATGCTATGTTTACATTTTTAACTAAGTTCAGACTAACTTCCGGTATTCCAATTAGGGGAGTTCTCAGATTGCCTCCCCTTCTCTGTAAATTTAATTAAGATCCGTTCCTCCCAAGTTGAAACTCTTCAATCAGATGAGCTATGTTTTCTTCCGTATCTTCAAGATCATCTGCAATTTCAGAAATTGTTTTTCCTTTTTCAAGCTTTTTCCGAATTAAGGCGCAAGTTTTTTGAAGAGTCCCTTGCTTTCTACCTTCTTCTCTTCCCTGCTCTCTTGCCTCTTCTCTCTGCACTTCGATATCTGTCTCATAGTCGTATTCGTCTAATAGCATATTGACAACCTCGCTTCCTTTTCGCATTAAATAATCAGCAAGAATCCCTTTTTCAATGCACTCTTTTATCGCTTTTTTATAAGGCTCTTCCTCCCCGGAGATCTGGTAGTTCTGCACGATTTCCATGAACTGGCTGTATTCTTTCAGTACCTGACACTTTTCTAAGATTTCATGATGCTCTTCCTGCCGGATATTGATGACCTTTACTTTTAATTCCAGACTCGGCTCACCATCTTTTACGATATAGGCATCTGACAGGCGCAATTCTTTTTCCTTTTCCCACTTTTCTTTTCCGTTATAGAATGTGTAAAATTCCGGTGTCGGAAGGGGAACGATTTTCTTTTTATATCGGCTTCTCGGTGGCACGAGTCTTTCATATGCACGCCCGATGTAAAGCAGACTCCGAAGGGGCATGTTTTCGTTGACCGTAGACTGATGCTCGCCGAATACGATCACTTTTCCTCCTGCGTCAAAAGAAATATCGTTTTGAAAATTCATATAGATCGTATTGTCTACACGGAATTTCCGAATCTTCGTTCCTTCCGGCAACGGCTCATCATGGATTGCATTAAAAAGCGCGATCTCATTCGCTTCTGCTGATTCGTCCTCATAGAACAGATCTACAAAGACACTGTTTTTAATTTCTCTGTTTTCTTTTCCTGCCATAGGCTCTCCTTTCATGTGCATGAATAAGTCCTGCAGTACAGGCGGGAAAATACTTTTAAGCTTACTGTTTTCAAACTTGCTGCTTTTAGGTTTGCTTTTGCCAAAAGTTTTTCCTCTGAAAAAGAAAACTTTTTCTCTTTTTTAAGACCTTCTCTTAAAAATCAGTATACGAAAAAAAGAACTGT
>NZ_DS264367.1 GCF_000153925.1 [Ruminococcus] torques ATCC 27756
TTTGCTTCTGCTGATTCATCCTCATAGAACAGATCTACAAAGACACTGTTTTTAATTTCTCTGTTTTCTTTTCCTGCCATAGGCTCTCCTTTCATGTGCATGAACGAACCCTGTAGTACAGGCGGGAAAATGCTTTTAAGCTTGCTGCTTTTAGGTTTACTTTCGCCAAAAGTTTTTCCTCTGAAAAAGAAAACTTTTCCCTTTTTAAGACCTTCTCTTAAAAATCAGTATACGAAAAAAAGAACTGTTCTACAAGACTATCCACGCAAAAACTGTTGTTGTATTGTATCGGGTAATTTTGAGGGAATTCCTCAGACCGGCGAAACTGCCGGTATCTTTCACAGAAAGAATTTCTGTGAGTAGACTTACTATAGCATATCTATCCTCTAAAAACAATAATATTTTTCATCCACTCCATTTAGAAAAAACACTGAAACAAAAAGTGGATTTTAGCCTTCACTCATTAAAAAACATAGGAGCACGGGAACTGCAAAAAGGGGCTGTCGCTTTAACGATTAGTAAATCGTGAAGCGGCAGCTTCCTTTTTCTCGATTTTCTCTATATAATTGCGCTGTGTCTATTGAAACGATAGTTTTTTTCGTAAAAAAGCCGTACTTTAACACAATCCAAAACTGGGTATCTGTAGGCTGCGGTCCGACTGTCAGCCATACAATGTATTCAGAGTCAACTCCATGCTGTAAATTAAATACTGGTTTCAACTGTCCATTTCCCATTGCATCTTCTTTCATCCGCATAAAGGTTGCATCTGGATCTGTTTTAGAATAACTGTTCCTTTTTCCACAAATATGCAGTTTTTTTGTATATCCTTTTAAACGGTCCAGATAGTCTTCTAATGTTTCGATATTCTTTTGCAGCCGAGTTTTTCGTTTCCCGATACCATGTACAAATACAATGTTTTCTTCCTGTTTTAATGCATACAGCTTTTTTCGCAGCCGTTTTACATGTTTCATTTTAACAGTATCACCGTAAACAATCTGAATACCGTAAAGCTGTTCGCATTCTGCAATAAGATCTGCGATTTTAATCAATAACTTCTCCTGATTTTTTGTTACTGCTTTTTTCCACACAAATGTGTATTTATTCGCACAGGTTTCGATTTTTGTGCCGTCTATAAAAATCGATTCTCCGGAAATTTCTCCAAGCTCATAAAGAAGATTAGACATTTCAGCGAGAATCCGTTTCGCACACGGTGCAAAATGAATACTGCGAAAACGAGCAAAAGTGGCATAATCAGGAACTGGTTTACCTTCTAAAAGATACATAAAGTTAATATCCCGTTTACAGTTTAATTCCATAGCCTCCACAAACTGACTCAGCAACCGCACAGAATCGTCTACCGGAATAATTGTTTCTAAGTTTAGGTTTCTAAGTTTAAAGGGAGTTTTAGTTGATATCCCTCCTCATTTAAAGTATAATTCTTGTGTAATAATATAGGGGTTTGCATACTTATATTTTACACCAACAGCCAGACTTTTCAAAGCCTGGCTGTAATTTTTTGTATAGAAAAGAGGCCGCGCACTAATTACTTAGTGCGACAGCCCCTTTTTTTCGACATTTCAACTTTTTGAAGTGTCTATTTTATTTTCTTTTTTTTACTCTGATTACAGAAACGCCCGCAAACATTGCCACTGCTATGAACATCATCATAAATGGTACTGCAAATGGTGTTGCGTCTCCTGTCTGAACAGTTCCCGGTTTCACTTCCGGCGTTGTCGGTGTTTCCGGTGTCTTTCCTTCTTTCGTCGTCGCTTTCACAGATGCTGCCGCTGATTTATTTCCTGCTGCATCATATGCTACAACTTCGATCGTGTACTCTGTCTTCGGAGTAAGTTTTGCGATCTCTGCTGTAAGAACATCGTCTTTTACTGTTCCGATTGACTTGCCGTTTACAAAGATTTCGTATCCTGTCACTCCTACGTTGTCTTTAGATGCTTTCCATTCAATCTTCACTGTTGTATCAGTTTTATCTGTTACTTTCAGATCAGATGGTTTTGTCGGAGCTTCTTTATCTTCTTCCGGCTTCGGATCTGGTTTCTGCTCTTCTTTCGTCGTCGCTTTCACAGATGCTTTCTCTGATTTATTTCCTGCTGCATCAAATGCTTCTACTTCGATCGTATACTCTGTACCCGCTTTCAGATCTTTCAGCTCTGCTGTAAGAACATCACCTTTTACTGTTTCAGCAAGTTTTCCGTCTGCATATACGTTATATCCTGTTACTTCTACGTTATCTGTAGATGCTTTCCACTCAACTTTCACAGTTGTCGTGGTTGTCTCTGTTTCTTTCAGATCAGACGGTTTTGTCGGAGCTTCTTTATCTTCTTCCGGCTTCGGCGAAGTTGCAAGAAGCGCTTTTCTTGCATCCTCTAAGTCTTTCTCTGCTTTATCTACTGCTGCCTGATCTGTCGGATTTTCAAGAACTTTCTGCGCAGCCGCGTATGCAGCTTCAAATGCAGCTTTTTCTTTTCCATCTTCAAATGCGTCTAATACAACTTTGTCTGCATTGTTTAATTCTGCTTCCAATTTTGTTGTATCAACTTCGCCTGATTTCACCGGAGTGATCTTCAGGTTATCAAGAATGAGGTCTTGCTGTCCGTAAGCTCCTCCCGGCTGTTTTGCACCGTTTGCATAAATACCGAACCATGTCTGTCCGCTCTCGCTTCCGGTAACCGTAAACTCATGATGACTTGCTTTACCTGTTCCTGCCGTTGCCGCAAGGTAATCATTATCTGTTGCGTTGTTAAAACTCTCTCCATCTCCAAGCACAACCGCATATGCAGATGATCCTGCCTCATAATCGAATTCTACTTTATATGTCTTTCCTGCTTCAAATCGGAAGTTCTGCGGAATCGTATGATACAAAAGACCTGTTCTTCCCGAACCGCTTCCACTGTCGCAGTGCTGTTTCAGCGACCATTCGCCCTCAATTACATCATTGATCACATAACCGCCCCAGCCGACAGATGTATATTTTCCGTTATCCTGAGACAGATGAAGCTGTCCGTCGCCGCCTCTTTGTGCCGGTCCTAAAACAAACGGATAATATCCTGATGTTACGGATTCAAAATCCTGCTCGAAAGAACCGTCTTCTTTATAGTTTTCAATCTTCTTGTCGATAATTCTGATATCGTCAAAGTATGTTGCTCCATCACCTGCCGCACGGCTGATCGTCAATGTTGCAGTTTCTTTTTCCGCTGTAAACGGAACGTAAACTCTCTGCATATAGGAAGCTTCATTGCCGCCTGCATGTTTCTGATCACTTGCCACATAGTTCTGAGCGATTGATTTCGTCGTATATGCAGACTCTTTGATCGTTCCTGCATTTACTTCTACCGTCGCTTTACTGTCGCTTCTGTTATCAACATAAACTTCTGCAACATAATCTTTGCCTGCTTTGAGCCCTGTCAGTTTTGTGCTGACTGCAACGTCTTCTGCCGGGCTTTCGATTGTCAGACGCTGATCGCCTGTCCATGCTTTTGTAACTTTTACGGCATCGTTGTCTGCTCCGCTCCAAACGTCTGCATCCACTTTGTCGCCGTCTGCATAAGAGTTGAATCCCGGATCTTTCACTGATGTCGTCTCACCGAAGTTAACTGTATCGGCTGTCGGCATTTCTTTTCCGTCAGTCACGATTACGTAAGCTGTTTTTGCTTTTGCTTCAAGCGTGATCTGTCCGTTTGAAACCGGAACCGCGATCGCTTCTCCACGTCCCTGATCTGACAGCTCATACATTGTAAGATTTCCTGTAAATCCGTCCGGCACATTCCATGTAGATGTTCCGCCTTCCAGATTGTAGTGATACAGTTTCGTCTCTTTCGTGTCGCTATCTGTCCACGGAAGCAGATAATAGAAATGATCGTTTGTCGCACTTAAAACTGTTTTATCATTCAATGTGATCTCGCGTTCGATGATCTCATCAGATCTTTGTGCTTCATTTCTTGTTACAACTACTTTATCATCACCATTTTTCAGTGTGATCTGTTTTTCCTGGTTTCCGACCGGTGACTCGCCTTCTGCGTAGTTCTCCCAATCGATTACCTGATAGTGCTGAAGGAATTTTGTCGGAAGGTTTTCGGCAAATGTCAGGTACAGATAATTATTGAAATCCTGATCTCCGCCCCATCCTTCAAATCCTTCCAGTTTATATCCGCCGAGAAGCGGGTTGTCAGCCGCTCCGCCATGTCCTACCCAGTTAAGAACCTGTACGTCTCTCATGTCGTTTCTGAGGAAACGGATGATGTCACTGTTCAAACCTTTTGTAGCTGATCCGCCGTATGGTCCTTCTGTTGCCCAGTGTGACCACGTGGAATCATACTCGCCTTCGTACGGGAACTCTGTGGAGAATCTCCATCCGAGAGAGTTAATCTCTTCTGCGATTCTTCTTGTCTCCCACGCATTCTGATACCATACGTCAAGATAGATGAAGTCCATATTGTCGGCGCCTGCTTTTTTCACTGCTGCCGCAATCTCATCCGCCGATGCAAGTGTTCCCTGTGAATCTTTTACATATTCGCCTTTATCCCAGTCGAGACTTAAAAGGTTCGTATTGTTAATTCTGTCAAATAACTGTGCAAATCTCTTATATCTTGCCTGTGTTCCTAAATCCCAGATCTTATTGATCACGCGGGACTGGTCAAGCCATCCCCATCCGCCCTGCTGCGGTCCCATGATCATATCATCGTTGAAAGATCTCGCTTCCGGATAAGCTTCCTGTGCATTGACATGGATACCGATTTCTGTATCATACTCATGCGCAACGTCAAGAAGATCTCTGAAATCATCCACGCCGCCTTCTCTTTCGGAGATATCCGCATACTCGGAGTTCGCAGAGTCGTGACCTTCATTTCCGTAACCTTTCAGCATAACAGCCTGCGGAAGTCCGTCTGTTGCCAAAGCAACTTTCTTGATATTGTCCGCTGTCACCGAATACGGGTTTGTTACAGCGCTTCCGAAGTTCATAACGATTCTGTAGTTTACAAGGTCTTTCACATCCTCTGATCCATACGGAACATTGATGATGTCACGATAAGCAACTGCGGCATCCTGCCAGTCGATCGTCTTGTCTTCGTTCATATCCTCTGCGATACAAACTTTTGCATATGGAAGTTCACTAAGCGGGTAGTCATATGTAGCTGCCTGTGCCTGTCCGCCTTTATCTCCCGCCTCGTAATACCACTGAGCGCTTGTAAGGCTCATTGTGTCAGCTCCGCTGTTCATGATGACTCTCAGATCGTCTTCTGCCTCTGAGTTGCTGAACAGACCTGCGCTTAAATTCTTGTTTGTCAGGAATCCGTATACATATCCTACAGATTTCTGCGCTACGAATCCATCGTCAAATGTAATAAACTTATCTCCGCTCTTCTTTGTATCCGTGCTCTTAACAGCGCCTGCAAATGAAGCGTTTTCTTCTACCTGATCTACAGACAGAAGATTCAACTGCGGAATGTCGATAGAAGCAATCTTATCCGTTCCTTCTTTGCGGTCGATCTTTGTGATCTCCCATGTAAGATCATTGTCTTTTACACTGATCTCGACCGTCATGTTCATATTGATATTAATTTTTGTTTCTTCATCTTCACCTTCATATTTGAGGGTCATTTCATAAGAAGCTTTCGCCCCTTCAATCTTAGCCTTCACTTCAGGAGTGATCTCCTTGCCGTTGATCACAACTGTATTCACCTTTGCAAGATCTGATTCGTTTCCACGGAAGTAAACGTCATCTTTTCCTTTTACTTCATATCTTGCAACAACCGGGAAGTTCGGTCCTACATACACTTTCATGTAATCAGACTCGATGGATTTATAATTCTTAAGGTCGATCGGCGTTTTCTCGGAAAGTGTAAAGTTAAATACATTTTCTCCTTCCGCCGCATCCTGAACTTCAACCTCTTGTGTTATTGCTTCGTATCCCGGACAACTTGCCGCAGCTGTATAAGTTCCCACTTCAACATCTTCGATCTGATAAGCTCCGTTATCATCTGTTTTTGCTGATTTTGAACCAAAACGAACCGTTGCGCCTTTTAATGCCGCTCCTCCGTCTTTTGCCGTTACAGTTCCGGAAACAGTTGCGAGATTGATATATTCTGAAGACTGTGACTGTCCGTCTCTGTCTTTTGCAAATTCCCATGTATCTTCCATACATGCAGTCTCATTTACTTTCGCATCTGCAAATTTCAAAGACTGGTTTGCCGTTTTCACCATCACGCCCGGATGACCTTTTCCTGCGTTTGTTTCCAGCCAGTTTCCTGCGTTCTGATTGTTCGTTGTTCCGCTGATTCCGTTGACTGTAACTGTCAGAGCTTCCCTGCTCATCGTAACAGAGAACGTCATCTCTTTTCCGTTTTCCGGAGTCTCGAAATCTCCGTTCAAACTTCCGTATGAGCCTGAGCCGTTCTGCCAGTACCACTTGGAATATGAATCATATCCGATATACAGGAAATCATTATCATTTACATATGAATAGAAGAAACCGAAGTTTCCGCTGTTGATCGGTGTAAATGACAGACTAAATACGTCTGCCGGCTTGATCGTGCGATCTTTGTCAAGCAGAAGCGCCGGTCCTGTTGCTCCCGCATAGCTATGTCCTCCGCCGTTCTGAGAGCCTGTCCGGATCGTGATCCATTTACGTCCTGCCGGAACTGTTTCTTCGTACTGTGCCGCCGGATCCCATTCCTGACCTGCAAGATTATCTTTATACAATTTCCATGTATTGAGATCCTCTTTTGTCTCTCCTACAACAACATCATTAAAATAAACGTCTGTGTATGCATCTCCGAATGTCGCGCCTCCGACTCCGACTTTACCCTGAACGTCTTTAAGAGCGACAAAGTTCGCCTCCGTTACAGTTGCCTTTGTTCCATTGACGTCAATTTCAAGGCCATTATCTTTATAGCTTAACTTAATTTCTGCCAACTGACCTTTTTCAAGTCTCGGAAGAGCAAGCGTATCATTCTGCCAAGCCTCGTTTCCGTCCTTTTTGTACTGCCACTTCCAGCTTCCGACATCATACATCAGAAAAGCCCAGTTATTGTCATCTTTATATTTTGTGACAATACGAAGCCTTGTTTTGTCTACGTCGCTGTTAATGCGAAGTTTCAAACTATATGCCTGATTTGTATAATCAGCTTTTTCTGACAAAACAAATGCTTCAGGTGTAGCGCTTCCGAAATGTCCGTTTGCATTACCGCTTCCGGATTTCAGATGTCCCATCGTGACCGGCTCTGCCTTGACAGATAATGCCGGAGCAGCGCCGAGCACTGTCGTCACTACCATCACGAGCATAAGTAAAGCTGCAGTTACTTTGTTCCACTTCTTTTTCATTATCCTCTTTTCCTTTCTTTAAATTTTAATATTAGCTCCTTCAGGACATAGAAAGAGCATCCTATCTTATATATCATAACTCTTTCACTTTTTTCAGTATTTACACTTTTTATCTTTAATGTTGATCTTTTGTTTGTTTTATTTATTTGTACTCATTTTTCACCTCGATTTTTGTATGTATTGCACAATATATTACCTCTCAATTTGTAACTATATCACATATTTCTTCTGTTCTTTATACAACAAGAGGGAGCTTCCCTCTAATATCTCAGTGAAAAACTCCCTCTTGTAATGTCCTTATTGATCTTAATGTATCTAATGTCCGCAATGTCCGCCGCAGGAATCGTGACCTTCTCCGTGTCCTCCACAGTTTTCATGATCGCCATGATGATCTTCTCCGTGATGGTCGCACATTACGTCAGGATTATATGAAAGGTTTCCTTCAATCAGCGCCTGAACCGCACTATCCGCAGAACCTGAAACTCCTCCATACAGTTTGATACCAGCCTCTGCAAGTGCGTTCTGCGCTCCTGCGCCGATTCCTCCGCAGATAAGAACCTCTACGCCTCTTTCCCGTAAAAATCCTGCCAAAGCTCCATGACCGCTTCCGTTCGTGGGAACAACTTCCGATGATTTCACTTCGCCGCCTTCAACTTCATAAAGCTTAAAAGCTTCCGAATGTCCGAAATGCTGAAAAACCTCTCCGTTTTCATAAGTTACTGCTACTTTCATTTTATTCATCCTCTTTCTTTATAATATAACCTTTTTCATAAGCGTAATGATTCCGCCGTGACATAGCGAATACTGTAAATTTATTTATCTGTACCGCCCTTCTCTGTCTCGCCTGCGATAACTTCCGCTTCTTCTGTCGTCTACCTGACGGTTTCTTATTTGGGTATTTTTTCTCCTGCCGGCACTGCTCTGTCGTCGGAAAGCATTTTCTCCCGTCTGCTCTGTATTTGACCGCCGGCGCTCTAATGCCTTTTTGCGTTTTCTTGCAAGCTGTCTTGCTCTCCTTCGTTTCACTTGCCGATATTTCAGCAGACTGAAAAGAACTGCCAACAAAATGATTACCAAAAGAACTACCGCTATTAACAGCTTTACATATATAGGCATCTCTGTTTTTTCTTCTTTATCCGTACTTTTCTTCCCGACGGATTTCATTTCCGGCTCAATATTATACCCTGTTTCTTCCTTAATATAATCCGCCGTCAGTTTCACTTCTACAGTTCCGACATTTTGACCTTTGTATAAATAGGTCAGCTTTCCGGCGGCATTTTGCCTGTCAGTAATCGTAATCTCATGCTCCAGAGATGAAACGTCAATTCCTTTCGGCAGAACAACATATGCATCTTCCGTTTTAAACTTCCTGACGCCATCGGGCTTGTCGTGTTCATTCAAAAACACTTTGGAAAAATTCGCATATACATAATCAAACATCGCCCTTGTATCTACATACACATCTCCCTGATCTTCCAAGACAACCGCAACAAGCTGCATATCTGCATTATCTGCCATAGTCACAAGAGTCGTTTTTGCCTGATCCGTATATCCGGTCTTGCCGCCCGTACAATAATCATAAGAATAATGTGCCCCTACCCAAAGCATCTTGTGATTCTGTTGGAACGTTCTGGATTCATTCACAAGGTTTGTAGGCGGAATCGTATAATTTAAAGTCTGAGTTACTTCCCGAAACTTGTCAAACTGATAGACTGCCGATCCGATCAACGCCATGTCATGCGCCGTCGTATAATGGTTTTCATCATGCAGACCATTTGCATTCGTCCAATGAGATCCCGTACATCCAAGTTCCTCGCAACGTTCATTCATTTTCTGGATAAACGTCTCAAAACCTCCGCCCATCTTTTTGCCGACACTTTCTGCGATTGCATAAGACACCTCATTGGCAGATGCAAGCAGCATACCGTACAGCGCATCGTTCATACTGAGTATTTCTCCCGGTCTCATCCCGATACTCGCATCTCCGTATTCCAGAAACGAAACGCTGTCTTCGGAAAAATAAACTTCGTCATCCGGATCCGCATTTTCCAACGCCACAAGCGCTGTCAACAGTTTTGTAATGCTTGCCGGATAATGCTTATCGTTTATTTTTTTCCCGTATAAAATCGCCCCGCTGTTCATCTCCATAACAATCGCCGAATTTGCATATACATGCGGTCCCTGCGGCCAGTTTTCCAAACCGTTTGTCTCAGGAACGGCATCATATGCCGCCTGTTTCTGCACCGCGATCGGGTCAACTACATCTTCTGCGTGTACGGCTCTTGACGGAATCAATGCTGTGCCGATCACACAGACTGCTGCCAGCACTGCCGAACATATACGGTTTCTATATTCCCTCATTATAACCCTCCACATCGATATAACCCTTCAGATTATTTTTCTCTAATAATTTATTATAACGATATTCTTTTTGTTTTACAAGTTTTAGATTTTCCGAAGTATTTTCATCCGCTTCCAGAAGGGATGTCAATTTTCATGGATGGGTTTCAGCATTTTAATAGTTCTCTGCATGTATTTCAAAATAACTTCTCGGATGCGCACAGGTCGGACAGATCTCCGGCGCCGCAGTTCCTACTACAATATGTCCGCAGTTTCTGCATTCCCACACTTTCACTTCACTTTTTTCAAATACTGATGCCGTCTCTACATTTTTCAGCAGCGCTCTGTATCTCTCTTCGTGGTGCTTTTCGATCTCCGCCACAAGACGGAATTTTTGAGCAAGTTCCGGAAATCCTTCTCTCTCGGCAGTTTCCGCAAAACCGGCATACATTTCTGTCCATTCATAGTTCTCGCCTTCTGCCGCCGCTTTCAAGTTATCTGCCGTATCTCCGATCCCGTTCAATTCTTTAAACCACATTTTTGCATGTTCTTTCTCGTTATCCGCCGTATCCCGAAACAACGCGGCAATCTGTTCATACCCTTCTTTTTTCGCCACAGACGCAAAATACGTGTATTTATTGCGCGCCTCCGACTCTCCCGAGAAAGCGTTTCTTAAGTTTTTTTCCGTCTCTGTTCCTGCATATTTACTTCCCATGTTATTCACCCTTTCTGCTCCTCTCAAAAGAAACAGCCTTTCCTTTTTTATATCCTATTATAACACAGTCAGCTTATATTAAACAATTAACATTCAAATGCCGGATATTATGTCAGTCCTTCCTGTATATTCTTCTTTTTCTACATAGAATTATAAACGCTCCCGAACTGAATATCAGTAAAAGCAATGACAAAGCCGCCGAGCTTGTATCTCCTGTTTTCGCTCCTTCCGTCTTCTCCGTTTCCGTATTTTTATCCGGCATTTCAGGATGCTGCGGCGCTTCCGTGATCCACTCGCTTTTTGGTTTCGTTACAACATCCCATATATAGCTGCCGTCTATTTCTTCCGGAATACTGATCAGATACGGCGATGCCTGATAACTGCCCTGCTTCTCATCGGTCCACACCTTTGTCTGGGCAATCAAATACAATCCCTGTTCTAATCCGCCGATCATTGCGATTCCATTCTCGTCCGTTTTCAAAGCGTTTCCCTGTATACTTTGCCGAACCGCATAGTTGTATAACTGCTTTGCCTGTTCGTTTTTTTCAGAAGATTCGATTCCTTCCAGAGAAACTCCCGCATTACCGAAATCTCCTGCAAGCGTCCACTTTCCATCCTCCATCTTTCCGACAAAAAAAACAGAAAAATCCGCATTCGCAAATACAACCTCTTCATTTTCCTGTGTCCTTCCATGATATTCAATCTGGATAGAGCCTACATTTTCCGCCCTGCAGGATAAACTTGGAATCAGTATTCCGAATACAGTCAAACAACCTACAAGAATATTTTTCCATCTATTTTTCATTTGAAACATGATCTTCCCTCCGTGTTTTTTCTCTCTTTTTCTTTCTCTTTTTCACATACGCAGCAACACCGCAAAAGAACAAAATAAGAAACAAAATGAAAAGTCCTATAAATAAAACTTTCATCTGGAACGGTAATCCTATTGCGATTTTTTCATCCGGAACTTTTTCCACTGCCTCTTCATAAGGAATCCTATACCCCCTTACAAGAAGCCTGTGTGTATTCACCGCATAGGGTGTACAAGTAACTAATGTAACATAATCTTTTCCCGGTACGATCGTAAGCTCCTTTGTATTTTCCGGCAGCACAGTAAGTATCTGATCCACTTGATAGGCAAATGTTTCACCGAGAACTTTAATATAGAAGATATCTCCTTTTTCCAAATTATCCAGATCCGTAAACAACAACTTAGAAGGAAGTCCCCGATGCCCGGTTAAAACTGCATGGGTACTTTCCCCGCCTATCGGTAAAGACGTCCCCTCAAAATGGCCTACCCCCGACTGAAGCACCTTTTCTTCTGTTCCGTGATAAATCGGAAGTTCTGCATTAATCTTAGGAATACGGATATATCCGATCATTCCCGACCCGTTTACATTTAACAGGCTTTGATATCTCTCGTCTACCTCTTTCTTTATAGATGAAAAAGGATCTAATAACTCAATATTTCCCAAAAGCTCTTCGTTATACTGTCTTGCTGCCTCGAGCATTTCACGCTTGTCACTTTCGCTTAACCGCACTGCGTTTTCATCATAAGCCGAAATCACTTTTGAGCCGTTCTTTTCATAAAGATAGTTGCTGACTGTCGGATATAACAGTACGGAGAATGCAATAATCAATCCTATCACGCGAAAAATATCCCCAATATAAAATTGTTTTTTCTCTGTCTTTTTTCTGCGCATCTTTATTTCATTCTCCCTGCTGTTATAACGAATGGGAAGACTGCCCGAAGGCAGCCCTCTCATCCATATGTCTGAATTATAAATGATTAAGCACGTTTTCTTCTGCTGATCACGAAGCTTACCGCAATACCGAGAATCATCACAACTGCAATCACTGTGAAAATTACAGTACCCATTCCACCTGTTTCCGGAAGAAGTGTTCCTGTAGTATTCTCAATGTCGATGATTTTATCATCCACCACCCCATCATTTTGCTTGATTGTCCAGTCATCCACATTCGTAGTATCAGATTTTGTAATTGTAATTTTAACCGGAGCTGTCAACTTGTTGTAACCGTCCGGAGCCTGTGTCTCCACTAACCAGTAGCTTCCTTCCGCAAGACCGTTTAACTTTAAGTTCATTCCTGTGCCTACTGTTGTCCCGTCACCGATAGATTCCATATCGTACATCTTATTATCGCCGACCTGTACCGGGTCTACTGTGTAAGTACCGTTAGAACCTGTAACTGCGATTGCATTCTGATTATTGTTTGCATCCTCTTCGCTTCTATAAAGACGGAATATTGCACCCGCAAGGTAGCTATTCTGCTGATCTTTGATTAATTTGTGAATCTGTACCGGATAAGTTGGTGTTGTTACTACGTCCGGTGTTGTTGTAGTTATGTTATCCGGATCGTTACCATACTCTAAGTGAGCGCTGTTGTTTGTCTGTACTACGGCATCAGCATTAACTTTTGCATAGTAAGTAACTGTAAAAGTCTTTCCTTTATGTGTCTGATTCTCTCTAATCCACTGTGATAAATCCAATGTCATCTTTCTGGCATTATCCGGATCAATATCTGCTTCTTTTATTACTGAGTCTTGCTCTCCTTCAATCTGAACGGATACCTCATATTTTTTTTCTGTTGGCAGTTTCCCCATTGTATCTTCTACAAAATCAAGACCTTCTGTCAATGTATCGTGGATTTTATATGTATACTGCGCATATCCTGTTGTATCCGGAATTGTTCCTGTAATTGTATAAGTTACAACCTGTCCAATTTCAACTGTTGTTTTGTCTGCCTCTTTTTCAATGCTCGGCGCTTTACCTTTTAAAGTAATTGTTTTGCTATCTTTATCCACAGATACGAGAGATGACTGAATCTCCTTTGTTCCTGTCTGATATACAAGATAATAACCGTATGCTAAATTATTGAATGTATAACTCTTCTCTGCACTTGTAATTTTTCCGGAAGTTCCAGTTTCTGCCGTTCCTGCTTTCAATGCAGCTGCTGTAAAGTCATTTGCGAATTTCTGAATTCCTGAAGGATTTTCCTTATACTCAGCAAGTTTGTTATATAATTGTTCACTTGTTGCTTCCTTCGATAATCCTAAAGCTGTTGCGATTGCATTTTTATAGTCCGCATTGACTGTATAAGCATAATGTGTATCGCTTACACTCAAATCAAAGAGCTTATAGACTTTAATTGTCTGACCCTTTAACGTGTTTCCTTCATTGACGTTTACTGTCAAATTTCCTGTTTTTATTCTGTCTGCGGCAAAAGCAGTTGTTGCCATTGCCAGTGTCATGATGGCTGCTAAACACAATGCCATCATCTTTTTGATTGAGTTTTTTACTTTTCTCATTCTTTGTGTCTCCTTTTCTTTTTGTTCTTTATTATTTATAGCTACTCTGACTTCTTGTGCTTTTTCTCTTCCTGTATTCCGTAGCTGTCACTAAGCAAAGAAGCAGAACACCTAACGTGTAGAGCAAAGCTTTTCCCATTCCTCCTGTTTCCGGAAGAAGGCTGTCAAACCAGTTTTTCGTATTTGTCACCGTAATACTGTATTGACGATCGCCTTTGTAAGTTATTTCTGTTGTATATCCGTCCACTTTCATCTCGCTGACATGATATGTGTAATAATATTTCTTTCCATCCGTGCCAACATGATATGCTGTATATTCAGCTCCCGTAAGAACCTTTTCCCATATGTCCGATGTTTGTGCATCTTTTTTTGTCAAAATAACTTCTTTATTGAAGTTTGTATCTACAACCGGTTTTCCGTCTTTTTCATAGCTTCTTGTAATGTTAAAGATGACCTCATTCGGACGATCTTTTTCCTCGTCCCTTTTCCAAACCTTTTTCAGACGAAGTTCAATAAGATCCTTACACGGGTCTTGAACATCCGGCGCTTCCTCATTGCCACCCGGTTCTGTCGGGCTGCTTGCCGTATTGTTCATCAGAACAGCCATCGCGCCGTCCTCCTGATAAACATTGACAGGTATTTGCCCTGCGCTGCCGCTCATCATAGCGTCTTTCAGATCGGTAAACTTCACAACTTTGTCTTTCGTCATATGCCGGATTGTATATACATTCTTCCATGCATCAGATGTTTCGTAGTTGTGCTGAAGTTCCTTGCCCGATTTACCAAACAGCTTCTCATATGCGGTATCACCATTACGATAGATCCGGTAATAGTTTTCATTGCCTTCAATGCCTTTCACATCGTTAAATTCCCAGTTGGAGTTCAGACTTGACTTTCCGGTAAACGGTCCGGTCAGATCCTTTGCACCTCGGATAACGTCTGCAAAGAACATGTTGTTGTTCTCAAGTAAGCCTTCGTTATTCCATCCGACGAAACCTCCGGCAATACCGTATTGACCTGTGCCGTTGGCATTGTTTCCGGCGCCGCCTCCATAGACGTCATAGCCGTCTGCAATACCTGTCACTGTACATTTATCAATCTTTGTACGGTTTGCCTTTATGAGTGAAATATTGATTTCATTTTTCAGGCTTTCTTCATCGATCGTACCGCTCTCTGAGCAGTTGATCTCAATCTTACTGTCTCCGATATAGATGGTCGCAAGACTCTTATCCTCTGCTAAGCCAACCTTAATATCCAGTCCAAGCAGATTCAGAGATACCAGTTTCCCATCATATAAAGCATCAATTTCAATAATGCCTAAATCAATTTTAATTACCTGACCTTTTTGAAGTTCATCTAACCAAAGCGCCTTCAAAATCTGATTCACAACCGTCACTAATCCTTTAACCAACTCGGAATCCAGATTAATATTTGCAAGATAAGCAAAGGTTGTCTTTCCTGCGAACCCTCCGGCGATCTGACCGCTTGTCACCTGTTTTAACCCGGTGACTTTATTTTCTGACAATCTTCCAAGATCTGCATATCCGGTAAATCCTCCGGCGATTTCTGATTTATTTTTCTGGTCTATCGTATTATTACTGTGTACAGTAAAGCCTTCGTTGACACCTTCGACACTGCATCGGTCTACATGAGAACCGAATACATCCATTACACCTGCACCTGCGCTTAATAAATCACCCAACGCACCTAAATTGTCCAAATCGACCGTACCGCTCTTTCCGAGATGTCCGATAAATCCTCCGGTGTAGTTCATACCGTTGACCTTGCGAAGATTTGTCACTTTGGAATCTTTGACAGAACCGTTAAGCAATGCGCCTCCGAATCCTCCGGCTGAACCCGAATAAACAGGATCGTTGACATATTCTGATTTTTTACTGTCTCTTGCCTGTACTTCCAGTCCTGCTTCTGCAGAACCGGACACATCGGAATGATAAACATAACTTCTAAACGTATCTAATACGCTTGTTCCTCCAAGAGTCAATAGGGCGCTCAATATACTTGTATTCCCATTGCTAACTTGCAATATTGCAGATACATCTGCAAGGCCGACAAATCCTCCGGCGTATTCTCCTCCTGTCACACTTCTGACATTCGACACATGAACGCCGCTTTCTGACTCATTCATTTCTCCGATAACAGCTCCGTTGATCTCTCCTGCGAAACCGCCCGCCGCCTTTGCATAGGCTGTATTGCCTGTACCGTTTGTATAAGCGCCGTTGATAATGATTCCCCAGTCATCCCACGCTTTGACATCTGCGCCTCGCACTGTAGAAATAGTTGCATCTAATAACCGTGCAAGATCTCCCGGAGTTCCTATCAGATACTGAAGCAATCCGCCAAGTAATCCTTCACTGCTTGCCGTGTCTAAATTCGCTGCGCTTGCCGGATCGATCTGTCCTGCAAATCCGCCGATTGCTTTCGTACCTTCCACTTTTCTCAAATTAGCCACGAAGCATCGCTTATTATTCGGATCAGGTACGGCATCTGTTGCACTGTACGTATTCGCTTTTTCAGACCAGTTGCCCCAGATCTGTCCGCCAACCATATGACCGACATACCCTCCGGCATAACCGACTTTTTCTATTTTCAAGGTTGAATCCTTAACCGGGATTCCTGTTGCCTTCACCGTCATTCCTGACTGGAAACCTGTAATATCCGAATTTCTTATAACCGGAACGAAAGTCTGCACGGCGCTGATAGAATTTGCAATATCCAAACCAATCAACTCTACTTTTCCGACTTCTGCAACGCCGCCGGTTTTCATTTCTCCGGCAAATCCTCCGGCGCTCTTGTATGCCATCACAGATTTCGCATCCCATGCATGAGCATTGGTAACCACTCCTGCTTTCATGCGTCCGACGTAGCCTCCGGCTACGCCTGCTTCCATATCCTGTCTGCCGACGCTCGTTCTGCCCGCCTTAACATTGTAACCATAGGCATATTGTGTGATTAATGCCTGTAACTGTTCTTCATTCTCAACAGGTGTACTTGTGAACTGATCTCCGTAAACACCGTTGTTGCCGACAGCCTCCGCCCACTTGTTCCATGTGTCCATATCCACTTTTCTAAGCGGTCCGTAAACGGCTGTGTTCGTTTCTGTCGGATAAACAGCTCCGAGAAGACTTAACACATTACTTGTTTTCAGTAAGCCAAACAGAAGCTGTAAGTTTCCTGTTCCTGCCAGATCCGCCGTTTCCATCAATCCGGTAAATCCTCCGGCAAACTCGCCGCCGTAGACTGAACGAATACGAATCGTGGCACATTCCTTCCCGCCGCCTTCTGCCGCATATCCTTTAATTCTTCCACCATGGTTATAACCTACATAGCCTCCGGCAAGACCTCTCACACACTGGGTGTCAGTGATGCCGTCGGCACGAACCGCGCCGCCGCAAGGCACGCTGCTCGTCTGACTGTCTTCTATAATCGGAATGAAAGACTGCACCAGACTGGCAAGACTATCTGTTACATTTAACAGTCCATCTAAAATACCGGCATCTTCGATTACGGAAGCAACATTTCCCGGTTCCATGATACCGGCATAACCTCCGGCTGCCTCGCGTCCGATAATATAGTTGAATAAATTCGCATCACTGTTTTTGATGATGGTACCGGACATTTCTCCGATAAATCCACCTGCTTTTCCTAACTTCTGATTCTTATCATCTCTGCCATCTGCCAGTACGGAATAACCGCCGACACATCCGTTGACATCGGAGTTTTCAATGGTAGACGCCACTACATCCAGCGCCTTCAAAAGATTCGTCAGCTCGATGTTCCCAAGAAGCTTTAATCCGCCTCCGACTGCTGCCGCGGAATCAATATCCACACATCCTGCATAACCTCCGGCGTATTTTCCACCTTTGACTGCATATTGTGAATCCGTTCCGAAATAGCTGTCTCCATTTGCAGATTCCAGACTATCGCCCGGCGGCGTCACCTTTGTATGCTTTAAGGATGTCACATCCGAATCTTTAATCTGCACACCGCCGCCATATCCAAGATAACCTCCCGCATAGCTGTCTGTATCCGTCGCTTCTACAGTAAATCCTTTTTCTGTCGACTTCACGCCCGCCGATTGAATGATCGGGATGTAAACTTGAAGTACATCGAGCAGCTGACCGATATCAAGGTTTAAAATACCACCAAGAAGATTCAGTCCATTTGAAGAAGCCGTTGCCCCTGCGTCAACTTTTCCGGCAAAGCCTCCGGCGTGAGATTCACCCTTGACTTTTTCCAGACCATAAACTGCATAAGCCTCTGTCCTTGTACTGTTATCGACCTTACCGCTTTGCATTTCTCCAAAAAATCCGCCGGCATAATCAGCCTTGACCTGAGGTTCTTCATTAGCTGAGCAAAATGTAACGGTAGTATTTGTATATTGAGGTATCAAATACGGAACTAAATCCAACAGCCCGCTGACATTTACAATTCCGGGAAGTTTCAATGCTCCGTCTTTGTCTTCCTGGGCCAGACCTGCCAGCCCGCCTGTGTGGCTTCTTCCCACAAAGCCTCCGGCATAACCTTCTTTATCTTTTGTAGCTTCTGCATAAACTGCCTTCAGATTTGTCACATGTGAATCTGCAATTTGTACCCCTTCTGCTTCGGAAATAAAGCCTCCGGCAAGAATAGATTCGCCTTCCGTTATCTCAACCTGTCCACTGGCTTTGATGACTGCGCCGTTCTCTGTTCCGCTCACAGATACATTGGAAACTTTTGTGGCAACACCATCAACCAGACTAAGTAAGCTGTCAACTTTAATCAATCCCAGGCCCAGAAGATCCAGACCGCCTTCTTTTGCAAGACTGCCTGTTCCTGCCCGTCCGGCAAACCCGGCGGCATAATTTCCGGCAGTCACAGATTGAATACCTTCAATTTTAATCTGCTCTGCTGTTCCTCCAAGCATTAAACCTGCTCCGCCGGAAGCATACTTATTCGATGCTTCGATTTGAAGATCATTACCACCTAGATCTACATTCGATACAGTAAACGAAAGATAACTTCCGATTCCCAGTGTATCGTTCAATACGCCGACCGCATCAGCTACAGTAACTGCTCCTGAAATTCCGCCTGCATAATTATTTGCTTTTACAAAACTTACCCCTTGTATCGTATTTTTCTCAGTTCCAGAGGATGTGATCTGTACGCCGTCTCCCTGTCCGATCAGACCGCCGGCATAATCTGCCGCTGCCTGAACACTAAAGTTTGTTCCACTGACAGAACTTCCTTTTATTTCAGAAGGCTGTGCACCGCTTAAAGAAAGAAGCACACCTAGTTCTTCTTCATTTCCCGAAACAAGTAACTGTTCCAGTAGTTTTGATACAGATTGCAATAAAGTATCATTTTGTTCATCTTTTGAACCTACGGCCATTCCATAGCCCAACGTAGCTCTTCCCGCAAAACCTCCGGCATATTGATTGGCTTTAACCAGTTTCACTCCCGAAACATTTGATTCGATGCTGCTACTATTTGCCATTACGCCATTAAAACCTCCGGCATAACTATCTGTCGCCGTAACTGAAAGGTCGCTTGCGTCTACATGACAATTTCTCTGTGTAGAACGAATATCAAATGTTTTGATTTCCGCTCCCAGATCACTTAATAATCCTTTAACCTGTGCATCTTTTTCGATTCCGGCAAAGCCTCCGGCTCCGATATCTGCCACTACCTGATTCAAACCGGTTACAGAACAGTTATTTATATCTGTTCCTGTCTGGCTTCCCACAAATCCGCCGTTGTAATTGACAGTTTCTTTCCCCGTTCCTGTCGTTCCGATCGATCCCTCTGAAAGAGAAACACTGCTGTTTTGGATCAGTGGCTTATAATAGCCATTCGGCAATAACTGTCCAAGAGGAACATCATTTTTCAAAAGAATCGTAATCAAATCTCCCAGTCCCACGCCCGGAAGAATATTCAGCAAGGTTGATAATAGCTCTACGACTCCCGCTGTCACATTTCCGAGAATATAGGTTGCTTCTCCTGATGTATATCCGACAAATCCTCCTGTCATTCCTTTTACATTCGTTACAGAAGCGTTGGTTACCGTACAGTTTTCAACAGAAACATCCCCTACAATACGTCCTGCAAAGCTTCCGGTCGCAAACATATCCGGACTGCTTTGCTTTAATGTCAATAAGTCTTTAATGACATCTCCCAGTTTTAAGTTTCCGATTACCGGAACCAGTCCTTCAAGGATTCCACTTATCAGGTCCAGAATTCCACCCAACAATCCACCCAGCACTTCCAACAATCCTTCTACTAATGATTTTGGATCATTATTTACTGTCACAGATTGATTATTAACTGTAACTTGATCTAAATGGAGGTTTTTTACTCCCGCCTTCCCCGCAGACTCGAAACCACCATTCCCACTTTTTTTCATTTCATTAGAGATCGTTCCGAAAAATCCAATTCCGCTGTCTTTTTGGATATCCAGTTCCCCTGTCTGATTCACTTGAATATTACTAATGGTAGGCACGCTGCCCTCCTGCATATTCAGGCGTCCTTCCATTTTTCCCGAAAAGTGAAGCGGTGTCCAGTCATCCTCTTTTCCGTCGGAATATTCTCCCTGCAATAAATCAATATCTCGAAAAATAATATAATTGGCATCCGGAGAATATTTTAGCGATTTTAATTCATTGCTTGCTTCTGATAGAGAAGGATAACTTTGAACGTTGTTTTGATTAAATTCCTTATCCACGATAACAATATCATCTGTCCGCTCACCGATAAGTTTTTCTAAAAGACTCCCTAATATCGGTATATCAAACAAAGGTCCTAACAGTGCATGTAAAATGTCACCAAGCAGTTCTCCCAGTGGTCCTAGCAAGAATCCAACTAATCCTTCTTTATCATATTCGATATTCATCAAACCTTCTGTTTTGTTTGTATTTGCTTCTGAAAAATAGATGAAATCTTTTTGTTCAATCCCACTTTCTCCCAAAGCTTCGCCTTGTTTTAAATTGAAGTCGGCATCGCCGGGATAATATGGAGTATATGTTATTTTGTCATCCCCCCATATTCCTAGGTCTACTATGGATTTCACATAGAGCATTGGGGTTACTTGCATATACTGATTGCCTTTTTCTTTAGGCTTCGCATCTTGTCCGATTGCTCTAAGCTGCCATTCGTTTCCGATAAGTATATATGGCTCTCCTTCAACTTTGGTATAAACCTGACCAAGATACTCACGCCCTCCAAGCTGTCCCGCATCTGCCTGAACCGTTGCTTCTTTCTTAATCTTTTCCGCCTTTAGTTCCGGCATCTGTTCTGTAAAGGACGGACTTAACACATAATTATGTTCTTTGCTGTAAGTCAGATATTCCTGCGCCGATTCCGCGCTCTCGTCTGCCAAAGTTCCGTCTTTATACAGAAGCTGACCTATTCCCACTTTTTCAGGGATCATATCATAAGACATGATCGGTTCTTCCGCCGATTTTTCCGAAGCGATCAAGAGAAGCTGATAGTTATTGTAAACATAAACCGTATCGCTTTCTTTATCATACAACGGAGCATCCTCTTTCGGCGCTTCTGCAAATGTTCCGGTAAATCCCTCCGGCAAAGTCCACATCGTTTTCGCAGTCAGCGGGATTTCATTCATCAGCATGTAATCCGCATCTGACGCATATGTAACCGCATTTCCGCCGTCAACAACTTCTTCGCCTGTGCCGAACAGTTCTTTCTCTGTATCGTTCATCCGCACAGAACTTCCTGTACCGATCGCCTGAAGCTGTTCGATGTTGTAAATCTTAATAATGCCGTTTTCATATAAATCTGCGTCTTCTGACTGCTGATCCGATGACGGATCTGTCTGTCCGTTTTCTGCCGAACCTGACTGATCGCCTGACGGCTGAACTGCCTGTCCGTTTTCTGCCGAACCTGACTGATCGCCTGACGGCTGATCTGTCTGCCCGTTTTCCATCGAACCTGACTGATTGCCTGACGGCTGATCTGTCTGTCCATTCTCTGTCAGCTCTGACTGCTCACCCGACGACTGAACGATCTGTCCTTCTTCTGACACGTCTGACTGCATCGGCATTTTTGCTTCCTGCAGCTGCTGTATGAGCTGCATATCGATCGGCGGCCCTTTCGCTATTCCCTGCGCCGAAACAGTCACCGTCTGCAACAATACAGAAAATACCAACAGACATGCAGTTCCCTTTTTCCATATTTTCCACTTAAATAATTTTTTTATGTCTCTATTCTTCACTGTCTTTTTTTCACGCTCCCTCTTGTTCCAAAATTTCTTTCAATGAAATACTGAAAAATTGGGTCTCTAATTTTTCCTGAACTTTTGCGTAATATCTTCGCACCGCACAAAAATCTACCGCCTTTCGACTACAATAAGCATCATCCTCCAGACATCGGTTTATTTTTGTCGTGCTTTCCATAAGGCGTATCACATCTCCCAATGTAATATCTTTTAAAGTCTTATTAAGTCGATATCCGCCTCTGGCTCCCAGATCTGCGGAAATATATTCTGCCTTTTTCAGTTTTGAAAGCACTTTCTCAAGATATCCTCTTGGAATTCCCATTTCATTCGATATCTCTGTAGCGGAAGCAATCTTTTTACATTGCCCCAGATATAAAACAGTTCTGATCGCATAATCTGTTGTCACGTTAAGCTGCATAGTCCGCCTCCTCATAAGTTATATACAAAATAAAAAAACGACCTCCATGTGAAAGAATGCCGCCATCATACTTACAATATATAAATCTCTTTTTATATAATACCTCTCAGGTAGGTATTATATTTTTTAACATAACAAATGCCCACATATCTGACTATGTAGGCATTTAAAAGCTTTGATCGCTGAATTCTTTCCTCTGTTCTATTTTTATACTACAGTAAAATTATACCCCCCCCCATGAAAAATTGTCAAGTTTTCGCCCTCAATTTATGTAAAATAATTTATTTTTTTCTACTATTCCACTTTTTACTTATACGAAATGTGAATTTTGTATATTTTTCAGTTTTTTTACATTTTCTTTACAAAATTTAAACCTGTATCACAGTCCCCACACATCTCCCTTAAAATATAAAAACTCTCTTTCCCACCTCAACACAGGAAGGTCATATGCATTTCCTTCCTTATATAAAATGCAAAAAGAGAGTTTTCATATGTTATATTATTTTCGGTTCTTTTTTATAAACAATAAATCTTTAAATTCATCTAAAGCAATCTCTTTCCCTGCCCTTTTCAAGCGCACGGCTTCCAACACTTCGGAATAACGTTTTTTCGTCAAAGGGTTTGTTGCCATTGTCACAATGGACAGCAGCAGACAGACAGAAGTTCCTATTACAAATATATTATGAAACCCTTGAACTGTCTGCATACTTTGCACGGATACCGCCGGATTATATCCGACATAATCTATAATCATCCCTAAAACACTGACGCCGGACGCAGCGGCTAATTTCTGGGATACGGTTGCCATAGAATAAAACAACCCTTCCCGTCTTTCACCGCTCATCAATTCATCGACTTCTACGCAGTCAGAAATCATAGCATAAATAACCTGATACAGTGCGTTTAACCCAACTACGAGAATGCTCGTCATAATGATCGGCGCTGCGGTTGAACCCGGCTTTAAGAAGAACAAAGGGAACACGATCATACACAAAAGCCAGATTCCCATAGAAATCGTCCATGAAACAACTTTTGAATATTTCGTAGACCAATGATCTATCGGAAAAACCCAAAACAACGCTACGATCCACATAATGATATTCACAAGGGATACCTGCGTGTCGTTCAGGTTCAGGTTATATCTCAGATAATATACCAATACTCCGAGAAAAATCGCCTGTGCCAAAATTGCAAATATAAACGCAATCGTTAAATGAAGAAACGGCTTGTTCCGAAGAGGACCTTCCAGCATTTCTTTTATGGAATAAGATTTTTTTGTAATAATATCTTTATTTTCGTATCCTTCACTCGCCTTATAACCGATCCAGATACTAAGCGTACAGATAATGCCGAAAAATGCAAAACATACGGACCAAGCTTGTCTGCTGCCGCCGACAACAGGCTCTAAAAAATCGGTATATGCCATGATCCCGCCGCCGATTGCCACTCCGATGATCGCCCAAAACGTTCTTATTGTAGCCAGCTTACTTCGCAGGTCATAGTTATCGGTAACTTCGCCGCTTAAGGAAGTATACGGAACGTCGATCAAAGTCTGAAATGTATAAAATAACAAAGCAACTATAATAAAATAAATTTTCTGCTGAATTTCAACAAAATCCCATGCCGTAAACAGTAGCCACGTTACAATTCCAAACGGAATCGCACATACTAATAAAAACGGTCTTCTTCTCCCTTTACGGGGATCGCGGTTATCTGAGATGATTCCGACCAAAGGATCTGTAACAGCATCCCATAAAGTTCCGATCGTCATGATCAGACCCGCGAATTTTCCTGACAATCCGACAACATTTGTAAAAAAATACAAGCCATATGTCGTAAACATGGTAAATGTAAAAAGCGTTGCCAAGCCGGGCAGTCCATATGCTATCGCCCTTGCAGGTGACATCCTTTTCATCTTACTTGCCTTTCTTATCTTCTTTTTTCATTCCTGCCACAGCAAATGAGAACGGCTCAATAATCCCCATCAGCCTGTCTATGATCGGTCCGTATGCAACAACTGCGATCAATGTTCCGATTCCCCATGACGATCCTAACGCCACTCCGATTACAAATAAGATTGCATAAGATATGATCAGACCGATTCCGTAACTCTTTTTAACAAGATCAGCCGCCATAAACGCAAATATATCGGATGTCTGATATCCTAAACCGATCGGGATATAATAAGCCAATGTCAAAATAATAATGATCGAACCTATTAAAATACACGCTATTTTCAGTCCGACACTCATTTCCGGAGCTGTCGGCAGCATCGGTGCAAGAACGTCTAACCAGAAATTTTCAAAAGGTCCTATTAAAAAGCACCATGCAAGAGTTCCTAAATGTACCAAATCTCTTCTTACAAAGAAAAATACAAAAAACATGATTCCTTCAAACACAAGAGCAACAGTACCAAACTGAACGTGAAATACATTTGATAACCCAATCTCAAATGTTGTCAGCGGATCACATCCCCATTCCGGCCAAACCAAAAGCGCTACTCCAAGAGCACAGATGAAAATAGAAGGGATAATTGCGAGCAGCCTTCTGGCATAACTCCAGATTTTTTTCGCATCCATTATTCTTCCTCCCACTGTACCGCGATCGCTCTTACAGGCGAACCGTCGCATCCTATAAGTTTCATCGGCAGTGCGATAACATACGGACGTTCAAAATCGATCTGATCAAAAAATGCCCAGTTTTCTCCGATCATCAATCTTTTTTCAGAGAACAGATCGTGTACCGGAAATTCCGTTCCACCAGTCTGATCCGCATTGATCGTATCAATTCCGATAAAGCGAACCCCATTATCAACTAAATATTTTGCTACATCTCCGTTTACATATGGATGGTGGAAAAATTCATCTGTACCTCTTGTTTTATACCAGTTTGTATTAAAGAGAACGATTTTTCCTTCACAAATTTCTTCTTTATACGGTTCGATATCTTCTAATGTAATTGCTTCGTCAGCCTTTTTATCCGTTACTCTTACAACAACAGCTTCTCCCAAGAAGAAATCTAATTCCATATTATCGATCGTTTCACCGCTGTTTGAAAAATGATACGGCGCATCTACATGAGTACCGGTCTGTGTTCCCATTACCAATGTAGATAGATTGTAACCTTCGTTTTCCAGTGTAGTAGCAACTGTAACAGACGGTTCCGGATCTCCCGGGTATATCGGTGTTTCGGCAGTAAATTCCCATGATAAATCTACAATCTTTTTAATTTTTCTCATAATCTCATATCCTCATTATTCATTGTAAGCTTTTTTTAACAGCTCCAAGTAATCTTCTTTCGTAATTTTTCTGGCATTGTCATTTGATAAAACATTGTTAGCAGATCTTTCCGCGATCGCCTCAAATCTCTCTTCCGTGATTCCTTTGATTTCTTTAATTGTAGGAATGTTTAATTTTCTGTTCAAAGCTTTCACATATTCTACCGCTTTCAATGCGTATTGCTCGTCAGACATACTTTCTTCTCTTTCGATTCCCATTGCATCCGCAATATCTGCAAACCGCTCAGGACATGCCGGAATATTAAATTCCATGATATATGGCAGAAACAGTGAATTTGCCACACCGTGCGGCGTATCAAACCAAGCGCCTACTGTCTCGGCAAAAGCATGTACCGCTCCGACATTTGAAGAAATAAACGCCATACCGCCGATCGTACTTGCGATCATCATGTTTCTTCTTGCTTCTCTGTCTTCGCCGTTCTCGTATGCTTTTTCCAGATTCTCTGCGATCATAGAAATCCCTTTCAGCGCCAGAGCATCTGTGATCGGCTGATGTAACTGAACCGTATACGCTTCGATACAATGTGTTAAAGCGTCGACACCGCATGCCGCAGTTAAAGATTTCGGCAGTCCGATCGTAATTTCAGGATCACAGATCGCTAAGACAGGAATCATATGAACAGGATCTCCGACTGTCATTTTGTACTGTCTTTCTGTATCTGTTATAACGGCACACCATGTCACTTCTGCTCCTGTTCCCGAAGTAGACGGAATGCAGATCAGCGGAAGTATATTTGTATCCAATTCCGTATCTCCCCACTCTACAGTGGATTTTCCGTTCGTGACAACCGCGCCGACAGCTTTCGCCTGATCCATCGCAGATCCCCCGCCTAACGCGATCAGTGCATCAACATGATTCTTTTTCGCAAACTCTGCCATTTCGTCACAATCTTCCGCTCTTGGATTCGGCTTCACATTCGTCAGCAAAAAGTTTTCGATTTTCGCATCATCCAAACTTTTCTTTAGTTTTTTATAATGCTCGGAAGACGCTAAAAACGGATCTGTAATAACCAACACTTTTCCAAAACCAAGATTCGCACATTCTTGTCCTGTCGTTTCTATTACTCCATACCCTTCTATAATACGTGTAGCATGAAATAAATTATTAACTTCCAACATACTTTTACTCCTTTTCTGTTTCTATACGTATTATTATATGGTATATTGTTACTATATACTCAAGCCTATTTATAAAATTTCCATTTTACGCAGGAAAGGATTGCTATTATGTACGAAAATCTATTAAATCCAAATGAATTTTCCAGTATTTCAGGAGTTTCCAAGCAAACTTTACTTTTTTACGAAAAGAAAAATGTATTTAAACCGATATTTAAAAATGAAAAAGGATTCCGATTTTACAGTTTAGAACAACTTGATATTATAGTAACTATACAGGCCTTACAGACAATCGGCTTGTCTCTCAAAGAAATTCAGAATTATATAGAAAACAGAAACGCCGACTTGATCTATGATCTATACAGCAACAGAATGATCCCTCTGAAACAAACAGTCAATAAATACAATCGGACAATAGAGATGATGCACGTAAAACTTGATCTGATAAATAAGGCGAAGTCTGTCTTATTAGATACGATTTATCTCGAATACAGACCCGCCATCCAAATTGTTAAAAGTAAAGAAATCCCCGCAGATGCAAGCGATACACTCCAATATAAAATCTTAGGAGAACATATGGCCTACCGCAAGGAAAAAGACTACAGCTTAGGACATGCGGTCGCCGGAATCGTAGATATGAAAACAGCGCTGAATCCGAATATCAATAAAACTCAATATAAATATTACTATACAATCCTTCCGTCAGATCACGATGAAAAAGATTATGACATTATTGAAAGCGGAACTTATATCGTAATGTATCATAAAGGTCCGTATAACCAAACTTATCAAGCTTATCCTTTTATGATAGATTATGCCGGAAAGAACCATTTTGAAATCGAATCTATGATCTACGACGAAAGCTTAATAGACGAAACTACGGAGTCAGATCCCGCAAACTACATTACTCAGATATCCATTAAAATAAAAGAAGTAAAGGGGTCAGATTAAGACCCTTTTACTTTCTTCATATGATGAAACAACATAATCCGCTTCGCTTACGTCCTGACCGTTCCCTGAACCGGTAAATGCCGCGACTTCGATCCCTGCCTGTTTCGCGGCGTGAATGCCGACAGACGAATCTTCAAACACAAGACACTCCTGCGGCACAGCGCCTAATAATCCCATCGCCTTTAAATAGCATTCCGGATCAGGCTTTCTCTCGGCACACATATCGCCGCAGACGATCACATCAAACAAGTCCGTCATCTGCATCCGATTCAGTCCCATAATAATAAGACGGGTTGCAGTAGAAGATACGAGCGCGGTTTTCACTCCGCTTTGTCTCAGCCCTTGTATCAGCGGAACAATTCCGGGAATCGGAGCAATATTTCCGTTTTCATATGTATTTCCAAGTTCTTTTCGTCTCCGTGTAAGCTGCTCTACTGTCACTTTGCGAGGCGCCCGCGACAGGAATTCTATAAGAAGTTCCTGATCATGCGTACCGATCAACCTCTGCTTGTCTTTTTCCGTCAGCTCAACTCCGAACTCTTTCAGTGCAAGACCGAGATAATGACTGTTGCTTTCTTCCGTATCTGCAATTACACCGTCAAAATCAAATAAAACATATTTTTTCTTCATAACCGCTCCTTTTCCGATCCCCGATTGCTTCTGATCTATTTTCCTTACTTTCCCTATGGAATATCAGGCGAATAAATGACGCGCTTCTTCCTGGATTTTTTTGATTTCTTCTTCTGAAAGATCGCAAAAATCACTGTTTTCCATAGAACATCCCGAATCCTGAACATAAACCATCTTTGTATCTTTCTGTGTGATCGAATAGAACCAACATTCTTTCGGAACATTATAAACTTTTCCCTTTTCCATAAGTGTCAGTTCTGTTTCAAATTTTCCGTCCTTTCTTTCTGCCGTGATCAGAATCGCTTTTCCGTTTACAAGGATAAACTGTTCATCTGTCGTATGATGAATCTCCAGGTGTTTCAGTCCTTCGATATCATTATCCGGCTTCCAGTTTTTAATGCTTACAAGCCATTTTTCATTCGTATATACACATTTGATTCCTTCTTCTTTGTTTTCATATACATTCGGTCTCATTTTTTTCCTCCGTTATTATACTATATTTTTCATTATTTTTAACTGGTTGATCTCTCTTTTACAGTTATCTTTTTATAGCTATCCTTTTTATCTTTTCTTTTATCCTTTTGTATCTTACCTTTGGATCTTTACACAGTTGTCTTTCCCAAGATCGGAACTCCGTATCCGAAAGCTCCTTCTAAAGCACATACTTTCGCCGCAAATACCGCGCCTTTTCCCATTGCCGTCTGAAGTCTTTTTGCCATTTCTTCATCTGTTCCCTCAACGATCTTTCCTTCCTTTGACGTTTCAAGAAGCGAACATAAAAATGCTGAGAAATAAGAATCTCCTGCTCCCATTGTATCGATCACATCGTCGGCGTGTACTGCAGGCGCATATAAGATCTTATCATTATAAAGAACGTAAGATCCGTCTTCTCCAATCGTTCCGAGAACAACTTTCACTCCGTAAGACTGTGCTTTTCTCATTTCTTTTTCCCGCTCTTCATCTGTCAAATGCGCGCACGACATAATCGCAACTGTTACATACGGACATATTTCTTTCAAATACTCGTCTGTCCAACGAGTAGAAAAATCATATGCAACCGGAACGCCCGTCTGATATAAAACAGGAAGTTCTTTTTCAATATAAGAATTCAGATTTGTGTAAATAAGATGAAAACCTTTGATATACTCTAAATCTTCTTTTGTAAATCCGAAATCATGCTCTTTTGCGATACCGCCTTTATTTGAACCTAAAAATACTCTGTCAGTTTCTTTCAAAGTTACAAGAGCGAATCCATTTTCACCTTCATAACGACGGCAGTGACTGTCATCAATTCCGATTTCTTTCAACGTATCCTGAACACAAGCTGCCACTTCATCATCTCCGTATTTTCCAAGATACGCAGACTCCATATTGTTCATCTTTACATAAACACATGTATTAACGCACTGTCCGCCCGGATACATCTTTCCTCTTGACAAATATTTATCACATACGTTATCTCCAACTGCAATAATCTTACAATGCTCCATCTTTCCGATTCCTTTCTTTTCTGACATTTTCTGCAACAGATCGCCTAATCGAAACTGTCACCGCTGAATTGTTACTCTTTTTTCATGCCGTATTTTGTTTCTTTGTTTTCCGGCATTTCACGATATCTTTCGCTACTTATAAGGATTGAACTGCTGTATAATCTCTGTCGCACGTTGTCTTCCGCGCCGCATGCACTGCATGATATCTTCTCCCAAGCTGACTCCGTATGTAAAAGCCGCGATATAAGAATCACCTGCTCCTACCGTATTTACTACTTCAACTTTTTCTGCATCCAACTTATAAAACTTCCCGTTCTCATAAGCAAGGCTTCCGTATTCTCCGAGCATGGCAACGACTGTTTTCGCCCCTTTTTCGTTCGTCTTCACCATGAAATTTCTTATATATTCGTCATCCCGATCATAAGAAAAGAATGCATAATCAAGATACGGAATGATCTCGTCGTTACTTTCCTGTTCCAAACGTTTAGAAAAATCATATACCCATATCTGCCCTTCCTGCCTGATCTCTTTTATATATCTGCCGACTTTCGCCCAACGCTCCGCATAAATAATATCAAACTGTTTTACAAATTCCAGATCATCGTCCTGAAGTTCGATCTCTTCCATCGCATTTCCTTCAAAATGCAGATGCTTTTTATCCCCGTCAACAAGATCCATTTTTGCGGCGGCTGTAGGGCGGTCGGTACGCTTTAGTATCCTCAAAGGAATTTCTCTTTCTTTTAACCTCTCTTCTAAAGCGTCGGCAAACACATCATTTCCGAGAATCGTCATTTCCGTGACATCACCGCCAAGATCTTTATAATTCAATGCAAAATCAATACTGTTTCCCGTCAGATAGTACCGATCTAGTTTATAATAAACGTCAATGCAGTTATCTGCCATCGCAAGTGTCCGTTTCATAATGATCTTAACCCCTTTCCCCGACTACATAAACCATATAACGTCTGTTTTTTATCCCATCGTATTCACAAAAATAAATATCGACTGCGTGTCCGAGTTTTAATGTGCCGTCTAAAACAGGAAATACGCAGTGATTTCCTGTCAGAAGCGATTTCAAATGTCCGGGCGCGTTTCCTCCGATCGTTCCGTAAGTCGGAAGGTAATGATTATGATGATACGGATAATCTTCAGGCGCGATCCGGTCAAGACATTCCATAAGATCTTTTTCTACACACGGAAGACTTTCGTTTACAGTGATCCCTGTCGTTGTATGCTCTGTAATTACATAGACAATTCCTTTTTCGACTCCGCTTTCTTCCACAACCTTGCGTACGTCATCTGTAATCTTGATCATCTCAAATTCTTTATCCGCACATATCGGAACTTCTTTTAGTATAAAATCCATCTCTCTCACTCCCTTCCAAGAAACCGCTCTGCATTTTCTGCATATATTTTTTCAAGTGTTTCTTCCGAGAAACCAAGACTGTCCAATCCTCTTTTACTTCTGACCGGGCGAATTCTCGGCGAACCCGAACCAAACATAATCTTATCCGCTATATTGTGTTCTACCCAAAGCGCTCCCATATCTTCGGTAAATACTTTCTTGTAAATCTGATACGGTCCGTCAAAATTCATCAGCGCCGTATTTGTATAGCAATTCTCATATTTCAAAAGCAACGCCGCCGTTTCCTGAACCCACGGCCAGCCGACATGAGAAAGACAGATGTTCACTTCGGGATATTTACTTAAAACCTCCTCAAATTCAATCGGACGGCAATATTTTGCCAGAGAGTTATTTTCCATACTCAATCCTGCCTGAAAAATGATCGGCCTTTTATATTTCTTACATATATCATACAGCACAAATAATCTTTCATCACAGGGATACATATGTAATCTTGCCGTATTGATATAAAGTCCCGCCAGATTTTGGAACTTAAACGCCTTTTCCAGTTCTTCTGCCGCCGATTCCTTTCTCGGATCTGCAGACGCAAACCCGACAAAAAACGTCGGATCACATTGTACGATCTTCTCGATCTCGTCGTTTGATATATCCGGTTCTCCCGTTTCAAACGAACAATCTGACGGAAGCAGAAATACTTTTTCAATTCCTGCCAATGCATATTGCTTTTTCAAAAGTTCGATACTTGACGGCTTCATCAAATGATAGTTCATCTGATCGCATCGCTTTTCAAAGCGCTCTTTATTTTCACAGATTGGTGAGAAAAGCGCCGGACGAATATGTGTGTCTATTACCATTTTTGTCACTTCCTCTTATTTTTCGCTTTTATTTTTCGCTTTTATTTGCCGCATTTCTTTTATATATCTCGTTTCTTATTTCTTTTGCTTCATTTTGTTGCTTTTTATTTTTTTGCTTCAATTTGTTTTCTTCTATATTGAAATTGTTTAAATTCTATGCATCATATCTTTATTATTCAAATACAAGTCTCTGAACATCTTGTAATGTTCTTTGTAATATATATGGTTCTTTTCATTCGGAACAAGTATTTTCCCTTTCGGAAGAGAATCTCTAAGCTCCGTAAAATCACGAAACCTCCGATCTCCAAGCGCCGCCATTGCAGCATCTCCGTATGCCGAACACTGATATCTTTTAGGAATACATATCTGCCTTCCGATCATATCGCATATAATCTGCATCCATGCCGCATTTTTTGTGCCGCCCCCTGCCGTAATAACGGATTTCGGCGGAAGGTTCATTTCATCAAACAAGATCATATGCTGAAGAGTCGAATATCCGACCGCTTCAAGCGCGGCTCTGTTAATCTGCTTTCTTGTATGTGTTCCTTTTAAACCGAATAGCATTCCCGATGCTTTCGCATCTTGTATCGGGCTGCGCTCTCCATAGATATAAGGAAGTATGATCAGCCCTTCCGATCCGGCTTCTACCTCTGCCGCCTCTCTTGCCATCACTGCGTATGCATTTTCACCGCCCGCTCGTTCCTTCTTCAATTCTTCCTCATAAAACGTATCCCTCACCCATCTCGTCAGCGTTCCCGCCGCATTCGTTCCGTCTCCGATACAAAATGTTCCCGGTATCGTAAATTCCTTTCCACCTTTTAAAGAACCGTTTCCGTTTGCCGACACATAATCATCAACATAACGATCAACACAGTAGTAATAAAACATAGACGAACCATACTGGAAAAATACAGTTCCCGATTCTACCAATCCTACGCTGATCGCTTCTGCAGTGGAATCTCCTGTACCGACGATCACTGGCGTACCTTTTTTCAAACCACTCTCTTTTGCCGCCTCTTCCGTCACTGTCCCTGCAATTTCAAAAGAATACGCGCACTCCGCGATCTGATCCGGCCGACAATATAAGCTACAATTTTCTTTATTTATCGTGCCGTCCCGATTATAAAGCGGACGAAACGATCCTTTTGCCAAAAACTGATCGATCACATACTTTCCGGTTAATTTTGCAGTGAGATATGAACTTCCCGTCAAAAACTTATATGTCTTTTCATACACTTCCGGCTCATGGTTTTTGAGCCACAAAATTTTCGTCGCCGTATCGCCTGTACAGATCGGATGACCGAACATTTTTTTGACGTCATCTCCATAATATTGAGTCAACCACTTAATCTCTTCTTCCGCCCGCGAATCGATCCCGTATAATATTGCAGGACGCAGCGGATTACAGTCTTTATCTACAGGCAGGCAGTCCGTACCAAGAGCGCTCGTCCCGACACATCTGATCTCGTCAGAACGAATGTTACTCTTTTCAAGAAGAAGCCTGCATAATTTACAGAAATCTCCCCACCAGACTTTGTCCGCATCATGTTCAAACCAACCTTCCTGCGGATGATCCATTCCATGAGTTACCGAACAATCTGCAACAGGGATCATATTTTCATCGATCAACATTCCTCTCGACTCATATGTACCGATATCTATTCCCAGATAATATTCTTTCACTGTTTTCTCCTCAAAGACTCTTCTTTCACTGTTTTTCTTATCAAAGATTCTTCTTTATTGATTTTTCCTTACAATCCTTTTCTTATGTCTGCCACAATCTCCATAAATTCTCTTACACGCTCTTTATCTACCCTGCCGTTAAATACGCCGTCTTTTTTAAATGCAGTTCCCATGCAGACGCCGTCACAGTTTCCCAGTTTCTCTCTGACATTTCCGTGATTGCATCCTGTATTACAGAATACCGGAACTTTTCTCGGCTTCGCCACTTCATGCACTCTGGATAGTATCACATCGTCCGGTTCTGCTCCTGCTGCCGCTCCCGACACACATAATCCATCTGCAAAATCGCCGAACATAATGGATTTTGCAACAACCTGAACGTCTCTTTGTACAAGATAAGCATCCGCTTCCGGGTTTACTTTAAAAAGAAGTTTCATATCTTCGATTCCGAGCGCTTTTCTGTGACGGATCGCTTCTCCGCTGTTCGAGACATATACTCCATATTCTCCCATATATGCTCCTGAAAAACAGCTTCTTCCGAATTTTGCTCCTGTTGCAGCTCCGAGATCGATCGTTGCAATCGGGTTTTTTACGACATTAACGCCAAACGGTACGCTGATCTCGTCTTTTAATTTTCCGATGATATACGCCATAGCCGAAACAACCGCGATATCCGCTACCGGCTGGTACGGCAAACTGAATTCGTTTGCAAAAAGGATTCCGTCAACGCCTCCGTCCTGCAGCGCCAGCAAGTCTTTCCTTGCGTGTTCTGTAACTGTTTTCATATCTCCGCAATATCCCGGATCTCCCGGAAGCGCGTCAAGATGCAGCAGCGCTATAATCGGTTTCTCTACTCCAAACATGTCTTGTGTCCACATAACACTTTCCTCCGTATAATATTTGTTTCTATGTTGTATTCTCCTTTATATAACAAGATTTGTAATTTATAATTAATCAAACTCGTTCGTATTTGCTTTCATCCATGCGACAATATCATCGATCGCCTTATCAGGATCGCGATAATATCTTCTGTCGCATATTTCAAACGACACCGTTCCGTCATAACCTCTGTTTTTAATCGAATCATAATATTCTTTCATCGGGAAATCTCCGTCTCCCGGAACAGTATGACCTCTGTCGTTAAAGTGAATATGCTGAAGTTTATCTCCTAGATTATCAAAATAATCATCGATCGTTTCCTTCGCATATGTCATCTGATCCATATCAACCATTCCGACGATTGACGGAGACTCGATCTCTTCCAGCATCTTTGCGATATCTTTGCTTGTGATAAGCACGTTTGTCGTCGTTACTTTTAACTCTTCCAAAAGTAACCTGACGTCTTTCTTTTCGCAATACTGCGCCAGTGTCCACAACGATTCTCTGCAGTATTTCCAACCCTCTTCTCTTGGCTGATCGAAGTATCCGAATCCGGTACTGATCTGCACACACGGACAGTCAAGAAACTGTGCCGTGTCGATTGCTCGCTGATAATACCGAATGCTTGACTCTCTTGTAAGATCATCCTGCGTACAGAAATTAACCGGATACACACAGTTTTCAGGCGTCATCGCCATCACACTTAAATGATGTGCTTCAATCTCCTTTTTCAATTCGATCAATCTTAAAAGCGGATAATCGAACAGATTAAGCTGCGGTGCCGAACAATACAAATCGATGCTGTTAAACGGTGAGCGTTCCACTTTATCAAGAAATTTTTTGATCGGATATCTTAAATAATGATAATTCATAGGCGCGAATTTCATTGCCATATTCCTCCGTTTCAATACTTAAAATTTGAAAAGACTGCCGCCCGTTCCATACGGATACAAGGCTGCAGTCTCTTTTTGCTTTTCAGCTTTCTTTCTATATTGCCGCAGCACATTGTCTTCTGACTTCTTAGAATACAACCGCTCCTATAAGAAGTGCGACTACTACTGATACGACCGTACATACAAGCCCCGGTATCATATAGCTGTGGTTCAATACAAATTTACCGATCTTCGTTGTTCCCGCCGAGTCGAATGCAAGAGCTGCAACACACTGTCCCGAAGCCGGAATAAAATAGTTAGATGAACATGCGATCCAACCTGCCACGATTACGTTTGCCGGAAGTCCTAAAGCGATTCCGATCGGAATCATGATCATTGTTGTCGAAGACTGACTCGTTGTGATCGCACCTACGATAAATACCGCTACAATGAAAATCCACGGATACTTATTTGTCAGCGCCGACATATTGTCTGTAATAAATGACGACTGATCTCCGATAAATGTATTTACAAGCCAGCACAGACCAAACGCCAGAACAACCGCAAACATACCTGTTCTAAATACCGGCTGATCAAGAACTTTGTTGCTGTCCAGTTTTGTAAGAAGGATCATAGCCGCCGCAGCTACGAGCATAAAGATTTCGATTACTGTCGTAAGCGGAAGTTTGCTTCCGTCTGCCAGCGTCGGAACTAAACCGCTGACTGCGCCGAGAAGAACGATTCCCACCATGGCAATGAGGAAGATCGTAACGGAAATTTTTGCTTCTTTGCTGACTTTTTTCTCTTCTTTTACTTTCTTGGAGAAATCCTCGATCAATCCTGCCTCAACACGAGCCTGAAATTCAGGATCATCTGCAAGCTCTTTGCCTTTCTTAATTACTGCGATTGCCGCAATGACTGTTCCGATCAATGTAGCCGGAACACAAACAATAAGTAATGTGAAGATATTTACTTTCGTATAATTTGTTGCCTCTGCCATGAAAGCGAGGATTCCGACTGTTGCCGCTGAAATCGGACACGCTGTGATCGCCTGCTGTGAAGAAACGATCGATGCGGAAATCGGTCTTTCCGGACGAACGCCTGTCTCAATGGCAATTTCGTTGATAACCGGAAGAAGACTGTAAACGATATGACCTGTACCACACATAAATGTAAAGATATATGCTACAACCGGAGCCAGTACCGTAATCATTTTCGGGTTCTTTCTCAGGATTTTCTCCGCTATGCGGACGAGGTAATCCAAACCTCCGCAAGCCTGCATTGTTGCCGCCGCACAAATAACTGCTATCATGATCAAAATTACTGTGATCGGCGGATCAGAAGGAGTAACATGGAGAATAAATGTCATAATAAACATTCCGATTCCTCCTGCCATCGCAAGGAACGTACCTCCCACACGAACTCCGATAAAAATGATCGCCAAAACGATAATCAATTCTATCCAAAACATAAGCTAACCTCCTAAATCACTCTTTAGTTTACCCTCATTTTGAGTTTTCCTTTTAAAGAACTATGCGCATATTCTTTAACTCTACAAACCAATCCAGTGCATTGTATTCTTTTGTATCGTTCTGTATTGTTTTGTATCTGATACAATAGTATATTTGTTTTGTTGTTTTGTCAATTTATTTTTGCAACTTTGTGTATTTTATATGAATATTAATTACATTTTTGTGCATGATGCTGTATTTCTATTATTTTGTATTATTTATATGTATTACCTATATTTTCCAATTTTTTTCATACCATAAGCATTACTATTCGCCCAATTTAAAAGAAGCCCGCACACTGTGCAGACTCCTTTTATAAAATAAGTTATATCGCTTAATTGGTCATAAATAATTTGTTTTTATATCCGTTTTTAATACTCTACTTTCCACATATAGCGGCGTGTTGCAAGCGGGTGCTCACGTTTTGTCGCAAGAGCATGGTTGTAGATCGGGTATACATTGTTAAACAAAGCATGATTAAAGTAATCGACAACAGATGCGTCGATTGTTGACAGTCCCAGTTCTTTTGCGTCGAGAACTTCAATACGTTTTGCGTATTTCTTAAGGAATGTAAGAGCTCTTTCATCTAATTCTCTCGTTGTTCCTTCTGAAATCTGGATCATAAACGGGCGGTTTGCATCTGTGATCTCAAATGGACCGTGGAAATACTCTCCTGTATGAATGCTGCTTGAATCAAGCCACTGCATTTCCATAAAAATACAGATACTTTCCATATAAGCAGCTCCGTAAGAAGCGCCGCTTCCCATTGTGTAGATTACCGAATCATTCTTATATTCTTCTGCAAAAGCTTCCGCTCTTTCTGCTACATGTTTGCGGGCATTTTTAATAATGTTGCTGATCATGCCAAGTCCTTCATAAAACTTTTCATAGTTCTCATAGCCTTCTGTCTGCGCTAACAGTTCAACAGCTACGAGCAGCGCGCACTGTGTTTTTTCTCCTGCATAATCGATGTCTCCCGCAAGGTGATCCAAACTTGCATCAAATGTATAACGAATAATGTAATCTCCGAACTCAATGATCTCAGATTCTTCAAGCCATGTAAGGATAATAACTGCGGCGCCTTTTTCTTTTCCGAGTTTTGCCGCCTGAATCGTCTCAGGTGTATTTCCTTTATGACATGCCAGACATATGATTGAGTTTTCTCCGAAATCCTTCGGTGTACTATGAACAAACTCGTTACTGTTGATCCATGCTGAACGAAGTACCTGCGCCTCTCTTTCCATAAATGTCTTTGCCGGATAAAGCGCTCCCAGAGAACCTCCGCATCCTACGAAATAAATATTTTTTACTCCGCCTTTTTCTTTTTTGTTTTCGATAATTTCCGCAATGATTTTCTTAATATCTGTACTTACATATGACATTGTATTACATCTCCTTCTTGTTGTGTATTTCTTTGTTTCTAACCAGAGTGTAATACAATATAATACTTATTGTCAATATATAATTTATTTTCTATTTATTATATACATTTTTATGCAAATGTATTATAATGTGAACAGTAATACTTTATACGGGAGGTTGTTTATGGAATTAAATAATACGATTGCAACGCCACTATACAAACAATTAGAAGAAAAGCTTCAGCATGAGATCGAGACAGGCGAACGCCCTGCCGGAAGCCGCCTCCCCACAGAAAACGAACTAAGCGAAACTTACCATGTAAGCAGAGTTACTGTTCGGAAAGCGCTTGCCGGATTATCCGAATTAGGATATCTCGACCGCAAATCAGGAAAAGGAACTTTTGTCGCAGAAAAGAAGCTCCACCGCAGTATAACGGAAGTCATCAGCTTTACTGATATGTGCCGTATGATGAACGCCACTGCCGGAGCAAAAACGATCAAAATCGCATTAGAAGAGCCTTCCGAACGTGAAATAAAAGAAATGTCTTTAAAACCCGGAGAGAAAATACTTGTATTGGAAAGAATCAGATATATGGATGATGAGCCGGTAATTATCGAACTCAACAAATTTCCCGAATCATTTTCCTTCCTGTTCGGCGAAGACTTAAACGATACTTCTTTGTTTGAAGTTCTGAAAAAACATAATATTATTTTAGATCACTCACGAAAAACTTTAGATATCATCTTCGCTTCTCCTCAGGAAGCAAAGGCGCTTAATATTAATAAAGGTTATCCGCTTCTTCGGATCAAAAGCACGATCCACGATGTTGAGAACACGATTACAAACTTATGTCAGCAGTTATGTATCGGTGATAAATTTACTTTTATTGTCTGACTTTACATTTGGACATTTAATTATGCTCCCCATTAAACAGTTCTTATCATAAAAATCTGTTTGATGAGGAGCATTTTTTAACTTATGTCTGATTTCTATTTACACTTTACACTTGGACTTCCGCATTTGTACACTATGCTTACACTCTATGACTGTACTTACGTTCTGTCCCAACATTTCTTTTTATCTTCTTCCGTAATCGGACGGATCACCTTACATGGATTTCCTACAGCCACGCTGTCCGAAGGAATATCTTTCACGACTACGCTTCCTGCGCCGATCACTACGTTGCTTCCTATCGTTACTCCGGGCATCACCTGTACACCTGCGCCAAACCATACGTTATTTCCTACTTTAATTGGATATGCATATTCCAGACCCCGATTCCTCCTCTCGAAATCAATCGGATGTCCCGATGTATGGAATCCGCAATTCGGAGCAACGAACACATTATCCCCGAAAGAAACTCCGCCTGCATCAAGCACAACCAATCCGTGATTTGCATAAAAGTTTTCACCTGCCGATATACAATATCCGTAATCGCACCAAAAGTCAGGTTCAATGTGAATTTTTTCTCCCGTTTTTCCCAGGATCTTTTTTATTAACCGACTTCTTTTTTCCGTCTCTTTTATCGGCAGATGATTATATTCCTGACATAACGCCTTACACTCTATTCTTTCCCTTTCCAATTCAGAGTCATAATTTGCATCATATAGTTTTTGAGACTGCATTTTTTCTTTTTCCGTCATTACCTTCTTCTCCTTCCCATCGCTGTAAAAATTATAGCTGTTTTTATATTCGATGTCTATCGCCCCTGTGAAAAATAGGGTGAATATTTTTCTCTATATCTCCTCTATGTAAATATTGATCGCAAGATGTATAAACGTATGATATTCCCGCAGATCGACGCCGGTAATCTCTTCAATTTTATTGATTCGATATAAAAACGAATTACGATGGATATGCAGTTATTTAATGGCCTTTCATTTTCACAATGTAATCACTTTAGCATCAATCTCCTTTTGAAAAGTAACATCATGCTCCACGAGAAGCATTGCAGGAGAAAACTGCCTGATCAGCTGCTCGATCTGGATTCTTGAATACACATCGATATAGTTTAACGGTTCATCCCATACATATAAATGCGCCGGTTCACAAAGACTTTTGGCAATCAATACTTTCTTCTTCTGCCCTGCCGAAAAATCTTTCATATCCTTTTCAAACTGCACACGTTCAAAATCCATTTTCCTCAATATCGCTTTAAACAGACTTTCATCTATTTTATGAACCTTAGCAAACTCGGTCAATGTTCCTTTTAAATGTGACGTATCCTGCGGAACATAAGAAATGACAAGTCCTGATCCACTCGTAACAGTTCCGGTATGTTCGATCGGATATTTTAAAAGCAATTTCAATAAACTGCTTTTTCCGCTTCCGTTTTTTCCTTGAATAAGAATACGCTCACCCCGGCATATCTGAAATGTAACCGCATCACACACTTGATTTCCTTCATAAATAACCGCTACATCAGAAAAAGATACCAGTTTTTCACTATGATACATAAGCGGAGTTATTTTCAACATTTCTGCATATTCTGCATTATTAAGCAGTTTTGATTTTTCTTCGGCTGCTCTTTCTTTTCTTGCCTCGGCATTTTTAGATCTTTTCATCATCTTTGCCGCTTTATGCCCTACATACCCTTTATCCGCCGCGCCTCTCTTTGACGACTCCACCTTATCAGACCATACTTTTGCCTGCCTTGCAGATTCTTTCATCCGACGAATATCTTTCTTCAAACTTTCATTTCTGTTTATCTCAAAATTCTGCCTCTTCTTAAAGTTCTCCATCCAAGAAGAAAAATTTCCGCTTTGTATTTCTATATTTGATCTGTTTAATGACAAAATGTGATCCACACACTCGTCCAGAAGATAACGGTCATGTGAAACAAGGATAAATCCCCTTTTCCTTTTCAGATAATCTGCCATCTGTCTGCGCCCTTCCACATCTAAATGATTTGTAGGTTCATCGATCAACAGAAAATGCTCTTCTTTTAAAAAGAGCGCCGCAAGAAGCGCCTTCGTCTGCTCCCCGTTTGACATTGTTTCAAACGGCCTCCATAACACTTCAGACTCTATTCCAAGGTAGGACAGTTCTCTTATTAATTCCCATTGCCGGGCATTCGGACATACTTGACGCAAAATATCTTCTGTCATCTGCGTTTTATCCGAAACAGGAAATGGAAAATAATCAAACGTAACAGCGCCTGTTATTTTTCCTCTATACTCATACTCTCCAAGAAGAAGTTTCAGCAAAGTTGTTTTTCCTCTTCCGTTTCTTCCTACAAGTCCGAGTTTCCATTCTGTATCAATCTGAAAACTCACATTTTCAAAAACAGGATCAAAACTTGAAGGATATGAAAACGTAATATTTTCAACACGGATCATCGACATAATAAATTCCTCCTCCGTTTTACAATCTATCTGCCGCACAGAATCACCGGAAGCGGCCGGCAAGATCCCGGACAGGTCCGGACTTTGTCTTGTCGACATCAAAAAGGCTTTTTTGCATACGCAAAAAAGCCTCTCATCACCATGTTCAGATACATTGACGCAAAATATCCGTCAATTCATATAACAAATACGGTGGAAGATAATCTAATTTAAGCGTACACAAAAGGAGCTGACTCTTGCAGCAACCAATCACAATTTTGCGTTTTACTTAAAATAAATTATCTGTTAATCATTTTCCCACCTTACGCAATAGCGCCCTCTCTGTTTATTAACTAGAGTTTAAACACAATCATTTACTTTGTCAAGTCACAGATCACTCAAAGCGCAGACCACTGCCGAATAAAAATACTTGTCGGGCCATCCGCACCGCCGATAATCGATACTGCCTGTTCTGTACAGTATTTCGACTAAAACTCCAAACTATCTGCGTTCAAAAGGAAATACTTCATTCCCATAATGACAAACCCTTCATCATTTCGCCAAGGCTTCTTGCTGCCATTTACAATGACAATTTTCTTGAAAGGGTCTGGAATATTACGCAGAGAATTGAACTCTTGCATTTGCTTTTCTTCGGAAGTCATGTCGTATGCAACTTGGATGTAATATCTCTGGTTTCCCTGATTTACCACAAAATTAACCTCCAACTGCTTACGGACACGCCTACCCGATTTATCCTTATCGAATACCTCCACGACACCCACATCAACATTGTAACCACGGATCAACAGCTCGTTATAAACAATGTTTTCCATAATATGAGTAGACTCCTGCTGTCTGAAATTCAAACGAGCATTTCTCAGCCCCAGATCAGCAAAGTAGTATTTCAGATTTGCACCGATATACTTTCTACCCTTAATATCGTATCGACTTGCCTTGGAAATCAAAAAGGCATCTGCTAAATAGTCGATATGATTAGAGATTGTTTTATTGGAATAAATCATCTGGCGCTCACCGGCAAAGGTATTAGCAATCTTTGAGGGATTCATCGGTGCTCCGATTGCAGATGCAAGCACAATGTGCATTCACACATTTTTATGTAATGCAATTAAATAATCTCACAAACTCCAGCCAGTACAGGTCTGACAATCAATGGATCGCAAGCCCTGCCTGTGTATAATGACATTTCTCGCGAAGCGCCTTAATCACTGCTCCTGTAACATGTTGACTCATCTATTCGTACCTCCTATAGTCACATCATACGCCACAGGAAAATTTTTTCTACTTACGAAAAGTAGAATAATTTTTACGGTTACTAATGTGTAAATCATCCCCGGTACAGACTAAATCTTATACTCCCGGTAATGTTCCCATTGCCAAATCTGCATCTTTATTTTCCGATCTTAAATACTTAAGTCTTCTCCGTTTGATTCGATTACTTTTTTGTACCAATAGAAAGATTTTTTTCTATATCGTTTCAGAGTTCCTTCTCCGGCATCGTTTCTATCTACATAGATAAATCCATAGCGTTTAGACATCTGACCTGAACCGTTTGATACAAGATCTATCGGTCCCCACCACGCATATCCGAATAAATCCACTCCGTTTCTAATCGCCTTTTTCATAGAAATAATATGATCTCTTAAAAATTCCATTCGGTATGTATCATCAACTGTCCCGTCAACTAATTCTTCTTTTACGCCAAGACCATTCTCAGCAATGAAAATCGGAACCTGATATCTGCTATAAAGATCTTCTAATGCCAGGAACAGTCCATCCGGATCTATCGACCAGCCGGATGGCGTTATTTTCAGGTATGGGTTCGTTTTTCCTGTATTGACGATATTATCATCTCCTCTATATGATGTATCGCCTTCTACTTCCTTATCCGATTTATTTGTCTCTTTTTGGACGGATTCCACATAATCCTTCGATGCAATTCGTGAACGATAATAAGTAAAGCTCAAGAAATCCACAGGATATTTTGCAATGAGTTCCATATCCTCATCCGTATATTCAATGTTAATATCATTATCTTTAAAATACTCCCATGCATATCCCGGATACTTTCCACGCACCTGGACATCCGAGAAAAAGTAACCTCTTTGCTTTTCTCTGCATACTACCAGAGAATCCTTTGGATCACAACTCATCGGATATATTGTCTTATATTCAATCACAGATCCCACTTTTGCCTGTGGATCGATTTCATGAATTGCTTTGACAGCCAGAGCACTTGCTACGAATTGATAATGTGACGCCTGATAAACATCCTGAAGTGTATCGTTCAATGGGTCGATTCCTGCAGTCATCCACTCCATTTTATGTATATTGTTTCCGATTTCATTAAATGTTAGCCAATACTTAACTACACCTTTCCACCGCTTTACCATAGCTTTAACAAAACGTACATAAAAATCAATCATCCGGCGATCCTTCCATCCGCCATATTTGTCAGCCAGATTCAGCGGCATTTCGTAATGAGAAATCGTAATCATAATTTCCATTCCGTTTTTCTTCAATTCATAGAACATCTTGTCATAAAATTCCATTCCTTTTTCATTTGGCTGGTCTTCCTCCCCTGTAGGAAACAGCCTCGTCCACGCTATACTTGTACGATATACTTTGAATCCCATTTCCCCAAACTCGGCAATATCTTCTTTATAATGATGATAAAAATCAATACCTTCATGAGTCGGATAAAATTTAGCATTGCGATCCGGATATCCAAATACACCATGTGGCTGAACATCCGCAACCGATGGCAATTTTCCATTTTCAAGATATGCTCCCTCATACTGATTTGCCGCAGTAGCCCCTCCCCATAAAAAATCTTCCGGAAAACTATCCATAACTTTTCTGTCTTTACTGAATTTCTGCATAATCTAAATCTCCTTTTCTTCTTGTTTTATTTTTATTTCCTATACAGAATAGGATGCAACTATTGTTTTCCCCTGATCTGCATAGCCTTCTTTTTTTACAGCTATCTTTTTATCGGCTGAAGGGAACAGTATCATAGTTGTCAGATCTATCCCCTTATTCTTCATGTCATAAGAATCCACTCTTATGATCCGCTCTCCGACATGAACTTTCTGCCCTTGCTTTACAAAACTCCGAAATCCTTTTCCTTTTAATTTCACAGTATCAATTCCTATATGAATTAAAATGTCCATTCCGTCTTCACTTGTAACGGCAAAAGCATGAAGCGTCGGATACAACATAGACACTGTTCCATCACAGGGAGATACGATATAATCATCTGACGGAACAATCGCTACACCGTCTCCCATCATTTTTTTCGCAAACGCTTCGTCTTTTACTTTTTCAATGGGGATAATCTGTCCACTGACAACGGCTGCAATATTTCCTGGTGAAACAGATTTTCTTTTTCCAAATCCTAACATATCACTTTGTTTCCTTTCCGTTAAATAAAACAAATGTAACAATAAATGATACAAGAAACGAAACGATTACACCTGCTATAATTGCAGCAATCGTTTTTTCAAAAATGACAACGCCCAATATACTTGAATATCCCATGCTAAACGCTTTTGCACCCATAAACCCTGCAACTGATCCACCGATAAAACCACCAAGTACAAGTCCGATCATGGGCTTACGAAGTCTCAAATTCACACCATATAAAGCAGGCTCTGAAACTCCTGATACAATCGCACCTATCCCTGCGGACAATGCTGCCATACGCATATCTTTATCTTTTGTTCTGGCAGCTACTGCAAAACATGCGCCGCCTTCTGAAATATTATGCAAAATCCATCCCGGGCGGAATACATTATCACTTCCTACCCTCGTCAGAAGTTCTGTCATCGGTGCAACCATCAACATATTAACTCCCATCATTACCAAAAACGGATGCGTTGCCGCAATAATTCCAGGCGCAAATCCTCCCACATGAGCCTGTATAAATACGATTGCTTTTACAATCCATGATCCAACAACAGCGCCTGCAGGACCAAGTACGAGAACTGTCAACGGATATCCGATCAGGAAAACACATAAAGGTGCAAATACAGACCGCAACATTCCCGGTATGATTTTATAAAATAATTTTTCAAGATAGGCTACCAGTATTGCCGAGAAAATTCCCGGAAGCAACGTACTTCCGTATGTCGTTAAATAAACCGGAAGTTTCATCATTGTCACTGCTTCTCCGGCTTCCATCATAGCGATAAAATTCGGGTATAAAAGCGCCGCTGCCATAGCGATTGAAAAAGCGGGGTTTGCTTTCAATACTTTTGATGTTCCATAAGCTACCAGAATCGGCATAAAATAAAACGGAGCCTGCGACATAAAATCAAACAACTGATATGTAGAACTCTCCGCAGCAGCCGGCGCAAAGTAGCTGACCAGAGAAAGCACAACTCTTAACATTCCGGCTCCGTAAACAACAGTAATAAACGGAGTCATTGCCTGTCCCATAAACAAGATCACTTTGCTGAAATAATATTTAAAGTTCTTCTTTTCACTGCTTTGCACTAAATCTTCATCGAGATTTTCATCAATAGCATCCTCTGTTTCTACAGAATAATTTTTTACGATATTATCGTAAACATTAAATAAATGCTCTCCCAATATAATCTGATATTGTCCATTCCCATATACTACTCCAAGGACTCCCGGCAGTTTTTTTATTTCACTATCTTCCGCTATATTTCTATCATGCAAATAAAACCTCAATCGCGTCACACAATGCGTAACTGTTTTTACATTTTTTACTCCGCCGATATTGTCCATAATTTTTGCAGATAAATCCTGATAATCAATTTTTGACATAGCACATCCTCCATTCAATTCAATGTAGTTTCATATAATCGTACAACATGTAACATAAGATAAATGCAGTCCCCGTCTGTACATCGGTAATTAAATTTTTCCATAATATAATCTGCGATTTTCTTCACACACTCTATAACATTTTTATATTCTGATTTAATCTGAGTAAAAATGAAATCCATCCCTGCAACTTCCGGTACATTCTGCTTTGACAAAACAGTTTTAAACAAAAATTTTAGATGAATAACAAATCTCGAATAAGCAATGGTATCTTCATGTAAAGAGACATTCAGATAGTCTTCTACAATTTTTACAATATCCGAAACAGCCTTCATGATAATCATCATCTGATGATTCGACTTGTTCTCTGTTGCCGTAATCAAATGAAACGCTATAGCCGTTGCTTCGTCTTTTGGAAAAAGAATCTGAAATCTTTCATTAATCATTTGGACGGCAATTTCACCAATATGATATTCTTCTTTATAAAAACGCTTTACTTCCTCATTCACCAGTTTGGGTACGTGATTTCCCTGCCGGTATTGGATTAATGCAAAGTTAATATGATCCGACAGACTCATTAACAAATTTACATTAAATTTAACGTTCAACTTTTCCTGAGCATAATCAATAATTTTTTGCGAAGTTTCAATAACTTCAAATTGTATTTCCTCAAACAACGTAAGCACACCGCTGTCAACTTTGTCCAACAGCACATATGTCTTCATGATCTCAGATCTGTGAACCGCTTCATTCTTACGTTTACGAAACCCGACTCCTTTCCCTATGGCAACTACTTCCCGACCACGAAAATCTTTCGCTATCACAATATTATTATTAACAATCTTATCCACAATCAAAATTTGCCCTGTATCTTCTTTCACTATCACACCTCCTCCCTAAAACAACAAAAAAGACAAACTTTATAAATGACTGCTCACTCTTACAGTCATATTATAGAATTTGCCTTAATAACCAAGATTAAGTAACAAGCCTATGATTCCCTGTTTCGTATTTATTTTACAAAAAGAATACTACAAATCAATCTTTTCGTCAACACTTTTTTGTATTTTGAGCATTTTTTATATATTTTTTTCAACTTCTTTGTGCAAATCTACTATTCCGAAGGAAACGCCGTTTCCGGTGTTCCTCTTTCTTATTTTACTTTGACTACTTCTCGGACATGTTGCCATAACCTCCAAACCAGTTAAGTCACCTATTTTTTCAGTTACATAGGTTTTAACAACATCATACACCACCCCTCATTAGGTTCATCATCCAACAGATTATTTGCTGCCTGGGGATTTTGCAAAGTTTCTGCTATATATACTATTTTTTCCTCCAAATCCCGGTAAAATAGTAGCAAAATATCTTAACTCATAATTTGTATTAGCCATTTATTTTTCTCCGAAGATTTGCAAACACTTCTTCGTGTGTATATCTTTTGTCATTCTCTGCAGAAAACCTGTCTTCTGATAATTCAAACCATAGAATTGGCTTGTCCCTCTGGTATCAGAAGTATTATAAAAATCAATCGTCTCTTTTCCCAAAAGTGTGAATGCACTTTTCCTTTATTTTGTTATCTCGATTTTATTTCATTTTGTTTTCGTAATCTTGAAGTTCATGAAATATGTCATCTATGAACACCGTATTTTCTTCGATTCTATAGAGCATAAAATATCGATGTCTTAAAAAATTAATTCTATGATAACCTAACGCTCTAAGTCTTTGGTTCTCACATAAAGACAAACTTCCTGCAACATTTTTCAAACAATTTAATGTATCTCCAAAATCGTCAAGAATATTTCCGGCTGCTGGTTCATTTTTCTTTTCAAAGAGAAGATATTGAAGAAATCTATCCAAATCTTCTTCTGCATCTGATGTAACCACAACCTTATAATCCATATTTTCCTCTCAGTTCTGAAACAACCACTTCCGCTGATTTGTGATTTCCCTTTGCTGCTGACTCTCTGGATTTCTCCAGTTTTTCTAAAATCTCCTCTTCCGTCATAGGACTATATGGACTTCGTACGATTCTTTTAATTTCAAATGGAAAACCATTATTTGCTACAGCTTGCGTTAAAAACATCCGAATTGCTGTAGTTGTATCTGTCCCAAGATCTTTAAAAAGCTGATCGGATTTCATTTTTAACTCATCATCGACTCGAATTTGTATTGTACTTGACATATTTCACACCTCCGTTTTTGTTTATTATAATGCCTAATCATTTCTAATTCAATACATTTGTAATGATATGACATTTATATTGGTTTTTATATCATATTTTAGGGGGTAAATAGTAACCCGAGAATCCCACTTTGTAAATGAACGTCCTGTTTTGATTAGATAATTTTGAAAGTCAGCGTAGCTTCGTCTAATACGACATCCCCGGTCAACTTTGCCTTACGATACCTATACGATTGAGGAATTGCGCTGCGATTCCAATAAGGGAATGACGCTGATTCCTGCTTTTGATGTGGTAGTTTCAAGAAATAAGACCGTGATTGACTTAGGTACGCTGACAGATGAATACGAACCAGAAATCACTATCCATACGACTGCTGCCGATAAAGCAACAGGTGAAAAATCAATCGTCGCTGGTAAAAGTGTGACTATTGTTGATACTGTTACTTTAGACGGTCTGAAAAAAGGTACAAATGACTGCCTATCGTGATTTTGGACGGAAGCAAAAACGAGAAGTATCGCTTGAATACTTAATATCCGAAACACCGCTTGAACCGTTCACAACGGATACCTATTTTGAGCAGTACGACCAACCGACCGTCTTTGCTGTAAAAGGGCAAGAGATTGTTGTCGCAAGTAAGCGGTTAGCCGACGCACTATTGAAATTGACCGAACAAAGACGCAATGTTTTGTTCCTGTACTTTTTCTTCGGTTATACCGACGCTCAAATCGGAAAAGAGTATGGGCGAAACAGAAGTACAGCAAATTACTGGAAATTAGCGGCACTAAAACAGCTGCGAAAAGAAATGGAGAGATTAGAACATGAGGAACAAGAAGCTGATACCCTTTGAAGTCATTGAAAAGGCAGTCGCCGGAGAACCGGAAGCGATTGAACTTGTTTTACAACATTACAGTCCACGCATTAAATATCTGTCCAAATATCGAGGATATATTAACGACGATATTCAAGACCGTTTGAAAACACAGCTTATCAAAGCTATTCTGCAATTCCGTTTTGACAGGTAGTGAGTAGCAAAGTCAGAGAAAGAATTAAGAGGGACGGAAAGGAATGGAATGGGTAATTGATTAAATCTGTAATTATTTTATCTTTACTTTATATATCTTTATTTAAATGCCATTAGCATCAATGTCTTTACAGAACCTGATAGTTCTTTCGCAGAAATTGTTCCCAATACCGGACTCTGTATCAGACTTGAATTTATCACATCTGATTTATCAACTTCTTTAATCATCCTGATTGATAATTCTTTTGTAATCCATTCATCCTCATATTGATTATCAAAATAAGTCGGAGGATGATAAATCGCTTTCTCCATATTTCCTAAATATATTTTTAACATAACGACCTCTTATTTAATCTTTGTAAGTCTCCAAATTACATATGCGCCTTTATAAACAAGCAAAACTAATATTCCAAACTATTTGCATTCAAAAGAAAATATTTCATTCCCATAATGACAAATCCCTCATCATTTCTCCAAGGTTTCTTACTTCCATTTACAATGACAACCTTCTTAAAAGAATCCGGGATATTACGCAAAGAATTGAACTCCTGAGTCTGCTTTTCTTCCGAGGTCATGTCGTATGCAACCTGAATATAATATCTTTGACTGCTTTGATTTACTACAAAATCAACCTCCAACTGCTTGCGAACACGCTTACCTTCTTTATTCCTGTCAAATACTTCCACAACACCCACATCAACATTATAGCCACGGATCAACAACTCATTATAAACAATATTCTCCATGATGTGAGTAGGCTCCTGCTGTCTGAAATTCAGTCGGGCATTTCTCAATCCCAGATCAGTAAAGTAATATTTCAAATTAGCGCCAATATGCTTTCTGCCTTTAATATCATAACGGCTAGCCTTAGAAATCAAAAAGGCTTCTGCCAGATAATCTATGTGGTTGGAGATTGTTTTGTTGGTATAGCTCATCTGACGTTCACTGGAAAATGTGTTGGCAATTTTCGTTGGATTAGTAGGTGCGCCAATTGCGGAAGCAAGCACATCAACCAAAATACCGATCTCGTCCACATTCTGAATCTTGTTTCGCTCTATAACGTCCTTCAGATATACATTAGCAAAGATGTTCTTTAGATAGTCTGCTTTCTGTCGTTCGCTCTGAAGACCTACGACCTGCGGCAGTCCACCATAAGTCATGTAATCGTCCCATGCATCGTCATAGTCTCCATTATAAACAGAATAAAACTCTGCAAAAGAGAGGGGATAGATTCTGATTTCATCACCTCTACCACGAAACTCAGTCACAATATCGCTGGAAAGGAACTTTGAGTTACTTCCAGTAACATACACATCTATATTGCTCATACGTAGCAGACTATTCAACACTTCCTCAAATCGTGGCATAAACTGTACTTCATCCAGAAGAAGATAATACTTCTTACTATCCTTCATAGCATCTTTAATGAACTTATAGCACACCTTGGGATCTCTCAATTCTTCATTTTCGATACCGTCCAATGCAATTTCAATAATGTGATCTGTATCAACACCATTTTCCAGTAAATATCTCTTAAATATGGTAAACAATAAAAATGATTTTCCGCATCTACGAATCCCAGTAATTACCTTTATCATTCCGTTATCTTTTCGCTCTATCAACTGTTGTAAGTAAGCATCTCTTTTAATTTCCATTATCTAATTCCTCATTTTTATGTATTTGCACAATTTTTAGTAATGAAATTCTACCACAGAAAAAACAGATTTTCAATATCTACTCCTATTTTATGTTCATCGACACGCTTTTATGTAATTCTATTGAATAATTTCCTGCAGAATTTTTCCACTAAAATTTCACTATTTTTTCACTATTTTTCATTACTTCATTGCCTTCGCCAGTGATGCCAGCAATGCTTTCATTTCCGGATTTGCCAATACTTTTGCAAGCAGCTCTGCATCTACATCATCCAGCACATCTACTGTCTGAGTTGCTGTTTCATCGTGCATCTTTGGATCCAGATTTTTCTTCCCATAGAATGCTTCCTCGAATAATTCTGCGTTTCGTCTTCGATCCTCATCAATAATATGGGAATATACATCTGTTACCATATCAACCCGTGAATGGCCGGAATCCCCTTGAACCGCTTTGATGTCTCCTCCATTCAGTTTTAATTTATAGGTTACACTGCTATGTCTTAAACTGTGGAAGACAACCGGAGGAAGATTATGCTCTTCGATCAGTTTTTTCAATTGTCCCCGGATTGCCCCTGTACCAATTGGATTTCCAAATGTCGTTGCCATCACCAGATTATAATCTATATATTCCTCTTATTATATGAATTGTAAAACATTAATTCTCCATACTTCTTACCATCATTTTTTTCTGCAATTACTTGTGGAACCAATTTCCCATTTTCTCCGTTTTTGATATAAACAGCTATAATATAAGAACTTCTATCATATGTATAATTTTCTTTATCCTTACTTGTTTGAACCAAATGATAACGGTATACTCCGCCATGCTGGAACTGCAATGAAATCATCTTTTCCGCATTATTACCATCCAGTACAAAAACATGTCTGTCGTTATCAGAATCTCCCGGCATAGGAATGCCTATGTCTAATGCACGAAATTCATAAGTTCCAGTAAGATCAATTCCTTTTTCATTGCTATTTTCTTCAAAATTTTGCTTAACTGTTAACGGAACCTCTACTACATTTGATGCAGCTAAAACTTTATCAGCAGGAAAACACAAGAAGCTAAACAATAGAGCTGCTAACACAAGTATCTGTCTATTTTTCTTCATATTGCGGTTCTCCTTTTTCATCAGCATTATTTTCTAAAATTCTTCCAATTAGAAGATGTCTGCCGTTTGTACTCTCTGAAGTACAAGTAGATAGCGTTACATATCTTTCATTATCATCAAAAGATGTTTTCTTCAAACAAAACAGAAATGGGAAACCTGGCATACCCATAAAGAAGCGCTGAAACGGAAAGCGGAGGTTGAAAACCAACAGAACAATGGTACATTCCTTCCTCCGAATAATCAGAAAGTTTCAGATTTTCTGTATGATTTTGTTTCCACGTATGGGGAGAAAAAATGGGGCGTGTCTATGTATGACAGTCAAACAGCCCTGATTGCCAACTATATCAATCCGATTATCGGAGATATGGAAGTGCAAGACATTACTACCCGCGTGGTGGATAAGTATATTCAAACACTTCAAAAGACGCCTTCTGTTTCTCGGAAGAATAGGAAAGCACGGACAGAATTTGTCACGAACTCAACGATTGAGAAAATCATCAAACTTCTACGGTGTGCTTTTAAGCAAGCTGTTCGTTGGGAATTGATTGAAAAAAATCCTTTTGACAATGTAGTCCTTCCCAAGACTGAATATAAAAAGCGCGATATTTGGGATGCTGAAACGATTCGTCTTGCTTTGGATCAGTGTACCGACAGTAAACTGTATATTGCCATGAACCTTGCTTTTGCGTGTTCTTTGCGTATGGGGGAGATTCTTGGACTAACCTGGAAAAATGTTCATATTGAGGATGAAAACATAGCAACTGATAATGCTTATATCTACATAGAAGCAGAACTGGCACGAGCGTCCAAACAGGCGATTGAGACGTTAGGAGAAAAAGACATTTACCATATCTTTACTCCGTTAATGCCGAATACCAGCACCCGGATAATCCTGAAAAAACCAAAGACAGATTCCAGCATCCGTAAGGTCTGGCTGCCTAAGACAGTTGCCTATTAGCAAGGAAGCTATTTTTATTAGCAAGGACATCGTTTCTGTTCGTTTCCAATTAGCAAAATATAAGTTCCAACTCATAAACATACATTAACCTCCAATAAAAGAAAAATGGTTTTGTCTAAAGAGTACAGCTAAACAAAAAAAGCTGTAAACCCTTGAAAACAAAGGCTTACAGCGTTGTTTCCAGCGTCCCAGAGAGGATTTGAACCTCCGACCCCACGCTTAGGAGGCGTGTGCTCTATCCAACTGAGCTACTGAGACATCTATCAAAAATATTAAGTTGTATGCAAAATTTAGACTCGAATCATCTACCGCTTAGGAGGACCCTGTTATATCCATTTAACTAACGAGACAAATGCCGCTTTTCCTTGAAAACATTCTGTTTTCAGGATTTTTGTTATGGCAACCTTTATTTTAATTATCAGCTCTTTTGAAGCTGTTAATTACAATTATTTTACTTTTTTAATATTTGTAAATACCTCATCTATTATAACAGTTTCATCTGTCTGCTACAACCGTTTTTCGTATTTTTCTGAAATCATTTTGCTTCCACTATTTTTTCCATGATTTTTATTTTTGTTAGTTTTACGTTAAATTCTGGTTTTTATTTTTGTTAAGTTTTTCTCTCTATTTTAAATCTTTGTCATTTATTTTAAATGACTGTAAGGTCTATTGTATGTGTTTTTTTCAAATGCTACGATAACTATCGGCATGTGACCGTCTTTTACTGTCACGGCATCATACGAATAAAACAGGAACTTTTACAGGAGGTTATTATGAAAAAACGAATCGTTCAATTACAGATCGGCGCTGCGGCGATTGCAGCAATTCTCGGAACGGGAAGCGTTATAAATGCATTTCCGTGTTCCGCCGCTTTGGTCACTGCTTACGCAAAAGAGCAGAATACCGAGGAAAATGTAACCGTAGTCAATGAAAAGACAACATGGAAATATCTTGACAACAACACAGATCCGGCATCCGGGCTGTCCTCGCTCACTGCTTGGACTACTCCTGATTTTAATGACTCTGCATGGAAGTCTGCCGCCGGAAAATTCGGTGCGAAAAGGGGCGCTCTTACATCTTTTAACGGATTTACTCCGACAGTTCTTTTACAGCAATATCAAGATCAAGAAAACAGCAAATGTACTCCGACATTTTTCTTCCGTACAACTTTTAATGCACAAAATATTGATCAGATCACTTCTGTCACAGGAACTCTTTTCCATGACGACGCTGTTGCCGTTTACTTAAACGGACAGTTGATCACTTCAGCCGACATGCCGGATGAAAAGCATGAAAATAATCTTTATTATGCAGGAGTAAGCGCAGGAGCTCCTAAAGAAGCTTCAGTTGTTCTTACAAAAGATCAACTGAAAAGCATCTTAAAAGAGGGATCAAACGTTCTTTCTGTAGAACTTCATCAAGACCGTGAATCCAGTTCTGATATTTACTTTGAATTTCAGAATTTGTCTTTAAACTATAATGAAAATAATACAGACGGCGATAACAGCGGAAGCAATGATGAAAAAGTAACGCAGAAATCTATTTTTCTAACTGTAGGAAACGATACGTCAAGTCAGGGAATTACGTGGTACGCCGACACAGAAACGGCAGGAGAAGTTCAGTATGCGGTAAAAACAGGCGATACATTCCCTGAAAATTACTTAACTGTACCCGCTTCTTCAACAGCTGCAAACGAAAAAGGATTCTATTCTAATCAAGCGGTTCTTACAGGACTTCTTCCTGATAAAGAATATGTGTATCGTGTAAAAAATGGCGATACAATCAGTGATATTTATAGTTTTACTTCCGGAAACAACGACGGTTCTTATGAATTTGCCTTCGTAGGAGATCCTCAGATCGGCGCCGGCAGCACAGACAGCGATATTGAAGGATGGAATGAAACTTTGAAAACTATTTCTTCAAAATTTAACGCCGACTTTCTTCTTTCAGGCGGAGATCAGGTAAACACGGCCTCAAATGAAACACAGTATACAGGATACATAAATGAGTTGTTTACTTCCCTTCCGAGCGCTACGACAATCGGAAACCACGACTCAGGTTCTGCCGCATATAATCAGCATTTTAACCTGCCAAACGAAAGCGCTGACAAAGGACAGACAACTGCCGGAAGCGACTACTGGTTTGTTTACGAAAATACACTTTTCATTAATTTAAACTCCAATGACAGATCCACCGCAGAACATAAAGCATTTATCGAAGAAGCAATCGCTGCAAATCCGAATGTAAAATGGAAAACAGTTGTTTTTCACCATTCTATTTTCTCAACTGCAAGTCATGTTGACGACGGCGATATCATTACAAGACGTAATGAACTTCCTCAAGTTTTCAAAGATCTTGATATTGATGTTGTATTAATGGGACATGATCATGTTTACACAAGAACTTATATGATGGACGGAACAACTCCTGACACAAGTAAAGGAGTTCAGAGCAGCGTTACAAATCCGACAGGAATTCTTTATCTTACCGCAAACTCTGCTTCCGGTAGTAAATACTATGATATCAAAGCTCCGAATGCCGAATATTCCGCTAAGATGGATCAATCTTACAGAAGAACGGTAACAGATATTAAAGTGACAGATACTTCTTACACAATGAAAACTTATTACGCCGATGATCTATCTTTATTAGATGAATTTACAATCTACAAAGCGGATAATACAGCTCTTCTCAATAAGATAAATGAACTTAAAAATATGAATTTATCGGAGTCTGATTATACAAAAGACAGTTGGAAGTCCTTTTCCGATGCTCTTACATCAGCAGAAGAACTGTTAAAAAATTCTGATGCCACACAAGATATGCTGGATGCATCGCTTTTAGATCTTCAGACAGCTTACGAGCATCTTGTCAAAACCGATGATCAAAACGGTAATGATAACAATGGTAATAACAATAACGGCGATAACAATAACGGCAATAACAATAACGGCAATAACAACAACGGCAATAACAACAATGGCAATAACAACAATGGCAATAACAGCGGCAATAATAATGCCAACAACAATAACAACAGCAGTAATAAAGCAAATACTTCTGCTCCGTCCGCAAAAACCGGCGATATCACCACTTTTGCTCCGATAGCTTTGCTGCTTGCCGCATCACTTTCCGTTATTGCATTTATTACAAAAAGAAGGAGATCTGCTTAAGATCAGATAGGATAAAATGATGTTGAGAAAAATAAAGCAAAACTATATTGTACTGATACTTATTTTCCTCAGTGTCCTCACTATACTTATTCTTCAGAATTTCGGGTTTAAAAGCTATTCTCGATACAGCACAGATACACTCCACTACGACAAAGGTGTCGTAGTGGAGATTTCTAATGAGGACATTGAATATGATAAAGAACTTAAAATTTACCTCGGCAGTCAGGATTTAAAAATAAAAATGTCCGAAGGAATTCAAAAAGGTAAAATTATAGAAGTAACAAATTATCTAACGAAAACACATAATGTTCATGCGAAAATCCATATGCCTCTTATTATCAATATCGATCAGCCTGATAATATTGAGCCATATTATACTGTATACAATTATGACCGCACATTTTCTCTTTTTGCATGTGCCGCCGTTCTTGCAGCCGCGATCTTTTGTATCGGCGGAGGAAAGGGATTAAAATCAATCGCAGGGCTTCTTTATTCTATGCTTCTTATCATTGAATTTCTCCTGCCTGCCGTATTCTCAGGATGGCCGCCGATCGCATCCAGTATCATATGTGCCATACTCTCCACGGCAGTTACTCTTCTTCTGTTAAACGGACAAAGCGGGAAAACATTTTCCGCGATTTTATCTACAATGATTGGAATGTTTTTTGCGCTTATTCTTTTCCTTATCACATCTGCCATGATCCATGTGGACGGATTCAGTTCGGCAGATGCCGAAGGTTTGATTTTAATACATGAAGAAACCGGTCTACAGATTAAAGACGTTCTTTTTGCGGGAGTTGTAATTTCTTCTCTCGGTGCGATCATGGATGTCGGAATGTCTGTCGTTTCATCACTTTACGAAATTTATCACCATAATCCGACTCTTACTGCAAAAGATATTTTCAGATCCGGTATAGAAATAGGAAAAGATATGATCGGAACAATGACGAATACACTGATCCTTGCATTTACAGGCAGTGCATTCATCACATTACTTGTGTTCCTCTCATATCAAGTACAATTTAACCAACTTATCAATTCTAATTATCTCAGCATCGAAATTGCTCAGGGACTATGCGGAACATTCGGAATTGTTCTGACAATTCCAGCCGCTTCTGCAATCTCCGCATTTATGCTGACTCGAAAACAAAAGATGATCCCGTAGTGTGCCTTTCGGCTCTTCCGGCGATTATTCATATTAAAAATTAATATATCCCTGCAGCCAGATTGTTCCTTTGAACCGTCTCCCGATCTCAGGTTCTCCCATCGTCTCGGATACGGGAACACATATATCAAATTGAAGCTCGTTTACATTAAGCTTCATCTGATATACTTCCCTGTCCGTGACGATGTTTTTTCGTCTGCGGACTGCCAGTATCTCTCCCATGATAGAATAAAGATCGCACTCTATTCCATACGGCATAAAATACGTATCCACTATAGAAAATATATCCTCATTTGCAAGTCTTTTTGAAACTTGAGAATACATATCTATATCGTCTAATGTCAGTGTTTCTATCGCGCTCTGATCTCCGTTTCTTGCTGCATTAATGAGCATCTTCCGGTTATCCGAAGCTTCTTTTTCCGACCTTACGCTTTTCTCGTCTTTGCTTACCGGAAGCAATATCATTCCTGATAAAGCAAGCCCGGATAAAGTAACTGACGTCGTCGGATCTGCCGGGAATCCGGCCTGACGCTCTCTCATATATTCGATTCCGTTCTGCACCGTAAATATCAGACTTATTCCGATCTTAGAATCTTCACACATTCCGAGATATTGTTCTTTTTCAATTTTTCTCTCTACGGCAATTTCTGCATATGTGCTTATACCGCTTCCTTCAAAATACGGAAAATAATAATAAGGATCAAAATATTCTCTTTCATCTAATCCGCCGCACAGTGCAATTCCCATACTTTGTCCGTATTCTTTTTTCAGCTCACAGAAATCTTCTCCCGGCTTATAAGAAACTATTGTCTGATGAGTACACTGCTCTTCAACTTCTTCCAACAGCTTTTTTAAGTCTGATCTTGTTTGAATATTATCAAATCCTAACGCTTTTAAATACTTATGCATCTATTTTTCATCTTTCTGTCTTGATTGTTTTCAGATCTTTTTACTCTTATTTTTTCTTGACTTCTATTTTCTCATTTCCGCCCATATACGGTCTGAGAACTTCAGGAATTTTTACCGATCCGTCAGCCTGAAGATTATTTTCCAAAAATGCAATCAGCATTCTCGGCGGAGCGACAACTGTATTATTCAGTGTATGTGCAAAATAGCTTCCGTCTTTACCTTTCACGCGAATACCGAGACGTCTCGCCTGTGCATCTCCGAGATTTGAACAACTTCCTACCTCAAAATATTTTTTCTGACGCGGAGACCACGCTTCTACATCTACAGACTTCACTTTCAAATCTGCAAGATCTCCCGAACAACACTCAAGTGTTCTTACCGGAATATCCATAGAACGGAACAGATCAACTGTATTTTTCCACAATTTTTCATACCACTCCATACTTTCTTCCGGTTTGCAGACAACGATCATTTCCTGTTTTTCAAACTGATGAATACGGTATACTCCTCTTTCTTCGATTCCGTGAGCTCCTTTTTCTTTTCTGAAACAAGGTGAATAACTTGTCAGTGTCTGTGGAAGTTCCTCTTCCGTAAGCTGTGTATTAATAAACTTTCCGATCATAGAATGCTCGCTTGTTCCGATAAGATAAAGATCTTCTCCTTCAATCTTATACATCATCGCATCCATTTCCGCAAAACTCATTACGCCTGTAACAACATTACTTCTGATCATAAACGGAGGTATACAATATGTAAAACCTCTGTTGATCATAAAATCGCGGGCATAAGATATCACTGCCGAATGCAGTCTTGCTATATCTCCCATAAGATAATAAAAACCGTTTCCTGCAACTTTTCTCGCACTGTCAAGATCAATGCCGTTAAACGCTTCCATAATCTCTGTGTGATACGGAATTTCAAAATCAGGAACTACCGGCTCTCCAAAACGCTCGAGTTCTACATTCTCACTGTCATCTTTTCCAATCGGAACAGACGGATCGATAATATTCGGAATGGTCATCATGATTTTCTTGATTTTTTCTTCAACTTCTTTTTCTTCTACAGACAACTCCTCGATTCTTCCTGCGCTTTCACTTACTTTTTTCTTAAGAACTTCTGCTTCTTCAAATTTTTTCTGAGCCATCATTGCTCCGATTTCTTTTGAAGATTTATTCTTTTCTGCACGAAGAGCTTCTACTTCCTGCTTTATCTCTCTGTTTCTTAAGTCTAATTCAATTACTTCATCAACAAGAGGAAGTTTTTCATCCTGAAATTTATTTTTAATATTTTGTTTTACGATTTCCGGGTTACTTCTTAAAAATTTAATATCTAACATAACATATACTCCTTTTTCTTCTTTACTCTTTTCCTAATTAAAATTCACATTTTATTATTGCTAAAACTTATATCTTTTCTTTATGATCACACTTTTCTATACGGTTATTCTTCCATATCTCTCAAATCATATTTTTCTTGATACACCGCTTTTTCCAGACATTCTTTTTCTTCGGATGATAACTCAATATAGCTTTCACCGTTTACAACTTCTTTTATATAAGTGTAACAGCCTTCTCTGCTGTGCATTGCATTGAAGATCCATCCGTTATTGTTTTCATCCAGCATTGTAAGTGCAAAACTCAATTCTCCGCCCATTTCGTGAAAAGCATCGTATTTGACAATTCCGACCTTCTGATAATGTGTTTTCATTTTTTCCGAAATTTCTTTTACTTCTTTTTCATTTGCTCTCACAAGTTCTGCGATTTCATCCAGTTCATCAAATTTGCCGAAAATACTTTTTTCAAGATTTTTTCCGTTTTTTCCACGCATAAATGTTACATAACTTTTCTGTAAACGTCTATATTTTGTATTCAGCATCACATACAATACGATCATTACAATTTGTATGATAAACATAACGACAAACAGATAAAACGGATCTACTCCCCAACTATCCAATATACCTTTCATTTCTTTTCATCTCCCCATATTTTATGACTTTTGCTTCATCTTTTTTCTATACGTTCTTCCTTTTCACATTTCTATTTCTTCTATTTTGATTGAATAGACATGATCAAATCATAGATTCTTTCAAGTTCTTCCTCTGAATAATATTCTATCTCAATCTTTCCCTTTCCATTCGCTTTTGGGTTAACACTCACTTTTGTTCCTATTATATTTTTCAAGTGTTCTTCGAGATTATTGTACACAAACATGTGTTCTCGTTTTTGTACTTTTACTTCTTTTTTGGGATTTTTTAAAGCTTTTACAAGTTTTTCAGTTTCCCGAACGCTTAATTTTTCATCAAATATCTTGTTTGCCAATATATACTGCTGTTCTTCATCGTCAAGCGCCAACAAAGCTCTTGCATGTCCGGTACTGATCATATCATCAACTATCATCTGCTGTACACGCTCACTTAGTTTAAGCAGCCGCATGGAATTCGTTACCGCTGTCCGACTTTTTGAAACCCGCTCTGCAACTTCATCTTGTTTTAAATCAAATTCCTCTAGCAGACGTTTATATGCCATTGCTTCCTCGATCGGATTCAAATTTTCCCTCTGAATATTTTCAATAAGAGAAATTTCAACAATCTCCTGATCCGTATAGTTTTTCACAATAATCGGAACATCTTTAATTCCCGCAAGCTTTGCAGCTCTCCATCTTCTCTCACCCGCTATGATTTCATAATAATCTTTCTTTTTTTGAACAAGAAGCGGCTGTAATATTCCAAATTGCCTGATAGAATCTGCCAATTCCATAAGCGAATCTTCATCAAATTCTTTTCTTGGCTGTTCTCTGTTCGGTTCAACTTCATTTATTTTTACTAATATTTCCCCGGATCCAACATTTTTTTCTTGTTTTTCTTTACTTACTTTCTGCTGAGATGCTGATTCTTCCTTCACAGTCTTATTCGGGATAAGACTATCCAATCCTTTTCCAAGACCATTTCTTTTCCCTGCCATAATCACTCTTCTCCTTTATGAATAACTTCTTCTGCCAACAGCATATAACTCGTAGCTCCTGTTGACTTCGGATCATAAAGATTGATCGGCATTCCATAACTAGGAGCTTCCGCTAATCTAATATTTCTCGGAATAATTGTCTTATAAATATTCTGATTCAAATTATCCTTAACGTTTTCCACAACTTGTAGGGAAAGATTCGTTCTTGCATCATACATTGTAAATACGACGCCTTCTATCTCAAGATTCGGATTCAATCTCTCCTGTACAAGTTCAATCGTATGTATCAACTGACTCAGTCCTTCCAATGCATAATATTCGCATTGTATAGGCACTATTATAGAATCAGCCGTTGTCATTGCATTTATTGTAAGCATGCTCAATGCAGGCGGACAATCAATTACAACAAAATCATATTCATCTTTTACTTTTTCCACTTCAGTTTTTAATATATATTCCTTATTTTCAACACCGATCAATTCAATCTCTGCCGCCGAAAGGTTTATATTAGAAGGAAGAACGTCAAGATTTTCAAGTGCATCTTTACATATACACTCTTCAATTCCCGCATTTCCTATTATCAGATCATAAACTGTTTTTTCAGCTTCGTCTTTATCAACACCTAAACCACTTGTCATATTTCCTTGTGGATCCATATCAAGAGCAAGAACTTTTTTCCCTTTACTTGCAAGAGCAGCCGATAGATTTATAGAAGTTGTTGTCTTACCTACCCCGCCTTTTTGGTTGGCAATAGCTATTATTCTCCCCATTTTTGCCTCCTCATATGCGTTCTTTTAACATATTTTATATAATATTGCTTCATATTCCAAGACGCTCGCAATAAGAACACTGATGTTTTCACAATCTAAATTCCTTATGTTCGCGTATTTTATATTATACCACTTTTCAAATTATTAATCTATAACTTTTGAATGTTTCACGTGAAACATTTTATTAACTTTTCACGTTTTTATCTTTTAAAATAACCTTTTATATCTACCATTACTAACAAAAAATCATTTTCTATTTTTGACTTTTTTATTTCTGCTTCTGCTTTTTATTACAATAAAATGTTTCACGTGAAACATTTTATAAATCATTTCTATTATCTCTTAAAATATTCTTATTATTTCTTTCATTCTTGAATTGATAAATTCAGTGTAGTATAATAATTAAATAAAGTATTGAAAGATGGTGAAATCCTATGGATAAGAATAAGTTATTAAAGAGAATTGCTGTTTTTACAGGTGTTTCTTTAACGGCAATGCATGTTTTTAACAGAATCTCTACATATATTGCTACTGCTGATAATCTTCTTGGTGCAGATGATTATAACGTCTATGATTGGAAATACGGAAAAATTTCTTATAAAAAGAAAGGGGCAGGAACGCCTCTTCTTCTTATACACAATTTTAATGTTTTCTCATCTTCTCATGAATGGAATAAGATCATAGATCACTTTTCAGCAACAAACACTGTATATTCTATTGATTTGCTTGGATGTGGTTGTTCTGAACGTCCGATCTTAACATATACTAACTTTTTATATGTGCAGCTGCTTACCGATTTTATCAAAAATGTAATAGGTGAAAAAACAGACGTCATTGTTTCGCGGGACTCCTCTCCTTTTGTTTTAATGACATGTGCAAATGACGACACCTTAATCGATCGTATTATAATGATAAATCCTCAAAGCTTAGTTTCACTTGCAAAAGTTCCTTCTAAACAGAGCAAATTATTAAAAAACATACTATATATGCCTGTTATAGGTACTTTTATATATAACATAAAAACAAGAAAATCCATTATATACGAGAGATTTACTTCCGCATATTTCTACAATCAAAACAAAGTAAATGAAAAAGATATATTAGGATGTTTTGAATCATCGCACAGAAATAAATCTCATTCAAAATATGTATACGCTTGTCAGAAATTGGGTTATACAAATGCAAATATTTCTTTTTGTCTGGGCAAATTAAAAAATAAAATTACAATTATTATAGGAAATGATAATCCTGAAAATATTCTTTCCGCAAACCAATATCAAAATCAAATTCCGGAGATAGAAATCATCGGAATAGATCATGCTAAAATGCTTCCTCATGTGGAAAAATCGGATGAATTTATTGAAATAGTAAAACCGCTCTTAGAGAAATAGCTTATCAATATATGACATTCATAAATTTATCTTTTTAAATTCATTTTATAGAATACTTTTTAAAATTTAAATTTTAATAAATAAAAACGCCGTATTCCGGCGTTTTTATTTATTCCTCAATTATACTTATTCACATTTTTTAGTTATATATGCTCACTTTTAGTTATATATTCTCTCTTTTTCTTGTATTTCCGTTTTTATAATATTTTTATGCGCAACCTTTATATGCCGACATGTTATAACGGCTCTCTTGAAGGCATTCCGGCCTTCCTCGGATATTTTGCCGGTGTAATTTTAATCTTTTTAATATTTACAAGCGCCCTTCCCATATCTGTTTCCGGTAATAAAAATTTGTCTGTTTTTTCGATTTTTCCGCCAAGTATATTCACTGCCTTTTCTGCCTGTTGAATTTCTTCATCAGATGAGCCGCTTTTATATGAAACAAAATATCCGTTTCTTTTTACAAAAGGAATACAATACTCACTCAAAGTTGATAAATTTGCAACAGCTCTCGATACGCAAAGATCAAACTGTTCTCTGTATTCCTTTCTTTTCGCATAATCTTCCGCTCTTCCGTGAAGTGTTTCGACGTCTGCAAGATCTAATTCTTCTATAACTGCATTTAAGAATTTTATTCTTTTATTTAATGAATCAAGCAAAACAACGTGAATATGCGGAAACGCTATCTTTATCGGAAGTCCGGGAAAACCTGCTCCTGTTCCTATATCTATTACCGCATCTATCTTATTCATATCTATATTTCTTACAAGCGTCAGACTATCTGTAAAATGTTTCAGATTTACCTCGTCATAATCGGTAATTCCTGTCAGATTCATTACATTATTCCATTCTACGAGCATTTCATAATAGCGATCAAACTGCTCTTTCTGATGTTCTGTAAGATTAATATTCAATTTTTCAAGTTCTTCTTCAAACTTACTTTTTTCTGCCATCATCTTTTCCTCTTTTAACTGTTCCACTTTTCAACTCTGTTCTATTTGTAATAGAACAGAGTTTTTAATAATACTTCATACAAATATAAAATCTATTTTATATTTTATTCTCTATCTACATTCTAAATACTTCTCATCTGCTTCCTAAATAAACAAGAAGAACCGATACATCTGCCGGAGATACTCCTGATATTCTGGATGCCTGTCCTATCGATGCAGGACGGATCTGATTTAATTTCTGTTTTGCTTCTATACGGAGACTTTTTATTTCATCATAATTTATATCTTCCGGTATCTTTTTATTTTCCAATTTTTTAAATTGTTCCACTTGACGCATCTGACGTTTTATATACCCGTCGTATTTAATATTAATATCAACCTGCTGTGCCACGTCTTCGGGAAGATTTTTTCTGTTTTTGTCTATCGGAGCAAGTTTTTCATACGATAATTCAGGTCTTCTGATCAGTTCCGCAAGAGTTGTTCCTGATGTTAACGGGGTGCTTTCATATGTTTTTAACAGATTCTGAACTTCTTCCGACGTTCCGATATTTACCCGTTCCACCCGATGTATTTCTTCTTCGATCAACCGTTCTTTTTCAAGCAGTTTCTCGTATCTTTCTTCGCTGATAAGACCTATCTTATATCCTATTTTTGTTAATCTTTGGTCTGCATTATCCTGTCTGAGCAAAAGTCTGTACTCTGCTCTTGACGTCATCATCCGATATGGCTCGCGACTCTCTTTTGTAACGAGATCATCGATTAAAACACCTATATACCCCTGTGATCTGTCAATGACAATCCCTTCTTTTCCCTGCAATTTTCTTGCCGCATTAATTCCGGCTACGATTCCCTGTGCCGCAGCTTCTTCATATCCCGAACTTCCGTTAAACTGCCCGCCGCTGAATAATCCTTCTATATTTTTAAATTCCAACGTACTTTTTAACTGCCTTGCATCTATACAATCATACTCGATCGCATATGCATTTCTTACGATCTTTGCATGTTCCAAACCCGGAACACTTCTATACATTGCATACTGAACGTCTTCCGGTAATGAACTCGACATTCCGCCGACATACATTTCATTTGTATGGATTCCTTCCGGCTCAATAAAGACCTGATGTCTGTTTTTATCTGGGAATTTTACTACTTTATCTTCTATCGACGGACAATATCTCGGTCCTGTTCCTTCAATCGCACCGGAAAACAGCGGCGATCTGTCCAGATTTTCCCGAATGATTTCGTGCGTCGTTTCGTTTGTATATGTAAGCCAGCATGACACTTGATCGATCTGAACGTCTTCCGGATCTGTCGTAAAAGAAAAAGGCACGACTCTTTCATCACCTTTTTGTTCTTCCATCTTTGTAAAATCGATTGAGTTTTTATCAATTCTTGCAGGAGTTCCCGTTTTAAATCTATACATCTTAATTCCAAGTGATTTCAAACTGTCGGTAAGATAATTTGCGCTCTGCAGCCCGTTAGGACCTGTCTGCGTACTTATTTCTCCGTAAATGCAGCGGGCTTTTAAATATGTGCCTGTACACAAAATAACGGCTTTACACGGATATATAGCCCCCGAATATGTCTGAACCCCTTTTATTTTCCGAATTCCAGATTCATTCGGATCGTCTGCTATAATATCCGTCACTTCCATCTGACGGATATCAAGATTGTCCTGTTCTTCCAAAACCCTCCGCATCTCTTTGCTATAGTCGGATTTATCTGCCTGTGCACGAAGAGAGTGAACTGCCGGACCTTTTGACTGATTTAACATTTTCGACTGTATAAATGTCTTGTCGATCACCTTTCCCATTTCTCCGCCGAGGGCATCGATTTCTTTTACAAGATGTCCTTTTGAACTTCCCCCTATATTCGGATTACACGGCATCAATGCAATACTGTCTACACTTACCGTAAACATTACCGTTTTAAATCCTAACCGGGCGCACGCCAGCGCTGCTTCACATCCTGCGTGTCCCGCTCCTACAACCGCAATATCATATTGATCTTTATTTTCCCATACAGAATTTGCTGAATATTTCATTTATCAAGTCTTCTCCTACTGAATTTCCCGTAATATACCCGAGACTTTCATACGCATCCATCAAATCGATCGAATAAAAATCTTCCGGCATATTATCATCGATACTTCTTATTACCTTTTTCATACTTTCGAGAGCTTCCAACAGAGCGTTTTTCTGACGAACATTTGATATATACACTTGATCATTAAATGAAATGTCGCCTTTTAAAAACATCTCTTTCACTTTATCTTCCAGGTCTTTGATTCCTCTTTCTTCTTTTGCAGATATTGAGATGATCGGAATATTTGAAACTTTTTCTTTTATATGTTCTGCCGAAATCACAGTGTCGATATCTGATTTATTTAATAAAACAATCGACTTTTTGTCACTGATCATATTAATGATCTTCTCATCATTTTCATCCAGACTTCTCGATGCATCGACTACATAAATGATCAGATCTGCTGTCTCTGCATATTCTAACGCTTTATCTACGCCGATTTTTTCAATCAGATCTTCTGTCTGGCGGATTCCTGCCGTATCGACAACATTTAAGTTGAGTCCGCCTAATTTGATCGTCTCTTCTAATACATCTCTCGTTGTTCCTTCTATATCTGTTACGATTGCTCTCTCATGTCCTGCAAGAACATTCAAAAGTGACGATTTTCCTGCGTTCGGTTTTCCGACAATCACCGTTTTGATTCCTTCTTTTATCACGCGACCGTCATCTGCCGAATGAATCAGTCGTTCCAATTCCTGAATAATCTCTTCCGCCGAACTGCGCAAAGTATCGGAATATCCATCTACGCTGATATGCTCCGGATCATCAAGCGCTGTCTCTATAAATGCCGTATGATAAATAATTTTTTTTCTTATATCATTAATCTTCTTTTTTACGCTTCCTTTTAGCTGGCTGACAGAACTTTGAAGTGCATATTCGTTTTCGGAATTGATTACATCTATAACCGCTTCAGCCTGTGAAAGATCCATCTTTCCGTTTAAAAATGCCCTCTTTGTAAATTCTCCCGGTTCGGCGGGACTTGCCCCGTTTTTTAACACGAGTTCCAACACTTTTTTTACAACAAATGTTCCGCCGTGACAATTTATCTCCACGGTATCTTCTCCTGTAAATGTTCCGGGAGCTTTCATCACAGTTACAAGAACCTCGTCTATTACTTCTTCCGATTTCTTTTCTGCCGAAGATATTTCTCTGTCTACAATATATCCATAATTTATCGTATGGCTTTTTACTTCACAAAGCTTTTTCTTACCTCTGTAAATACGGTCTGCAACTAAAACAGCTTCCTCTCCGCTGATTCTCACAATTCCTATTCCCGAGTTTGTCATTCCGGTCGATATGGCTGCGATCGTTTCTTTTCTCATTTTATCCCGTTCTCCCGATTTCTTAATTTAATACTTAACTTCCCGCAAACTAAAAATAAAGCATTACATTTTATTTTAGATTGAAAGTTCCCATTCGTCAACTTAAAACATTTCCGTAAACGTCAGCTTATTTATCCACTTATTTATTCACAAAAAAACGCCTGACGTTTCACGATATCCGCAAACTATCAGACGTCTTTTATTTTATTTAATTATCTTTTTAATGTAACTACAACTTTTCTGTACGGCTCTTCACCTTCACTGTGTGTCGTTACATATGGATCTGACTGCAGTGTGGAATGAATAATCCTTCTTTCATACGGGTTCATCGGCTCAAGTATAACAGGTCTTCTGTTCCTTTTTACCTTATGTGCAATATTTTTCGCAAGATGTTTTAATGTCTCTTCTCTTCTTGCACGATAATTTTCTGTATCGAGTTTCACTCTTACATAACCTGACTGATGTTTGTTTGCAACGCGGTTTGCAAGATATTGAAGGGAATCAAGAGTTTGTCCTCTCTTACCGATAAGAATTCCCATATTCTCACCTTTCATATCAACATAAAGAGCTCCGTCTTTGTCGATTGACGATGTGATCTCAACATCCATATCCATCGCTTTTAATGTGTCTTTTACAAACTGCTCTACATATCTGATCGTCTCATCTTCTACTTTTGCAAGAAGCTCTTTTTCTTTTACAGATACCGGCTCTGACTTTTCTTCTTTTGCATTTACTGAAGCTTCTTCTTTTTCTGTCTTTTCTTCCCGCACAGCTTCTTCCTTTTTCGCTGCTTCTTCTGCCTGATGTTCTTTTACATCATCTTCTTTTACATTGTCTTCTTTTGCAAAATACTCTTTTACGGGATTCTCTCTTATTGTTTCTTCGACAGCTTTCAGAAACTCTTCTTCTTCTTTATCTTCTTTTTTCCACGCTTCGATCACAGCCTGTTTCATACCGATTCCAAGAAAACCTGCGCTTCCTTTTTCAATGACATTATATTCAAGTCTGTCGCTTGTAACACCTAATTGAATCAACGCTTCTGTAATCGCATCGTCCAAAGTTTTCGCAGATACTCTGATACTACCTTTCATACCATTCATTCCTTTCCCGCAAACAGTTTACTTCTTCTTTTTATTATCCTGCTTCTCCGGAATCACTTCTTCTGTTTTTACACCGCTGTTATATTTATTTACAAGATTTGCCTTTGATGTAAGACTTCCGGGTTTTGCATTTTTCGCAAGTTCCTGTGCTTTTCTGATCTTTTCTTCTTTTTCGGCATCGATTGCTCTTCCCTTTGCCTTAGAAGAAGATGTTCCTACGTTCCGGGTACTTGTTGTTGCCATCTTATTGATTTCTTCTGCCGAAGTACCTTTTTTCTCGCGTTTCTTTTTCGCTTTTTCCTGATTTTCTTTTATAATATCATCAATACTCTTTTTCGACAAATATTTATTTACCGCAAGCTGCTGAACGCTTCGTACAGCCGCGCTGGCTACCCAGTATAAACCAAGTCCTGCCGGGAGTGTAAAACCGAATACAACAGAGATCAACGGCATTGTATAAGTCATTGTCTTCATGGAAGCTGCCATCGGATTATCATCACTCATTGCCGCTCCACCTGCGCCTGCCTGTGAAAGTTTCACGCTGATAAACTGTGTCAAACCTGCAAGTACCGGAATCAGTACTGCGATAATAACTCCTGCGATCGAAGCCGCCGCCAAAGCATCTGTAAGAAGATTCCACGGATGTGCTCCTATATCGACTCCCAAAAAGTTATTCAGATGAGAAACTTCTGACATAGTATTATTTACAACGCTTTCAAATTTCGGCATCTTATCGACCAGCTCATTCCATGTGGAACTTTGGAATTTATACATCACTTCGATCATATTGCCCGCTTTAGTATAATCTAATGATTCAGCTCCCGGAACAAGACCTGTCGCAAGAGATGACATAATCTTCTCATACCCTGTTGTTGCCTGGATTTTCTCAACAAGAGGTATATATACGTTTCTTACTTTTGTAACATATTCCGGAATATTTTGTACTACCGGATAAAGTCCGAACAGGAATACGAGCTGCAATAATGAAGGAAGACATCCGCTTGACATCTTCAGACCATATTTATCGTAAACCATATTCATCTCTTCCTGCTGTTTCAGCATGGAAGCCTGATCCTTTTTATTTGCATATCTTTTCTGGATCTTCTGAATCTCCGGCTGCATTACTGCCGACATCTTTGTAAACTTCTGCTGTTTGATCGTAAGCGGAAGAAGAAGCGTATATACGATAATCGTAAATACGATAATCGCCACACCGATATTTTCAATTCCGATTGCGCTCAACGCGTTGTAGATTCCGTTCATGACCTGACCTAACAGCCATGATACTTGCTTAATGATCGGCCAGTCATAAATTCCTGCAGCCGACATTACAAAAATTTCCATTACTTGTCCTCCTTAAGGTACCGGATCATACCCGCCTTTTGAAAACGGATTGCAGCGCAGGATTCTCCAGACGGTCAGTGCACCGCCTTTAACCGCACCGTATTTTTCTATCGCCTCGATCCCATACTGGGAACATGTGGGATAATACTTACATGTGCTGTATCCTTTCATACCGGATAAATACTTTCTGTAAAACCGGATCAGCCATAACATCACCTGCTTCATCCGCGCCACTTCCTTTTAATTATTTATATATTTTATGAAGCTTTCCGAGGTGGATCAGTGCGCTCTCAATCTCATGATAATTTCTTCCTTTGGCACTTGTTCTTGCAATTACAACTATATCTATTCCACAACGGAAATGTTCTTCCGACAGTCTGTAACTCTCTCTTATCAGTCTGGTCAGATGATGTCTGACAACACTGTTTCCGACTTTTTTACTTACCGATATCCCTATTCGGTTTTCCTGAAGTCCATTTTCTAAAATGTACATAACAAGATAACTGTTTGCAAAAGACGTTCCCTTTTTATAAACATTCTGAAAATCTCTGTTTTTCTTTAAAGACTGGGAAAATTTCATTCAAAACCTCTTCTTCAGTCTGTCCTGACTGCTTAATAAAAATAAATAGAAGAAAAGGCCACATATATGCGGCCTAAGCTGATAACTGTTTTCTTCCTTTTGCTCTTCTGGCAGCTAATACTTTTCTTCCGCCCGGTGTGCTCATTCTTGCTCTGAATCCGTGAACTTTAGATCTGGATCTTTTTTTCGGCTGAAATGTCATTTTCATATCAAATACACCTCCTCTTTTCTGATATACCTTATAATAAAGTATTCACAATAATTAACGTTTTTTTTCCGCGCTTTTATCAAATTTAACCTTTTCTTATTATAATTTGAAAAAACACTGCTCTTAATTATAGTAAGAAACCTGCTATAAGTCAAGCAAAATCAAGGGTTTCATAGAAATATTTTGCAATAACGCTACTATAATAAGCATACATCACAGTTTTACAAATAACAAAAGCTGAATTGTTAAAATAATGCAAGTTATTTTGACTTTTCCAAAAGTTATTCACAGAATGGGGAAAATTTTCGTTTTTTATGTGGATAACTTGTTAAAAACTTTGGGATAAGCTGTGAATAAAACAATTTTTTTCAAAAAAACGTCTATATTACGCAGATTATTGTTGTGAATAAAGTTATACACATTATTTCTCATTGCCTAAGAACCGCTTTTGATGTAAAATGTAATAGAGAGATTCTGCCTTTATATCTCTCTATTCTATTGATTAGGAGTTACTTTTGATGAATATTGTAGAACAAAACTGGGATTTGATATTAAATAAGATGAAACTTGAATACTGCTCATCTAATATTTCTTATACTACTTGGATTGCGCCTTTGACAGTTTATGAAGTAAAGGACAATACCGTTTATATTCTCGTCCAACTAAGGGCAAGCCTTGAACATATCGAAGAAAAATATCTTCTTCCTTTTAAAGTCTGCATTGCGGAAGTAACCGGAATTGAATTTGAAGTTGCTTTTGTTACAGACAATGAAGCGGTTATTCAGGAAAAAAAGGAAAATATTATTAAGAAAAACCGTGTTAACGCGATTTATGAAAAAGCGAACCTGAATCCAAAATATACATTTGATACTTTCGTAGTCGGAAGTAACAACAATTTCGCGCATGCCGCTTCACTTGCAGTTGCGGAATCACCCGGAGAGATTTACAATCCTCTCTTTATATACGGAGGCGTCGGATTAGGTAAAACTCATCTTATGCATTCCGTCGCTCATTTTATACTTGCAAACGATCCGTCTAAAAAAGTATTGTACGTTACAAGTGAAACTTTCACGAATGAATTGATCGACGCTTTGAAAGCCGGTAAAACGGGAAGTGAACTTGCCATGACAAAATTCCGTGAAAAGTACAGAAATAACGACGTTCTTTTAATCGACGATATTCAGTTTATAATAGGAAAAGAAAGTACACAGGAAGAATTCTTCCATACTTTTAATCATCTTCATGTATCGGGAAAACAGATTATCATATCAAGTGATAAACCCCCGAAAGATATCGAGACACTTGAAGCCCGTCTTAGGACAAGATTTGAGTGGGGACTTATTGCCGATATCTCGTCGCCTGATTATGAGACAAGAATGGCAATTCTAAGAAAAAAAGAAGAACTTGACGGACTTGAAAAATACCATATTCCGGACGATGTTATGCAATATATTGCCAATAATATCAAATCGAATATTCGTGAATTGGAAGGCTCTCTTAATAAGCTGATCGCTCTTTCTAACCTTGAAAATAAAAAGATCGATATCCCGCTTGCGGCGGAGGCGTTAAAGGATATGATCTCTCCGGATAATAACCGAGAGGTGACGCCTGAACTTATCATTGATATTGTATCTGAACACTTTAATATTCCGATTTCAGAGTTAAAAGGAAAGAAGCGAAATGCAGAAATCGTCCTTCCAAGACAGATCATCATGTATCTTTGCCGTACTCTGACGGATACGCCTCTTAAGGCGATTGGCGCTATCTTAGGCGGAAAAGACCATGCTTCTGTCAATCACGGCGTTAAGAAGATCGAAAACGAATTAAAAACCGATGAAGCTCTTAATAATACCGTCAACATTATAAAAAAGAAGATAAATCCGATATAATTGTGGATAACTATGTAGATTACTTCTTAAAAACTATGGGAAAAGATGTGAATAACATAATATCGACCTGAAGAGGTTCAGATTTATACCCACACTTTCCTCATCGTTTCAACTCGAATCCCACACAGTTATCACAAGCAGAAAACCTTGATTTTTCAAGGGGTTGAGATGGTTTTCAACTTATTCACAGCCTCTAATACGACGAATGCGGAATTGATTTTATATAAATCTATATTATTTCGTGCGCGTCTGACTTTTCCACACAGATCGAAAGGAGTTACTTTTTTATGAAAATCATATGCACAAAACAGAATCTGGCAAAAGGAGTGAGTATCGTTTCCAAAGCTGTTCCGTCAAAAACAACGATGCCAATTCTCGAATGTATTTTAATAGACGCATCTACAGACGTCATTAAACTTACAGCTAACGATATGGAACTTGGAATCGAAACGTCTATAGATGGAGAGATCATTGAAAGAGGTATTTTGGCTCTTAACGCAAAAATATTTGCAGAGATCGTCAGGAAACTTCCCGACAACGAAATTATCATAGATACACAAGGCGATAATCAGGCGCTTATCACAGGTGGAAAAGCAAAATTTAAAATCGCATCACTTCCGGGAGATGAATTTTCTTATCTTCCGAACATTGAGAAAGATGATTTTATAACAGTGTCGGAGTTTACACTAAAAGAAGTAATCCGTCAGACGATCTTTTCGATCGCCGACAGCGATACGAATAAAATGATGACAGGAGAACTTTTTGAAATCGAAGATAATATTTTGAAAGTCGTATCACTTGACGGTCATAGAATTTCAATCAGAAAAATAGAACTGAAAGATTCTTATGCGCCTAAAAAGGTAATCGTTCCCGGAAAAACACTTCAGGAAATCAGTAAGATCATAGGCGGGGAAGCAGAAGCCGATGTAGATATTTCATTTACGAAAAATCATATCGTATTTGAATTCGACAGGACGATCGTAGTATCAAGACTGATAGAAGGAGAATATTTCCGTATAGATCAGATGCTCTCAAGCGATTATGAAACGAAAGTAAAAATAAATAAAAGAGAGCTTCTTGAATGTATCGACCGCGCTACCTTGCTTATCAAAGAAGGAGACAAAAAACCGCTTATTATCGATATCAGAGACGAATCAATGGAATTTAAAATAAAATCACAGGTCGGTTCAATGGATGAAGATATTATGTGTATCAAAGAAGGCAAAGACCTTCTTATCGGATTTAATCCGAAGTTTTTGATCGAGGCGCTCCGAGTGATCGAAGATGAAGAAGTAGATCTTTATTTCATGAATGCAAAGGCGCCGTGTTTCATAAAAGACGAGGCACAAAGTTATATTTATCTTATTCTTCCTGTAAATTTTAACGCAGCAGTATAAAAGGAGTAAAATATGGAATTTTTTCATTTGAGAGCCGGAGAAGAATTTATCCGGCTCGGACAGGTTTTAAAAGCAGCCGGATTTGTTGAGAACGGCGGGCAGGCAAAAGAAGTAATACAAGACGGATTTGTCAGTGTAAACGGAGAAGTTGAGACGAGAAGAGGTCGTAAACTGTATCCGAACGACGTTGTATCTTACGAAGAAAATGAGTTGACGGTCAAACAATAAAGGGTGAATCCGAACATTGAAAAAAATGTAAAAAGCGTGTAAAATAAATTAGATGGGAAAGTTATGGTTATCAAATCTTTGAAGCTTAAAAATTACAGAAATTATGATCTTCTTGATCTGAAATTTGATCCGAAGACAAATATTCTGTATGGTGATAATGCTCAGGGAAAAACGAATATACTGGAAGCTTTATATTTATCGGGCACAACAAAGTCTCACAGGGGAACGAAAGACAGAGATGTCATTCAATTCGGGTATGATGAGTCACATATAGAGACGATCATTGAGAAAAGGAACATAGATTTTCAGATAGACATGCATCTTAAGAAAAACAGTCCAAAAGGGATTGCCATCGATAAAGTTCCGATCAGAAGAGCAGGTGAACTTTTCGGGATTGTTCATTTTGTGTTCTTTTCACCGGAAGACCTGAACATCATAAAAGAAGGACCGGCAGGGAGAAGAAGATTTATTGATCTGGAACTTTCACAGCTCGATAAAATTTATCTCAATAATCTTTCTAACTATAATCGAATCATTAATCAGAGAAATTCCTTGTTAAAAGATATATACGGACAGAGAAATCTGATAGAGACATTAGATATATGGGACATGCAGCTTGCGGAATATGGAAAAAAAATATTAGAGCGGCGTAAACAGTTTATAAAACAGGTCAATGATATTATTGCCGATATTCATTACAAGCTGACGGGAGGAAAAGAGCGGATCACATTGACATATGAGAGCAGTCTCGGAAATATAACGTTTGAAACTGCTTTGAGCAAATATAGGGAACGTGATCTGCGAATGAAGAGTACGACAGTCGGTCCGCACAGAGACGATATCTGTTTTACGACAGATGCGGGACTGGATATTCGGAAATTCGGTTCGCAGGGACAGCAAAGAACAGCGGCTTTATCGCTGAAATTATCTGAAATTGAACTTGTAAAAGAAGAATTAAATGATACGCCTATCCTGCTTCTTGACGATGTATTGTCTGAACTGGACAAACATCGGCAAAACTATTTATTGGATAGTATCGATAATATACAGACGATCATAACATGCACAGGGCTGGATGAGTTTGTCAATCACAGATTTTCTATTAACAAGATATTTCACATAAAGAACGGACATGCAGTAAATGCAAATTAGGAGGGTATTACATGGGTGCATCAAGTACAGAATTTGACGCGGAATATGGAGCGGATCAGATCCAGATACTGGAAGGTCTGGAAGCCGTAAGGAAAAGGCCCGGTATGTATATCGGCAGCACTTCTACGAGAGGACTTCACCATCTTGTATATGAGATCGTGGATAATTCCGTAGACGAAGCTCTGGCGGGATATTGCGATGAAATACAAGTAAATATTAACAAAGATAATTCTGTTACAGTGTGTGATAACGGAAGAGGTATTCCGGTCGGTATTAATCACAAAGCGGGACTTCCGGCAGTTGAAGTTGTATTTACTGTACTTCATGCAGGAGGAAAATTCGGCGGAGGAGGATACAAAGTATCCGGAGGACTTCACGGAGTAGGTGCATCTGTAGTAAACGCACTTTCGGAATGGCTTGAAGTAGAAATATATCATGACGGTCAGATATACAAGCAACGTTATGAAAGAGGAAAAGTTGTATATAAATTAAAAGTGGTCGGCGAATGTGAACCTGATCGCACAGGAACGACGGTTACGTTTTTCCCGGATGCAGAAATATTTGACGATACGGTGTTTGATTATGATACGTTGAAACAGCGTTTCAGGGAAATGGCGTTTTTAACAAAAGGTCTGAAGATTGTATTAAGAGACTGGAGAGGCGAAGAATTACGAGAGCATACGTTCCACTATGAAGGCGGAATCAAAGAGTTTGTCACATATTTGAATAAAAGTAAAACTCCGCTTTACGAGCAGATCATTTACTGTGAAGGGATGAAAGACGGCGTTGCAGTGGAAATTGCGATGCAGCATAACGATTCTTACAGTGAAAATACTTATGGTTTTGTAAATAATATTACAACGCCGGAGGGCGGAACTCATATCGAGGGATTCAGAGGCGCTCTTACAAAGACGTTTAATGATTATGCAAGGAAAAATAAACTGCTTAAAGATAGCGAACCGAATCTTTCCGGAGACGATATCAGAGAAGGGCTTACTGCAATCGTAAGCGTGAAGATCGAAGATCCTCAATTTGAAGGTCAGACGAAACAAAAGCTTGGAAACAGCGAGGCAAGAGGTGCGGTAAACAGTATTCTGTCTACTCAGCTTGAAATTTTTCTGGAACAAAATCCAAGCGTTGCCAAAATTACGGTTGAAAAATCAGTTATGGCTCAGCGGGCAAGAGAAGCTGCAAGAAAAGCAAGAGATCTTACGAGAAGAAAATCGGCGTTGGAAGGAATGTCTTTGCCGGGAAAACTTGCAGACTGTTCCGACAAAGATCCTGTAAATTGTGAAATATACATCGTAGAGGGAGATTCCGCCGGAGGTTCGGCGAAGACGGCTCGTGATCGTGCCACACAGGCAATCCTTCCTCTTCGAGGAAAAATTTTGAATGTAGAAAAGGCGCGTCTCGATAAAATATATGCAAATGCCGAGATTAAAGCTATGATAACTGCATTCGGAACCGGAATTCATGAAGACTTTGATATTTCAAAATTAAGATATCATAAAATCATTATTATGACCGATGCCGATGTAGACGGAGCACATATAAGCACATTGCTGTTGACGTTTCTTTATCGTTTCATGCCCGATCTTATCAAAGAAGGTTATGTATATCTTGCACAGCCACCTCTTTATAAGCTGGAAAAAAATAAAAAAGTATGGTATGCATACAGCGACGAAGAATTAAATCAGATACTTACAGAAGTAGGACGAGACAGTAATAATAAAATTCAGAGATATAAAGGTCTGGGTGAGATGGATGCAGACCAGTTATGGGAAACAACAATGGATCCTGAACATAGAATTTTGCTGCGTGTAACGATGGATGAAGAAACGTCATCTGAACTCGATCTCACATTTACGACTCTCATGGGAGATAAAGTAGAACCAAGACGCGAATTCATAGAAGAAAACGCAAAATACGTTAAAAATTTGGATATATAGCACTTTACAGCGACTATTCATGGAATTGATTGAGGTAAAAAATCAGGTTTACTTGATTTTTTACAGAAAAGCAATTCTATGGTTTGGCATTGGAAATGCCAAACCGGTAAGAAAATCAAGGAACGAAGATTTTCTTACCGGATAGGAGCGGAAGCAAACTAAAAGTAATTCTATGAATTTAATCAGTAAAAAGGAGATAAAGAATGGAAGATAATATTTTTGACAAAGTCCATGAAGTCGATTTGAAAAAGACAATGGAAACTTCCTACATTGATTACGCGATGAGCGTTATTGCGGCAAGAGCTCTTCCGGATGTAAGAGACGGACTGAAGCCGGTGCAAAGAAGAATTTTGTATTCCATGATCGAGTTGAATAACGGTCCGGATAAACCGCATCGTAAATGTGCCCGTATCGTCGGAGATACAATGGGTAAATATCACCCTCATGGAGACAGTTCTATATACGGGGCTTTAGTAAATCTTGCACAGGAATGGTCAACAAGATATCCTCTTGTTGACGGTCACGGAAATTTTGGTTCTGTCGACGGAGACGGAGCTGCCGCGATGCGTTATACAGAAGCACGTTTAAGTAAAATTTCAATGGAAATGACGGCGGACATCAATAAAGATACGGTTGATTTTGTCCCGAACTTTGACGAGACAGAGAAAGAACCTGTTGTACTTCCGTCAAGATTTCCTAATCTTCTTGTAAATGGTACGTCAGGTATCGCGGTTGGTATGGCAACCAATATTCCTCCGCATAATCTGCGTGAAGTCATCAATGCCGTTGTAAAGATCATAGACGATCAGATTGATGAAAACGGAGAAACTTCGATTGAAGATATTCTTCAAATTATCAAAGGACCTGATTTCCCTACAGGGGCAGAGATACTCGGTACGAGAGGAATAGAAGAAGCATATAGGACAGGCCGCGGAAAAATCAGAGTAAGAGCTGTGACAAATATCGAGCCGATGCAGAACGGAAAAAACAGAATTATCGTTACAGAACTTCCGTTTATGGTAAATAAGGCACGTCTTATTGAAAAAATAGCAGAACTTGTAAGAGACAAAAAAGTAGATGGAATTACGGATTTAAGCGATCAGTCAAGCAGGGAAGGAATGCGTATCTGTATCGAACTTCGCCGTGATGTAAATCCAAATGTTATTCTAAATCAACTTTATAAACATACACAGCTTCAGGATACGTTCGGAGTGATCATGCTTGCACTTGTAAATAATGAGCCGAAAGTCATGAACATTCTTGATATGCTGAAATATTATCTAAAGCATCAGGAAGAAGTTGTTACAAGAAGAACAAAATACGATCTGAATAAGGCGGAAGAAAGAGCTCATATTTTGCAGGGATTGCTCATTGCCTTAGATAATATTGACGAAGTAATCAAGATTATTCGTGGATCGAAAAATGTTCAGGAAGCAAAAGCAGAGTTGATCTCTCGATTTGATCTTTCAGAAGTGCAGGCACAGGCAATCGTGGATATGCGTCTGCGTGCTCTTACAGGTTTGGAAAGAGAAAAACTGGAAGCGGAATATGCTGAATTGATGAAAAAAATCGAAGAATATAGGGCAATTCTTGCGGACAGAAAACTTCTTCTCGGAGTTATAAGAAAAGAAATTCTTGTTATTTCCGAAAAATACGGAGATGAAAGAAGAACTCATATCGGCTATGATGAATTTGACATTTCGATGGAGGATTTGATTCCGAGAGAAAATGTTGTCATTACTGTGACAAATATGGGATATATTAAGCGGATGAGCATGGATACGTTCAAGAGCCAGAACAGAGGTGGCAAAGGAATTAAAGGAATGCAGACGCTTGAAGAAGATTTTATAAGAGAATTATTTGTTACAACGAGCCATCATTATATTATGTTCTTCACAAATAAAGGTCGTGTGTACAGGCTGAAAGCATATGAGATACCGGAAGCTGGAAGAACGGCAAGAGGAACGGCTGTTATTAATTTACTTCAGCTTATGCCGGATGAAAAAATTACGGCGACAATTCCGATCAAAGAATATGAAGACGGAAAGTATCTGTTTATGGCAACAAAGAAAGGTCTTGTTAAAAAGACTCCGATCCAAGATTATATGAACGTGAGAAAGACCGGACTTGCGGCAATCTCATTAAGGGAAGACGATCTTTTAATCGAAGTAAAAGTAACAGATAATGCACAGGATATTCTTCTTGTTACAAAATATGGACAGTGTATCCGGTTCAACGAAAAAGACGTTCGTTCCACAGGCCGTGTTTCTATGGGTGTCAGAGGAATGAATTTGAGCGATAATGATGAAATCATCGGTATGCAGATGAGCAGTCAGGGCAAAGATATGCTGATTGTTTCGGAAAAAGGTATGGGAAAACGTACAAGTATGGAAGAATTCACAAAACAAAATCGCGGCGGAAAAGGCGTGAAATGCTATAAGATTACGGAAAAGACCGGAAATGTAGTCGGTATGAAAGCTGTAGATGAAGAAAGCGAGATCATGATCATCAATACAGAAGGAATCGTAATCCGAATGAAATGTTCTGATATTTCTCAATATGGAAGAATAACATCAGGAGTAAAATTGATTAATCTTCCTGAGAAAGAAAGAGTGGCAAGTGTAGCAAAAGTAAGAACAGCTTCAGCGGAAATTGACGGTGAAGAAGTTGAAATCAAAGAAGAGGACGACTCGCCGGAAAATACATCTGAAATTATAGTGGATAATTCAGAAGATAACGTATCAGATGATGTGGAAAACAAATAAAAACAGAGAAAACATTGTTGATAAATAGTTTAATCTGTGTGAAAAGATCGATAATGAACTGATTTTTCAATCGTTAGAAGTTTGCGATAAATAGATTGAAAAAAAGTTCATTGTCGGTCTTTTTTTGCGGCGCTGCGAACAGAAGTACGGATGATGTTCTATTAAGAATACGATGTAATAATGGGTGATGATATAGAATAAAATAATTTATAAAAAGTATTAAAGTAAAAAGGTAATACGTAAAAAGAAAGGGAGCGGGACAACTGGGAAAGAAAGTTTTGTACATGGCAGTGAATTTTATGATCCGTGCGGTGATAGGAATGGCGCTTATTTTTTTTATAAATCAATACGTTATTCCACCTGAATCTTCAATTAATGTAGGTTTGAATGCAGTCTCTTTTTTGACATCGGGAATGCTTGGAATTCCTGGGGTTGGACTGCTTTATGGGATTGTTTGTTATCAGATTTTGTGAGTTTTTTACAAAAAACAGCAGATTTAAAATTTGTTGTAGACAAAATAGAATCTGCTGTTTATAATGCATTTTACCGACAGAGATCAACTGTTGGAACATCTGTTTTTGAGGGAAAGCAGATATTCAAAAATCCGGGAGTAAAAAAGACCGGATATCGTATATTTTTATTCGTGCTGTATAGTTCACGGCAAAATTCAAATTATGACGGAAAAACAATATAAAGGCATTGCAGGTAATTTTTTGATTTGTGATGTGCAGAAAGAATATGCGGAACATTTATTAAGCATATTAGTAAAACGTTTCGGAATGCGTTTTCAATTTCATTTTTTCAGTAATGTGAAAAAGATAGAGCAGTTTGCGGAAAAAGCAGAGATAGAAATTCTTTTGATTGCGGAAGACTGCGTCTCTGAAATAAGGGGGAATGTAAAAGCAAAAAAGAAATTTATATTGTCAGAAAGTATGAAAAAAGAGGAAAAACAGGGAGAAACGACGATATTCCGATATCAGTCGGCAGATGAGATTCTTAAGATCATTCAATCGGGGATAGGAGAAGAAGAGGCGAAAGCCGCACATAAGCCGCAGAAAAAAACAGAAGAAAAATATGATGCGGTTCAAAGTGATTTTACTGCTCCAAAAAGAAAAATAGGAATACGTGACGAACCTGAAGAAAGCGGTCTGATCGGTATCTATTCTCCGATACACAGAATCGGAAAAACAGAGTTTGCACTTTGTTTAGGCGAAAAAATATCGGAAAAAGTTCCGACTCTTTATATCAACATGGAAGGATATTCGGGAAATGATTTTTATTTCAAAGGTGAAAAAAATCAAGATTTAGGAGATCTTCTGTATTACTTAAAGCAAGAGAGAATTGATTATGGTTTGAAAGCAAGCCTTATGACAGGGCAATATAAGCAATTGGATTATATCATGCCTATCTCAAATGAGAATGATCTAAGAGAAGTGACGAAGAAAGAATGGATCTATTTTTTGGATACGATTATGGACCAATGCATATATAAGGCTGTAATCCTTGATCTTGGTGATTGTGTTTCGGGGCTTTACGACATATTGAAAAAATGTAGTCGTATATATACGCCTTATATACAAGATGAAATTTCTATGGCAAAAATGAGGCAATATGAAGAAAATTTAAAAACAGCAGGATATTCGGACATATTAAAACGAACCATGAAGCGACAGATGAGAGTGAAGTGACATAGTATGATATCTGCAGAATTGATGTATGAGAAAGTTATGCATCGCATGGATATGACAAAAGAAACAAAGGAAGAAGAACTTCAGGAAATTATAAGGACTGTATTAGAGGATGAGTCTAAAAAAGAATTTATCCCCTTAAGTGAAAAAATCAGATTGAGCAGGGAACTGTTTAATGCTTTTCGCAGACTGGATATATTACAGGATTTGATTGAAGATGACAGTATTACAGAGATTATGGTGAACGGAACGGAGAACATTTTTTATGAGAAAGAGGGAAAGTTATATCGGACAAACAGACATTTTTTCTCAGAGTCAAGATTGTGCGATGTGATACAGCAAATTGTAGGAGAGGCAAACAGGTATGTCAATGAGACTTCACCTATTGTCGATGCAAGATTAGCTGATGGATCTAGGGTAAATGTTGTATTAAAGCCAGTGGCAGTGAACGGACCGATCATGACGATCAGAAAATTTCCGTCAAAAGCGATTAAGATGAATGATCTGATCAAAATGGGAAGTTTAACGAAAGAAGCGGCAGAGTTTATCAGGAAGATCGTCCGTTCAAAATATAATATTTTTGTGAGCGGTGGAACAGGAGCCGGGAAAACAACTTTTTTGAATGCAATGTCGGATTTTATCCCAAAAGAAGAAAGGATTATTACGATAGAAGATAATGCAGAACTTCAGATTCAGGGAGTTGAAAACCTTGTCAGACTTGAAGCGCGTGAAGCAAATTTGGAAGGAGAAGGAGCAGTTACGATTCGTGATCTGATCAAATCGGCTTTAAGAATGAGACCGGATCGCATTATTGTAGGTGAAGTCAGAGGAGAAGAGACTGTAGATATGATTTCATCGGCGATGCTGAACGGACACAGCGGATCAATGTCAACCGGTCATGCAAATAACCCGAAGGACATGCTTCACAGAATTGAAACGATGATGATGATGGGAATAGACCTGCCTTTGCAGGCGATTCAAAGGCAGGTTGCATCGGCTCTGGACATTATTATTCATCTTGGAAGAATCAGGGATAAAACGAGAAAAGTTCTTATGATTGAAGAGATACTCGGATATGAGGATGGGAAGATACAGACAAAAACATTATATGAGTTTAAGGAGGTGGGAACAGAAAATGAAAAAGTTAAAGGAAGCATTATGAAGGTTGCTGAACTTGAAAATACCGGAAAACTTGTGGCTGCAGGATATTAAAAAAACAGAATACATTTTTTTGGCAGTAAAGTCGATAGCGGTCATCCTTTTGATCACATATGTATTTTACGAATCTTTTCTTCCGATATTTTTTATGATTCCCATATGGGTTATATATGCAAGAGACGGACTTCGTGATTTGTGCCGTAAAAAAGAAAAGGAATTCAGAGTTCAATTCAGTAATGCGATACAGGCAATGGGAGCGGCATTGAAAGCGGGATACTCTGTAGAAAATGCGATAAGAGAAGCAGAAAAAGATCTCGCACCTATGTATGAAGAAAATGTAAGGATCAGAAAAGAATTTAGAAAAATGGTACATCAGCTTGATATGAAAATGCCGGCAGTCAGCGTGATGGAACAGTTTTCCGAAAGAATGAAACAAGAGGATACAGAAGATTTTGTCACTGTATTTTCATCTGCGAAGATGAGCGGAGGAGACAGTATTTCAATCATACGAAATGCAGTAAAGATTATAAGCGGGAAGATTGATACGGAACAGGAAATCCAAACGATGTTCGCTTCAAAAAAATTAGAATTTGAAATTATGTGTGCAGTTCCGTTTTTTATTATTTTATACATGAAGCTGACATTCGGAGAATTTCTAAGTGTTTTATACGAAAATGCAGCGGGGAGGTGTTTCATGACAATTTGTTTAATCGTATATATTGCAGCGTACAGCTTTGGAAGAAAAATCATTCATATTGAGGTATAGGCTATGAACAGAGCAACAGTAAATAAAATATTCCAAAAGCATCCTGTTTATGTTAAAGCAGGGATGATCGCGGTCATTTCGATTATTATTTTCGGATGTGTATATAGTAAAGATAATGGGAAAAAGCTTGAAAAAGATGAGAAAGGAAGGGAAATATTAAGACGGAATGAGAGCGGAAAAGATGAACTCAAAAACATGAAAGTAAAGATTGATGAAAAACAGGAAGACATCAGTATTTCGGTTTCAGGGAAAAAATATGATGAAGAAGAGCTGAAAAATGCATTTTCAGAAGCTGAAAAAGAAGTTGAACAAGCTGTTCTCGGAAAAAATAAAAGTTTGGATGAAGTAAGATCGGACTTGAATCTAATCACATCTGTTCCGGAAAAAAATATGAAAGTTTCATGGGAACTGGATCGTTATGACGTTATGGATATACAGGGACATTTACAGCAGGATAATTTATCGACAGAAGGAACATTGATAAAACTTACAGTGATTTTAACATATGAAGATGAGGAAGAACGATATGAATTTTATGCAAAAGTATTTCCGTCGGAATTAAGCGCTGATAAAGAAGAGATGAGGCAGCTTCAAGAAAAGGTTGAAGAAGCTGATAAAAAGACAAAAACAAAAGACTATATCGTTCTTCCCGAACAGGTAAACGGAAAAAAAGTTATATGGGCATATGGAGTTCAGACGAGAGCATATGGAATTCTTGTTATGGGAATCGGATTTGCAGTTTTTGTGATTATATCATCATCACAAAAAGAGAAAGAAGAAAAGAAAAAAGAATTCAGAGAAATGAAACTGGACTATCCGCAAATTATTAATAAATTTAATCTTTATATCAAATCCGGAATGACGATCAGAAAAGCATGGTTTAAAATTGCCGGAGAATATGAGAAAGATCAAAAAGAGAAAGAACAGATATCCGCTAAAGCGTGCGGCAGGAAAAAAGCTTATGAAGAAATGGTTAATGTAATGTATAAGATCAGCGGAGGAGCTTCTGAGGGAGAATGTTATGAGGAATACGGTATAAGATGTAATCTGTCCGAATATCGAAAATTCGGAATGATGTTGTCTCAAAACTTAAGAAAAGGAACGAGAGGACTTACAGAATTACTTGAAAGAGAAGCGGAGGATGCGTTTGAGCAGCGAAAAAATCTGGCGAAAAAAGCAGGAGAAGAAGCAGGAACAAAATTAATGATTCCGTTATTTTTAATGTTGATCATTGTTTTTGCGATTGTAATTGTTCCGGCATTTTTCTCAATCAGAATATAAAATCCGAATAAAAGATAGCAAGTAAGAGAAAAAGCAAAGTTTAAAAAGTCGGGAAAAAATGCCGTAGGAAAGGAGAAAATATGGAAAAAAAGATTATGAAAATAAAAAGCTGTGTAATTTCCGGTCAAAGAAACTTAAAAGAAAATATTTGCAGATTTTTCACGGAAAGAAAATATATATCGGGAATTACAGTGATAGAACTCGTGCTGATATTAGTTATTGTCATAGCGCTTCTGTTGATCTTTAAAACAGAACTGATCAATCTGATCAATTCGATTTTCGATAAGATCACATCTGAAAGTTCAGGCATTTAATTAGAAAATATGAAAGTAAAGAAAGCAGAAATAACGGCATTTTTAAGTCTTATAGTTGTTCTTCTTATTTCGTTTATATTTGGAATTATAGAAATTACTGTGATACAGACAGAAAAGAATCTTAGCAGGATATGTGCTGACGGAGCAATATTTTCCGTATTCGGAGAATATGAAAGCCAACTGATGGAAGCGTACCATATATTCGGACTCGATGGGAGTTATGGAACAGGAGAGTTTAATGAAGATAAGATAATAGGCAGGATGCATTATTACAGTAATAAAAATATAGATTATAAGATAAACGGGATTCAATATCTTACTGACAACAAGGGACAGGCTTTTAGGGAACAGGTTCTTACATATATGGAGCAAAAATATGGAATAGGACTGATAGAAGATCTGGCAGGCAGGACATCTGTATGGGAAGAAGAAAGCATACAAGGAGAAGAAATCCGGCAGGTGGAAGAAACGATACTTGATGAGTTTGAAGAAATAAAATCATCTGGACAATCAGAGAATGAAGGAGCGGATGAAGAAGAAACAGAATCTGAAGATTTGGCAGAGTTAGAAGAAAATCCCTTTCAATGTTTGGAGCAGATAGAAAGAACAGGAATTTTATCTGTTGCAATGCCGAAGGATATGCCGCTTTCAGGGCGTCAGATCGATCTTGATCTGCAGGCTTCAAAAAGGAGTCTGCAGACAGGAAGAGGCAAGTTTCCTATGAGGAAAAATACAGATAAGGCGAAAGAAAAATTGTTGTTTAACGAATATATTATGCAGAACTTTACGCAGGCTTCCAAAGAAAATATTTCGGAATATCCAGACTCAGACGAAAAGAACAGATCTCTTGATTACGAGATTGAATATATTATTTCGGGAAAATCTTCTGATAAAGAAAATCTGGAAAGTGTCGTTACAAAAATATTTTTCATAAGGATGGCTTTAAATTATGTTTATCTTATGGGAGATTCTGTGAAAAAGTCGGAAGCAATGGCATTGGCAGCGACAATTTCAACTTTATTATTAATTCCGGAAGCAGCGGAAGCTGTAAAACAACTGATCCTGTTAGCATGGGCGGCAGGAGAAGGTGTTATAGATATAAGATCTCTTCTTTCAGGAAATAAAGTTCCGCTAGTAAAAACATCGGATAACTGGCAGTTGACGCTTGCGTCATTATTCACACTGGGAATAGGAGATGACGGTATTTCAGGTGCGGATGCAGAAGAAGGAATTACATATAAAGAATATTTGAGGGCATTTTTGTTTTTACAACCGGAAGAGGAGACAACAATGCGTACGATCGATCGTATAGAAGAAAATATGCGGTTAGAACAAAACTGTGAAAAATTTAGAGCAGATCACTGTGTAACGAAGTGTGAGATAAGAAATAAGGTTGAAATATTCGGTGATCTTGCGTATACATTTCCGTCATATTACGGGTACGAATAAGGTTATCTTTGGTGCAGATGCTCTTTCTCTCTCCCGCACTCCCTCATGCGGAAAAATCATCTTATAAAAAAATGAAAGGAAAAGTCGGTTGCGATGAGTAAATACAATACGAATAAAAATAAATACTTGGCAAAATCTGAAAGAGCATCTGTACCAAAGATAACCAAAAAACAAAAAGGAAGCATTACGATTGAAGCCGCATTTGCGATTCCGTTGTTTCTTTTCGCAGCACTTTGTCTTATATGGATGATCGAAATACAGAGCATTAAAATAGGCGTAAAACAGGCTGCTTATAGTGCTGCTAAAAGTGCGGCGGAAGATACAGCAGTCATTCCGGTTCTAAATACAATCAAGTTAAAATCAGATATTATTCGTTTACTTGGAAAAGAGAGAATTGAAAGAAGTATCATTGTTGATGGAAGTGAAGGAATTTCTTGTTGGAATTCATATTTATCCTCGAAAACAGGAGAAATGAATATTCATGTTAAGTATGAGGTGAGAGTTCCGCTTCCTTTATTCGGAAATCCATCGGCAAAGATGGAAGAAACATTCAGAATCCATGGATGGACAGGGTATGGAAAGGACAAAAAAACCGAAGATTCGGAAATTGTTTATATAACAGAAAAACAATCGGTTTATCATGAAGATTATCATTGTTCTTATTTGCAGTTGTCTATTAGATTTGTTCCTTATGAACAGTTGGAAGAAATACGCAATGAAAACGGCGGAATATATTATGCCTGTGAAAAATGTGTATACGGTGATGCATCGACCGGGGTGTATATTACCGAAAATGGAAGTAAATACCATAATTCATTAGGATGCAGCGGGTTAAAAAGAACGATCAGAGCAGTGAAAAAAACGGAAGTACAAGGTATAGGAGGGTGTTCGAGATGTTCAGGGAAATAAATGTTGCAGGTTTTGTGTTGAAGAACGGATGGGTGTTCTGCCAGATTACATTTTTGATCTACATGATAATACTTGCCGTCATGGATATAAAAAGAAGACAAGTGCATCTTGGATTTTTGTTATCAGGAATTATATGGGTAATTTTATCGGTAATATGTGAAAGGACAGTTTCAACAGGAGAGATTATCGCAGGCATACTCGCAGGAGCATTTTTTCTTTTAATTAGTAAATTAACAAAGGAATCTTTTGGTTACGGAGATAGTATTTTAATAGTTATTATGGGAGCATTTCTTGGCTTTTGGAGTCTTATGTCAGTACTTTTTATGGCGTTTTTTATGGCAGGATTGTTTTCGGTTATTATGCTTCTAAAAACAAAATTTCATAAAAAATCAAAGTTTCCGTTTATTCCGTTTTTAATGGCAGCATATGCAGGAGGGATCATTTTGAATGGATACTAAAAAGATGAGATGGGTGAGTGGAAATTCGGTAATAGAAATGTCATATATAATGCCGCTATTTTTCAGTCTTTTTGTAATTATCATTCATACGGTGTTTTATTATCATGATAAAGCGATTATAGGAGGCGCTGCGGCTGAGTCTGCCGTTATGGGAGCGCAGTATGTCAGAAGATATGATAAAAATTATGATATAGAAGCATTTTTTCAAGAGAAAATTCACGGGAAATTAATTTATATGACAGATGTTAATGTTATTGCAGAAGTAAATAAAGAGGAAGTTCAAGTATTTGCAGAGGCGAAAAGATCATTTATGAAAACAAATGTAAAACGTACGGCTGATATTGTAAATCCTGAAAAAAAGATCAGATTGCTAAAATAAGACAGTAAAAAGCGGAGTTGTTTTAATTGAGAAGAAAAAGCGGAGTGGAAAAGAAAATGCAGATTACATATCAGAATGAATGGGAATATACCAATATACATGTAGATCTTCCTATTCCGTATGAGGAAGATTATCAGATTAAGATGATACATTATAATAAAATAAAGGGAATGCTGCCGGTACAAGGTATCGGACGCGACGGGCAAAGCCGATATACATTTCGTCTGGAAAATGGAATGAGTATGGATAAAATTTATGAAGAAGCAGAAATAAGCGGAAAAGAAATTGAAGATTTTATGGAACAACTTTCTGTTATAACAGAACAGATAAAAATATTTTTTCTGAATAATAATCATATTATTTTGGATCCGAAATTGATTTTTAAAAAGGCAGAACAATACTATTTCTGTTATCTGCCGATTATAAAAAAAGAAAATGAACCGACAATGTGTGAAGCGTTTCATGAACTTACGGAATACTTTGTAAAACATCTTGATTATAAAGATACAGAAGGTGTTTTTCTTGTTTCAAAAATACACAGGGAAACATTAAAAGAAAATTATGACCTTAAAAAGGTGATAGAAACTTGTAAAAAAGACGTAAAAAAGCAGAAACAGGCAGAAAAGCAAAAAAGAATACGAAAAATAGAAGAAAAGAAGAAAAGAGACGAAGCACAGGAAAACATTTCGGAAAAAGCAATATTTTCCCCTGCGGAAGAGCGGATAAGTACAGATAAAATATCAGAAATATGTAAAGAAGAGCAAATCTACATGAAGGAAAGCACAGTAAAAAAAGTAATAAATAGAATAAAAGGTGACAGATGGGGAAAGTGGGATGATTTGATTACGGAAATGGATGGACACAGCACATCGGGTATTTTATAATTAAAAAAGAAATATATTGTAGTAGAAAAGAGGACTTGACGTGAGAAGAAAACCCGAAGCTTTTTGTACAACTGTTTTGATAGTTATTAATGTTGCAGTATTTTTAATCTTGTCAATGTTAGGAGATACGGAAGATGCAGCCTTTATGCTTCAGCATGGGGCGATGTATGAACCGTTTATTACAGAAGGACAGGAATATTATAGAATATTTACGTGTATGTTTCTTCATTTTGGAATTACACATTTAATGAATAATATGGTAATGCTCGGAGCATTAGGTTGGAATCTGGAACTTGAAATAGGAAAGCTTCGTTTTATTATAATTTATTTTCTCAGTGGAATCGGAGGAAATATACTTTCTTTGATTGCAGCAATTTCTGCAGGAGAATCTGCGGTTTCTGCAGGAGCTTCGGGAGCGGTCTTCGGACTGATGGGAGCGCTTCTCTATGTAGTAATTGCGAACAGAGGAAGATTAGGACAGCTTTCGGGAAGAGGAATGATTTTTATGGTTGTTCTGAGTCTTTATTTTGGGTTGACGAGCAGCGGAGTTGATAATATGGCTCATATAGGGGGGCTCATATGCGGATTCATTTTTGCTGTTATTTTATACAGACCGAAAAAAATACATTATAACGAATACTGATATTCGATCAGACCGGCAATGTTATAGTGAAAACAGTTCCGGTTTCATCAGAAGAAGTTACGATTAAAGTGCCTCCGTGAGCTTCTATAATCTTTTTTGAAAGAGCAAGTCCCAGTCCGGTTCCATTTGTTTTATATGTGACGAACGGATCAAAAATAGTATTAACGATATCATCGGAAATTCCGCATCCGTTGTCGGTACAAGAAATTACAATAGAATCAGATATTTTTTCGGCACAAAGAAAAATAGATCCTTTTGAGTCGGTAAAAGTTTTTTCAGAGACAGCGTCTTTTGCATTTTGCAGAAGATTTAAAATAACTTCTTCAAATTTTATCTTATCACCTGTATAGTTGTCGGAATTAAGTGATATTTTTGATGTGAACTCAATATTTGAATTTATCGAATCAAGTGACATTGCAAAGGAAACGGCAATATTTTTGAGAAGTTTTTCCAGTGAAAAGACAGAGTGGTGCAGCGTACTTCCGTTGTTGAAATCTGAAAGTTCATTGAGCAGGTTACACATAAATTCAATATCTTCGATTGCCTGAGACCAACCGTGAAAGTTAATAACTTCAGGATGCTGTATCTCTATAATCTGCAGAGCAGAGGATACGAGAGTCAGAGGGTTTCTGATTTCATGGGAAATCATGGATACAATCGTCTGATGGTTTTCAAGGAGTTGTGAAACGATTTGTTTTCACTTGTTAATTGGTTCATTTTGTTAATATTGATATTAGTAAGCATAAATATTTTCTCGCTTTCATACTGAAATAAATATGCGAAACAGTGTACGCATAAATTAAGTCTAGCATGAGAAAAATTCTTGTTCAATATAATTCATACGACGAAATTCGACAAAAAATGCAACAGAAAGTATACTACAAAATAAATAGGAATTTTTGATAAAGTTTTTCTTTTGTGGTAAAATGAGGTATATGTAATCATAATAAACAAAGGAAAAGAGGCGTTATTTTATGAAAGAAAAAGATTGTATTTTCTGTAAGATTGCGGCAGGTGAAATTCCGTCTGCAACGCTTTATGAGGATGATGATTTTCGGGTAATACTGGATCTTGGACCGGCATCAAAAGGTCATGCATTGATTCTTCCGAAAGAACATTACCGCAATTTATATGATATTGATGAGGAAGTAGTTGCAAAAGCGATGATTCTTGCTAAAAAGATGGTAAATAAATTAACAAAAGTTCTTGATTGCGACGGATATAATATTGTTCAAAATAATGAAGAGTGCGCAGGTCAGAGCGTATTCCATTTTCACATGCATCTGATACCGAGATATAAAGGGGATCAAGTCGGTCTTGGTTGGAAGATGGGAGAGTTGTCGGAAGAAGATAAAAAAGAAATTTTGGATAAAATGAAGTAAACCGGAGAAATTATGTTAACAGGTAATCGTGAATACAACGAGATTTATAAAAAGTATAAAAATCTCGTCCTGAAAGTTGCGTATATTTATTCAGGTGATAATTACGATGCGGCAGAAGACATAACTCAGGATACATTTCTTAAACTATACATAGGATTTGAAGAGCTGAAAGATGGAAATGTTTCGGCATGGTTATATACAACAGCAAAAAATTCTGCGCTGAATTTTAATAAGAAGTTCAAAAGGGAAGTGCTGTCTGAAGATGATGAATTGTATAAAAACAAAGAGCAGTTTGGAGAAAGCTTAGAAACGGAATTTATAGAGAAAGAGGAAGTTTTATACAAAAAGCAATTCCATGAGAAAATAATGGCAGCATTGTCAAAGAAGAATCCAAGATGGTATGAAGCAATCATACTTGTTTATTACATGGATATACCGCAGGTAAAAGTGGCCGAAATAATGGAAATTAGGAAAGAAGTCTTACATGCTTTGCTGCATAGGGCTAAGAAATGGATACGTAAAAAGTTCGGTGCGGAGTATGAAGAGATGCAGGATAAAGATGGTAGAATTCCTTAGAAAATAAGCAGCAGCTACTTCTAAGATAGTTGCTGCTTAAATAAGAGTCAGGATGAATGTTTGGATAAACGCTTGGAATAATATATTGTTTTTGAAAACATTTATTTGGATGCCTGAGTGATCATAGAGATGATCGTGTCAATCGAATCTTGTTGGTTGGAATTACGCATTGCATCGACGTATGAACCACGTTTTTCAAACAGTTTATATACAGTGGAAGTAAGGGTTTCTTTTGTAAGATCTTCTTCCTCTAAAACCATACTGAATCCCTGACGTTCAAAAGAGCGGGCGTTTAATATCTGATCTCCACGGCTTGCTTTGGCAGAAAGCGGAATCAGAAGGTTTGGTTTCCTAAGAGCAAGGAGTTCGCATATTGCGTTTGCACCGGCTCTGGAGATGACAATCTCGGATAATGCAAAAATGTCGCGAAGCTCATCTTTTACATATTCAAATTGACAGTATCCTTTTGTGTTTTTTAAAGATTCATCGGTTTTTCCTTTTCCGCATAAATGAATGATTTGGAAATCTTTCAGCAGACATGGAAGGCTCTCTCTGACCGCATTGTTTACAACAACAGAACCAAGACTTCCGCCGATTACGAGGATAACAGGTTTGTCTGCAGTGAATTTGCAGAGATCCATTGCTGCAATTTTATTTCCTGAGAGAAGTTCCTGTCGGATCGGAGAACCTGTAAGGACGGCTTTCCCTTCCGGAAGGCAATCCAATGTTTCAGGAAAATTACAGCATATTTTTGCTGCGGACGGAATTGCGATTTTATTAGCAAGACCGGGAGTCATATCTGATTCATGAATAATCACCGGAACTTTACATTTTTTTCCGGCGAGTACAACAGGAACAGATACAAATCCGCCCTTTGAAAAAATGACATCGGGTTTTAAATTTTTAATCAGTTTGCGGGCTTCTCCAAAACCTTTAATAACACGGAAAGGATCGGTAAAATTTTGTAAACTGAAATAACGGCGAAGCTTCCCGGAAGAAATTCCGTGATATGGAATGCCAAAAGGCTCGATCAGATCTTTTTCAATACCGTTATAAGAGCCGATATAGTGAATATCAAAACCAAGTTCCCGAAGTTTTGGAATTAAGGCGATATTAGGAGTTACATGTCCGGCAGTTCCGCCGCCGGTTAAAATGATTCGTTTCATAAAGTTACCTCCGGTAATAGTAGCACATGGCTAAAGCTAATTTCATCTTAACCTTATTTGGTGAAATGTCAAGGAAAAATATAGGACAGAAAAAGGGGTAAGGAATGAAAAAACTGAAAAAATTATCACTGAAAAAAGAAATAGAAAGAGAAGCAGAAGCACTTGAAAAAGAAGTTTCAGGACGAAAAGATCTTGACCATATAACCGTATCTGAAGATATGGAAGAAGCTTTGTTTCAAAAAATACAAGATTATGAATATGAAAAACGGGCAAAAGTTGTATATCGTAAAAAGAAAAGGCGTTATGCAATAATTGCTGTTGCGGCTGTGTTTATTCTTGTATTTGGAAGCGTGATGACTGGAGTAGGAAGTAAATCATATTGGAAAGTATGGTGGGATAGGGATGAAAGTGGAGAAAAGGCATCATATATAGATGTTGAAAATATGGATTTGCAAGAAATAGAAGATACAAATGAAGTGTATATTTATAAAGAGATATCAAAACAACTGGGAATACTGCCAGTGAGATTGATTTATAAACCAGATAGGATGGCATTAAAAAATTATGAAATAAATCAAGATCTAAAAAAGGCGACATTATTATATAAACATGAAGACGAAGTAATTAAATATACTATGTATATGAATGATGTAGATTCTTCATTTGCACAGAAAGAACCAGATAATTTGATTAATGAGTATGTTCTTTGTCTAAATAATGGAATGGAAATTCAAGTGAAAGAATATGAGGAAAAAGAAGAAAAAGTAAAGCGATATGAGGCAGAGTTTGAGTATGCCGGGGCTCAATATGAGATTAAAGGAGTAGTTGAAAAGGAAGAATTTGAAAAAATTTTAAAAAATTTATATTTTTCTAAGTAAAACGCGTAAGTTTTTTCCTGTTTGGTTGTTTACTTAATAGAGAAGCAAAAAAGAGTAAAACATCAAAGAGGAATGAGAAAAGTTATGAAGAGACGTATTTTATCTATATTAGGAAGCGCTGTTCTGTTATGCGGAATTGTTGCAGCGTCTGCGACAAATGTCAGAGCATCAGACAGAGAGTTAAAACAAGTTGACGGTTCATATCTTACGACTGAGGAGAGGTCTATAGGATATACATCTTCTCCTGATTTAAGGGGAGTACATCTGATGGATGGCGAATCTATCATATCAAAAGCAGGAATCTCCCGTATATATGCATATGGATCTACTACGGCAAACCATGAAGTAAAATATATAGCAACAATCGTGTATGTCGATCAATATGATGAAAAGAACGATGAGTGGGGGCAGATAGACGCATGGGTTGCAGAGGATGAGAATAATTATTACTTATCTACGGCAAAATCTTTGAAAGTAGACAGAGGTTATTATTACAGAGTTCATTGTGATCATATCGCGGGGAATGAATATCCGTATGAAGAAAATGCTTCGACTACAAATGGAATATTAATCCCATAAAGTGCATATAATGAATTATCCTCTTTTTAAGTCTTGAGAGCAGCCGTCACATTGACGCTTCGGCAACTAATAATCAGTACATGATTTGAGAACCTGTTCCGAAAAACACCACATATTATTCGCGTACATATGACGGCTGCTCTCAGGATTTAAAGAGGGGGGTTGCTTTTTATACATTATACGATATGAGCTGAAAAACTTCTACTTGTAAATGAAAAAATGTAATGACAGAGTAAGATAGGGATAAGACCGAGTGCATAATGCACCCGGTTTTTTACTGTATCAAAATAATAAAGTTATGTAAAAAATGCACAAAATTATTTAAAAACAGGTGGAAATATTAAAAAGTGTAGACAAAAACAAGTTGAAAGGATTATTATAGAAATAACTGTATCCGTGTGTCCGGATGATTAAAGCTGGGCTGAGAGATGGATACATAGAAGGAGAAAAAGAATAATATGAAAAAGAAAAGAGTAGCGGCGCTTGTAATGGCAGCAATACTCGGTGTGACAGGATTTTCTGTTCCGGGTATTGGAGTTGTGCAGGCAGAAGAAGCTCACACAGAAATGAGTGGAGAGGCTGAACAGCAAGAAATAAATCTTGCGGCAGACAGGGGAAGCACTGCGCGGGCATCTAAGTTTCTTGCGGCATCGGGCAACCTTCCCGCAAGAGAACCGGGGCTTGCGTTTGACGGAATTTCCGATAATAACGGAGAAGCGGATAACAGCAGATGGCAAAGTGGAGAGGACGCGGAGTTTTCAGAGCAGTGGCTGGAAGTAGACCTGGGAGGAATTTGCGTTGTATCAGAGATCAAGGTTGATTTCTTTGCAAGGCTGTACGGAGATTTCCGTGTGGAAGTTTCTGATTCCAATGCAGAAGACGCAGTGTGGACAACGATTGCGACTGCAGACATGCCGGAAGGTACAGATCTGAACTTGAAAAAAACTGTTGATGTGAAGGAAAACGGAAAAGCGAGAGAGATTCCACGCTATATAAGGCTTTACTTTACATCAGGAAACAGTCAGGCGGCAAACCGCAGTATCGGGGTGCGGGAATTTCAGGTGATTGGAACGAAGAAAAGTGAAAGCGGTTATGAGACGATCACAGGAAATATCGCATTGAATAAGACGGCGTCTGCGTCAGGAGTAGAGGCGGCAATGCCGAATCTGACTGCAAATCTTGCAGTTGACGGACAGAAGTCGGATACTTCCAGATGGTCTGCACCTACAATGAAAAACGGAACTTCACCAAATCAGCAGCAGACCCCGCAGTGGCTTGAGATAGATCTGAGAAATGAGGTTACGAATATTACAAGCATCGACCTTTATTTTTATAAACTTGTATATTCGATCGACTATGAGATTCAGACAAGGGCTGATAAAAAATCAGAGTGGAAAACTGTTAAACATGTGACATGTCAGCCGGGAAATGAGCAGAATAAGCATGATAGTATCACAGATGTAGAAGGAAAGCGTCTTGACCGTTATGTGCGTTTCTATTTCAATAAAGTAAATACGAACGCGGGCGGCAACAGTGTTTCTGTTCAGGAAATTGAGATACATGGGGATCAGGTACAGACACCCGAGGTGACAGATCCGGCGCCGAAAAATGCAAAAGAAGCGATGGATTCTGTAAAAGCGCTTGAGGCGATCACGGTAGATTCTGAGACAGTTCCGCTTCCGAAGATGCCTGATGGATTCAGTATTAGTGTGAAGGGAAGCGAATATCCTCAGGTTATTTCTGATGAGGGTCAGATCAGTGATCATAATATGTATGATTATGATATGGATGTGATATTGGAAGTTGTGAATGAAAATGATCCTGAAGATACGGCAGAGAAAACATTTCAGGTTCATGTGCCGAATAAAAAATCAAAACATGCAGAGATTTATCCAGAGATAAAAAATCAGAATGAAGAACCGGAAGTGATTCCAAGTCTTCAAGAATGGTATGGATATGAGGGAGAAGTTAAGCTTACGGAAAATTCCCGTATTGTTTTAAAGGACGGCGCAGGAGTCGGACTTGAGAAAGTAGCGTCTCAGTTTAAGAGCGATATGAAAGAAATTACCGGAATGGAACTTGAGGTTGTCAGCGGAGAAGGCGGAGACGAAGACGATATCTTGATTGAGTCACTGCCGGAAGATACATACGACACAGGCAAGGAAGGATATTTACTGAAAGCAGACGACGGAGGAATTCATATCAGCAGTAACGGATACACCGGATGTCTGTACGGAACAAAGACGTTAGAGCAGGTGTATTATACACAAGACGGAACGTATTCTTTCCCTAAAGGTGTGACAAGAGATTTCTCTCAATATGAAGTACGCGGAGTAATGATCGATATCGCGCGTGTTCCGTATCGTTTGGATGCTTTGAAAGATATTGTGAAGACGTTTTCATTTTATAAAATTAATGAAGTACATTTTCATCTGAACGATAATCGTCATTCGGGAGCTACGACAGGACGCGAAGATTATAATAACTGGAAAAATTATAAAGGAATGTTCCGTTTGGAAAGCAAAACGTTTCCGAGTTTAAAGACAGATCCTCAGCAGAATGCATATTACAATGATGAAAACGGAGCTTACGGCGGAGAACCGCAGTATACAGCAGAAGAATATAAAGATCTCCAGCAGTTTGCGATGGATTGCGGCATGAATCCGATTTCGGAAATCGATGCGCCGGGACATTCGTTGTTATTTAACAGATATGTGAGAAACAATATCGAGGAAATCAGAAAAGTACAAGGTTTTGAAAATATGCCGGAAGACGGAATTAAAAGCGACCGGGACTGGGAGCTGCTTTCTGTAAAAGGAGAAAGCGGACAGTGGGCGTTAAAGTTTCTTAAGGCGCTGTACAGCGAATATCTGAACGAAGCAGATCCTGTATTTTTAGGAGACACGGTTGATATCGGAGTGGACGAATACTGGAGTATTAAGAACGATGAATTTGACGGAATGCGTAATTACATCCGTGAGATGGCTGACACCGTTCAGGAAAGCGGAAAAAAAGTACGTATGTGGGGATCTATGAAGCAGTATTTTGATGATAAAGGAATTTCCACAAAAGATTATACAGATATCGAAATTGATTTCTGGTCAAATTCATGGGATAATGCGGCGAAACGAAGCGCCGAAGGATTTAAGATCGTCAATGTGGATTCTTTCCATTTGTATGGAAATACAGGAAGGGATAAACGCGATGTTGTCAATGTAGAGCATATTTTCAATAACTGGACACCGGTTACATTCAGCAGCAGCGGTACGGTTCAGCCGGCAGATCCGAATCTTCTCGGAGCAAAGACTGCGATGTGGGCAGATATTGCAGACATGGGTGTGACAGAACGTGATAATTACGAACGATTGATGCGTCAGGCTGCTGTTCTTAGTGAGAAAACATGGGGCGGAACGGATGAAGACCAGACATATGAGGAGTATAGCCTCAAGTTTGAAAAATTAAAAGCAGGTCCGGGAGTGGAACTGGCATCCGATATTCCTTCAGAGACATCGCTTGTATTAGATTATGATTTTAAAAATGTAAAATCAGGCGAGGACGGAACAGTCGTATATGATGCGGCAGGAAACGGATATAATGGAACAGTTATAAACGCAGATGTGAAAGAAGAAGATGGTAAAAACTGGCTTGACTTGAACGGAGATGGAAGTCTTACGACAGGGTTAAGATCTGTTGATTATCCATATACAGTTCAGTTTGATCTGAAAGTGGATAAAAAAGGAGACGCACAGTTGTTTGATGGACGAGACGGTCGTTTGTCGATCGGATCAGACGGAAAATTAAAGATCAACCGTTCTTATTTTGAGCAGAAGTTTGATTATACAATTCCTGAAAATAAGAGTGTAAATGTAACGATCGTCGGAACACAGCAGGTAACAAAACTTTACATCAACGGAGAATTTAAACAAGCATTGACGAGAACAACAAATTCAGAAACGGATTACAATCATCTTTTATCTACATTTGTATTTCCGTTGACAACGATCGGAAACGGATTTGACGGAAAGATCGCAGACTTGAAAGTTTATGACAAAGCATTGTCCCCAAAGACGATTAAATTGGCGGCAGAGGGTAAAGCAGTGACAGAAGTCAATGTAGCGCAGGACAAAGCTGCAGCAGGAACAGCGCAGCATAAAGGCGATAATAATTACGACAATGCAAATAAAAAGCTTCGTGTAGGCTGGAAGGCGATTGATGGTGACGGAAATACGGCAGACGGAAAACATGGAACAGATGTCAGTGAGAAAGACTCTTTCTTTGAAGGTCTTTATGCAGACAGCAGTTTTGCGGTAGATATGCTTCAGACACATCAGATCGATCATCTTGTCCTTCAGTGGGATAAAGCGCCGGCGACATTTAAACTTCAAGTTTCTTCAGACGGAAAAGTTTGGAAGGATATTGAAGGAAAAGCATCTATAAAAGGCGAATCAGTAAATACAATCAAGTTTGAACAGCCGCTTGAGACACGTTATATTAAGATGCAGGGCGTTGACGGAACATTCCAGTTAAGAGAATTTGAAGCATATGAAACGGTAAATAAAGATCATTTGAAAGAGACGCTCAAAGCAGCAGATGATAAGTTAAAAGAGTATGGTATCCAGTACGGTGATGAGAAGTATAAAGAGTTCTTTGCAGCGTATATGGAAGCAGAATCAGCGTATGAAAATGCATATGCATTAAATCATAATGTTTCTGAAAAAGCAGACGCATTGAAAGCTGAGACAGAAAAACTTGAAAATCTGAATCCGAAACCAGAACCGACGCCGGAGCTTAAGAGTGTAACAGTAACGGCAGAGAGTAAGAAACTGAAAGTCGGAGAGGAAACGACAGTGACAGCAAAAGTTGATCCAACAGATGCAAAAGATGTTACAATCACATGGAAAACGTCTGATGCGACGGTGCTCAAAGTAGATGAAGCAGGAAAAGTAACAGCGTTGAAAGCCGGAAAAGCAACGATCATGGCAACGGCAGTGCAGGGCGAAAAGAAAGTTACGGACAGTGTGGAAATCGAAGTTGAAGAAGAGGTAAAACCAGAACCGACGCCGGAGCTTAAGAGTGTAACAGTAACGGCGGAGAGTAAGAAACTGAAAGTCGGAGAGGAAACGACAGTGACAGCAAAAGTTGATCCGACAGATGCAAAAGATGTTACAATCACATGGAAAACGTCTGATGCGACGGTGCTCAAAGTAGATGAAGCAGGAAAAGTAACAGCGTTGAAAGCCGGAAAAGCAACGATCACGGCAACGGCAGTGCAGGGCGAAAAGAAAGTTACGGACAGTGTGGAAATCGAAGTTGAAGAAGA
>NZ_DS264366.1 GCF_000153925.1 [Ruminococcus] torques ATCC 27756
TTTAGTTATCAAGGTTCTTTCTCTGTTCTTTCTCAAGTGACAGCTTTTACATTTTATCAAAAGCTTTATCATTTGTCAAGAACTTTTTTAACTTTTTTCATTTTCTTTTTTGTGAAGCTTTCTCTCAACGAGTCAGCTCATATATAATATCATTTGTGTCAGTTTTTGTCAAGAACTTTTTTGACTTTTTTCAAAAACTTTTCTGATATTATTTTGATACGCTATTTTCCTGCTTCCCGAACTACGGTTTGCAATTCTCACCGAATATTCGACAAGATTTTTCGCGCATCAAGCGGAGAAGGAGGGATTTGAACCCTCGCGCCGCTACTAACGACCTACTCCCTTTCCAGGGGAGCCCCTTCAGCCAACTTGGGTACTTCTCCAAAAACGGAGAGGGTGGGATTCGAACCCACGCGCCCTTTCGGACAAACGGTTTTCAAGACCGCCTCGTTATGACCACTTCGATACCTCTCCATATTTACAACAGTGAAAATCGGCTTATTGAACTTCCCCTGTGCAACGTACGTTATGATATCACATGTACATTTCCTATGTCAAGACCTTATTTTATATTTTACAGATTTTTTTGTCTTTTTTCCATAATTGCAGAGCGTATTTTTCTGCTAAACTGTTTTTTCTACTTTATATGATATAAAATACCGGCTGTTTCTCGGAAAAATCCGCAATACAGCCGGTGTCTGGCGCAAAATTTGTCTATGACTCTCTGTTTCTATTTTTGAAGAGTATACTTATTTGCCGACAAACGCTTCTGCCACCTTTAAATCTTCGGGAGTTGTGATTTTTATATTCTCATAAGATCCCTCATACAATTTGACCGATTCACCCAACATCGTTTCCACAACCATAGCATCATCCGTTACAGCGCTTTCTCCTTCTTTTTCCAACAGCCGGTATGCACGTTTTATCAACTCCGTATCAAACACCTGGGGCGTCTGAACAATCCACACATATTTTCTTTCCGGGGTCTGGGATACAATATTATTGTCGTCTACGATTTTAACTGTATCTTTTACAGGCATCCCTGCCGCGCAGGCATGTTCCCGCACCACACATTCATATCCCCTGCGAATAATATTTTCATTCACAAACGGGCGGGCGCCGTCATGGATGTATACATATCCCGCCTTTGTCTCTTTTAAACCGTTCCAAACCGAATGATATCTCTGTTCGCCTCCGCATATGATTTTCTGTACTTTAAAAAAGCCATATTTCTCCACAATCTCTGTGCGGCAAAACTCTTCTTCCCCTTTTCCGACAACAAGAATGATCTCATCTATAAGGTCGGATTGTTGGAATGCCTGCAGGGAATACGCAAGTACCGGCTTTTCACACAACTGCAAATATTGCTTATGAACTTTTGTTCCCATTCTCTTTCCGCTGCCTGCCGCAAGCACGATTGCTGTACAATATACTTTCGTCATAGTTCCACCCCCCTTCCGCTTCCACAATCTCACCTTTATCTTCTCTGTCTATGACATTCTTCGGCTTTAACACTCTTTGCCTCTAACATCCTATCTTTTTGATATTCTCTGTTTTAAAACTCTCCGCGTCTTTAACATTCTATCTTTTTGGCATTCTCTGTTTTAAAACTCTCTGCTCTTTAACATTCTATCTTTTTGGCATTCTCTGTTTTTAAACTCTCTGCGTCTTTAACATCTCATCTCTTTGGTATTCTCTATCTTTGATATTTTCTGATTTTTCTATCGTTCACCGAGTTTTAAATTCGGCACCGCATTCAGATCCCATCCATGACGCGTACCTGCAAGATATTCATAGAATCCTGCTGCGCCTATCATTGCCGCATTATCTGTGCAATAAATCGGAGACGGATGATAGAATTGAATGCCCCGCTTTGCACACGCCGCTTCCATAGCCGTTCTTAACGCCGTGTTAGATGCAACGCCGCCTGCGATCGCAAATTTGCGCATACTGTAATCTTCCGCCGCCTGCATAGACTTCTCTACCAATACTTCCACAACCGCTTTCTGAAAAGATGCGGCAATATCCGCAGGATCAAAACTTTCACCTTTCATCTTGCAGCCGTTTATATAATTGAGAACCGCCGACTTCAAACCGCTGAAACTAAAATCATATTTTGCACCGTCTACATTTGCTTTCGGAAATTTTATTGCATCAGGGTTTCCCTCTCTTGCAATTCTGTCGATCTTCGGTCCTCCCGGATATCCCAATCCGATCGCACGCGCTACTTTATCATAAGCTTCTCCTGCCGCATCATCCCTTGTTCTTCCAAGTATTTCATACTTTCCGTAATCTTTCACACATACAAGATGAGTGTGCCCCCCGGATGCAACAAGGCACAAAAAGGGCGGTTCTAATTCGGGATGCTCGATATAATTTGCCGAAATATGCCCTTCTATATGATGCACGCCGACAAGCGGAAGCCCCGCCGCATAAGCAATCGCCTTTGCTTCTGCCACTCCGACAAGCAGCGCCCCTACAAGTCCCGGGCCGTACGTAACCGCGACCGCATCAATATCTTTCAATGTTACCTCCGCCTCTTTCAGCGCTTCTTCAATCACCTGATTGATTTTTTCAATATGTTTCCGCGATGCAATTTCCGGAACAACTCCGCCATATAATTTGTGCAGATCGATCTGCGATGAAATAATGTTTGAAAGAACTTTTCTTCCATTGTGGACAACTGCAGCCGCAGTCTCATCACACGAACTTTCAATCGCCAAAATATTAATGTTTCTTATCTCTTTCATTTCACGCCTCTCAATCTTCAAACATCAACTCCGCAGTCATGCCGTCATTTCCCGCTTTTGCCCTCGGAAAAATACGGCGCACCTCATCCATATAATACTGCGGTTTTGTCAGCGACGGACTGTAATGCGTCAGCCACATCTCCTCTACTTCGGCTTCCTTGGCAAGTGCCGCCGCCTCATAGAACGTCATATGCTTGTATTCTACTGCTTTTGCCGCTTTTTCTTGTTCTCCGTACATTCCTTCACAAATAAACAGATCAGAACCGGCCGCATTTTCTTTGATCGAGTCCGTAGGCCGGGTGTCTGTCGTGTACGTCAGTTTTATCCCTTTTCGCGGAGGGCCAAGCACAAGATCAGGGGTATAGACTTTATCCTCTGTCTCAATCGTCTCGCCATTTTGAAGCCGGCTCCAATACGGAAGCGGAATTCCCTGTTCTTTTGCCCTCTGAGCATCGAATTTTCCGGCGCGGTCAATTTCCATCGTATATCCGTAACAAAGTACGTTATGATTTACACGGAAAGCTTTCAGTCTGTATCCGTTTATCTCGAATGTCTGTTCAGCGCCTTCTATCTCCTTAAAAACGATCGGAAACGGAAGCTCGGGCGCAATCACTCTAAGGCAGCTCACCACCCGCTCAAGTCCTTTTGGTCCGATCAATGTAAGCGGCTCTGTACGGTCTGCATTTCCCATCGTAAGGAGCAGTCCCGGAAGACCGCTTATATGATCTCCGTGATAATGTGTAAAACAAATCACATCAATCGGTTTAAAACTCCATCCTTTTTCTTTAATCGCAACCTGCGTTCCTTCTCCGCAGTCTATAAGCATACTACTTCCATTAAACCGCGTCATAAGCGCCGTCAGATAACGATAAGGAAGCGGCATCATCCCGCCGCATCCCAACAAACATACATCTAACATTTATTTTTCTGTCCATTCTTTTTGTTTTAATTTTTCACTCTGCGTCAACGGGTATTTTAAAAGAACTCACAAGATCATCATAACAAGATTCGCACAGATCAAAATGATGCCTTTCTCCGTCCTTCTCCGAAAAATACCCCCATTCGCAGTCTGCACTAAATATGCCTTCCCGGGGTTCCCCGTTTCTGACAACAATTTCTTTTCCGCACCGATTGCAGATAATCGCCTCGGTTTCTTTTATCATTTCTCTTTCTTTCAAATAATATCGGCGCATATCTTATCCTCCTGTAAATAGAAATTTACGTTTCCGCTATGCCCAAAGTATATCTGAATTTTTTTCAAATTTCTATCGGAAACCGATTCCGTTTTTGTCGGTTTTTGGCATTATTAATTTTATTTAACTGTTTTGCTCATCAAAACCGCATCTTCATCAGGGTCAGAATAAAAATGCTTTCTGATCCCGTCTTCCGTAAATCCTTCGCTTGTATATAATTTGTGTGCCGCTTCGTTTCCTGACCGCACATCCAACAATATTTTTTCAATTCCCGACTGTTTCCCTATCTTTTCAAGCGCGCCTAAAAGTTCCCGGGCAACCCCTTGCCTCCGCATCTCTTTCACAACGCCTATACGCGCAATTTCCATTTCTTCCGCAGCCGTATATGCCAAAAGATATCCCGCCGTGCGGTCTGCTTTTTCTGCGATCAGACAAATCGCATTCGGCTGTTTCAGCGTTTCAAGAATTGATTTTTCACTCCATGCATCACGGAACAAACTATACTCCAGTTCCGCGATTGCCGCTCCGTCTTCCATGACCATACGGCGGATTTCCGGAGCCGCATTTTTTTCTTTTGCCGCTCTTTCCCGCTCCGCCTGAGAAACGCGCAGATAATCCGGTTTATGTTCTGCCGCCGTTTCATAACGTCCCATCTTAAAATAGCGGATACCAAGCGCTCCTACCACTGCCGCACGCTGTCTGTTTAAATATGACGGCGCAAAAAAATACGGAACTTTCAGACCCTTTTCCAGCATCTTGCGATATACAGGTACTCCATCGCCCAAGAATACGACTCTGCGTCCATAGATATTCAGCCTTCGTATCAAATCTTCCACTGAAACCGCCATCTGTACACGTATTACCTGAAATGCATATTTCATCTGTCCGTGTTCGGAATCTTCACTCTCCTTTTTCGGAACAAAAGAGTAGATTCCTGTATAAACCTGATTTCTTCTTGCATCCATGATCGGACATATAATATCCTCGCATCCGTAGATACTGTATGCCATCGCATCTGCTGTCGGTATATGGATCAAGGGCTTGCCTAACGCAAGCCCCAAACCTTTTGCTGTTGCAGATCCGATCCGAAGTCCTGTAAACGATCCCGGTCCTCCCGCAACTGCGATCGCATCAATCGTGTTCAAATCCGCTTCTACCATTTTCACCATTTCATCAATCATCGGCAGAAGTGTCTGTGAATGTGTCTTTTTATAATTTATTGTAAATTCCGCAATCGTCGTGTCGTCCTCTACTATTGCAACCGTAGCTGTCAGACCCGAACTATCTATTGCCAAAACTCTCATGCTTTACATCCTGCTTTCCTTTTCGCTTTCTTCCGGCATTCGTCCGCCATTCTTCATTCATAACCGCAGTTCACTGCCGCCAAACTTTATACCGTCTTATCCGGTCTTATCCGATCGAACCTCACTTCATCTCATTGATTATGATCTTCCGATAGTCAAACCCTTTTTCCAAGTCTTTTTCTATGATAACTTCCGTCCGGTTTTCCGGAAGAATCTCTTCGATCAGATTCGCCCATTCGATCAGCGAAACACCGTCGCCCATAACATATTCTTCAAATCCCACTTCATCCATCTCTTCGATATCCCCGATCCGGTACACATCAAAATGATACAGCGGCAGGCTTCCTTCGTCATACACCTGCACGATCGTAAAGGTCGGACTGTTTACCGGTTCTTCGATGCCAAGTCCTTTGGCAAGTCCCTGTGTAAAAACAGTTTTTCCGACTCCGAGATCTCCTGTCAAAGTAATCACCTGCCCCGGAAATGCTTTTTCTCCAAGCTGTCGCCCTGCCGAAAACGTTTCCTGAGGACTATTCGTTTCTAAAATCATGTTACAGCGCCTCTTCTTAATGATGGAATAAGCGAATTCCGGTAAATGCCATTGCCATTCCGTATTTATTACATGTAGCGATCACATTATCGTCTCTTACAGAACCGCCCGGCTGCGCAATATATTTCACGCCGCTCTTATGCGCGCGTTCAATGTTGTCACCAAACGGGAAAAAGGCATCCGATCCAAGAGCAACATCTGTCATTTTATCAAGCCATTCTCTCTTTTCTTCTCTTGTAAACACTTCAGGTTTTACTGCAAATGTATTTTCCCACACGCCGTCCGCAAGCAGATCCATATACTCATCGCCGATATACAGATCGATCGCGTTATCACGGTCCGCGCGTCCGATACCGTCCTTAAACTGAAGTCCGAGCACTTTCGGGCTTTGACGCAGCCACCAGTTGTCTGCCTTCTGTCCGGCAAGACGTGTACAATGTATTCTTGACTGCTGCCCCGCTCCGATACCGATCGCCTGTCCGTCTTTTACATAACATACAGAATTTGACTGTGTATATTTCAAAGTGATCATGGAAATAGCAAGATCTATCTTCGCCTGTTCCGGTATCTCTTTGTTTTCTGTAACAACATCAGAGAAGAAGTCCTTATCAATATTCAGTTCATTTCTTCCCTGTTCAAATGTGATGCCGAATACTTCCTTATGCTCAAGCGCTGCCGGAACATAATCAGGATCGATCTCGATAATATTATAATTTCCTTTTTTCTTTTGTTTTAATATTTCAAGAGCCTCCGGTTCATATCCCGGTGCGATCACGCCGTCGGAAACTTCTCTCTTGATCAATTTTGCGGTATCCACATCACACACATCAGACAACGAAATAAAATCTCCGAACGAAGACATTCTGTCTGCGCCTCTCGCCCTTGCATATGCGCAGGCCAGCGGAGACAACTCCCCGAGATCATCTACCCAGTAAATTTTCGCAAGCGTATCAGAAAGCGGAAGTCCGACTGCCGCCCCTGCCGGAGATACGTGTTTAAACGATGTTGCCGCCGGAAGTCCTGTTGCTTTTTTCAACTCGGACACAAGCTGCCATCCATTAAATGCATCAAGAAAATTAATATACCCCGGACGTCCGCAAAGCACTTTGATCGGCAGTTCACGTCCGTCACTCATATAAATTCTGGACGGTTTCTGATTTGGGTTGCATCCATATTTTAATTCTAATTCTTTCATCTTCTTATCCGCTCCTTATAATCTTTATTTGCGATCTTTATTCGTGATCCTTATTCGTAATCCTTATTTCGTAATCTTTATTTATGATTTTTATTTACGATTTTCGTCTCATACTTTCCTGTCTCTATATCGATATAACGCACGAAAAGAGATACTTTATTATCTTCATTCAGGCTGTGCCATAACGTCTCGGTGAACTCGTCCATATCGTTCGGGATTCCGATCAATTTCGGTTCTCCTTCAAAACTCGGCAAAGGATTCCCGTCACACATATAAGTATGGATAAAATGTCCCTCTCCCGCAACCGGATTCTCATATGCAAATGTATATCTGCAGCAGCTTTCCGGATTCCCGTTATTACTTTTCAAAATAGACATTGCATAGTTGTACGTTCCGTTTTCTATATGCATTACTCCGGAGATACGCGGCGTATAATTCGGACCGTCAGGTTCAAACTCGCGGGAGCGAAGTGACTGCTCGAATGTCATCTGCTTATCCATCCCTTCATAGATAGTATCTGTCTGATCTCCGTTTGTAACAATCGTTTTATTACCGAGGACACGCACCGGCGCATAAATAATAAGGCTCGGATCTTCCAGTTTTGCCGGATCAAACGCCTGTGTACGGATTCCTTCTCCTTCTTCCACAAACACACGGTTTCTGCTGTTCTCACTTCTTCCCATGATAAAGTAAGCCGTCACAGCCTTCGTTCCGTCCTGTGTTTTCCCGATAACGACCCCTCTCCCCGGATAAGAATTGTTCTTCAGCTCTTCTTCAATAGACAGCATCTTCATTACACTGTATCTCCTTTCATCTCTCTGTTCAAATTTTCGTCTTCTTGTAAACTTTCCCATCGTCTGACTCAGACAGGTTTTTATTTCAAGTCTTTCATCCGCAGACGGACTTGCGTGATACGGTTGTCTTTCACTTCTTCGATTTTAAATATCAGACCATCCGTTTCTATGATATCCCGATCTTCTTTTGCGGGAATATGCCCCAGTTTTTCAATAAGATATCCCGACAGTGTATCATAATTTTCCGTTTCAAGCTTCAGTCCGAGTTCATCGTTCAAATCATCAATGAGAACTCCTCCGTCAATCTTGTATTCATCTTCTCTGACACACTCTATCTCAGGAACTACTTCCTCATACTCTTCGTTAATATCACCCATGATCTCTTCAACGAGATTTTCGATCGTTACAATTCCCGAAAAGCCACCGTACTCATCGACCAAAAGCGCCATATGATGCCGTGTCTCCTGCATAATCCGAAACAGTTCATCCGCTTCCTTTGTTTCCGGAATAAAGAACGGTTGACGAAGCATCTGCCTGACATCTCCTTTCTTCAACGGATGTTTTCGCATCTCGATCATCATATCTTTTACATGAAGCACACCGATAATATTATCAATGTTTTCTTCATATACCGGAATCCGATTATGTCTTGTCTCAAGGATCTCATCGATCATCTCCTCAAACGGATCGTCAATATCAAATGCTATCACTTCTCGCCTCGGAACCATGATCTCTCTTGCAGTCCTTCTGTCAAACTTAAACACCGAATCGATCATCTCTTTTTCGTCATCGTCAAATGTACCGCTTTCATTTCCCATTTTTAAAAGCGCTTTCACTTCCTCTTCCGTCACCGCTTCTTCCTCATCTTCCGTTTTCATCCCAAGAAGCTTTAACACAAACTTCGTAGACATGGAAAGAAGTTTGATAAACGGAGACAGTATGATCGATATATAGTGTACCGGCATTACCGTAAACATACAAAACGCTTCCGCTTTCTGCAGCGCGATCCTCTTCGGAACAAGCTCGCCGAACACAAGGTTAAAAAACAATCAGCACAAGCGTCACCCCATTGTAAGCAATCTGCGAACTGTACGGAACGCCTGCAGCCTCAAGTGACTGCGCCAGAACAGGCGAAATCCCCGACGCTGCCGATGCCGACGAATAAAATCCCGCAAATGTGATCGCAACCTGAATCGTCGAAAGAAACTTCGTCGAATCCTCAAATAAACCTTCGATCACTTTTGCCTTTTTATTTCCTTCATCCGCCATACTTCGAATCCGGTTCTTATTCACCGATACGACCGCCATCTCCGCCCCGGCAAAAAAAGCGTTCAGCAAAGTGAAAAATAACAACAACAGCAAGTTAAACAAAATAGAATTCCCCGCAGGGTCTGCGTCCATAAAAAATACTCCTCCTGAAATAAATTATTTTCAGGAGAAGTATATCATGCGCCTATCATTTTAGCAAGTTGACGCCCGGTATTTTTGCATTCGCCTTTTTACACACACGCTTTAACTTCATATTCGTTGTCCAGAGAAAGCCGCAGTTTATGGAAGCATATGACCTGCCGCCATATAGATCGCATACCATTCTTCCCGTGTAAGAGTGATCTCGCATGCCTTACAGATCTCCCTAAGCCTCTGCAGATTCATTGTGCCGGAAAGAACCTGCATGTGCGCGGGATGTCTTAAAATCCACGCGGTGGCGATCGTTGTATCGCTGACCCCGTACTTTCCTGCAATCTCGCGGATTTTTTCGTTTAGAACCGCAAACTTGTCGCTGTTTAAAAACACTCCTTCGATCATTCCGTACTGAAATGGCGACCATGCCTGAATCGTAATGTCATGCAGCCGGCAATAATCTAATACGCTTCCATCCCGGTCAACGCTTCCAGGCGTCGTCATATTTACTTCCACTCCGCTCGCGATCATGGACGCATGAGCAGCGCCAAACTGGAGCTGATCCGCCATAAGCGGCTCACTCACATATCTGCTTAGAAGCTCCATCTGCATCGTATTCTGATTCGATACGCCGAAATATCTCACTTTCCCCGACGTATGCAGCTCCTCAAAAGCCGCCGCTACCTCTTCTGGTTCCATGAGCGCATCCGGTCTGTGAAGAAGAAGAGAATCCAGATAATCTGTTCCGAGTCTTTGCAGAGAATCTTCTGCTGATTTTATGATGTGCTCTTTAGAAAAATCGTACATCACCCCCGGCACAATTCCGCATTTGCTTTGAATCCACATATCTTCACGGCTTATTTTCGCTTCTTCCGCCGCCTCTTTAAAACGCTCTTCGCAGACTCCCCCTCCGTAAATATCCGCATGATCAAAAAAATCGACCCCCTCTGCCATTGCCGCATCAACCAGCTTCGCCGCTTCTTTTACGGTCAGTTCTTTCATGCGCATACATCCCATGACAATAGCCGGAACCTGTTTTCCCGTACTTCCGAAATTCACTTTTTTCATCTGCATTTCCACCTCTTTCTTCCTTGCTGTTACTTATATTGTAAACGCTGTAAACGATAGTCGTTTCCCATGTTGGATATCATAACCGATATCCAAGTTCATATGCTCCACGCACAGCTTCCAGCGCCTGCGCCACTTCTTTTGCATCTCCGATCACATATGTTTCATAAGTGTCTTTGATTTCTTCATACAACGGATTCCATGCCTTTGAGCCAACCGCGCATATCACATGTGTAAATCCCGGATATTTCATCTCACCTTTTTTTGTATCTGCGATAATTGTTCCCGCATCAATCTTTTTTACTCTTGCGCCTGTAATCATCTGTACATTTTCCTGTCTGAGACGAGCCATAGTCGGCACAAGATTATTCGGAACCATTCCCTGACCTATGCTGTCTGTCATCTCGATAAGAGCTGCTCTTGCCGCTCCTCTGGAATGATGAAGCACATATTCCGCCGTTTCTATTCCAACCATTCCTCCTCCGATAATCGCTGCATTTCCGCCGAGAATCGGAACTTTTCCGCTCAATACGTCATTTGCCTGAATCATAGTTTCCTTGCCTTCTACCGGAAGTACGATAGGTTCTGCTCCTGTTGCAAGAATTACGATATCCGGATTCTCCGCTTTGATCACATCTGCATTTACTTCTATCTCATAGCGAATCTCTGCACCATATCTGTCACATTCCTGCAAAAGATATACGATCCATTTTGAAATTTCTTGTTTAAACGGAGCGCGGCATGCCAGATTCAACTGACCGCCTGCTTTTTTCTCTTTCTCAAATACGACCACATGATGTCCGCGTTTTGCAAGAATTCTTGCTGCGGCAAGTCCGCCGATTCCCGCTCCGACGACCAGAACATTCTTTTCGGATTCCGCCGGCTTTTCCTCGAACTCTGTCTCTCTTCCCGCCAACGGATTGATCACGCAAGACGCCGGACGTCTTTTCGTCTGTTCGCCCACACATCCGACTCCGCAGCCCGCACAAGGAGCGATCTCGTCATAGCGTTTTTCTTCTGCTTTCTCCACAAAATCCGGATCTGCCAAAAGAGCACGGCCAAGCACAACTCCGTCAACTTCATTTGTTTCAATCACATCTTCCGCCAACTGTGCATCCAGGATTTTTCCGACCGTAATCACCGGTTTTGCAGTTATCGCTTTAATCGCCCGAGCCTCTTTTAAGTTCGTAAACTCTTCTTCTCCATGACATGGAATAATCTTATTGCAGCGCTCGTACTGTGTTCCTCCACTGATTTCAAAACAATCGACTCCGTGTTTTTCCAGATAAGGGATCAGACGTTTCATATCTTCCAATGTATTTCCCTGTGGATCTCTTTCGCTTCCGGACATTCTTAAAACGATCGGGAAATCTTCTCCGCAGGTTTCTTTGATCGCATCCAATACTTCAAACAACAAACGGGCGCGATTCAACAGACTTCCTCCGTATTCATCTGTACGTTTATTTCGTAAAGGTGACAAAAACGATCCAAGAAGCATATATGCATGGGCACAATGCAGTTCTATCCCGTCGAACCCGGCCTCTTTCGCATTTTTAGATGCTTTTGCATAAAGAGCGACAATTCCCGGCAGCTCTTCTTTGGTCAGTTCCCTTGTCATCTGTCCCATAGAATTCGGATAAGAACTGCTGGCCACCGGCGCCACTCCGAAAAATGCACTGATACTTTCCGGACCCGGATGCGTAATCTGCGGAATGATCTTACAGCCATAAGAATGAACTTTGTCTGTAAAGCTTTTGTATTTTTTGATACTTTCTTCATCCCGAAAACAAAGTGTATTTCCAAGATACGGAACATTCGGATCAACACTTGTAGCGTCTACGATGATACATCCCACACCGCCTTGCGCACGCCTGAGCCAGTAAGCTTCCATTTTCTCATTCACAGTACCATCCTGACTTTCATATCCCAGCGACATCGGAGCCATAAAAGTTCTGTTTTTCACTTCCATTCCCGCAATCTTAAGCGGGGTAAACATTGTTCTCATACGCTTTATCCTCCTATATTTCTACAGTGTTCTTGCCGCTTCAAATCCTTCCGCGATCGCATCCAGAGCACGTCTTGCGGATTTTGCGTCTCCGATCACGCGGCACGGAATCTGCCTTTTTTCACATTCTTCCACAAGTAAATGTGAATCATTTGAAGCAAATCCAACAGCAAATACCGCGCAATTACACGGCACAAGAGTTTCATCTTCCAGCACAATTCCTTCTTCCGTAAATTTACACACTTTGCTGTTTGGAAGCATTTTCACCTGCATCTGCTGCAATTTCATCATAACGGCAATCTTACGAAGGCTGCCCAGATCGCTTCCGATCTCATCTTTCATTTCCAAAACAGTTACATCACATCCGTCTGTCGCAAGAGTATCCGCTGTTTCCAGTCCTACCAGACCGCCTCCGATAACAGCGACTTTTCCTTTCGGACACACTTCATGCCTGAGAACTTCCGGTGCTGATGCATGCTGCAACTTATCCATACCTTCTAACTTAATCGTAATCGGAGAAGAACCGATTGCCAAAATAACAGCGTCCACATCTGCATCCTTCAACATTTGTGCATCTACTTTTGTATTCTTATATACCTTTACAAGTTTTTCTACCTGTTCGGCCATCTCAAACGCCGCCGCCTTCATCTCAGCTTTGCCCGGCGCTTCTCCGGCAAGAAGAAATTCTCCTCCTAATGTGTCAGAAGCTTCAAACAGCGAAACTTCATGTCCTCTTTCGTGCAGGATCTTCGCAGCCTCCATTCCGGCAACACCTCCGCCGACAACCCATACTTTCTTCGGAGTTTCCGTTTTACTTAAATCGTACTCTGATTCATGACCGATCATCGGATTTCTCATACAAGTAATATGAGGACGGTTTGCAACATCGGTAAAGCCATCATAGCAGCCCTGATTACATCCTACGCAATGTACAATATCGCCGATTCTGCCTTCGTGCGCCTTATTCGCGAATTCCGGATCTGCAAGCTGCGCCCTTCCCATAACAACCATATCTACTTTGTCCTGAGATATGATCTCTTCTGCCAGCGCCGCCGTATTGATCCTTCCTACTCCGACAGTCAACATCCCTGTCTCTTTTCGGATTCTCGCCGCATTGTCAATATTAAATCCATTTGGCACATCAATAGGCGGAACTTCATACATAGACGCCGCCGTAATGATATTTCCTCTGGATACATCTAGAACATCAACGCCATGCTCTTTTGCAATCTTACAAAATCGAATCACATCTTCAATCATAAGACCGTTTTCCAACATGTCGTCCTGAGCGTCAATTCTGATACACAACGGCATCCCTTCCGGCATATTTTTGCGAATTTCATCAATTACTTCCAACGGGAATCGACATCTGTTCTCAAAACTTCCTCCATATTCATCTTCCCTGTGATTGAAGCCCGCACTCAGAAATGAATGAGGAAGGTAATTGTGCGCCAGATGAAATTCCAAGCAGTCATATCCGGCTTCTACCGCTCTGGCAGCCGCTTTTCCATAGCATGCGATTACTTCCTGAATCTGTTCTTTTGTAATGGCTTTGATCATATAAGCGCCAAAATTCATATCCGAAACAACCAGCATCTGCGCCTTCGGATCCATGCATGCGGCAATAGATCCCTGCCAAAGCTGAATTCCTGCTTTCCCGCCGTTTTCATGGATTGCATCTGTCAGTTTTTTATGTCCTTCAATCAAGTAATCTTCACTGATAGATACAAAATGCGCCGGCGCACTTGGCGTATGTACGGCGGCTACTTCTACAATATTCAGCGCGCATCCGCCTTTTGCTCTTGCAGCGTGGTAAGCAATCAATTTATCTGTCACTGCCCCGTTTTCCGCCGCCATTCTCGTTCCCATAGCCGGCAAAATAATTCTGTTTTTCAGCTCCATATCACGAATCTTAATTGGAGCAAATAAATGTTCAAACATCTTTCTGTCACCTCCGGTATTTTGATTTCATTATAAGGCGAAGTACAGAAAATAGATATTCAGATATTTTAAAATTATTATCAATTATTTACTTTTCATACTACATCTGAATTGACTTGGCGTTTGATTCATATATTTAAAAAAACTGCGCTGAAAAGATGAAATACTTCCAAATCCAACGTCACTGCTGATCTGTGTAACAGTCCGGTCTGTAGCAACAAGATAACTGCAGGAAATCTGAATTCTTACTTCCTCCAACAATTCCAAAACACTTCGTCCAAACACCTCCCGCGCTCTTCTTTCAAGCAAATGCGCATTCTTTTTCAACACTTTCTCCATTTCTTTCATCTGAAACGGATCATGAAAATTAAGTATAAGATAAACCAAAATCTGCAGTGCCTCTTCCTCCGAATGCATTTGCATACCGTTTCCTACATTTTGTTTCTGGTATTCTCTGACGCTCACGTTCATATAACGTTTAAATACTCTGTAAAAATCTTCGATATTAGTAAATCCGAGATAATCACTGATGTATTGGATATTCAAATCCGGAAAATGCAGAAGGGCACAGGCATTAAATATCTTTCCCATTTTCTGAAGCTGAAAAAAAGTATAACCACACCGCCGCACAATTTTACGATTCAATGTTACCTTTGTCATCCCTGCCGCTTTGGCATACTCTTCCATTGGTACTGTTTTGCTTGTATCCAACAGCACCCTTTGAATAACATCCCATACACAGTCTTTTTCGGAATCCTCTTTTTTCTTTCTCTCCATAGCGTATCTGCAGTACAATGCATGTAACTGCATGGCAAGGTAGATATTCATATTATACAGCAGAAATTTTTCTTCCTGCTCTTCAGCCAACAAGTCGTCTAAAACACGAAGAACCCTCTGTTTTTCTTGTGCATTCAAAACAAATAAAGGGGGAACGCCATACATCAGCACCTCATTTTCATTTTCTTTGTGCTGTTCAAAACACAAAAACATAAACAGACCGATATGAAAAGAAACCTTTACGCAGCGCAAAGGTTTTCTGATCTGTTCGATTCTATAAAAATGATGCATGTAAAGGCAGCAGAAAACGCCCTCTTTCATTTGATATTTATCTCCGTTGATCCAAATATCGGCGTCACCGCTCTTAACATAATATATCTCTGTCCTTTCATGAAATTTTTGTTCGAGCGGCTTTTTAATCTCGATCTCTTCTGCATGAATCTGTTTTTCTTTTAAATTATAGTAATCACTTCCTGTAAACCAATCCTTCTGATACCACATTTTATGCTCCTCACCGTTTCTTTTTTCAGATCTGGTTTTCTTCGATCACTCCTGATCGCATTTTATATTATAATCCTTTAGCGTCAGATGATCCCAAACGGCAATTACTTCCTCAGCGCTTCCATCATGCTTTCCTGATATGCCGATCTTCGTTTCTTATACATCGCTTCCCTTATTTCCTGCAGTTCTTGAACAGACACCTGCTCCAGCTTTTTCATCCGCCTGTCGCTTAGTTCTACTTCCGATAAATATGTTTCATACAAATCCGCCTCATACTTCCAAAGTTTCAGCCGCTCTCCATATCGGACCTTTAATTTCTGTGCGATCAAAAGCCCCTCCGGATCAAAATCCCCCGCATACCAAAAAACAGTGTCGCACGAAAATTTATCCATAAGAATAAGTACCGCCAGACGTAATTGCCCATTCCCGCAGATCACAGTCCGCTGCGGATACTCCCTTATCAATACAGAAAATACTGCCGGATTTTCCACAACGTATACCTGACTACTCTGTCCACAGACCTTCTCTAATCTTCCAATCGTCTGTAACGTCAATTTTACAGGCTCTCTATTCTCAAGAAAACCTTCAATGCCTTCATGTAAACCGCCGTCCGGTTTCCATCCGTGAATCCCATATGCCAGCGCATCATTCGATACTTCATCTTTCAAAATCCCTGCCTCATAATAGATTCTGTTTTTATACTCTGCTCTGGAAAGTCCTTCTTGTTTTAAATCGAAATTCCTTTCTCCAAGATAATTAAAGAGTAGTTTTTCCCCTGTCTTCCCTTCATCAAAATAATGGGGATTTCCTGTGACATTTGCCGAAAACACAGCTAACAATTCTTTCTGCTTTTTATCTTGAAACACTTTCAATTTTGCAATCCCTGTCGTTACATACGTTAGAATGCTCCTCAATTCCTCCGGGCTTTCTTTGTATAACTGCGTAATAAGCAAATATCCCTCTTTCTTTTCCTCCAATATGCTGCGCAGCCATTCTCGTCCGCTTTCATCCGAAATACTTTCCAGTATCTCCGCAAAATAATCTTCTCGCCTTTTCGACTCTGCCAGTTCGATTTCCTTTTTTACCTGCAGCGGCTCTCCAAAATAAGTTTCCAGAATCAATTCCCAGGTTAATCCCGCAAATTTACTGGATTCCAAACATTTTTTCATTAAATCCGCAGAAATTGTTATTGTCTTATTACTTGTATAATCCCTTTGAAAAAATCCTCCTAATTGACTTTTCTCTTCTCTGCTCAGCGACGTAAGCATCGCCGTTCCCCCAAAGTGGCCAAGACCGGCATATTTATCCCGCATTTTCAGAAATAGTTTTTTATATACCGGACGCGCCTTGAAATACAGCATGCATTCTTCTAACAGATCGTTTGTTTCTGTTTTATCCATGACTCAAGTCCTTTTCTGTTACCATACTTTTTATATTTCCATTCCAGATATACCGAATAACCGTAACATATTTCGCATTCTCCGGGCGAACAAGCTGATAGATTGCCAAAGCCGGAACCGTATCATAATCTCCCCAGAGAATCTGTGAGTTGATCATAAAATTAAAGTCAAACTCCACCATCAGCCGGAACATGTCCCGAATATTCATTTCATCTACTCCCGCGAATGCCTCGTCCAAGGAAATCAAATACGGAGCATCCTGTCTTGCCCCTGCATATTTTGCTACTACTGCCGAAAATAGCGGCACGTACATCGACATCGCCTTTTCTCCGCCGCTAAAAGTAAAGAATACGCGATCTGTCAGCTCCCTTTTCTTTTCTCCTGTTTTTTGACATTCCAATTGAAACTCAAACCATTGACGATAATCCAGCACATTTCTCATAATCGCATGAAAAGACTGCACATTTTCCAGATCATTTGCAGATTTTCTTGCCTCTTCGATCTTAGAGCGAAAATGTCCGGATAACTGCTGCGCCTCTTCCGGACGCATAATTTCGGCATCTTTTTGCAGAAGTTCTACAAGTTCCCTCGTATCCAGCTGTTCTTCTTTCTCCGCCCGCTTATTTTTCCAACGCAGACTCAGCGTAAGTCCGCTGGAAGTCTTCATAGACTCCATCAATGTGTTCATCTTCTCAACCCATCGCTTACTGGCCTGGATTTTTCCGCGAATTTTCTTACTGATCGTATTGGCAAGAATATCTTCAAATAACTCTCTGTCCTTATCACTCAAAAGCCGGCGCTGTACCTCTGCATCTTCCTTCATTCTGGCAATCAGTTCTTTAAACTTGATCGTGATTCCTCTATACTTAGCAGAAATATCGATTCGTCTCATACTTGTGTCGAAAACTCCGCTCTCCTCATCCAGTTCTTCAAATAATGACTGCAGCGTAACCTGATATTCCAACAGATATCCCCTATTCATATGATATACATTTTGCAGATTCTCCAAAATCTCACTGTGCCTTTTATTTCCGAATCTCCCCATAAACATCCTGCATATCTTCTCCGCCCGTTCTTCCGCATCGTCGCTTACCGCAAACGGACACTCTACATATCCAAGCTGATATTCCATTTCAAAAGCAGTGCAAAATCTGTCTTTCTGCTGTCTGTACTTTCCAACTGAAACTTCTATATCTCCCAGTTTTTCTATAAATTGTTTTTCTTTTGTTTCCAAATGAGAGCTTTGTGTAACACTAGCCTCAATCTCTGACGGCAGTTTCTCCAATCGCTCTATGCAATGTTCCAATCGCTCCCTGATTTCCTCATAATCCGTCAAAGCAAGCTGTTCCATCACTGAATTCAGACTTCCCCGCTTTTCCCGTTCATTTCGTATCATATGATTCAAATCATAGCGAATATCATCCAAATCACCGTCTATTCCTTCCAGATATTCCTTCTGCACCTTGGCATAACTGATTCCATTTATATAATTTCCATAGGAAATCTGTACTTTCATCAACTCTTCTTTATACTCGGTCAAGGATTCTTCTGCTTCCGTAAACACATCCAGACGCGGAGGCAGATAACACTTCTGACATACTTCCTGCACCCGCAGCCGAACTGCATCCAGACTTTTTCGTTCTTTTTCTACAATACCTTTCTGGATCTGTACTTTACACTCTATTTCTTCCAGAATATTCGTTTTCTTTTCTAATTCTTTTGCTGCCACTTTCAGATCCTGTTCTTTCGGAAATGATTTCCACTCTGTTTCCAGACAGCTTTTCCTTTGCTTTAATTGTGTAATTTCGTCTTCCGCTATTTGAATGGTATCTTCCAGCCTCCGACACTCTGCTTCTAGTTCCTGTATCTTCTTTATGCGATACTGCTCTCTTGCATAAGCTCCTATAAAACATGGCGTATAATTTTTCGTAACCGTTCCTTCTATGATTCCGATTCCATAATTTCCTCTTTTATCGATCCATGTCCTGTTTTTTTCTATAGACTCACTTATCGTCTCTTCGTCCTGTTCCTTCCAGCCGATTGCTGTTAATATACGGGAAACATTCTGGTACAGAAGAATATCTCCCTCTTCGTTGTCTACATCCAGAAAATCCATAATGTTATTTCTTACATATGCGGCATCACTGAAAATATAACGGTCACATACCCCCGCATCCAACGCCAGCGCCTGTTCTCTATATTCTTCAGGCACAATCAGCGCATCCAGTATGCCCATATGCAATAGCGCTTCTTCCAGATATGCCCGCTGTGTTTCATCCAATTTGCCGTCAAAATCAATTACTTTATATAACTGCAAATATGGAATTCCTTTTTCTTTCAAAAGCCGTCGATTCTTTTCCACTACTTCACTGCGTTCCGGCTCCGGCTCCTTTTGATTCTTCCACTGTTCCAGTTCTTCGCAAATTCCGTCTTTCTCCAATCGTCTGTCGGACAATTCTCTGCTCTGCTGTAATACTTTTCCCGAAAGTTCCTGACTTTTCCGCTCAAATTCACCATTTGCCAATCCGCGGATATTCCAATAATCGGTTTCCGTTGTATACTTCTCAATTTCCCTTGCCATTTCCTGCAATAGATCTGACTGCAGATGCAGCTCCGCATTCTCCTTTTCCCAACGATATACCGATTCTATTGTCTCCTGTTTTACTTCATGAAACTGATTTTCATATTGAAGGACTTCTCGTTCCGCTTTGTTCTTTTCTTCCTGATAGGAATCCAATTCCTGCAAAAATCTACTGTATCTTTCCTGACAACCCTTTTCTTCTTCCAGCGTCGTTTTTCCAAGACGGACCTTTGTCATATAATCCTTTAATAATTCTGAATGAGCCTGAAAAGAATACTGCTCTCCTTTCTGCTCTGTCAGCTCTTTCTTCATAAATGCAAATTCATCGAAAGGAACCCCCGCCATCTCTTCTTCCATATACTCCAGACTGTTTTCAATTTCTTCCCAAAGCATTTCATTTTTCTGAAATTGAAGTTGTATTTTCTGCTCTGTTTCCTGATATTTTTCTTTTTTCTCCTCTTCCTGCCTCTGTTTTCCTGTAATATTCTTTTTTAATCCTTCTAGTTGACTTTTAATTTCAACTTCCCTCTGCTTTAATTTGACCGTATCGCTGTCAGACAATGATTCCTTTTCCGCCTGATCTTCCGGCGTCGTATATCCCATAATATCCTGTGTGAAATTTTTCATAAAATATCTGGAGACACCTGTATTTTCATAGAGTACTTCACTCGTATCATCCCTCGCAAAATTCTCTTCACTTCCATCATTCAAATTCAGGATTCCACAGTTCACACAATACTTGATCACCTTGATCAAATGTCTTCGATACTGATATACTGTCCAGTCAATCTGCTCCTCCCTGTACTGCCCCTGTATATATTCTGTCAGCTCTGAAAGTACAAATTGCTCTTCGGCTTCTTTTTCTTCCAGAAACATTAAAATCATACAGAAAAAAACATATTCTATTTTCCGGGTAAATTCTTGAATTCCCATCCAGTTCTCCGGTGTCGCCGGCATCTTTTCCACTTTTACAAGATAAGGATTCACGATTACCTGATACCCCAGCTTTTCCATCAAGAATTTCTTAACCGTTCCTAATTCATCCTTTATCTGATAATATAATTCTTTTTCCCGACTCTTCAAAATCCAACGCCGTTCCAGCAGAATTTCCAATGCTCTCATGACTTCTTTTTAAATTCCCTTCACTCATTTTTCTCGAATACAATCACATATGCCGGCATTTGCAGATTACCGTCCGATGATTTCAAAATGCAGATTTCCTCTGTATCCGACTTTTCCACACGATAAACCTGCCCATCCTCTGTTTTCCCCTGAAGACTTTTATTCTCCAATGCTTTGGAAAGCCATGTCAGAAATACATCTCTTACATGCGGCTCTATCTCGGGAAGCTTTGCAAACTCCAGACGATTATCCTGAATATAACTTTTCAAGAGCCTGCGTTCTTCCTCTAATCGCTGAATCGTAGCAAGCCGCATTTCTTCTTTTTCTTTCGAGCGATCAACAATCCCGCTTCGTTTTGCTTTTTCTTTATATGTACGAATCCTCGGCGTCACAGTCACGATATACGGTTCTTCCTCGAACACGCCGCTGTTGATACTCTCGGTCTGACGCCACGGAAGCCCTTTTAAATGCAGCGGCTTTTCAATGCCAAATACAACAGCGGCCAATCTGTGCGCCTCAAAAATATTCTTACATTTTGAAAACATCACCGCAACCTTATGATACTCTTCCCGCCGATTCGCCCCCGCATTGCTCATTTCACTGATTCTTGCCGCATACCTTGTAATCTTTCGTATGATCTCATTCGTTGTGTCAAATACCTTTGCCGCCTCAGAATCCTTTCCGTCTGTTCCGGTAAACCATTCCTCCAGACTCTGCCAACGGCCATATACTTTATCTGCAATCAAATCTTCCTTCACTTCCACATTGATTCTCGGAATCAACAATTCATACTGTATAATTTTTTCCAGCAAACACCTCAAAACCTGCCTGTCCGTATTCTTCAGACATTGTTCTATAAATGCGGCATTGACCTGCAGACTCCTCACGAAACTTCTCAAATACTCGATCAAACGGTCTTTGAACACAAGAAACTCTGTCGTTTTCATCATTTCTTCCGCTTTTACACTGTTCAACTCCCGCATATAATCCTGATAATTCTGATTCAATCGTATAAAATCATTATTCAAATCATTCCACCATGCATAGATATGCTCCTGATCTGCTTCTGTAATCTCAGAAATCTTGCGCAGATTGATGCGAAGTCTCTCCAATAATGTAGGTTCCAACGAAGAACTTTCAATAAACAGATTCTCTACCCGGATAACCATTCGCTCAATTTCTACCGTAGCTTCAGACAACTGATACCGGAACTTTTTATTCTTAAACTCCTCGATAGTCGCAACCTTTCTCGTATCCTGAATTGTTACCAGATTCCCCCATGCAGTCAAAGCCGCCAAGTCCTGCTGACACTGCTCAGGCGTATATTCTCTAAAGTATGCATCTTCCTTTAATTCTTCATATACCTCTTCCTGATACAGCCAATACTTCAGCTTTTCATATTTCAAATAAAAAAGCCGGATGATCGGACGATACCTGTCTGTATTATCCACATTCAGATATTTTGCTTCCGTCATCGGCTTCCTCACCGTCTCCTGTATTCTCATAACTTGTCGTGCTCCTTTGAAATATGATGATTCACTGCGCCTTAGTTATCAGCGTGCTACCATATATGTATTATATCAAAGACGAGAATAAAATCGAAGATTTTATTTATAATTTCCTTAATAATAACTCATTTTTAAAAACTCCCCAGAACCGGAGTCCTGAGGAGTTGTAAATTCTTTTGAAATTGTACGTTCCAAAAACGTATGATTAACGTTTAGGTAACTGGGAACGCTTGATTTTACTGGGTTCTTGGAATGTGGTGTTGCAAACACGTTACAAACGCAGGGCTTCTCATTACTCCTCAGAGCACCTCATAGACTTCAATTAAGAAATCTGACAGCAAGTTCCTGAATAGCAAGTATTGGACCTTGTGCATATGTTTCTTGGAGATACATTCTTTCCAGACGTTCTGTTTCTTTCGTCAAAAAAGAAAGCATTTCTACATCTCCTCGAAATCCAATTACTAAGCACAACATAGATTTGAAATATTCATTCCGAATATTAGAGTATTCTTTCATAAGCCAATTGCAACAGTTTTCTTCACAGTACAAGAAAAAATAAAGCGTATTTTCTCTAAAGATATCCTGCCCGTTTTTCATAGTTTTTTCTTTTATCCATGTCATCAGCACTATTTCGTATTCCAATAATTTTCCTCTTAATCTGCTTCAGTTCCCTCCTGATAAAGGCTTTCGCTGAAATCGCATTGGCATATTCAACAGCTTCAGACTCAAGATATGAACTATATTCAAATTTAGCTGCCGAGAAAGGTATATCTGGGTGTTTATCTAAAAATTTATGTACTTCTTTTTTACTAATGGTTGCCATAATGTTTCACAACCTCCTCCAGCAATGGCAAATCACAACATCTTTCCTTTATTTTCTTGTCATTGCCATTCAATTCTTCATCTTTCTTAAAAAGAGTATCTCTTAATCTTTTTGCTGTCAACTGAATTTGTTCCCGATCAGCTTTAATACACTTATATTGATTTTGAAGCAAACGCTGATATTTTGAATCTTCCATTGCATCAATATCAATAAGAAGTAATGCCGATTCCACAACCGGTATCATATTATTAAAGTTGATTGCACCATATATTCCCTGATTAATTTTCCTAAAATCTTTTGTGTTCTTCATTTTACGATGCTTTTCTTTGGGCGATGTAAATGGTGTATAATATTTTATTCCATCAATCTCAAGCACCACGCCTACATACGGCCGCTTTCCCTTTTTATTATCTACAACTTTTGCATCATATTTTTTCAAATAATTAATGTATTCATCTTTGATATTATAAAATTTCATTTTTCCTCATCTGTCAAAAAAAGAGACGACTTCACTCGCCTCTTTTTCAGGTTCTCTCTTTATGGTGGAGACTCACCGCTTTTTTAGGTTCTCTCTTTATGGTGGAGACTCACCTGCTTTTTTAAGTTTCCACTTTATGGTAGAAACTCACCTAAGACAATTCTTTGTCTATAATAAGTATATGCAATTCTCCCTAAAAAATCAATATAATTCTATAATTTTTCAAAAATATAAACCTCCCAAGGAGCATTCCCTGAGAGGTTTGTAAAATCTTTTTGAAATTGTACGTCCCGAAACGTATGATTAACGTTTGGAGAACTGCGGAGCTCTACGAGCTGCTTTAAGACCGTATTTCTTACGTTCTTTCATTCTCGGATCACGAGTTAAGTAACCTGCGCTCTTAAGCACCGGTCTGTAATCAGCGTCAGCCTCAAGGAGTGCTCTTGAAATTCCATGACGGATTGCTCCTGCCTGTCCTGTATAACCACCGCCGCATACATTAACAATCACATCGAATTTATCTGCTGTTCCTGTTGCCACGAGCGGCTGGCGAACAACAACTTTCAATGTTTCAAGACCAAGATACTCGTCGATATCTCTTTTGTTGATCGTGATTTTACCTGTTCCCGGTACAAGATATACTCTTGCGATTGATTTTTTTCTTCTTCCTGTTCCGTAATATTTTGCGTTAGCCACTGTTATATCCTCCTTTCAACCTTTACCTAAAATGTCAGAACTTCCGGCTTCTGAGCCTGATTTGCATGTTCTGCTCCGGCATAAACATGAAGCTTCTTGATCATGTCTCTTCCCATAGGTCCTTTCGGAAGCATTCCTTTAACAGCCAGCTCGATCACTTTCTCAGGTTTCTTAGCCATCATCTCTGCCAGCGTAGTCTCTCTCATTCCGCCTACATAATCAGAGTGATTGTAGTAGATCTTCTGCTGAAGTTTCTTTCCTGTTACTTTTACTTTCGCTGCATTGACAACGATCACATAATCTCCTGTATCAATGTGCGGTGTGTACTCCGGTTTATTTTTTCCTCTGAGCACTTTAGCAACCTCAGATGCGAGACGTCCGAGTGTACATCCCTCAGCGTCAACCACATACCATTTTCTTTCAATCTTGTCAGGGTTAGCCATATAAGTTTTCATGGGTGTTCCTCCTATAAAATCATCAGATAACATTTACTTGCCTGTATATGTGAAATCAGCACACTCCGGGGCTATGGCGTATACTGTTTCTCCTTTAGTCATGCTGTAATATTATAATCCCTGCTCTCACACATGTCAAGCTTTTTTGTAAAACCTCTTCCCTTATTTTATAAACCTCTTTCCTTATTTTCACAAAATCTATCATACTATTTACAAATCTTATCGTTTCCCCTGCATTTCTCAGCACTTTTTTCAATTTTCCGCTATCGCATTTTCCGCCAATAAAATTTCCTGTTCGATTTCTACTCCTTTTTCCAAAATACACTTTTTAAGCTCTTCTAATTCTCCCGCATTAAGCTTTTCCAATTTTTCTTTCTTTTTCTCTTCCAGAGGAATGCCCGCTCCTCTTTCAAGCGCTTCTTGAAATGCTTCTCGATCCATTTTATACGGCTTCAATTTCGGAAAAATATTTTTCTTATTAAACCGGAAAATACGAATGCCTCCCATATCCATATCTCCCCAATGAAAATACTGTATCTCTCCTTCCGCCACTTCCATTAATCTTTTCAAAAAAATCCGTTCTTTCGGAGAATAAAATCCATGACAGAACAGATAAAGCGTATCCTCTCTGTATTTCATTTCTTCATAATTTGCCTTATTTTCAATCGTTACAATTCTTTGGACTCCTTTTATAGAAACGGGAAAGGCACGTTCCAATGTCTGCGAATTAATCACTGTTCCGTATTGATTTTGAGATGTATCTATTTCATATTCCTTTTCCCTCGCCTTATCTTCTATATACTCCTGTCCGCCCTTTAATTTATACAGAAGCGGACCTTTCCATTCCATCACCTGTGCATAACTGAGAATTCCATGAACGCTTAATATCTCATCGTCAGTCATCCCCTCTTCATACAAAGGTGATCTGACCAGTACTTTCACCACTTTTTTCTCATAATCTTTTTTAAAACGCTTAGAGTCATTAAGCACAGCAGCACTGAATACGCGCATCCACAGAGATTTTTTCAAATTCACAACTGCATTCAAACATCGGAAAAAATCAACGTCCTCCATATCGGGTGATTTTACGATCTCCCCAAGTTCCAACCGTCTTATGATCTCATCATAATAACCTTCCAAAAAACTGCCTTGTACCTCAGCGCGCAGTTGTTCTATTTGTTTTATATAACGAAGCTGCTGCTTTCTTGGATCTTCAATTCCTTCTTTTTCGCACAGCTTTGGAATGACATCTATGGAATAATAGATTTTTTTCATATCCGCGCCCAGATTGCTTTTTTCTGTCCGGATATATCCGCTTTTCTCCAACTCATCAGCCTGTCTGATCAGCTCAGGCAAGCCACCTGCTGCCTTGATCATTTCTCTGTCCGGTTTCGGATGTTTCATGCCTGTCAGCGTTCCCGCCCGATAAGCTTCACTTTTTTCCGCTTTCCCAATAATCCACTTTGCCAACAAATTGCCGCTCATATGCGATTCAACATTTTCCTTCCTTTTTATCAACTTTTAACTATTGCTCCATCATCCAAAAACATTTCTACACCTCTTCCGATCTGCTTTCCCCTGCGATCATATCGAGATAATTTCCTTTGTCAATATGCATCATCGTAACCTGATTTCTAAACCTGCGGAAGCCGTATACGCTGTCCACATTTCGGATCAGAGACTGAAGTCTTTCATCCGGCACGCAGACAATCAACTGAAGTTCCAATTCTCTTGCGTATTTTAAGCAGACTTCGCTTCGCTCCTTATCCATTTTTGAAAATGCCTCATCAAGAAGAACAAGGCGAATCTTTGAATCCCGATTACTCTGCTGCATATAGAGCATTGCGAATCCTGCAAGAAGCGCCACATATTTCGGGTTCTGTCCCTCTCCTCCGGAATCGACGCCCGCCATGTCGTCCACATAATTTTTCTTCTCGATCCCGTTTTCATCGATAGATTGTTCATACATATTAAAGTCCAAATAGTTTCTGTAGTCAGCAAAGCGTTCCATTTCATTTTTGTGCTTTTCACGCCCTGCCCCGTCTTCCTCTCTGGACGGCATGAATTTCTCGGTAAGAAGTCCGATCTTCCTTTCATATTTTCTGAAAAATTCATCTTCCATCAAACTCATCTGACCGTCAAACCCACTATGATCTATTACTTTGCTGTCCAGTTCTTCTGCCATAAGCATCTCATAAAACTGTCCGTTTTCATTTTTTGCCGGAGAGATATCAATCTGATAAATGCTGTCCGAAAAACGGATCTGCGACAGCATTTTATTGATCTGACGCCGATGTCTGTATGCCGACTTGATTTCCCCGTGTATCGTTGCGATCACGTTATCGCGCAGAGAATGGTACACGAGCTCGTATTGTTTTTCAAATTCTTCTTTATATTTCGGCTCAAAATCTTTTCTGCATCGCTCCAAAACTTTGTCGTAAACTTCATTGTCATGTTCTACACCTGAAAATCCATATGCGGGATATGTATTGTTAAATGCATTTCTTGATTTTATCCGCTCATCCTGAAGTTTTGTTTCTTTCTCAAAAAGCCTCTCCGCCATCACTGTCATCTCTTTTTTATAAGCCGCTTCGCTCTTTGTTTCCAAAGCCGACCTCACTTCGGCAAATATCTCATCATTCGGAACATATCCCTTCATCAAAAAATCGAGTCTTTCTTTCAGCGCTTTAATTTTCTCTTCCAGTTTGCCCTTTTTCTTCCCTGTTTCGATTTCTTTTTCTCTTAATCTTCCTGCCGCCTGTTCTTTTTCTTCAATCCGGCTTGTAAGTTCTTTCGTTTTAGCCTGCAGTTCTGCTGCCAAAGTTCCGTTTTTCAGTTCTTTGATTTCTTCTTTGAGCCGGTCTTGGCGGCGGTAATGATCGGCCAGTTCGTCTGCCGCACCCGCAAGACGCATCAAATGTTCCGGTTCCTGACCGAACCGTTCAAATTGCCGGGCTTCTTTCAACGACTCTTCCGTCTGACGATCTGCGATCAGCGAACTTTGAAGATCTATAATTTCCTCCTGCAGCTCTCTTAGCTTTGCCTTCGATACTTTTGTACCGATACATGCATTTTTCGTATAATCCTTCCTGCGCAGATGGCGGAACATATATCCGCTGTACGAATAACAATCCGGTGTGACTCCGTCTTTTACCGTACTTAACTCTTCCACCGTCTCACATTTTTGTATTCTTCCAAGATAACGTTTCAAGCACCGGTCAACATATCCGCTTTCTGCGTGTACCGCTTCATATAGCGAGTTTTCGTCCGCTTCCGGAGAATCCTTTTGAACCGCCTCACTATTGATCAGATCAACTTCTTCAAACTGCTGCATCCTGCGAAATATTTTCGCTGCATCAAGAGCGTATGCCGGTTCTGTAATCATACTTTTTTTAATCCTGCCAAGCCGTCCTTCGATCGCATTTTTCCATTTTTCATCCGTAATATCAAACAAATCCGCGAAAATATGAACTTCGATTTTCCTTCCGTACCTGTCGCTCAACGCACGCTGCAGTTCCTGTCTCGCCTTTTTCAATTCCAACGGATACGGTTTTCTGTCGTTTTGGAGATCTTCGACAGCATCTTGTTTTTCTTTGATGTCTTTTTCCGTTTCATGGATCGAAATACGAAGTTCCGACAATTCATTTGTAATATTATCAAGGGCCAAGTCAAGATGTGTCCTCAGTTCTTTACATAACTTTTCCGTAAGCGCTCCGCCTCGTATTTCCTGAATAAGCTGAAGAGCTCTGTTGCTCACATAATCAGTGACAACATCCTCTTCTTCCCATCGTTTCAATCCTTTCACGATCTGCCGCCACTGTGCCGAATTATCCGCCAGAAGAGCAATTCTGTATTCTAAATCTTTTAGTTCCTGTTCTTTCTTTCCATAATCGCTGTTATTTAATTCTGCCTGTACCCGGGCTCTTTCATCCCGTATCGTCTGCAGTTCGTCCTGAAGTATCTTCTGTTCTTTTTTCGCCTCGTCCGCTTCTTTTTCAACGGATTCCAACTCACTTTCCCGTCCTTTGAGTCGAATTATATTTTCCTCGATATCAATGCATTTGAGCACTGTTTCCGTTCGTACTTTCTCCGCACGCACATTCGTCAGTTCTCTGTCATATACTTGGATCTTATCCAGCATTTCGATCCGTTTTTCCAGATCTTCCACCCGTTCTTTGATCTCTCTGTACGCGCCAAGCTGTTCACTGATCGTCGCCACCGTATCTTCTTTCGTTTTCGGAAACATATAATCTCTTATAAACTGACCTGTTCCACTCGTCATTTTCAGAGCAATGGCGCTTTTTTCCATCGTGATCATACGACCTTGTTCTACCTGACCGAAGATTTCCCCGTACAGCGTATAAAGATAAGCTTCTTTCGACGGATACACTTTATTTACTTCACCCCGGCCTCTGTTATCGGCGCTTCTGCTTCTTTCTTCCGTAAGTTTTCTAATCTGTGCGATCGAATAAGGTACGTTATTTTCCAAATATTCATCCTTTGGAATTCTTCCCGAATGACTGAAATAAGTATATTTTTTCAGATCCGTATCCCCTTTTGCCACCTCGAACGCCGCCCCGACACAAGTCACAATATGAGTGGCGGTATCTTCAATCTCAAGAACAATCTGTGAACAAAAATCAACGTCTCCCCTGTTTGCCGTTCCGTCTTTTTGCGCTCCTCTAAGATAGCTTAAAACGCTTCTCTTGTTTTTAGAATCATCTGCCGCTTTATTCAGAAAATTAGCAGACACACTCCCATACAGAACAACCTGTATCGCATCCATAACCGTCGATTTCCCCGATCCGCTCTTTCCGCTGAAAAGATTCACATACTCGTGGAATTCCAACATTTTATGGCTGATGCCGCCCCAGTTATTGATCAGCATTCTTGTAAAAATTTTCTTCGGCTGTTTCATATCCGTCTGCCTCCTCTCTATATTCTTCAATCAAATCATTCATATCTTTCGCCGTCACATACAGATTGATCGTACTGTAAATATAGATCGGCGTATCGTCTTCTACGTCCCTCACCGCTCCCGGCACGTCGATGATCTGATGAAGCCGCATCAGATAAAGAGAAGCTTTCCATTCATCTGCCTTCAATTTTCTTACGATCAGGTTCGTATTCTTTCCGTATTCGCGCATTTCTTTCAGCGTTGTCACAGGAGCGTTTAACCCTTCTCCCATAATTTTATCTTTATAGATCAGTTTTATGATAAGAAGGATCACCGTTTCTGTCATATTCAGTTTTTCCCTTGCAGCTCCGTCGCCTGTCAAACAGAAAATATGCTCTTGTGCATCATGCGTAAGCTCACATCCAAGTACCGAAAGATAGTCTTCTATAAAATGTCTGTGCCGGACACAGATTTCATACTGTACATTATCTTTCGGCACAAGTGTTGCCGGATCATATTTCACCTGCAAAATACATGTCTGGCGAAACAACGCCTGTATCGTCTTTTTTATCTGTTCCCCTTCTGTGATAGAAATACTTTCCAAATACTCAAACATGACTTAGTCCTCTCTTATTTCCAGCGTTGAAAAACGCATTCCCTGTTCGGTTTCTTCTTCCTCTCCTACGGTGATCTCCCCACTGCCAAACGCATTTTCCGTCGCTTCCTGCCATATAAAAAACAATTTTTCCAAATCTTCAGCCGACCGAACCGTCTGCCGCGTAGTTCTAAATACGTTTCCGACACTGTTTCTTTCTTTGAACTCCTGCAGCTCTTTCCTTGTATAAAGCGGTTTTAAGACAAACGACTCCAAATTTTCTTCCGCCTGTCCGCCTTCCGAAACAGTAGCCGGAACAAACGCTTCTCTCCCTTTTTCTTTCCGTTTGTACAGACTTTCATCCGTCAACGCTCTGTGAGGTCTGCTAAGGCGGATACGCTCCGCCAGTTTTTCCGATATTTCTTCTTTTCTCCTGCTTTTATTCAACAGATCTACAAGCGCAACCGTACGGTCTTCTTCTGCTCCTTCCTGAAGAACGTACCGTATTCTCGCAGCCGCCCTGGACGCAAAAATCGTCTTCTGTTCGATCAGTTTATTATATCTTCTTTCGATCGCATCAAACTGCCTTTCGATTCGTATCAGCGTATCTGCCGCTTCCTCGCACATTGCCGCCGCCCGTTCCAGCCGCAGTTCTTTTATTTTCTCCGCCTCATCTGTTTTTTTCGGATCTTTAACTTTTCCCGCGTTTTCTTCGTCTTTCATCTTCTTTTGACGGACCTCTTCCAGTTCCCGCAACAGTTTCAGCCTGCTCATATCATTTTCCTGTAAATTTCTGTCAAGCAGTTCTTTAACAGCTTCTTTATATCGATAAAAACTGTCCGTTGTCGTCAAGATCGCATATTTTCGGCTGTCACTGTTATTGATCTCCTTTACAAGGACGTCCTGTATTCCCCGAAAATCTTTCTGACGGGACAGTTCATCAAAATACCCTCTCATACCGTCCTGCATATTTACAAGCATCTGCACAAGCTTTTTGGAAACACGAAGGGCGCTTTTTAAAATCTCATTATTTTTTTCTTTATCGGAACTATATGTATACAGATGGCTGTATATCGTCATAACGCTTTCCCGCTCTTCGCTCTCTTGTTCATCAAGCAGACTCCTAAACAACTCCACATACATCTGACTATATTCAGGAAATGTCACAACGTAACTGTTCAAAGCCTCGTCATAGTCCTGTTTCAGCCATCCCCACTCCTGAAAATGTTTCAGACACACGGACGCCATATTAGAACGTGTAAGAAACTCTCCCTCTTCATCATAATTTTCCTCATCCCACAGAAGAGCCGCTGCCGCGATCTTTTCATTCATAACTGCCCTGCACTCTTTTTCCGTCAATCCAAGCACGGAATAAGACAGACTCATTTCCTCATAGATTGCCGTGAGAAACAGCATATAGTAATCCGTATATTTACTTGAAAATAATTTATAAAAATCTTTGGGGATCCTTTCCATCAAACTCATTTTTTACCGTTTTTACTTCCTTTATCTTTGTTTTTGTGCCTTTATTCAGTATATCTACTACACTTTTTAATGTCAATTCTGCCTTGATATGTTACAATCTACCTATCAACAGTTGGCTGTACAGATGTCCGTTTACGAGGAAACATATATCTGATCACAGCAAAAATATAATAACTGAAAGGACTGAAATTATGTGGGCTTACAATGAAACTTTTTATCAGATTTATCCGATCGGCTTCTGCGGCGCGCCGACGCACAATGACGGCGTGACAATGCACCGGATTTTGAAAATTGCAGACTGGGCCGGATATCTCGAAGAGCTCGGGATCGGATCGATCATTCTAAATCCGATTTTTGAATCAGATAATCACGGCTATGACACAAGAGATCTTACGAAGATCGACTGTCGCCTCGGAACGAACGAAGATTTCCAAACAGTATGTGAAACGCTTCATTCGCACAATATCAAGATCATGCTCGACGGGGTATTCAATCACGTCGGCAGAGGTTTTTGGGCATTTCAGGATGTGTTAGAGAAGAAATGGGATTCTCCGTATAAAGACTGGTTTTATATTAATTTTGACGGCAACAGCGCATATAACGACGGCTTCTGGTATGAAGGCTGGGAAGGACACTACGAACTTGTGAAGTTAAACCTGCAAAATCCTGCCGTCACAGACCATCTGCTTAGCTGCATAAAAATGTGGATCGAAACTTTCGGCATTGACGGACTGCGCCTTGATGTCGCTTATTCTCTCGATCATAACTTCATGCGCCGCCTCCGCTCTTTCTGCGAAGAGATTAAGCCGGGATTCGCTCTTGTAGGAGAAGTTTTATTCGGAGACTACAACCTGATCGTCAACAACGAAATGCTTCACAGCTGCACGAACTACGAATGTTACAAAGGATTATATTCCAGCTTTAACAGCATGAACTTGTTCGAGATCGCCCACTCATTAAACCGCCAATACGGACCGGAGCAGTGGTGCATTTACAGAGGAAAGCATCTCATGACTTTTGCAGATAACCATGACGTCACGCGGCTTGCTTCCATATTGACAAACAAGCGGCATATCCCCCTTGCTTACGGACTTTTGTTCGGTATGCCGGGTATTCCCTGTATTTATTACGGAAGCGAATGGGGAGAGGAAGGAACGAAATCACCTGATAATGATTATGCCTTAAGGCCTTGTTTCGATGCGCCTAAGCCAAACGATCTCACCGATCTGATCCGCCGCCTGATCGCTCTTCGCAGAGAAAGCGATGCGCTGTGCAGCGGTTCTTATCGAAATATCGTTATTACAAATCATCAGCTTATTTTCGAGCGCAAAACAGAAAAAGAGCAATTCCTTGTTGCCGTCAACGCATCCGACTGTGAATTCACAGCCGGACACCATGAGTTAAACGGCACATATGAACAGATCCTTTCCTTTGAAAACGAAACGATCACAAGCGGCAAGGACACTTCCGTACAGGAACTTAACGGACAGCTCGTCCTGCCCGCATACAGCATCCGGTATTTAAAAAGAGCTTTATAAAAGTCTTATATGATCCAGCGGGCATGGCTTCCATGGCCGCTTTTTGTCACAGTCAGCTTCCAGTCGATCTGCTCTTTCAATTCATTGACATGAGAAATGATACCTACAAGTCCTTTTTCTCCTGCAAGTTCTTTCAAGATACGGATCGCCCTCTCCCGCGACTGATCATCCAAAGAACCGAATCCTTCGTCTACGAACATCGTCTCCAAACTCACCGCTCCGGCTGTGTTCTGAATGATATCCGCAAGTCCTAACGCCATTGACAACGCCGCCATAAATGATTCTCCGCCTGACAGAGATTTTACGTCGCGGACAGAATCTGTCACCAGATCGTACACATCCAGATCTAATCCGGCCTGCCCCTGACTGCTTAAATCTTTCAATTCCCGACACTGCAGGATAAATCCTCCGGAAGTCATTTTGGCAAGCCTTCGGTTCGCCGCTTGTATGATCTGCCGGAAATACTTTCTCTGAACATACGTCTCAAAATCAAGCTTCACACTGCCTGTCAAACTTCCGTTCGCCGTCCTGCTCAGATTACCGACAACTTCATACTTTTCCCGAAGTTCCTCCTCTGCCGCAAAATACTTTTTAAGGCTGTCACAGGCGCTTTGATGGGTAATATTTTTCCCGTGAATCTCCAGTTTTCGCACATTCTTTTCTTTCAAAAGCATATCTGTCTCATTTTTCTTTCTGACGTCACTTTCCGTCTCCTGCCGCCTTTTACCGTTTAACTGACCTTTCAATGTCTCAACACTGCTTTTCTTTTGAACGACCAGACTTTCATACGTCTTTACTTGATCGTTCATCTGCCTCCAGCCTTCGATCCATTTTTTCGCCTCCCGGTATTCCTCCTGATCCGCAAACCGCTGCTTTCGTATCTCCTGACGAAACATTTCCTGTTCCTGCTCGAACCGCTCTTCCAGTTCCGTTTTCTGTAAAACCAGATTTTCCGCCCGCCCTGCCTGACGTTGGTTTTCTTCTGCAGTTTTTCTGTATGCGTCCTGAAGCTTTTTCAAATTCGATCTTTTTTGCGCAAGCAGGCTCTCATATTCTGCAAGCCGGTCTTCCGCCTGTTTTTCATCTTCCCGAGAATACCTTTCTCCAAAAAGCGCTTTTTCTTCTGTTTCAAATTGTGCGCGAACTTCCTGATATTTTTCCTGTGCCGCCGCTCTCTTTCGCTCCGCTTCATCACGGATCTTTTTCGCCTCTTCTACTGTCTTTTCATCGACTCCGCCTTCGGAAATTTTCGCCTTATGCGGATGATGCACCGACCCGCACACAGGACACGGAGAACCTTCCTTAAGTTCTTGTGCAAGAATCCCCGCCTGTTCGCCGAAAAAGATTCTGTATTTTTCTTCATAATCTTCCGACGCCGCTTTACACTGATCTATGCAGCGTGTCATCTGAACTGTCTGTTTCTCATACTCTGCTTTTAATTTCCGTACTTTTGCATATCTGGGAAGAATCTCACGCAAACGCACGATCTGTTCTCGAAGCTTCGGTTCGATCCGATCCATCTCACTCTCCGCCTGCTCCGCATCTTCTTTCAGCCTGTTCTCCCGCTTACTGTGCTCTTCCATCCACTCATTCAGAGTAACGATTTCTTCTTTGATCCTCCGTGCATCTTCCTTTGTACGAAGCGCCTGCACTTCCAATCTTCTCGCCTGTTCCGAACGTTCTCCCAACAGCGCGTGATTTTTCAAAAGCTCATATTCCGCGCTTTGTTCCTGCAGTCTTTTATATTCCGATTCTGTTCGCTCTAACAGACCGAAGATCCTGTTGATCTCCTCTTTCTTCCCGATCATAAGATGGAGCTGCTCCGATTCTTTCCGAAGCGCCGTTTCTTCGGCTTCCATCGTTTCGTACGCTTCTTTTCCTTCTTTTAATATCCGGCCGAGCGTTTCTGTTACAGCCTCTGCCGAGGGCATTTCCTGGGAAATCAAATCTTCCCACACCTTTTGCACCTTCGATCCGTCTGCATCGACGCGCTCCATCTCACGCCGAATATCGGCTTCATTTTCTTTTAACTGTATATACAATGCTTTTCCTTGCTCTTTTAATTGTTCCTGGACGTCTCTGTATATCTGCGTCTGAAAAATCTTGGAAAATATCTTCTTTCGCTCTTTTGATTCCGCATGCAGCAGCCGCAGGAAGTCTCCCTGCGCTATCATAGCGATCTGCGTAAACTGCCCGGCGTCTAATCCGATGATCTGCTCTATTTTCTGATCAACTTCACGCTTTTTCCCCTGAAACTCCTTCCCGTCGGGCATGATCAGGCTGACTTTTGACGTTTCCTTTACAAGGCGGATCTTTCCGTCTGCATTTTTCCGCTTTCCCGCGCGCATATATTCCGGGTTTCTTCGGATCGTATACTGCCCGTCCCGATATGCAAACGTATATTCCACGAATGTTTCCGCCTCGTCGTCGGCATACTGGCTTCTCATCATATTTCCGTCGCGCCGTCCGCCGCTTGTCCTGTCGTAAAGAGCATATGTCACCGCATCGAAGATCGTTGTTTTTCCGGCTCCGGTATCGCCGGTAACGAGAAACAGCCCGCCTTGAATTTTCGTAAAGTCAATCGTTTCCATACCGGAATAAGAACCAAACGCAGACATCGTAAGTTTGATCGGTCTCATCTTTCTTCTCCTTTCACATCATCAAAAATCTGCGTCATCATTTCCGCCTCTTCTAAAGACATCTTTCTTCCATGCATTTCTTCATAGAAATCCGAAAATGTTTCCAGTGGATTTTCCATGCGGATATCCTCATCCTTAAACTCAAGTTTTTTACGCGTCCGTTCATTATCCGTCCGCACTTCTAAAATACGGCTGTACACTTTTTCCAACTGTTCTTTCGGTCTATAAGGATCGATTTCGTCTGTAAGCGTCACGCTCACATAATCATCCCGCTTTTTCGGATCTGCCGAACTTAAGATTTCAGAAAGACATCCCCGCACTTTCTGTACGTCCCGCAGCGGATGAAGCGGAAATTTTTCGATTGTGACCGCCTCTTTTTTCTGCCCTATCGTCACAAGATGAAGAGACTTTTCTAAGTCCGCTTCACTGACCGAATATTTCAAAAGCGTCCCGCAATATCGAATATGTTCCGCCCCCACTCTCTGTGCCTTGTGCAAATGTCCAAGCGCCGCATAATCAAATCGGCTGATTGCGGAAATGTCTACATTATCAATTCCGCCGACACTGAAAAGTTCTGAATCACACGTTTCCGGAGTCTCGCCGTTTCCTGTATAAAACTGATGAGATACAAGTACGTTTCGCTCCGAAAAGTCGATATCCTCTCTCCTTAAAACCGCATCGACAGCCTCTGTATAACTGCCCGGCGTCTCGTTTTCACACAACAACCTTACATATCCCGGCTTCAAAAAAGGAAGCAGATAAAAATTCACCGGACCATACTCATCTTTTAATACAACTTTTTTCAAATGTTCTTTTTCCGTCTCAGGCGCTTTCCCCGCAATATAGATGCCGCGGCTTCCAAGCAGACGGCTGGCATAATCAAGTCTTTGCGCCGAATCATGATTCCCCGCGATGATCAAAATCGACACCTGAGGGCTTACCGATGAAAGCCGTGTCAGAAAATCGTCAAACACTGCGACCGCCTCTGCCGACGGAACAGATTTATCATAAATATCTCCCGCGATCACAACCGCATCCGGCCGAAGCTTCTCTGTATATCCGATCACTTCCTCCAAAATGTGTTCCTGATCTTCTTTCATATTGTAATGATAAAGATGTTTTCCGATATGCAGATCCGATAAATGTATAAATTTCATTTTACTGTTCCTTTCCGCTTCATCCTGATCGTTTTCTTTTTCTGCGAAAACACGCTTATTAAAGTTTCAGTTTTCTGTATCTGTCAAAGCAGGCAAAAATTTCCTGCGCTCTTGGCATCGCCATACATGCGATACTTGATCTGCTCTCACAGAGCGCATCAAGCGACTCTTTTTCTATAACTTTTTCCATCTCTGCGATCACTTGACGAAGATCTTTCTTTCCGTTCATAAGATGTTTTTGAGCATATCGCATACAATATCCGAGCGCTGTCACCTGTTCGCTGTCAACAATCTGTTCCACATAGCGAAGATCGATCATTTCTTTGTTGATCATGACAGCTTCTTTTCCCATCGTCTTCATCTTGATCCGGTCATTCCCCTTTAAATCTGCATTTGCGATCGGACATCTCTTAAAATCAGGCTGCCGCGCCGGCTCTTGAGAAAGACTGATCGCAGGAAATGCTTCCGCTTCCTTTTTCGCATATCCGGTAATATCTTTCGGCTCGTATCGATCCATCTGAAGGATCGTATCTGCAATATGGAAATAAGCTCCTGAACTTCCCGCTACGATCACGGTGGAAATCCCCTGTTTTTCATACAATTCTCTTATCCGCTCGATAAACGGCGTGATCGGCTCCATCTCCCGATGAATCACTCTTTGCATCAGTTCATCCCGTATCATAAAATTCGTAGCGCTTGTGTCCTCATCGATCAAAAAAAGAGAAGTTCCGGCTTCCATGCTTTCGATTACATTTGCCGCCTGAGACGTACTTCCACTGGCATCTTCCGTACAAAATAAAACCGTGTCCTTTCCATTTGGAAGATCGTTGATAAACATAGAAATATCCGTCTTTTTAATACTCCGCCCGTCCTCGGCGCGAATCTTTACCGCCGTATCGTCGGTGATCACATACTCCCGTCCGTCACCTGCAACATGCGGATAAACTCCTGTTTCCAACGCCTTTAACAGCGTAGATTTTCCGTGGTATCCCCCGCCCACAATAAGCGTGATCCCTCTTTTGATCCCCATTCCGCTTATGACTCCCGCATGCGGAAGTGTAATCGTCACTTCCTGCTCCTTTGGAGACTGAAACTTTACTGCGCCGCGCATCGGCTTAGACGAAACGCCGGACTCTCTCGGAAGAATGCTTCCGTTTGCCACAAAAGCGCAAAGTCCGAGTTTCGGAAGCTGATCTCTTATATACCTCTGATCTTCCGCAAGATCTATAATTTTACGCAGACGGGCCGCATCTGCATTTTTATAAAACAAAGAGGCCTTTACACATTCCGGCACAAACTGAAACAGGATCTTCTCAAGCTCCCGCGCATTGATCGTTCTTCCGTTTGCGGGAAAACCGATTTCCATCCGCAAAATGATATCTCCACTGTTCGGATCAAGTCTGCAGGCCGTACGTTCCAAAACTTCCTGCCCGCAGCGGCTTACAGCGATCATCCCACTTTTTCCCGAACCTTTTGCCTGAAAAGCAAACTGATCCGCCTTTTTTGCAAACTGACGCGTCAATTCATCCTGAAGCGCGATCCGCTGATCTTTCCCACAGTAAAGATCACTCGGAAATGCCGCTGCCTTTCCTTCTACATGTATGCTCACCTTTGACGGAGACGCAAACGGATCTCCCTGTACATGATCTATAGACAACACATATCCCGGAAACCGATATGTTCCTTTCGTATCTTTATAAGCAGGATATCCACGATGATCGATCCTGTTCAATAAACTTCTCAAATCTGCTGCTGACTGCATTTTCTCGATTCCTTTCTTCCACTATTTTCCCGCGCCGCGCATCGGCTTACGTTTTACGTTCTTTTACTCTGTCTGCCGTTATCTTAATGTTCTGATTTCACTGCCTGACAATATTCATACTGACGCTTTACTTCAACTTTAAAATCGTACATGAAAACGGGACCATTTCCAACACATTTTCATATACTTCTCCACTTTCTGCATCAATCTGCTTTCCAATGCCTTCCAAACGAACCTGCCTGTCATTAAAATTCATCACAAAAACAAGACCTTTTCTTCCTGTCTCATCCTCTCTTTTTGCAGCCGTCACGCCATGGGGAAGTCGTTTTAATATGCGGTCGGCAGATGATGCTTCTTTCAACAATCCCGCCTTTATAAACACATCTTTATAAAATGCACTTAGAAACCTCTGATCCGATTCTGCCGAAAGATAATACGCCCTTCCGCTTCCATATGCATTTTCAGTTACTACCGGACATCCTTTATAAAAGTCTTTTTTATAAACAGAGTAAATTTCCGTCTTAGCTTTTGCATGAACGATATCACACATCGTATACGCCGGATATTCTTTTCCGTTATAATCAAAACAATTCTCAAACTCCTTTGACGGCGCGTCCATTTCTTCAGAAACCACCCCGAGTACATCTTCCAACGGATGCCGTCCTATAAAACAAAGATCGGTTTCATTTACAATCCCGCTGAAATACGTTGTCACATAAGTTCCGCCCGCTTCCACGAACGCTCTGACCTTTTCGGAATATCCCTTTTTATACATATAATTAAGTGGCGCCGCCAGAAGCCGATATCCCGAAAAATCATCGTCCATACTTACAAAATCAACGTCCAAGCCACACTCCCAAAACGCACGGTAGTGATCCGTCACACATTTCACATAATCAAGATCCTGACGCGGTCCGCTCGTGTCTTCTACAGCCCACCAGTTTTCCCAGTCAAAAACAATGGCCGCTTTCGCCCTGTTTAAAAAAGTTTTGATCCCGCCGCTTAAGTGCTCCAGCCGCTTTCCTACTTCCGTCACTTCTCGAAATGTTCTCGTATCAGAACCGTTCTTATGATCTACGACTGCTCCGTGAAATTTCTCATAGCCGCCCCTGCTCTTTCTCCACTGAAAATACTGAACCGAATCTGCTCCGTGCGCAACTGCCTGCATAGAAGAAAGCATGTGCATCCCCGGTCTTTTCAGCGGATTGTGAGAACGCCAGCTCACAGAAGAGGGCGTGCTTTCCATTAAAAGAAACGGCTCTCTTTTCAGACTTCTCATAAGAGCATTACCCGCAGATGTATATACCGCCTCCGGCACTTCATCTTTTCTCTCATGCCAAAACGGATAATTATCCCATGATATGATATCAACTGCATTTTTCAGAGTATTGTAATCAACTCCTTTGAAAAATCCCATCATATTCGTCGTTGTCGGAAGATCGGAAAATTCTCTCAATGCATCGGCTTCCATTTTGCAAAAATCTGTAATCTGCTCGGAAGAAAATCTCTTCCAATCTAAAGTCAACGCTGTCGTCAGACATTCGCCCTGCGGAGAAGGGCTGTGGATCTGATCCCAATCTGTATATTTGTGACTCCAAAATCCCGTCCACCACGACGCATTAAGCTTATCCAGTGTTCCGTACTTGTTTTTCAGCCATTCCCGAAACTTTTTCTGACATTTTTCACAATGACATGTGGAATCTTTGAAGTTTCCTCCGAACTCATTGGAAATATGCCAGAGGATCACATTTTCTTTCTTTCCGAATCGCTGCGCAAGAGCCCGGTCTATCTGCTTTACCTTCCGCCTCATGACCGGAGAGGAATAGCAGAAGTTATGGCGCTTCCCCGGCAGGTTTACCGTACCGTCCGCCTGCACCTGAAGCGTCTCGGGATACTTTTGTGTAAGCCAGTGCGGCATTCCTCCCGACGGAGTCGCCAAAACTACCTGTATCTTCCTCTCTCGGAGTTTATCTATAATTTCCTCCAGCCATTCAAACGTATAAACGTCCTCCTTAGGCTCTAACTCCGCCCAAGAAAACACTCCGAGCGTCACACAGTTTACATTTGCCTTATTCATCAACTTTAAATCTTCTTCCAATATCTCCGGATATTCGATCCATTGTTCCGGATTATAGTCTCCACCGTGTAATAAGTGTCCTCCTATCATAGTACAACCTCCTGTTTTCATTTCGGACAATGTGTGTTTTTGCCGCATTCCGGTAATAATACAGTCTCCAGCTCTTCTTTCTGCAATAAGTATGCCCCGAGATTTTTCAGATGTCAATTATAAAAAGAAACAGAGGCTTTCGGAATCATATCTCAAAAAGTCTCTGTTTCCACTTTATCGAAACATCGTTCGCAAGAACATTGTTTCTAATTATACTTCAAATATCAGATCTCCATAAGACGGCATCGGCCATGCCTCTTTATCAACGATCATCTCCAGCTTGTCGATCGGCGCACGCAGATCCTCCATTGCAGGGCACACTGTCTCATAATAATAAGCCGCTTTATCAGGACCGTCGTCCATGGAAGAAGCCGTCTCCGTCACTTTCTCAAGCTGTGCCTGAGCGCGGCTTGCTTCTTTGAGCAGCACGGTAATCTCATCAAGCGTCGCAAGCTGAACACTGGCATCCACACCTGCGGCTTTTACCGAATTAACCGTATCCGCCAGCGTCTTTGTATATTTAATGATCGCCGGAATAAACTGTTTTCTTCCCATATCGATCATCGTACGAGCCTCGATATTGAGCGCCTTTGAATAATTTTCATAGCGAATTTCCGCGCGGGATTCAAGCTCTGTGCGTGTAAATACTCCGAATTTCTCAAAAAGTTCTACCGACTTATCAGATACAAGCGCCGGGATCGACTCAACCATAGACTTAATGTTTGGAAGTCCTCTTCTTTGCGCTTCTTCTACCCATGCCTGTGAATATCCGTCTCCGTTAAAAATGATCTTCTGGTTCTCGATCGCATATTCCTTGATCAGGTCATGGATCGCTTTTTGAACGTCATCCGCCTGTTCCATAACATCACATGCTTCCGAAAACGCTTCCGCCACGATCGTATTGAGCACAATATTGGCAGATGCGATCGAGTCTCTCGAACCTACCATACGGAATTCAAATTTATTTCCCGTAAATGCAAACGGAGAAGTTCTGTTCCGGTCTGTCGCATCTTTCATCAGATCAGGAAGAGTACGCACACTCGTCTCCAGCTTTCCGCCTTTCAAACTATGTGTCGCCTCCCCTGTACTTACAAGCTGATCGATCACATCCTCGAGCTGCTCTCCAAGGAAAACGGAAATAATTGCCGGAGGCGCTTCATTTGCCCCAAGCCGGTGATCATTTCCCGGATCAGCCGCAGATTCTCTGAGAAGTTCCGCGTGTCTGTTGACCGCTTTCAAAACACATGTCAGAACAAGAAGGAACTGAATATTCTCATGCGGTGTCTTTCCCGGTTCGAGCATATTGATGCCATCGTCTGTTATCAGCGACCAGTTATTATGTTTTCCCGATCCATTCACCCCTGCAAACGGTTTCTCATGGAGCAGACATTTCATTCCGTGCCTGCTTGCCACCCGTTTCAAAGTCTGCATCACGATCTGATTATGGTCTACCGCAATATTCGCTTTTGCATAGATCGGAGCAAGCTCATGCTGAGCCGGCGCAGCCTCGTTATGCTGAGTTTTCGCCGTAACGCCTACCTTCCAAAGTTCTTCGTTTACATCTTTCATAAACGATGCGATTCTCTGTCTGATCGTTCCGAAATAGTGATCGTCCATCTCCTGACCTTTCGGAGGCATCGCGCCAAACAGCGTCCTTCCTGTATAGATCAGGTCTTTTCTCTGAAGAAACTTTTCTGAATCTACAAGGAAATATTCCTGTTCCGCACCGACAGACGGCGTCACTTTCTTTGAAGTTGTATTTCCGAATAAGCGAAGCAGACGCATTGCCTGCGTATCGAGCGCTTCCATCGAACGAAGAAGCGGTGTTTTCTGATCAAGCGCCTCTCCGGTATAAGAACAAAATGCAGTAGGGATGCACAGGATCGCGCCTGCCGCGTCTTCTCTTATAAATGCCGGAGAAGTACAATCCCACACTGTATACCCTCTTGCCTCAAACGTAGCTCTTAATCCTCCTGACGGAAACGAGGAAGCATCCGGTTCTCCTTTGATCAATTCTTTTCCCGAAAAACTCATAAGAACTTTTCCACTTGGCTGGGGAGCCGATATAAATGAATCATGCTTTTCTGCCGTAACGCCTGTTAAAGGCAGGAACCAGTGTGTGTAATGCGTCGCGCCTTTTTCAATCGCCCACTCTTTCATCTCATGAGCTATGACATCGGCCGTCTCCAGATCAAGTTCCCTGCCCTCTTCGATCGTGTGCTTCAGATTTTTGTAAATCTTTTTCGGCAGACGCTCTTGCATCACTGTATCGTCAAAAACATTCTGTCCAAAAATTTCAGCTACATTGATTGCTTCTGTACTCATAATTCACCTTTCCTTCCTACCTTTTAACAAGACTGCATGAACGCTTTTTTGTATCAGACTACTCTATGTATTACTGCTTTTACAATATAATACAAAAAAGATTATGGCATACCATAAATCACCGGAAGCACCGAAGAGAACATTCCGGGATCGTAAGCAGCCGCCAAGATCTCTGGCACTCCCGTGCTTTAGCTCGTTGCTATTACAAAAAGGGCACTCCATGCTATGCTGGAACGCCCCTGTTCATGTCTCTGTCAGTCAGTATAACTCCGCCAACTAAAAAAGGCAAGTATTTTTTTGAAAAATTCAGCCGCCGAAAGCAGACGTCAGATATGCTGCGCCGCTGCTTAAGCTTGTCCGATAGAACCGAATAATTCCATTTTCTCTTTTACAGTAGCCATGATTGCGTCTGTACCCGGTTTAAGAAGTTTACGCGGGTCAAATCCTTTTCCTTCAAGGTCTTTTCCTGCTTCAACATACTCGCGTGTAGCTGCCGCAAACGCAAGCTGACACTCTGTATTTACATTAATCTTAGCAACGCCGAGGCTGATTGCCTTTTTGATCATATCTTCCGGAATACCTGTGCCTCCGTGAAGAACGAGCGGCATATCGCCTGTAAGCTGCTGGATCGCATCCAGAGTCTCAAAACTTAATCCTTCCCAGTTCTCCGGATATTTTCCGTGGATATTTCCGATACCTGCTGCAAGGAAATCGATTCCGAGATCGGAAACCATCTTACACTCCTGCGGATCGGCACACTCGCCTTTTCCGATTACTCCGTCTTCCTCTCCGCCGATAGAACCGACTTCTGCCTCGATGGACATGTTCTTCTCATGAGCGATCTTAACGAGCTCTTTTGTCTTCTCTACGTTCTCCTCGATCGGATAATGTGATCCATCGAACATGATAGATGAGAATCCTGCTTCGATACACTTCATACATCCTTCGTAGCTGCCGTGATCAAGATGCAGAGCAACCGGAACTGTGATTCCGAGTTCTTCCAGCATTCCGTTTACCATGCCTACAACTGTCTTATATCCTGTCATATATTTTCCGGCTCCTTCAGATACACCGAGGATTACCGGAGAGTTGCACTCCTGTGCTGTAAGAAGAATTGCTTTTGTCCACTCAAGGTTGTTGATATTGAACTGTCCTACTGCATAATGTCCTGCTTTTGCTTTTTGAAGCATTTCTGTTGCTGATACTAACATATTGTTTTCCTCCAATTCTCTTCTCCGCGCAGATACATCTCATAAGCAAGCTGCATCTGACCGAAAATGTTAATTTAAGCTCTGCGTTCATTATAGCTTATCTCTTAAAAAAAGACAATCAAAATTCGATTTATATTACAGACGTCACGAATGAAATTTCAAATAACGCTCTCATAACGATTTTACAATACTGTTTTCTTCATATTATATTTTGAAAATATCCATAATCCGCTCTTTATATAATGCCTATTATCATAATAAATATTTATGAATATATAGTTTATTATAATTTTACAAAATAACTATCCAAGTGTATAGTATGAATTAAGGGAACACTTTAAAATGCAATTTATGAAAGAAAAGAGGATGAAGTTATGATGTATGACGTAGTGATCATCGGAGCAGGACCGGCAGGGATCAGCGCGGGAATTTATGCGGCAAGCAGAGGAAAAAAAGTGTTGATCACAGAAAAAAACACCGTGGGAGGATTGATCGGAAAAGTATCTACCGTTACCCATTATGCGGGAATTATGACAGAAGAAACCGGAAGTTCTTTTGCCAAGAGACTGAAAATCCAGGCAGAAAATACAGGTATTGATATCATATACGAAGAAGTGACGCAAGTTGAGCTGCAGGGCAGCATTAAAAAAGTGTTCACAAAAGACGGCGCCTATGATGCAAAAAAAATCGTTCTGGCAAACGGTACAACCCCCAGAAAACTCAACATCCCCGGAGAAGCAGAACTTACCGGCAAAGGGATGGGAATGAACGCTCAAAGAGACGGAAGAAAATATACAGACAAAAACATTTACGTCGTAGGAGGCGCGGACGGAGCTGTAAAGGAAGCTCTGTATTTATCAAAATTTGCGAAACAAGTTACGATCATTCATTTTGAAGATACACTCGGCTGCATTGAGGAGTTTAAAAACAAAGCAGAACAAACTCCAAACATAAAACTGCGTTTAGGATCAAGACTTCACGCCGTATATGGAGCAGAACAGGTAGAAGCGTTGGAAATTTCCGATGAAAAGACAGGTTCTGTCGAAAAGATCGCAGACTGCGGATGCGGTATCTTTGTCTACGCCGGAACGACACCGAACACAGAGTTATATTCAGAATTAGAATTAGATAACGGATTTATCCCGGTTGATGAAAATATGGAAACAAACATAGCAGGAGTTTATGCAGTCGGAGATATCCGAGTAAAACAAGTACGTCAAGTATCAACGGCAGTCGCAGACGGAACAGTCGCGGGAATCCATTTGGCAAAATAAAAAAAGTCCGTAAATACGGACTTTCCAAATGACTCCGAGGGGAATCGAACCCCTGATTCCAGCGTGAGAGGCTAGCGTCTTGACCGCTTGACCACGGAGCCTTATTTATATTCGCTGTTTGGTGTTCCTCACAGCGAATATAAATATAACATATGTTTTTACTATATGCAAGTATTTTTTTAATTTTTTTGATTTATTTTTTACATTTTACTTTTTTACTTTTTCGGAATCCACTGATAAACCTGCCGCCACCTCTGAGTCAACTTTGATCTGCACGGCTTGCTTCTTATCTTTAACGGTAATTTCTTTGTGCGCCCCGCCAAATTCTCCGTCTAACGTCCACGGGATTTCTTCCTCTGACTCAAACTTAATTTCTCCCGTCTTAAACGAATACATCCGTTTTGAATCTAACTGTTTCATCACGATCGCGCCGAGAAGTTCATTCAATTCTATTGCGTTTTTCGGTGTCTTGATCAGCGTAACTTCAAATACTCCGTCGTCAAATACGATCTCCGGACCGATAATCCCCTTGAATCCACCGACAGATCGGGAATTTGTCACCATTCCGAATATAAACTCATCCTCTATCACTTCGCCGTCATGCGTGATCTTAATCTTATAAGACGGAATATTAAACACTCTTTTCGCGCCTTCCAAAATATACGCCATATGCCCAAGAACATTTTTCACATTCTGATCCGTGGCATAAGACACGTCCGTAAACAGTCCGAACGCTGCGATGTATGCAAAATAATCTTCCCCGAACATCCCTACATCACACGGGAAGACCGTTCCGTTTACCGCCGTCTCCGCCGCCTCAAGAATATCTTTCGGGATGCCGAGACTTGTCGCAAAATCATTCGTCGTCCCCGCCGGGATATATCCCAGCGGAACTTTACAGTTACAAAGCTGCATTCCTGTAACCGCCTCATCTAAAGTACCGTCTCCGCCGCTGCATACGATCAGATCATACTGACTCCCGCTTTCTTGTATTTTTTCAGCCGCATCATATCTTTTCTGTGTCGGATAAACAGTCACTTCATATCCGCTCTTCGTAAAAATATCCAAAACATCCGCAAGTTTAGGTTTTAATTTTCCCGTACCGGCATTCGGATTATAGATAAATAACATTTTTTTCATACTGCGTCACCGCCCCTATACTTTGTTATTTCCATCTCGTGAAAAGAGAGGACTGCACACAGATGTACAGCCCTCCTCCTTTTATTCGTTTTATCCATCCACTCTATTTTCTGCCTTTTGCAAAAAATGTTTTTATACCTTCAGCCGCTCGCTGCTCGTCTTCTCCATCTGTCACAACAGTGATCTCTTCCCCATCGGCAAGACTCAGACTCATCATACCCATAATACTTTTTGCATTAATGTGTTTCTCTCCGACCTGAATATAAATCGTACTTGCGTACTGACTTGCTTCCTGAACAAGCAATGCGATCGGACGTCCATCAAAATCTTCTTCCGTCTTTACTACAACAGGTGTCTTAATCATAATAATCCTCCTTGTTTCTGCCTGAGACTCTCTGCCATTTCGCTCAGTTTTCTCAGCCTGTGATTGATCCCCGACTTCCCGACAGGAGGAGTAAGACTCTCTCCCAGTTCTTTTAACGTAGCGTCGGGATGATCCAGCCTTGCATATGCCGCTTCAACCAGATTATCCGGCATATTTTCAAAACCGATCATATCTCTGAGATATGTAATATCCTCGACTTGTTTTACCGCCGCGGACACCGTCTTATTAATATTGGCAGTCTCGCAGTTCACCTTCCTGTTTACGGAATTACGCATCTCTTTCAGAATCCTTACATTCTCCAATTCCATAAGAGCTACATGCGCTTCCATTACATTCAATATATCTACTATCTGAGATCCTTCCTTCAAATAAACAACATAAGACTTTTTTCTGCGTACAATCTTAGCGTCAAGACCAAAACTGCATATAACCGACCTGATCTGCTCGGCAATCTCCGAAATCGTGCATACAATTTCAAAATGGTATGATTTATTCGGATCACTCATAGAGCCTGCCGCCTGAAATACGCCTCGCAGAAATGCTCTTCTGCAGCAGACCTGACGGATTATAAGAGGATTAAATCCGCAAATCGCATCCGTTCCCACCTGCTGTTCTCCGATCATCTTCGTTGCCTGAAGGACTCTGAGCGCATCCTCGTGACTTTTTATCACGACAAGATATGATACACTCTCTCTTTTTACATTTCTCTTTACAGAGATATCAGTTCTTATATTAAATGTTTTTTTTAACAATGTAAAGACTTTTCTTGCAACAACGATATTTTCCGAATGAATCTTAATATGATATCTGTCAAAACTGTCAATCGATACTGTTCCGCACATGCCGATAAACGCAGCTAGTTCTGCGATCCGGCAATGTCTCGCCTGACTGATGTTCTCAGAAAGTTCTTCTCTGACTTTTCCCGAAAAAGACATCGTCTCACTTCCTTTTTGTAATTGTATCTTTCTCAATATCGCGGTGTTCAATACGCACCCCGTAATTTTCCTGTTTTTCCAAAACTTTATACAACGCGTTCGCCAACGTTACGGAACGATGTTTTCCTCCCGTACAGCCGATCGAAATAACAAGCTGGTTTTTACCTTCCAGAATATAGTTCGGAATCAGAAATTCTGTCATGTCCTTTAATTTGTCCAAAAACTGTTCCGCCTTTTCATTTCCCATTACATAATCCTGAACTTCCGGATCATTTCCCGTCTTCTCCCGAAGTCCGTCTATATAATAAGGATTGGGCAAAAAACGCACGTCAAATACGAGATCCGAATCGCTTGGAATCCCATACTTGAAACCAAATGACATAACTGTAATATAAAGATTACAAAAGTTTTGTCCCTTCACAAAAATCTTCTCAAGTTCCAGTTTCAATTCTCTCGTAAGCATCTTACTTGTATCCAATATATAAGTCGCTCTCATCTTCAAGAACATGATCTTTTCTCGTTCTTTTGCAATCCCTGTATCAACACGCCCGGAACCGCTCAACGGATGCTGACGTCTTGTCTCTTTATACCGTTTAATAAGCACATCGTCCTGCGCGTCAAGAAAAAGAATCTCGTACTCGATCTCTTTGACATCCATCTCATCAAGAACATCTTTCAGTCCTCCGAAATCCTGTCCTCCTCTGATATCAATCCCGAGCGCAATCTTTTTCACTTCTTCGTCCGGTTCGCTGAACATCTCCACAAAACGCGGAAGAAGCGGGATCGGCAGATTGTCTACACAAAAATACCCCATATCCTCCAACATTTTAAGCGCTGTCGATTTTCCTGCCCCTGACATTCCCGTCACGATAACAAAACGCATTGTTAAAACTCTCCTATCCTTCTTACTTCCGGTTCTAACCGTACCCCGAACTTCTCTTCCACTCTATCCGCAACATCTTTCATCAACTGCATGACTTCCGCTGCCGTAGCATTTCCTCTGTTGATAACAAATCCGCAGTGTTTTTCAGACACTTGAGCGTCTCCGACTCTATATCCCTGCATACCGGAATCCTGTATCAGTTTTCCCGCAAAATACCCTTCCGGGCGCTTAAACGTACTGCCGGCGCTTCCAAATTCAAGCGGCTGCTTTGTAACGCGTCGTTCCTTTAAATCTTCCATATATGCACGGATCTCCTGCCGATCTCCTTTCTCCAGTTTCAAAACCGCAGACAGAGCCACATAATCATTTTTCGCAATAACACTTGTTCTATATCCCATACCAAGTTCTTCATTCGTCAAATTTAAAACTTCGCCTTCAGACGTAAGCACTTCCGCACTTTCGACGATCTGTTTCATCTCTCCGCCGTATGCTCCCGCATTCATACGAAGCGCGCCGCCGAGCGTTCCCGGAATGCCCGATGCAAATTCCATCCCTGTAAGCGACGCCTCGCACGCAACAGCAGCCGTTTTTGATAAAAGAGCTCCCGCCTGTGCATAAACGCGCTCTCCGTCTGCATACACATCGCTCATCTGCTTAAAGACCTGTACGATCACTCCCCGAAATCCTTTGTCACCTACAAGCAGATTACTCCCGTTTCCCATAATATAATATGGGGTAGAGCACTCCCGGCACACAGCAACGATCCGGCGGATCTCTTCTATCTTCGACGGCTGAATAAAATAATCTGCCGGTCCGCCAATGCGAAATGTCGTATGCATCTTCATCGGTTCGTCTTTTAATACATTACCTTCTCCTGATATTTCACATAATGCTTTATACAACTCCATAAATATCTCCATATTTCTGTTTTTTATATATTAATTATCTTCATTATAATGATACATTATAATTCACGCCTAATGCAAAGTAAAGCGAAACGTCACCGATTACCGCCGCATATCCGATTTTACTGATATTATCGGATTCTCTTCTCCGTTCCTTGTCATTATTATCCGCTCCTTGTCATTATTATCCGATTCTTGCAAATTTCTCCAAAAGAGTGTATACTGATGAGGTATCTATATTTTTGCATGCCATAAAATGGCTTATTTTATTTTTTATTAAAAAGGAGTGAATTTAGAACTGTGGATTCTGGTGACAGTTTTCAACTAATTATACTTATAATTCTTTTAGTGCTTTCAGCATTTTTTTCATCAAGCGAGACAGCGCTCATGTCCGTAAATAAAATACGGCTGCGTTCCCTTGCCGAATCAGGCAACAAGCGGGCCGCCCTGGCTCTTGATATTGTGGAGAATAAAACTTCCAAAATGCTGAGCGCCATTCTGATCGGAAACAATATCGTCAACCTTTCCGCATCGGCAATCGCTACCTCTCTCGCCTATTCATTCGGCGGTTATATGGTCAGCATTGCCACTGCTGTTTTAACGGTTATGATCCTTGTCTTCGGAGAGATTACCCCTAAAAATTACGCTACAATGAACACGGAAAAATTAACTCTAAAATTTATACCGATCATCCGATTCTTTATGATCGTTTTGACTCCGTTTATTTTCATCATCAACCTTTTTTCGCGCGCATTTATGTTTCTGCTCCGTATCGATCCGAACGCAGCTTCAACCGCAATGACAGAGGACGAGCTTCGTACGATCGTCGATGTAAGTCACGAAGACGGAGTAATCGAATCAGACGAAAAAGAGATGATCTACAACGTGTTCGATCTCGGCGATGCCAACGCAAAAGATATTATGGTTCCCCGCGTTCACGTTACATTCGCAGAAGTAAATAATACTTACGAAGAGTTGATCGCCATTTTCCGCGAAGATAAGTTCACACGTCTTCCTGTTTATGAAGATACTCCGGACAATATCGTCGGTATTATTAATATGAAAGATCTTCTGCTCTATAACAAAAAGACAGAGACGTTCAACATTCGTGATATTATGCGCGAGCCGCATTTCACATATGAATACAAAGATATTTCCGAACTTCTTGTGGAAATGCGGGATTCTACTTTTAACATCGCCATTGTCCTTGACGAATATGGCGAAATGGCAGGACTGATCACACTGGAAGATATTCTGGAAGAAATCGTAGGCGAGATTCATGACGAATACGACGAAAAAGAGGACGATATGTTCCGACAGATTTCCGAACAAGAATATATCATCGAAGGATCTATGAATCTGGACGATATAAACGACCGTCTGGAAACGGATCTTGTATCCGAAGATTACGATTCCCTCGGCGGATTTATCATCGAACATCTGGATCGCCTCCCTGAAGTCGGAGATGAAGTATGTACCGATAACGGAATTCGCCTTATCGTGGAGGCGCTTGATAAAAACCGGGTAGAATCTGTTCGTATGTATCTTCCAGAAAAACATGATGCTGACAACAAAAGCGAACTTTCTTCCTCTGAAAGCGCCGCACAGACAGCTTTCACCGAGGAAAAATAATACATCTTATACCTATATCGAATATAAATGAGCATATAAAAATTCCGTATCTCGATCTTACCGATCTTGATACGGAATTTTTATTATGTCTTTCTTTTAAATCTTATTATATCAGCGATAACCAATCACTTGCACAGCATCAGTCTTCTTTCTTTCTAACAGCTGCCATAACAGCGCCTGCTGCCAACGCCAGTCCTGCGATCGGAACGATCGGTGATCCTGCCGTGTCTCCTGTCTGCACTGCTTTATCATCATCCTTCGGATCTTCCTGATTCGGATTTTCCGCTGCTTTTTCAAAGTTCGCTTTCAAAGTCAGCGTTCTGTCAACTTTAAACGTAAACTCCGCTTTATCTGAAACTGCTTTTCCGTCTACCGTCCAGTTCACGAATTTGTATCCTTCTTTTGCCGCTGCCGTTGCAGTTACAACGTCTCCTTCTTTATAGCTGTCTTTTTCCGGATTAAGCTTCACAGTTCCCATCTTCGAATCGTTTACACTGACTGTAATCGTGTACTCTTCTTTTTCCACCGGCGGCGTTACCTCTTTCTTTGTCACTTCAACTTTGATTTCAGCTTTCAGATTCTTCGTATTCGTAACATTTTCAGGAAGTTTTCCAAGTGTTCCGCTTAACGTATATGTCTTTTCCGCTTCACCTTTGTATTCTCCCTTTTCCCATGTCACTTCTACGTCTGCCGTCTCTGCTTTCTCGCCTTCTCCGAAATGTACGGTCACTATCTTCGGAAGGTCTTTCTTAAGATCTTCAAATGTTGTTCCTTCTTCTACCGTCACTTTTTCCGGTTTTTCAACGGATATAACATCTTTTGTCTCAACCGGCGGCGTTACCTCTTTCTTTGTCACTTCAACTTCGATCTCAGCTTTCAGATTCTTCGTATTCGTAACATTTTCAGGAAGTTTTCCAAGTGTTCCGCTTAACGTATATGTCTTTTCTGCTTCTCCTTTATATTCTCCCTTTTCCCATGTCACTTCTACGTCTGCCGTCTCTGCTTTCTCGCCTTCTCCGAAATGTACGGTCACTATCTTCGGAAGGTCTTTCTTAAGATCTTCAAATGTTGTTCCTTCTTCTACCGTCACTTTTTCCGGTTTTTCAACGGATATAACATCTTTTGTCTCAACCGGCGGCGTTACCTCTTTCTTTGTCACTTCAACTTCGATCTCAGCTTTCAGATTCTTCGTATTCGTAACATTTTCAGGAAGTTTTCCAAGTGTTCCGCTTAACGTATATGTCTTTTCTGCTTCTCCTTTATATTCTCCCTTTTCCCATGTCACTTCTACGTCTGCCGTCTCTGCTTTCTCGCCTTCTCCGAAATGTACGGTCACTGTCTTCGGAAGGTCTTTCTTAAGATCTTCAAATGTTGTTCCTTCTTCTACCGTTACTTTTTCCGGTTTGTCGATAGATGTAACATCTTTTGTTTCAACCGGCGGCGTTACATTATCTTTTTCAAATTTCGCTGTCAGCGCATAATTTCCCGATACCGTAAATTCGTACTCTGCATCTGTAGAAACCGGAGTTTCTGCATTAGATGAATGATACCATCCTACAAAATGATAATCTTTATCAGGAGTTGCTTTTACCGTTACTTTCGCTCCTTTATCCACCTCAAACGGTTTTCCTGCTTCTGCTCCGACAATCTCGGCTTTTCCGCCTTTTTCTGCATTTACGAAAATTGTATTCTTTCCGGATTCGACAACTTGAATCTCATCGCCTACATTGAATTCAGACACTGCTACCCATCCGTCATTGGACGCTTTCGCAACAAACTTGAATCCATATACAGTCTGCTTATTAAAACGGAATACTTTCTGCGTCTTATCTGCCGCAAATTGTGCGTCTGTGACAACTTTCTTCATTTCTCCGTCTTTCTCTGTCTGAATATATAAGTCTGCCTTTGTTACATATCCGCTTGGCTGATCTTGTCTCGGTGTAAATGCGATCCTGTCGATCTCATAACCTTTGTCAAACTTTGCCTGTGCGAATATCGTATCTACCGTACCCTGACCTGTCGGCGCTCCGTCATGAAGTCTTCCGTTTGTCTCTCCTGCTCCCGCCTGCCACTCTGAGTGCCACTTTGTATCCGCTTTTCCGTCAAACGCCTTTGTAACTTCACCTTCTGTCGCAGAATTGTTGGAATATTCTGAGTCTGTAGTAATAGTCCAATCTTTTTTATTATACTTATCTTCTGTATTCACTGCCGATACAACAACATTGTCGATCTTTCCTGCAAGCGCATTTGTCTTAGATCCGATTCGCTCAATCGGAAGCGCAAACGTAGCGTTTTTAATTCCTTCTTTCTTCACCTGACCGTTATGCACGAATTTTCCGACAGCCGTTCCTACGGATCGACCGTCTGCAAATAATTCTGTCTTTTGCTGTGTAGAAACAATTTTCAGATTGACTTTCTTTCCTACCGGAAGTTCATAATCGAAATAATAATCGTAAAGCTCTCTTGTAAATCCTAATTTTCCGTTTTCCATCACCCGGATATCGTGCGTTCCGTACGCCGGATCTGCCTCAAACAGAATATCTCCCGGTTTGGAAGGCTTGTTCAGTTCAAGATCAAAGGAAATAGCATTGCCGTTTCCAAGCTGCTCGATCGGAGTTGTGACATAACTTTCTTCATCGCCAAGATTCAATACGCCATCTTTGACTTCCGCGCCTTTTCCTTCTTTCAGATCTCGTTTATTCTCTGAACTGTCTTTCATATCAGCGAACTCATATTTCTCATACTCTTCGCCTTTTTTCTCCTCCTGATAATACGGATTCGTATTCGGACCTGTTCCCATCTTCTCTGCAAGAGCTGTCAGCTTTGCCGAAGTTCCTTTTTCCTGTCCTGTTGCCGCCCAGGTTTTCTCTGCGTAGAACGGCATCGCATCGAAGAATCTCCAATACAGATCAGACTCGGAAAGTCCCGAAGCTTTTCTGTCAATGTTGTCGCTCCACAGGGCAAATGCCGCGCCGAGCATCTGATCGTCTCCTGAAGGAACCGCTTTATAAGCTCCGTTTTTCGTTCTTACATTATTTACTTTAAAGTCTTTAAAAATACGGCCTATGTCCAGCAAATCTCCGTAAGCATTTTTTCTTGTGAGACTTCCGTCCGGAACGAGATATCCGTGATCGTCGATCGTATTGATCAGATCATATCCCATATTGTACATATCGATTCCGTCTGCCCAGTCTTTTGACCAAAGATTGATCTGAACGCCATCAATAGCGTCTTTGTTGATCTCTGTCGGCGGATTGTCTTTGATCTGCGTCAAGCCGCCCCACATACGAACGGTATTCGTTTTGTCTACATATGGTATGATCTCGTTGACAAACTCTCTGTATGATTTTGCATCCGCCATAAACTCATCCGCTCCGATGTGAACAACCGTATCTGCATCGAAAGTCGGATTCGTTCCCTTTGTATAATCGTCAAAAATTTCCTTGATCTTCGTAACCGCAGCGTCGTTTGTCAGATCAAAATGATCGATCAGCGGGTTGTTGTTATGAAGCTTATTGCTCACTTTCAATTCCGGCCAGATCTTTGTAAATGACAATGCATGCGCCGGAACGTCGATCTCCGGAACAATATTCATTCCTACCGCGCGTTCGTCTGCGATAAATTTCTTGAACTGTTCTTTTGTAATCGAGTAATCTTTCGCAGTAGGACTTTCTCCTGCTTCGTTTGTCAATCCGGATTCAAGACGAAATGCCTCGTACGCACTAAACGCATTGTTTTCCGTTCCATTTTTTCCGTATTCGCCAAGCCAGATATAGTTATCCGACAAATGCGCCTGAAAATCATTCATCTTATAATAACGCATCGTCCTTGTGATCTCTTTCATCATCTCAAGAGAAACCGGCTTGCGGGCAACGTCTAAAAGAAATCCTCTCGTCTCGTATCTCGGATAGTCGCGCATCGTACCGATACTATATCCGCCGTCTTCACTTCCCTTATACATCTGAAGGATCGTCTGCATACCGTACATATTACCTGTCACAGAGACAGACTGTACGTCGATCCTGTCGGATTTGATATCCATCGTATAACCTTCGTCGCCAAGAAGCTCATCAGGCGCGGCTTTCTTAAAGTTAAAGGCATTTGCCTTTCCTTCGCTGCTCTTGCCTGCTTTTAACTCTTTGCCTGTAAAATCCTTATAATCCGATACAAATTCATCTACAATCGCTTTTAATGAATCATCACTGTATGTTACTTCCGTAAGTGTATCAACCGACACTTTCTGATCGGATTCCGAAAACCACTCCTGTATCTCCGGAATAACCGAAGGTTTCGCATTTTTCGCCTTTGTAGTATCTTTCGTACCTTCTACCGTAAATGCAAGATCTCCGGTATTTTTCACATTTCCTGTTTTTGTCTCAGTTACATTGAAAGAAATCTGCACTTCTTTGTCCGTCATCGGATGAACAACAGGAAGTTTTCCTGTCTCTTTATCCGCCTCTCCGATGATCTGCTCAAAATCAGCTCCGTTCGACTCGATCGTAAATCCGTCCGGTACATTCGGCAGTGTAAATTCATTTACATCTTTTGCAATCTTAGTGCCTTTGATCGAAGCAACAACCTCGTCAAGTGTCTGACCCTGCGGCGTCTCAGACTGATCATTGGAATATGCTCTCACTTCCAGAATACTGATGTTGTTATATCCGTTCTGTCCTTCAATGTCAATCTGAAGATCAAAGTTCGTCATCTTGAAGCTCTTCATATAAACAGGCGTCTCAAAAATGTGCTGTACATTTGTCACATAGCCTGTCTTGCCGCTTTCTGTCGATTTCGCGTTGCTGATCTTAACCGTATGCTCTGTTCCTGCCGCATCTGCATAAACAAGATCAAAGGACTTCACATTAGACGGCATCGGCGCCACGTCTCGAGTATGAAGATCAAAATCCAGCTCTTTTACAAGCGTCACCTTCGGAAATGTTACCGTTACCGTCTGCTTACTTGCTTCCGAATAGTCCGAAGCCCAGCGCGTCTGGTTGTTGCCGTCTTTAATATTAGAAACCGGAAGCGAAGATGCCTCTGTCGTAGACGCTTCCGCCGTAACGCCTGCTGCATTCACATGATTCTTATTCTCTGCCGCTTCGATATCGGACTCCTCTCCGTAAATTTCTATTTCGCTAAGTCCGATATTGCTCCAGAAATCATCCGGTCCTCTATCCGCCTTGTTCACTGTGATCTTAACTGCAGTCACAACTTCCTGCGCGTCCTCTGCCACTGTGATCGTCTGCTCTGACGGCGCATATGTATCTTCATCCGTCTTTTGATAAATATTTTTGTACTCGCCGCTCATCGTCTTCACATCAACTTTCCACTGCTTGATGTTATTCTGATGATTTCCGGCTGCTCCCGTTCTCTCCCAAAACACCTTGATTTCGCTTACTTTCGTCGGCTTTTCAAGTGTCACTTCTATCCACTCGTTTGTCACTTTGTTCTGTGATGTGCCCCAATGCGTACCTTTATTTCCATCAATCGCCTTAGCCGCCGATGTGGAATCAGCCTCTGCTTCGCTTGCCGCAGCTGTACCTTTTAACGCAAGATTTTCTTTTTCCGCTTTCGTATCATTTTCCTCAGCCTGTACCTTTTCAGGCGTAAAGAAAAATCCCGGAACAGCCGCTCCGCTGCTTACGACCATAGCCGCTGCCAACAAACAGCTCACTACTTTCTTTTTCATACACTTTCTCCTTTTTAATCTTTGTTACGGTGATTTAGACATAATCTATGTTTTTCACAAAACACCGAGCATAATCATATTCATTATAACACCTTTACATTTTTCAGGTATATTTTATTTACACAAAATATAATTTTTGTATACTTTTTCTATTTTAAATCATATTTTTTGTGCATTTCGACAATTCAAAAGGGGATTTTCTTTGCTTCCCTTTCGCCATTAAGCTACTCTGATATTTTTTAATGGTGAAAATTGAATAGATAAAAGATCATTGCTTCTAATTAGTAAGTATGTTATGATAATCCCACTTACAGAAATTCTTTCTGTGGAAGCTACCGGCAGCTTCGCCGACC
>NZ_DS264365.1 GCF_000153925.1 [Ruminococcus] torques ATCC 27756
GGCTGTTGTTCAAAGTCATAATCTTTAAAGAAATCTTCTTTCCTGCCGATTCCAAACCGGATTTTTCCGAAGTGCCTGCCAATAATCCTGAAAGTGAAGATTTTCTTGTACTGTTGTCAACATCACCACTTTGATTTAGATGTGTATCCGCCGCCGGATTTACACTTGTACAAAACGGATTTACCGCATAAAATCCTTCTCCTTTCAATGTGCCTGTATATTTTCCGAACAATGTCAACACAAGCGCTTCTTGAGGTTTCAGCACACGCAGTCCACAATACGGAAACCAGCCTACACACATCCAAAAAATACTGATCCCGAGCAGCAACGGATTTCCGATCATAGCTCCCACAACGCAGACTGCGATTGACAATAGATACAACAATGTTGTTAGAATCAAGACAAGCATTCCGTTTTTCTTATTATTCAGTACTTTTTCTTTCATCATTATCCCTCCTGTTCTTGTTTGATATCATTATGATATCATTTTGTTTGTATTTTGTAAATAGTAATTCAAATATTTTATTTTTTGAGTATTGACAAAACATTCTTCCGTACATATACTATACTCAAAGCTAGTTAGTTACTCAACTAACAAACTAATGCACAAGGTGGTGATACGATGCATATCAATCCTAATATAGAAAAACCTATTTTTATTCAAATAGCTGAGCAGCTTGAAGACTCCATTTTTACAAAAGTGTTTCCTGAAGAAACAAAAATCCCTTCGACAAATGAACTCTCCTCTTTATTGAATATTAATCCTCATACTGTCTTAAAAGGAATGAATCTTTTAGTAGACGAGGAAATCATATACAAGAAAAGAGGGTTGGGCATGTTTGTAAAAAAGGGAGCAGTCAATAAAATCCTATTAAAACGGCAAAGTCAGTTTTACGAACAATACGTTGCTGCATTGATTCAAGAGGCATCCAAACTGCATATGAAAAAAGAAGAAATTATTTCATTAATAGAAAGGGGTTTTGAACATGAACAAAATTCAGATTAAAAATATCACAAAAAAATATAATAATTTAACAGCCCTTGACGATGTTTCATTTTCCTTTGAGTTCGGAAAAATTTACGGCCTTTTGGGGCGAAACGGAGCGGGCAAATCTACACTTATCAATATAATCGCAAATCGTATTTTTGCCGACGAAGGAATGATTCTTGTAGATGACATTCCGGCAAAAGAAAATATGCAGGTACACGAAAAAGTGTTTTGTATGAGCGAAGCTGATTTATATGATAAAGATTTAAAAATAAAAGAACACTTCAGGTGGATCAATCGGTTTTATGATTGTTTTGATTTAAATAAGGCCTTGACTATTGCCAAAATGTTTGACCTTGACATCAACAAAAAATTCAGATCGTTATCTAAAGGTTACCAATCCATTTTTAAATTAACAGCGGCATTGTCATTAAATATTCCTTATGTAATCTTTGACGAACCAGTCTTAGGATTAGATGCAAATCATAGAGAACTGTTTTATGAACTGCTTTTACAAGATTTTGAAAATAATGAACGAACAATCATTATCGCTACACACTTGATTGAAGAAGTAACAAATATTATTGAAGAAGTTGTTTTGATCGATCACGGAAGCTGAGCATTCAGTTCCTTTAATTTAGCTGAGATCTGCTCTCGGGTCACCTTGGCTTTTGCTCTCAGCTCAGCAATTTTTTGTTTCCGTTTTTCCTGTTCTTCTTTTACCTTTTCCTTCTTCTTACCAGAAATCTCATTTTTTGTATAAGCCCAGACTTTCTTTCCCTCATCATTAAGCTTTGTTGTGGAACGTCGCCCTTTGAGTTCTCTGGTTCTCATATAATATTCATGAGCTTTCACTGGGTCGTAATAAGGAGACGCATAGTGTTGAAGAGGTTCGTTAATATCCATTAGGGCTCCTCCTCATCATCCGAAACATAGCTTCCTAGCTTTCAAGATGTCATAAGACCATCCTTCGGTTACTCCTTTTAGAATATAGCTGGATAACTCCGCATCCGTTGCAATCGCTACCTGCTCAACAGTCTTCATACGCTCAATATAATAGGATCGAGCTTCTACACACCGAACAGTTGGATCGCTAATCTCTCCCTTTTTCGAAAAGACTTCTAAATCGGAAGGTCGACGGCTAAGCCCATCCAAGGCTGCATATGCTTTTTTCCAGATTGGATATTGAAGACAAAAATGCTTCAGCTCATAATAACGATGACGTTCAATCCAATATGGATTTTTCTCCGATAATTCCGGACGAATTGTTGTGCCCATTTTTAATTTTTCTCTCCTTTCCACAAATATCCCGTTTCCTCCCAAAGCCGTTTCGGAGAGATGTAAAAATTGATGCGTCCGTATCTTGAATTCATCTCCTCAATGTTGGTTATCAATTTACCATTTCTAGTAGCTTTTCCAATTGGTAGCCACCCGGATATAATACCGGCACGAACCCAAGAAGCATCTTTTCCATACACTCTGGCTACCACTACCACTGGAACAGACCCCGGTGTAAATGTAATTTCTTCCATTGGCTGTTACCTCCTTTCAACGGCTATTCTAGGATAAGACTTGCGATTTGTTAAAACAACCTCAGTGGCAAAACGATACACACAAAAAAGAAAGAGCCCTTGTTAGGACTCCATTCTCTTGAAGTATAATTTTTGCAATTTTGCTCTCATCCTTGTCAATTCCATTTGGATGTTGTCTACTTGACTTGGATTCTTTGTTCTTAAAAGTATGTCCTCAAACATTCGAATCTTAGTCTGTAAGTGCCGTTCCTCTTTTGACATGATTTTTCTCCTTTCGTTTTATTCTTCACAAAAGGAGTTGTAATTCCTGCGAATTCCTCCATCGAATCATGGTCATTTCACATGGATAATCTTCATATCCATAAGTTTCACAAGTAATAAAACCTTCCAACACACCACGAATCACCTCTGCTTCGTATTGCTTATACGGAAAAATATAATCTGGTAACTCTCTATGTATTTGACCGCAAACGGGACATCGAAAACGTTCAATCTCTATCCACGAAGTTTTTCCGCCTTTCGTCCGTACTATTCTTGAAACCTTATCATACCGTTTTAATTTAGACCCACAATTCTGACAAATTGATTTATCATTACTAACCATATATTAAAACCCTTTAAAATATTGAGTGTAGGAGTTGACAATTCCTACACTAGCATATATGATTACTCATGATAAATCAACATTGCCACACACAAAACTCATTTTAATATCGTGAAGGAGGTATGAAATATGCTGCTAAAATGTCCCGAATGCGAATTACAGATAAGCGATAAAGCTACTTTCTGCCCACATTGTGGATATCCGATACAGCCAGACATCAAACCAAGAAAGCCCCGCAATAAAAATAATAAAAGAAAACGACTTCCTAACGGCTTTGGACAGATAAGTCAAATCAAAAATCGAAACCTTAGAAACCCATATCGGGCAATGGTTACTGTTGGAAAAACATCTACTGGTCGTCCTATATGTAAGCCACTAAAACCGGAATCCTATTTTCCAACTTATAACGACGCCTATGCCGCATTAGTAGAATATAATAAAAATCCATATGACTTAAAGCCGGACATTACAGTGAAAGAGCTTTACGAAAAATGGACTGCTGAGTATTTTAAAAATGCCACAGACAACTATATTAGGACTGTAAACTCGGCATGGGCTTATTGTTCTTCTATATATGATATGCGTGCGAAAGACATCAGATCTCGACATATTAAAGGGTGTATGGAGGAAGGTTTTCGAATTGAAACTCGCGGAAAAAAGAAAGGGGAAAAAGTTTATGCAACTCCAGGAACTAAATCGAGAATAAAATCACTATTCAATAACATGCTAGACTATGCTTTAGAATACGAAATTGTACCAATGAATTATGCAAGAACATTTGAGCTCTCTGGAGATGTTATCGTTGAAATAGAAAAAAACAAGAAAAAGCATTTTCCCTTTGATAATAAAGAAATGGATCTTTTATGGAAAAATGTTGATGATGTTAAATTTACAGACTGGATTATCATACAATGCTATATGGGATGGCGACCTCAAGAACTTGCTACTTTACGCTTAGATGAAGTAAATTTGGAGAAATGGTATATGCAAGCAGGAATGAAAACGGAAGCCGGAAAGCAACGGATTGTTCCTATTCATTCCAAAATCAAAGAACTTGTGAAACGCAATTATGATTTCGCCCTTTCTATAAACAGCGATTATCTTTTCAATGATAAAGGACAAACTCACTCTGGTTCCTGGTCTGTAACATACGACAAATATGCAAGTCGTTTTGAAAAGGTTGTTAAACAATTAAACTTGAATCCCGAACACAGACCTCATGATCCTCGAACAACATTTGTTACGATGGGTAAAAAAGCCGGAATGGATGAATACGCCCTCAAAGAAATGGTCGGTCATTCAATTCAAGATATAACTGAATCCACTTACACCGTACGTGATTTAGAATGGTTGCGAGAGGATATAGAAAAAATAAAATAATATGTTTTTTCAGTGTAGGAATAGGTGTGTAGAAGTAGTGTAGGAATAATGTATGAATAACATACATTTTCCTACTTTTTTCTACTTCTTACAACTTCTTAAACCCTTGATTTTACTGGATTTCTTAGAACTTGCCTTCCTTAGCTGCCTCCTCGATGAAATCTGCGAACGAAACAACAGATACAGCAAATAAAGACACCGCATCGGACGAAGCATCAGATGTACAAGATGGCGATACGCCTCTGATCGGATCATGGATCGATCTTAGTTACGGTATACAAGTGAAAATTGAAAAAGACGGAACTTTTGTCGTTTGGAATGATGAACAAACAGCCAAAGGAACGTACACATACGAAAACAACTATTTAGTAATGACATCAAAAGACGTCCAAAACGAAGAAAAAGGATATGTGAAACTTTCAGATGATCATTTTGCGTTATTTACTTCTGACTCTATGATCCTAGATTACACTACTGATTGTTTTGTACGCAGCAGCGCCGCTGACAAATATGATCCTGCAAAAGATTTTAGCAGATATAACCAGGCATGGACTATAGCATCCGGTCCTGACCAATTTGTAATCAACAATGAAACATACGACGCCAACGAACTGTATATTATTTTAACAGAAGGAAACCGATTGAGAATAGGAAAACCTGAAAAAATCGGCGATTCTAACTACGAAGTACTGACAGAAGGTCTGATTGAGTTTTCAGATAACTATAATAAGCTGGAATTTATTTTCAGCGATCCTTTTACAGGACAAGACGGAACTGACTACAGATCCGAATTAAAAGACGGTCAGTGGATCATTTCCCCTGAAGGAGAGATTGCCGACAATCCTCAGCTTGTTTTATCACCTTTGTAAAAATGCTCTAAGGTGATCATTGCAATCATCAGAAGCGCCAAAAGTACGTTCCAAGATTGACAGACGCTCACCACGTAAAAAGGAGCTGTCAGTAAATACTGTTTTTTAGCTGCTAAATCTTAAAATAAGAGAATCTCCTACAGAAATCAACATTTTTGATACTTGATCTTCCATGGGAGATTCTTATTTTTTTGTATATGTTTTCGAGCGCCCCTTCAAGATGATAATTGAACGTTCCTCTCTACTTTATGTCAAATCCTCTTCTAATCGCCTCTATGTATTGTTTTTCACCATCGAACATCTCCGCCGCTAACAAAGAGGCGCCTTCTACCGGCGTATATTTAGGCGCGCATAACCGGACGCCTTCTGTTTTCAACTGTTCTCGTAACGGGCCTAATATAAACTCTCCTGCATGAAACAAACCTCCTGAATAAGATACAAGTGTTCCTTCGCCGAATTTCAACTTCCGGTATACGGAACCAACGATCATTGCCAACTCATCCGCCGCAATCTCATACATTTTCACAGCTTCCAAATCTCCTTTTTGGGCAGCTTCTAACAAATATTTTTGAAGGCCTGCTATTTTCGTTCGATCATTTCGGTACCGCCGATTAAAAATATCAATAATATCAAAATCACATTTTAACTCAAATCTATTCCGAAAAATCTCCAAAAGAGCGCCTTTTTCCGCCCTTCCATCGCTTTCTTTTGAAAAAAGTTCTAAAGATTTCATACCAAGCCAGTAACATGATCCTTCATCCGAAAATCTTTCATCCCATCCGCCGGCACGAGCTTCCTCACCCGCGTCATTTCTTCCATATGCAATCGATCCGGTGCCGGCAACGAGATTAATCCCGGAAGATAATCCGAGGGATCCCGCCCACCCCACCACACTATCGTTCACAATTTTCACAGGGAGTTCTGTTATTTCTTTAATACGGGACAAAAATTCACCATCACCGTCTTTCGACTCTCCCCAGTTAGGAAGAGCGAGACAAATGTACGCTTCCCGGTCATTCAAAATTTCGTGAACCGTTTCTTTTAAAAGCGCAATCGAATTGTCCATTCCTACATGTTTGTAAGATACTGTAGCAATCGTCTTTGCTTCAATAATATCTCCATTTTCATTTATAAGCAAAAAGGCCGTTTTCGTTCCACCGCCATCTATCCCTAAAAAGAACACCCCGTTTCCTCCATTCAACAATGTTTTTCCCAAGCTTCCGGAAGCAAATCAAGATTTGCACGGATAAGATCTTTTAACAATAATTCCGGATATTTGCAATTAGATACAAGCGGATCCAAAAACATCGCCTGCCGTGCAAGCTCATAATTACATGTTGCCGCCGCTTCTACCATTAACAGATATTCTCTCCCAAGGCGATCGCACTGTGCTGCAATCGCATCCGGAAGTTTTCCGATTTTCTGCGGATGAAGCCCAAACTCATCAATATAAGTAGGTAATTCTACAATGATACCCGAAGAGACATTATCGATATAACCATTGTTGATCACATTGACCATTTCATCAGAAATATCTCCTGTTGCAAGCGAACGAATAAAATAAGTCGCTGTTTCTCCTGAGCCTTTCAGGAATTCTTCATATCCCTCTTTTTTTGTCCTTACTTCATCAAACAGAACTCTTGCCTCTTCTCTCCAACCGTCAACAACTTTAAAATCATTGTTTTTCCACTCATAATCCTGTTCCATAAGAACTTCTTCTTTCATGTAATACGGAAAAAACTCTCCCACATGACGATCACCGGGCGCCGGATATAAACCATATATGTCATATAACTGCTTTGAAATAGGTTCTTTTTTATCAAATCCGCTCTCTTTTAATTTGTCATGTAACTTAGGATAAACGTCTTTGCCATCAATCTTCATATCCGTAAACCACGTTAAATGATTAATTCCTGCGGCACGATATGTAAATCTTTCTATCGGAACTTTAAAAACTTCTTCTGCAAGTTGTTTTGCCATATCCGGCGTTCCATGACATAAACCGAAATTCTTAATTTTTGTATATTTCTGAAGCGCAAGGCAGATTGCCCCCTCGGGATTGGCATAATTAATTATCCATGCATCCGGGCAGATCTCTTCCATTGTTTTAGCAACATCAAGGATGACCGGTATCGTTCTTAATGCTCGAATAATCCCGCCCGGACCTATTGTATCTCCAACCGACTGAAGTACTCCGTGTTTTGTCGACACCTCTATGTCACTCTTCCAACGCTCGTACCCTCCTGTTGCAATCGTATTAAACAAATAATCCGTTCCCGGCAGCGCCTCTTTATAGTCAATATGCGCTGTAACTTCAAATTCCTGACCCGAAAATGCAACAAGCTCTTTCACAGCTTCTTCCGTCTCTCTAAGCAGCTTTTCATCCAAATCCACAAGTGCGATATGCCCCTTTTTTATAGTATCTTCTTTCAGAATATCTCCCACAAGTCTCATTGTAAAAACAGAGCTTCCCGCACCCAAAAAAACAAATTTAAAAAACTCTTTTTTCATTCTCTCCAGTCCCCTTTCTATTTAATTCCAGTCATTGTAATTCCTTCTATAAACTGCTTTTGGAAAATAAAATATATAATAATAATCGGTATCATAACCAAAACACCCGCACTCATCGAAGTACAGTAATCCGTTAACAAGCTGGAATTAAAGAAATTCAACGCCAGCGGCAACGTCATTTTATCTTCATCTACAATCGCTATTAACGGCCACAAATAATCATTCCATCTTCCCATAAATATAAAAATGCACAGTGCCGCGATTGCAGGTTTGATCGTATGAATTACAATGCCAAAAAAGATTCTCCATTCCCCTGCCCCATCGATCCTAGCCGCCTCTAATATATCATTCGGAATGCTTTCCGCAAATTGACGACACAAAAATATTCCAAATCCCGATACCATGAAAGGTATAATCAGCGCTGACATAGAATTTAAAATATTCAACTTGCTGCAAATGATATATGTGGGAATCATCGTTACCTGAAAAGGAACCATCATCGTAATCAACACACAAACAAACAGAAAATTTTTCCCCTTAAAATTAAATTTACCAAAAATATATCCCCCAAGACAACTCGTAAATACTACGATAGCTGTTGATACGACAGATGAAAACAAACTGTTCCACAGCCAGGTCATAAATGGGGCTTCAGTCAATACTTTCTTATATCCGGATACGATCCATTCTGATGGGAAAAATGTTGTCGGTATACTCATAATTTCCGCATTGCTTTTGAAAGACAGCATCAAACACCAAAAAAACGGAAATGCAACAACTATAAAGGCAACTGCTAAAATAATAATTTTCCCTATTCGCACAAGCTTTTTCACCTTCGACACCTCCTAGTATTCCCAGTCTTGCTTTCCGACTTTTAACTGAACTAATGATACTATTAATATAATACCAAGCAACACAACTGCCATCGCCGATGCATATCCCATCTGCGAATATCTGAACGCATAATTATAGATATTTAATCCTATGACATTCGTATGGTTTTCCGGTCCTCCCTGCGTCATAATCTGCACCTGAGCAAAAACCTGAAAATACGAAATGCATGTCATAATGACAACAAAAAGCATATTCCTCGACATCAAAGGCAATGTAATTTTAAAAAATTTCTGTATACTGTTTGCCCCGTCAATTTCAGCCGCTTCTAAAAACATATTCGGTATATTATCTAACCCTGACATCAATATGACCAAATTGTATCCCAAATCGCACCAAAGCGTAACCAGTACAATACTAAACAAAGCCGTTCTCGGATCATTTAACCAGTTAATCGGATGATCCATTCCAAGTGCCATCAGTGCCTGATTTAAAACTCCATTCGCAGGATCGAACATAATCAACCAAACATAACACACTGCAACAATCGGCACTACTGCCGGCAAAAACATCCAGCCACGAAAAAAGCTTCTTGCCCTTTTTTTCGAAGTGATTTAATCAATACCGCTAAAAATGTGGAAATACAAATATTTAAAACTACTGCGACTAAAACAAATACTACTGTATTTTTAAGCGCTCCTAAAAACTCCGGATCTTGAAATAACATCTTATAATTCGCCAGTCCCACAAAGGGAGCTCCCGGAAATCCATTATAATTATAAAATGACATTACAATGCTGAATATGATAGGAACTACAGAAAATATAAAAAACAGCAGCATTATCGGAGTAAGTCCACATACAATAAATCGTCTTTGAAGACGTTTTAATCTGCTTGTCTTTTTTTCCACCGCCACTCCTCCAATCAGTTTGAGAGGAGACAAACGTCTCCTCTTAAATACTTATTTTGCCTGTTTCAATAATTCCTGAATATGGTTATTGATACTTGTCTCCATTTCCTCCAACGCTTCATCTGTACCAATACTTCCAGATGCCGCTTTTGTAAATGTATCTAATAAAGTTTTCTTAACAAAGTCCATATCCTGAACAGGTCCTACGCTTCTTGCATACTGTAAATACTGATACTGATCGCTCACTCTTACATTTCTTTCATCCGACTGATAACCCTCATCATCAATAATCGCTTTTAAGGACGCAACTGTTCCTGTTCCCAAATTAAACTCTTTTGCATTTTCAGGTTCCATACAATATTTTACGAAATCCCACGCGGTATCTTTATTTTTACTGTTTTCAGAAACAACATATCCCCAGCCTGATTCAACTGTAAAATATGGAATATCGCCTTTTACAGGAGGCATAAATACATATTTCCAATTTTCATTTTCCAAATCATCTCCAACTGCAGATGCCCAGGAACCTTTTACTAATTGAGCCGCTTTGTTTGCAAAGAAATACTGCTCTGTCGGCATTTTTGCAGTAATGTGTTTCGTATCTGTTACTTTTTCCACCGTAACGAGATCTACTAATTTTTGCCACGCTTCTTTCGCTTCCGGAGAAGTCAGAACAAACTTTGTCTGATCCTCATTCCAAAAATCTCCACCATTTTGCATAATCCATGACAAGAATAATGCCGCAAAGTTATCTCCGTTATAAAACTCAAGTCCGCCATACTCCTGAACATCCCCATTGAATTTTGCGCTATTTTTCGCAATCTTCATCACATCGTCGAATGTTTTCGGTCCGTCAGGAACGCCTGCCGCCGCCGCATCTTCCCGATTATAGAATAGTCCATACTCAACATTCATCTCAATCGGAACTCCATAGTAAGTTCCGTCCTTTGCATATCCATCTACAGCGCCCTGTAAATAATCTGTCTCAAAGTTTGCAGATAATTCTTCCGGAACTTCCGCCAGCAGTTTCTGATTCATGTAAGTCGGAATCCACGCTCCAAACACTTGCATAATATCCGGTTCATTTCCGGCAGTAAAAGCTGCTTTCATTTTCTGACTCATGGCATCATAAGGAAATGTCTGAATATTAATCTTTACTCCCGTTTCCTTTTCATAATTCTCCGCAAGTTTCTTTGTCTCGTCAACAAATGCCTGTCCATTATGCATCCACAAATTCAATTCCTTAGACGCCTCTTTGTTTCCGCCGTTTTCCTTGTCTCCGCCTGCAGAACATCCGCCTAAAATCATTCCCGTAGTCATAACTCCCGCCAATACTACTGACATAATCTTTAACGATCTCTTTTTCATTTTCTTACTTCCTCCTTTTTAATGTCCTTTTTTGTTCCAAAATACACCTTCAGGCAAATCATTAATTGCTCTTATTTTTTCCGGATTTACCTTAAACCTCCTTTCTTCCGTCAGAAAACCGTTTTTCTCTTGCTGTACGTCGGATAATTGCGTATAACAGTATCCGCAAACATATGGCAGAGATTTGATTCCTACCGTAAGAGCTTTATATCTTTCCAGAAAATCTTCCTCTGTTTTTACTTTTTCACCGTATCCCCATGACTCTTTATCATTATCCTCAAAGGCAATGCCTCCGTACTCACTAATCAGAACAGGTTCTCCTTTATAACCAAACCCTTGCGCATAAGCTGCCCTGAAATTATTATGATAAATCTCGCAGCTTAACACTTCTTCTTTTTTAGTTAAGTATTTACGCCGCATTATTTCTCCGTCTTCTTCATAATCATGAAGTGTTAAAATATCCGACGTAGTGTGTTCCCAGCCATCATTAGAAATAACAGGTCTTGTGCTGTCCAACGATTTTGTCAAATGATAAACCGCCTGCGAATAGTTTTGCTGGCAAACATCTCTTTCAATCGCGGGCACTCCCCATGATTCATTTAGCGGAGTCCATATGATAATGCAGGGGTGATTATAATTTTGCTCAACAATCTCAGTCCACTCTCTCACAAAATTTTTCGCAGCTTTATCAGAATATTTATAGAAAGATGGACCTTCTCCCCAAACAAGAAGTCCGTGCACATCACACCAGTACAAAAAACGATCGCTTTCTGTTTTCTGATGTTTTCTCACGCCATTAAATCCCATCCGTTTTACATATTCTATATCCTTTAGCAGCACGTCATCGTTTTCCGGCGTTAATCCGGTATCTTTCCAATACCCTTGATCAAGAACCAATCTCTGATACAAAGGCTGCCCATTCAATAGGACAAGACCGTTTCTGATTCGGATATCTCTCATACCAAAATAAGATTCCACTTCATCTTTACAGTTATCATCCTCATCTAAAATCGAGATTTTTAATGTATACAAGTTCGGAGCGTCAGGACTCCACAGTTCGATCCCCCACTCCCCAACGTACTTGTTATATACGTCTATATCCATCTGACAGACACCTGCTTCTAATTTTCCGGAAACACTATTAATAAATTTCCCTTCAAAATAAACGTCCGATTTCATTATTAAATTCTCTTTATTTGAATGACACATTGTATGAATGGTAACTGTCTTTTTATAAATATCGGGCGTAATCTTTATTTTTTCCACATAATCATCAGAAACCTGTTCAAGCCATACGTCTTTCCATATACCAGTCGTCTGAACGTACCAGCATCCATAATTATCAGATAACCAACGTTGTTTTCCCCGAACCTGCTCTTCACTATGCGGATCTTCAACTCTTATGCTAAGAAGCACTTCTTCGCCTTCTGCAAATTTTCCAAGTTCAAACGCAAATCTTGTATATGCTCCGTCATGTGATCCTTTATAAACTCCATTCACCCAAAGATCTAAATGATAATCGCACCCCTCAAAATTAATTTGAATACTTTGATCTTTTTTAAACTCATTTGTTATGATTATGTTTTTCCAATACCATATAACTCCATGCGGTCTTTCATCTCCGATCCCACTTTTACCCGTTTCATATGTGAAGGGAACATTGATTTTACGATCCCCTCTGACGGTATGACTCCATCCCTCTAAAACCCCTATATTCTCATCATCAAACGCAAAATCCCACTGTCCGTTCAATAAGAAAAAAGACTCTCTTTTTAATTGTGGCCTTGGATACAAATCTTTCGTTCTTATTTTGGATCACCTCCTCTAATTGGTATTATAATAGTATTACATTTATTCAATATTTGCAACAATTAGATATTAACCTTAGTATTTTTATGCGAATTGCATATATTCTTCCACTACTCATTGTGTATTTCGATAATTTTTATTCTATTTCATTGATTTTTTTGTGCGTTTATTATATTATTTTATTATCAGTATAATTAGCACTCACCCATGAAATGATATTGTTTCAATTATTTACTATTACGAGGGGCTTATGAAAGAAAATAACAACAATACAATTTACAAGTATTCTCAGCTATATGACATTTTGCTTGAGAAAATACTCGCAAACGAATGGAAGGCTAATGATAAAATGCCTACTGAGCGAGAATTGAGCATTAGATACAACGTAAGCCGAGTCACAGTCCGAGACACACTAAACCGGCTGGCTCAAGCCGGATACATTTATCGGATTCAAGGAAAAGGAACTTTTGTATCTGTTCGAAAAATAGAAAAAAAATTAACAAAACTGTATACTCTCAGGAAACGTTTTGAAGAAAAAGGCGTTGTGCATGAAGTTAAGACACTTCAATTTGAAGTAATCTCTCCCTCTGACGATATCCGAGAAAAATTAGAAATAATAGAAAACGAAGATGTGTATAAACTTATACGCTGCTTTTATGCAGATCATATTCCATATGCTATTGAGATTTCATTCGTACCAACAGGCCCTTATCCTGATTTGAGCGCAAATGATATAGAAAAGCAGGGATTGTATAAAAGCATGCAAATGTATAACATTATTCCGGAACATGCAAGCGAAAATATTTTCGCTGTAAAATTAACAAATGAAGATGCCCTAATATTAGGTCTGAAACCACAGGACATAGCAATACAAATTGAGAGAACAACCCATTCAAACAATCGTATCATTGAATTTACAACATCACTAATAAAAACAGAATACTTTTATTACACATCGGAACTTAGTTCTACATAAATACCCGGCAGTTCCTTCGGGTGTCCCTGTGCATAGAAAGACTCTTCGACTGTAATACAACAAAACTGCCGCTTTAACGATTCATGAAATCGTAAAGCGGCAGTTCCATATTCTCATTCCGATGTATTCCTACAATTTCGCATTTTAACAAAACCGTATTTAATCTATTCTGTCAAAATCCCTGATCTTAGCACCTCTTCCAACAGACACTGCGTTTCTTTTTTCGTCTGCTCAAGAGAATTTCCTTCCCTCCGGCATTCATTCACAAATCCTAACATTCCGAAACAGACAAAACCTGCTATCTTTTTTGCGGAATATTTCAATTTACTCCGCACATGAGCTGTATGCATCTCAACCGTCTCTAAAATAATACTGTAAAGGCGAGATGCCAGATACGGATTCACCTCCGGATTCGTATACTGAAAGAAATCAAACCGGGCATAATAAAGATCCAAAATCGCATTCAGCATATTTACATACCCGAGTACAAGTTCCCCCTCCGGATTATTCTCCTTCTGCCGTCTGTAATAATCTTCTCTGCCTATACTACGCATATCGTTAAAGATATCGTCCAAAAGAGATTGCTTGTCACTGTAATGCGAGCAAAACGTAATTCTGCTGACCTTTGCCTCTTTACAGAGTTCCGTAACAGAAATGTGTTCAAAATCTTCGATCGAAAGCATTCTGATCATCGCATCCTTAAGATTATGCTTTGTTCTTATGATCCGCTTATCTTCCATATCCGGTAAAATTCCTTCCTCTATCCACTCCTTTTACTATTGATAATAATATCGAAACTTCTATTGATAGTCAATAACATCGATCCATTTCATCAGGAAGTCTTTCTCCAGTTCATTGTCTTTTGTAAGCTGCGCTGCCGCCACGATCGGAAGCCACTGCTGTACATACTGTCTTGCCGTATCGCTCTTTTTGCAGAACAATTTCAAATACAGATCTGCTGTTTCCTGATCTTTCAATGCAAAGAGAAGATATGTCATAGCCGCGTCCGCACTTGCATTTCCCTGTGTTGCATGCGCCCAGTCCACAACCGTCATCTTGCCGTTTTTACCTACGATCACATTACTCGGATTGAAATCGCCGTGGCATACTTTATTATGTTTCGGCATACTTTCAAGTCTTGTAAGAAGCTCGTATCTTGTTGTTGCATCCAAATCTTTCAGGCTGTTGATCTGGCGGGCAAGCTTATCTTTCATTCCTTTCAGAAGAGGAGATGTTTTGCCGTGAATCTGAAGCTGAAGGTCTACAAAATCTTCCATATACTTCTCAATATTCTTTTTGTCGGAATTCATCATATCTTCCATTGTCTTTCCGTCTTTATACTCGATCTCGAGCGCCCACTTGCCTTCAACCAGGGAAACTCCTTTCACCTTAGGAATATCCAGTCCTGTTTCTTCGATCCGCGCCGTGATCAAAGCTTCGTTAAATACATCTGACTTCGGATGCTCTTCGTTAAATACTTTCACAATACTGTCGTCACATTTATAGACGGTTTTATACGAACGTTTTACGATAATGTTGTTTTCTTCAAGTTTCATGGTAGGTTCCTCCTTAAATGGGTTTTTGTTTTTCGTTTTTGATGAGCTCATTATACACCGTAATTTTCAGGAAAGAAACCCCTTAAAGCAAACTTTGTGCAATTTTTAACTATTTTTTTATTATTGATCTAATTGTTAATTTTTTATCATTCCTTCTGTTTTGTTTTTATTTTGTACATAGATTTATATGTTTGAACCGAAATAATTTGAAAAAAGCAAACAGAGCGCTGTGAAAGCAGCGCTCTGTTATTATTCGCAGTTACGGTTCTTATTTACCGTAGTAGCATTTCAGGTAGATTTCTTTGATCTCCTTCATAAGCGGATATCTCGGGTTTGCTCCTGTACACTGGTCGTTAAATGCCTGTTCGCACATATCATCCAAAGTATCAAGGAAGTATTTCTCGTCAATACCGTAATCTTTAATTGTTTTCTTAATACCGATCTTTTCTTTCAGATCTTCAAGTTTTGCGATGAAGTTCTCAAATACTTCTTCGTCTGTGTTTCCTGTGCATCCTGCAAAACGTCCAAGCTCTGCATATCTTGCAAGTGCATGCGGATACTGATACTGTGAGAATGTTCCCATCTTTGTCGGAACTTCTGCCGCATTATATCTCATAACTTCCGTAAGGATTACAGCGTTTGCAACACCGTGCGGTAAGTGATGGAATGCACCAAGTTTATGAGCCATAGAGTGGTTCACACCAAGGAACGCATTTGCAAATGCCATACCTGCCATACAGGAAGCGTTTGCCATCTCTTCACGAGCTTTCGGATCGTTTGCTCCGTTCTCGTATGCTGACGGAAGGTTTTCAAATACCATTTTAACAGCTTTCATTGCAAGACCGTCTGTATAGTCTGTTGCCATGATAGATACATATGCTTCGATCGCATGTGTCATAACGTCGATACCTGATGCGCTTGTCAGTCCCTTCGGAGCTGTCATTGCATTGTCAACGTCAACGATTGCCATGTTCGGAAGAAGTTCGTAGTCAGCGATCGGCCATTTAACGCCTGTTTCAGCATCTGTAATGATCGCGAACGGTGTAACCTCAGAACCTGTTCCTGAAGATGTCGGAATAGCTACGAAGTATGCTTTCTCTCCCATTTTCGGGAATGTAAATACTCTCTTACGAATATCCATGAAGTCCATAGCCATGTCTTCAAAGTTTGCTTCCGGATGCTCATACATAAGCCACATGATCTTAGCAGCATCCATTGCAGATCCACCGCCGAGTGCGATAATTGTATCCGGCTCGAATGCTCTCATCTGAGCAACACCTTCCTGAGCACACTGCAGAGTCGGGTCCGGAGCTACGTTATAGAAGCATGTATGCTGAATTCCCATCTCATCCAGTTTCTTCTCGATCGGATCTACATATCCGTTTTTGTAAAGGAATGTATCTGTAACGATGAATGCTTTCTTTTTGTGCATTACTGTTCCCAGCTCGTCAAGCGCTACCGGCATACATCCTTTCTTAAAGTAAACTTTCTCAGGTGTTCTAAACCACAGCATATTCTCTCTCCTCTCGGCAACTGTTTTCACGTTCAGAAGATGTTTTACACCAACGTTTTCTGATACGGAGTTTCCACCCCATGATCCACATCCAAGTGTAAGTGACGGAGCAAGTTTAAAGTTGTAAAGATCTCCGATACCACCCTGTGAAGCCGGTGTATTGATCAGAACACGGCAAGTTTTCATTGCTTCGTAATGTTTCTGGATCTTCTCTTTCTCTGCCGGATGTACATACAGAGAAGATGTATGTCCGTATCCGCCGTCAGCTACAAGCTGTGCAGCTTTATCAAGAGCTTCGTCAAATGTTTTTGCTTTATACATTGCAAGTACCGGTGACAGTTTCTCGTGAGCAAATTCTTCTGCGATATCTACAGACTCAACTTCACCGATAAGGATTTTTGTATCTTCCGGAACATTTACACCTGCAAGTTTTGCGATTTCATATGCAGATTTTCCCGGAATTTTGCTGTTAAGAGCTCCGTTAATGATGATTGTTTTACGAACCGCATCAAGCTCTTTTCCAGGTTTCAGGAAGTAGCAGCCTCTGTAAGCGAACTCTTTTTTCGCCTGCTCGTATACGCTCTCCAGAACAGTTACAGACTGCTCGGAAGCACAGATCATACCATTATCAAATGTTTTAGAATGGATAATAGAGTTTACAGCCATTCTTACATCTGCTGTGTCATCAATGATAACCGGTGTATTTCCGGCGCCAACGCCAAGAGCCGGTTTTCCTGAAGAGTAAGCAGCTTTTACCATTCCCGGGCCACCTGTTGCCAGAATGATGTCTGCGTCTCTCATAACTGTGTTTGTGAGCTCCAGTGACGGTGCATCGATCCATCCGATGATTCCTTCCGGCGCTCCTGCTTTTACAGCAGCTTCAAGTACAACTTTTGCAGCTGCGATCGTACATTCTTTTGCAGCCGGGTGTGGGCTGATGATGATCGCATTTCTTGTCTTCAAACAGATCAATGTTTTGAAGATTGCCGTAGAAGTCGGGTTTGTTGTCGGGATAACCGCAGCAACAAGACCGATCGGCTCTGCTACTTTTTTGATTCCGTAAGCTGTATCTTCTTCGATCACGCCACAAGTTTTTGTGTTCTTGTATGCGTTATATATATACTCTGCAGCATAGTGGTTTTTGATAACTTTATCTTCAACAATACCTCTCTGCGTCTCTTCTACTGCCATCTTTGCAAGCGGGATACGCTGTTTGTTGGCTGCCATAGCTGCTTCATAGAAAATCTTGTCAACCTGCTTCTGAGTAAATGTCGCGAAAACTTTCTGTGCTTCGCGCATTGCTTTCATTTTTGCTTCAAGCGCTTCTACACTGTCAACAATCTCAGGTACGACTGTTTTTTCTTTCTTTGCCATTTGATAATTCCTCCTGTAATTGAGTTCCGGTTTATCTTTTCAACCGTTATCTATCTTGTTTCTCACAAGTTCAAGTATATCTGTTTGTTAAATAATTGTCAACAACATATTTGTTAATATTTTAACGGTATTTTTTTTGTATTATTTGTGCATTTTCTACAAAACAGTAAAAATCCTATGAAAATTATCATTGTAAAAAAACTCCTCCTATGAATTTCATAGAAAGAGTTTCTCATTGATTCAATATTAATCTGCCGAAAATATTCGGGAACTCAGCTATTATACAAGCTCAAGAAGAACTTCCATCGCCGCGTCACCTTTACGCTGACCGATCTTCACGATTCTTGTGTAACCACCGTTACGATCTGCATATTTCGGAGCGATCTCATCAAATAATTTTGCAACCATATCGACTTCTTTTGCCTTTTTGTTCTCGCCCTCTTTAACCGGGTAAAGAACTTTCAGCATCTCACGTCTTGCGTGAAGTCTGCTCGGCTGATCTTTTTTGATCTTTTTCTCTACTTCATCGTAAACAGTAACTTTCTTTCCGTCTACAACTTCTTTTACTCTCTTGCCGTCTTTATCTTTGCGGGCAACTTTTGCCATTACTGTTACTTCATCGAAATTATCTTTCTCTTTCACAGCCAACGCGATAAGACCTTCTGCTGTTTTACGGATTTCTTTTGCTTTCGCCTCAGTTGTAACGATCTTTCCGTTGTTAAGCAGAGCTGTTACCTGATTTCTGATCAATGCTTTTCTCTGGCTGGATGTTCTGCCGAGTTTTCTATATTTTGCCATTCTTATATTTCCTCCTAATCTTTCCGTCATAATTCGGATGCGCCGTCTGCAGAACCGCGCTTCGCACGTCTGCCGCTATTGTTTATAAACAAAACCTTAACGCATACTCGTTCTTTTTGAAAAACACGCCGGCACGCATTTTCCCTCCCGGTATATGTCTGAACTATGACTACACATTCAATTATGCATCTTCGGGCTTATTAATCAAATGCTCGCGGATCGTCCTGTATTCCGAACAATCCACGATTTTCTATAAAGCGATTATTCCTCGCCCTGATTCAACTCAAGATTGAGTTCTTTTAACTTAGCAAGCACTTCCTCAAGTGATTTACGTCCGAGGTTACGAACTTTCATCATATCTTCAGGAGTCTTATTAGTAAGTTCTTCTACCGTATTGATTCCGGCTCTCTTCAGACAATTATAGGAACGAACGGAAAGTTCAAGTTCATCAATGCTCATCTCAAGAACTTTCTCTTTCTCATCGTCTTCTTTCTCGATCATTACTTCCGCAACCTGAGCAACTTCCGAAAGATCAACGAAAAGTTTCAAATGTTCGCTCAGCACTTTTGCCGCAAGGCTTACCGCCTCATCAGGAAGCATTGTTCCTTTTGTCCAAACATCAAGTGTTAATTTATCATAATCCGTAATCTGTCCGACACGAGTATTCTCAACAGTCAGATTCACACGTTCAACCGGTGTATAGATCGAGTCAATCGCAATCACTCCGATCGGCATATCTTCTGTTTTGTTCTTATCAGAACTTACATATCCTCTGCCCTTTGTGATCGTCAATTCCATATTCAGCCTGCAGTCTTTGCCGCCGCTCAATGTAGCGATCACCTGATCCGGATTTACGATCTCAATATCAGGGTCATTAATATTGATGTCTGCTCCTGTCACAACACCTTCGCCTTCAAACTCAATATATACTGTTTTCGGCTCGTCTGACTCAGACATATTTCTTATCGCGAGAGATTTCAAATTCATGATAATCTCCGTAACGTCTTCTTTTACGCCCGGTATCGAACTGAATTCATGAAGAACTCCGTCGATCTTAACGGAACTGATCGCAGAACCCGGAAGAGATGAGAGCATGATTCTTCTTAGAGAATTTCCGAGTGTTGTACCATATCCTCTTTCAAGCGGTTCTACAACAAATCTTCCATATTTTTTATCTTCCGAAACATCCGTAATCTCAATATTAGGTTTATTAAAATCAAACACTACACAGACCCTCCTTTTGGGTTTTAAAATGTTGAAGGGATACGCTGTTGCAGCCGATATTATTTAGAATATAACTCGACAATCAACATCTCATCTACCGGAACATCGATCGCTTCTCTTGCCGGAAGTTCTTTTACAGATCCTTTCAGGTTCTCTGCATCAACATCGAGCCATTCCGGAACCATGTTGCTGCCAGTCGCTTCAAGAATGTCTTTATATCTCTGTGAGCCTTTTTTGTTTTCTTTGATCTCAATCGTATCTCCTGCTTTTACAAGGTAAGACGGAATGTTTACCTGTTTTCCGTTTACGAGAACGTGTTTGTGATCAACGATCTGTCTTGCTTCTTTTCTTGTTCTTGCAAGTCCCATGCGGAAGATTACGTTGTCCAGTCTGGACTCAAGAATTCTCATCAGGTTTTCACCTGTCATTCCTTCCATCTGTTTTGCTTTCGCATAGTAGTTTCTAAACGGTTTTTCAAGTACGCCGTAGATGAATTTCGCTTTCTGTTTCTCGCGAAGCTGCAGACCGTACTCGCTCATTTTTCTGTTTGCTCTTTTTAACTGTCTGTTAGATTTTTTATTAATTCCGAGGTAAATCGGATCCATGCCTAAAGAACGGCATCTTTTAAGAACAGGAACTCTGTTTACTGCCATGTCTATCCTCCTAATTTATACATACGAGCGGTTTCATACCGCTTTCCAAGTTACTTTCCGGTGTATGATAATGTTCAGCCGTCGATTACACTCTTCTGCGTTTCGGCGGGCGGCATCCGTTATGCGGAACCGGTGTTACGTCTTTGATACTTACTACGTCAATACCGCATGCCTGAAGAGCACGGATTGCCGCTTCACGTCCTGATCCCGGTCCTTTTACGAATACATCTACAGACTTAAGTCCGTGTACCAATGCCGCTTTAGCTGCTGTCTCAGCTGCCATCTGCGCTGCATATGGAGTAGATTTTCTTGAACCTCTAAATCCCAGACCGCCTGCACTTGCCCATGAAAGAGCATTTCCCTGTGTATCTGTTAATGTAACGATTGTATTATTAAAAGATGACTGGATATGTGCCTGTCCTCGTTCAACGTTTTTCTTGACACGTTTTTTTTGTTTACTTTTTTTGCAACTTTCTTTGCCATTTAAACTAACCTACTTTCTTCTTTCTCTTTGATTTAATTCCTTGTTATAACAAGTTTGTTCGCTCAGCTAAGCTCATGCTTCGCATTTGCTAAGATTTGCGAACGGCTTCGCACTAAATTCAAACTTCGTTTTCATTAAGTTGCTTTCAGCTTATTTTTTCTTGTTTGCTACTGTTCTCTTCGGACCTTTACATGTTCTTGCGTTTGTCTTTGTCTTCTGACCACGCACCGGAAGTCCTTTTCTATGACGGATTCCACGGTAGCATCCGATTTCTTTCAGTCTCTTGATGTTAAGCTGGATCTCTCTTCTAAGATCACCTTCTACAACCTGAGTTTCATCGATCACTGCGCTGATCTTTTTTACTTCTTCACTTGTAAGATCTCTTACACGAGTATTCGGATCTACTCCTGCATCTGCCAAAATACGGCTTGCGCTTGTTCTTCCGATTCCATAAATATAAGTCAAGCCGATCTCTACACGTTTGTCTCTTGGTAAGTCTACACCTGCAATACGAGCCATGTGTCTTTCCTCCATTTTCTTTGTTTATACTGTCTTTAATTGAGGCTGCGGACGCTCTGCTTATTATAATGCCGCATCCTACCGGCCTTTTGCCGATATCCCAGCCCAGACGCGTTCTCCTCGCGCCCTTTCCCGGCACGGATCTTATCCGTCAATGCAAACGCCGGGTATTAGAAGCAATATACAATCGCATCCGTTCAAGCCATATGCCGGCTCTGCCTATGATCGTCACAAATGGACGAAACGGGCAAACTACGGAAGCGGGACACACGCACTGCCGGTACCTGATGGGCAGATACGGTGTAACCTTACTGTATATTAAACAGCTCTACACACATCCTCGTGTGTCATGCTGTCAGCCGCCTAAATCACTTCACAAACTTCCTGTCAATTAACCCTGACGCTGTTTGTGTTTCGGATTTTCACAGATTACTCTGATGCTTCCTTTTCTTTTAATAATCTTGCATTTTTCACAAATTGGTTTTACTGATGATCTAACCTTCATGTCAAATCCTCCTTCCCTTCTTTGCTTACCTACAATTTCCGGTCATTTGGGCACACCTCACCAGAAATGACCATTTCATAGTATATCACCAACCCCGCATTTAAGTCAACCCTCTATTTCTTATACTTTCCTATTTCTTTTTCGCTCCGCTTTTTAATCGCAAATATTACGCAAAAAAGTTGTTCTGTACATAAGCCCTGACTCTTCGTCACTGCAGTCTCACAGAACAACTTCCCGTAAATACTCAAATTCCGCCCGGCTTTATTGCACCGGCTTCCTTTATGCTTTATTTATCTCTCCAGATAATTCTCCCCTTGCTAAGATCATATGGCGACATCTCGAGCGTCACTTTATCTCCCGGAAGAATTTTAATAAAGTTCATTCTTAATTTTCCGCTGATATGTGCAAGAACGATATGTCCGTTCTCGAGTTCCACTTTAAACATTGCATTCGGGAGCTTCTCTACTACTACTCCCTCGATTTCTATTACGTCAGCTTTTGACATATTATTTAATCCTCCTGAATTTCGGCATCACATGCCGTTTCACATTTTTACTCTCCCAGAATCCTTACAATTTCCGCAAATACATCATCAATATCGATCGTTCCGTCTACTTCCTTTAAAATACCGGACTGTGTATAATAATCGATCAAAGGCTGCGTCTGGTCATGATAGACGCCAAGTCTTTTCAGAACTGTTTCCGGCTTGTCATCGTCGCGAAGAATCAAACCGCCTCCGCATTTATCGCAAATTCCTTCTTCTTTCGTAGGGGCATATACGAGATGATATGTTGCCCCGCAGTCTACGCAGGCTCTTCTTCCCGACATTCTGTTTACGATATTTTCATCCGGAACTTCTACGTCGATAGCATAATCTATCTTCTGTCCCATGTCGGCAAGAGCTTTGTCTAATGCTTCTGCCTGCGGAATCGTACGCGGAAAACCGTCAAGCACATATCCGTTCGCACAATCATCCTGATTCACTCTATCTACAACAAGATCGACTACTAATTCATCCGGCACAAGAAGACCCTGATCCATATATGTCTTCGCCTTTTTCCCAAGCTCCGTTCCGTTTTTGATATTGGCACGGAAAATATCTCCCGTGGAAATATGTGGAATCGAATATTTTTCTGCAATCTTTTTAGCCTGTGTTCCTTTTCCGGCTCCCGGCGCTCCCAGCATGATAATCTTCATAACTTCTACCTCCGATCGATATGCAAACAGTTCTTTTGCCCCGAAATATTTTCCTGCATACAGAACTGTTTTTTGTTTTATCTTAAAATACACCTTGAGCCCGCTGCGTTTTGCCTTTTTCAAGGCAAAACAGGGCGAGCTGTTAAACATTGTTATTTAATATCCAAGAAAGCTGTTTGACGCGTTGCTTCCTTTATTATTTAAGAATCCTGTGTAATTTCTCACAAGCATCTGCGACTCAATCTTCTTGATCGTTTCAAGCACAACACCTACGATAATGATAAGCGATGTTCCTCCGAAAGAAACGTTTGCGCCGAACATACCATTGAAGAAGAATGGGATTACCTGAACGATAATCAGTCCGCATGCGCCTATGAAAATAATGTAATTCAAAATTTTCTGCAAATATTCAACTGTCGGTTTTCCCGGACGAATACCCGGAACAAATCCGCCGCTCTTCTTCATATTATTTGCAATCTCCAAAGGATTAAATGTAATCGATGTATAGAAATATGCAAAGAAGATTGTGAGCAGAATATATACAAGCAGTCCAACCGTATAAACCGGTTTTGCCGGATTACACCAGTTGTTTGAATTCATTGCAGCAAGGATCTGGCTTCCGATGCCTGTTCCGTTTCCTTTTCCGAGGAACTGGGCAATGACGATCGGAGTCTGCATCAAAGATGATGCAAAGATAACCGGGATTACTCCGGCAGTGTTTACACGAAGCGGAATATGTGTAGACTGTCCGCCGTATGTTTTTCTTCCCTGTACTTTTTTAGAATACTGTACCGCAATTCGTCTTTCTCCGCTCTGAAGAAGAACAACAAAGACTACTACTGCAAGAATTACCGCTAAAATAATCAATCCCGCAAGACCTGCCTGAGCAAGTTTCTTTCCACTCATGAATTTCTCGTAAAGTGTGTATAAATCACTCGGAACACGAGAAATAATATTGATCAGAAGAACGATAGAAATACCGTTTCCGACACCGTTTTCAGTGATGCGCTCACCGATCCACATCATAAAGGCACTTCCCGCCGTCAGTGTACATACGACAACTGCACAGCTTACGAAATTGTATTCTTCGAGAAGACCCTGTCGACCGAATCCAACTGCCATTGCAGTAGACTCAATAAGCGCCAGCGCAACTGTCACATAACGTGTAATTGCGGCAATCTTCTTTCTTCCTTCTTCTCCTTCTTTTTGCATCTCCTCTAATTTCGGAATTGCGATTGTGAGAAGCTGCATAATAATGGATGAAGTGATGTACGGTGTGATGCTCAATGCAAAAATGGAAAAGTTTGTAAACGAGCCTCCGGTGAACGCTTCAAAAAAGTTGAAAGCGTCCCCCGTCTGCTGTGCAAAAAATTCCTTGATAAATGTCGGATCTACCCCCGGAGTCGGAAGCTGTGATCCAAGTCTTACGATGACAAGCATTACGAACGTATAAAAAATTCGTTTTCTGATATCCTCAATCTGAAATGCTTTACGCACTGTCTTCAGCATTAGATCACCTCTGCTTTTCCACCAAGCGCTTCAATTTTCTCAGCAGCTTTTGCACTAAATGCATTTGCCTGAACTGTAAGCTTCTTAGTTAACTCTCCATTTCCAAGAATTTTAACTCCGTCTCTCGGGTTTTTCACGATACCGCTCTCGATCAGTGTTTCAACAGATACTGTAGCTCCGTCCTCGAATCTTTCGAGTTCGCTGATGTTGATACCTACGATCGTCTTAGAGTTTCTGCAAGTGAATCCTCTCTTCGGTATTCTTCTGTACAAAGGCATCTGACCGCCTTCGAATCCGGGTCTTGTAGCGCCGGAACGTGCTTTCTGTCCCTTATGGCCTTTACCGGCTGTCTTACCGTTTCCTGAACCATGTCCACGGCCTCTTCTGAAATTATCACTCTGTTTTGAACCGTCTGCCGGTCTTAAGTTTGATAAGTCCATGACGTTACCTCCTTATCTTTTTATGCCTCTTCTTCAACCTTAACTAAATGTCTAACCTGCTGTACCATACCTCTGGTAGCTGCATTGTCCGGCAGTACGACTGTCTTGCCGGTCTTCTTGAGACCAAGAGCCTCAACTGTTCTTTTATGCTTTGGTATGGCTCCGATTGTAGACTTTACTAACGTAACTTTTAAGTTTGCCATTTCAATCTTACCTCCTTATGCGATAGGATAGAATCTGTTATTCAACATTTTCTATCGTCTTAGCCCATGATCTCCTCGATCGATTTGCCGCGAAGTCTTGCAACATCTTCCGGAGACTTAACGTCTTTGAGTCCTTCGATCGTAGCAAGTACGACATTCTGTTTATTGTTTGATCCGAGAGATTTTGTACGAATATTTTTGATTCCCGCCATCTCGATCACGGCACGAGCCGGACCTCCGGCGATTACTCCTGTACCATCCGGAGCTTTTTTCAGAAGTACGGATGCACTTCCGAATTTTCCGAGTACATCGTGTGTGATACTTCCGTTCTCATCGAATGTGATCTCGATCATTTTCTTCATAGCGTCTTCTTTCCCTTTGCGGATCGCTTCCGGGATTTCAGTAGCTTTTCCCAAACCTGCACCAACATGACCATTGCCGTCTCCGACAACAACTAAAGCTGTAAATCTGAAGTTACGACCACCTTTAACAACTTTGGTAACACGTTTGATTGATACCACTTTTTCTAATAATTCCATCTGACTAGCATCAATGCGTTCCTGTCTCATCTGTGTTCTCCCTTCCTAGAAATTCAGCCCGGCTTCTCTTGCTGCGTCTGCCAGTGCTTTGATCTTACCCTGATAAATGAAGCCGCCTCTGTCGAATACAACTTCTGTAATACCTTTTTCTTTTGCTTTCTCGGCAATTACTTTTCCGAGGCATGCTGCTGCTTCAACGTTGTTTGTTTTCTCAAGTTCTGCTTTCACATCTTTCTGAAGAGTGGAAGCCGCAACCAGAGTATTTCCAACAGTGTCGTCGATGATCTGAGCATACATATGATTATTACTTCTAAAAACAGCTAAACGCGGTCTTTCAGCAGTGCCGCTGAAACGGTTGCGTAATTTCATGTGTTTTTTTCTACGAATTTCGCTTCTTGATTTCTTACTAACCATTTTCACACTCTCCTTATTTATTTCTTACCGGTCTTACCTACTTTACGTCTGATTACTTCGTCAGCATATTTAATACCTTTGCCCTTATATGGCTCCGGTCTTCTCTTATCTCTGATCTCAGCCGCATACTGTCCAACTTTTTCTTTGTCGATTCCTTTTACAGTGATCTTGTTCTGACCTTCCAGAACTGTCTCAACGCCTTCCGGATCGATCATCTCAACCGGATGAGAATATCCAAGGTTCAGTGTCAGTTTATTTCCTGATTTTGATGCTCTGTAACCTACACCGTTTACTTCAAGGACTTTCTGATATCCTTCTGTAACTCCGACAACCATGTTGTTGATCAGTGTTCTTGTCAAACCGTGAAGAGATTTCATTTTCTTGAGATCGTTCGGTCTTGTTACAGTTACTTCTTCGCCTTCAACCTTAATTTCCATTTCTGTCGGAAGCTCTCTTGTAAGAGTTCCTTTCGGACCTTTCACAGTCACTACATTGTTCTCTGCAACTTCTACAGTTACTCCTGCAGGAATTGCAACCGGCAGTCTTCCTATACGTGACATACCCTATTCCTCCTTAACTTAGATTTTCGGAGGAGCTGCTTTGGCTCCTCTGTTTTCAGTTGCATTGAGCACTTAGCGAGGTACTTTCGAGCTTAGTGCGAAAGTACACCTCGACGCTTAACGAGGTCTCCCACGAGTTTAGCGGCGATGGTGTTTCCTCTGTACTCAACGGATTTAAATTACCAAACGAAGCAAAGTACCTCTCCGCCTACGCCGAGTTTTCTTGCTTCTTTATCTGTTACAACGCCTTTGTTTGTAGAAATGATCGCTGTTCCAAGTCCGCCGAGTACTCTCGGGATATCTTCTGTGTTTGCATAAACACGAAGTCCCGGTTTTGAGATTCTCTTAAGTCCTGTGATAACTTTCTCGTTCTTATCAGCACCGTATTTCAGTGTGATATGAATTGTCTGAAAGTGTCCGTCTTCTACAAGATCATATTTTGCGATATATCCCTCATCAAGAAGAATATTTGCGATAGCAAGTTTCATCTTGGATGCCGGTACATCAACTGTATCATGTTTTGCAGTGTTCGCATTACGGATTCTTGTAAGCATATCTGCAATAGGATCGCTCATAGTCATGTGGATGTATCCTCCTTTTATATTCTATCTGTTCTACATTTTCTGCCCCGCGGAAAATTTCTTTGCGATGCGCCAAACTGCTTTCGGCTTACCAGCTGGCTTTCTTAACTCCCGGGATCTGTCCTTTGTATGCCAGTTCACGGAAGCAGATACGGCAGATTCCATATTTTCTCAAATACGCATGCGGACGTCCGCAGATTCTGCAGCGGCTATATTCTCTTGTGGAGAATTTAGGCTTGCGCTGCTGTTTGATTTTCATAGATGTCTTTGCCATGATTTTCCTCCTTTATTTTGCAAACGGCATATTGAACTGTTTCAATAATTCACGTGCTTCCTCGTCAGTTTTGGCTGTTGTAACAAAGATTACGTCCATACCTCTGACTTTGTCGATCTTATCATATTCGATCTCCGGGAAAATCAACTGCTCCTTGATTCCAAGTGCATAGTTTCCTCTTCCGTCAAATGCGTTCGGGTTTACACCTCTGAAGTCACGCACACGCGGAAGCGCAAGGTTAATCAGACGATCAACGAACTCATACATTTTCTCGCCTCTAAGCGTAACCTTACATCCGATCGGCATACCCTCTCTGATTTTGAAGTTAGCCACGGAGTTCTTTGCTCTTGTAACAACGGCTTTCTGACCTGCGATCTTTTCCATATCGGCGATTGCAGACTCTAAAACCTTTGCATTTTCTTTTGCTTCGCCAACGCCCATGTTGATAACAACTTTGTCGAGCTTCGGCACTTCCATAATATTTTTATATCCGAATTTTTTGATCATTGCGTCAACGATCTCATTCTGGTACTGTTCTTTCAGTCTACTCAAAGTCCTTGGTCCTCCTTCCCGAATTAATCAATAACTTCGCCAGTCTTCTTTGCGAAACGAACTTTTTTGTCTCCATCCATTTTGAAGCCTACTCGTGTTGCCTGACCTTTGTGCATAAGCATTACGTTAGATGCATCGATATAACCTTCCTGATGTACGATGCCACCGTTCTGGTTTGCTGCGCTCGGCTTTGTGTGCTTTGTCAGCATATTGACGCCTTCAACGAGGACTCTTCCGTCTTTTTTATTTACGGCGATAACTTTGCCCTCTTTGTCTTTATCTTTTCCGGCGATAACCTTTACAGTGTCGCCTGTTTTAATTTTCATAGTTGACATTCTTAGGCACCTCCCTACAGTACTTCCGGAGCAAGAGAAACAATTTTCATAAAGTGCTTCTCTCTAAGCTCACGGGCTACTGGTCCAAAAATACGTGTTCCACGCGGATTCAAATCGTCTTTTATAATAACAGCAGCATTTTCATCGAATCTGATATAGGAACCGTCTTTACGACGAGCGCCTTTTACAGAACGAACAACAACAGCTTTTACGACATCGCCTTTTTTAACAACGCCGCCTGGTGTTGCATCTTTTACAGTTGCAACGATCACATCACCGATGCTCGCATATCTTCTTGTAGAACCGCCAAGCACACGGATGCACAGTAATTCTTTAGCGCCTGTGTTGTCTGCTACTTTCAGTCTGCTTTCTTGCTGTATCATGCAGGTAAACCTCCTTCAAAAATTATTTTGCTTTCTCCATGATCTCCACAAGTCTCCATCTTTTGTCTTTTGACAGAGGTCTTGTTTCCATAACTTTTACTGTATCACCGATCTTACACTCGTTATTCTCATCATGAGCTTTCAGCTTGTAAGTTCTTTTTACGATCTTCTTATAAAGCGGGTGTTTTACATGGTCTTCCACGGCAACAACGATTGTTTTGTCCATCTTGTCGCTTACGACCTTACCCGTACGGGTTTTTCTCAGATTTCTCTCTTCCACTTCTATTCTCCTTTCAATCATTCTGGCAAAGAAGCTGATATCCGCTTATCGTCCAGCCTCTGTGATCATCGTCTGGATACGTGCGATATTTTTTCTTACTTCTTTGATTCTGCTTGTATTGTCCAACTGGTTTGTGGCATTCTGGAATCTCAAGTTGAAGAGTTCCTTCTTAGCAGCTACTAATTCCTGATTTAATTCCTCTACGGATTTTCCTCTTAATTCTTTTACAAATGTATTAGTTTTCACTGTTATCACCGCCTTCTAAGTCTGCGCGAGAAACGATTTTGCATTTGCAAGGTAATTTATGCATTGCAAGTCGAAGTGCCTCTCTAGCTGTTTCCTCTGGTACTCCTGCAATTTCAAACATCACGCGGCCCGGTTTTACTACAGCTGCCCAATACTCAACTGTACCTTTACCGCTACCCATACGAGTCTCAGCCGGTTTTGCCGTGATCGGCTTATCCGGGAAAATTTTGATCCAAACTTTACCGCCACGTTTGATGTAACGTGTCATGGCAACACGGGCTGCCTCGATCTGATTGGAACGAATCCAGCACGGCTCTGCCGCTACGATACCGTACTCACCATATGCGATCGTGTTACCTCTGAGAGCTTTTCCTTTCATGGTACCACGGAACTGTTTACGACGTTTTACTCTTTTTGGCATTAACATTATTTATCTCTCCCTTCCTTATCTGCTTTAGTCGGAAGAACTTCGCCTTTGTAAATCCAAACCTTTACACCGACTTTTCCGTAAGTTGTGTCAGCTTCTGCGAATCCATAGTCAATGTCTGCTCTAAGTGTCTGAAGCGGAATTGTTCCCTCGCTGTAGAACTCTGTACGAGCCATATCAGCTCCGCCGAGACGTCCGGATACAGAAGTTTTAACTCCAAGAGCTCCTGCTTTCATTGTTCTGGACATGCAGGATTTCATAGCACGTCTGAATGAAATACGGTTCTCAAGCTGCTGGGCAATGTTCTCAGCTACAAGCTGTGCGTCTTTGTCCGGTCTTTTGATCTCTTTGATATCAACGATAAGTTTCTTATCTGTGAACTGAGCAAGCTCTGCTTTTACTTTTTCGATCTCGGAACCGCCCTTACCGATAACAACGCCCGGTTTAGCTGTATAAACAATGATCTTCACGCGATCGGAAGCTCTCTCGATCTCGATTTTGGAGATTCCGGCGCTGTATAATCTTTTCTTTAAAAATGTTCTGATCTCGTGGTCTTCAACCAAGTTGTCAGCGAAATCTTTCTCTGCGTACCATTTGGAATCCCATTCTTTGATAACGCCGACTCTCAAGCCATGAGGATTTACTTTCTGTCCCATATTGTCCTCCTATCTTTCATTCAGCACGATTGTGATGTGGCTCATTCTCTTCTCGATTCTATAAGCTCTACCCTGTGCTCTCGGTCTGATTCTCTTCATTGTCGGTCCTTTGTTTGCGTAGCACTCCTCAATGTAAAGGTTGTCAACGCTCATACCGTTGTTGTTCTCAGCGTTAGCAATCGCTGATTTCAGTAATTTCTCTATAACTGCTGAAGCATATCTCGGATTGTAAGCTAAAATACCGAGTGCTGTCTGTACATCCTTACCTCTGATGGCATCAAGAACGTAGCATGCCTTCTGAACAGATATTCTTGCGTAAGAAATCTTAGCTGAAGGTCTTGTATCTCTCTGCTCGTTTCTTTCTCTCTTGATTTGGGATCTGTGTCCTTTTGCCATGGATGAACCCTCCTTTCAAAATATATGAATCTTATCTGACTTTCGACTTCTTCTCGTCTTTGCCGTGTCCTCTGTAAGTTCTTGTCGCAACGAACTCACCGAGTTTGTGTCCTACCATATCTTCTGTAACATATACCGGTACATGTCTTCTTCCGTCATGTACGGCAAATGTGTGGCCTACAAATGACGGGAAGATTGTAGAACGGCGTGACCATGTCTTAATAACTGATTTATCACCTGCAGCGTTCATAGCGTCTACTTTTTTCAGTAAGCTTTCGTCTGCAAATGGTCCTTTTTTAAGTGAGCGAGCCATAGGTTCTAACCTCCTTGTGAATCTAATTATTTAATCGCTTTACCGTCTCTTCTTCTTACAATCAGCTTGTTAGAAGCTTTGTTTTTCTTGCGGGTCTTAAGACCAAGTGCCGGTTTACCCCACGGTGTACACGGACCCGGGCGGCCGATACCTGTCTTACCTTCACCACCACCATGCGGATGGTCGTTCGGGTTCATAACAGAACCACGTACTGTCGGGCGGATGCCCATGTGACGCTTACGTCCTGCTTTACCTACATTGATCAGGTTGTGCTCTCCGTTTCCTACCACACCGATAGATGCGCGGCAGATGATCGGAACCATTCTCATCTCACCTGACGGAAGTCTGAGTGTTGCATATTTTCCTTCTTTAGCCATAAGCTGCGCGCTGTTTCCTGCTGAACGAACAAGCTGTCCGCCTTTTCCCGGATAAAGCTCGATGTTATGGATCTGAGTACCTACCGGAATCTCAGAAAGCGGGAGGCAGTTTCCTACTCTTACTTCGGCATCTGCACCGTTCATAACTGTCATTCCGTCTTTCAGTCCTTCAGGAGCAAGGATATATGCTTTTTCTCCGTCTGCGTAGCAGATCAGCGCAATGTTTGCAGATCTGTTCGGATCGTATTCGATACCTACTACTGTTGCCGGGATTCCGTCTTTCTTTCTCTTGAAGTCTACGATTCTATATTTTTTCTTAGCGCCGCCGCCGCGATGTCTTACAGTAATCTTACCCTGTGCGTTACGACCTGCTTTTCTTTTTTTGGAATCAAGAAGTGATTTTTCCGGAGTTGTCTTTGTGATCTCGGAGAAATCAGATCCTGTCATCTGTCTTCTGGAAGGTGTATATGGGTTATATGTTCTGATTCCCATTACTTTCTCTCCTTTCATTTCGTCTAATTATTTGTTTCACGGATTTGCACCGTATATAGTTTCTGATCTTACAGTCCTTCAAAGATTTCGATTTCTTTACTGTCTTCTGTAAGCTGTACGATCGCTTTCTTTGTCTTAGCTGTTTTTCCGACTACCATTCCGCGTCTTCTGTTTTTTCCTTCAAGGTTCATTGTGTTGACACGAGCAACCTTTGTTCCTTCAAACATTTTTTCAACAGCTTCTTTGATCTGAGCTTTTGTAGCCTCTGTGTGTACAAGGAATGTATATTTCTTGTCAGCCATCAGATCCATGCTTTTCTCTGTGATAACCGGTTTAAGGATTACATCATAATACTGAATGTTTGCCATTATGCGTACACCTCCTCGATTGTTGCAACAGCAGCTTTCGTTGCGATCACTGTGTTGTATTTCAGGATGTCATATACGTTGATCGTATTTGTGCGTGCTGTCTTAACGCCAGCAATGTTTCTAGCAGAAATCTCTGCGTTTGTATTTCCGTCTTCCAAAACAACAAGCGCTTTGTTTACGTTCAGGTTGTTCAGGACATTCTGGAATTTCTTTGTTTTGATCTCATCGAAGTTCATCTCGTCAACTACGATGAATTTGTTCTCTTCTACTCTGGAAGAAAGTGCGGATTTAAGAGCAGCTCTCTTCTCTTTTTTATTCATCTTGAATGAGTAATCTCTCGGAACCGGAGCGAATACAACACCGCCGCCTGTCCACTGCGGAGCTCTTGTTGAACCCTGTCTTGCGTGTCCTGTTCCTTTCTGTCTCCACGGTTTTCTTCCGCCGCCTGAAACCTCAGAACGTGTTTTGGCTTTCTGTGTTCCCTGACGATTGTTTGCAAGCTGATTTACAACTGCCATGTGTACGAGGTGCTCATTTACTTCAACACCGAATACAGCATCGTTTAATTCGATTGTATCAACTTCTTTACCTTCGATATTGTAAACAGATACTTTTGCCATCTGTGTGTTCCTCCTTTCTTATTGTCAGCTTAGTTTCCTTTTACTGTTTCTTTGATCGTTACAAGACATTTCTTCGGTCCCGGAACTGAACCTTTTACGAGAAGCAGGTTGTTCTCTGCATCAACTCTCACGATTTCAAGGTTCTGAACAGTAATCTTCTTGTTACCCATCTGTCCAGGCATTTTTTTGCCTTTGAATACTTTACTCGGATCAGATGCCGCACCATTGGAACCAGCGTGACGATGGAACTTGGAACCATGTGTCATAGGTCCTCTGCTCTGTCCGTGACGTTTGATCGCGCCCTGGAAACCTTTACCTTTGGAGATTGCTGTCGCATCGATGTGATCTCCCTCTGCGAAGATATCAGCTTTGATCTCCTGAGCAAGAGCATATTCCTCTGCATTGTCAAATCTAAATTCTTTTACATATCTTTTTCCGGATACGCCTGCTTTGTCAAAGTGGCCTTTTTCAGCTTTTGTCACACCGTTTCTGTGTGCGATCGCTTTTCTTCCGCTTCCGTCTTTTGTGACAATCTTATCTTTCTTGTCAACATATCCAACCTGCACGGCGCTGTAGCCATCGTTCTCAACTGTTTTAACCTGTGTAACCACACACGGTCCAGCCTGCAGAACTGTTACCGGAATCAGAACTCCGTCTTCGTGATTGAAGATCTGAGTCATTCCAACTTTTGTAGCCAAAATAGCTTTCTTCATTATAAATACCTCCTGTGATTTACAGCGGAACGCTTTCGCGCTCATCCTAAATGTTAGGATTGTTACTGTTAATTTGAATGTTCAGCGGTTTTTCGCTTACTTATTTTTCATTTTGATATCGATGTAAACACCTGCCGGCATTTCCAGTCTGGAAAGAGCATCCACAGTTTTCTGTGTCGGTGTAACGATATCGATGAGTCTCTTATGAGTTCTCTGCTCGAACTGCTCTCTTGAGTCTTTGTACTTGTGTACCGCTCTAAGAATTGTCACTACCTCTTTCTTTGTCGGCAGCGGCACCGGTCCGCTCACCTGTGACCCATTCTTTTTTACAGTTTCGATGATTTTCTTTGCGGATGCATCAACGAGCTGATGATCATACGCTTTCAATGTGATTCTCATTACTTGACTTGCCATAAAAAAAGTCGCCTCCTTTTCGTACTTTTGACTTCAGTACGACAAGCGGTGACTGTACACTCTCCCGTGTGTGTCGTGAGAAACTCACACGTTGTTTCATACTTTTCCCTTGTGGTAATCAGTAATCAGTTGTGATTCGTACAGTGACTTGTCGCCAGTTTCCTAACTTGACATTCGCTCCACGGAAAACCTGCCTCAGCTTATCTTTTTGCCGGGCAGCAACCTCACGCTTCACAGCTATCATGTCACAGCTTTTTTAGTATATAGGAAATAACATTGTATTTCAAGCTATTTTTATGAAAAATTGTATTTTTTTCAATACAATATCATTTTTCTCTTTTTCCCTATTATATATGGAAACAACAGATGTCATACAGTTCGGACATCTGTTGTTTTTCTCAATTTTGACTTTTATAATTCCCTTCCATTTTTAGCTATTACATTTTGATACCAGCCAAAACTTTTTTTCTTCCAACGCTTTAACGTTCCGCTTCCGTCATCATTTCTATCTACATAAATCATCCCATACCGTTTACTCATTTGGGCCGTAGACGCGCTCACAAGATCAATACATCCCCAAACCGTATATCCCATAACATCGACGCCGTTTTCAATCGCCTTTTCCATTTCCGCAATATGTTTTCGTAAATACTCTATCCGGTAATCGTCGGCAATTTCCACGCTTCCGTCCTCTTTATGAATCGGATAATCTTTCGCTCCAAGTCCGTTTTCGACAACAAACAACGGTTTTTGATATCTTTCCCAGTATATTTCCAATACATATCTCAATCCTTTCGGATCTATCTGCCATCCCCATTCGCTCGATTTCAACATCGGATTAGGAACGCCTCCCAATATATTTCCTTCACCTCTTCGCATCTTTTCCGAATGTGCAGTCGCGCACGCGCTCATATAATAACTCAATGAAATAAAATCTACCGTCTCTTTCAAAACTTCCCGATCCGCTTCTTCTATCTCTAAAGAAATTCCATGTTCTCTAAAATATCTCAGCGCATATCCCGGATATTTTCCCCGAACATGAACGTCTGCAAACATTAAGCTTTTATGCTCCTGTTCTTTTGCCGCCAGGACATCATCCGGTTCCGGAGTCAGCGGATATACAGGCACGCTTAAAATCATACACCCGATTTTAAAATCCGGATTAATTTTATGACCGATCTTCACTGCCCATGCGCTTGCAGTCAGTTCATGATGCGCCGCCTGATAAAGCTGCTCTTCCGTCAGTTCATCTTTCGGAGTCATGATCGCTCCACTCATAAAAGGAGACTCCAGTATTGAGTTGATTTCATTAAATGTAAGCCAGTATTTCACTTCATCTTTATATTCTTCAAATACTGCCTTTACATATGTTTTATAAAAATCAATCATCTTTCTGCTGCGCCATCCATCGTATTTTTCCGCTAAATACAACGGAGTTTCGTAATGCGACAATGTCACAAGCGGTTCGATTCCGTATTTTCTGCATTCTGCAAACAAGTTGTGATAAAATTCTATTCCCTTCTGATTCGGTTTTTCTTCATCTCCACGCGGAAAAATCCGACTCCATGCAATCGATGTCCGAAAAACTTTAAATCCCATCTCAGCCATCATTTTTAAATCTTCTTTATACCGATGATAAAAATCAATTCCTTTTAACTTTAAATTCTCTTTCACCGGCTCTTCTGTCATTCCACCTTTCAACCCTTTCGGAAGTACATCTTGTATGGAGATTCCTTTTCCCTCTTCATCAAACGCACCTTCGCATTGATTTGCGGAAACCGCTCCGCCCCAAAGAAAATGTTCAGGAAACATATCCACATCGCCCCTTTCGCCAAAGTCATAATCCCGCGCTAATATAATATCCGTCCTCCATCGCATTCCATACCGTTCCTACCCGATTTGCATCGCCGATTATATTCGTGTCCTGCGCGATTCCGAAAAATGTATTCGCCTCATCGGTTCTAGCCTTCATCCCTGCCGCAAAAATAATTGTATCTGCTTTTATTTCAAATTCTTCCCCATCCTTAGATGCCGCAGTTACGAATCCCTCCTCTATCGAAACACATCGAGTCTCTGTCAGCACGGTTAATGTTCTGCATTTTTCCATTTCTGTTTTTAAAGCAGTTTTCATAATATCATTCAAAGTTCGGTTCAACACTTTTTCAATTTCAAGAATCGTCACCTGTTTTCCTTTTCTGCTCAATTCAACCCCCAACTCACATCCGATAGATCCGCCGCCTATAACGACCACATTTTCACCAATCTTTTCCTGATATTTATAAGCTTCTATGCATGTAAAAACATGATCATTCTTTTCTGTGCCCGGAAGATTTAACTGTATCGGATAAGCTCCAAGTGCAAGGATCAGACTGTCAGGACTCAATTCCTTAACCATTTCCGGTGTAGCGGTTACATTTAATCTTACTTCTACTTCCGCCTTTTGAACTTGAAGGATCAAATAATCTTTCAATCTCTTTAAATCCTGCTTTACCTCATCATACTCTGAGCAGATCAACTGTCCGCCCAATTCCCCTTCTCGTTCTAAAAGAATCACCTGATGTCCTCTTCGTGCCGCCGTCAACGCAGCCTGCATTCCGGCAGGACCTCCGCCGACTACTACTGTCTTTTTCTTTACAGACGCTTCCGGCAGTTCATTCGGGACGCGATCTTCATGCAAATATCTCGGATTCACCGAGCAGCACGGAACTGTATTGAGCCCGACATGCTTTCTTCGTTCTTCCTCTGTTTTATATTGATATGGATTATAACAGTTCATGCATCTGATACACGGAACAATATCTTCCGATCGGCCTTCCCATGCTTTTTTCACCCACCATGGATCGGCGATCAACTGACGTCCTATGACAACAGCATCGGCACATCCGTCCTCAAGTATTTCTTCCGCCTCTTCCGGAGTCATAATCCCTCCCACTACCGCTACAGGTATCTTCACTTTTTCTTTCACAAGTTTTGCCATTTTCGCATTGATTTTATGCGGTGCATATGCCGTAGGCGACATGTAGATTTTTGTACGATTATCTATTTCCACTCCGCAGGAAATATGAACCATATCTATCTTATCTTCAATCCTTTTTATAAATTCCGCAACTTCATCAATCTCCATGCCGCCTTCTATATGCTCTTCTCCACTTATCCGCATATCCAACATATAATCTCGTCCAACCGCCTGCCGCACCCTGTCTACGATCATCATCGGGAATTTTATTCTATTTTCAAAGCTCCCCCCATACTCATCTTTTCTTTTATTAAAATACGGAGAAAGAAATTGTGCCGGAAGCCATCCGTGTCCGAAATGAAGCAATACCCCATCAAACCCATACTCTTTTGCGTCACATGCCGACTTTGCAAATTTATCTGCGATTTCATCCATCATTTTTTCATCCATAGCCCGCACCTCTGTTCCATCGTTTCTTACGAAGGATACCGGCCCTATGGCATAATCACCTTCTTCCACAACCGCAAACTGACCGCAGTGACACAATTCAAACTCCGCTTTCGCACCGCGCTGTCTGATCAATGAAACTTCTTCTCTGACTTTAGCCGCCTGGAATAAATCTGCAAAACAATACGTTCCCGGAGTTAAACGCATACGCGTATCATCCACCGATCCGCTCGTTCCTCTGATAATCATCCCTATCCCACTTAATGATTTATCTGTATTACTTCCCAATGGAGCCGAAATAATCCTGTTTTTCAAAACAATTTTGTTCACTTTCAACGGTTGAAACAAAAGTGGATATTTACATTTTCCCCTTTCCCTTTCAATATTCATTTTTACGCCTCCTCTTCCGGTATATCTTTAAACCCGATCAATATCGTAATCAAAAATGCTCCGACAAAAGAAACCGCCATCAAAATACACCAAATAACAAATGTATCTCCGAAGAATGCCGGCAGGCCGCCAAGTCCACACATACTTAGTGCCGTACATTTTACTCCGAACATCAAAGAAACCGCCGAGCAGACCGCTCCCATAACTCCTAATGCGATGAGTGGTTTTTTCGCAGGGAGCAACACCCCAAACAATGCCGGTTCTGTAATCCCCACTACAGCCATTAAGCAAGACGACATTGCTGTCGTTTTCAAACGATTATTTTTCGTCTTAAACCAAACGCCAAGAGCAGCTCCTCCGACCGCTATGTTGCCATATGCCAACAATGGAAAAAAATAGGAAAAACCCTGACTCGCAAGTTCCGACAAAGTTATCGGCAAAGCAATTCCATTATGAACGCCGGTCAAAACAAGATACGGCGCAGCCCCTCCGATAAGCAGCCCTCCTACAACCGACATCTTTGTAAATATAAACGAAACAACTCCGCATAATCCGTTTCCAATCCACGTTGCCACAGGACCTGTTACAATCAAAACAACCGGTATTGATAAAATCATTGTAATAATCGGAATCAAAAGACTTGACAATACTTTGGGACTAATTTTTTTTGCTAGTTTGTTGATCCACATGACAACCGGCATAGAAATCAAAATAGGAGTAATTGATGACGCATAAGATACAAGCGTAACCGGCACTCCCAAAAATGATGCCGTACCCCCTGCGCTTCCTGCTTCGATTATCGCAGGATAAACCATTACCGCTCCTACCAATGCCCCAAGATAAGGATTGATCCTTAATTTTTTGGCAGCTGCAAACGCAAGGAATATCGGGAGGAAATAGTATCCCGCCTGTCCTATAGAATTCAATACCTGATATGTATATGTCGTCGTGTCAATATCAAGGTAATTCAGCATCGCCAACACACTCTGTAAAAATCCAGACGCTATCAAGATCGGAACAACAGGCTGTATCGAGTTTGCTATATAGTCAATCACTACCGCCCATACAGACTGCTTCTTAACAATACTCTTTTCACCGTTCGCTTCCGTCTCCGTAATATGAACAATTTTCTCTAATTCATCATAGACATCATTACATCGTCCGCCGAAAATAATCTGCACTGTATTTCCGACCCAATTCACGCCCTGACATCCATCCGCTTCTTTTAGCTTTTTCTCATCAACCTTTGTTTTATCTTTTAGTTCCACACGAACACGAGTAAAACAACTCATAATACTGATGATGTTCTCCTCTCCTCCCACATTTTCCAAAACTTCTCTTGCCGTTCTTTTCAGATCCATATGCCTTCTCCTTTCTTTTAACTTTTTATTTTTATATAAGCAAACAGACCCAAAGGCAGAGGCATATTCCACCTTTGAGTCTGGCCTAATCTAATAGTGACCACCTCATCACTCCATGTTTTATTATTTATTACATTTCCATTATTCTTTATTGGCAACACAGTTTCTCAAATGCAATACAAGATAATTTTCTTCTGACACAGTAACCGGTCTTCCATACTTCCTATATAACATTTCCGATAAGCCTTCAATGCAGCAAACTTCTCTTTGAAACCGTTCTTTTATCGTCTGATCCAAAAGTTCGTCTTCATCCATACTTTCTTTGTTATCTACATACCGTTGCGCAAAATATTTTACATGAGTAACCAATCTTGTATAAGCCAATGAATCTTCTTTTACATCTGTCAAATAATTGTCCCGTATATATTTCAGCGCCAAATCGATCACTTCAAATGTTTTGCTTACAGTACGTCTGCTTTTTTGAAATTCCGAAGCAATTATATGCATTGCTATATATCCGACTTCTGCATCCGGTATCTCTATCCCAAATCTTCTTTTTATACATTTCTTCGCATATAATCCAATTTCCCACTCTTTCGGATAAAACTGCCTGATTTCCGTTTCAAACGGATTATCAAGCACCAGATTTTCCTTCATTCGCTTTATCGCAAAATGTATATGATCCAGCAATGCAAGAGTTTCCTTTTCTTTCGGCAAAAATCCATACTCCTCTTTCGCCTTCTCAAAAATCTCTTCTACAAGCTCAAAGTATTCCGGCGGTATCGCCCCTATCATTTCCAGTAATTGTTTATTTTCTCCTGTAATAAACATTTTTTGAATTTTACTTTCATCAACCTGATCACCTTTTTTGCCCGAAACCCAATGCCTGTTCCGATAATAATAACTTCGCCTTTTTTTCTGTCATATCCCATGACAACATTATTATTCAATGGCTGTACTATTTTAATCATTTCATATGATCCTTTCCAACGTCAATAATCGCCCGCCTGCCCGAATTTGTTTATCCCTTGTACATGCAACTTTAAACTCGTCTGTTTTTTCTAAGATCACCATAACTGTCGCAGGATGGTGCTTTCTGATAAACGGGAGATTTATTTTCATCAACAACTGCCCCGCCTCTACTTTATCTCCCTGTTCCACTTTCACATCGAAGCCTTTTCCCTTAAGTTCTACCGTATCGATCCCGATATGAAGAATGATATTAGCCCCTTCTTCTGTCGTAATTCCCACTACATGCTTTGTCGGAAACACAACCGAAACAGTACCTTTCACCGGAGAATAGATTTCTCCCTTATCCGGTTCCACAGCCACTCCGTCTCCAAGTATTTTTTCAGAAAACACAGCATCATCCACTTCGTCTAACGGAATTACTTCTCCTTCGACAGGCGCATACACTTCGTTCGATTTTATATTTTCTATCTTTACTTTTTCTACATGATTCTTCAAAAAAAACATTTTTATTCCTCCAAAAGCAAAACGTTTATTACCATTTGGCTGGTTCTTTTACCGCTAATATTAACTCTTAATATCAAAAAAACCAAAATCAGCTCTGCTGATTTTGGTTTAGCCTGCATTACCAGTGACATTCCCAATGTCCCTCTTTAATTAAATTCATTATAACAACAACATATAATATTGTCAACCAAAACAATTCCTGTTTTACAGTTTTACAGTATTTCATAAAGCTCGGGAAACAATTCTACGCTTCGCTTTAAAATACCGTTCACATAGGCGATCATAATTCCGTAATTCGTTATCGGAATCCCCTGATCCGCCGCGCAGCTATAACGGTACTTCATCTCCCGCTCATTCAGCATACAGCCGCCGCAGTGAATGATCAACTTATATTTACTTAAGTCATCCGGAAATTCCGTTCCCGATGTTGTCTCTATCTGAATCTCTTTGCCTGTATATTCCCTGATCCAGCGGGGAATCTTCACCGTTCCGATATCCTCGCACTGTCGGTGGTGCGTACATCCTTCGCTGATCAGCACGACATCTCCGTCTTTTAATCGATCCAGTTCTGTCACACCCCTAACTGCCTGTTCCAGATTGCCTTTATACCGCGCCATCAATATCGAAAAAGAAGTAAGCGGCACATCGGCAGGAGTATCCTTTGACACCTTTTTAAAGACCTGACTGTCCGTAATCACCATTCTCGGATTTTCTTTTAACTGATCAAGAATATTTTTCAGTCCGTTTTCTTTTACAACTACCGATACCGCCTCTGCTTCAAGAATATCACGGATCACCTGCTGCTGAGGAAGGATCAGTCTGCCTTTCGGAGCTGCCGAATCGACAGGCACTACAAGAACGACGATATCAGAAGGATGAAGCAGATCTCGAACAAGAACATTCTCCGTCTCCTCCTGATGCACTGCTGCCGCAATCTTCTCTTTCAGCTCACAAATACCGTCGCCTGCCGCCGCGCTCACTTCGATGATCCAGCCACCATCCGAATCAAGTTCTTTCTTGATCCGTTCCATATCCTCTTCTTCTGCAAGTTCTTTTTTATTCAGCGCGACAACATAAGGAATTTTCTTTGCCTTGATCTTTTCAAGGAGCTTTTTGTCTTCCCCGGAAACTCCCGCTGCCGCATCGATAACAAGTACAGCCGCGTCTGTCTTATTAAGCGTCTGGTAACTTTTTTTCACCCGCAGTTTCCCAAGTTCTCCTTCATCGTCTATTCCCGGTGTATCTATCATCACAACCGGACCGATCGGAAGCAGCTCCATTGACTTATATACCGGATCCGTCGTCGTACCTTTCACATCTGATACAACTGCCAGATCCTGCCCTGTAACGGCATTCATAACACTCGACTTTCCGGCATTCCTCCTTCCGAAAAATCCAATATGAACCCGTTCAGACATCGGTGTGTTATTCAATCCCATACCGCCACTTCCTTTCCTTCTTTGATCTGATCCGTTCTTTTTTCGCCGCTTCTTACTCTGCAACAACCCGGCGGAAGTTTTTCTTTCCTTTTTTCAAAATAATTCCTTCGCCCGAGAGTTCCTCTTTTCCGAAAGATGCGGCAATATCAGAAACTTTTTCACCGTCTACGGCAACGCCTCCCTGCTGTACCGCGCGTCTTGCCTCGGATTTAGATGTAACAAGTCCGCTCTTCACAAGCATTGTAAGAATATCGATCTTTCCGTCTGTAAGATCTTCTTCTGTAAGCTGTGCAGTCGGCATCTCCGCCGCATTACCTTTACTAAACAAAGCTCTTGCGCTTTCCTGCGCTTTCTTCGCTTCCTCTTCTCCATGGACAAGTTTTGTCAGCTCATATGCCAGAATCTCTTTCGCAGTATTAAGCTGCGCTCCTTCCCACGAATCCATCTTATCTATTTCCTCAAGCGGAAGGAACGTAAGCATACGAATACATTTCAAAACGTCTGCATCCGCAACATTTCTCCAATACTGATAAAAATCAAACGGCGATGTTTTATTTGGGTCAAGCCATACAGCACCTGACTGTGTTTTTCCCATCTTCTTTCCTTCGGAATTCAAAAGCAGCGTAATAGTCATCGCGCCTGCATCTTCTCCCAATTTTCTGCGGATAAGCTCTGTTCCCGCAAGCATGTTGCTCCACTGATCGTCGCCGCCGAATTGCATATTACATCCGTATTTCTGGAACAATGCATAGAAATCATAAGCCTGCATGATCATGTAGTTAAACTCAAGGAAACTTAATCCTTTTTCCATCCTCTGCTTATAACACTCTGCCGTAAGCATACGGTTTACCGAAAAATGCGGTCCGATCTCACGAAGCACTTCTACATAATTCAGATCAAGAAGCCAGTCCGCATTATTTACCATAAGCGCTTTTCCTTCTGAGAAATCAATAAACTTGCTCATCTGCTCTTTAAAGCAATCGCAGTTATGACAGATCTGCTCCGGCGTCATCATGCTTCTCATATCTGTTCTTCCTGACGGATCTCCGATATATCCCGTTCCGCCTCCGATCAATGCGATCGGCTTATTTCCCGCTTCCTGTAAACGTTTCATAAGACACAGCGCCATAAAATGTCCTACATGAAGACTATCTGCCGTAGGATCAAACCCAATATAAAATACAGCCTTTCCACTGTTTACTAAATCGCGGATTCGTTCTTCATCCGTCACCTGCGCAATCAAACCTCTTGCCTGAAGTTCCTCGTAAATTCCCATTTTCTTTCTCCTTATTCTCTGTAAAATATCAAATGTTTCTAAATCACCGGAAGTGCCAAAAGGCACATTCCGGGATTGTAAGCAGTCGCCAAGGTCTCGGGCAAGCCCGGACTTTGGCTCGTTGCCTATACAAAAAAACCGCCCTTATCGCTCACGCAATAAGGACGGATATTTCCGTGGTACCACCTTAATTCACCGAATCGCCGAACATCGGCGCTTTCAGTCTCATTCCGGTACGATAACGTATACCACTCCGTCACAGCCTACTCATCATCTGCCATTTTACATCCGCGGTAATGGTTTCTCCTGTACCGCAGGACAGACTTCTTTTCAGTGCGAAGCTCCGGGATGTATTCACAGATTCGTCTCACGCGCCTCTCATCAACCGGCTGCTTTCTGTCATCACGTTCACCTGTTACTTCTTCCCTTCAAAGCCTATATAATATGAAGCATATCTTAGCTTACACTTCTTCTTTTGTCAAGAGCCGACTACATATTGATCAGCCACAAATTCTTCACCGGTCATTTTTTAACGACTCTTCTTGTAAATCAATCAATATCCGCTTTGCATTCCCGACCAGCCCGGCATCCGTCTGCCAAATGTCAAATTCAGGAAAACCCGGTATTCCCATCGGCACGTCTTCTCTGCGAAACTCCATCTTACTGTCAGTCACTTTTTTGCCCGACATATGAAAAGACGTCACGCCTGCATAGTCTGCCAGTTTTCCGATTACTTCAGGACTTATCCCGGCTCCTGCAAGAATCTCAATCTCCCCGGCAGCTTCCCTCACAAGTTCTTTTAAAAGTTCCCTGCCATTCCATGCGCTGTCTTTCTGCCCGCTCGTAAGAATTGTATCAATTCCCAGCTCTATACACTGCCTCAGCGCTTCATACGGACTCCGGCACACATCAAAAGCTCTGTGAAAAGTGACCGCACATGGGCGTTTCCCACTTTTACTTTCGGACTTTGCACATTCGACAAGTTCCTTCATCCTATCTGTATCAAGCCTTCCGTCCGGTTTTAAAATACCGATAACAACACCGTCGGCTCCCGCCTCTCTAAACAGACAGACTTCTTCCTTCAGCGTCTCGAATTCATATCCGTCATAACAGAAATCTCCGAATCTCGGACGAAGCAGCACTCTTACAGGAATATCGACATTTTTCTTTACCTGTTCAAACATCGCGACCGACGGAGACAGACCTCCGATCACAAGACCCGAACACAATTCTATGCGATCCGCTCCGCCCGCCTGCGCCTCAACCGCAGATCTTACACTGTCGGCACATACTTCAAGTAAATACGACATCGCCGCGCAGCCTTATCTCGGAATCTTCGACAGAGCCGCTTTGTCTCCGACGATCACAACATCGTTATGAAGCTGAAGAATCGATGCCGGAACTTCCGGAGTTACCGGTCCGAAAAATGCCTTTGCAACGATGTCGGCTTTTGCCTCTCCGTTTACAATAAGCAAGATTTTCTTCGCACGCATGATCGTTCCGATACCCATCGTATACGCCTGACGCGGCACGTCATCGGCAGATGCGAAAAATCTCTTATTCGCTTCAATCGTACTCTCCGTCAGATCAACACAGTGTGTTGTCTGTGCAAAAGCGCTGTCCGGCTCGTTAAATCCGATATGTCCGTTGTGTCCCAGACCGAGAAGCTGAATATCAACGCCTCCCATTGATTCGATCAGTTTTTCGTATCTTTCACATTCTTTGTCGGCATCCGGCTCTGTACCGTTCGGAACATTTGTATTCTCAGGATCGATATTCACACGGTCAAACAAATGCTCATGCATAAAATAGTAGTAGCTCTGATCGTTATCACGAGTCAGACCTCTGTATTCATCCAGATTCACTGTCTTTACTTCCGAGAAATCAAGATCACCTTTTTCATACCACTCTACAAGTTTATCGTATGTTCCGATCGGTGTAGATCCCGTTGCAAGACCGAGTACACAATCCGGTTTCAAAATTACCTGTGCGGAAAGAATATTTGCCGCTTTTCTACTCATTTCTTCATAATTCTCTGTTTCATAAATTTTCATATCTTTCGCCCTCCTATCGCTACATTTAAGTCTAACAATCTGCCTTATAAAAGTCAAGCAGAAAGAACGCTCTTCCTACCTGTCTATGCCTGTATCTTTCTGTATCTATCTGCCATCCGCATCTTCCCGCATCCGGCTGCTGTCTGTATCTTTCTGTATCTGTCCTCTTTCTGTATCAGCCTGCCCGTCATACACGATTCCTAAAAGGACAAGACCTTGCGGCGGCGCAGTAGCTCCCGCTCTGCCTCTTTCTTTTTGCTCAAGCATCTCTTTTACTTCTGAAGGAGCAAATGCACCCCGTCCGACTTCTACAAGCGTTCCCGCAATGATCCGAACCATATTATACAAAAACCCGTTTCCGCTGATGCGTATTTTTATTCGTTCTCCCTTTTTTTCAACATCCAGACTGTCGATCCTGCGCACCGTTGTTTTTACACCGGTATGAACGCTGCAAAATGTTTTGAAATCATGTTCGCCGATAAAATACCTCGCCGCCTTTTTCATATCATCAATATCCAGCGGAAAAGAAACGAACCACGAGTCTCTTCTTCTGAGCGGATCCGGCATTTCACGGTTTACTATTGTATATTCATACGTTTTTATCGAGTTTTGATATCTGGGGTGCCAGTCACATCCGACTTCTTCCGACCGCACAACTACGATATCATCGGGAAGAAGCGCGTTGACTGCATACGCAATCCTCTCCGGCGGAATCGGCGACTTTGTATCAAAGACAGCCACATTCCCCCGCGCATGAACGCCTGCGTCCGTTCGGCTTGCACCGATCACCTTCACAGTTTCTTTTGTCAGATCGGACAGCGCTTTATTTAAAACTTCCTCTACCGTAATCCCGTTTGGCTGTATCTGCCACCCGCAATAATCTGTTCCGTCGTAGGCGACAGTTAATTTAATCCGTCTCATATTTTTATTCGTTCCCCTTTATTCTGTCAGATCATATGCGTTTTCAACTTTCCACCGTGTCTTTTCCTTCTTCGCCGTCTATCCCCGGAAAAGCAGACCTGCACAGACCTGTCATGCCAAATACTTTTTCAGCCTCCGCATCGGGCTGCCTTTGGAGAATCCACAACTGAAACCGAAGTCCGCCAGATACTCTGTATTCTCCTCCGTCACCAGGCTGCTTTTAGAAAATCCACAACTGAAACGGCACGAATTTTCCGACCGCAAACACTCCCGCTGCATAGAGAATCGTAATCAGATACGCCGCTTTGTCTCTTCCGTTATATTTCAGCGGCTTCATCCTCGTCCTTCCCTCTCCTCCGTGATAGCAGCGCGCTTCCATCGCCATTGCAAGATCGTTTGCCCGGCGGAAAGCAGAAACAAACAACGGTACAAGAATCGGGATCATCGCCTTTGCCCTCTGAATAATATTCCCGCTCTCAAAATCTGCTCCTCTGGCGATCTGCGCTTTCATGATCTTATCCGTCTCCTCCAAAAGAATCGGAATAAAGCGAAGCGCGATCGACATGATCATCGCAACCTCATGAACCGGAAGATGAAGCTTGTTCAAAGGATTCAGCAGTTTTTCCATTCCGTCCATCAATCCGTTGGGAGATGTCGTAAACGTCATAAGAGACGATCCCGCCACAAGATACATTAAGCGAAGTGCCATAAACACCGAAGTACGAACGCCTTCTTCCGTAATCGTAAAAATCCAAAAATGCAGCAGCGTTTCGCCGCCTCTTGTCAAAAACAGATTCATAACGACCGTAAACATCAGAAGGATCACGATCGGTTTTAACCCTTTTACAATATATTTCAGAGGGACTTTCGACATATAGATTACCATTCCGAGAAACAATGTCGCAATTACATACCCAAGGAAAGAACTCTGAACAAACAAAGAGACAAGAAATAAAAGAGTGCAGATAATCTTCACCCGTGGGTCTAAACTATGTATCCGGCTTTTTACCGGGTAATACTGCCCGATCGTAATATCTCTGATCATATAAAACTCCTCATTATCTCATCCGCAGCTTCTTCAATCGTTGTCGCATCAGGCGACACATCAAATCCGCGGTCTTTCAAGTCATGCATCACATAAGTAACCTGAGGTGCCGCAAGTCCGACCTCCTCCAACTCTTTATAATGCCGGAACACTTCTTTCGGAGTACTATCCAGCATCTTTTCCCCCTTATTCATCACAATGATACGGTCTACATACCGCGCCACATCTTCCATACTGTGCGACACAAGAACGACCGTCATCCCTGTCTCTTTATGCAGTTTTGCAATCTGGTCAAGAATCTCGTCTCTCCCTTTCGGATCAAGTCCCGCCGTCGGCTCATCCAAAATAAGCACTTTCGGCTTCATAGCCAACACTCCCGCAATCGCCACACGCCTCTTCTGTCCTCCCGAAAGCTCAAACGGAGACTGCTTATAATACTTTTCGGGAAATCCGACTAATTCCAGAGCTTCCCTCGCATTTTTCTCACTCTCTTCCTCCGACAATCCCTGATTCTTCGGGCCGAAACAAACATCACTTATCACATCGACTTCAAACAACTGATGCTCAGGATACTGAAACACAAGACCTACCTGACTGCGCAGTTTTCTCATGTCATACCCTTCCGCATAAATGCTTTGTCCGTCGTACAGAATATCCCCGGAAGTCGCCTTCATAAGTCCGTTTAAATGCTGAATCAGCGTAGATTTTCCTGATCCGGTATGACCGATGATCCCGACAAACTGCCCCTGCCCGATCTCCAAACTAATGTCATTGAGCGCACGTTTCTCATAAGCCGTGCCGGGACTGTATATATAATTTACATGCTCTAACGCAATCGACATAACGCTTCCACCAACTCTTCCCTTCTTAGAATTCCTTTCGGAATATCAAGACCACGTTTTCTAAGTTCCTCCGCAAGCATCGTAACTTGCGGAACATCCATCCTGTATGATTTCAGCTCATCTGCACGGCCGAAAATTTCTCTCGGCGTCCCGTGCATTACAATATGACCGCTGTCCATAACAAACACCTGATCCGCATCGATCACTTCTTCCATATAATGAGTGATAAGAATGACCGTTACGTTCTTCTCTTTTCTCAAACGCGCAACCGCCTGAAGCACCTCCTTGCGCCCGTTCGGATCAAGCATGGCAGTCGGTTCATCCAAAACAATACACTTCGGCTCCATCGCGATCACTCCTGCGATCGCCACACGCTGCTTCTGACCGCCGGAAAGTTTATTCGGAGAGGACGCCCGATATTCCGTCATCCCGACAAGACGCAGACTTTCCCCTACTCTTTCCCATATCTCATCTGTCGGTATCCCTATATTTTCAGGTCCGAAACCAACATCTTCTTCTACGACAGTTCCGATGATCTGGTTGTCAGGATTTTGAAATACCATTCCCGCGCTCTTTCGCACGTCCCACAGATTCTCCGGATCTTTCGTATCCTGTCCGTCCACCCATACAGTACCGCCTGTCGGGATCAATATTGCATTCATATGCTTTGCAAGAGTAGACTTTCCCGAACCGTTATGACCGAGAACCGCCACAAAAGAACCTTGCGGCACATCAATATCAACCCCGTCAATGGCGCGGTTTGTTCCGATCACATTTCCTTCTTCATCACGTTTATCATATTCATATACAAGCTTTTCCGCATGTATCATATTCATAGGCAGACCGCCTTTCCCGGTTTTATTTCACCTTAATTCTTCTCAATCTCTCCGCACTTACAAAAACTGCGTTTTCAGACAGATTATGGATTCCATTTTACTGCATGAAAATGTTTTTTTCAACCCGCCACAAACGCATTTTTTCTCCCTGCCAGAAACAAACGCTTCAATCCGAACTGCTCCGAAACCCTTCTCCAAACACTTCACTCGTCTCCATAAACATTAAAAACATATTCTCATCCGCTTCTTCCGCCGCACATTTCACGAGAAATGCCTCAGATTTACTGCATGCACAAAGCAAGACATTCTTTTTCTTTCCCGTGTATGTTCCCGTCGCTTTGACAGACGTTACCCCTCTCTTTGTCAGCTCTGCGATCTTTGCCGCCACTTCATCTCCCTTTTCGGTTACAACAAAGGCCAGCGTTCCTGCTCCGAGTCCATACAACACTTTGTCAATCACAACAACCGATGCAAATGTAGAGACCAATCCATAAAGGGCCGCATCTACATCTCCGAATACAGGCCATCCCAGAAGAATGATCCCAAGATCAATGATCATCGTAATTTTCCCGACAGATAGATGAGGACGTTTTTTCTTGATCGGCATGATGACAAAATCAAGACCTCCCGAAGAAGAGCCCCGCATATAGAACATAACCATCCCGGCTCCCATCAGCGCTCCGGAACAAAGCGCAGCCATCATCCTCTGTCCTTCATACATCGGAAACACCGGAAAAACGACATCAAGAAAAAATGTTGTGATCACCATTGATTTCGCCGTTTTCAAAAGAAAACGTTTCCCCAGTGTACGATAACTGATCACGATAAGGGGCAGATTTATAAAAAGAGTAAGTGTTCCGACCGGAATCCCGAAAACATGATTCAGCAATAGAGATATTCCCGTAATTCCGCCGGGAGCAAAATCGGCGTTTTCCGCAAACGTATATACCCCTGCCGCAAACAATACCGCCCCCGCAATATCATAAAATAAATCGCCCCACAATAATTTTGCAGTTTTCCATTTCATTTCCTTTGTTTTTTTCCACATAAAAACCTCTGTATGCCATACTTATTCACAATGCTTAGTTACACTGTATTCAGTATATGCAAAACAGAGGTTTCTAATCATGCGCTTTTTCTGCGTTCCGAGCTTCTTCCCGCGCATACATTTTCAAATTCACGAAGCTTTTGCTCAGCTTCGGGATTCAGATATTTCGGTACTGCAATCTGGACTGTTACGTATTGATCGCCTCTCACTTCCGGATTTTTCATCGAGACGATTCCTTTTCCTTTCAGGCGGATCTTCGTCCCCGACTGCGTTCCCTTTGCGATCTTACATAAAACATCCCCGTACAGCGTCTGCACTTTCGTTTCTCCGCCAAACACTGCCGTCGTATACGGAACAAAAACTGTCGTATAAACATCGCTGCCTTTCCGTTCGTAGCCTGCTTTTACTCCCACATTTACTTTTAAAAACAGATCTCCGTTCTCTCCGCCGTTCACCCCTGGCATTCCTTTTCCGCGCAGACGGATACTCTTACCCGTATCAATCCCCGCAGGAATATGAACCTGCAAACTCTTAGAAACGCCCTGACTATTCGGATCTTTAAAGGTAAACGTTTTATCACATCCAAAGACAGCTTCCTCAAAAGTTACCGCTATCTCCGCGTGCAGGTCTTCTCCTTTTGCATCCCTCTGCCGCTCATATCCGCGAAATCCATGAAATCCGCGAAAATCCTCTTCCCCTTTGCTTCCATGCATTCCGCGGCCGAAAATATCTCCAAACATATCTCCGAACATATCATCCATATTTCCGCTTTCAAAATGGTACTCCTGATATCCGCCGTTTCCGTTCGTATAAGCTCTGTGATAAGAACCTCCCGAAAACGGATTGCCTGATGTATCTTTGCCAAACGGATCAGCCGATGCTCCCTGATCAAATGCCGCATGGCCAAACTGATCGTACATCTTTTTCTTCTCCGGGTCGCTCAGTACCGTATACGCCTCCGTCACTTCTTTAAACTTCTTCTCCGCCTGTTTATCGCCTTGATTCGTATCAGGATGATATTTCTTCGCCAGCTTTCTGTAAGCCTTTTTTATCGAGCCGGCATCTGCTCCTTTTGATAGACCGAGCACTTCATAATAATCTCTTTTTACTGACATTTTCCTTCCCTCCCACAATTACAAATTCAAGATCACTGATTTTATTCTTGTTCCATTCTACTAAAAATCATTATTTACACAAATTATCTCTTTGATATAAAACCACCCCGGAGAAATTTCCGGGGTATCTTTAGTTCTGTTCTATTTGTAATATAGCAGTTGTCTTTTTAAATGTCAATATTTTCGTAAATATTTTTCCGAAATTACAAAAACCCGCAGAGCAAACACTCTGCGGGTCATATCGCTATATCAAATCTATATTCAGATTATGATTACTCGATGATCTTAGCTACAGTACCTGATCCTACTGTACGTCCACCCTCACGGATAGCGAAACGAAGACCTTCTTCCATAGCTACCGGATGAATCAGTTCAACTGTCATCTCTACGTTATCTCCAGGCATACACATCTCGATACCAGCCGGAAGTTCGCAAACACCTGTTACGTCTGTTGTTCTGAAGTAGAACTGCGGACGGTAGTTGTTGAAGAACGGTGTATGACGTCCACCTTCGTCTTTTGTCAAAACGTAAACCTGGCATGTAAATTTCTTGTGGCATGTAACTGTACCCGGTTTGATAAGAACCTGACCTCTTTCGATCTCTGTTCTCTGAACACCACGGAGAAGAGCTCCGATGTTGTCTCCAGCCTGAGCCTCGTCAAGAAGTTTACGGAACATCTCGATACCTGTTACAACTGTTTTCTTAACATCTTCATGGATACCGATGATTTCAACTTCATCAGATACATGAAGAACACCACGCTCTACTCTACCTGTAGCAACTGTACCACGTCCTGTGATAGAGAATACGTCCTCTACCGGCATAAGGAACGGTTTGTCTGTAGCACGCTCCGGTGTCGGAATCCACTCGTCAACAGCAGCCATAAGTTCCATGATCTTATCGCCCCACTCGCTTGACGGATCCTCAAGAGCTTTCAGAGCTGATCCCTGGATGATCGGTGTGTCATCGCCCGGGAAGTCGTACTCGCTGAGTACTTCACGGATTTCCATCTCTACAAGTTCAAGAAGTTCTTCATCGTCTACCATGTCACATTTGTTCATGAATACAACGATGTACGGAACGTTAACCTGACGGGAAAGAAGGATATGCTCTTTTGTCTGAGCCATAACTCCGTCAGTTGCAGCAACAACGAGGATAGCTCCGTCCATCTGAGCTGCTCCTGTGATCATGTTCTTAACGTAGTCAGCATGTCCCGGGCAGTCAACGTGTGCGTAGTGACGGTTCTCTGTCTCGTACTCAACGTGTGCTGTAGAAATTGTGATTCCACGCTCTCTCTCTTCCGGAGCTTTATCGATGTTTTCGAAATCAACAGCTGCGTTTCCTTCTACTCTCTGTGAAAGTGTTTTTGTGATAGCAGCAGTAAGAGTTGTTTTACCGTGGTCAACGTGTCCGATTGTACCGATGTTACAATGCGGTTTGTTTCTTTCAAATTTAGCTTTTGCCATTTTGAATGTCCTCCTTAAAATAATAACCTTTTTAGGTAATCTACCTGACTTATTTTTTTATTCGGCTAAGTTTGATTATATTTCAAACCCAGCCGTTTTTCAAGTCCTTTTACGCTATTTACGCATTTTTGTTTGATAATATCTTTTCCTGAACAGATTTCGGTACCGGCTCGTATTTCTCAAAGAACATTGAGTAGTTACCGCGTCCCTGTGTTCTGGAACGAAGGTCTGTGGAATATCCGAACATCTCGGACAACGGAACGTATGCGCGAACGATCTTTCCGCCGCCTAAGTCATCCATTCCTTCGATACGTCCACGACGGGAGTTCAAGTCTCCGATGATATCTCCCATGTATTCTTCAGGCATTGTAACCTCAACCTTCATGATCGGCTCAAGAAGTACCGGAGCTCCCTGTTTCATAGCATCTTTGAATGCAAGAGATCCGGCGATATGGAATGCCATCTCTGAAGAATCGACTTCATGGTAAGATCCGTCGTATACGTTTGCGTGAACACCTACAACCGGGAATCCGCCGAGGATACCTGATTTCATAGCTTCTTCGATACCTTCGCCTACAGCCGGAATGTATTCCTTCGGAATCGCACCGCCGACTACTGTGCTCTCGAATTTGTATGTCTCCTCACCGTTGACATCCATAGGCTCGAATTTTACTTTACAGTGTCCGTACTGTCCACGACCACCGGACTGTTTTGCATACTTGCTGTCAACTTCAACCGATTTTGTAATGGACTCTTTATAAGCAACCTGAGGCGCACCTACGTTAGCCTCTACCTTAAATTCACGAAGAAGTCGGTCAACGATGATCTCCAGGTGAAGCTCACCCATTCCGGCGATGATCGTCTGTCCTGTCTCCTGATTTGTATGAGCGCGGAATGTCGGGTCTTCTTCTGCAAGTTTTGCAAGAGATTCACCGAGTTTACCCTGAGAAGCTTTTGTTTTCGGCTCGATCGCAAGCTCGATAACCGGCTCAGGGAATTCCATAGACTCAAGGATTACCGGATTCTGCTCGTCACAGATCGTATCTCCTGTTGTGGAGAACTTAAATCCGATCGCAGCAGCGATATCTCCCGAGTATACTTTATCCAGCTCTTCACGTTTGTTGGCATGCATCTGAAGGATACGTCCAACACGCTCTTTTTTACCTTTTGTAGCGTTGAGCACATAAGATCCGGAATTCACTGTTCCCGAGTAAACTCTGAAGTAAGCAAGTTTACCTACAAACGGGTCAGACATGATCTTGAATACAAGCGCTGAGAACGGCTCTTCATCAGAAGAATGTCTCACTGTATCATTTCCGTCCATATCTACACCCTGAATAGCCGGAACGTCAAGCGGTGACGGCATGAATTCGATTACTGCGTCAAGAAGCTTCTGAACACCTTTGTTCTTGTAAGCTGTACCGCAGCATACCGGAACAGCAGTACATTCGCATGTCGCTTTTCTCAGCACTTTCTTCAGCTCGTCTATCGACGGCTCTTCACCTTCAAGGTACATCATCATAAGCTCGTCATCCAGCTCGCAGATCTTCTCTACGAGTTCTGTATGATACAGCTCTGCGTCATCTTTCATTGCTTCCGGAATCTCTTCGATGGAGATGTCATCTCCCTTGTCATCGTTGTAGATGTAAGCTTTCATTTCAAAAAGATCGATGATTCCTTTGAACTCGTCTTCTTTTCCGATCGGAAGCTGAAGACAAATTGCGTTTTTACCTAATCTTGTTTTAATCTGCTCTACTGCGTTGTAGAAATCAGCGCCCATGATGTCCATCTTGTTAATGAACGCCATTCTCGGTACGTTGTATGTGTCAGCCTGACGCCATACGTTTTCTGACTGAGGCTCAACACCGCCCTTGGCACAAAATACACCTACCGCACCATCAAGCACACGCAGGGAACGCTCTACTTCTACTGTAAAGTCAACGTGTCCCGGTGTATCGATGATGTTGATACGATGCTCTAACGCGCCTGCTTTCGGCTTGCAGTTTTCCTGCAGCGTCCAGTGACATGTTGTCGCAGCAGATGTGATCGTGATACCTCTTTCCTGCTCCTGGGCCATCCAGTCCATAGTTGCAGTTCCTTCGTGAGTATCACCGATCTTATGGTTAACACCTGTATAATAAAGAATACGCTCTGTTGTCGTAGTCTTTCCGGCATCAATATGCGCCATAATACCGATGTTTCTGGTTCTGTCTAATGGATATTCTCTACCAGCCAAGATCTTTTCCTCCTCTATTTGGTCATTCTTCGGGATAATTTCCGAAGAATATGCCTCGCACCTGCCTCGCTAAGAGGCGCAGCAGTGTCCGGCTCTTAGAAACGATAGTGTGCAAACGCTTTGTTTGCCTCTGCCATCTTGTGCATATCTTCTTTTCTCTTCACAGCTCCGCCTGTGTTGTTCGCTGCGTCAAGAATTTCGTTTGCCAGTCTCTCTTCCATTGTCTTCTCGCCTCTCTGACGGGAATACATAGTCAACCAGCGAAGAGCAAGCGCCTGTCTTCTGTCAGCTCTAACCTCGATCGGTACCTGATATGTTGCTCCACCGATACGTCTTGCTTTTACTTCCAGAACCGGCATCATGTTGTTCATAGCTTCCTCGAACACTTCGATCGCCGGTTTCTCAGCCTTTGCCTCTACTCTTTCAAATGCTCCGTATACAATTTTCTGTGCTACACCTTTCTTACCGTCAAGCATGATGTTGTTGATAAGTTTGGTAACAACTTTATTGTTGTATATCGGATCCGCTAATACATCTCTTTTCTGAGTATGTCCTTTACGTGGCACGGTCCTTCCCTCCTTAATCATTTTTTCCGGTTATACCGGGATTAATTCATCGGTACTCACATGTGTCTTCTATGAAATCACATACCATGTGCTCGCGGCCGCGGGACGTCTATCTTTGTCCGCACCTCCGGTACTCCTTCGGAGCGGAATCTCAAATCCGCAACCCTTTCTCACTGAACGATCAATGAGGCACGATAATCATAGTTCTGTTTGTGATACGATTTAACTACTTAGTTACTGCTCTTGTTCTTTTACGCTTATCGTCCACTCGAAAATCCGATTCGCTTACGCAGCCTTTCGTACTGACGTACTTCCGATCTTCTCATGAAAACCTCGGATGAAAACAAATACGCCGCTGTGCTTATACCTGTTTTCCTTTCTCAGTTTTTTATTTTGCGTCTTTCGGTCTTTTTGCACCGTATTTAGAACGAGCCTGTCTTCTCTTAGCAACTCCTGCTGTATCAAGTGTACCACGGATAATGTGGTATCTTGTACCCGGCAGGTCCTTAACTCTTCCTCCGCGGATCATAACAACGCTATGCTCCTGAAGGTTGTGTCCTTCACCCGGAATGTAGCTTGTTACTTCGATTCCGTTAGAGAGACGAACTCTGGCGATTTTTCTCAGAGCTGAGTTCGGTTTCTTCGGAGTAGCTGTCTTAACTGCTGTACAAACACCTCTTTTCTGCGGTGCAGATACGTCAGTCGCACGTTTCTTCAGGGAGTTGTATCCTTTCTGAAGAGCCGGTGCTGTAGACTTTTTCTCTGAAGTCTGGCGACCTTTTCTAACTAACTGGTTAAATGTTGGCATTCTTTTTCACCTCCTATGAATTATTCGTTTCCTCATGACTTATGTCATAAGGGGCTGCGGATAATATGTCTTTATCCTTTTCGGCGCACAAAAAGAACAACGTCTTTTTCTGCACGCTAGGTTAGTTTATTACGTTTTTTTAAGAAAGTCAAGGGATTTGCCAACTTTTCCGCCTTTTTCATGTCTTTTTTCTTTTTTTCATTCTTTCTTTATAAAATTGCTCCGTCTTTTCACAGTCATATCTTTAAAATAAATGATAAAAAACGGGAAAATCACGGTTATCTTCTCAGATAATCCATAACTTTCCCGTCTCTGTTATCTCTTTATTCAGATTGTCCGAATGCCTTCGGCATCAGAATTATTTTTCCTGATTTCTTCTTCTGAATCCGAATACGAACGCTGCCGCTGCAAGGAGTAATGTTCCCGCATATACAAACAGGTTTGAGCTGTCGCCTGTCTGCACTGCCGAATTTCCTGTGCCGCTGCCTCCTGTACTTCCATTTCCGCCTGCGTTTCCACTACCGTTTCCGCTTCCGCCTGTGCTTCCACTGCCGTTTCCGTTTCCGCCTGTGCTTCCATTTCCGTTTCCTTCACCGTTTCCATCGCCGCTTCCGCCGTCGACCGGTTTCAGATTCTGGATTGCCGTATTCAATGCAAGCGCTGCCTGATCGACTTCATCCTGATCTGCATCTGCTTTTTCAAGAACTGCCTTTGCATTTTGAAGAGCCGCATTAAACTCTGCCTTACCTTCTTCTTTATACTGTGTCAGATCAAGCGCTTCCGCCTTGCCGATTGCCTCCTTAAGCGTATCTTTATTCACCTGAGGAGTCTGATCTTTTTCATTCAAAGCCTCCTGTGCAGCTTTCAGCTCTTTTGCCATCTGATTCACATCGTCCTGTGTTCCCGCAAAGCTTCCGCCGGCAATGTCTGCAAGAAGTTTTTCCGCCTCTTCCAGTTTTGCAGTAAATGCAGTTTTGGCATCGTCATCTTTGTAATCATTCAGATCTAATCCCTTAGCCGCCTTAACTGCCGCTTCAAGCTCTACTGCAGAAATCGGAGGAACCGGTGTTCCCGGACTCTTGATATCGAATTTATCCAACTGCGGAGCTTTTGTATCGAACGCCGTAAATACGAGGCATCCTTCGCCTGCTGTTTTCACATTCAGTTTGAATTCTTTCGTATGTGTCGCATCTGCGCTGCTTGCGCCTGCCGTTACTTCTCCGGCTTCGATCTTGCCGTCTTTTTCTGCCCATTTGAATCCGTTCTGAGTGCTTCCGCTTCTGTAAGACAACGTAACTGTATATTCTCCCGCCTGCGGAGCATTGTAGTAAAGTGTCAGCGTATCGCCTTTGTTCATCGAGTTGACAAACTTACCGCCGCTTGCCCAATCAGCTTCCTTTACTTCCATCTTCCACTGACCGTCGCTTGGGTCTTCTACGTTTTTAGCTTCAAGTCTCTCTGCTTCAAGAGTCTTTGCATTTCCGTCTACAGGGAATTCAAATCGATTGTCTTCCGCATACATCTCTTTTTCAAATGTAGCAGTGATCGTATGTCCGTTTGCCAAAACTTCCTCAAATGTATATTTCGTTCTAGAACCTACGGATTTTCCGTCTACGACTACATCCTTCACTGCATAGCCTTCATTCGGCTTCATTTCAAATTCCTTTGAAGAACCTTCTTCTACTTCCACTGCTCCAAGCGGTGAAATCGTTCCCTGCTCGCCTTCTGCAACGGATGAAGTGATCGTGTATTTCTCCATCGGAACTTCTTTTGCCGTTACTTCAAATTTATCAAGGTTCGGAGAACCTTTGTCGTCTGCAGTAAAGATCAGTTCTCCGTCGCCTGCTGCCGTGATCTCTACATCAAACTCTAACGTCTCATATTTCGTTCCGTTAGACTCTGTTCCATATATGTCAGCCTTAGATCCTGCTGTCACGTTCTTGCCAGACCAGTTCAAAGAGTTCGGCTGTTTTCCGCTTGCCAGTCTTCCGCTCTGGTATGTTGCTTTGAACGTATATGTTCCCGCTTTATCTGCATGGAACGGAACTTTGATGATGTTGCCTTTTTCAAACCAACCGACTTTCTGTCCGTTACTTGCTTTATCATCTGCCACAAGGCGAACGTGTTTACCATTTTCCGATGTTCCTTTATCTAATATGAAGTGCTCTGCCTCAAGCTGTTTTGTTCTTCCTTTCAGACGAGGCATAATAAATCTATCTTCATCTGTGTATGTAGATCGCTTTGTAAGACTGTTCAGAGCCGCTTCCAGTTTCGTACAAGCTTCGGCATAATCCTGTGCTCCTGCATTTGTTTTTTCCATAACTGCTTTCGCATCTTTTATCGCCGCCTGAAGCGCTTCCCAGCTTCCGCTTGTATACTGCGCTTCATTATATCCTGCTTTCTCGATCTGAGCTAATTTTTCTTTTACTTTTTCTTTTGTATACTGCTCAGAGTCAGCGATCGTCACTGTCGCCGGATTATTGAATCCGATAATCGTTCCGTTCGTCGGATCTGCAAGAACAGCAGTAAAGGAAAGATCGCCTGTCTCTCCCGGCACTCTTCTTGTCTCAACATGAGCTTGCGCCTCTGTCTGACCGTCTGCAAACTTCAACTCCATATTTCCGTCTGCATTAAAGTGATCCTGCCATGCGCTTCCCGGATTTACCTGGAACTGTACCGTAGCTTCGCCTTTTGTTCCTCCGAGACGTTTTACCATGATCGGAGTCTTTGTGTTTTCATTAACACGATAGCTCGGATACTCGATCTGGAACATACCTTTTCCGCCGTTGTTCAATACTAACGCGGCATCTACTCCGATTGCCTCTGTACCCGTTCCTGTATTAACAATTTTTAATGTATGCTTTCCTTCTTTTAACGTATCAGACTCAAAGATTCTTTGCTGAAGCTTTCTCTTATCTGACTTCGTATTAATAGACGCCACCTTGTTGCCGTCGATATATACGTCTGCCGGACCGTGGCTCGGATCGATCGTACCTACAAGCCATACTTTCGTTCCTGTAAACTTCACAGTTGCCTCTGCATTCGGACGACACCACATACCTGTGCCTTCGATAAACTGATCTCCCGACTCCTTTGACCATCCGTCTGCCGTAAACGCTCTGTCATCGACTACCTGAAGTCCTTCCGGAATTCCGTTCGGAGCTTCCATACCTGCCGCCGCTTTATAAACGCCGACCTCACTGATCATAGGAATTTTATTTTCCGCGCTTTCATGCGCCGTTACCGTGATCCTGATCTTACTTGATTTTACAGGGCTTCTGCGGCTGAGACGTTTCGCGCCAACCGTTGTTCCCTCGTCAAACTTCTTCCACTCACCGTTCGCAGTCTGATACTCAACTTTAAACTTGCCGATTCTCTGTCCGAACTCAATCGACTCTTCGATAGACACAACATCGAACAGTGTATCTTTTTTCAGGTCGATCAGAAGTGTGCCTGATTTTGTCTCATCATTCACAGTCCAATATGTATCATCTTTTCCGTCCAATACGTTCTGCGGAGAATAAGTTGTGTCCTTTCCGCGAACTTCTGTTGCGGAAACCTCAGCATCTTTTGCAAGGTTCTTCTCAAACGTTTTATTAATAGCCGTACCGAATTCCGTTACACGTCTTAAGATCGCATCGTCAACTTTTCCTTTATTATTCGGAGGAACATTCAAAAGAAGCGGAGCATTATGACCTACAGAGCGGAAGTACATCTCTGATAATTCTTCCATTGTCTTCGGTGTCTTCTTACTATCTCCCCAGAACCATCCTGACGTGATTCGTGCGTCCGCTTCCGGAACTGTCCACTGATTTCCGTCTGGGAAACCTTTCGTATATCCGCCCGAAGAGTTGCTGTTAATCGTATTTTTCTCTTTATCTACATTCGATTTTGACCAAGTCTCCTCTGCCGCAAATCCGTTCTCGTTTCCGATCCAACGGACAGTTGTGTAAGCTTCTGCTCCGAACAGCATACAGTCGTCAACCTGATTTCCGGCAATTCCTTCATATTGCTGAATTGTGTCAAACCATTTTTTAAAGTCGTATTCCTGATATCCGGCGCCGCTTCCTTTCGCACCATCCATCCATACTTCTTTAAAATGCCCTTTATTTCCGTATTTGTCGTTTCCAAGTATCTCGATCAACTGATCATTATAATATTTATTGTAATCTTTCGCATCTTGCTGTTTTACTTGTTCCCAAGTCAAACCATTGACCGGTTGGTTTTTATCTGGTTTTCCATCATTATTAGTATCCACAAACTCTACTAATGCCTTACCGGATGCATCTTTATACCCATAGCTTTCATCATGGATATCCCACGGGGACAGATATAAGCCCATGTCCATATCATGTTCTGTACATGCTTTTGAAATGTCGGCAAGGACATCACCTTTTCCACCCTGATAATTTGTCGCGCCGGAAACGTCGTACTGCGTTGCTTCACTTGCCCATATACAGAAACCATCATGGTGCTTCGCAGTCACGATCAATTTCTTGAAACCTGCTTCTTTCAATGTTTTAACAAGTGTGTCCGCATCAAAATCTTCCGTCAGTTTAAAGATCTCATTCGGAGTCTTATCGCCGTAATGTTCTCCCCATTCGATCTCATTAAATGTATTCGGTCCAAAGTGGCAAAATGCAGCCAGTTCCTGTTTCTGATACTCATACTGATTCTTTGACGGTATCGTCTTGTCCTTCTTCGGTGCCGCCGTATCGTTGTCTGTCAGCTCATCTGTTTTAACGTATGTGTCTTCGGCAGCCTGAACCTGCACAACTCCGCCGGTCGAAAGAGCTGTCTGTGCGATCATTCCGGCAGCTAATAACAATGCCAGATACTTTCTCTTTTTCATACTTTTCCTTTCCCCTTTTTTCACAATTTTATTTTTCATAGACCTTATAACCTTATCACATTTAAACAAAATTGTCATTATCATCCCCCCATTTTCGTCATTTTGCATATTTAGGATTTCAAAAAAGGCTATAGTCGTTCATTTTCCAAAACGATTATAGCCTTTTTGTACAACACTATCTTATTTCTTCTATATTATTTATCGAGAAGCAGCGCTGTAAAACAGAACGTATTTCTTCCAAAAGCGAAGAAATCCACTCCTGTTTTAAACTGCCCATTTACAAATAATGTATTTTAGTATGCTCTTCCCCAGTAAACCATATGTTTCGCAGGTTTTCCACAGCAGACGCATACATCAGACAGATGTTCTTCTTCCATAGGAATGCATCGTGATGTCACTCCGCCTGTCTGTGCTTTAATCTCATCCTCACAAGCTTCGTCTCCACACCACATTGCCTTTACGAAACCTTTCTTTTCGGAAACCGCATCTTTCATCTCATCCATAGTCACCGCAGAACTGATGTGGTCATCAAGGAACGCTTTTGCTTTCGCATAAAGGTCTGCCTGGATCGTCTCAAGGATTTCACCGAGTTTCGTTGTAATCTCATCGATTGCCACAACGATCTTCTCTCTTGTATCTCTGCGCACAACAACAACCTGACCGTTTTCGATATCTTTTGGTCCGATCTCGATACGAGTCGGGATTCCGAGCATCTCCTGCTCACTGAATTTCCATCCCGGACTCTTTTCGGAATCATCGATCTTCGCGCGATATCCGGCTTTATTAAGAGCGTCAAGAAGTTCATTTGCCTTATCGAGAACACCTTCTTTATGCTGCGCGATCGGAATAACTCTTGTCTGTACCGGAGCGATTCTCGGCGGAAGTACAAGACCGCTGTCATCGCCGTGAACCATGATGATCGCACCGATGATTCGGGTGGATAATCCCCATGATGTCTCGTACACACTGTGCAGTTCATTATTTTTATCTGCATACTTAATGTCAAATGCATCCGGGAAAGAATTTCCGAAGAAATGGCTTGTCGCCGACTGTAAAGCCTGACCGTCGTGCATCAGTGCTTCAATCGTATAAGTGTCCTGCGCTCCCGCAAATTTTTCACTTTCTGTTTTTCTTCCGGCAACAACCGGAATCGCAAGATTTTCTTCTACAAAGTCTTTATATACTTTCCACATTAATTTTGTACGTTCTTCCGCTTCTTCATATGTCGCATGAATCGTATGACCTTCCTGCCAGAGGAATTCCCTTGAACGAAGGAACGGTCTTGTCGTTTTCTCCCAACGAAGAACCGAGCACCACTGATTCCATACTTTCGGAAGGTCTCTGTAAGACTGAACCGTCTTGCTCCACACGTCACAGAACAATGTCTCAGATGTCGGACGGATACAGAATCTCTCCTGAAGCGGCTCCGCTCCGCCGTGTGTTACCCACGCTACTTCAGGCGCGAACCCTTCGATGTGGTCTTTTTCTTTCTGCAAAAGGCTTTCCGGGATCAAAACCGGAAGATATACGTTTTCCACACCTGTGTCTTTAAAACGTTTATCAAGATCCGACTGAATATTTTCCCATATTGCATATCCGTTCGGAAGATAGTTCAGACATCCCTTTACGCCTGAATAATCACATAATTTTGCTTCCCGCACAACATCTGTATACCACTGTGCAAAATCTTCGTCTCTCGATGTGATCGACTGTACAAGTTTCTTTTCTTTCGCCATTTTCTTACCTCATTTCCCAAATCATTTTCGGAACTTTTTATCTTTTGTTCCGACTTTTCTTCCATCGCTTCCATAGCGCAGCAGTTTAGCCATATCCGTCCGAATCGACCGTTTCGACCGTTTCGACCGTTTCTTCCGTTTTGCCCGTTTCTCCCGGATCGTAAAAATTTCCGGTAACGCGGCAGATTCCCGGATAGCGCCAAAACTTCTCTGCCGGAAAAGCGTCTCATTTCCTATATGCGCCTATATAAAAACGCCGGGACGCTCTTCCCCACAAGGGACCGAGCATCTCGGCGGTACCACCCTTATTAACACCGCAGACGTCCTGCCTGCCGTTGTTCTCTCTTTTATCTTTAACGCAGATATACGCTGTATTTTCATACAGAGCTCCGGAGCCGGTTCAATGTGTTCCTGCAAAGGCTTTCACCAACCGCCTTCTCTCTGATGCATTCCACACATATACTATTCTCTTTCCTCGCCTGTTTGCATCTGTGATTTTACCCAAAATCCGGCAGAATGTCAACCGAAACCGCCGTTCCAAGTATTCATTCCGAAAATACCATCCTAAACGTGCATCTAAGACCTTATCCCAAACATTATCCGTGAAGCTGCAAAAGCTTTCCTTTTAATTCCTGCTCCATATTGCGAAGTTCCGCCTCCGCAGCCTGACGTTTTTCCCTGCCTTCACGCTGGATTGCCATTACTTCATCAAGCGTAGAGATCAGAGACTCGTTCGTTGCTTTGAGCGTATCCATATCCACGATTCCCCGCTCGGACTGCCGAGCCGTTTCCGTCGTTGCGATCTTCAGTTTCTCTGCATTTTTCTTCAAAAGCTCATTCGTCACATCCGTAACACGCCGCTGCGCTTCCGCTGCCTGCGTCGAATGTTCTACCCCAAGCGCAAGAACCATCTGACTCTTCCAAAGAGGAATCGTATTTACGATTGTAGACTGGATCTTTTCAACCATCATTGTATCATTATTCTGAACGAGCCGAATCTGAGGCGCAGTCTGAATAGAAATCATTCTTGTCAGTTCAAGATCATGGATCTTCTTCTCAAACCGAATGCACATCTCATCCAAATCTTTCGCCGCCTGCGCATCTTCCGGCAGTCCTGATGCCTGCGCCCTGCTCATCAGATCCGCAAGCTGTGTTCTTTTCACTTCCGCAAGTTTCTTCTTTCCCGCAAGAATATACATCGACAATTCCTTAAAATATGTCAGATTCAGTTCGTACATCTTATCAAGAAGCGCTGTATCCTTCATAAGCTGTACCTGATGCTTCTCCAGCGCCTTGATAATCTCATTTACATTCGTCTCGGCTTTTGCGTATTTCGCTTTCATAGAATCAATTTTGTTCGACGCTTTCTTAAAAATGCCGAAAAAGCCTTTTTCTTCTTCATCTTCATCAAAACTTTTCAACTGCGTCACAACGCCGGTAAGGAGATCCCCCACCTCGCCGAGATCTTGAGATTTCACATTATCCAACGCCGATTCGGAGAAATCCGCCATCTTCTTCTGCGTTCCCGCTCCGTACTGAAGGATCAGCGATGAATTCGTCAAGTCGATCTGCTTTGCAAATGCCTCGACCGTCTGACGCTCTTCTTCTGTCAAAATGCTGTCGTCCAGCACCGGTTCTTCTACCTGCTGCACGGCCGGAGTTTCCTTTTTATCCGCCGCCTGAAACGGATCTAACGTCAATGTCGGAGTGGTGTCTAAGTCCTTAAATTCTGTTCCCATTTCTTTAATCTCCTTTTCCATTTCTTTCTTCAGCCCTATCTTACTTATCTTCACTCATCATTCCCCGAGCTTCTATTTTATCTTCTTTACTCGCTGCGAACATCTTTTCTATCTTATCTTCTCCACTCGCTGCGCGCTTTTACTTTCTGATCTCGTCTTCCGTAAGTCCTTCCTGTGCCAGCATCGTATTCAGAACCGATATATCCGACGACACGTCCCACGCCGTATCCTGAAAAAGATCGTCCAACAACTTTTCAAACGCCACATTAAGAGTGTCAATCGTCTTTTCGATCTCTATTTTGGAAGAAATAATATTTTCTCCCTGTACAGGCTGTGCATCCAAATCTTCATACGCCTGCAGCAGTTTCATCGTCATCGGAAGATAATAATCCATTAATTTTCGGATATCACTGACCGTATCGGGTTTCTGCTCGACCCGGTCAAATATCCTGTCTACAAGCATTTCCATACGGGCGATTTTCTCCGAAATTTCTTCTCCGGGTATTGCGTCATTCGCCGCTTTGATCGCCCTCACATATTCGTCGCCTGCTTCGATGATCTTCTGGACTTCCGGAGAAAGTCTGGAAAACTCTTCCTGTTCCTTCGCTGCCCGCTCTTCTTTTTCCTGTTTTTCCCGACGCGTTCTTTCCATAAGCGCCGTGTATTGGCGATAAGCTTCGTTGCTCGTCATAAGACATGTTTCCTGCTCATCAAGATGACCTTGCCGAAACCAGCCTTTTTTAATCATCTTTTTCAAATCTTTCACAACTGCTTTCACAGAACGTCCGCTCTGCTGTGCAAATTCTTTTACGTCACAATATTCCCTGTTTCCGATCATTTTCACATATTTTCCAAAACGGCTCACCGTACACGCATTCGATGTTCCGATAATTCCCATCACTGCAAACGCAACAGAAAAACCGCCCATCAAAGCCGCCATGACATTTATCTCCATCTGCCAGCCTGTTACCGAACTTCCCAACAGAAGCATCAGACCGATGATCAGAGTAACGATCATCCCAAGGTATCCCGTAATCGCGAGGAAGATACCGCCGACCTTTATTGCCGTTCCCTTCAGATAAAGGATTCCGCCTCTGTGCACGGAATTCCCCGCTGTTCCCGTTCTTTGATCCTGCGCGAAGCCGCCTGCTGAGCCCGCTCCCTGATTATGTGTAAATCCGCCCGCTGAGCCTGTCCTCTGATTCTGTGTAAATCCGCCTGCTGAGCCTGTCCTCTGATTCTGCGTGAATCCGCCAGTTGCGCCTGTCCTCTGATTCTGTGTAAATCCGCCTGCTGAGCCTGTCCTCTGATTCTGTGTAAATCCGCCTGCTGAGCCTGTCCTCTGATTCTGTGTAAATCCGCCTGCTGAGCCCGCTCCCTGATTCTGCGTGAAACCACCTGC
>NZ_DS264364.1 GCF_000153925.1 [Ruminococcus] torques ATCC 27756
GGAATGGACAGATACATTAAGACAATATATAATAAAGCAAATGAGATGGATCTTTTAATCAACGAACTGACGCTTTATTCCAAGATCGACACGAATCGTATTCCGTATAATTTTACGACGATATCGGCGAAAGGGTATTTTGGAGACTGCGGGGAAGATCTGCATATGGAGCTTGAGTCGAAAGGAATCGAATTTACTTATTGCAATACGATGGAAGAAGACTGCAAGGTGATCGTTGATCCCGAGCAGCTTAGAAGGGTGATCAATAATATCGTATCGAATTCGTTGAAATATATGGACAAGCCGAACGGAAAAGTCACGATGGAAGTAAAAGATGTCGGCGATTTTATACAGGTTGAATTAGGCGACAACGGCAAAGGGATCGCCGCAAAAGACCTGCCGTACATTTTCGATCGCTTTTACAGGACGGATGCTTCCCGCAATTCATCGAAAGGCGGAAGCGGAATCGGTTTGTCGATCGTGAAGAAGATCGTGGAAGAACATGGAGGAAATATATGGGCGACCAGTGAAGAGGGCGCCGGAACAACAATGTATTTTGTAATCAGAAAATATCAGGAGGTATCTATTGATGAGTAAGCGTATTTTGATCGTAGAGGATGAAGAGAGTATTGCGGATCTTGAGAAAGATTATCTTGAACTGAGCAACTTTGAGGTGGAAGTGGCGAATGACGGAGATACAGGTCTGCAAAAAGGACTGGGCGGAGATTTTGACCTGATTATTCTTGATCTGATGCTCCCGGGAGTTGACGGTTTTGAAATATGCCGTCAGATCAGAGATCAGAAGAATACGCCGATTATTATGGTTTCTGCCAAAAAAGACGATATTGATAAAATCAGAGGTCTGGGCCTTGGAGCGGATGATTATATGACGAAGCCGTTTAGCCCGAGTGAGCTTGTGGCCCGCGTGAAAGCGCATCTTGCCAGATATGAACGGCTGATCAACAGCAATGCGGAGGAAAATGAAGTGATCGAGATCCGCGGATTGAAGATCGATACGACGGCGAGACGCGTATGGGTCGGAGGAGAAGAGCGGTCATTTACGACGAAAGAGTTCGATCTTCTTACATTTTTGGCGAGTCATCCGAATCATGTGTATACGAAAGAAGAGCTGTTTCGCGAGATCTGGGATATGGAGTCGATAGGAGATATCGCGACTGTGACAGTGCATATTAAGAAGATTCGGGAGAAAATCGAATATGACACGTCTCATCCACAGTATATCGAGACGATATGGGGAGTGGGATATCGCTTTAAAGTGTAATGGCATGACGAAAACACAGTTTGATTTTATATTTGTCATGAGAGAAAAGGGGTTTCGTTTTTCGGAACTCCTTTTCTATTGTAAATGAGAATAAATGCGTGTATCATATAGAAGTCAAAAGGGAAGCGGCATAATATGGAATATATATGCCGTGTATGGGGAAAACAGATTAAGATCATAGGGTGGTTTTTAGAAATGGAAAAGAAAAAAAAGAGTCCGAGGAGACTGAAGTTCAATACGGTGCAGACGGTTGTTATCGGATTTTTCGGGGTGATACTCGGGGGCGGAATACTTTTGAGCCTTCCGATCTGTAATCAGAAGCCGATCGAGTTTATAGACGCGCTTTTTACGTCTGTCAGCAGCGTATGCGTTACCGGCCTTGTGACGATTGTTCCGGCGGAACAGTTTACATTGCTAGGGAAAATTATTTTACTGCTTTTGATACAGGTCGGCGGACTTGGAGTGATCGCCTGCATGTCTGCGTTTTTCCTTTTATTGGGAAAAAAGATCAATATGAAAGGAAGAATCACGATCCAACAGGCATATGGACTGGATACGCTTTCAGGTCTTGTAAAGTTCGTGATCCGTATTTTAAAAGGAACGTTTTTGGTAGAGGGGATCGGCGCGGTACTTTTTTCGCTCCGGTTTATTCCTGAGTTTGGGTTTATAAAAGGCGTCGGTTACGCAATCTTTCATTCTGTTTCGGCATTTTGCAACGCGGGTATCGATATACTTGGAAGTACGAGCTTTATACAGTATTCAGGGTCGTGGCTTATTAATTTTACGACAATGTTTCTGATCGTTATGGGCGGACTTGGTTTTCCGGTATGGCATGACATTGCGATCAATATAAAAAAGATGACGGAAATCAAGAAAAGACCTTTAAAATGGCTGTTTACAAGACTTTGTCTGCAAAGTAAGATCGTTCTTACGATGACGGGACTTCTAATCCTGTGCGGCGCCGTCGGATTTTTCCTGCTGGAGTTTAACAACCCCGAAACAATGGGAGATATGAATCTTCTTGAGAAGATGACGGCATCTTTATTTCAGTCGGTGACGACAAGAACGGCGGGATTTGCGACAGTTCCGCAAGGAGACTTAAGAGAAAGTTCGAAGCTTTTGGGCTGTATGCTTATGTTCATCGGAGGATCTCCGGCGGGTACGGCAGGCGGCGTTAAGACAACGACGATCGCGATGCTTTTGCTGACGGTTCTCTGTGTACTGAAAAACAAAAGAGATACAGAGTGTTTTGCAAGAAAGATTGATAATAATATCGTCAGATCGGGAATTACGATCACAATGATCACTTTGATCTTCCTGATGTCGGGAATTACCGCACTGACAATCTTTGAACCCGGAATTGATTTCCTTGATCTTACTTATGAAGCGGCGTCCGCAATGGGAACGGTCGGACTGACGGCAGACCTTACTCCGATCCTGAGCAGGGGAAGTCATGTGATCCTTATGATCCTTATGTATGTCGGAAGGATAGGACCGCTTACTATGGCGCTTGCATTATCGGGAAGAAGCGATAAGATTTCTAAGTTCAGAGAACTTCCGGAAGAAAATGTGATGCTCGGCTAAGTGGGAGAGACAACGTAATGCTTGGATAATTGGGAAAGAAAATGCAATGCAGAGCATGAAGATGAGAATATGGACAGAGAAATAAAAAAGTAGAAATACAAAACCGGAAATGTAAAGACAGAAGCATTTAAAAGGAGGGAACATATTATGGATAAACAATTTGCGGTGTTGGGACTTGGAAGTTTCGGGTCAAGCGTTGCGCTTACATTGGAAAATATGGGATGCGATGTGCTCGTCGTAGACGAGTCTTACGAGAAAGTACAGGAAATATCCGACAAAGTTTCTTACGCGGTCAAAGCGGACGTGTCAGAGCCTGACGCGCTGCAGGCTCTCGGAGGACGTAATCTTGACGGAGTGGTAGTTGCCATTTCGGAAAGTTTAGAGGCAAGTATTATGGCGACGATGCTTTGCAAAGAAATGGGAATTCCTCTCGTCGTTGCAAAGGCGAAAGACAAACTTCAGGGCGCGATCCTGCAAAGAGTCGGAGCGGATCGTATCGTGTATCCTGAGATCGAGATGGGAAGCCGCGTGGCAAAAAGCCTCGTGTCGAAAGAATTTGTGGACTGGATCTCTCTTTCAAATGATTACAGTATGGTAGAGATCGTCGTGCCGCAAAACTGGGTAGGAAAGAGTCTTGTCGATCTCGGAGTCAGAGAGCGTCTGGGAATCAATGTCGTCGGTATTATCAAGAACGGAAAGATCGAAGTCGCGATCAATCCGCAGGAGCCGCTTCGGGAAAAAGAAATATTGATCGTGATCGGTTCTAACGATATTCTTGAGAAATTTGACATGAAAAACAGATAGAAAATGCAGGTGAGAAAATGATTACAAGTACATCGAATATACAAGTAAAAGAATTGCTTCGTTTGCAGAAAAAAAGCCGTGAGCGGGAGAAAGAGGGCGTATTTATCGTAGAAGGACCGCGCATGGCGGAAGAGATCCCACGGGAGCGCATTGTAAAACTGTATGTGTCGGAAAGTTTTCAGGCGAAATGCGTCAAAGAAAAAAACGATCGGTTTATTCAAGAGGCGGAAGTGATGTCGGATACGGTATTTGCGCATGTGTCGGACACGAAGACTCCGCAGGGAATCCTTGCCGTCGTACGCCGGATGGAGTATACGGCGGAAGATATTTTAGGGGAGACTCCGCATGTGCTCGTTCTTGAAAATATTCAGGATCCGGGCAATCTCGGAACGATTTTCAGGACTGCAGAGGCGGCGGGGGCTACAGGCATTGTTTTGAGCAAAGACTGTGTAGATCTGTATAATCCGAAAGTGATCCGTTCTACGATGGGAGCGATTTTTCGGATTCCGTTTATTTATACGGATGATCTGAAAGGAACGATCGACGAACTGAAACGGGAAGGAATCACGGTTTATGCGGCGCATCTTAAAGGGGAAAACTCCTATGATATGGAAGATTACAAGACGGCATGCGCATTTCTTATCGGAAATGAAGGAAACGGTCTGACAGAAGAAACTGCGGCATGTGCGGATCGGAAAATACTGATCCCGATGGAAGGCGGCGCAGAGTCGCTGAATGCAGCGGTGGCTTCGGCAGTACTTATGTTTGAAGCGGGCAGACAAAGGCGGAACAAGAGAAAATAAGGCGGCGCGAGTCTGTAAATGATGATCAAAGTAAATGAAAACAAATGTGAATAATTGAAAGTAAATAAATACAGATAAAAAATAAATGAAAAGAGAGGATAAGACAATGGATTTAAAAGGAAGACATTTTTTGACACTGAAAGATTTTACACCGGAAGAGATCATTTATCTTTTGGACCTTGCCGCAGAATTAAAAGAAAAGAAGAAAAAAGGGATACTTGTCGATCATCACAGAGGGAAAAATGTGGCGCTGATCTTTGAAAAAGACAGTACGCGTACACGCAGTTCTTTTGAGATAGCGGCACATGATCTCGGAATGGGGACGACTTATATCGGAACGATGGGATCTCAGTTCGGGAAGAAAGAGAGCATCAAAGATACGGCAAGAGTACTTGGAAGAATGTATGAAGGAATCGAGTACAGAGGATTCGGACAGGAGATTGTCGAAGAGCTGGCTCAGTATGCGGGAGTACCTGTATGGAACGGATTGACAAACGAGTATCATCCGACACAGATGCTGGCAGATATGCTGACGATCCGTGAACATTTCGGGAAACTGAAAGGTCTGAAACTTGTATATATGGGAGATGCCCGTTATAATATGGGCAATTCGCTCATGATCGCCTGTGCAAAACTCGGACTTGATTTTGTGGCGTGTACGACAGAAGACTATTTCCCGAATGAGGAGCTTGTAGAGGAGTGCCGCGTATATGCAAAAGAATCAGGTTCTGAAATTACATTGACAAGCGATGTGAAAGAAGGAACAAAAGGCGCTGACGTCATCTATACAGACGTATGGGTATCTATGGGAGAACCTGACGAAGTGTGGGAGAAACGGATCAGAGAGCTGACTCCGTACAAAGTAACAAAAGAAGTGATGGAAAATGCAAAACCGGAAGCAATCTTTCTTCACTGCCTTCCGGCGTTTCATGATCTTGGAACGAAAGTCGGAAGAGAGATCGGCGAGCGTTTCGGAATCACAGATATGGAAGTGACGGACGAGGTATTTGAGTCTGAACAGTCGAAAGTGTTCGATGAGGCGGAAAACCGGATGCATACGATTAAAGCGGTTATGGATGCTACATTGAAGTAAAAAATAAGTAGAAAAGAAGATAAAAACAGAGAAGATACAAAGGCAAAAAGCAAGAAAGATAAAGACAACGAAAAGCTGAGAACGTAAAAAAGATAAAAAGTCGAGAGAATAAAAAGACGAAAACTTGAGAAGGCAAAAAGCCAAGAAAGTAAAATCAGAGAAGGCGAAAAGCAGATAAAATTATGAAAGCAGAGATTTTGAAAATGCTGCGGGAAGCAGACGGGTACATTTCGGGGCAGGAAATCTGTGAGAAGTTCAATGTGTCGCGCACTGCGGTCTGGAAGGTGATCCGCCGGCTTCAGGAAGACGGCTACGAGGTGGAAGCTGTGCGAAACAAAGGGTATCGCATGGTGGAAAGTCCCGACATTTTGACAAAAGAAGAAGTGGAAAGCTGTATGCATACGGAATGGGCGGGAAGAAATGTCGTATGTTATAAAGTGACGGATTCAACGAATCTGCGCATCAAGCAGATGGGAGATGAAGGCGCTTTAGCCGGAACGCTGGCTGTGGCGGAAGAGCAGACGGCGGGAAGAGGGCGCAGAGGACGTTCGTGGGAATCACCTGCCGGAGCGGGGATCTTTATGTCGGTTCTTTTAAGACCGAAGATCACGCCGGATAAAGCGTCTATGCTGACGATCGTGACGGCGTGCAGTACGGCGAAAGGAATAAAAAAATATTTTGAAAATGAGGGAGCTTCCTGTCCGGATATTCAGATTAAGTGGCCGAACGATCTCGTTGTCAACGGGAAAAAACTGGCAGGTATTCTCACGGAGATGAGTACGCAGATCGATTATATCAATTATGTGACCGTCGGGATCGGAATTAATGCAAACACAAAAAAGTTCCCGGAAGAATTAAAAGATCATGCAACATCGCTGTATCTTGAATGCGGACATATGGTGAAACGAGCGTCTGTCATTGCGTCGATCATGAAATGTTTTGAGGAAGATTACCGCCTGTTTCTTGAGACGGAAGATTTATCCGGACTGATGGAAACGTATATGTCGATGCTTGTCAACCGGGATCGGGACGTTCTTGTACTTGATCCAAGCGGAACATATAAGGCAAAGGCACTGGGGATCGATAAAAACGGAGAGTTGATCGTGAGAAGGGAAGACGGAACTTCGGAACATGTCTATGCCGGAGAAGTCTCGGTCAGAGGTGTGTACGGTTATGTATAAATGCATGTGCGGGATAAGAAATGCATGCATAGGATAAGCTGAGAGATATGGATGAGTATAGACGAACTAAATGCAGATTTTAAGTTCGGAAAAAACAGGAAAAAGAGAGGTAATGTATGGAAGAAGAGGTTGTGCTTTGTGCGGCAAGCGCATATGAACAGAAATTTTATTTGAATCCTCAGTTTGAGTCGCTGCCGGAAGCAGTGCGTCAGGAACTGCAGATCATGTGCGTATTGTATACGGAAGATGTGGGAGGCATTCTCCTTGTCGTATATGATGAAGAAGGAAATCTCGAGTTAAAAGTAGAGCACGAAGAAAATGATTTTGCTTTTGATGAGATAGGAAGTGTGCTGAAGATCAAACAGCTTCAGCAGACGAAAAGAGAATTGTTTGAATCGCTTGAAACATTTTACAGGGTGTTTTATCTCGGAGAGGAGTAGGGTGTGGAATTTTTACAAAAGGTCATCCAACTGTATGCTGAGAGAAAAGAATGGTTTCTGGATTTGTTTGCGGCACATGTGGGGCTGGCTTTAACGGCGGCTGTGAGCGCGGGGATCATAGGACTTCTTTTAGGGATTTTTATTTCGGAACATAAAAAAGCGGCAGGTCCCGTTCTGACGATCGCAAATATCGGTTATACGATTCCGGCGATCTCACTTCTGGGAATGCTGATCCCGGTTTTGGGGATCGGAGATAAGACGGCGATAACCGCTCTTACGATTTACGGCATCATGCCGATGGTGCGAAATACGTATGCGGGAATTACCGGCGTCGGGGAAGAAGTAGTCGCGGCGGCGGAAGGAATGGGGAGCACGCGCTTCCAGATCATGACAAAAATCAAACTTCCACTGGCAGCGGGAGTCATCATAGCAGGCGTAAGAAATATGGTCGTTATGACAATCTCTGTGTCGGCGATCGCGTCGTTTATAGGAGCGGGAGGTCTTGGAGTAGCGATTTACAGAGGTATTACGATCTATGATTCGGCAATGACGTTTTGCGGTAGTTTTCTGATCGCGCTTCTGGCGATCGTAAGCGATCTTTTGCTCGGATTGCTGGAACGGAAAGTGAAAAAGAAAACAGGCATAAAAACAGATAAAACAGGAAAACATAAATAAAAAACATAAATAGAAAATATAAATAGAAAAATATAAACAGAAAATCATAAAAGGACACTATGAATAAGGAGGCAAAAGATGAGATTAAAGAAGATCACGGCGCTTTTTCTGACCGGCGCGCTTATACTTTCGATGGCCGGATGCGCGGGAAACGGAAGCAAAGATAAGAAAGAAGGAAGTGCGGGAAACGAAGCTCAAGAACCGGTTAAGATCGCCACAAAGCCGATGACAGAGCAGTTTATCCTCGGAGAAATGTTGAAAAAGCTTATCGAGGAGAAGGCAGGTTATGAAGTAGAACTTACAAAAGGTATCGGCGGAGGAACGAGCAATATCCAGCCGGCAATGGAAAAGGGAGAGTTTGATCTCTATCCGGAATATACATCCAGCGGATGGATTCTTGTGCTCGGACATAAGGCAGGTGAAGTAAGCGATGATAAGATGCTTGCAAAACTTCAGGAAGAATACGAAGAAAAATTCGATATGACGTGGGTAGGGCTGTATGGTCAGAACAATACGTATGCCGTTGTCGTAAGAGAAGATACGGCAAAGAAATACAATCTTGAGACATGCTCGGATCTGGCGGCGGTTTCGGATCAGCTTGTTTTCGGAGGAAACCCGGATTATATCGAGAGAGCGGACGGTCTTCCGGGGATGTCTGCGGCGTATGGATTTCAGTTTAAAGAGATCAAAGATATTGATATCGGTTTGAAATATCAGGCGCTTAGAAACGGTGATATTGATGTGACGAACGGGTATACGACAGACGCTCAGATCAGTCAGGATGATGTGAGAGCGTTAAAAGACGATAAGTCTTATCAGGTAAATTATTTTTGTTCAACGGTTGTCCGCAAAGATGCGCTTGAAAAATATCCGAAGCTCAAAGAGACGTTAGAGCTGATGGACGGAATTCTTACAGATCAAAAAATGGCGGAACTGAATTATCAGGTTGAGGAAGAAGGACGTGACGAAGCGGAAGTGGCGGAAGAATTTTTAAAAACGTCCGGGTTACTGTAAAATATTTTCCGAAAACCGTGAGAACAGAACCGTTTGAAGAAACTTTCGAGAAGAAACAAAAAAGTACAGGGGAATGAATGCGTATGGAAATGATACGTCTGGAACATGTGACGAAAAGCTTTGGCAGATATAAAGCATTGGATGATGTGAGCATTGTTGTGGAAGAAGGCGAATTTTTGACGGTGATCGGCAGATCGGGATGTGGAAAGACGACGATGCTTCGGATGATAAACGGATTGCAAAAGCCGGATTCGGGAAAAGTATATGCGGCAGGGGAAGACGTAGGAGAGGCAGATTTGATCCGGCTTCGAAGAAAGATCGGCTACGTGATACAAAATAAAGGGCTTTTTCCTCATATGACTGTTGAAAAAAACATTATTTACGTTCCTGTTATAAGCGGACAGAAGGATAAACGGCAAAACCGGAAACTGGCGGAAGAATTGATCGGTCTGGTCGGTTTGGAGCGTGAGATGCTTGACCGTTATCCCGAAGAACTCTCCGGAGGTCAGCAGCAAAGAGTCGGGATCGCAAGGGCGCTTGCGTCCCGCCCGAAACTTCTTCTGATGGACGAGCCATTCGGGGCGCTGGATGAAATTACAAAGCGGGCTATGCAAAATGAACTTCTGGCATTACAGAAAAAATTAGGAATGACAGTCGTGTTTATTACGCATGATATCAGGGAAGCGATGAAATTGGGAGACCGGGTTCTTGTGATGGAGCAGGGAAAGATCGCGCAGTGCGATACGCCGGAAAATGTAAAGAAAAATCCGGCGGATGAATTTGTGAAAGAACTGATCGGATGAAAAAACTATGAAAAAACGTAATCTGACAAAAGGAAATGTGACGGCTGTAATGCTGCTGTTTGCCGTGCCGATGATCCTTGGAAACATCATGCAGCAATGTTACAATCTGGCAGATACATGGATTGTCGGGAGGTTTGTCGGCGCGGAAGCGCTGGCGGCTGTCGGAAGCGCATATACGCTTATGACGTTTTTAAATTCGATCCTGATCGGCATGTGTATGGGGAGCGGAGCGCTTTTTTCAATCTGTTATGGCCGAAGAGCGTTAAGAAAACTAAAAGAATATATTGTTTCATCGTTTGTGCTTATTTTTTCAGTGACAGTGATTTTGACGATTGTTTCATATGTGTGCCTTGATCCGATTCTCACGCTGATGCAGATTCCGGCGGATATTTACGGACTGATGCGCTCTTATATGGGGCTGATCCTCGCCGGATTGATCTTTGTTTTTCTCTATAATTATTTTGCGTTTCTGCTCCGTTCATCGGGAAATTCGGTGATTCCTCTGATTTTTCTCGGCGTCGGAACTGCGCTTAATATCGGACTGGATTTTTTCTTTGTCGCAAAACTCGGGCGCGGAGTGAAAGGGGCGGCTGAGGCAACGGTTCTTGCTCAGGCAGCGGCAGGACTTGGAATCGCATTATACGCTCTTGTGAAAGAACCGGAACTTAACATGAAGAAAATGAAAGAAGAGGGGATCGGTATAAGGGCAGATCTTTTGAAAGAGATCTTTTCTTATTCTGCATCGACGGGAATCCAGCAGTCTGTGATGAATTTCGGGATACTTATGGTTCAGGGACTTGTGAACAGTTTCGGAACATCGGTTATGGCGGCGTTCGCTGCAGGGGTAAAGATTGATACATTGGCATATATGCCGGCACAGGAATTCGGGAATGCATATTCGATATTTATCTCGCAGAATTATGGGGCGGATAAAAAAGAACGGATCAGAAAAGGAACAAAAAGCGCTGCCGTGACTGTCATAATGTTTTGCGCGGCGGCATCTGCGGCAGTCTTTTTCGGAGCAGAGTTTTTGATGGGGATTTTTATTGATCCGCAGAAAACACAGATCATTCAGATCGGAACAGGGTATTTGAAAACAGAGGGAGCGTGTTATTGCGGGATCGGAATCCTGTTTTTGCTCTACGGATATTTCCGGGCAGTGGAAAGACCGAAAGTTTCTCTTCTTCTTACGATCCTCTCACTTGGAACACGGGTTGTCCTTGCCTATGCATGTGCGCCGTTGTTCGGCGTTGGAGCGATCTGGACGGCGATACCGATCGGCTGGGCGATGGCGGATGCGGCAGGAATCATCCTGTTAAGACGCGGCGAGCGTACTAACAGGATGAATGAAATTATGTAATTGTCGTCTGTCAACGTATAAACTGTTTTCTGTAAGCGGTAGGAGTCATGCCGCATATTTTTCGGAAACATTGGGAAAAATAGCTTGAAGAAGAGAAGCCGCACTGTTTTGCAATCGCTGCCTGGTTCAGATCCGTTGAAGTAAGAAGTTCCTGACTTGTGAAGATCCGTTTCTGAGCAAGATAGTTCATAGGCGCGATCCCGTAAATTTCGGTAAATGTATGGGCAAAATAATATTTATTCAGATGGGTCAGCTCCGCAAGTGTGTCAAGAGTGATGTTTTCTCTGAAGTTAGAATCGATGAAGCGCTTTGCGTAACTGCATTCGCGGGTAATCTTTTTTGAGGAAGGAAGCATTTCTACGGGCGATCCGGTATGTCGTGAAAGTTGAATGATGAGAGCTTCGAGAAGATTTTGACAGATCGTCTCGTAGCTTTCTTTTTGTTCGTCCATCTCCCGGAGGATCGTATGAAAGTAGAAGTCGAGATTTTCGGAGAAATCTTCGCACTGTATATTTAAATATTCTTTGTCGTTATAAATAAGAAAGTTTAGTCCCTCCACGCCGAGGACAATGTATTCCAAGGGAGAATTTTTGTCTGAAACTTCCGTGTGGCGGATGCTCGGGTTGATGATGATCAGATTCTGTTTTCGGATCGGAAATGATTCTTCTTCTACAATGAAGCTTCCGCATCCGTTCAGTACGTAAAAAAGCTCGGAAAAATAATGGGTGTGCGGGTAGCTTTCCCAGTCTTGTTCGTACTTTGAATAACTGGAGTAGAGCAGGCGGTACGGCATTTGCGAAAATGTTGTTTCCTGATTAGAAGTGTTGAATGAATGTCGTATATTTCCCATAAATACAGCCTCCGTTGTTTATCTGGAATAGTTTAGAAATTTTGTTTTTAACTAAAAAAGTAAAAAATTAATGTGTTTATTATAGTGAATTCTTAAAAAAAAATCAAGGGAAAATGGATGTATTGTAGAAGCGGCGAAAAAAGAAATTATATATAATGCACAAAAAAAATAAATATAAAAAAGTTTTTGTCGGAAAAACGCAAAAAAAGTCGGGGGAAATACAAAAAAGCAATATTTATAAAAAAAAGGACAAGAATGGGTATTGAAAAATTATCGGATTTCGTTTATTCTAAGACCAAGAGAAACAAATCGTTAAATAAAGGAGGACCAACGATTATGAAAAAGAAAAAACTGATCAGTCTGTTACTTGTTGCTTCTATGGCATTCAGCCTTGCAGCTTGTGGTTCATCAGGCGGAGACGACAAAGACGCTGACAAAGGTGGAGACGAAAAAACACTGAAGGTTGCAGCGGTAGAAACAGCTTACGGCGCAGACATGTGGAAAGAAGTTTGCTCAGCATTCGAGAAATCTCACGAAGGCGTTAAGGTTGAACTTACAATCGACAAAAAGCTCGAAGATGTAATCAACCCGCAGATGAAATCCGGCGAGTATCCGGACGTGATCTTAAGAGCTGTAGGAGCTGAATCGGGAATCACAGAGACATTCGTAAAAGACAACAACCTTGTTGATCTGACAGATGTTCTTGATATGACAGTACCGGGCGAAGAAGTAACTGTAGGAGACAAGATCCTTCCGGGATTCGTTGAGAATACAATTACAAATCCGTACGGAGACGGAAAAACATATCTGATGCCGATGTTCTACGGCCCATGCGGACTGTTCTACAATGCAGGACTGTTTGAGGAAAAAGGCTGGGATGTTCCGACTACATGGGATGAGATGTGGGCACTTGGCGACAAAGCGAAAGAAGAAGGAATCGCATTGTTTACATATCCGACAACAGGTTACTTTGACGCATTCTTCTATGCTTTGATGCATGAGACAATGGGAGACGATTTCTCTAAAGCGCTGACATATGAAGATGGTATCTGGGATACAGAAGGCGCTAAACAGGCATTTGACATTGTTGCAAAACTTGCTACATATACAGAAAAAACAACACCGGCTAATGCAAACGACAACGATTTCCGTAAGAACCAACAGCTTGTACTTGACAACAAAGCGCTGTTCATGCCGAACGGAAACTGGGTAATCGGCGAGATGGAAGATGCTCCGAAAGCAGACGGATTCGAGTGGGGATTCACAGCTCTTCCGGCTGTTAAAGAAGGCGGAGAGAGAGCTTCTTACACATTCTTCGAGCAGATCTGGATGCCGGCAGAAGCAAAAGAGCAGGATCTCGGAAAAGAATTTATCGCTTACCTGTACTCTGATGAAGCAGCTAAGATCTTCTTCGATAAAGGCGGAGCAGTTCAGCCGATCGAAGGAATGTCTGATATGATCACAGATGATAATACAAAACTGTATTACTCAATCTACGACACAGGCGCAGTTGCAGTTATGGATGCATTCGCAGCAACAGAGCCGATCGAAGGTCTTACAACACGTTCTACATTCTTTGATCCGGTTAACTCTCTTGTAACTGGAGACAAGACAGAGCAGGATTGGATCGATCAGATCAAAGCTGACAGTGCTAAATTCCATGAAGCGCTGAAATAAATAAAAAATAAATCACCGGAAATTTACCGGTTCTGATGACCGGAAGAATATCACAGGTGTAGGCGGGCGGTGAATCTGTTTTCACCGCCCGTTTTATCCTGACAGGAGATGAATTAATGAAAGCAAGAAAAGGAAAAGGGCTGTTTGTATTTTGCTGTCTTGCCCCGGCAGCGATATTGTTTATCGTATTTATGATCCTGCCTACGATCGATATTTTCCGTATGTCTATGTTTAAATGGGGTGGATATACAGATAATAAGACATTTGTAGGATTGGACAACTTTAAAATACTTTTCAAGAGTGACAAATTTTATCAGGCGTTCCAGAACTCGATTTTGCTGATCGTTCTTGTTACACTTGTAACATTTACATTTGCGCTTGTATTTGCTTATATTTTGTCACGGGAAAAAATTAAAGGAAAAACATTTTTCAGTGTTATTTTCTACATTCCGAACATTTTGTCGGTAGTAGTTATCAGTGCTATTTTCTCGGCAATCTATGATCCGAACCTTGGACTTTTGAACTCTTTTTTGAATCTGTTCAAAGGAGCGGAAAACCCGACGCTTTGGCTTGGAGATCAGAAGATAGTTATTTACAGTATTGTGATTGCACTTGTATGGCAGGCAATCGGTTACTATATGGTTATGTATATGGCAAGTATGGCAAACGTGCCGGAAAGCCTTTATGAGTCGGCGGCTTTGGAAGGCGCGGGAAAGATCAGACAGTTCTTTACGATCACAATTCCGCTGATCTGGACAAACATCAGAACAACACTTACATTCTTCGTTATCAGTACGATCAATATGAGTTTCCTGCTTGTAAAAGCAATGACAAACGGCGGACCGGACGGAGCGTCAAATGTATTCTTAAGTTATATGTATCAGGAAGCGTACACGAACTCTTCCTATGGATATGGTATGGCGATCGGTGTTATGGTATTCCTCTTCTCGTTTGCACTTGCGGGAATTCTGAATGTGGCAACAAAACGTCAGGAAATCGAATTTTAAGGGAAGGAGATCAAGATGGGAAAAACAAAAGTAAAAGAGTCAAAAAAACCATTGACACTTTCAAAAGTGGTAGTATATATCTTATTAATTCTCCTTGCGATCACAATTATCATTCCGGTCGGCTGGGTATTTGTTGCATCTGTTAAGCAGAATTCAGAGTTTTACGGAAGTCCGTGGGTACTTCCGGAGAAGATTTATTTCCAGAACTTTATCGATGCGTGGGAGAAGGCGAGCATGGGAACTTACATGCTCAACTCAGTGATCGTAACAGCGCTTGCATTGCTTTTGCTGATCGTGATCTCTCTTCCGGCGGCATATGTATTGTCCAGATTCAAGTTTAAAACGTCAAAATTCTGGAACGTACTTTTTATGGCAGGCCTGTTCATTAACGTAAGTTACATTGTTGTACCGATCTTCCTTATGCTCAATAACTGGGATAAAACGCTTCGTCAGCTCACAGGAGGTACGTTCTTTTTGAACAACCTGTTTGTGCTGGCTCTTGTGTATGCGTCTACGGCGCTTCCGTTTACGATCTATCTTTTGTCCGGATATTTCAGATCTTTGGCAAAAGATTTTGAAGAAGCCGCTTATGTAGACGGAGCAAGTTACTTTACAACGATGGTAAAGATTATTTTCCCGATGGCAAAACCGAGTATTGTTACGGTAATCTTGTTCAGTTTCCTGTCATTCTGGAATGAATACATTATTTCAATGACACTTCTGACAAAACCGGAACTGAAAACTCTGCCGGTAGGACTTATGAACTTGATGGCGGCGCAGAAATCTGCAGTTCAATACGGTCAGATGTATGCAGGTCTTGTTATTGTTATGCTGCCGACGTTGATTTTGTATATCTGTGTACAGAAGAAACTGACACAGGGTATGACACTCGGCGGATTGAAGGGTTAGGAGGTTGATATCATGGATGAAAGAACAAAACAGGTTTTAGTAGGAATCATTGTTGCTGTTATTTTTATCGCGTCTGTAGCCCTTATCATTATCGGTCAGAAAAATATCGGACCGCAGGGGCTTCTGACAATGCTTGCAGGACTTGCGGGTCTGATCGGACTTCTTGCTTTTTATAATCATAAATATAAATAGCAAAATATAACAGAAAATAGAAAAAGAAAAGCAGAAAAAGAAAACAGGAAAGAACAAAGAGGGTATAATTCATGGAAAATTCAAAAGGACTTGTGACCATCCCTACAGATCTCGACGTTGTTCCCGAGACTTTGGAACTGATGAAGCGCTGGGGAGCAGATGCGATCAGAGACTGTGACGGTACAGATTTTCCGGAGGCGCTCAAAGACGCAGACGCGGAAATTTATTCTACATATTATACGACAAGAAAAGACAATGAGTGGGCGAAGGCAAATCCGGAAGAGATACAGCAGATGTATCTTATGACGCCGTTTTATACGGCTGATTCCGAGAGTCTGTCGATTGAGATCATGAAAGGTCTTTATCCTGACATGCTCAGTCCGAATACACGGGATGACATTAAGCGTTGGTGGGAGGTTGTAGACCGCACGACAGGAAAAGTCGTTCCGACAGACGAGTGGGATTATAATGAAGAGGAAGGAAAGGTTACGATCAAGGCAGTTCCGTTCCATGAGTATACTGTGAGCTTCCTCGCCTATATCATGTGGGATCCGGTGCATATGTACAATGCCGTAACAAATGACTGGAAAGATGTAGAGCATCAGATCACCTTTGATGTCCGTCAGCCGAAGACACATGAGTATACATTGAAACGTCTGAGAAAATTTATTGAGGATCATCCGTATGTAAACGTACTTCGTTTTACAACATTTTTCCATCAGTTTACACTTGTATTTGACGAGCTTGCCCGTGAGAAATATGTAGACTGGTACGGATATTCGGCGTCGGTAAGTCCGTATATCTTAAAACAGTTTGAAGAAGAAGTGGGATATCCGTTCCGCGCGGAATATATTATCGATCAGGGATATTACAATAATCAGTATCGTGTTCCGAGCAAAGAATTTCAGGATTTTCAGGCGTTCCAGAGAAGAGAAGTTGCCAAGATCGTAAAAGAGATGACAGAGATCACGCACGAATGTGGTAAAAAAGCAATGATGTTCCTCGGAGATCACTGGATCGGAACAGAGCCGTTTATGGAAGAGTTTAAAACACTTGGTATTGACGCTGTTGTAGGAAGCGTAGGAAACGGTTCGACGCTTCGTCTGATCAGTGATATCGAAGGAGTGAAATATACAGAAGGACGTCTGTTGCCGTACTTCTTCCCGGATGTGTTCAACGAGAACGGAGATCCGGTCAAAGAAGCAAAATATAACTGGGTGACAGCAAGAAGAGCAATCCTTAGAAAACCGATCGATCGTATCGGATACGGCGGTTATCTTAAACTTGCGCTTCAGTTCCCGGAATTCCTTGATTATGTAGAGCAGGTATGCAACGAGTTCCGTACGCTTTATGCAAATGTAAAAGGAACGACACCGTACTGCGTGAAGAAAGTCGCAGTGCTTAACTGCTGGGGCAAGATGAGAGCATGGGGATGCCATATGGTACATCATGCACTGTATCAGAAACAGAACTATTCATATGCAGGAATCATCGAGTCGCTGTCAGGAGCGCCGTTTGACGTTGTATTTATCAACTTCCAGGATATTCTGGATAATCCGGCGATCCTTGACGATATCGATGTGATCATCAATGTCGGGGATGCAGATACGGCGCATACAGGAGGAGAATGGTGGGAAAACCCGAAGATCATCGAAGCGATCCGCGGATTCGTTTACAACGGCGGAGGAATTATCGGTGTCGGCGAACCTTCCGGTCATCAGTATCAGGGACATTTCTTCCAGCTTGCTAACGTATTCGGTGTAGAGGAAGAAACGGGCTTCACACTCGGATACGACAAATACAACTGGGATGAGCATGAACACTTCATTTTGGAAGATTCTGAAGAAGTAGATTTCGGAGAAGGCAAGAAGAATATTTATGCTCTTCCGAGTGCAACGATCCTTGTGCAGAAAGAAAAAGAAGTACAGATGGCAGTAAACGAATTCGGAAAAGGACGCGCTGTTTATATCAGCGGACTTCCGTACAGCTTCGAGAACAGCCGTGTACTTTACCGTGCAGTGCTTTGGAGCACACACAGCGAAGATGAACTGAACAGATGGTTCAGTACAAATTATAATGTAGATGTACATGCTTATCCGAAGAACAACAAATACTGTGTTGTAAATAATACGGATGAGCCGCAGCAGACAACGATCTACCGCGGAGACGGAAGCAGCTTTGAGCTTGCTCTTGAGCCGAACCAGATCATCTGGTATGAGATCGCGTAATGTCTGGATCGTATCGTGCAGGCAGTGTTCTGCCGATTCATTTGCGGTCGTTTTGTTGGGGAACAGACGACGGCAGAAAAGTTTGTGAAAAAGAAAATAGAATGAATGAAAAAATATTACGGTTCATATGTATATATGAGCCGTAATATGATATTGGAGGAAAGCAATGGCGAAACGTGAGAAAAATCCGGCATCGGATAAAACGGGAAACGACACAGGCATCTCGTTGCTTGTGCTCGGTATTGTGAGCGTTATTTTCGCACTTTGGATTCCGATCGTCGGGATCGTTCTGGGGACTGTATCGCTTGTAAGAGTGCGGAAAAGAAATGATCTGTCAGGAACAGCCATGGCAAAGGCAGGAAAAGTCTTAAGTATCGCGGGAATATGTATAGCCGTTGTAAACTGGATTCTGGCAATCGTCCTTACATTTATGACGTTAGCATAAGCATGATAAGAATAGCATAGGAAAGAGGAGCAGACAGGAGAAATGTTAGCATACACATATGAAGAAAACGGAAAGTTTGTTTTGAAAGAGAAAGAAAAACCAACGCTGCAAAGTGAGGACGACGCGATCGTACGTGTGACTTTGGCAAGTATTTGTTCCAGCGATCTCCATATCAAACACGGCGCCGTTCCGAGAGCAGTTCCGGGGATAACGGTCGGTCATGAGATGGTCGGGATCGTGGAAGAGACAGGAAGGCGTGTGACAAAGGTAAAACCCGAAGATCGTGTCACTGTAAACGTCGAAACATTTTGCGGGGAATGTTTTTTCTGTAAAAATGGGTTTGTGAATAATTGTACGGATCAAAACGGCGGCTGGGCGCTCGGATGCCGGATCGACGGCGGGCAGGCGGAATATGTCCGTGTTCCTTATGCCGAGCAGGGGTTAAATAAGATTCCGGATTCGGTGACGGATGAAGCCGCTCTTTTTGTAGGAGACGTCCTCGCAACCGGGTTTTGGGCGGCGCGGATTTCAGAGATCGGAGAAGAGGATACGGTCGTCATTATCGGAGGAGGACCTACGGGAATTTGTACGCTTTTGTGCGTGATGCTTAAGAATCCCGCAAAGATTATTTTATGTGAAGTAGATCCGGAGAGGATCGCATTTGTAAAGGAACATTATCCGGACGTACTTGTCGTGAATCCGAAAGAGACGGATGCAGAACGATTCGTGAAAGAAAACAGCAGGCATAACGGGGCGGATCGAGTTTTGGAAGTGGCGGGAAGCTCGGATACATTTGAACTTGCATGGAAGGTCGCGCGCCCGAATGCGATTGTCACAGTCGTGGCGCTCTATGAAGAAAACCAGACGCTTCCGCTTCCGCAAATGTACGGGAAAAATCTTATTTTCAAAACAGGAGGCGTAGACGGATGTGACTGCGATGAGATATTGAAACTGATCGAGCAGGGATGTATCGACACAACGCCGCTTATCACACATACATTTCCGCTGGAAGAAATAGAACAGGCATATGATATTTTTGAAAATAGAAAAGATAATGTGATCAAGATCGCAGTCAGTCACATTTAATTGTGATCATCGTAATGTAATCACTTCGGTCTTTGATAGACATTTCATTTAGTCCTTCTTCGTATGCATACCCTGTAAGCGTCAGATTGTGTTTGCGGGCATAATAAAGGATCGAGCGGTAGATTTCGGGAAGTTTTCCCCAGTCACCGATGCAAAAAGCGCGCAGATATGTTCCGGCAGGCAGGATTTCATCATATACGTCAGAAGTTTGCGGGCAGTATGCAAAGAAGGAGTGATAGCTGTTAAAACTGTTTTTTTGGATATCTTCTATGGAAATACAGCTTCCGAAATTGTCATAAAGATGAAATAATTTTTTCAGGCGGAGAGAGAACTCCGCGGCGATGGAAAAATCGTCTTCGTCGTATTCTCCCGAAATAGGGGATGAGAAGATGATCTTTCTCTCGGGCAGCGTACAGCGTTCGATCGTTCCGTGCTGCGAATACATTCCTATTTTTAATCTCTCTGCTTTTTGTTCTAAAAAAGCCTGTGCAGATAAAAGCTGTTCGATGGACTCGTCGATCAGCTTTTTCTTTTTTGTCATCATCTCTGTAAAAGATTCGTCGGAAGGGCGGGATGAGTAATCTTTGATCTCGTCTATGGACAGACCGATCTTGCGCAATGTAAGGATCAGTTCTAACTCTGTAAATTGAAAGCATGTATAGTAGTGGTATCCGTTCTCTCCGATAATTTCGGGGCGGAACAGCCCGATTTCATTGTAATAGTGCAGCGTGCGTTTGTTGACTCCGGTCAGTTTTGCAAATTCCCCGGAAGAATATAAATAATTTTTTCGATTCATAAAAAACTCCTTGACTGTACAGTTACTGTACATTATATGATACATGATGAAAAGAAGAAAATCAATGATAAAGCGCAGAAAGGAGATCGGGATGGAGTTTATATGTGCCGAGGAGAAACAGTGGAAAGAGATAAAAACAATTTATATGGAAGCATTTCCGAAGCGGGAGAGAAAACCATATTTTGCACTGCGGCATTCCGTAAAAACGAAAAAAGCGGTTGTTATGGCAGCAACCGAAGGTGAACAGGTGTTGGGATTTATCGTCCTTATTCCATATAAAGATATGGTAATGGCAGATTATCTGGCAGTGTCATCTAAAGTTCGCAGCAGAGGAACCGGAAGTTATATTATGCAGAATGTGTGCAGGCAGTACAAAGATAAAAAAATTGTTCTTCTGATCGAGCGCCTTGATGATAAGGCAGAGAACAAAGAACAGAGGATTGCCCGCAGAAAATTTTATTTGAAAAACAGATTTACGTCGTCTGATATTTTTATAACGGGAGCAAGCGGGGAAATGGAGATTATGAATTTCGGAGAAAAGGTTTCGGAAGAAGCGTATATAGATCTGCAGAAATATGCGCTTGGAACGGTGATGTTCAGATTGTCCAAGATCAAAGTGGCAGAGAAAACGCCGCATAAGAAAAGAGAGGAGGCTGACCAGGGATGAAAACAATATTTTCAAAAGTAAAGTTAAGGCCGGGTCAGATCGTTCAGTTGTTTTTGCTTGTATTGCTGTCGGCAGTAGGGCAGATGCTTTTACCGTCGTTTTTGGCACAGATGATCAGCCATGGCGTGGCGGAAGGAGAAAACCGTATTGTCTGGATGTATGCCGTGATCATGGCGGGAGTAACATTGTTTTCCTGCGTGATCAGTTTTCTCTCTGTTAAGATTGCATCTTATATTTCTACAGATTTTGCGGCACAGCTTAGAACTCAGGTCTTTTCTAAAGTGCAGGAGTTCTCGGCGGCAGAGATGGATCGGTTCGGAACAGCGAGTCTTGTCACAAGAAGCACTTCGGATATTACGAATGTACAGAACTTTTTGACATTGCTGCTTAGAGTCGGATTGCTTGCGCCTATGATGGCTGCGGCAGGACTAGTGTTTTCCGCAGCTACGGGAGGAGAAGTCAGTTCGGTTCTTCTTGTCGCGATACCGGTTCTTCTGACTGTATTGACGATCATCATGGTACTGGCATCGAAGTATTCGATCCGTCTGAGAAAAAAGCTCGATCAGATCAACAGATTGTTTTTGGAATCGTTGGAAGGAGTACGCGTGATCCGCGCGTTTAATAAGCAGAAGACAGAAAATGCACGTTTTGAAGAGGCAAATGAAGATTATGCGATGACGGCAATGGCAGCAGGGCGGATCACAAGCCTTCTGATACCCGCTATCAGTGTGATCTTCGGAGTGACGACGGCGGCTGTATTGGGCATGGGCGCATATTATGTAAGTACAGGCGCTATGGAAGTAGGTTCTTTAGTGGCAAACAGCCAGTATATCAGTATGGTACTTACATCTGTGATGATGCTGTCTCTTGTCATTATGATGTTTCCTACAAGTTATGCATGGTTGAATGATCATGAGGATCAGAAAGTATGCTCTTTGATGATCTTTAAGGAAGCGTTGGATAATCCTTATGTGAAGCCGAAGAAAAGTGATACAGATCGTATCTGTGAGATCATGAATACGTTGATCCAGGGATGGGAGCCATGACCGACTGCCAGGTTTAAGGATTATGGCACACAGCGTTCGTGGGTCTGTGTAAACAACCGTTGTAAACGAGACGATAAAAACTCAAAAGATGAAACTGAATGGCAGACAATCAGCGAGGAAGAAGCAAAGCAGATGGAACTTCCATTTGGCTAAAACGGTCTGGCAGGTTTACAGTAGTTGACGTTTTGTTTGCAGAATCAAGGCTTTTTTATCAATACTTTTCAAGGTTTGTAAACCATAAACAGATAAATAGAAGTGATTTTGTATTAGATAAGAAAACTGAAAATATTGTAACAAATGAAATTAATAGGAGCTTGTTTACAGAGGTCGTTTACAAGGGATTTCCCTTTGACCGGCTCCTACTTGAAGTTGAGGGAGGATTTTAATTTATAGGACTATTTCAAAGAAGATTTTCATAGGATTGGACAAAGGCAAAAAGAGAAGAAGGAGGTGGATGCTCCGCTGTGAAAAAACGTAAGTTAAATTATCGGTTTCATAATCCAAATACGGCGGAAGTAACCGCCGATATTCTACTTAAGGTCATGATTGAAGCTAATGCGGATAAAGTTGAGAAGGCGATTCGGGAAGCTGCAGGGCAGCTTTCTGATGAGGAGGAATGTGATGTGGGGCACTCGGCGTAGAAGATACGTTGGGTGTCCTAATTTTGATTTTTTAATTTTTGTAAGAAAAGAATGGCTATAGAGAACTTAATTTGATATAATATTTTAATAACTAAGATGGAGGTGAGAAGTATGGAAAAGAATAAGCTGAATATTTTAAATAAGTTTTTCTCACGAAATACTTTTCGCCATTGTTATGAAGATGGATACGATAAGGTATACGGGCAAGTAATTAGACGCTATGTTGACAATGGAGTTGGAAAAACTAATTTAGAATTGGTAAGTGAAGTTTATAATGTTTTAAAAGATGAATATAGAAATGAATATTATTATAAAAATACATTGTTGAACAAATTATTGTTAGGTGTACATAGCATAAATACGACAACAGCATTGACAGAAATTCCAATTGCAAAATCAAAAGCGGATTTCGTTTTGATTAATGGTAAAGCGGTTGTATATGAAATTAAAACAGAATTAGACAATTTTGATAGACTGGAAAGCCAAATTAGTGATTATTATAAAGCTTTTGACCATGTAGCAGTTGTTACTTGTATAGAAAATGTACCAGTGTTACAAAAGAAGATAGAAGTAATAGGAAAGCCAGTAGGGATATATGTTTTACAGAAACGAGGAACTATAAAAACGATACAGAAACCGGAGATATATAGGGATTCGTTGGATACCAGTATTTTGTTCAAAATTTTAAGAAAGCAAGAATATGAAGAGATAGTTTTGAAAAAATACGGTTATTTACCTGTGGTATCAGCTTTTGAATATTATTCAGAGTGTAAAAAAATGTTCTTAGAAATACCATTAGAAGAAGCATACTTATCAGTTTTGAAGTTATTAAAGAAAAGAGCAAAAATTGTTAAAGAGGATTATAAAAAATACCTTATGAATTAAAGTTTTTGGCTTATTTTATGGATCTTAAATCTGAAGACTATAAAAAGATTATGAGTTTTTTAAGTGAATCATACGGAGGTGTATAGAATGTACTTTCCATATTTGCGCGGTAGGCAATTTGAATTGATTGCTTTGCGAGAATTATTAGAAGGTGAAAGAATTGGAGAAAATGTAATACCAATCATAGAACCTGTAAAACCATCTTCAACATTATTGAAGACATTAGAAAGTTATGCCAACAAAAATAGAGAAATTGCTGTCGTATTTAATCCGGCAGTTGGTGATTTTTGGATAAAATTAAAGGAAATGCGAAATGGAGATTCTAAAATTGCCAATGAATTATATGAGTTGTTAACCAATAATGATAAAATCATTAAATCATATATTATGAATTCTAAAATCGCAGATGAACTCAGAAATGATGAGGCTAAAAGTGAAAAATTAATAATTAATTTAAATCGAGATTGTTTAGATGGTTTTTTGAAAGCATATGAAGACTCATTGCCACGGTATACATTGATTCCTGACGATCGTGCTTTTAGAAGAGTTATTCCTGATTCTAAAGTTCTTTTTGAAGACAATTTTAATAAACAGTCAAGGAACATTGATTATTTAGATAATTTGGATGAATTTTTTTCAGATAGTCATTTGTATTATCAAAATGAAAATTATACAGGATTTGCGGATTATTCTGTGGTGGGAGAAGAATTTAACGAGTCTGGATTTGCACCGGTTGCAGTAGCTATTCATATCGTTTATTTTGATAAAAAGCAAGAATTAAGAATACACCACTTTGTCTCTGATTCTAATGAAGGAATCGAAGACCCAGGTGGAAAATTTGGTGAAGCTTTAGAAAAGCTTGTATATTGGTGTGATGAAAATAACATACAGAATACATTAGGCTTGCAAGGATTTTATGATTGTTATAACTCTGGAAAATATCCAGGCTTGGGAACTGTGAAGAAATATTCAATCATGCACCATATTGAATTGATTAGTAATTTCTTGGGAGGAAAGTAATAATGCAAATTGGATTAGAATGCTTTATGGATGAGCAACTCAGTTCAATGATTGCAAGCGAAGCCCGTTATGGAGATTGCGAAATCCAACAGAAAACAAATTGTATCATATATGACACGGAAGAAGACCATTACTTGGAAGAATATTTAGAAGAAATAATGGATGCATTTACTGTCGCAAAACATTTGCGAGTAGATGAATCTGACATTAGAGCAGATTACATAAAGAATTTTTTGGCAAGATGGAATGTTTTTTCTGTTGATGAGGATAGTCTTCAACGAATAATCAAAGCTATTTGTAGTGAAAGGTATCAGGATGAACCAGAGTTATTTGATGAAAAAGTAACTATAAGAGAATTTTTTTCAGCGGATGAAATGGAGCGACAATGTATATTGAAAACATACAGTTGGGATGACTTTTGTTACAATATTAAACATGTTAATAGATTTCATTCTCAGCAGGTCAATTTTAAACAATTGAGAAATTTGTTGGAAAATATGGTTGTAGATATTCCGAAAGGTACTTTGAAATTATTCCGTTCAAGAATTTGCGATGAAGATAATTATCTTACAGGATACACAAACAAGAAAATGGGTGTACCGCCTATAAACTTAACAACAGCTGGTCGAACCAATTCAGAAGGTGTTCAATGCTTATACTTAGCTGGAGATGAAGAAACGACTTTTCACGAAGTAAGGGCAAGAGATAATGACCATGTGTCAGTTGGCGAATTCCATCAAGTAAAGGATTTGAAGATTGTGGATTTGAGTTTGTTTGATAGAATAGGACCATTCTCTGTTCCGGATTTTGATATGACGTGGTTTGCAATTAATATTGAGATTATAAGAAAAATTGGAAATGAAGTCGCAAAGCCGATGAGAAGATTTGATCGTGCGTTGGATTATGTTCCGACACAGTATATTTGCGATTACATCAAACATTTAGGATATGATGGGATAAAATATAAAAGTACGCTGGTTAAAGGTGGTACTAATTATGCTATTTTCAATGAAAAGAAATTTGAATGTGTTGGAGTAAAGGTTGCACAAATTGGCAGTATACATTATGATTGGAGTTCATTATAGAAAAATCGAGGACTTGTTTTGATAAGGAATCATACAAGTACCTCGATTTTCTATGTTTACAATTAGATGTTACGTGATATAATAAAGTTGTAACGGAACGATATCTATATAACAGAAAGGTTGATATATATGAACATTGCAGCATATTGTCGTGTTTCTACCGACACAGCCGATCAGCTTAACAGTCTTGAAGCTCAAAAAGAGTTTTTCTCTGAATATACAAAACAAACTGGTGATACCTTAGTAAGATTATATGCAGACGAGGGTATTTCTGGAACTAAAATTAAAAATCGTAAGGAATTTCTTCGTATGATGGCAGATGCGGAAAAAGGCATGTTTGATATGCTTGTGGTAAAAGATATTTCCCGTTTTGCCAGAAATACTGTAGATTTACTGCAGAATATCCGCAAATTAAAGGCACTTGGCATCGAAACGCAGTTCCTTACAGCTAACATGACAAGTATGGGTAACAGCGAATTTGTCCTTACTATTTTTGGGGCTCTTGCCCAAGAAGAAAGTGCCAATACTTCTAAGCGTGTGAAGTTCGGTAAGAAGATGAACGCTGAAAAAGGACGAGTTCCGAATATCGTGTATGGTTACGACAAAACGATTGGAGATTATTTTAATCTTGAAATCAATCAGGGTGAAGCAGAAGTTGTAAAACAGATTTACAAATGGTACACCGAAGAGGGGTATGGTGCGTTAAAGATTGCAAATATGTTGAATGAAAAAGGTTTTAAAACAAAACGTAACTGCAAGTGGAGTCAGAATGCAATCTGCCGTATTTTAACAAATGAGATTTATACAGGAAAGATTATCAATGGAAAGCAGGAAGTGAGTGATTTCCTGACGGGACAGAGAAAAGACAAAGACGAAACAGAATGGTTTGTAGTGGAACGTCCTGAAATTCGAATCATCGAGGATGAAACTTTTGAACTGGCACAGGAAATTTTGCACAGCAGACATGACACATTTAATATAACTCATGAACGTCAAAGCAATAAACATTTATTCTCTACATTAATTAAATGTAAAGAGTGTGGTTGGTCTTTCCGAAGAACAGTACGCACTTATAAGAATACCTATGTACGCTGGGTATGCTCAGGGCGTAATGGACAAGGTGCCGACAGTTGCCCAAACAAAACAACAGTTGATGAAGAAGAACTAATTGAAGTTCTTCAGGAGTATTTTGCAAATGTATTGAAACAGAAGAAAAAAGTAATCAATCACGTGGTAAATGAATTTCAGCGTGTCTACAAAGCAAAAGATGAAAATCTAGAATATGAAAAAGAACTGACCAGTCAGCTTAATAAACTAAAAAAATCTCGTGAGAAGTATATGGATATGTATACGGATGATTTAATTTCTCGTGAGGAATTGAATGAGAAAATTGGTGGGATGCGTAAAGAGATTGAACGATTGGAAAACGAATTGAAGATGGTATCATATCATTTGACGAAGGGTGAGCAACTGGAAGCAATTTTAAATAACACATTTAAAACAATTGAAGATATCACAGATGTACGCCAGATGACAAATGTGCAGTTGAAAAAACTGATTCAGAAGATAGAAGTGGATAAAGGTGGAAATGTAGACATTTATCTGCGTCTGCTGGGGGATTTGGGGCTGGATGAGACTATCCTGATACCAGATGCTTCTGAATGCAACGACAGTAATAATATAACAGTTCCAAATTGTAACAACCGCACATAAAGATGTAACCGAACGACTCATACAGATCAACCCGGCTTTAGCAAAAGAGGCGCGAAAGGTATTGGATACGAATAAGTCAGAACGTCATATTCGGGGAGGGATGGCTACGCGGGAAAAATATTTGCACAAAATGTTATCTGAATAGAAGTGAAAGTTCTTTACAAATCGAGTCAGAGCCGAATATACTAGAAAGATACAGTAAGGTACGAATTAGCAGTAAGAGATAAACGCGAAGGTTTATATTTAGGCGGAGGTGACGAATGAGGATCGTAATAGTTGACAGCGAAGAGACATCCAGAGAAGTCATTAAACAAGCTATAAACACAGTGGTTGAGACACATAAAATAAAATCAGGGTGCAAAATTGTCGGGGAAGCGGCAGACGGACGGAAAGGGTGTGAGATAATCGTGAAAGAACGCCCGGATCTTATTATCATGGATCTTGAACTGCCGGGGAAAAACGGTTTGCCACTTTTGAAAAAGATACGGTCTGAGCAAATTCACAGCAGAGTGCTTGTAATTACAAAAGATAATGATTTTGACAGGACAAGACAGGCAATTAGTTTTGGAGTGGACGAATATTTGCTGAAACCGGTGAAAAAAGTGCAAATTGCAAAAGCGCTGCAGATGATTGAGGACAAGTTGGCGGGAGAACTTGTGATAGAAACAGCTCTTTCCGTAGAAAATATTTTTATGGCATGTTTAAACGGACAGATCCACAGAGATGAGATTGTTGACGGAATTACACACGAAAAGTATGGATTTACGCTTGCCGATCGCGGAAACCTGTTTGTGGTATGGCTTGGAAACGGCTATATGGAGCAGAGGGAGATGACGCAAAAAATATTAGAAAAACTTGGACAGAATCAAGAATTTTCGGTTTGTGTGCTTCCTATTGATGAATGGCATCTTTTTACTGTGATCATATATGGACCGGAGAAAAAAACAATACGGTATCCTTTTTTCAAAAATGAGGTAGTGTCACGATTAAGCGGAATGATCCGAGGGGAACTGGTCTGTTTGTGGGAGGATGTGCAGCATTTAGAAATGTTGAATGTATCACTTAAAAATCTACGGATGATACGGGAGTGGAATCTTTTCTTTGACAGAGGAGATCTGATCAGACGCGAGGATGTAGAATCTATGGAAATCGTTCCTCTTAAATATCCGGCAGAACTGGAGAACAGGCTGCGCCGGTCGGCAGTTATTTCCAATCGAAAAGAAATCATAAAGTGTTATTATACGTTGTATGATCTGTGTAAACGCGACCCGCATAGTCCGAGTCAGATAAAAGAAGTTTTGATTCGTTTTAACATGGCTGTTTTGAACGCATATAAGCTGAAAAGAGAAATTCATTCGGAACTGCAGGTGCAAAAAAGCATGCAGGATATTGCGAAGGCGATGAGTTGGGGAGAAATTCGCGCCGCGGTAGAATTATTTTTCAGGACACTGAATTTTCAGGCAGAGGAAGAAAACGAAAATGCCGATTTAAGTCCGCTGATTCAAAAAGCGCTGCAGATGGTAAAAAAGGAATACGATCAGGGGATTACCTTGGAAGAAATGGCAGATAAATTATTTGTATCAGAAGAATATTTGAGCAGTCAGTTTAAAAAAGAAATCGGGGTAGGCTTTAAAGAAATGGTTCGTACATTACAAATAGAACGAATCAAAGAACTGCTTACCAACACGAAACTGAAATTGAATCAGATTGCGGAATTGGCAGGATATTCAGATGCAAAATACATGAGCAGAGTATTCAAAGATGAAGTGGGCGTACTGCCAAGTGAATTCCGTAAATCGGCGCATTGCTGATACGATAAATGCATTAAAAAAGTACTCTTTTATAAAGAAATTCACCCTTTTAACTTTGGAAAAATATGATAATATGAGGTCTGGAAATTACAGATGATTGTTTTTAGGGAAAAATAGAAAGAAAATATTCTAAAAATATAAAAACAATTAAATTTCGCATAAATATTCAAAGGAGAGGTGAAAAATGAGTGAAATGAAGATTACATTCAAGCATCCTGATGAGATTCTTGATTTTGTAAACACGGTCTCCAAGTATGAATTTGACATGGATATGAAAAAAGGACATGTAGTCGTAGATGCAAAGTCATTACTTGGAATTATGCATCTTGGTATTAATAATGAAATTGCTTTGCAGATGTACACAGATGACTGTGAAGAACTTTGCAGAGAAATTGCAAAATATGCAGCATAAGAAATTTTATGTTTAAAGAGATGTGTATGAAAGGTTGTCCGAATCTTGAAATTACAATCTTGCAAATAAAACATGAATAGAACTTGAATTAAAACCGAATTAAAACCGAAACGATGGAAACTACAAAATAGTTGAGAATAATAAATTCCTGACGTATAATAAAATACGTTGGGAATTTTTGTTGCACTTGTAAAAACGGAAACGCCCAACTATAATGAGTACATAAAAAGCGGTTATCATGCCGTGTTAAACAGGAGGACAATCTTGAAGAATGAACTTGTGATCGTGCTTGATTTCGGCGGACAGTATAACCAGCTTGTTGCCAGGCGCGTAAGAGAATGTAATGTATACTGCGAGATCTATTCTTACAAAACAGATATTGAAAAGATCAAAGCAATGAATCCGAAGGGAATCATCCTGACAGGAGGACCGAATAGCTGCTATCTGCCGGATTCACCTACCTATACAGAGGAATTATTTAAACTGGGCATTCCGGTACTTGGCTTGTGCTACGGTGCACAGCTTATGATGCATGTTCTTGGCGGGGAAGTGAAGAAAGCAGATGTGAGAGAATATGGAAAAACAGAGGTTTTGATTGATAAAACTTCTTCAAAGATTTTTGATAATGTTTCACCATCTACAATTTGCTGGATGAGTCATTTCGATTACATTTCCCGAATTGCTCCGGGATTTGAAATATCCGCACACACGGCAGACTGTCCTGTAGCTGCCGCAGAAAATGCAGAAGAGAAGCTTTATGCAATTCAGTTTCATCCGGAAGTGCTTCATACGGTAGAAGGAACGAAGATGATCAATAATTTCGTGAAAAATGTGTGCGGCTGTACCGGAGATTGGAAGATGGATGCGTTTGTAGAAAGCACGATTGAAGCAATCCGCGCAAAAGTCGGAGACGGAAAAGTGCTGTGCGCTCTTTCGGGAGGCGTAGATTCTTCTGTTGCTGCAGTTATGTTGTCAAAAGCAATCGGAAAGCAGCTTACTTGCGTATTTGTCGATCATGGTTTGCTGAGAAAAGATGAAGGCGATGAAGTTGAAGCCGTTTTCGGACCGGAAGGACCGTATGACCTCAATTTTATTCGTGTCAATGCTCAGGAAAGATTTTATGCAAAATTAAAAGGTGTGGAAGAGCCGGAAGAAAAACGTAAAATTATCGGTGAAGAATTTATACGTGTATTTGAAGAAGAAGCAAAGAAGATAGGTGCAGTTGATTTTCTTGTGCAAGGAACAATCTATCCGGATGTAGTAGAAAGCGGTCTTGGAGGCGAGTCTGCGGTTATTAAGTCGCATCATAATGTAGGCGGCTTGCCGGATTATGTTGATTTTAAAGAAATTATAGAACCGTTGCGAGATCTTTTCAAAGATGAAGTGAGAAAAGCCGGATTAGAATTAGGAATTCCGGAATATCTTGTGTTCCGTCAGCCATTCCCCGGTCCGGGACTTGGTATCCGCATCATCGGAGAAGTGAACGCTGAAAAAGTGAAAATCGTGCAGGATGCGGATGCCATCTACCGTGAGGAAATCGCAAATGCAGGATTAGATAGAAGTATCGGCCAGTATTTCGCGGGGCTTACAAACATGAGAAGCGTCGGTGTTATGGGCGATGAGAGAACTTATGATTATGCTATTGCACTCAGAGCGGTGAATACAGTTGATTTTATGACTGCGGAAGCAGCAGAGATTCCGTATGAAGTGCTTAATAAGGTAATGAGCAGAATTATCAATGAAGTTAGAGGCGTGAATAGAGTTATGTATGATCTGACAAGTAAGCCGCCGGGAACGATTGAGTTCGAATAAGTTGGAGTATCAAAGAAACCCAGTATTTATGCGGGGTTGCGGCACTTCAAGAAGTCTTTTGATAACAAATTGATAACAGTTGCATAAGAGCCATTATTCTTGTAATCCAATGGTTTTGCGGTTAAAGAATGATTGACAGGTGGTTGTGCAACAAATAAATCCATATTATAAACTAAGCCCTTAGCTGTGGGTATGAAACTCATGGCTAAGGGTTTTTTGTCGTCTTTATTTATCTGGTTTGAGTTGGTCTTTGAACATTTCAACCAAAGCGTCACTAAGTTCCTGTGAGGGTACTTTTGCCCATCTCTGTGTGGTATCGAACTTCGGATAGTGGTAACGCCAGTTATCGTATTCTTCCCTGCTGATTTCTTCGGAAGATAACTTGTCCGCCTGCTCTTTCCAAGCATAGAGCATTTTTAGTAGTTCGTGGGCGTTTTTTCCTTTTTCCTTGTTGACTTTCAGACAGATTTCTCCGTCTGCTTCGCTGACAGTCAGACCATACAGATCTTCAAGGGTAAACAAAGTGTGCATCAGTCCGATATAGCTGTCAATGTCAGGTACATCGAGGGCATGAGGGGAAACATCAAGTGCCTGTGCCAATGCAGCAGTAAGTTCCGCCTTCGGTTTTCTTGTTCCTGTTTCATATTGAGCTAAACGTACATCAGCACTTCGTTCAGGAAAACCGACAATCGTACCAAGATATTTTTGTGTCATTCCACGCAGAATGCGGAAAAAATGTATTCTTTCTCCAATAGCCATCATCATCGCTCCTTGTATATGTAGTGTAATCAGTATAGCAGATATGTTTAGGAGAAGTCAAGATAATACAAAACAAAAAAGTTTAATATTTTTCAAAAAACCGCTTGACACAAGCAAATATGCTTAGTATAATGAATTCGAAATTAAGCAAATAAGTTTAGAAAAGAAGGAGGGCAATCTATGGATAACAAATTTATTCGTGCCGGAGAAGTGGCACAGGAACTAAGCGTATCAAAGCCTTATGCCTATAAGTTAATTCGACAGTTGAATGAGGAATTGAAAGAAAAGGGCTTTATTACGATTGCGGGGCGTGTGAACCGCCAGTATTTCTATGAAAGGCTCTACGGAGCAGGAAAGGAGGAAAAATAATGCCGGTATTTAAGAATGAGGACAATGGAACATGGTATGTGATGGCAAGGTATGTGAACTGGAAAGGCGAGCGTAGGCAGAAATGTAAACGTGGTTTTGCTACCAAGAAAGAAGCACAGGAATGGGAGCGGATGTTCCAGTTACAGAATGCTTCTGACCTTGATATGAGTTTTGAAGCCTTTACCGAATTGTATATCCGGGATGTGAAAACACGTCTGAAGGAGAACACATGGCTGACAAAGGAGCATATCATCCGCACGAAGATACTTCCGTATTTCGGAAAGTTAAGGATTAGCGAGATTTCCACAAAAGAGATTATCACATGGCAGAATGAACTGCTTGCCTATCGGGATGAGAAGAAAAAGCCATACTCACAGACCTATCTAAAAACGCTGCACAATCAACTGTCAGCCATATTTAATCATGCGGTACGTTACTATGAGCTGCGTTCCAATCCTGCCGCAAAAGTAGGAAATATGGGAAGTGAGGAACACAAGGAAATGCTGTTTTGGACAAAAGAAGAATACAAGAAATTCTCTTTTGAAATGATGGACAAACCAGTTTCCTTTTACGCTTTTGAAATGCTCTATTGGTGCGGTATCCGAGAAGGAGAACTTCTTGCACTGACCGCAGCCGATTTCGATTTTGAGAAAGAAACCGTCAGAATCAATAAATCTTATCAGCGGCTACACGGAGAAGATGTGATTACCACACCGAAAACAAAGAAAAGCAACCGCATGATCAAAATGCCGAAGTTTCTTTGTGAGGAAATGCAGGAATATCTGAGTATGCTTTACGGATTAAAGAAGAAAGACCGTATCTTTACAGTCACAAAAAGTTATCTCCATCACGAGATGGACAGAGGGGCAAATGCCGCAGGGGTAAAGCGTATCCGCATTCACGATCTCCGTCACAGTCATATAAGTTTGCTCATTGATATGGGCTTTTCAGCGGTGGCGATTGCAGACCGTGTGGGGCATGAAAGCATTGACATCACTTACCAGTACGCTCATCTGTTCCCGTCAAAACAGACGGAAATGGCAGATAGATTAGATGATTTAGGGAAAGGAGAGGTTGAAAATGTCAGCTAAGAACAGGGATAACAAAAATCGTTGGAGAAACATTACGGTAGGGTTTCGGGTATCTCCCGAAGAAAATGAACTTATTAACAAGGCGGTTGCCTTATCGGGATTGCCAAAACAGGAATACTGTTACCGCCGCTGTTTGAATCAGGATGTGGTGGTACAGGGCAATCCGAGAGTGTATAAGGCACTCAAACTAGAACTTGATTCTGTCCTTACAGAGTTAAAAAGGATTGAAGCGGGAAACAGCGTGGATGAGGAACTGATGAATGTAATTGAACTGATTTCCATTATTCTTGGCGGTCTGAAAGGAGAGGATGAGAATGGAAAATAAAAAAGAAATGACTGCCCCGAATGTATCTGTTGGCGCAGATACGGAGCAGCCGATTCAAAAAATCGCTGAAAATAGTATATACGAGTATGAAGAAAATATCAAGAGTTTTGAGGAAATGCAAAGAGAAATGCAGTTGAGTTTAGACCCCTCTTATCTCAAAGCAGTTTCCATGAATGAACTGTTTGACACCCAGTATCAGAGCAAGCCGCCGTTAATTGACGGTCTGCTCTACCCCGGCACTTATATTTTTGCAGGTTCTCCTAAATTGGGAAAGAGTTTTCTGATGGCACAGCTTGCCTACCATGTCAGCACAGGCACACCACTTTGGAATTATACCACCCGAAAAGGAACGGTATTGTATCTTGCCCTTGAAGATGATTACCGTCGCTTGCAGGAACGTTTGTACCGGATGTTTGGAACAGAGAGTGCAGACAACCTTTTCTTCTCTGTTTCGGCTGGTCAGCTGGGAAAAGGATTGGATGAACAGCTTGCAAGGTTTGTGGCAGAGCATACGGACACGAAATTGATTATCATTGATACCCTTCAGAAAGTGCGTGAAGTTGGCGGAGATAATTATAGTTATGCAAACGATTATCAGATTATGGCAAGATTGAAAAGTTTTGCAGACGCCCACGGTCTTTGTATCCTGCTTGTACACCACACAAGGAAACAGACGGCGGATGATAAGTTTGATATGATTTCGGGGACAAGTGGACTGCTTGGTGCGGCAGACGGAGCGTTTCTCCTTCAGAAAGAAAAACGGACAGGCAATGCAGCAACTTTGGAAGTATCAGGCAGGGATCAGCAAGACCAAAAACTATACCTTGTCCGTAATACGGAAACTTTGTTGTGGGAGCTGCAAAGGGCAGAAACCGAATTGTGGAAAGAGCCGCCTGAACCTTTACTGGATGAGATTGCCGAACTTGTTATGAAGGACATTTCTTCTTGGGAAGGTTCAGCAACGGAACTGGTTTCTCTGATAAAGGTAGAAATTCAGCCCCACGTTATTACAAGAAAACTGAACATTCTTTCAGGGAGATTGTATGCAGAACATGGCATTTATTATAAGAACAACCGTACCCATGATGGAAGAAAAATACGGTTTTGGAAAGACGATACGGAAACAGCGTGACAGTTGGTGACAGTTGTGACGGTATTTTTGACAACGGGGGCAGTATTAAAATAACCGTCACAACTGTCACATACCGTCACAGAGAGGATGGGATACGATGAGAAATGTGCAAATATCACAGGAATTATTTATGCAGCTGCTCCGCTTTCATTTGATTGAAGATGAGAGTTGCGAGAAAGAAATTAAGAAGGAGTTGGAGAAAAAATTGGACAAGATGGTCATGCGTGACCTGTTTGGAAAATCAAAAACTGCACCGACAAAGGAAGAACGGGAACGGGCAAGAAAAGAATATCTGGACAGACGTGGAACTGACAAAAGCAGAGGAAAAAACTCTGATCTGGCTTGCCGGATGGGAAGAAAGTACCGTAGATAATCTGCTGTCAGTCATAGAAAAAGCAGCCCGGATACGGGCAGAGAAAAAGGGCGGATACGCCCATAAATCTAAGCATGAGTCCGAGAAGTAATCGGATTTTGTTAAACAAAAACAAGCCCTCGGCGTTTGAGAGCGAAATACACCCATCGCACAAACTTCGTTTATGCTCGGCGTATTTCGCCCTTGCAGGGGGCAAGCCGCCGATAGGCGGATAAGTTCGTAAACAGGTGCCTATGCACCTACTCACAGTAAAGCCGGCGCAAGCCGAGAAAGGAGGATGCTTATAGGCAGACATTCATTTATCAGACAAAGTAAGCTGTCCGATGTGGCAGGGCGTATTGATTATATTTCCAATCCCAAAAGGCAGGAACATCTCTATGCTACCTATCAGACGGAAGGGGCAACACCTGAGTTTTGGAAAAATCTTGCAAGAGAAAATCAGTTGGATTTTAAGGCGAGAGGAACGGCAGGGAAATGTATCGAAGGGCGTGAGTTTATTATTGCACTTCCCGAAAGTTTTGTTCAGTATAGGGCAGATGATGTGGTAAGACTTTTTACGGAAACTTTCCATAAAAGATATGGCGTGGAGTGCAGCGCAGCCCTTCATCACAACAAGACAAAGACGAATTATCATATTCATCTGGTATTCAGTGAACGGAAAATGTTGGAGCAGCCCGAAGTGAAGATTGCCACCCGAAATATGTTTTATGATGAGCAGGGAAAGCATAGACGCACGAAAAAAGAGATTTTAGACGTGCAGGGAAATATCCGAGCTGGGTGCAGTATTATCCCTAAAGGGGAAGTATATGAAAGTCATATCTTCACAAAAAAAGAGGAATGGTTTAAGAACAAAGCCTTTACCAAAGAAGTTAAAGAACTGTTTACCGATACGATTAACTGTTATGTAAAAGAAGAATCAGAAAAACTTTCTGTATTCCAACAGGGCGGTGTTTATCTGGCAATGAAGAAAATCGGAAAGAACAATCCGAAAGCGGAGGAGATAAAGGCAGACAATGCGGCAAGGCAGGAATGGAATCGGACAGTTGATGTGGCATTGGTTGAGGGTGTTCCTGAAGAAGATATTTTGAAGATTAAGCAGGAAAAAATCACAGACGAAACGCTGCAATCTATCAGGACACACGGTTGGCTGCCGGATATGTTCCGTCAGATTATCCGAGGAGCAAAAGACTTTTTACAGGAGGTGATTTTCAAATTTAAGCTGCCGCCAAGAACTGTGCCAAAGATTGACTTGCAGGAATGGAAGGATATGCAGAAGCTCATGTATGAATTACAGGGACAGTCAAGGGAGATAAAACGCACACAACAGGATATTTCTTCTTTGAAAAAGCAACTGTCAGAGTTACGAGGACTATTTAAAGGCAAAGAACGAAAATCTCTGGAAGGGAAAATTGAGCTGTTAGAGGATTTGGAAAAGCGTTTGCACAGGAGTATGGGGCGGATCGTAAAACGGGAAGGTTATCCCAATGTGCAATCCTTTCAGAAGGTTTATAACAAGGCAGAAGAACTGATTATGGAATACAATGAAGAACTGAGAGCGTGGAAAAATCAGACGAAACCGAAGAAAGAGAATCCGTTAGAACAGCCCCAAAAAGCGAGTGTACTGGAAAAATTGCACCGCTATCAGCAGGAAGGCAGGCAGCAACCGAAACGGTCAGTTAAGAAAAAATCTATGGATAGAGAACGATAAGAAAGGTGGAAACGATTATGAAGAAAACAATATTTGAAGAAATGGGCGGCATTTATATCAGACACGGGGATTATCTTATCCCCTGTCTTACCTTGCCGGAGGAAGAAGAACAGAGATTTATCGGTGTATGGGGACAAAGGCATAAACGCTATTTGAAAGAACATAAGAGAGCGGCTTATATTACTCTGCTTACAAGTGGCAGGCTGAATAGTTATCTTGCAGATATAGAAGAACAGGCACAAGAACGCTTTGAAAGGATTGTAGAGCAGATGAAACAGGCGCAGGGGGCAGGGGATTACAGAATAGTTAAAGGCAGATGATACCTTAAAATGGATAGGGAGAATGAGTAATATACAAACGTGTGCGAGGGAGATTGTGGATAATGAGATGATTTATCAATAAGAAAAGGTGTATGGTGGAAAGCAAGTCTGAAAACAAAATGATAATATTAGCTCGTATAGGCAGGATAATATGGATAAATCAAATAATCAAAAGAACTATAAACACGATAACGAATAATATATAAACAAAATTGATTAGGCGTTGTCAGATTCGAATAACAGACAGAAAACCTCGGATGCCCATTTTACAAGGGTTTCCGAGGTTTCTTTATGCCTGTTGGATCTATTTTTTTGACGGAGTATTATTTATGCGTTAATACCGAAAAACTTCTCCATATCCTCTTCCACGGTGCCAATTCCTGCAATGCCGAAGTTCTCGACCAAGACCTTTGCAACATTCGGGCTGAGAAATGCCGGAAGTGTAGGGCCAAGGTGGATATTCTTCACACCAAGATATAAAAGAGCCAGAAGAACGATAACAGCTTTTTGCTCGTACCATGCGATATTATAGATAATTGGCAGATCGTTAATATCGTCAAGCCCAAAGACCTCTTTGAGTTTCAAGGCGATTACAGCAAGGGAATAGGAATCATTGCATTGACCTGCATCCAGAATACGCGGGATGCCATTGATATCGCCTAAAGACAACTTGTTATATTTATATTTTGCACAACCGGCAGTAAGGATGACAGCGTCCTTCGGCAGAGCCTTAGCAAATTCTGTATAGTAGTCGCGGCTCTTTGCTCGACCATCACAGCCCGCCATAACCACAAACTTTTTGATTGCACCGCTTTTTACAGCTTCTACAACTTTATCTGCCAAAGCCAGAACCTGCGCATGGGCAAATCCGCCGATGATTTCACCGGTTTCGATTTCACTCGGAGCGACACATTTTTTTGCATGCTCAATAATCGCAGAAAAATTTTTTTGTTCGCCAATTTCTCCCGGAATATGTGTACATCCCGGATATCCCGCAGCGCCGGTAGTGTAAAGTCTGTTTTTGTAACTATCCTTAGGAGGAACAATGCAGTTGGTTGTCATTAGAATAGGACCGTTAAAGGATTCAAATTCTTCTTTTTGTTTCCACCAAGCATTCCCATAATTACCAACAAAGTTAGGATATTTTTTGAAAGCGGGATAATAATGAGCTGGCAACATCTCGGAATGCGTATACACATCCACTCCAGTTCCCTGTGTCTGTTCTAACAGCATTTCCAAATCGCGCAGGTCGTGGCCGGATACCAGAATGCCGGGGTTCTTTCTGACACCGATATTTACCTTTGTAATTTCGGGGTTTCCATAGCTGTCTGTGTTAGCCTTATCCAGCATTGCCATACCGGATACTCCGTATTTTCCTGTTTCCATTGTTAGAGCAATCAGATCTTCTACACTAAGGTTGTCATTCAGCGTGGCAGCCAGTGCTTTCTGAAGAAATGCGTCAACTTCATCGTTGTCCTTCAACAGCACATTTGCGTGCTTCGAGTAAGCGGAAAGTCCCTTCAAACCGTAGGTGATTAACTCGCGCAGAGAGCGAATATCCTCGTTTTCGGTAGAAAGAACACCGACAGTTCTGGCTTTTTCTTCCCAGTTTTCAGATCCGTTCCATTTTGCGGCTTCAGGCAGAACAGTCAGATTGGTAACTTGCTTTAGCAGAACTTCCTTTTCGGTCAGTGTAGCACGGATTCTTGATTCAATGCTCTCTTTATCAAAATTTGCGTTGGTAATGGTAGTGAACAGATTCAGAGTAATCAAGTGATTGATTTTGGCAGATACCTGCTTACCTTCCTGACGCAATGCAGTCGTAATAGCCGAAATTCCTTTTGTGACATAGACCAACAGATCCTGCATGGCCGCTACATCAGGTTTCTTTCCGCATACGCCGGACATGGTGCAGCCCTTGCACCCGGCGGTTTCCTGACACTGATAGCAAAACATTTTTTGTTCCATAATATACCTCCTAAAAACTATTAAAATTTGAAATAATGTGGTTTCTTCTCAATCAAAAAAGCATATAGACGCGTTTGAATTAATCTTCCCAGGCGATTGCAGACACAGGACACGAGTCGATGGCCTCCTGTACAGCACCTTGATTTTCAGCGTTTGCTGGTTGATACGCTTCCGCCTTTCCCTGCTCGTTCATACGGAAAACTTCGTCGCAGATCCCACAGCAAAGCCCACAGCCAATGCAGAGATCCTTATCTACTTTTGTTGCTTTCATAAAATCACCTTCCTTTGTCAATTTTGCGTTTGATTAAAATACAACTACTAAAAGCATCTTGAACGCTTCCTGCCCATATACCGCATGGGGATGGCCTGCTGGCATGACAATAGATTCTCCTTCGTGCAGCAGATATTCAACGCCATCAATCGTGATTTTTCCGATACCATCCAAGCAGGTGACGAAGGCGTCCCCACCCGATTCATGGGTGCTGATCTCTTCGCCCTTTGCGAATGAGAACAGGGTAATACTTACTGCCTGGTTTTGTGTCAAAGTTTTGCTGACAACCTGCCCCTCCTGATAAGAAATTTGTTCTCTCAGCGTCAGTACTTCTGATTGAGCAATGTTTTTCATTTTTTTACTCATAGTATCTCTCCTTTTATTCCCAAATTTTACCATCCAACGAAATCGTAACAATCTGCCAAGGAATGAATTTTCCGCTTGCCTGCAACGCTTTTTTGGCAGCTAATTCCAGTCCGCCGCAGCAGGGAACTTCCATGCGTACAACCGTCACACTTTGAATGTTGTTGTTTTGAATGATCTGCGTCAGCTTTTCGCTGTAGTCTATGCTGTCAAGCTTTGGACAGCCGATAATCGTAATTTTCCCACGCATGAAATCCTCGTGCATTCTGGCATAGGCGTATGCACTGCAATCCGCTGCAATTAACAATTTTGCGCCGTCAAAATATAGTGCATTAGTCGGTACCAGTTTGATTTGGCATGGCCATTGTCCCAACTGTGATTCTGTCTGTACCCGGGCAGAAGGAGTTGTTTCTTGTGAATGTTGAATACGCTGCATTCGACTGCCGGGGCAGCCTGTATGGGGAACAGCGGCATGATTGCTTTTCGCTTTTTTCCTCATATTTTCCTGCACAGCTTTTTCATCATAGGCGGCAGCTTCTCTCTCCACAAAGGAAATTGCACCTGTCGGGCAGGTTGGCAGACAATCTCCCAAACCATCACAATAATCATCTCGCAGAAGCGTTGCTTTGCCGTTTACCATGCCGATTGCACCCTCGTGACAAGCTTCGGCACACGCACCACATCCGTTACATTTTTCTTCATCTATTTGGATAATTCTTCGAATCATTTTATACCATCCTTTCTCTTGTCTTTCTGGGCATAGTATATTATAATTAAAAATAAAAATCTGTTGTTATAACAACGAAAGGGCAAAAAATATGAAATTATCCGATATGCAGCTATTCCGTGGGTTAGAAGAAGATGACATCTCCTCGCTTTTAAGCTGTTTGAATAGTGTAAAACGCAATTATAAAAAAGGAGAAGTAATTCTTTCAGAAGGGAGTATTATAGAGAATATCGGCATTGTGCTGTCAGGCATGGCAATGATATCTTGTAACGATATTTGGGGGAATACCGGCATTTTAGGAAGTGTTGCGCCTGGTTCTGTATTTGCTGAGGTATATGCCTGTATTCCGGGACAGCCGATGCTGGTTACAGTGTCTGCCGTGGAAGATACCTCTGTGTTGTTTATGAATGTGGGACGTGTTCTGACTACCTGCACAAACGCCTGCCCTTTTCATACAAACCTTGCACGAAATCTACTGACTGTCTGTGCTCATAAAAGTCTGCAACTTTCACAAAGGATTTTGCACACCAGTTCCAAATCCATACGAGGACGATTGATGTCTTATTTTTCAGAATGCGCAAAACATGCCGGAAGTAATTCTTTTCTGATTCCATATAACCGTCAGCAGTTAGCAGATTACTTGAATGTTGACCGCAGTACTATGTGCAACGAGCTTTCTAAAATGCAGAAAGATGGCATGATTGAATACAAAAAAAATCGTATTTTGCTCAAAGACTGAGATTTAAGGAATGGTATGAATTTGAATAGGGATTGATTTTTTAAGCAAAATCGCTTATGATCTGAAATAGAATATAGTGCTATTATCCACAGTTACAGAGCAAGTGTTATCAACACCGATAACAAAATGATAACATTAGCCTGTATAGGCAGGATAATATGGATAAATCAAATAATCAAAAGAACTGTAAACACGACAGAGAATAATCTCTAAACAAAATTGATTAGTAATTGTCGAGTTTGAATAACGGACAGAACCCCGGAAATGCTGATAAAATGGGCATTTCCGGGGTTGTTTTATGGTTTTTGGCCCTAAAATGGCTCTAATTCTAGTAAGAAAAAATGCTATAACTTTTTTGAGTTGAGTAACATAGGCTTCAGAGATACCTAACTGAAATGCAATGTCTTTTTGTTTCATTCCCTCTGCCAATGTTCATGTGCGGTAAAGTATCACACAAGAAATTGAAAGATAGACACCCCTCTATTTCGTAAAAATTTGGGGGAATTTAATTTTAGTAACCAGGCAGGATTTCCTGCCAGGAAACGATTGTATCTTAAAATGATTTTTGCTATGATATAAATAATAAATTTGTAACGCATTTTGCAACAATCAACAGAAAGCTTCTACTTTCACAGTACCCTATAAAAGGAAGAAACGGAGGAATGGGAATGATAGTGACAACGACAGTGTCTGTAGAAGGAAGAAGAATTACGGAATATAAGGGAATTGTATTTGGAGAAGTCATATCTGGCGTAAATTTCGTGCGCGATGTTGCGGCTTCTTTCAGCAACTTTTTCGGCGGAAGATCAGGAAGCTATGAGGAAGAGCTTGTTTAGGCGAGACAGAACGCCCTGAAGGAGATGGAACAGCGTGCGGCAGATTTGGGGGCCAATGCGGTTGTAGGCGTTGATATCGATTATGAGGTGCTCGGTGCAGGTAACGGAATGCTTATGGTAACGGCAAGCGGAACGGCAGTGGTTGCCGAATAGCTTCGGGTGTGAACAGAAAGGGTGAGAGGGAAATTTGATGGACAGATTTATAAGGGAAATCGCAATTACAGAGATAGATGGCGTATCCATAGGACATGCGCAGGATAATGAAGCAAAGACAGGCGCAAGCGTATTGTACTTTAAACGGGGCGCACAGGCAGGCTGCGACATCAGCGGGGGAGGTCCGGCGTCGAGAGAAACGCCGCTTACAGACAGCATGACGGCAGATAATCCGCTGAACGCTGTCGTGTTGTCAGGAGGAAGCGCATATGGTCTGGCGGCTTCGGACGGTGTGATGCGCTGTCTGGAGGAGCAGGGGATTGGATACGACACGGGATTTTCCAAAATACCTCTTGTATGTCAGTCCTGCATTTTTGACTTGGGATACGGAAGAAGCGATATCCGTCCGGATGCGGATATGGGATATGAGGCCTGTAGAAAGGCGATGGAAGGCTGCGATGTATCGATGGGAAATGTCGGAGCAGGAACGGGAGCCAGCGTAGGAAAGCTGTTTGGAATGGAACGGGCGACAAAGTCCGGTCTGGGTATCTATGCGCTTCAGGCAGGGGAGCTGAAAATAGCGGCTGTCGTAGTCGTTAATGCATTCGGAGATGTTTTTGATCCGGAGAACGGACAAAAGATAGCAGGCCTTATGGATGCGGAAAGAACGAAATTTGTGGATTTGGAAGAGGCGTTTGTAGAAATGATGACGACGCCTCAGGATTTATTTCATACAAATACGACGATCGGCTGCATCGTGTGCAATGCACGTTTTGATAAGGCAAAGCTGAATAAAATTGCTTCTATGGCAAGAAATGCGTATGCGAGATGCATCAATCCGGTTGGAACTATGGCTGACGGAGACAGCATCTATGCCTGCAGTGTGGGAGAGGTAGAAAGCGATGTAAATGTAGCCGGAACACTGGCGGCAAGGGCGATGCAGCAGGCGATAAAAAAGAGCTGTGACAGCGTCCGCAGTGGATGATAGAGAATATTTGAAATATTGCTTGCGAAACTAAAGGAAAATCAGTAAAATAAAAATGTTGGAAATAATCTGACCAGTTAAAAGGAGAGACAAATGAAGCAGGATATGATTGTTATTTTGGATCTGGGAAGTACAGAGAATACGGTACTCGCCCGGGAGATTCGTGAACTTGGCGTATACAGCGAGATTCATCCTCATGATATTACAGAGGAAGAAATAAAGGCTCTTGACAATGTAAAAGGAATTATTTTAAATGGCGGAGAAAACCGTGTGGTAGATGGAAAAGAAGTGGAAGTAAGACCAGAGCTTTATACATGGGGCTATCCGGTAATTTCCGTAGACTATCCTGCATCCAGATGCGACGTTCGTTTTGACAGCCTGCCGGATCAGGAGACGTTGAAAAAGTTCGTATTTGATGAATGTAAGGCAGAAGCAAACTGGAACATGAAGAACTTTATTGAAGATCAGGTAGAGCTGATCCGCAGACAGGTAGGAGACAGAAAGGTTCTTTTGGCGCTGTCAGGCGGCGTAGATTCTTCCGTAGTTGCAGCGATGCTGATTAAGGCGATAGGACAGCAGCTCGTCTGCGTACATGTAAATCATGGTCTGATGCGGAAAAATGAATCTGAAAGCGTTGTAGAGGTATTCCGCAACCAGCTTCATGCAAATCTGATTTATGTAGACGCTACAGAGCGTTTCCTTGGAAAGCTGGAAAATGTATCTGATCCGGAAGAGAAGAGAAAGATTATCGGCGGAGAATTTATCCGTGTTTTCGAGGAAGAAGCGAGAAAACTGGAAGGAATCGATTTCCTTGGACAGGGAACGATTTATCCGGACATTATCGAGAGCGGAACCAAGACTGCAAAGATGGTAAAATCTCACCACAATGTGGGAGGACTTCCGGAAGATTTGCAGTTTGAATTGGTAGAGCCGTTAAAGCAGCTCTTCAAGGACGAAGTTCGTGCCTGCGGTATTGAGCTTGGCCTGCCTGCTGAAATGGTTTACCGTCAGCCGTTCCCGGGTCCGGGACTTGGTGTTCGCTGCCTCGGCGCTATCACAAGAGATCGCCTGGAAGCTGTCCGTGAGTCAGATGCTATCCTGCGCGAGGAGTTCGCAAAGGCAGGACTGGACAAGAAAGTATGGCAGTATTTTACGGTAGTACCCGATTTCAAGTCTGTGGGAATGAAGAATCATGCAAGATGCTTTGAGTACATGGTAATCATCCGTGCAATCAATACCATCGACGCGATGACAGCCAGCATCGAGCACGTAGACTGGGAGATTCTCGACAGAATCACTAACAGAATCCTGGCAGAGGTCGAGAACGTAAACCGCGTGTGCTATGATATGAGCCCGAAGCCCCCGGCGACGATTGAATTCGAATAATATATTAGAGCCAAGAAATGCCTATTTTGCGGGCTTTCTTGGCTCTCTATGTCTAGTGACAATCAAATGACAATAATTTTGAAATTCTTCATCCGACATACGTTCATTTGAACGATGTTCAAACAGGAATTTTAGATATTATCCATTGCTCTTTTCTCCACGTCGCCGGCAGGATTAGAAACCGAATCTACAATAATCTTAATAATCCCATATTTCCAACGCCGTATAAGCGTGACTGTAATGATACCCTAATTTTTCTGCCAGTGCGGCGGATGCTTTGTTATGTGCATCCCAACTGGGATATAAGTTCCGCTTTAAGCATTCTAAGATCAGTTTTGCGGCGCATATGCAGGCAAAGCCGTTTCTCCGGTATTCTTTTCGTGTGTCAATTTCGATTTCGATGCCGTTTTGATATCTGGAGTAGGATGAAGCACCGGATATGATCAGCCCGTCTTTGGATATTACAACGCCTATTCCGAGACGGCGGTATTTTTCGTAAGTTGAAAATTGTGATACGAGATCTTTGCTCCATGCTTCTGATTTGCATAATTTGTAAAAGTGCGAGTCGATCATGGAAAGTGTATATTGTTTTGGCAGGGAAGCGACGATTTTTTCTAAATGATGTTTATTGAAAATAGGAGGTTCCTTTTTTGTTGCGTAGCGAGAAATTATTTTTGCTTTTTTACCGTAAAATTGAGTGAGCATGTTTTCCCAAAGTTTATTTTGAGGAACGGCGATCATAAAGTTTTGAGTACAGTGGGGCGGTCTATAAGCGATCAGTTCCGGGCATGGTTCGCCTGCGAAAAAGGTGAAATCCCCGATCACGGCCATAGCCGCAGTAGGGGCGGTGAGGTCGTTTGCATATATTTTCCCCATGATTCCCTGCAGGCATGACCAGATAAGGGTTTCTTCCCAGTGTCCAAATAAAGGTGAAATTTTGTTTGTGTCTTTTATTTCGTATATCATTGTTTCCTCTTGTTTCTCATTATTATAAGGAGCGGATCATTATAAGGTGTGGGCAGACTGTCAGGTGGAACAGTGGTATTAGGAGCTGTTTGCTGGAACGGTGGCTTTTCACAATACTGAAATGTGTCGTTTAGTGCTTCCGGTAATTATGTAGTGGCAGGTTTGAGTATAGTTTAATATGTTTGGTGTAAATAAGCAAACAGGAACGGAGGAAGAGAGTTCTTTTCCTTGAATTTCCTCAGACAGTATACTACAATTTAAAAAGAAGATCTGCTGCTGTGTTATATGACGGCAGAGAGTGCAGGAGTGTATGACATGAGAGATTTTGAGCAAAGTATTATAATAAATGAAAAAATAAAGCTTGAAGAAAGATTCGAGTTCCGAACTATATTCTCTGAGGAAGCTGTGCAGGCTGCGTCTGTCGAAAGAGTATGTTTCCCTCCTAACGAGGCGTGTACCGAAGAGATGATGAAGCAGCGGGCTCTTAAGATTCGGGAATTGTTTTTTGTGGCGGTTGACAGAAAAAGCGGTGAAGTGGCAGGTTTTTTGAATGGTCTGGCAACGGACGGGGATTGTTTGAAAGATGAATTTTTCAGGAATGCAGACTTGCATGATCCGACAGGTGATAACGTGATGATACTCGGTCTTGCAGTTTTGCCGAAGTACCGGGGAATCGGAGTGGCATCAGAACTGATGCGGCGGTATTCCGGGATACAAAGGCAGCAGGGGAGATGTGCGTTGATCCTGACATGTCTTGACGCAAAAGTCGAGATGTACAAAAAGATGGGCTTTGAAGATGAAGGGATATCGGATTCATCTTGGGGCGGAGAACAATGGCATCAAATGCGGAAGGGATTATAAAATAAATGAATTAAAATGGTAACAGTTCAGCCCGCGCTATTCGTAAAACCGCACTGTGTGCTTATCATGGCTGATGCCACTGTTTTACTCATAGACGGACGCTGTATGGCTGAACTATTTACCTAAAATGCGGAAAATACCGCAAAATCAGATCGGGGAGATAAAATGTATATTGCAGATTTTCATATCCATTCCCGCTATTCTTATGCGACGAGCAAGACATGTACGCTGGAATATCTTGATTTATGGGCAAGGAGAAAAGGAATTCATATTGTTGGGACAGGTGATTTTACACATCCGGCATGGCGGGCGGAGTTAAAAGAAAAGCTGGCTCCTGCGGAAGATGGATTATATATATTGAAAGAAGAATACAGACTTTATGATGAAGCGGACGGGAAAAAAATCGACGCATACGGGCGTGGACAAAAAGAGATGATTCCGCGTTTTATTATAAGTGGGGAAATCAGTTCGGTGTATAAAAAAGAAGGACGTTCCCGGAAGGTGCACAGTCTACTTCTCCTTCCGGATTTTGAGGCGGCAGAGCGGATCGCGGATCGTCTTTCACAGATTGGAAATATCTGTTCGGACGGTCGGCCGACACTTCGGCTTGACTGTCGGGACCTTCTTGAACTGGCGCTTGACGAGTGTGGGAATTCGATTTATATTCCGGCTCATATATGGACGCCGCATTTTTCGGTATTCGGAGAGTTTTCGGGATTTGAAACGCCCGATGAGTGTTTCGGCGATATGACTTCCTATGTATATGCTATGGAGACGGGACTTTCGTCAGATCCGTTGATGAACCGAAGAGTATCTGTATTGGATGATTATCGGCTTATTTCTAATTCGGACGCTCATTCTCCGGGAAATTTAGGTCGGGAAGCGACTCTTTTTGATGTGGAACTTTCTTACAGAGGCATTGCAGAGGCGATTCGGACGGGAAACGGTTTGTGCGGAACGATTGAATTTTTCCCTCAGGAAGGAAAGTATCATTTGGATGGACATCGAAAATGCGGAGTTTGTTTTACTCCTGCGGAGACGAAAGCACATGGAGGAGTATGTCCTGTATGCGGGCGCGCGGTGACGGTAGGAGTGGCTCACAGAATCGAGGAGATGGCAGACAGATCGGAAGAGGAGGCGAAGTCTGCGGCGGGGAAAGAACCGTTTGAGAGTCTGATCCCGCTTAAGGAAGTGATTGCCATGGCAAATGGATTTGCTGTGAAAGGGAAACGTACAGAACGAGAGTATATGCGGCTTCTTGTGCAGCTTGGTCCTGAATTTGAAGTGCTGCGAAAGATACCTGTAGAACAGATCAGCCGGACGGCAGGGGAACAGACGGGATGTCTGGTTGACAAACTTCGGAAAGGGAAGATAAAATGGAACTCCGGATTTGACGGAGAGTATGGAACAATCGATCCGGGTGTGATACAATAAATAGAAAGTTTTGTTTCAGAACAATAAAGGAGAAAATGTATGAAACTGGGAGAAAAACAAGTTCTGACTGTTGTGAAGATCGTTGATTTCGGCGTATATCTGGGCAACGACGAAGAGAGGGTGCTTCTGCCTAAAAAGCAGGTGCCGCAAGGGATAGAAGTCGGAGATCCGATAGAGGTGTTTTTATATAAAGATTCATCAGATCGTATGATAGCAACTACGAATGAACCGAAGCTTACGATCGGAAAGACGGCTGTGCTTGAAGTGACGGATGTTGGAAGGATCGGAGCATTTTTGGATTGGGGATTGGAAAAAGAACTTCTGCTTCCGTTCAAAGAACAGACGGAAAGAGTAGAAAAAGGCGATCGATGTCTCGTTAGTCTTTATATAGATAAGAGCGGCAGACTGTGTGCGACGATGAAAGTGTATCAGCTTCTTCGTACTGATTCACCGTACAAAAAAGACGATATGGTCAGCGGAACAGTGTATGAATTAAGTCGGGATTTCGGCGTGTTTGTCGCTGTGGACGATCAGTATTCGGCGATGATCCCGAAGCGGGAAGTTTACGGGAAGATGTATATCGGTCAGCGCATTGAAGCGAGGGTGACGGCTGTGAAGCCGGACGGAAAGCTTGATCTGAGCATACGCGGGAAGATACCGGAACAGATGGATGCGGATGCGGATAAGGTGTTTGGACGTATTGAAAAGAATGGCGGCATGCTTCCGTTTACAGATAAGGCGGATCCGGAGAGGATTAAGTCGGAGATGGGGATGAGTAAAGCGGCGTTTAAACGTGCGGTCGGAAGACTTCTGAAACAAGGAAAGATACAGATCGACAACGAGGTGGGAAAGATTTTTGCGGTAAACAAGAACAGATAGACCTTTTGCGGGTCGGCTTACGAGGTGAAAGATGAGTTTTGCACATTTGCATGTCCATACAGAATACAGTCTTCTGGATGGTTCTAACAAGATAAAAGAATATGTTGCAAGAGTGAAAGAGCTTGGGATGAACAGTGCGGCGATCACCGATCACGGAGTAATGTACGGAGTGATTGATTTTTACAGAGAGGCGAAAAGTCAGGGAATTAATCCGATCTTGGGGTGTGAAGTTTATGTCGCGCCGAATTCCCGTTTTGACAGAGAAGTGACCGGAGGAGAAGACAGGTATTATCACCTTGTACTTCTTGCGGAAAATAACGAAGGTTATGCCAATCTTATGAAAATCGTATCAAAAGGCTTTGTCGAGGGATACTATTACAAACCCCGTGTAGATAAAGAACTTCTCAGAAAATATCACAGCGGCATTATCGCGCTGAGCGCCTGCCTGGCAGGCGAGGTGTCGAGATATCTGATGAAAGGCTTATATGACGAAGCGAAGAAAGCTGCGTTGGAGTACAGAGATATCTTTGGAAAAGATCATTTTTATTTAGAACTGCAGGATCACGGTCTGCCTGATCAGGGTCTTGTAAATCAACAGCTTTTGAAAATGTCCCGGGAAACTGGGATCGAACTTGTGGCGACGAATGATGTGCATTATACTTATGCGAAAGACGAAAAAGCGCATGATATCCTTTTGTGTATCCAGACAGGGAAAAGGCTGGCGGATGAGAACAGGATGAGATATGAAGGCGGACAGTATTACATCAAGTCTGAAGAAGAGATGAAAAGTCTTTTTCCGTATGCGCTTCAGGCGCTTGAAAATACGCAGAAGATTGCGGACCGCTGTTTAGTGGAGATTGAGTTCGGGGTAACAAAGCTTCCCAAATATGACGTCCCGGACGGATATACATCGTGGGAATACTTACGGAAACTGTGTTACGAAGGACTTGAGAAACGCTATGCAGAACGGGCGGATGAACTTCGGGAACGGCTTGATTATGAATTGGGCACGATCAAAAATATGGGGTATGTAGACTATTTCCTGATCGTGTGGGATTTTATAAAATATGCGAAAGATCATGGGATCGCAGTCGGACCGGGCCGGGGGTCTGCAGCGGGAAGTATTGTTTCCTACTGCCTGGGAATTACGACGATCGACCCGATCAGATATCAGCTTTTGTTCGAGCGTTTTTTAAATCCCGAACGTGTTTCTATGCCCGATATCGACGTTGACTTTTGTTATGAACGCAGACAGGAAGTGATCGATTATGTTGTGGGAAAATACGGAAAAGACAGAGTGGTTCAGATCGTGACATTCGGAACGCTGGCGGCAAGAGGTGTGATTCGAGATGTGGGGCGTGTGATGGATATGCCGTATGCTTTTGTCGATTCGATTGCGAAGATGATACCGCAGGAGCCGAAGATGACGATTGAAAAAGCGTTGAAGGTAAATCCTGAACTGCGCAAGATGTGTGAAGATGATGAGGAAGTAAAATATCTTATCGAGATGGCGAAAAGACTGGAAGGACTTCCGAGACATAGTTCTATGCATGCGGCCGGAGTCGTGATCAGTCAGAAGTCTGTTGACGAATATGTGCCGTTGTCGAGAGCGGCGGACGGCTCGGTGACGACCCAGTTTACGATGACGACACTGGAACAGCTCGGACTTTTGAAAATGGATTTTCTGGGACTTCGTACGTTGACGGTTATACAAAATGCGGTTCTTATGGCGAGAAAAAAAGATCCTTCGGTAAATATGGACACGCTGGATTATGATGATAAAAAAGTGCTTGAATATATCGGGACCGGAAAAACAGACGGCATCTTCCAGTTGGAAAGCGCGGGAATGAAAAGCTTTATGAAAGAGCTGAAACCGAACAGTCTGGAAGATATGATCGCCGGAATCTCTCTATATCGCCCCGGTCCGATGGATTTTATTCCGCAGTACATCAAAGGGAAAAACGACGCCTCTTCAATTTCATATGACTGCCCGCAGTTAGAGCCGATCCTGAATTCGACATACGGCTGTATCGTTTATCAGGAACAGGTCATGCAGATCGTTCGCGACCTTGCGGGATATTCCCTCGGAAGAAGCGATCTTTTGAGGCGCGCCATGTCAAAGAAAAAAGGCGAAGAGATGAAACGGGAACGGCAGATTTTCCTGTACGGTGACGAGGCTTCCGGTATTCCGGGATGTGTAAAAAACGGAATTGACGAGCAGGTTGCGAATAAGATTTATGATGAGATGCTTGACTTTGCAAACTATGCGTTTAATAAGTCGCATGCGGCCGCATATGCGGTTGTGGCATATCAGACTGCGTGGCTGAAATATTATTATCCTGTTGAATATATGGCGGCTCTTATGACATCGGTGATAGACAATCCGTCGAAAGTAGCTGAATATATTTATGCAAGCCGGCAGATGGGCATTCAGATCCTTCCTCCTGACATTAATAACGGAGAAGCGGATTTTTCGGTTGACGAAGGGAATATAAGATACGGGCTGTCTGCGATCAAAAGTGTCGGGAGACCGGTTGTTAGGGCGATGCTCGAAGAACGCAGGACATTTGGTCCATATAAAAATCTTGAAGATTTTATTACCCGTGTTTCATCGAAAGAAGGACTGAACAAGAGAACTATTGAAAATCTGATCAAAGCAGGGGCGTTGGATACTTTAGGCGGAACCCGAAAACAATTCATGAGTATTTATATTCAGATCATGGATCATGTGAATCAGGAGAAAAAATATTCCATGTCCGGTCAAATGAGTTTGTTTGATCTTGTGGGAGAAGAAGAAAAGGCGGATTTTCAGATCAGAATGCCTGATGTAGGCGAGTATTCAAAAGAAAATAAGCTTGCGTTTGAAAAAGAGGTGCTCGGCGTTTATATAAGCGGTCATCCGCTTGAGGAGCACGAGGAGAGATGGCGGCGGATGATTTCGGCTACAACGGCAGATTTTCAGTTTGACGAGGAGCTGAATAGAACGAAGGTGCATGACGGAGAAAAGTCGGTTGTCGGAGGGATGATCGTTGACAAGACGGTCAAGTACACAAAGACGAATCAGGTGATGGCGTTCCTTACGCTGGAAGATTTGCTCGGCACTGTGGAAGTTGTTATTTTTCCGAGAGATTACGAGAAAAATCGTCAATGGCTTGAAATAAACGAGAAAGTGTTTATCAGCGGAAGGGTTTCGGAAGAAGACGAGAAGGCAAGTAAGCTGATCTGTGAGAAAGTGATCCCCTTTGAGAGGACAAAACGAGAATTGTGGATTCAATTTCCGGATAAAGAGACGTTTCTTGATGAAGAACAGATCGTTTACGGATACCTGGCAGATTCGGAAGGCGAAGACGAGGTTATTATATATTGCGCAAAAGAACGGGCAGTGAAACGACTGCCGAAAAACCGGAATATTCAGATCAATGAGCAGGTTTTAAGCAGGTTAATGAACCATTTCGGTGAAAGTCGGGTAAAAGTGGTTGAAAAAGCTATTGAAAACCACTTCTAAATAATGTAGAATAATTTTCGACTATTGTTAAAAAAATTACAATGAATAAATATTATTAATAGCGACACTTTGCAGAAAGGTGGAAAAATCATGGCAGAGAATCAAAAAGAAAAGTACTTAGAGGAGATTGAAGATCAGATCCGTACAATCGGAGTTCTTACAAGCGGCGGTGATGCGCCGGGTATGAACGCGGCTATTCGTGCAGTCGTAAGAACGGCGCTTTCAAGAGGACTGAAAGTGCGTGGTATCAGAAGAGGATTTCACGGACTTTTGAAGGAGGAGATCATTGATCTTTCAGCGCGCGATGTGTCTGAGAAGATCCAGCGCGGAGGTACGTTCCTTCAGACGGCGCGTTGTAAATCTATGCGTACGGAAGAAGGACAGCAGAAAGCGGCTGCAATCTGTAAAAAATACGGTATCGACGGACTTGTAGTTATCGGAGGAGACGGTTCTTTTGCCGGAGCTCAGAAACTTGCGAACCTCGGCGTAAATACGATCGGCATTCCGGGAACGATCGATCTTGATATTGCCTGCACAGATTACACGATCGGATTTGATACTGCTGTAAATACGGCGATGGAAGCGATCGATAAAGTACGTGATACTTCGACGTCTCATGAAAGATGCAGCATCATCGAAGTTATGGGGCGTGACGCGGGATATCTTGCTTTGTGGTGCGGTATTGCCAATGGAGCAGAACGTATCCTTATGCCGGAAGAGCATGACTTTGACGAGCAGGAGATCATTGATGATATTTTGAAAAATAAAAAACGCGGTAAGAAAAATTACATTATCATCAATGCGGAAGGTATCGGCGATTCGATCAACATGGCAAAGAGAATCGAGGCGGCGACGGGTATTGAGACGAGAGCGACTATTCTCGGACATATGCAGCGTGGAGGAAGCCCGACATGTAAAGACAGAGTATATGCTTCGATCATGGGATCTATGGCAGTTGATCTTCTTTGTCAGGGAAAAACAAACCGTGTAGTAGGATATAAGAACGGCGAGTATGTAGACTATGATATCGAAGAAGCTCTGGCTATGAAAAAAACAGTATCCGAGTATCAGTACGAAGTGGCAAAAACACTTGCACTGTAAGAAAAAACAGACATATATTTCTAAAAACATGCCGGTATAAATTTATACCGGCTGTTTGCACGATGGAGGGAATCATGCAAATGGACTGCAAAAAGACCGCGCCTGTCGGAGTTTTTGATTCCGGAGTGGGCGGACTTACGGTTGCGAGGGAGATTTCCCGGCAGCTTCCGAATGAAAATATCGTATACTTTGGAGACACGGCAAGAGTTCCGTACGGAAGTAAGTCGCAGAATACAATCATCCGTTTTTCAGAGCAGATTATACGCTTTTTGAAAACAAAGCAGGTAAAAGCGATCGTTATTGCCTGTAATACGGCGAGCGCTTTGGCGCTGGATGCCGTGAGAGATGAATTTGATATCCCTATCATGGGTGTTGTGATCCCGGGCGCAAGAGCGGCTGTAGAGACAACCCGGAATCAGAAAGTCGGAGTTATAGGAACGGATGCGACTGTACAGAGCGGAATGTACACGAAAGTCATCCAAAGCATGGCTCCGGATATTGAAGTGATCGAAAAGGCATGTCCGCTGTTTGTTCCGCTGGTGGAAGAAGGGTTTAAGGAACATGTTGTTACAGAAGAAGTGATCGAATATTATTTGGAGTCAATGCGGCACACACAGATTGACGCTATGATTTTGGGGTGCACCCACTACCCTCTTCTTAGATCTAAGATCCGCGATTATCTCGGAGAGGAGATCAAGATTGTGAATCCGGCATATGAAACGGCTATGGATCTGAAAAAGCTTTTGTATGAAAAAGAAATGGCAAATGACGGGACAGATGCACAGCACAGTGTATACTCCTTTTATGTAAGTGATGCGGCGGAAAAATTCCGCAGATTCGCAAATACAGTAATGCCGTTTGACGTGCCGACAACGAATGTAGTGAATATTGAGGAGTATTAGATTGATGACAAAAGATGTATTAGTCAGCATTTCGGGGAAACATATCGATATTATGGACGATCCTGCAAGGGGATATGAAGTCGGAGAAGATGGGATTGAAGTTGTGACTCCGGCAAATTATTACTGCCGGAATGGAAAACATTATATTCTCTATGATGAAGTTCTTGAAGGAATGGCAGGCACGATTAAAAATAAGATCAAGATCACGGGAACGGACTGTCTTGAAATTATGAAAAGCGGAGTTACTTCCTCTCATATGGTATTTGAAAAAAATAAAAAAAATCTGACATATTATAAGACACCTTATGGTCAGATGCTGGTAGGCGTAAATACAAAAAATATGGAGATCAGCGTAGACGAAGATCAGATCGGCGTTAAAGTCGCTTATGAATTAGATGTAAATCACGAACCTATGGCAGACTGTCGCATTAATATGAGCATTGTGCCGCGAAACAGTAAAGGGGTCTCCATGCAGCTGGATATCCGGTAGGAAAGAAAAATAACAAAAAACAGACGCAGCAGAAAAGGAATATTCCTTCGTGACGTCTGTTTTTTTGCTTTTTAATTATTTTTTGAAAAATCCTTTTTTCTTTTCAGGCTGTTCGATAGAACCGCCGCGTACGCTTTTGATCTCTGTTATGTAGAGTCCGCTTACAACCGCTTTGACTTCTTTTTTCACCGGAAGAACTTCAAACACTTTGTTCTCGCACATAAGAGTCATGATCTTTGCGCCGATCTTTGCTTTTACGACCGGAACTTTTGTACGGCGAAGATACTTCGGCGTATTGTCTACGACCATCTGCGGAAGTCCCGCTTCTTTTAATCTTAGTTTCTTTTTATCGATGATGAGCATGCTGACAACTTGTGCCGCCGCTGCCATCTGCTCCTGCTGTTCCGCCTGTTTTTTCTCGGCCTTCTTTCCGAAAATGTAAAGACCGACGAGCACCCCGATCAATATCACGAGAATGACGATCATCACAATGGTGAATGTACTCATGACAACTCCTCCTAAATCCTACTGTATAATGTTATTTTCCGCATTTACGCAAATATCATTGTAACATTGTTTTTTGTGTAGTGCAAGTAAAAAGGGGTTTACTTTTGAGTAGGTGAACGAGTATACTGTTATAGTACATGAAAGTACATAAAAAGGAGTTATATTATTTATGGCAGAAATGATTTGGAACGCAGCGGTGAGTGTCTATAATTTTATTATGGATAATATTGTTCTGATCAATATTTTCCTTGCGCTGGTCATCGTCTTTTTTCAGCGCAGATCCCCGCAGACTGTTTGGACATGGCTGCTTTTGCTTTATTTTATACCGATCCTCGGATTTGTTATGTATTTGATCATCGGACAGGATTTCCACAAGAGCAGGATGTTTAAAGCAAAAGAGATCGAAGGTGAACTAAAATATGCAGTCCGGCGGCAGGAGGAGACGATTTATTATAAACGGCTTCGCATGGCGAATCCGGAGATGTCAAGGTTTAAAGATCTGATTCTTTATAATCTGGAAGCCGGGGAAGCGGTTCTGACAGATAATAACGATATTCGCGTTTATACGGACGGAAAAGAGAAGTTCCGTGCGCTTATAGAAGAGATGAAGCAGGCGAAGAGATATATCCACATGCAGTATTACATTATCCGCAACGATGAATTGTGGCAGGAAGTAGAGAAGGTACTTATTCAAAAAGCGAGAGAAGGCGTGGAAGTTCGTGTCCTTTTTGACAGTATGGGATGCAGAACGATGAAAAACCGTGACTGGGAGCGCCTCGAAAAAGAAGGAATTCAAGTTGCGGAATTCTTCCCGGCGCTGCTTGGGCAGCTGCAGCTTCGTGTGAATTACCGGAATCACAGAAAAATCGTTGTTATTGACGGAAGAGTCGGTTTTGTAGGAGGATTTAACGTCGGAAGAGAGTATCTCGGACGGGATAAGAAATTCGGTTATTGGCGGGATACCCATCTGTGTATCGAAGGCGCGGCGGTAACGTCGCTGGCAGTCCGGTTTGTTCTCGATTGGAATTATGCGGCGAAAGAAAACTTGTTTTTAGAAGATTCATTGTTTGAAATTCCGCAATATACGAGAAACGGAAGAGATCCGGTGCAGATCATATCAAGCGGACCGGACTCGAAAACGAAGATGATCCACGACAATTACTTACGACTTATTCATAGGGCACAGGATCATGTCTATATCCAGACGCCGTACTTTATACCGGACGATTCGATCTTGGACGCTTTGAAAATCGCCGCAAAATCAGGCGTTGATGTGCGGATCATGATACCGTGCAAGCCGGATCATCCGTTTGTTTACTGGGCGACTTACTCTTATATCGGAGAGATGGTTGCCGCCGGAGCAAAATGCTATGTGTACAACAACGGATTTCTTCACGCTAAGACATTGAGTATCGACGGCATGGTCGCATGTGTCGGAACGGCAAATATGGACTTTCGGAGTTTTGGGTTGAATTTTGAGGTGAACGCAGTGATTTACAGCGAGCGTACAGTACAAAGATTGGAACGTGCGTTTGAAAACGATATGACGCTGTGTACGCAGGTGACAAGGAAAGTATATGATGAAAGAGGACTTGTCATAAAAGCGAAAGAACAGTTTTCGCGCTTGCTTTCCCCGCTTTTGTAAAAGGATGATAAAGGAAAGATCAGGCGTATATAGATGGAACTCGTACGTGAAAATCAAAAAAACGTACGGCAAATATGCATGCAGTAAAAATAAATATAAATAAAAGACGCGTATAAAACGCGGACAAAAAAGGAGATTATTATGAAAAAAAGAATTGTATCAATGATGCTTGCGGCAATGGTGGCTCTTTCCGTTGTAGGATGCGGAAGTAAAACATTGTCAAACGACTATGTAACGGTAAAGCAGTATAAAGGTCTTGAAGTTGCACAGGTAGAAAAGGTTGAAGTGACAGATGAGCAGGTTGAGCAGTCTGTTCAGGCAAACTTAAATGCGGCGGCAGAAAAAGAGCCGATCAAAGATCGTGCGGCGGAAAAAGGCGATTGGGTAAACATTGACTATACAGGATATATCGATGATGTGGCATTTGAAGGGGGAACAGCGACGGGATCCGATCTGGAGCTCGGAAGCGGAAGCTTTATCGGAGCAGAGGGCGGTTATGCCGGATTTGAAGATCAGATCATCGGACACAGTACAGGAGAAGAATTCGATATAGAAGTGAAGTTTTCGGATTCTTATCCGGGAACAGATGTGGCAGGAAAAGTTGCACGTTTCCACATCGTATTGAATGAAATTTACAAACAAAACATTCCGGAATTGACAGACGAGTGGGTGGCAAGCAACAGCAAGACGGCAAAAACAGCGGACGAATACCGCAAAGAAGTCCGTAAACAGATTGAAAGCAGCGCGGAGACAGCAAATGAGACAACATTAAAATCAGAGATCCAGGAAGCGCTTCTCGAAGAGATCGATGTGAAAAAATATCCGAAAGACGCTGTGGAAGAACAGAAAAAGCAGATGACAGATTACTATACACAGATGGCAGGATTATACGGAATTGAATTGTCTGAGTTCATCACGACATATCTGCAGATGACAGAAGATGAGTTTAATTCAAAAGTAAAAGAAAGCGCACAGCAGACAGCGGCGTTTGACGAGGCAATTAAACTGATCGCGGAAAAGCAGAAACTTGAGCCGTCAGAAAAAGAATACAAAAGAAAAATTCAAAGAATATGCAGAGCAGGCGGGAGCCGATGTGGATGCTTATGTAGAACAGGTTGGAGAAGATGTGCTGAAAGCTGCGATTTTAAGAGACGCTGTGCTTGATTACCTTGTGGATAATTGTGTTCAGGTAGAAAATTCAGACAGTGATGCCGACAGTAATTCAAATAACAAGGAAGACAGCAGTAAATAAGATCTGTGCCGGATGCCGGTAAATGAGATATGTGAAGGCAGGACATGCGCTGCCTGAACCGGATGTGGATCGGGCAGTGTAAAAGCAAAAGAAAGTATTCAGGGAAAAGGAGACAGAGGCAATGAAAATGGAAAACGAACGGCTCTGTATTGAGATTTCAGAGCATGGGGCTGAGGTTACCCGTATATATGATAAAAAGAAAGAGACGGAACTTCTGTGGGAGGGAAATCCCACGTATTGGAAAAGACATTCCCCGATCCTTTTCCCGAACGTAGGAAAAACCTATAAAAATAAAGTAAAGATTAACGGAATATCTTATCCGACGTCAGGACACGGATTCGCAAGGGATAACGATTTTAAATGCATCTGTACAAAGCCCGATAAGGCAGCGTTTTTGTTCTCATCAGGGGAAGAAACAAAAGAAGTATATCCCTTTGATTTTGAACTGATCGTTACATATATTCTCAAAGAAAACAGCCTGATCGTGAAATGGGAAGTGCACAATACCGGAGACGACGATATGTATTTTACGATCGGTGGGCATCCGGCTTTCCGTTTTCAAAAAGCGGATGAGAAAAAGACGGATTATAAGTTGAGATTTCCGGATAAAAAGGCACTTGAATATATTCTGGTAGATCTCTCCGAATGTGTAGCCGATCCCGGCACAGTGTACAAGCTGGAGCTGGAAGATGGATTCTGCGCTTTGAATGAGGAAATGTTTGAACACGACGCACTGATTTTTGACGGCGGTCAGTTTGACGAAGTATGGCTCTGTCACAAAGGTGGAGAACCATATGTAGGCATGAAATGTAAAGGATTTCCGAATTTCGGCATTTGGTCTGTGAAAGACGCTCCTTTCGTCTGTCTTGAACCGTGGATGGGACGGTGCGACGATGTCGGCTTTGACAAAGAACTTTCGGAAAAACCATATATCAATAAAGTGAAGCCGGGAGAGAGCTTTGAACAAAGTTATGAAATATTGACGGCAGAATGTTGATCGGCCGATCAGATAAAATCGAAAATATATATTGAATATATTTTTGGAAAATACCGATGAAAAGATTCGGTACAGCGGGAGGAAGAAGACAATGCTTCTTACGATTGATATAGGAAATACAAATATTACAATGGGTGTGTTCGAGGAAGAGTTCCTGCTCGGTATGTTCCGTATGACGACAAAACGGGCGAGGACATCAGACGAATACGGATTCACCATATGCGGAATACTGGAGCACAGAGGAATCGACTCAAAGCAGATCGATTCGGTGATCGTTGCGTCGGTTGTCCCCGACATTATGCACTCTTTTACAAGCGGTATTATCAAATATTTAGGAACGGAACCGATGATCGTATCTTCTCAGACAGATACAGGAGTTCGTGTTGTGACTGAAAATCCGACGCGGACAGGACCGGACAGAATCGTCAATGCGGCAGCGGGGTATGCTATTGCAGGAGGACCTGCGATCGTGGTTGATTTCGGAACGGCTACGACGTATGATTTGATAGGTCCTGAATGTACGCTTGAAGCATGTGTGATCGCCCCGGGCATTGAAACGGCAGGACGTTCTCTGTGGGACGGAGCGGCGATGCTTCCGGCGATTCAGATCCGAAGACCGGAATCCGTGCTTGCATCGGAGACGATTAGCGGAATGCAGGCAGGACTTGTATACGGAGCGATCGGACAGACGGAATATATAGTAAAAAAAATGAAAGAAGAGTCGGGATATAAAAATGCCTATGTGATTGCCACAGGCGGGCTGGGTAAAATTATCGCCGATGAAACAGAATGCATAGATCTGTATGATCCACAGCTTACACTGAACGGCTTGCGAATGATTCATGAGAAAGTGCAGAAAAAAAGATGAAGAAGCTGAAAATAGGAAATGTAGAATTGGAAAACCGATACCTATTAGGACCTATGGCAGGGGTGACAGACCTGCCTTTTCGTTTGCTGTGCAAGGAACAGGGAGCGGGTCTTTTAGGGATGGAAATGGTTAGTGCAAAAGCAATTTTGTATCAAAATAAAAATACAGAGAAACTCATGGAAATACATCCAGAAGAGCAGCCGGTATCTTTGCAGTTGTTTGGTTCTGATCCGAAGATTATGAGCGAGATGGCGAAAAGAATTGAAGAACGTCCTTTTGCGATTCTCGATATCAATATGGGGTGTCCGGTACCGAAAGTTGTAAAAAACGGGGAGGGGTCTGCTTTGATGAAAAACCCCTCTCTTGTTTATGAGATTGTAAACGCGATCGTTAAAGCAATAGAGAAGCCCGTTACGGTAAAAATCCGAAAAGGGTTCGACGATGCGCATGTAAATGCAGTCGAAGTCGCAAGAGCGGCGGAAGAAGCGGGAGCGTCGGCGGTTGCGGTTCACGGAAGGACGAGAGAGCAGTATTATAGCGGAGAGGCGGACTGGGACATTATCAGGCAGGTGAAAGAGGCGGTTTCCATTCCTGTAATCGGAAACGGCGATGTCACTACACCGGAAAAAGCAGAAGAACTTGTTCAAACGACAGGATGCGACGGAATTATGATCGCAAGAGGCGCACAGGGAAACCCGTGGATCTTTTCGGAAATGATCGGCAAGGAAAAAAACGGAGTAACTCCGCCCAGACCTGATAAAGAGGCAATACGGAATATGATCCTCAGGCATTCAAAGCTTCAGATTCAGTATCGCGGAGAATTTGCGGGAATGCGGGAGATGCGCAAACATGTAGCCTGGTACACGAAAGGACTGACAGGAGCGGCAGATCTCCGGCGCAGAGTAAATGAGACAGAGACATTAGATGAACTGATGATGTTATTGGAAGAACTATGAAAATCTGCACAAAAAATATCCTTTAATATGTGAAGCGGCAAGATAAAAATAGTAAAAATGCCAAAAAGCAAAAACGACCTTACAAAAATGTTACGGTAATCTATACAAAATAAACAAAGTTTTGTATAATTTATATATTACGCATAGTAACATGGAGAAAAAGGTCGTTTTTCTTTATTTCGTTTCATGGAATATGCGTGAAAATTCAGAACGAAGGAGTGCTCCGGAACTATAGGGGCGAAAAAGTTTATGAAAAATCTCAAGTGGAAGAAAGCAGGTTCGGCAGTTCTTGCTACAGCTTTGGCAGGAAGCATGGTGTTGCCGGCAACAGCCTACGCACAGGGTGAGATCGTTCAACTGGAAGGGGGAACTTCGACGCAGACAAACACAGCGCCGGAGCAGGTGTTCCTTAACAAATACAGCGGAACGGTCAGAACGCAGAACTTCAACGATAACTGGAAGTTCTATTTAGGAGACGCAAGCGGAGCGCAGACTCCGGCATTTGACGACTCCTCATGGGATCAGGTGAACCTGCCGCATGATTACAGTATCGACCAGAAATATTCACAGAAGATGGAGGCGGAAAGCGGATATCTTCCGGGCGGTACAGGATGGTACAGAAAAAACTTTACTGTAGACGAGAGCCTGAAAGGTAAGAGAATCAGTATCGACTTCGGCGGCGTTTACATGAATGCAACTATTTATGTAAACGGTAAAAAGCTTGGTACACATCCGAACGGATACACACCATTCTCTTTCGATATTACAGATAATGTGAAGTTCGGAAAAGAAAACGTGATTGCCGTTAAAGTAGATCACCAGACACCGTCAAGCCGTTTTTACTCAGGAAGCGGTATTTACAGAGACGTAGACTTTGTTGTAACCGATACAGTTCATGTAGATAAGAACGGAACAAAGATTGAGACACCGGATCTGAAAGATCATGCAGATGGAAACAATGTTGCGGTAAAAGTAAAAACAACTGTTGTAAATGAATCCGAGAACAATGCATCTGTAAAAGTAAAACATACGATCTATCCGAAAAACGGAACGGCAGAGCAGGCGGTTGGGACATTTGAGACGGAAGTTGCGACTGTGGACAAAGGTAAATCAAAAGATGTACAGGCAGATTTTACTGTATCAGGCGTAAAGCTTTGGAGTACGACAACTCCAAATCTCTATACTGTGAAAACAGAAGTCCTTATGGACGGTACTACAGTTGATACATACGAGACAGATTATGGATTCCGTTATTTTGATTTCAATAATAATACAGGATTCTCTTTGAATGGTCAGAAGATGAAACTTCAGGGAGTATGTATGCATCATGATCAGGGCGCGCTTGGTTCGGTTGCAAATGACCGCTCTACAGAGCGTCAGGTAGAGATATTGAAAATGATGGGATGTAACTCTATCCGTGTGACACATAATCCGGCGTCAGACGAATTGATCGATGCATGTAATAAACACGGAATCTTAGTGATCGACGAGGCGTTTGACGGATGGGTAGCTCCGAAAAACAGTAACTCGAACGATTATTCTAAGTGGTTTAATAAAAAGATTGAAGACGGCAACGAGATCATGGGCGCTGCAGAGAACATGACATGGGCGCAGTTTGATCTTACAGCAATGATCGAGCGTGGTCAGAACGATCCGGCGATTATTATGTGGTCGCTTGGCAACGAGATGTGGGAAGGAACAGGCGGATACAGTGATGATTATAAGACTGCTCAGGACAACCTTGTGAAATGGGCAAAGGCGGCAGACACTACACGCCCTGTTACAACCGGAGATAATAAGCTGAAAAGTAATGAGACAGGTGCTATTACCCTTGGTCAGGAATTACAGAAAGCCGGTGGAATACATGGTATGAACTACTCTCAGGAGTGGAAAAATCATGCAGGAAAGACTCATTACGATATGATTCATGAAGCTTATCCTGAATGGTGTATGTATGGCTCTGAGACTGCATCGGCAGTTAATAGCCGAGGCATTTATAAAGGAATGGGTAGTCAAACAGATTATGGCGATTATGATCTGACATCCTATGATACATCGGCAGTTGGTTGGGGCGCTACGGCAAGCAGCGCATGGTATGAAGTAATCAAGCGTGATTTTATTGCGGGAGAATATGTATGGACAGGATTTGACTATATCGGAGAACCGACGCCGTGGAATGGAACAGGACAAGGCAAACCGGGTAATGCGTCGAGATGGCCTGCACCGAAGAGCTCCTATTTTGGAATCGTTGATACTGCCGGACTTCCGAAAGACAGCTATTACTTCTATCAGAGTCAGTGGAATGACAGCGTGAATACACTTCATATTCTTCCGGCTTGGAATGAAGAAGTTGTATATAAGAAGAGTGGAAATGATGTTCCGGTAGTTGTATACAGCGATGCAAAAAAAGTAGAACTGTTCTTTACTCCGGCAAGCGGCGGTGAACAGAGATCGCTCGGTGCAAAAGAATTTACAGAAAAGAAGACGACGGCAGGATACACATATCAGATGTATGAAGGAACTGGAAAGAGCAATACAGAACATGAGAATCTGTACATGACATGGATGGTTCCATATGAAGCCGGAACAATTACCGCAAAAGCGTGGGATAAAGACGGTAAAGAAATTACAGAGAATCTTCAGGGACGAACATCAGTAACTACAGCAGGTGAAGCTAAAAAATTAAAAGTTGATGTTGATCGAACAAAAATTACAGCAAATGGAGAAGATCTTTCTTATTTGACAGTAAGTGTTACTGATGATAAAGGAAATCTTGTACCGAATGCGGATAATAAGGTGACGTTTGAAGTCAGCGGTGATGGTGTGCTTGCAGGCGTGGATAACGGAAGACCTGTAGATCATCAGTCTTACAGAGACGATAACAGAAAAGCATTCAGCGGTCAGCTTGTAGGAATCGTTCAGTCTACAAAATCTGCCGGAACAATCACTGTGAAAGTGAAAGCAGAAGGAATGGAAGATCAGACGGTAACGATTACAACAACACCGTCTTCTGACAGTTCAGAGAGCAAAAAGGCGATCAGCAGCGTAAAAATGTCGAAGAGTTATTATGTTAAAGTCGGCAATCAGCCGCAGCTTCCGGGACAGGTAGAAGTTGTACTGACAGACAAGACAAAAACGACAGGCACAGTGACATGGGAGAAAGCGACAGCAGAGCAGATCGGTCAGGCAGGTACGTTCAGCTTAACGGGAACTGTTTCTGTGGAAGGTGTTGAAAAAGCAGAGACGGTGTCAGTTAATGTCAATATGATTGATACAGTAGCAGCGCTTTTGAATTACTCGACAACAACATCAGTCGGAGTAGCGCCGAGTCTTCCGACATCAAGACCGGCAGTAATGGAAGACGGAACTGTTCTTACAGCCGCATTCCCGGTAAAATGGGAAGCTCCTGAAAAAGGATATGATGCAGAAGGAATCGTGAACGTAACAGGAACGGCAGATGTGTTTGGTGAATCTATGCCGGTTACAGCTACAGTTCGCGTTCAGGAAGCAGAATATACAGTAGGTAATAACGTTGCAAAAGAAGCGATGACATTGTCGCAGGATATCCCACAGGAGATGCAGTCTGATGATCTGGAAGCAATCCGTGATGGAAACAGAACAGTAGACGGAAATCAGGGCGGTAATACAAACTCTACAATGTGGAGTAACTATAAAAACAGCAAAGATGCCAAAGACAATGATGCTGATATTACATTCCAGTATGCGACACAGCAGATATTTAATCAGATTAAGATTTTCTTCAGATCTGACAGCCATGCAGCATCTTATCCAGCAGATAATACGACAAAAATATATGTTTCCGAAACAGGAGAAGAGGGAACTTGGACAGAAGTAACAGCAACAGAGTCACATCCAGAGGAACTCCCTGCGATTGGCGTCGTGGAATATACATATGATTTTGTTCCGACAAAGGCTGTATTTGTAAAAATCCATGTTGTAAATAATCCGGATGCAAGCGGAAAAGGCGGCGGATTTACATGTACGGGAATTGTAGAAGCAGAACTGTATCTTGCAAATCAGGCTGACTTTACAACAAACACAACAGCAAAACTTGAGAGTCTGAAGATCAACGAAACATCTGCTCCGGCAGAAGTACTTGCAGCAGGTGCAGGAAGTTGGGGAACGAAAGAAGTTGAAGCAAAAACCGTAGAAGCGGTTGGAGCAGACAATGCGGCAGTTACAGTTCTTCCGACATACGAAAATGCAGTACGCATTATTATCGAGTCAGAAGACCATAAGACAACAAATACGTTCGTTGTAAATTTGGACGCTGACGCAACAGATGATTCAAAAGATTACGATAAAGCAAAGATTACTTCAACGGTTGGAAGCGCACAATCCGGAAATGAAAAGGAGAAAGCGTTTGACGGCGATACGAATACATTGTGGCATACCCAGTGGAATAATACAAATCCGGCAGAAAGATGGATCGAGATGGAACTTGAGGATGTTCAGAATGTAATCGGTTTAAGATATCTTCCGAGACAGAATGGCGGACAAAACGGTATCGTTAAAACATATAAGATTGAAGTGAAAGCCGCAGAGGGAGACGAATGGAAAGAGGTAGCCGTTACAGAAGGAACAAAAGTGTGGGCAGTTGACAACACATGGAAGATGGCAAAATTCGAAACTCCGGTTCAGGCAAAATATATCCGCTTCAGTGGTGTAGAGACACATGATGACCAAGGCGGAAACAAGTGGATGAGTGCTGCTGAAATCAGAGTGAAAGTAACAAAAGAAGAAGTAGTGCCACCGACAGCAACAGAACTTTCATTGAAAGCACAGCCTACAAAGACGGCGTATGCAGTCGGCGAGAAATTTGATCCGGCAGGACTTGTTATTGGCGTGAAATATTCTGATGGAACAGAAAAAGAGGTCGCTTATGGACAGGATAACGCAGGAGAATTTACATTTAATCCGACACTTAGTACAGCTTTGACAAAAGATTATACAAAAGTAGAAGTTGGATATGCAGGTTTGAAATTAGATGTTAACATCACAGTATCTGAATCAGAACCAGTTATACCGGAAGCTCTTGAAGTTGTAAGCGCACCGGCAAAAACAGAGTATGAAGAAGGCGAAATGTTCAATCCGGCAGGACTTTCTGTAAAAATAAAATACAGTGACGGTTCTTATGGTGATGAAGTTGCATACGGAACAGCAAATGCGGATCAGTTTACATTTAACCCGACGCTTGATACAGCACTGAAAACAAGCGATGAAAAAGTGACTGTAACATATGCTGAGAAGACGGCAGATATCAAAATTAAAGTAAACAAAAAGACACCGGTAGTACCGGAGAACCCGACGGTAGAAAAAGTTGAGATTAAAGCAAATCCGGCTAAGACAGAGTATAAAGAAGGCGATAAATTCGATCCGACAGGACTTGTGCTTACAGTGAAATATGACAAAGGCGAAGATAAAGAAGTAGCTTACGGCGATGCAACAAAAGCAGACTTCACATTCATCCCAAGCCTTGACACAGCACTGAAAACAAGTGATGAGAAAGTAACAGTAACATATGCAGGCAAGACGGCAGAAATCGGTATTGAAGTGAAAGCTGACACACCGGTAGAGCCGGAAAAACCGACGGTAGACAAAATTGCCGTTAAGAAAGTGCCAGCTAAGACAACTTACAAAGCAGGAGAGACATTCGATCCGAGCGGACTTGTTCTTACAGTAACGATGTCAGACAAGACAACAAAAGAAGTTGCATACGGAAACGAAACAGCAAAAGATTTTGTATTTAACCCGACACTTGATACAGCACTTACAGAAGGTATGAACAAAGTTGATGTAACATATGCCGGCAAGACGGTAGACATCGGTATTGAAGTGAAAGCTGACACACCGGTAGAGCCGGAAAAACCAACGGTAGAAAAAGTTGAAATTAAAGCAAATCCGGCTAAGACAGAATACAAAGCAGGAGAGACATTCGATCCGACGGGAATGAGTCTTACAGTAACGATGTCAGACGGAACAACAAAAGTTGTTGCATACGGACCGGAGACGGCAAAAGATTTCTCCTTTAATCCGAGTCTTAATACAAAACTGACAGCGGATACGAAGAAAGTAACAGTAACATACGGCGGACAGTCGGCAGACGTAGCTGTATCGGTGAAAGCAGATCCGTCAGAGGATAAGAAACCGAATACAGAGAAACCGGACAAAGGCGGAGCGGTTCAGACAGGAGATAACTTTAACGTAACGCTGCTGATCGGACTTGTAGTTCTTGCAGGTGCGGTTGCAGGCGGAGCGGCTCTGACAATCTTCAAAAGAAACAAAAGAAAATAAGCCTTATCCGTAAATAGTACGGAAAAATGCAGGGCTGCCACTTAGTGGCGGCCCTGTTTGCATTGGAGCGGCAATGAACGAAAGACAGAAGGATCAAGACCTTGGAAAGCCGCCTGTAATCCCGGAATGTGTCTTTGGGAACTTACGGTAATTCCGGCATAACGCTGTATTGTTAATAAGCGCTATATTTTCTGCGCAATATCATGTAAAAGCTGTCTTGTTTACGCCAAAAACCTTGACATTAATGGGGTTGATGGTTATAATATTGAAATTGTGAAATAAACTAAAAGAGACAGCGTGCAGGGACAAGTTTTCCTGTCGGGAATAGACAAAAAACAGTGAAAAAGAATGACAGAAAAGGAGCGTTATCAATGGCGGAGGCAAAGAAAAGATTACTTACTTATGCCGGATTAAAGGCACTTGAAGATGAACTTGAAACTCTTAAAGTTGTCAAACGGAAAGAAGTTGCAGCTAAGATCAAAGAGGCAAGAGAGCAGGGAGATCTTTCCGAGAATGCAGAGTATGATGCGGCAAAAGATGAACAAAGAGATATCGAAGCGCGTATCGAAGAACTTGAAGGCATCCTGAAAAACGCAGAAGTGGTTGTTGAAGATGAAGTTGACTTTGATAAGATCAATGTCGGATGTACGGTAAAGGTATTTGACATAACATTCGATGAAGAGATGGAATTTAAAATTGTGGGATCAACAGAGGCAAACAGCTTGGTAGGAAAGATTTCAAACGAGTCTCCGGTTGGTCAGGCATTGATCGGAAAAAAAGTGGGAGATACGGTAAGCGTAGAAACACAGGCGGGAGAAATCAAGTACAAAGTGCTTGAAATCAGCCGTTCAATGTAAACAGATGATTATAAACAGACCTCTTTTTAAGAGGTCTGAATTCGCATGTATGGGAATGTTTTAAAGAGGCGAAAAAGGCAGATAAAGAGAAAAAAAGCGTAACGGAATAATAAGAGATAAAGCAAAACAGAGAAAAGTTATCCGGGAAAGGAGATAAGAAAGTGGCACAGGAGCAGAAGAATGTACAGGAACAGGATCTGAATCAGTTGAGAAAGGTACGCCGTGAGAAACTTGCAGAGCTGCAGGGAAGCGGAAAAGATCCGTTCGTGATTACAAAATATGATCAGACACATCACAGTGTAGAAGTAAAAGAAAATTACGAGGAGCTTGAAGGAAAGCAGGTTTCCATCGCAGGACGTATGATGTCAAAGCGAGTAATGGGAAAAGCATCTTTTTGTAATGTTCAGGATTTAAAAGGAAATATTCAGTCTTATGTAGCAAGAGACAGCATCGGTGAGGAAAATTATAAAGAATTTAAGAAACTTGATGTCGGTGATGTGATCGGAATCGAAGGAGAGGTATTCAAGACAAAAACAGGAGAGATTTCCATTCATGCATCTCATGTAACACTTCTTTCCAAGAGTCTTCAGATTCTTCCGGAGAAGTTCCATGGACTGACGAATACAGATATGCGTTATCGTCAGAGATATGTGGATCTTATCATGAATCCGGAAGCGAAAGATACATTTATCAAACGTTCTAAGATCATCAGTGCGATCCGCAGATATTTGGACGGCGAAGGATTTATGGAAGTGGAGACTCCGATGCTTGTTGCAAATGCCGGGGGAGCTGCGGCAAGACCGTTTGAGACACATTTCAATGCTTTAAATGAAGACTTGAAACTGAGAATTTCTCTTGAACTTTATCTGAAACGTCTGATCGTCGGAGGTCTTGAAAGAGTGTACGAGATCGGTCGTGTATTCAGAAACGAAGGACTTGATACGAGACATAATCCGGAATTTACATTGATGGAGCTTTATCAGGCATATACAGATTATAACGGAATGATGGATCTTACAGAAAATCTTTACCGCCATGTGGCACAGGAAGTTCTCGGCACAACGAAGATCGTTTACAATGGCGTTGAGATGGATCTCGGAAAACCGTTTGAACGTATTACAATGGTAGATGCCGTGAAGAAATATGCAGGCGTTGACTGGAATGAAGTTAAGACTTTGGAAGAGGCTCGCAAGCTTGCAGACGAGCATCATGTAGAATATGAAGAGCATCATAAGAAAGGTGATATCTTGTCATTGTTCTTTGAAGAGTTTGCAGAAGAACATTTGATTCAGCCGACGTTCGTAATGGATCATCCGATCGAGATTTCACCGCTTACGAAAAAGAAACCGGAGAATCCGGAATATACAGAGCGTTTCGAGTTCTTTATGAACGGCTGGGAAATGGCGAATGCATATTCAGAGCTGAATGACCCGATCGATCAGAGAGAACGTTTCAAAGCTCAGGAAGAACTTTTGGCACAAGGTGACGAAGAGGCAAATACAACAGATGAAGATTTCCTGAATGCACTTGAGATCGGTATGCCGCCGACAGGAGGTATCGGATTCGGTATCGACAGAATGTGTATGCTTTTAACAAACAGCGCCGCGATCAGAGACGTACTGCTTTTCCCGACAATGAAAACACAGGGCGGAGCTAAGAATGAAGCAAACAATTCAGTACAGGTAAAAACAGAGGAAAAATCGGCAGAAAAAATTGATTTTTCCAAAGTTGAGATCGAGCCGTTATTTAAAGACGATGTAGATTTTGAGACATTTTCTAAATCAGATTTCAGAGCGGTAAAAGTAAAAGAGTGTACGGCAGTGCCGAAATCTAAGAAACTTCTGCAGTTCACATTGGATGACGGAACAGGAGAGGATCGTACGATCCTGAGCGGAATCCATGAATATTATGAGCCGGAAGAATTGGTTGGCAAGACATGTATCGCTATTACAAATCTGCCGCCGAGAAAGATGATGGGAATTGACTCCTGTGGTATGTTGATTTCAGCGGTTCATAATGAAGAAGGGAAAGAAAAACTTCATCTTCTGATGGTTGATGAGCATATTCCGGCAGGCGCAAAATTGTACTAATTAATGTGAAATAAAATAAAAAATGATTTTTATATCAATTTTGTACCATAATGAAAACAGATTTAAAACGTTATAAAGAGATATAAAGAGATATAAAGAGATATAAAGAGATAGGCTCATGGAATGTATTTTCTATGAGCCTGTTTGTGTTATGTAAAGGCAGATGACAGTAGATGAAAGATTATCGAACCATGATTATTATTATGAGTGGAAGAAAAACAGGATTATATTTTGAAAATTACGAAAAAGAGTGGGTACTTGACGGAGCAACTGTTCTCTACGGAAGCGCCCGGAACTAAGAGCAACTCTTGAATATGATTTTTTGCAGGAAAAAACTTTATTTACAAAGGGTTTTCGATGGAGGAAATCATTCATCATCTTGCAGTCTTTGTTTCAAGATTATGGCAAATCCATATCTTTGGTGAGGAAAATACAAGAGCGACGGCAGTATTTTTAATCAAGTATTTGAGAACGCTCGGATTTTCTGCCACAAATGATATTTTTGCGAAAAATGCTTGGTATTTTAGAAATGCACTTGTCCCGGCAAATTATACGAACCTGCAAAAGGGTATCCACGAAACAACCGAGTATTTGGAGGTATTCTTGAGAAACTTGCTGAGGTTATACATAAGAAGGACTGGCTCAAATAGCAAATGTATCAGTTCAGACAATTACACAAGTGCAGTAAAAAAAGAATTGCAACAGTTAAGCACATTCTCTCAAATTAAAGAAATTAGAGACAAAGAACTAAATTCAGTAATTCTCTCGCATCTTGAAATGAGTGAAGATTTAGTTGAGGGAATCAAGAGCGAGTGGGAACAGAAGAAAATATTCAAAAAACAGATAAAGGGTGATGATGGCACTACATTAATCGAAGATAGCTATTGTACGAGAAGTTATGTTAGGGAAATAATTCTAAGATATTGTCAAAACAGAACGTTCTTTAGAACAAAATTTAACATTAAGGATGGAAATTTGTTTTGATAAATAGACTGCGAGGTGTTAGCAAATTGCGATACCTCAATTTTTGTCAATAAGATAAAATTTGATTACATACAGTTATAAAAGATGGGTTATAAAAGATGTATAGAGAGTACCTTTTGTTTTTAGAGGAATTACGTTATAATAAAATCGAAACAATCTGTTATATGTTATAATCAGAGGAGTATGAAAGAAATGTGTACACGAAATGAATTGAACTTAATATTGCAGGCGATGACTCAGGCGTATCAAGCGGTATATGGAGCAAATGTTGTGAAAATTATTTTGTATGGTTCTTATGCTAGAGGCGATTATCAAAAGGATTCAGATATAGATATAGTCGCTATTGTACAGGGAGATAGAGAAAAACTTCAACAAGGCTTGAAAAGTGTGTGGGATATTTCTTCAGACTTGGAATTAGAGTATGGTACGATAGTGTCTCCAACGGTTATTCCTTTTGCTGAATATGAGAAGTATAAAAATGATTTACCTTATTATAGAAATATCGAAAGTGAGGGGGTAGAAATCGTTGCCTGATAATAGAGAAGAATTAAAAGTATATCGCTTGGAAATGGCAAAAGAGCGACTGCATTCCTCGAAAATACTATTAGAGGCTGGAAGTTATAAAGATTCTATAGGTCGTTCCTATTATGCAATGTTTACAGCGGTGCGTGCATTGCTGGCGGTAGAAGGACAAGACTTTTCAAAGCATGCCGGAGTTATTGCATATTTTCAGAAAGAATATGTGAAGACAGGAAAGTTTGACAAGAAATATTCAAAATATATCAGTCAGGCATTTCAAATTCGAAACAATACCGATTATGCGGATTTTTTTCTTGTGTCTCTGCAAGATGCAAAGGAACAGTATGATAGAGCTGAAGAATTTGTAAAAGTGATTGAAGAGTTCTTGAAAATGGAATAGAGATTCCTACATTAGCACTACACTAAATTTACATCAATTTCAAAGAAACTTATGAAGGAGTGCAAAGGTTTTTGTGTGTTACTTAATATCAACTCTCGATAAAAATTCAGCAAGTGATATCGGAAAACGAATCCCTTTATCATGAAAATACTGAAGGATATAATCTTCAGATAAAAAATATTTTCCTATCAATTCATGAGTTATTCTTAAACATTCTGCCGGAAAGAGGACAGCGGGATATGTGAGAGTATTTATGAATCCTCTGTCGTTATAAAACAGAAACGGCTTGGAATGTTCAAAAGCTGTCATAAAGATTTCCCCGTAGAGCCTCTTTTCGATTGTTTTGACAGAGTGCTTGAATTCCGAAAAGTAGTCTCTGTCGGTTTTTAAAGATGTATATTGCTCAGGGAAGGCGTGAGAAGCCTTCCTGACGTTGTTTTTGAAAGTCAGGATCGTTTGTGAAAAAGAATTGGCAAATGTTGTAAGGGCATCTGTAAGCAGACAACATCTGTAATTCAAGTTTTCTTGATCAAGTTCTAATTGTCCGTTAGAGAGAGCGTGACTGACAGCGGGGGCGTTTGTTATATTGAGATAGAATGTTGTGATTTTTTCTTTTTCTTTCTCAATCTGCTGTTCTATGTCGTTTATGATCTTAGTGCATCCGTTGGAAAAGGTTTCGTAGTCTTTCGCCGAGATATGGTGAATGGAATGGTCATCTAAAGTTTCTTCTGCAAGAGAAAATATTTTTGCAGAAAAGGAAGACAGAGAATGTTTTATGCTCTGCATCAGTTCGTTTTCACCTATAATAGTCCACGGCTTTTTGTGTGGATATAAGGTCGTTAAATCTAGTTTTTTATTTTCTGAACAGGTCTGTTCATATAATTTTTCCCTGAAAGTATTTAACAGAATATATGCGTTTGAAACAACCGGAGCAGCGGAATAATTTTTGAGGCGGCTGTTTTGCAAAATTGCGGTTAATGTTTCGGTTAAATGAAAAATACAATGCCGGAGCGCCTCTTTTTGGAAATCGTTTTTTGAGAAAGTATTATAAATTTCTTCCGTAGTACAAAAATATTTACGGCAAAGAATTTCATCAGTTAAAATCCGATATTCTGTTTGGGTAAGATCGTTTTGAAATTTTTCTGTCTCTGTAAATGTCTCGTCAAGTTCATGGAAAAACGAAGTGACAGGGGCATTTTTTTTGAATTTACTGGCAGCTTTGATATAGCAGATTAAAAAAGGCGTAATGGGAGCGGGAACATTCCATTTGATCGCTGTGCGATCGTATTCGGATGCAAGATCGGTATATGGAGGAAACTGCAAAAAGCAGGGGGTTCTCAGGCAGAGAAACTGATACATCAACTTATGAATATATAAAAATTCATAAGGATATTGCTCGCTCTTTTTAACTGCATTGTAAGTTAAAGAAAGAAACATAGGATTAGAATAATCGGAAGAGGCGTAATACATACATTTTTTGAAAAAATTAATCCATTTGTGTAAAGTGCGTTCGTCATAAGAAGAAGTCAGATTTCTGAAAGCGCATAAAATATCGGATTCTGAAGTGATGGGAATTGTGTTTTTGTTTGCTGCTTTCATTTTTGAATCCTCCTTCGGTATAAAAGGCTGCAAAAAAAATCGGAAATTTTTTGCGGCTTCATGCTGTTTGATAAAGATGGTTTAATTATAGTGTCAGGCAATAAAATAATCTGTTTATATTGTAATGCAAAGTGAAAGAAATAGAAATAGGAGAATGAGTATGTTTCAAAAGCCGGAAGAATCAAAAAAGAACAGCTCGGCAGATAAGACTGAAAAGATAAGAGAGATTTATCGCTTCTTACTGTCTGAAACCGATTATTTGAAGGAAATTGGGAAAGAGATTGACGAAGAGACGGAGAGGCTGTTGAAAGAAAATAGAGTGAATTTGGAGAAAAAGACGTATGAAGAGGTTCGCGATGAGTTATTTGCATTAACGGAGGCTGCAAAAGAAAAAGGATTCATACAAGGTTTTCGATATGCCGTAATGTTAATGAGAGAAATTACTGTAAAGCTTTGACAATTTTCAAAATCTGCTCTTTTGTTTCATTATTGCAGGAGTGTAACTCATGGAGAATTTCCTGTTCGATGGCAGAGGATGAGTCGTTATATTCATCGGAAAGAATATAGTCAACAGTAGTATCTAACGCATTACATATCTGCACTAAAACAGAAAGAGAAACTTTGACACGGTTATTTTCGATATTACTGATATGACTTGTATTCACATCAGCAGCATTAGCGATATATTCTTGTGTTAAGTTTTTGGAAAGGCGGATTTTCTTTAATTTTTCGCCTATTTGTTCAAAGTTTAAAGTGTCCATGCAGTAACCTCCAAAAAAATATTGATTTAATTGTAATATTTACTTAGTTATAGTATAATTATCTACAGCTATAAAAATATTAGTTATAAAGGAAGTGCAAAAAGGAATGAAGTGCGAAAATTGTGGAAATGAAGTTAGGGAGGGGGCGAAATTTTGCTCAAAATGTGGAAGCAATATATTGGAGCAGCAGGAAGATCACAGCGGTAAACATAATGTTCATGAGACGAAAACGGAGAAAAGGTGTGTGAATTGTGGGAATGTACTTAGAGAAGAGTCAAAATTTTGCCCTAAATGTGGGAGCAGTACATTGGAACAAAAAGAGGATGTAAGTACATTAAAAGATGAAGAAAAGGATAAAGCGGAACAAAGTAAAGGAACATTTTATTTTGAAAAAGTAAAAATGATCGGAAGATTACGATACAAAATTATCCGAACAGAAGTAAGTAATAATGAAGAGCGTTTGGAGATAAGTCAAAAGATACATAGATTTTTAAGGAAAGAAAAAGAAAACCATTTGGAGATAAAATTATCAGAAATCGGTTCAATGGAATTAAAAACAAAAATGGATTTTTGGGATACATTGTATGCAGCGCTATTTGGGGTAATGTTTCTGATGAATATAACAGATGTAGCATGGCTTTTATTGATAGCAGTCTTTCTTTATACAGGTTATGGAAAGGTTTTAAATTTAAAAATGAAAAATGGACTGAATTTTGAAATTCCTGTAAATGGAATGACTGAAGATGTGGAACAGTTTCGGTTATTGATCGGAAAAGAATAAGGAGCGTGCGAGATGAAATATTGCAGAAATTGTGGAAAAGAATTAAATTCAGATATTCAATATTGTCCGAATTGCGGCGCTTCTGTAAGTGAGGAACAATCAGGGAAAAATGAGAATTCATATCAGGAAAGTAACGCGGATGGATCGCTTTGGGAATCTCTTGTCGAATTTTTTAAAGCGCTGATTGAATATATGAAAGAAGCGGGGCTTCATATTATCGATGCGATTGACAAAATCATTCAGATGCCGCCGAATATACCGAAAGATTCTATATGCCCGTATTGTAACAGCGAGGATACGTTTCCGATTGTTAAGAACGAGACAGAGATTAAAACAAAAGGATACAGTATGGGGCGCGGGTGCTGTGGAATGTGTTTGCTCGGTCCGTTTGGATTATTGTGCGGAGCGCTCTTCACGGGCTCTAAAGTAAAGAGCAGATCTATCACCTGGTGGGGATGTAAAAATTGCGGAAGACAACATTTAGCGCAGCATGACGCTGTTGAAACGTTAAGTTCGTTGATGGATAAAATGACAGTAAATTGTCTTTGCTATGGCGCGCTAGGTTCTCTTTTGCTTTACCCGATACTGGATGAATTAGTGCATGGATTTTTAAGAACGGTCATCGTTGTTTTGATCGCTGTCATAGTGGGAGTTTCCTTGCCGTTATATTTTTGCTATCAGTTATGCGAGGATATAGACAAACAGTTAGGGTATAGTATTTGGGATATTTTAGAAGTAGAAAAGAAACAGGAAATTTGGAGTTGTATAAAATTTTCAATGCTTTCTTTAGCCGGTACACTGATTTTTGTCTGTCCGATCTTAGTACATTTTGCAGAGTAAGATGATGATGGATAAAAGAAAAATATATAAGAAACTTATGGTGATAGGAAGAGCGACGGGATGTCATCAATTACCGGAACGAAGCTTTTCCTTTCGCGGAAAACAATTTCCGGTATGCGCAAGATGTACGGGGGTGTTTATAGGAGAAGTTTTGGGAATCTTCTTATTCAAGGTCGGCGAGATTTCCAATATAATTGCGGTCGTGTTTTCTCTGATCATGTTTGCAGATTGGTTCGTACAATATAAATTTCATTACGAATCAAATAATATACGGAGATTAATAACCGGTCTTCTGTGCGGATATGCGTTCGGAAATATCATTATGAAATATTTAAGATATTTTATGTGATTGAAAACATTAAAAGAGAATGTAGGAGGAATTTGCCATGTTTTGCGAAAAGTGTGGAAAAGAAATAAAAGATGGGGATAAGTTTTGTCCGTATTGCGGAGCGGAAAATGAAATAAATAAGGAAGAACCGAGTCATGATATACCGCCGGATTTTAGCGTCAAAGGCGCAGGAAAAAAGAAAAAAGGAGCGGTTATCGCGATCGCTGTTTTAGTTATTATTGTGGCGATCGGTATTTTTAAATGCAGTTCAAAGGATGAAATATTAAGATATAATGTGCATGTAATTAATAATACCGGTTTTGATATTTATGCTCTTTATGCTTCAGAACCTGATGTGGATAACTGGGAAGAAGATTTGCTTGAGTATGGTATAGTGTATGATGGTGAAAGGGTAGATATAGAGTTTGTGATCACAGAGGAGGATCTTGACTGGGATTTTGCGATAGAAGATTTTGAAGGAAATGTTCTTGAATTTTATGGTTTGAGTTTTGCAGAGTGTGATGTAGAAGGAGCGACGTTGATTTTGGAATATGACGGTTATAAGGGAACTGCATCGTTATATTAAAGGTAAAATAAGATAAAGGATGTAAAAAAATGTTTTGTGAAAATTGTGGAAAAGAAATAAAAGATGAGAATAAGTTCTGTCCGTATTGCGGAGCGTCTGTACAGCCTGAACAGAATGGCGAACAGCCAGAGCAGTCGGCACAGCCGGAACAGAAGAGCGAACAGCCAGAACAGTCGGCACAGCCGGAACAGAAAAATGAACAGCCAAAGCAGTCGGCACAGCCGGAACAGAAGAGTGAACAACCAAAGCAGTCGGCACAGTCAGACCAGCGGTTGACACAAAAAGAGACAACAGGTAATTCAAGTGCAGATGTTAAAAACAAGGGTGTGTCTCATCCTGCGCCGAAAAAGAAAAAAACAGCGGTAGTAATTGGAATTATCGCGATGGCAGCAGTCATAATAATCGGAATTATTGCAGCAGTGAAAATGTTTGGAAGTTCCGATGCGAAAGAAACTGCAAAAGATTCGACATATAAAGAGGTTAAAGAGAATGCAGCTGAAAAAGAATCGAAGCCGGCGAAAAAGGAAAATGTAAAACCTAAAAAAGAAACTGATGGGGAAATGAAAAAAGATTCCGGGCAAGAAGAAAAAAAGGAAGAAAAAGATAACAGTAAAAGGGAAGCTGTATTGACAGACCCGGTCACAATGGGATGGGCAGGTACATATAAAGACGATGATTCGGGAGACAGGCTTGTGATTGCATCAATCGGATATGAATGGTCTTATGTTATCTATACGTCGAGCGGGCAGATTTTTGAGAAAGAATCAGAATGTGGTGCATTCGGAGATTATTTAGAAGGGCAATATTATACGTTCTATAAAAATGAGAACGGATTGTTAAGCGTAACTTCAGGTGCAGGCAAAGGCTGGGGAAACTATCGCAGGATCAGCGGTACATATACGCCGGATCTGGAGATTGAAGGTACTTATGAAAATGATACTACTACGATGATCGTGTACGATCAAATGGCAGAGGCAAGTACAAAGTATGTTCCGACAGGATCTGATATCGCGGCAGTCCGGGTAGAGTATAATAACGGGCTGGTTATAGACGGAAGATTATATACGCAGGGAGACGGCGGGCTTTCGATTATAGACAGCGTTTCCAAAGAAATATACGGAATTGCTACTTTTGAAAACGGAGAGGTAAAAGTGACTGGAAGTGGATTTGACGGTATTTTAAAATCGAAGTAAAGGACGTATAAAACGTTGACAATTACATATAAGAAGAGCAGAAGGTGTTCTTTTGCAGAGTGGATTTGGTTGATCTTTAAATATGCTTCTCCTAACAAGTATGAGATTTCGGCAGTGTAGGCGTGCGAAGGCTGAAGGATCGTTTTCCGAATGCTGAGACATTTCAAATAGTTTTCAATCGCTTCTTCGTATTCTCCTTGATAAAAATGCCATAATCCGATGCTTTGGTAAGACCATGCCGTGTCAGGATGTGTTTCTCCCAACGTGAGCTTTCGGATTTCCAAGCCTTTTGCGAAATATTCAAAGGCATCGTTAAAGTGATAAGAAGAATCGTTTTTTGCCGCCTGTGTATAGTCATTGCCGATCATCGTTAATGACGCGGCAATGATCGGTTCGTTATCAGGGTATATTTCCTGACGGATCTCTAACGCTTTTTTATGCCATGTGATTGCATCTGCGTACTTTTTCTGCCGCTGATATACTGTTCCGATATTGTGATAAGAATAGGCGATCTGTTCGAGATCGGGATTTTCAACCGACTCCCGGATCTCGCGGGCTTTTTGATAATTCGCCAAAGCTTTATCGAAGATATCAAGGTTAATATAGATCACGCCCATATCATTATAAATGTCGGATGTTAATTCCGGATTTTTTATATGGTTGATATCAATAATATTTTGAGCTTTCGTAAAATAATCCAAAGCCTGTTCATATTTTGACGCTTTTCGCATAACTACCCCTAGTTTGTCATATATCGTGGCAAGCCTTTCGGAAAAATCTTGTCCTGAATTTTCGATTGTCGTGATTGCCGACTGATAGTGAGTAATTGCTTTTTCGTAATCGGCAAGTCTGACGGCAACTTTTCCTGCGGTTTCGTAGTAAGACAGTTGTAATTCGATATCGTCAGATGATTCTTTGTTTAATAGTTCCAACCCTTTTGTTAAGTATGAATAAGATTCATGATACATAAGGCTGCGCCATAAGATTAAGGCGATGTCGTACATTAAGCCGAGATGTTCGGAAGTATATTTGAACATGAGACCTGCGTTTGCAAGAACGTCGCATAAATCATTCGACATACTGTCTTCGATCACATCTGCGGAAGCCGCTTTCAGAAATTCAATTATTTTGTTGATAAAAACTGAACATTTTTCTAAGGAAGGTTCCGTATTATTTATTACAGCAGCTTTAATGACCGGATGCAGATGAATCTGTGATGAGGCCGGACCGTTGGGTCTGTTTTGTATGATCCAGCTTTGACGGATCAAAGCGTTGATATCTGAATTATTATAATCTAAAAATTGTTTGAATAAGCGCTGTCTTATGCCGCTTATCGACGTAAGAGAGAGGTTCATCAATATTTCTTTTTGGACATCGGTAAGATTGCTTGTGTCAAAAAGTTTAGATATAAAGTTGTTCATTTTTTCCTGCTGATAAGTATTGTCTTTTTCAATGACCACTTTGCTTATATCGTCATATTCAGGACTGTACAAAATATCTGTCATTTCTTCAGGCGTTAATGTTTCGGCAGTCATTGTTTTTGCGATCAGTTCTAAAAGAAGAGTATGACCTTCTACCATATTGAATATTTTAAAATAGTCGCCGTATTCATCTTCGGGGATCGTAAACCGTCCGTAGTGCATAAATAATTGAAGCTGTTCTTGCTTGGAAAGCGGATGGATCGGCAAGAGAAACTTTTCTGAATCGAGATCGGTCTCTCTTGAAGTGAAGAGAATATGTATCGGTAATTCTTTTAACCGCACATAATTTTCCCGATCAGCCGGGTGAGTATCCATATTATCGATGATAAGCAGAGTATCTTCACCGTAAGAAGCGAGAATGGAAAGTCGTTTCTCAAATTTTTCGTCTTCTGAAAAGTGAGATTCATCCAATCCTGTAAATTTTATTTTTAAAATTGTGTTTTTTATATCGCCTGTAAAAATGATCTGCTGGATTTGTGTATAGGAATCTTCATATTCAACGGCATATTTAAGCGAACAGTAGGACTTCCCTAAACCGCCGATACCGTAGATGATACAAGTTCCCAAACTGCATAAAACAGAGCGTATTTTCTCAAACATATCCTGTCGTCCGAAGAAAGTATTGTTTTGTATCGGGTTATGAAACGGCTCAAAAGCAATGGCATCGGAAGGGGAACGGTGAGTGGATTTTGACGCAGATTTCGATGACACAGCATCTTTTTCATATTTGACTTCTTTTAGTAAAGTGAGCAGAAAAGTTTCAGCGTTTTCAACTGATCTGTGTTCTTTATAGTGTGAGTATGCCATGTCTATTACTTCATTCGAGCAGTCCTTGTCCTGAAGGTATGTGTAAAGGCTGTGAACACTTTGAAAATCAGTTCCGATTTCGGCTTGGCAAAAGACGTCTCTGTAAAAAACATCATAGGAAATGTCTTTTTGCATTTTTCGTTTATTGTTTTTGATATTGCTGATAATAGAAGGATCAAGGTTAAGCCATTCTGCGATCCTTACGTTGGGAATATTCAGTTGTTGAGTTAAATATTGAATGATGACAGCGTAATTTAACATATTTACCTCCGATCAATAATGATAATTGTCATTGTGTTGTCAATTTTTTGTCATTTGACAAAGAATAATCTTGTCAAAAAGATGTCAACTTGCAGTTATTCATGATAACGGGAAAGGGTGATACGATAAGCTTACAAACAAGAGAGGTGTAACAGTTCAGCTTGAACCATCCGTAAAACCGCACTCGTGCTTCTTATGGCTGAATAGTTACATTATATCATAAAATGAGGAGGATAACTTATGGATCACATGATTAAGGAAAAGTTTATTGTAACAGATGGAGAAAAAGTGACGGACGAAATATACAGAGTGACGGGACTGGATATTGAAATAGATCAGATTATAGAGAATATTTCGTCAGAAGAGTCAAATATATATTTTTTTGATAAAGATTTATCGGAAAAACCGGAAAATGAAAAAGACGTTATTCTGGCATGGATTGATACAGGAATCAAGGTGAACGGAAATGAGCCGCTGATGATCTCGCTCTTAAAACGATCTGATTATTTCTCAGGATATTATGTCGGAACGCCGTCTTATTTAGTAAATGGGATGTGCAGGAAAACTCTGTATTCTGAAAAAAAACTTCGATCAAATTTATTGAAATTTTGTCATCGATACAGGGAAGAACATGCGGAGCGTATTTGTAAGGTTGAGACGGAAGTAAAAGACAGAAGTGAGGGATATTGCGAAAAAACGATTTTTATAAAAAATGAAGAAGTACTTTCTAATGTTACAGAAGCGATCTATGGCAGATTATTGTTTCCGAACTGGAAGTCAATGAAAGGGCTTGACAGATATATCAAAATCATAGGAGCAAGGATAACGCAGCTTGTCGATGCCGGAAGGACAGAATATTTTGTCGCGAATAAAACGAAATCGGCAATCGTAAATACCGGAATGATGGATTTATTCGGAAATGATTTTTTAGTTCTATATCGATATTATGAAAAGTACAAGACGTATATCGCGGAGCGTGTAATCGAGAGTAAACAGGATTATTTGAATTATGGATTTACAAAAGAACAGTCAATGATGCAGATTGAGCCAATCAGTTTTTTCGATGAAAAAGAAGAAGTGTTTAATCCGAAGAAGGAAGATTTCGACATTAATCAAAACTGTCTGATCCACATCATACAGGAAAGGCGGGAACGTTTTCCGGAAAGCATACGCAGTCAGAGCGACAGCAAGATCGCAGGTCAGATCATGAATGCTCTTGAGCGGGGGATTAAAATGCAGCGCCGCGACAGATCGTTTGCAAAAGCTTCTTATTCAGGGAAAAGCGGAACTATTTCATGGTTCATGCCTCTGCATATAGATGCTCCGTTAAGTGAAGATCCGGAACTTGTCATGGTAGTAAGAAGATCGGGAGACTTCTATGAGATAAAAACAATTTTGTCTTATGACGATGAATTGAAAGACCGCATTACTGCTTTATCTTTATACAGCAAACTCTGGTGAAAAGGAGGGATGCCGAAAGTGTATGAATTTTAGAATGACGTTTGGATCAGTGAGAAGGAGTATGTCAAGGCAGGAGGCGGCTTTGGTAAAGGGACAAAATGAAACAAGAATCAGATGAAGCATGTGGAAAGAAACAACAGAGGAGGAAGAAAAAATGAATGAAAACAAAGAAAAAACAGCAGGAAATTTAGCAAACAGTGTGGTAGAAGGGTATGACTATTCTGTAGCAGTGAGAATGTCAGGAAGGGCAGGGGCATATTCGCCGACCGGCGGAAAAGGAAATGCTTTTGAGGTGATGTATTCTGATAAGAAGAATCTCTCTAATCTGCTGAAGCCGGACACGACAACAACGCTTACGAATTCGTCAACTGCCCGTCAGGTAGATTTGGTTACGAAGAAGGGAAATCGCATTATAGAGAGGATTCAGTGCAAGGATACTCCGAGTGCAAAAGGAACGATGGATACGATCAAACGGGTGCAAAACGGTCAATATCGAACAACGCAGTTAGTAGGAACGTCTGAAAGTGCGGCGGCATTTAATGCAAAGGCGCCTTCTCAAGGTGTGACTAAAGTAATGAAAGACAGCGGAATCTCAACGAAAGATACAACCCGTGTAAGCAATAAGTTTAACGGAGTCCAGTCATCAACCGGGATTGCCAATGCGGCAAAATCGTCGGCAAAACTCGGAGGAGCTTTCGGAGGAGGAATGGCTGCGGTGGAATCAATCGTGAACGGAGACGATCTGTCAACGACGACAGGAAATGTTGCGTCCGGCGCTTTGAAAGGATCTGTTTCCGGGGCGGCGGGAACAGCCGCATCAGAGGCGACGATGGCGGCTCTTGCGGCCGCACCGATTCCGTTAGCTGCAAAAGTTGTTATCGGGATCGGCGCGGGAATGTTTGCGGGAAGTGTGGCATCGGATGTTATCAGCGATGTGTGCGACGGAGTCGGCGATATTGTGTCAGGTATTGTAGACGGCATCGGTGACTTTTTCGGAAGTCTTTTCTTATAAGTAACAGTTCGGTTGAAATGCACATTGCCGTTTGTGATATAATGAGGTACACTATATAGAAAGATCTTGTACGGAAGCGATTTGTGTATTTAAGGAAAAGAAATCTCGATACAAAAGTTGAAGTCGTGCACATGGAGGTGCAAAGCAGAAGATGAGATTGACTTTACAAAATCATATTGTATGTGCGGATTATGGACAGGTGCATTTAGATGCCCGGGTGGTAGGACAGATCATGAACTATACGGCGGAAACTTGGCAGCCGGACAGACCGAAGAAAGAGCGGGAATGTAATATAGAACAGGGGAAGATCGCGGAGGAGATCACCGAACGATTTATTCGTCAGTATTATTCTCAGGAGTTGTCTTTGAAAACTTACGATGAGATCAGAAATGATGATTTTAAAAAACATGCCCCGTTTGATTTTCTGCTCTGGAAAACCGGAACGGTCAACATTGCTTTTATAGAAGAAGCAATCAGGCAGGATATTGCAAGAACACCTAATAAATTTGTGAAACTGAGCAATGTTACAAGGCGGTTATGCAGGACATTAGGCGTGAAGATCGTAGAAGTAAAATCTACGAATATAAGAAACGATTTGAAAGTAGAAAGTGATTTCACAGGGGATTATGATAATGTGAAGTCAGTGCAAAAACTGTTGGAGACGATCCGGCGTAAAGATGATGTATTCTGTTATCCGAAGTTGAAACGGCGGGAAAGTGATCCTGGATATTGTCTGGATGATTACTGCAGGGAAGTTCAGGAAAGGTTTTCGGAATTTGACGGATGTAAGGGCGAAAACCTGCGGCGCAGAGTGATCGCATGGGAGTGCGAAAATCAGTGCTGTGATATCTTTGTGAGAGTTTACCTGGATCGTCCGGCAAAAAAAGGATTTGTGATCGGATGGATGCAGAAAGAGGAATTGCTCGATGATACGGTTCAATTTAAGCGTATGAGACAGAAAAATAAATCAGAACTTGCCTTGTATTTTGCAAAGAACTTAGGAGAGACAAAAGGTATTGACTGTTTGGCGCAGGCGTTTGGAAAGCCGAAGCAAAGAGTGTATGCAAACCCATATACGCCGACAAATTTTTATCATAAAACAGATGACTGCAAGTTTATAAGAAGAGTGCCGAAAGAGGAGCTGCTCATTTTTGACAGTGAAGAAGCGGCGATTCAAAACGGAAGATTTATAAACCGATGCAGAGAATGTTTTTCAAAAGACGGATGAAGTATGGCAGAGCAGGAAATAGTTGAGGAAAGACATAGATGGAAAAGATGAGATTTGAATCTGTTGACGGTTTTCAGGAAAATATCCGCAGGCTTGCGGATATTTTCCCGTCATGCGTAAAAGAACAAAAAGATAACGATGGGAAGACAATCCGAAAAGTCGATATCAATACGTTGCAGCTTCTTTTGGGAATCAATCAAAAGGAAAGCGAAACATGCGAATTTTCATGGGTCGGAAAGCGGGAAGCCGTAAAAGAAGTTTATAAACCGATCAGAAAAACGCTGCGTCCCGTAGTGCAAGACTCTGTTGAGTGGGATTCGACAGGCAATCTCTATATAGAAGGCGATAATCTGGATGTGCTGAAACTTCTTCAGGAAAGTTATTTGGATTCGGTAAAAGTAATCTATATCGATCCGCCTTATAATACGGGAAATGATTTTATTTATGCGGATGATTTTCGGATCAGAGCGAGAGAATATGTGAATGCAGGCGGAGCTTCTCAAGATGATAAAAACCGGATGTATCAGAATTTGGATTACAGCGGAAGGTATCATTCGGATTGGTGCAGCATGATTTATGCACGGCTTCTTGCCGCCAGAAACCTTCTCTGTGATGACGGAGTAATTTTTATCAGTATAGACGATAACGAGCAGGCAAATTTAAAAAAAATATGTGACGAGGTTTTCGGCGAACGAAATTTTGTCAACTGCTTTATATGGAATTGCTCTACGGCAGGCGGTATCCGGCCGAAATTTGCGAGTAAGACACATGAATATATATTGTGTTATGCAAAAAATAAAACTTGTCTGGATATGTTTTTTGCGCCGTTGTCAGGGGAAGCGATCAAGATGTATCGGGAAAAAGACGAGCGGGGATTATACAGAGATAAAGATTTTGTGTTTAAAAATAAATCGACAAATGCAAACCAAAAATACGAGATCATCTGTCCGGACGGGGAGAGAGTGCGTCCGAAAGACGGATATATTTACCGGTTCGTGCGGGAAAGGTTTGAGCAGGCAAAGGAAGAAGGTCTTGTGACATTTAAAAGAACGAAGACAGGTCCGCTTGTCGATCAAAACGGAGATCAGGCACATTGGAACATCTATATTAAAAAATATTTGGGAGACGCGATGGGCGCTCCGTCCACTCTGATTCCGAAAGAGGCAGTGAGCATATACAATGCAGGTACGCAGTGCGTACAGGAACTGTTTGACGGAAAAAGAGTGTTTGAGAATGTAAAGCCGGTCAACGTCATACAATATTTTATCAATATGGCGGCAAAAGACGGCGATATCGTAATGGATTTCTTTTCAGGATCGGCGACAACGGCTCATGCGGTGATGCAGACTGAGGCGGATAAAAACATAGATCTGCACTATATTTTAGTTCAGATACCGCAGGAATGTGATAAAAAAAGTGAAGCGTATAAGGCAGGATATAAGACAATCTGTGAGATCGGAAAAGAACGGATCCGCCGGGCAGCAGAAAAAATAAAACGGGAAAACGGATGCGAAAACAGAGATTTTGGATTTCGTGTGCTGCGGCTTGATGAAAGTAATATGGAGGATGTTTATTACATGCCTGAAGAGTATACGCAGGAAATGCTTTGCGGACTTGAGACAAATATTAAGCCTGATCGTACAGACTTAGATCTTTTGTTCGCCTGTCTGACGGAATGGGGACTTTTATTGTCAAAGCCGTACTCTTCGGAGAAAATCGGTGGTTATACAGTGCATTATTATGACGGAAAAGAGTTAGCCGCCTGCTTTAATGAAAATATATCCGAGACTGTGATCAGAAAGATTGCCGGACAGCATCCGCGCCGGGCAGTATTTTGTGACGCAAGTTTTTCGGACAGTGCTGCGAAGATCAATATGAGCGAGCTTTTTCGTACGATCTCACCGGAGACACAGATAAAAGTAATATGAAAGAGTCCTGGAGCAAAGTTATAGTCGGCAACTAAAGTCATAGTCTGCGGAAAAACTATAGTCTGTAGTCAAAGTTATAGTCAGCAGCCCAAGTTATCGTTTGCGGCCCAAATGGGAGTGATATGTCCGCATATACAAAACAAAGCTGCAGTTAGATCAAAGAGAAAAAGTGTAAGTGTCCTCCGTGGAATGAGAGGGAGAAAAACGATATCCCAGTTCTTTGAATTCACGGATGTCCGAAACGCTTTCGATTTTCTGATCTGCCATCCAGCGTACCATTTCGCCGCGGGCAATCTTAGCCTGAGTGCCCTTGACTTTTATTTTTCCGTTTACCTCTTCGCCGAAAATACATGTAATGCAGCGGATATTTTTGTAGGGAAGGATTGCTTTACTGTATTCTGCGGAAGCGAGATTGACAAGTTCGGTCATCCCTTCTGCGAGAAGACTTTGGTACAGCGTATCGCTCCAGTATTCATAAAGGTCGTTCTTTTTAGCAGTTTCTAACTTTGCCTGCATTTCCAAACGATAGGGAATAACTTTGTCTGTCGGTTTTAAGATTCCGTAAAATCCGGATAAAATGCGAAGGTGAACATTTACATAATGCCACTGGGCATCTGTAAAAACGGAAGGCGCAATGTGTTGATATTGAATTCCTTCATAGGCAAGAAGCGCCGGTGTTACCGCCTGATCGGGAGAAAAGGCATGAAGTCTTTGATAACTCTGTTCGGCAAGTTTATCACTGCATTTCCAAAGTGTTTTCAGTTCCTGTATATTTTTATTTTTTAAAATCCCGTGAAGCACATCTGCCCGGTCAGAAAAGACCGGGACAGTGGCGTTACAGGGGAATTCATCTGTGATATTCATCTTTTTTGCCGGTGAAATGACAATTTTCAGCATGGTAATTATTCCTCTGTTCTTTCTTTTTGTTTTTTCAGTGTGTTTTAGCAGTTTTCTCTGTCATTCGTAAGTTTTAGCTTATCGAAGAGGAAGAACATCAATCCCATGATCATTCCGACAACACATGCCAGTACCATACCTGTAAGCTGAATACTTCCAAACTGTACTTTGATACCGGATAGTCCGGTTACGAAAATAATAGAGGTCATTGCCATATTTCTTGATCTTGCGTAGTCAACTTGAGAATCGACAAGGATGCGGATACCTGACGTGCCGATCATTCCGTACAGAAGGAATGAAATTCCGCCGATAACAGGGCCGGGGATAGTGCTGATCAAAGTCGTCATTTTCCCAATGAAAGAACAGATGATCGACAGTACCGCGGCGCCTGCGATAACGTATACGCTGTAAACTTTTGTCATAGCCATAACTCCGATGTTTTCGCCGTATGTTGTTGTCGGTACGGAGCCGATAAATCCTGAGATCATCGTGGAAAAATTATCTGCAAAGAGGGAACGGTGCAGACCCGGATCTTTCAGAAGGTCGCGTCCGACGATTTTGCTTGTTACGATCTGATGTCCGATATGTTCAGAGGCGATAACAAGGATAACAGGCAGAATGATCACGATTGCTTCCCATTTGAATTTTGGCGTGGAGAAGTTCGGAAGCGCAAAAAATGATGCTGAAGCAACTTTACTGAAATCAACGATTCCACATAAAAGAGCCGCGATATATCCGGCAATGATAGCGATCAGGATCGGAATCACGGCAAAAAATTTGCGGAACAATACAGATCCAAGGACAGCGGTTAAAAGTGTGACAAGAAATACGATCACATTTTTCGGATCGATGGAAGATGCCGTAAGACCTGCATTGGAAGCGGCTGTTCCGGCAAGTTCAAGTCCGATCAGTGCGACAACCGGTCCCATAGCGGCAGGGGGAAGTACAACGTCGATCCATTTGGAACCGAATTTGCGGATGATCAAAGCAAGGACACATCCTAAGAATCCGACTGCCACAAATCCGCCGAGTGCATAGCTGTAACCCCATTTTTCAATTACAATTCCCGCCGGTGCAAGAAATGCAAAACTGGAGCCGAGGTATGCAGGCGCTTTTCCTTTTGTAATCAGGATGAACAATAATGTTCCGATTCCGTTCATAAATAAAACAACGGCCGGATTCAGTCCGAATACGAACGGAACAAGTACGGACGCACCGAACATTGCAAACATATGTTGTATGCTTAGCGGTACGAGCAGCTTGAAAGGTACTTTTTCTTCTACTTGGATAATTTTTTTGTTTTCCAAAGTTTAAATCCTCCTCATTTTCATATTTCTCATATGTTTTTCTCATAATCTTTTACATTTTAGCATAGTAAAGGGAAGGCTGTCATTATAAATTTAGCCTCAAAGAGCTGCTTACAGTATAAATCGTCGGAAGTGCCAAAAGGCACATCATGAGATTGTAAGCAGTAGATGGGGTTTGGGCAACTTTGGACTTTTTCCTTTTTAATCATACAAAAGCATATAAGATTAATTTAGATGAAATTGCTTGATCAAATGAGAAAT
>NZ_DS264363.1 GCF_000153925.1 [Ruminococcus] torques ATCC 27756
TTTGTTCTGTCTCAAGCGACAGCTTTTATATTTTATCAAAAGCTTTATCGTTTGTCAAGAACTTTTTTAACTTTTTTCATTTTCTTTTTTGTGGAGCTTTCTCTCAACGAGTCAGCTCATCTATAATACCATTTCGTTTCATCTTTGTCAACTGTTTTTTACAATTTTTTCAAACTTTTTCGACTTGTTTTTTCCAAGCCTCCAGGTATTATATTACGTGTTTTCTCACCCGCTTATGCAGAATACCATAAAGCGTACAAAGCTTCCTTCAATCTGAAAACTTTTTGAGATAACACTTAACGGAGAAAGAGGGATTTGAACCCTCGCGCCGGTTTCCCGACCTACACCCTTAGCAGGGGCGCCTCTTCAGCCTCTTGAGTATTTCTCCTGATTCTGAATCCGACTGTTTACACAGCTTTTTTTCAATTCTTGCTTGATAATGCGAAATTTATTATACTAAACGTTCTATATAATGTCAACCATTAATTTAGTTTTTTTTAACCTTTTTCCGCCCTTTTTCAGCAACTGTTTTAGTAAACGGCTAGTTCCGTCTTTTCCTCTATCGTTTTCCTAATTCTTTCCTGAACTATCGCTGCGATTTCCGTCGTTTTCATATCTTTGTATTCATCATAATAAAGCGGAGGCAAAAAACAAACCTGAACCGTCACTTTACTGATAGACTTCGTATCAAACGGTTTAAACGAATCAATCAGCGCCACCGGAACGATTGGACAACGTGCCTTTGTTGCCGCTTTAAAACTTCCACCTTTAAATGTTCCGATTTTATTTCCGTTTCTCGAACGAGTTCCTTCCGGGAAAATAATATAATTTCTTCCCGCCTTCACTTCTTTTGCTACATTCATAATGACCTGCATTGCCTGCCGCACATCTTCTCTGTCAATCATATATGCTTTTGTACAAGCAAACACCTGCTTTAAAAACTGAATATTTGCAACTTCTTTTTTTGCAACAACCGAGATCGGAACCGGACACACATCCATAATAGCCAAAACATCATACATTCCCTGATGATTCGGGAAAAACATAAATCCATTTTCTTTCGGTATGTTATCCAGCCCTTCAGCCGCTATTGTCACATTTCCGCCTTTGTTTGCTCTGCGGACAATAAACTTCAGCATCTTATAATGCTCTTCCTCCGTATACTTATCTACGTGATGCGCATGATAACAAAGCTTGCACCACATAAACGGAACAAGAATTATATTTCGGAGCACCATCATCAATATTCTTTTCATATTTTCCGATACTCCTTTACCGCTGTTTCATAAAGATTATTTCCCTTAGAGTCAATCACCACTATCACCGGAAGATTTACTACTGTAAGTTTTCTAATCGCTTCTGTACCAAGATCTTCATAAGCAACAATTTCCGATGATGTAATACATTTTGACAGCAGCGCGCCCGCGCCGCCTACAGCTGCAAAATAAACCGCTTTATTGCGAACAACAGCATCGATCACTTCTTGACTTCTTTTTCCCTTTCCAATCATTGCCCCCATTCCGAGATCCAATAATTCGGGAGTATATTTATCCATACGGCTTGCCGTTGTCGGACCTGCCGATCCGATCGGGCGTCCTTCCCGTGCCGGAGACGGTCCCATGTAATATATCGCCTGCCCTTCTATATTAATAGGTAAGTCTCCTCCCTCACGAAGCGTTTCGTACATCCGCTTATGCGCAGCATCACGCGCTGTATATATCGTGCCTGTAATATATACATAATCTCCTGCCCTTAGTTCTTCTGCCGTCTCTCTGCCGACAGGCGCTGAAATATGTCGATCCATTTCTGTTTCCTTTCACTTCTGCCTTTTTCCACTGCTGCTATCTTATCCGCTGTTTTTACAAAACACAGACTGTATGCCTGTTCACATGGCAGCATATATTCACCGCAACCGGAAGTCCCGCAATATGAGTCGGATATGTGTTGACATTTACTGCCAAAGCCGTCACCGTGCCACCCAATCCGCCCGGTCCGATGCCAAGACAGTTGATCTTCTCCAACATTTCTTCTTCGAGTTTTCTCACATATGGAATATCCGAATGTTTTCCCACTTCTCGCGTAAGCGCTTTCTTCGCCATTAAGGCGCATTTTTCAAATGTTCCTCCGATTCCGACCCCAACTACCAACGGCGGGCAAGCATTTGGTCCCGCGTCTTTGACAGCTGTAAGAATCGCATTTTTTACTCCTTCAAGTCCTTCCGCCGGTTTCAGCATAAACACACGGCTCATATTCTCACTTCCGAAACCTTTCGGAGCTACCGTGATCTTCACTCGATCACCTTCCACGATCCGCGTATGAATAACCGCAGGAGTATTATCTTTTGTGTTTTCCCGCAAAATAGGGTCTCCTACGACTGACTTTCTCAAAAAACCTTCCGTATAGCCCCGGCGCACCCCTTCGTTTACCGCATCTTCGAAACTTCCGCCTTCAAAATGCACATCTTGTCCTACCTCAAGAAACACAACTGCCATTCCTGTATCCTGGCAGATCGGTATCATATCCGAAGCGGCAATTTCAAGATTATCCTGAAGCTGTGCCAGAATTTGTTTTCCAAGCACGGACTCCTCTTTTTCCTCTGCTTTTCGCATCGCTTTCACCATATCCGAAGAAAGCGAGTAATTTGCCTCTATGCACATCTTTTTTATTGTTTCCGTAATTATCTCTGTCTGTACTGTCCGTATCATAATTCAATCTCAATCTTTCTGTTTGTACGATGATATTGATGGTATCTGACTCCCGCCGCATCCATCATTCTTTTCGACGCAATAACGCTCGGAGTATCGGCATATTTATCACAATCATAGATTACTTCTTTAATCCCCGCCTGTATGATCGCTTTTGCACATTCATTGCAGGGAAAGAGCGAAACATAGAGCTTCGCTCCGGCCAAACTTCCTCCGCTGTAATTTAAAATTGCATTCAACTCGCTATGTGTCGAATATACATATTTTGTCTCAAGCGGGTCTTCGCCGTCTCTTACCCACGGAAATTCATCATCCGAACACCCTAACGGAAATCCATTATATCCCATAGAGAGGATTTTATTATCCTGACTGACAATACAACAGCCAACCTGCGTATTCGGGTCTTTTGATCGCATCCCCGAAAGCATGGCTACTCCCATAAAATACTCATCCCACGTCAAATAATCTGTTCTCTTCCCCGACATCAACTCCGCTCCTTTCATCTCTGTTCTGTTCTCTGTAAGCTTTTTATTTTGTTCCGAAAATACGATCTCCGGCATCGCCAAGTCCCGGAACAATATAGCCATGATCATTGAGCTTCTCATCAAGCGCCCCTATATAAATGTCTACATCCGGATGCGCTTCCTGCATCTTCTTAACTCCTTCCGGCGCTGCAAGGATACAAAGGAAACGGATATGTTTTACGCCTTTTTCTTTCAGCATTCTGATCGCCGCCACACTGGAACCTCCCGTAGCCAGCATAGGATCAACTACAAACACTTCTCTCTCTTCACAATCTGCCGGAAGTTTACAATAATATTCTACCGGTTCTAATGTCTCCGGATCTCTGTAAAGACCGATATGTCCGACCTTCGCCGCCGGAATCAGAGATAACATTCCGTCTACCATTCCGATTCCCGCACGAAGGATCGGTACGATAGCCAGTTTTTTGCCTGAAAGCATTTTCCCTGTCATCTCCATAAGAGGTGTTTTGATCTGAACATCACTCATTTTCAGATCTCTCGTCGCCTCGTAGCACATCAACTGTGCAATTTCCCCGATCACCTCACGAAATTCTTTTGTTCCTACGTTTTCCTGTCTTACATAATTGATCTTATGTGTGATCAAGGGGTGATCCATCACAATTACTTTTCCTGTCATTATTCTTCCTCCGCAATGTAATTTAATTTTTCTGCAAGTTCTTTTATTAATTCACGCAATATCTCATAGCATTCTCCGTAAGCTGTCAAAGGTTTCCCATATGGATTCGGGATTTCTCCGTCGCTTCCCACGAATTCATTCAACGTATAAACGTTAGCTTTTGTTCCGTATTCGGACAAGATTTTGTTTTTCTCGGCTTCCTCGATCGTAAGGACAAGAGTATCCTCCACCAGCGTTTCCGGTTCAAGCTGTCTGGAAACATGATTTTCAAGGGTCATCTGGGCGCTCTTCATGATCGCCTCCGCTTTCTGATTCGCCGGTTCGGGAAACAGCACGACCAATCCCCGTGAATCAATCACATATTCCTGCGCCAGATCTTCATGCCTTAACATCTCCGCCGCCATCGGCGCCCGGGCAGAATCCGTACCGCTTATAAATATGATTCTTCGGTACTTCTGCCGTTTTGCGATCTCCGCCGCCGAAAGACGCGTATGCCCCGCCGCTTTTTCCAAACGATTCATAATCGCTTTTCCGATTCCTTGCGCGGCAAAAGATTCACTGTAAATCTCTTCCACATCTTCCTCATCAAATTCTCTGAGCACTCTATAGAGATTTCGAGCGATCGTTTTCTCATTTTCCCGTGTACCAATATTTTTCACTACGCCGTATTTATAAAAAGGAAGTGTCTCTGTCGTAGCAATAACCCCCACTTTTCTTCCTTCTTTATAAGCCTTGTATGCAAGCTGGCGAATCGCAAAAATCTCCTCCCGCAGATCTCCTTCTACAATCATCAGTTTTGCTTTCGGAGCGTAATGTCTGTACTTCATCCCCGGAGCTTTCGGAGCTTTCTCACTCTCCGCCACAAGAAGCGTCTCATCAACATCTACTTTTCCGATCACTTCTTCAAACATTTCCGCAGTAATCGCTCCCGGTCTCAAGATCATAGGCGGCGTCACCGTCATATCAAGTATCGTAGACTCTAGTCCGATCTCAACTGCTCCTCCGTCTAAGATCATATCGATCTTTCCGCCCAAATCTTCCGCAACATGTTCCGCCAACGTCGGACTTGGTCTTCCCGAAGTATTTGCGCTCGGGGCAGAAACGAATCCGCCCGCTGCCCGTATAAGCGCTCTCGCCACTTCATCTGTAGGCATACGAACCGCCACTGTATCAAGACCTCCCGTCGTACCATAAGGAACAACCTCGCTCTTTTCAAAGATCATAGTAAGCGGTCCCGGCCAGAAGTGAGCTGCAAGGGCATCTGTTTCAGCCGGGATATTAACAGCAATCTTCCTCAAATCTTCATATTCTGCAATATGCACGATCAGAGGATTATCCGACGGTCGCCCTTTTGCCGCATACGTCTTCATCGCCGCCTCCTCTTTGAGCGCATCCGCTCCGAGCCCATATACCGTCTCGGTCGGAAAAGCAACCAAACCGCCGTTTTTCAGAATCATTCCCGCTTCTTCTATAATCTCTTCATTTATTTTGTTTTTATCGATCTTTTCTATTTTTGTTTCCATGCCCTATATTATAGCATTATTTATTTCAAAAAAAAACTCTTAATTCCTTTTACTACAGCCTCTGCTATTTTTCCTTGATACGCTTCATCAGAAAGTTTTTCCGCTTCTTTGTGATTACTCAAAAAACCACATTCCACAATTACTGTCGGCACTTCTGTTTTCTTCAATATATAATAAGTATTATTTGCTTTTTCACGCTTTTTATTTTCCGGATCAATTTCCAGAAGTTCATTCTGCAAAATTTCCGCCGCCGCTTTCCCTTCCCCGGACGTCGTATAATAAAACACCTGCGCTCCAAAAACACTTTCTTCATGATAACTGTTTTGATGTATACTTACAGCAAGATCTGCCTTTGATTCATTCATAATGCGAACCCGCTCTTTCAAATCTCCGATCCTGGTTTCCGCAAGCCATCCGTCCTCTTCACGTGTCATGATCACTGCAATCCCTTCCTCTTCAAGAAGCTTTTTCACTTTCTCTGCGATTATTAAGTTCAGCTCTTTCTCAAGCTTCCCGTTGACTCCCGTTTTTCCGCCGTCAGGACCGCCGTGTCCGGCATCCACTACAACCGTTCTCTTCTTATGCGCTTCCCCTTGTTTTCCCCGCGCTCCTTTTTATCCGATTTCTCATTCTCCTTTTCTTTCATCCCTATAACCGCCCCCGAATTAGTTTCTTCACTTTCCCTAAACGTCTCCTTAAGCCTCACCCCTGCTTTTTGACACAAAACAATGATTGCCACAAGAGAAATAATCGCCATTCCGAAAACTATTTTTTTCCGCATATAAAAACACCCTCCTTTTCCATATAAATATATATGCAAAAAGAGGATGTCCTTTTCAGATATTTTATTTCATGTTTTAGTTCACATTTTAATTTACATATTGCAGGATGAGATCCCACACGCCGGAACCTTCCATTCCAAGACTCCACTCCGCAACACCCGCAAGCTGGTTTTCTTTAATAACTTTCAGCTTCTCTTCCAGCGACTGAGTATCTTCTAACCAAATTTTATAAACGCCTCCGTCGCCTTCCCACTGGGCATAATTCTGCTTCGTCTTATCATCCCATTCCGTCTGTGCTCCCATTGATGAGATAAGTTCTGCCGCATCATCCATTCCATAAGCGGAACTCTTTACTTTATTCGGATAATTTTCGGCTTCCGTTCCCTCATCTGCCGCAAATTCTTCGTCAGTCTTTGGCCGTTCAAACCAAAGCCGGGTATAAAACGGTACTCCTGCGATCAATTTATCCGCCGGTACTGACTTAAGGGCCTCTGATATTCCGTTTTTCAGATACCCGATCGACGCAACCGAACCTGCTTCATACGATCCTTCTGTATGTTCATCATATCCCATAACAACAACATAGTCCGCCACTGCCGCCTGTTCTTCAATGTCATAATGTGCATTATAAGGCTGCGGAACATAATTATCTACAGAAAAAACAAGTCCATTCTGACGGCACTTCACCGAAAGTTCACGCACGAACTGCACATAATGCGGTCCGCACTCATCGGATACAAGTTCAAAATCAAGGTTAATTCCATCCACGTCAGTCTCCAGCGCTTTTGATATAACTTGATTGATCAGTTTTGCCCGCTTCGACGTATAGCTCAGCACTTGATATGTTTCTTCATAAGAATTGATTCCTCCATGAAAATCCCTCAGCACTGCCCATACTTCCAAATTAGACTGATGTGCGTAATTTACATAATCCGCATCTGCAAGCGATGTAATATTACCTTCTGTATCCGCAAGACTGAACCATGTCGGCGCAATCGTATTCAGCCCTTTTGTCGACGCAATCGTTTCCAATATATAACTATTAGCATCGGCGTTAGAAACATTATGCCACGCCATATTGATCGTATAGTTTTCCGAAATATTCGTATATTCCGGTTCTTCATAATCCCGGGATACCAGCTCTTTTTCAACACTGTTGAGCGCATTTGTTTTCACATATCCGATAAACCCGTCTTTTGTAGCCACTTTCATCCAGTCATTCTCATCTTCAAGAACAGTTACCTTATCCGATTTCTTTACTTCTGTCAAAACCGGACTTTTCACACCGCCCTGATAGCGTACCTGCGTATCCCTTTTGATGGAAGCCACTTTCTTCTCTCCCCACTCAGTTGTAATCACTACGCGGGTCGGATCATCATACACTTCGTATTCCATATTCGTGTATTGCTGGATAAACGGAAGGGCAATATATGCAATCTTTCCTTCTGTTTTCAGGATCACATAATCTTCACTCTTTTTCTCTGTTATGTCTGTATATTCTTTACTGCCTACCGCTGCCGAAACACTGCCTCCCGGAAGTGTATAAAGAAGAACGTTCTCATTAGAATCCCAATAAAACCGCTTATTGATCCGATTATGAGCAACAGAATATTCGACATAATACTGCCCGTCATAAACTTTCACCGGATCCGGCGTATTTCCTTCTTCTGCATTCTGAGACTGTTTCACAACCTGATCGTCAATTACAAGCGCAGGATCTGTTTCTGACTCCACTCCATAATATTGTTTCAAATCGGCCTTCTCATTCGTTGAACCGTATCTTTTCCAAATAACAAATCCGCCTATTGCAATTATGATCAACACAAAAAACAGAAACCACCGTATAACGGCATTCCGCCTTCTTCTCCTTGCTCTGCTGCTTTGTCTCGCAGGTCTTCTATTCCGTCCAGGTCCCGCTTCCGACATTCTTTGTCTGCTTTGTCCCGAACGGTTTACCGGTTTCCGGGCATTGTTTTCAGGGCGTCGTCTGTGGGTATCTGATGTCTGACTCCATTCCCGCACATCCCGTTTTTCTCTTTCGTCCATGCCGTACCTCCTACTAGCAATTATACGCGTACATTATATCACACTTTTAACACGCGTCGTTAATAATTTGCCTCTTTCAGCAGATTTTAGACATCTTTTTTCACACAACCTCCACTTTGTCCGGCATTAAGGGGTAATTTCTGCCCGAAAGTGTTCATTAATATCAGTAAATCTAAGAGTTTCTATATTGCCATCCCCACTCATCGTATAATCGCGCATATATGTTCCCGCTTCTTTTACCATATGTGCCGTCACGATCTGAAGCGGACTTGCCTGATATCCGTCAAGCAGCATATCAATCCCACGCTTCTCATACTTTTCCAGCTCCATATATAATTCTGTATATTCCGTTTCATCCATTTTCATCTCCCGCAATACTCCTTTCCATGCAAACCGTGATAAATATAGTTTTCCTGCCCTTTCATTATGTATCGTACGGAGGTTTGTGACATACATCCGGATTTTCAGGCAGGGCAAAAGACAGCCGATACGGAAATAAGAGTTTAAACAGCATTCCCTCCTTTCATTTTATTTACTTATCAGTGAATACTATCTTTTGTAAGTGCCATTATATTGTCCGCATTTTATGTTTTCAATGTGTTTTTTGTTCATAACCGCATGGGATTTGTTGATAAGTCTTTACATCCTTTTCTTTTTTGTTTATACTTATCTTGAGGATATGTATCTATTTTTATTCCCGATGCATATTATCTTATATAGTATAAAGGATGTGATTGTATGAAGATTGAAAAACTTAATGAAAATCAGATTCGTTGTACATTGACACATGCTGATCTGGCAGCGCGCCATCTGAAGCTAAGCGAGCTTGCTTACGGCACAGAAAAGGCTAAATCTTTATTTCGCGACATGATGCAGCAGGCGTCATTCGATTTCGGATTTGAAGCAGAAAATATTCCGCTGATGATAGAGGCAATCCCTTCATCTGCTGATTCTATTGTCCTTATTATAACTAAAGTCGAGGATCCCGAAGAATTAGATACCCGGTTCTCAAAATTCACACCGGCTGACAATTCAGACCCTCTGAATTCCGAGACACTGGAAAAACTCCAGGGGGCAGAGGAGTTTCTCAATCTCCTGAACAAGGTCAAAGAAGCGGCAGCGGCGACATCAGCTCCTGTTGAAGAGCCCCGGCAGACGGATTCGTTCTCGATCCGGTTGTTTTCTTTTTCTTCACTGGACGGAGTAATCGAAGCCGCGAAATTAATTGCTCCCGCTTATCACGGCGCAAATACATTATATAAGGATGAAAGCGCTGAGACATTTATTCTTGCCCTTGCACCGGTGGAAAATAAATTAAATGAATTTAACAAGATCTGCAATATGCTTTCCGAATACGGATCGCCGGAAAAAGCCGACGCTTCCGTGCTTGCATTTCTTGAAGAACATTGCACGATTCTCATATCGGCAGATGCAGTATGTAAATTATCCGCATTATAAACTTGTATGCGGACAACGGATCTCAAAAGAAAAGGGTCGGCGCTTTAACGATCAATCAAATCGCAAAGCGCCGACCCTTTTACGCAATTCTTATTTACCCATTGCCTTTGCAGCAGCATTGATTTTTTCTACAAGAAGTCCACAATCAATTCCATGAACCATTGCCGCTTCCTCTAATGTCTCCATCTGAGACGCCGGGCATCCGAGACAATGCATTCCGATCTCCATGAGAATCGGCGCGCTCTCCGGAAATTGATCAATAAGTTCTCCGATTTTTGTATCTTTTGAAAATTCTGCCATTTTCTCTTCCTCCTTGAATTTATGAGGCTATTATAAGCCTTGTTCTGCAAATTATCAACAGTTTTCCTGATTCACCTTTTTCCGCTAGCACCCTCCGAATTATTCCCTCTGAATTCCCCCTTGCTTTTTTAACCGTATGACTGTTTCTGCATCCTCTTTCTTCTCTGTACACTTCATAAATCTACATCGCATTAAATTGTCAGATATATCCTGCCTTTATTTTTGTTTTTTTGAATACTCAAAAGTCAATAATTTATCCGAGTTTTTTCGACATATTTGCATTTTTATCATAACTCACCAAAACATCCGTTCTTTTTTTATTATAAAGTAATCCACCGAAAACATATGTTTTTATGTGGATAATGTGGATAACTTTGTGGGAAAACCGACTTTTTCCACCTTTTTCGTTGTTTTCAGTGTGGATAAGTTGAAAACTCCACGTTTTTCAATTTCGACATTTTTTTACAAATAAACACAAATTTGTGCATTTTGTCTTTTTATGTCGAAAACGGGAAATCTGTATTTCTCTCATCAAAAATACAAATTCCCCATTTCAAAAAATTTGTGTTACAGAACTCTTCTTACTGCAATAATATCAGTATAGGTAGCGCTGCATATTCCGATTCCATCTGCTTCGTTCATTGCATTCACGATCGTTCCGTCCCCCATATAAAGCCCGACGTGACCGTCATACAAAATCAAGTCTCCGGGAAGAGCTTCCTCGTAACTGACGGCGTATCCTGAATTCACCATATCATATGTCGTCCGTGGAAGACTTACTCCGAAATGTGCATAAACCGACTGTACAAAACCCGAACAATCCGCTCCGTTTGTCAGGCTTGTACCTCCCCAAACATATGGATTTCCGATAAACTGACAAGCATAATCAATAACAGCCTGCCCCGGAGTTCCCGGAGCTTGCGAAGGCGTATTCACTCTCCCCTGCGAAACAGCGCCTACAGGCCGTGTTCCCGGTCTGCCGTCAGCACCGCAAACGACAGATGCTGCCATTTTTTCTTGCGCTTCTTCTTCTGCGATCCGCTTTTCTTCCTCTTCTTTTGTCTCCCCATAAGAATAAGAAGTTTCTGCAATCACGTAGTCGCCTGAGACCCAACCGCTTTTATCTCCTACTTTTACCGGATACCATCCGCCGGTCGCTTCTCCCACAGTCTCATAAACTTCGCCTTTTTTTATCTGTGTCAAAATCTTACTGTCCGTTCCGCAGCCTTCCCGAACATTAAGCACATATGCCGTAACCGTCACTGTATCCTTCTCATACTCCTGTGCACGCGCCTGCGCCTCCTCTCCTGTAAAAAGCGCATCTTCCGGCACATATCCTTCAGCCGAACCCGATCTGATCTTCGTCCAGCCATCCAGATATTCCAGCACCTGAGCCGCCGAATCTTTATAAAGTTTCCCGACCCAGTCGCCGGAATCATCCGGTGCGTTTCTGATATAGGTAAACTCCTTCGTATCAGAAAACGCCATATTCAAATACTCACCCTCTTCTGTTGGTACAAGATAGAGATTAATATTATCTTTTACTTCTGTCTCGTAACATTTCTCCAGTACCGATTCAATCCCCGATGCCTGTATAAATGGCTGCTCGTCTTTCCTTTCGGCCGCCGATACTTCAGACACGCTCCCCGGGATCAGAAACATTCCCGCTGCCGCAAACAGAATGCCTCTCGCTTTTGTGTGTGGTTTCTTCATATAAAACCTCCTCTATATTTCGGTCATTTACCGCATTACATTTATCTTTTGTAGGAAGCTTTAAATGTTACACATTTGTTAAATTTGTTACATTCACATTATATCAACTCGCTATTTGTTTGTCAACTTCTCTTACTGATTTTTCATTGACATCTCTCGACAGCAAGTTTCTATATTATTCTTTTTTCTTCTTCTTTCCATTTGTTTCATTAATTATTTTGTAACATTTTATCGTAAATATTCAATTTTAACAGCCAAAAATAATTTTTTTCAAAATAATGATTGACAAACATCTTTCTTTGTATTATATTCTAATTACAGTAATCGTTACTATTATTTATTAAATAACGGTTCTTAGTTAGTTATGAAAGGGGGATTCCCATTGGCAGCTTTAAAATATAGTAGACAACGAGAATCCATCAAGCATTACCTTATGACAACCAAAGAGCATCCGACCGCCGACACAGTTTATATGCATGTGAAGAAAGAATTTCCGAACATCAGTCTTGGCACGGTTTACAGAAATTTAAATCTGCTGACCGATATCGGCGAAGCCATAAAAATATCTACTCCCGACGGAGGAGATCGATTTGATGGACGGATTGAACCGCATAATCATTTTCTTTGTGAAGAGTGTGGACGGTTACTGGATCTGGATCTGGATATGAAGAGTATCGAAGAAGTCAACTGCCTTGCCGGTAAGAATTTTGACGGAGCGATCACTTCCAGTTCCACTTTGTTTTTCGGTAAATGCGGTGACTGCATTAAAAAGTCATAACAAATAAACAATATTATTTTCAAAAAAGGAGATCAAAATTATGAAAAAATTTGTATGTACAGTATGTGGTTATGTTTTTGAGGGAGAAGCAGCTCCGGCAGAATGTCCGGTTTGCCACGCAGGCGCAGATAAATTCAAAGAGCAGACAGGCGAAAGAGAATGGGCTGCAGAACACGTTATCGGTGTTGCTCAGGGCGTTAGCGAAGACATCCTTGCAGATCTGAGAGCAAACTTTGAAGGCGAATGTACAGAAGTTGGTATGTACCTTGCTATGGCTAGAGTTGCACACAGAGAAGGATATCCGGAAATCGGTCTTTACTGGGAAAAAGCAGCTTGGGAAGAGGCTGAGCACGCTTCTAAATTTGCTGAACTTCTCGGCGAAGTTGTTACAGACAGCACAAAGAAAAACCTTGAGATGCGTGTAGATGCAGAGAACGGCGCTACAGCAGGTAAATTCGACCTTGCAAAACGTGCAAAAGCCGCTAACCTCGATGCAATCCACGATACAGTTCATGAGATGGCAAGAGACGAAGCTCGTCACGGAAAAGCATTTGAAGGACTTCTTAAGAGATACTTCGGCTAATCAAAATCCCGAATATTGAAAGATAGGTTATCAGAAAGATGTCGGCTAAACTGTCGGCATCTTTTTTATCTCCTTTTCTTACATTTTTTTATTTTTGTCTGTTTTTTTGTTTTTCTTTTCTTTCTTTTTTATTTTATATGCATTCTTACCTTGTATCTTTTTTTCTATCTAGTATAATAGAAAGAAAAGGACAAAAAACGAGGTGCTATCATGAGAAATTTTATTGGTGTTGACTTAGGCGGAACAAACATCCGCGCTGCTATCGTTTCCGAAGACGGAACGATTAAATGTATGAAAAAATCAGAAAGCCACCCGGAACGCGGTGCAGAAGCTGTTATGGAAACTATGATTTCCCTGATTGAAAGTCTTGACGGATATGAAGAATGTGAAGGAATCGGAATGGGTATTCCCGGACCGATCGACACGATCAACGGCAAGATCATCGTTTCTACAAATCTTCCAAAACTGATCGGTTTTCCGATAGCGGAATATATCGAAAATCATTTTCATAAACCGACTTACATGGACAACGACGTTAAAGTTGCCGCTCTCGGAGAAGCTGTTCAGGGAGCCGGAAAAGATTATCCTATCGTTTACTATGTAACAATTTCAACCGGAGTCGGCGGAGCACTTGTAATCGATCAAAAGGTAATCGGCGGTCAGAACGGACACGCAGGCGAGATCGGAAATATCTGTATTGACAGAAACCGTGAAAAATACAATATTTTGAATGTAGGCGCTGTTGAAAACGAAGCGAGCGGAACTGCTGTCACAAGAAAAGGTAAAGCTGTATTCGGAGATAAGATCAATCACGCGGGCGATGTATTTGATCTTGCCCGCTCAGGAGACGAGCAGGCTCTCAAAATTGTAGATGACATGGCATATGATCTTGCAATGATGTTCTGCGCTATCGGACATATTATCGATCCTCATGTATTCGTTGTAGGCGGCGGAGTTATGAAGGGAAAAGATGTATTCTTTGAAAAAATGGAATCTTATTACCGCTCTATGATTCATGTAGGTATGCAGCCGGTTGTATTCAAAGAAGCTCTCCTTGATGAGCCGGGTATCATCGGCGCTGCGATGCTTCCGATGACACATTTAAAGTAAAACTGTTTCCTTCCTTTCAATATAAGCAGTTTGCTACATAAAAGAACTCTTTTTTAAGTTCTTAAAAAGAAAAACTGAGCATGACCTAACTCTTTGAGTTTTCGATCATGCTCAGTTTTTCCTTTCTGCTCAGTCGCTTAATTTCCCACTCCCGCTTCATCGCTTCCTGCTTTGTCGGAAATTCTTCCTTATAAACAAGCACAACCGGACGGCGCGCTTTTGTGTATTTCGCGCCCCGCCCCGCATTGTGATCTTTGATCCGTTTTTCAAGATTGTTTGTCCAGCCCGTATAAAGCGAACCGTCACTGCACTTTACAATATAGGTATAATTCATGTCTTTTATTATTTCTTTTCTTTCGTTTTTCTTTTCTTGTTATATCTTTGGTCATTGCTTCTTTTATTATTACTTCTTTTTCTATTCCATAAAATTCATCGGATCGACCGGCTCTCCGTCTTTAAGCACTTGAAAATACAGATTCGTTCCTTCTACGCTGTAATATTTCGTCGGCTCATTCAAACTGCCGATTGCGCTGCCTGCTGCCACATAATCTCCTGTTTTAACTTGTACATCTTTTAACTGTCCGTACACTGCTGAATATCCGTTTCCCATATCAAGCGTCACCGTAAGTCCCGTCTGCGCCGACTCCTCGATCGCAGTCACAGTTCCTGCCGCAGATGCATTGATCGTTTCTCCTGCTTCCCCGGCTATAATCATCGCAGGATTATATTGATACTGTTCTAATGTCTGGAAAAATACAGTCTCATCCATACTATATCCATTGATCACTGCTCCGCTTGCAGGCCATGTAAGAACGCTTTCTTCTGAAAACCAAAGATTTGACGCGGCGCTTCCCGTCTGCTGAACTCCTTCTTCCGTCCCTGTTGTATCAGACACATCTTCCCTGCTTTCTTGTTCATTTTCATCCGTTTCTTCCACTTCCGGCAGGAGGATTTCATCTGTAGTTGTTTCTTTCGTGTTATCTTCTGTAAACTGTTCCGCCTCTTTTTCAGCTTTCGCCATCTGCTCTTTCATATCTTTTTTGTAGTTTCCGACCGTATATGTTCCAACGACCGCCAGAACTGCCATAAAGCAGACTACAATACCGATGGCTGCTCCTTTGCCTTTTAAAAAGGACATTTTTTCATTTTTATTCATTATCATCACCTCTGGTTATATTTTTGCCGGAAAATGATAACTTTATTCTGTCCTTTCAAAAAAGTTTTTCTCTGACTCTATTGTTGATTATAATTACTTTATTTATTTTTTGCAATAAAGTTCAAATCCTTCTCTGTCTTTGTCCCTTCATAAAAAAACTCCAAAATTTCTTTATATGTTTTTCCGTCTTTTGCCATTTTATTTGCAGTCCAACAACTCAGCCCCATGCCATGTCCGTTTCCCGCCGTTATAATTTTTATTTTCTTCCCGCTTTCCGCAAACGAAAAAGAACTCGACGGAAGCGACAGCGCATCCCGAAATTGATCTCCTGTGCAAATTGTTTCTCCTATCCGAAGCTTTCCCACATATCCCGCCGAATCATGTTCTAAAATTTCAAAATCTTTAAAAGAATATCCTGCCGCAGCTTTTTCTCCGTCTGTCTCTGCCGCCAGAAAATGATGACATTTTTTCTGTATTTGATCATAGGAAAACGTAAATACGCCGACCTGTTCTTCCGATTCTTTATCTGCCGGACATTCTTTCACTTTAATATACGGAAACTCCGAACTTCCGAGCACTTCTTCCGCACTGCGCGACATTCCCGTATTTGACTGATGGAACGGTGTCCATGCATATGTATCATTATAAAATAACACCTCGTTTTCTGTCGCTTCTATGGCATTTCTGTATTTTTCATATCGCTTTTTATATTCATCGGCAGGCCATTGATCCTGCATTTCCTTCTGCGACAAATAATCGATCTCCAAAATAACATCTGATACATTTCCGGTTCTGTCCGACTTTTGATTCTCCGTCTCTTCTGCCTGAGTGCTTCTTTGCAGCGCACGGCTGATCTGTGTCCTCACAAGAACCGCCTGCGCCTTCAGTGCCTCCGTCTCTGTATCTGCCGGTACGTCTTTTGCCAACACTCCCGTAAGATACTCATTCCACTCTACTTCTGCAATCCCGTCTGCCTCTTCTTCCTCCGAAGCTTTAACTCTGATGTAAAAATTTTCATTCGTTGTCTCTTCTGGATCTACTCCGTTTACAAACACAGAAACAATGTACGGAAACAATATCAAAATAACAAGGAATGCAGCTGCCGATTTGAATTTTTGTTCTATCGTATATCTTTTCATCAAAAAACAGCCCTCCATATTTCTATCATATGAAGCGCTGTTTTTTTTATAACTTTTGTTTTATCGGACAAACGGTCTCTTTCTCATAATAAACAGGCATATCGCCTCGTATAACGGTACTAACGATGATAATACTGCATGAATAACCGGCATATTTCCTTCCGCGAAGTTTTCATAAATCTGTTTATTCACCAAGACGTTCAAAGCGATCTGAACTGCTCCGAATAAGATCGAAACAATGATCACTACGAAATACATAAAGAAAAACGCAAGTACGCTCATCCCCGCCCCTGTCACATTTTGATTCACCGCACTTCCGGCGAGCGTCATTCCGATGCCAAATACGAGTACCAGTACATAGATGCCGATCGCTCCGCTGTAGATGATCGGAAAAAGCAGTTTCCACAATCCCGGATTTTTGATCGTCGTATTTTTCAGTCGGATCGGACCTGCCATATTCCCGTGGTAATATGTTCTCGCAAAAGGTACAAATGCCATCCATGCATCTTTTTTCCCCATCCGCTTTGCGATCGTATACAGACCGAAAGAATGCAGAAGGTAACTTCCAAGCATAAATACGAGCATTCCTATCATGATCGCAAGCCAAAGCGAAGCGAACACTACGGCAAACATTTCTCCTGCCCTTTCCGGATGATACTGATACTCGTATTCATATGCGTAATCATACATATTTCTCATCTTACTACCTCCTTATCCCTTTTCCGAAAAATCAATCAGATGTTTTTACTCTTCAAGCGGAGCAACATCTACTTTTTCTAATTTCCAAATATCACTTACATATTCTTCGATTGTTCTGTCAGAGGAAAATTTCCCGCTGCATATCGTATTCATCATTGCCATTCTTGACCATCTCTGCTGATCTCTGTAAGCTTCTTCCACTCGTTTCTGAGCCTCTGCATAGGAACGGAAATCTTTCAGAATAAAGTAAGTATCCGCTCTGTCTGTACACTGCGTATTCAACAGAGAATTATACAGATTTTTATACATCTCGTGATCGCCGTTTGCATATGTGCCGTCCATAAGCTGATCGATCACACGTTTTAATTCCCAATCGTTAAAGTAAATATCCGTCGGATTATATCCTCCGTTATTCTCATAATTAATTACTTCTTCTGAACTAAGGCCGAAGATAAACGCATTCTCCGCTCCGACTTCCTGCACAATTTCCACATTCGCTCCGTCCATCGTTCCGAGAGTCGGCGCACCGTTGAGCATAAATTTCATATTACCTGTTCCCGACGCCTCTTTTGACGCCGTGGAGATCTGCTCGCTCACATCGGCTGCCGCAAAAATAATCTCCGCATTTGATACACGATAATCTTCAATAAATACGACTTTCAGTTTTCCGTTAATGCTTCTGTCATTATTTACAACATCAGCTACGGAATTGATCAGTTTGATCGTCTCTTTCGCTCTTAAATATCCCGCCGCCGCTTTCGCTCCGAAAATAAATGTTCTCGGATAAAACGACATCTCAGGATGTTCTTTGATCTGGTTGTACAGATACATAATATGCAGAATATTAAGAAGCTGACGTTTGTACTCATGGAGACGTTTTACCTGAACGTCAAAGATCGAGCGCGGATCAACTTCAATTCCATTATGCTCTTTAATATATTTTGCAAGACGTACTTTGTTCTCGTATTTAATCTGCATAAACTCACGTCTGGCCTTTTCGTCGTCCGCAAACGGTCTGAGCTTTTCAATCTGCGACAGATCTGTGATCCATCCATTTCCGATCTTATCTGTAATCCAGTCTGCCAGAAGCGGGTTTCCGTGTGCGAGGAATCTTCTCTGTGTGATGCCGTTTGTCTTGTTATTAAATTTTTCCGGCATCATCTCATAGAAATCACGGAGCTGCTGTGTTTTCAAGATATCTGTATGCAGCTTCGCAACGCCGTTTACAGAAAATCCCGCGATAATAGCCATATTTGCCATGCGAACCTGACCGTCTCTTAAGATTGCCATTTTCTTTACTTTATGCTCATTTCCCGGATACATCTCATTCACTTTGATCAGGAATCTTCTGTCAATTTCCTGCACGATCTGATAAATACGGGGGAGCAGTCTTGAAAACAGGTCGATCGGCCATTTTTCAAGAGCTTCTGCCATAATTGTATGATTCGTATAAGCACATGTTTTGCTCGTTACTTCCCACGCCTCTTCCCAGCTTAATCCTTCCTGATCGATCAGCAGTCTCATCAGTTCGGGAACCGCAACTGTCGGATGTGTATCGTTCATCTGAATGATTACTTTCTCATGAAGTTTACGAACATCAGAATGCTTTTTCTTATATTTCTCAAGCAGAGCCTGAAGACTTGCGGAGATGAAGAAATACTGCTGTTTCAAACGGAGTTCTTTTCCCGAATAATGATTGTCGTTCGGATAAAGAACGTCAACGATCAATTTCGCAAGATTTTCCTGCTCTACCGCCTTATGGTAATTTCCTCTGTCAAATTCATCAAGCTTAAAATCTGTGATCGCTTTTGCATCCCACACACGCAGTGTGTTTACGACATGATTTCCATATCCTACGATAGGCATATCATACGGAATCGCCAAAACAGACTCATAATTTTCCTGCACAAATTTTGCTTTTCCCGTCTCAGGGTCATTTTCAAACCGGATATTCCCTCCGAAGCGGACTTCTTTTGCATATTCTTCTCTTCTGATCTCGAACGGATTACCTTCTTTGAGCCAGTTATCCGGCACTTCCACCTGATACCCGTCTTTAATCTTCTGTTTAAACATGCCGTAACGATAACGAATGCCGCATCCATAAGCCGGATAATTCAATGTTGCAAGTGAATCAAGGAAACAGGCTGCCAACCGTCCGAGACCTCCGTTTCCAAGCGCTGCATCCGGCTCTTGATCCTCGATTACATTCAGATCGATCTCCATTTCTTCCAGCGCCTCTTTTACCTCTTTATACGCTGTCAGATTGATCAGGTTATTTCCCAATGCACGCCCCATCAAAAACTCCATAGACATGTAATACACAGTCTTTGCATCTGCCTCGTCATACGCTTTCTGTGTTGCGATCCAATCATCGATGATTACGTCTTTCACTGCATAGGATACTGCCTGAAAAATCTGCTGAGGAGTTGCCTCGTCAATCGTTTTTCTGTACAGCGTCTTAATATTTTCTCTTACGGTTTCCTTAAATGTTTCTTTCTCAAATCCTTTATTATGCATTGCTTTATTCCCTTCCTTTTGATATGCCGCGGCGCATCGCATCCTTTATCTTACAAGAACGAATGCGCCCGGATGTGCCGCATATCTTAAAATTATTGTTTCTCAACGCCCATTGTAACTGCTTCTCCGTTGATCTTCCACTCTTTCACATAACCTGCCGGCTCTGCCTTTACAACTTTATCTGCAAGCACTTCCCCGCCGATCTCGTCACTGTGTTCTGCAAAGATCTTTTCCGCTTTCTCACTTCCGTTATACGTTACTTTGATGCGGTCCATAACTTCAAAGTCAGCTTCTTTTCTCATTGTCTGTACTTTACTGATAATTTCTCTGACAAATCCTTCTTCAAGAAGTTCCGGTGTCAGGTTCGTATCAAGAACAACCGTGATTCCATTGTCGTTTTCAGAAACATATCCTTCGATCTGCGCTGTATCGATCAGAAGGTCCTCTTTGAAAAGTGTGATCTCCTGGCCGCTTACATCAAGCTTAAGCGCTCCTGTTTCATTGATCTCATCCATAGCAGAATTTCCGTCTGCATGATCAAGCGCCGCTTTAATTCCCCCTAACATTTTACCATATTTCGGACCTACTGTCTTTAATTGTGGTTTAAAACTATAAGAAGTAAAGTCTCTTACATCATCTGTAAACTTTACATTTTTTACATTCAGCTCATCAGCTACGATATCCTGATAAAATTCAGGCAGATCAAATGCTGCTTTTACGAACATCTGACCGATCGGCTGACGGTTCTTGATGTTCGATGTATTTCTGCAGGCGCGTCCCATAACGACAAGCTTCAGCACATGCTCCATATTCTGCTCAAGCTCTGTGTCGATCTGATCCTCGTTCACTTCCGGGAACATGCACAGATGGATACTCTCCGGCGCATTCTGGTCAACGCTGCGTACAAGATTCTGATAAATCTCTTCTGTCATAAACGGAATCATCGGAGCTGCCGCTTTTGATACCGTAACAAGCGCTGTATATAGTGTCATGTATGCATTGATCTTATCCTGCTCCATTCCTTTCGCCCAGAAACGTTCACGGCTTCTTCTCACATACCAGTTACTCATATCATCTACAAATTCCTGAAGAGCGCGCGCCGCTTCCGGAATACGATAATTTCCGAGGTTTGTATCTACCGTTTTTACCATCGTGTTCATCTTTGACAAAAGCCACTTATCCATAACGGACAGTTTATTATATTCTAATTCATATTTTGTGGCGTCAAACTGATCGATATTTGCATAAAGAACAAAGAAAGCATATGTGTTCCACAGTGTTCCCATGAACTTTCTCTGACCTTCTACTACAGCTTTTCCGTGGAAACGGTTCGGAAGCCACGGAGCGCTGTTCACATAGAAATACCAGCGGATCGCATCTGCACCGTATTTTTCAAGAGCATCAAACGGATCGACTGCATTTCCTTTTGATTTGCTCATTTTCTGTCCGTTCTCATCCTGTACATGACCAAGTACGATTACATTCTTATACGGCGCTTTGTTAAACAGAAGCGTTGAGATCGCAAGCAGGGAATAGAACCATCCTCTCGTCTGGTCTACCGCCTCCGAAATAAAGTCCGCCGGGAACTGTCTTTCAAACAGCTCTTTATTTTCAAACGGATAATGATGCTGTGCAAACGGCATTGATCCGCTGTCAAACCAGCAGTCGATTACTTCCGGAACACGGTGCATCTCTTTTCCACACTTCGGACATTTGATCGTCACCGCATCAATGTACGGACGATGAAGTTCAATGTCATCCGGGCAATTATCGGACATTTCTTTTAATTCCTCAATGCTTCCGACAGAATGCATATGTCCGCACTCGCATTCCCAAATATTAAGCGGCGTTCCCCAGTAACGGTTACGGCTGATACCCCAGTCCTGCACGTTTTCAAGCCAGTCGCCGAAACGTCCTTTTCCGATACTTTCAGGAATCCAGTTGATCGTATTATTATTTGCGATGAGGTCCTCTTTCACGGCAGTCATCTTGATGAACCATGATTCACGTGCATAATAGATCAGCGGTGTGTCGCATCTCCAGCAATGAGGATAACTATGCTCAAATTTCGGTGCATCATAGAGCAGACCTCTGGCATCAAGATCTTTGAGCACTTCCGGATCGGCTTTCTTTACAAACAATCCTGCAAACGGCGTCTCCTCTGCCATATTTCCTTTTTCATCTACAAGCTGAACAAACGGAAGGTCATATTTTCTTCCTACGTTCGCATCGTCTTCACCGAATGCCGGAGCAATATGAACAACGCCTGTACCGTCTGTCAACGTAACATATTCGTCACATACAACGTAAAACGCTTTCTTGTTCTGCTTCTGCGCACAATCTGCCGCGCACTGATAAAGCGGCTCGTATTCTTTTCCTTCCAAATCAGTTCCCTTATATGTCTCAAGCACCTCATACGCTGCTTTTCCTTCTTCTGCAAGTCTTCCAAGCACCGTATCAAGAAGCGCGCACGCCATATAATAAATATTTCCGTCCGCAGCCTTTACTTTCGCATAATCTTCTTTCGGATTTACACAAAGCGCAAGGTTCGACGGCAGCGTCCAGGGAGTTGTCGTCCATGCAAGGATATACGCATCTTCTTCTTTTACTTTGAATCTGACGATCGCAGAACGTTCTTTTACATCTTTGTATCCCTGTGCAACTTCCTGTGCAGAAAGCGGCGTTCCGCAGCGCGGGCAATAAGGAACGATCTTAAATCCTTTGTAAAGAAGCCCTTTATCCCAGATCTGCTTTAACGCCCACCATTCCGACTCTATAAAGGAATTATGATATGTGACATACGGATCGTCCATATCTGCCCAGAAACCTACTGTTCCTGAAAAATCTTCCCACATTCCTTTATATTTCCAAACACTTTCCTTACACTTATCAATGAAAGGTTCTAGTCCATACTCTTCAATCTGGTCTTTCCCGTCAAGTCCGAGCAGCTTTTCCACTTCCAGTTCTACCGGAAGTCCGTGTGTATCCCAACCTGCTTTTCTGGGAACCATACTGCCTTTCATTGTTCGATAACGCGGAATCATATCTTTAATAACACGAGTCAGCACATGACCAATGTGCGGCTTTCCGTTTGCTGTCGGAGGGCCGTCATAAAAAATATAATCCGGACATCCTTCCCGCTCTTCCATACTTTTCTCAAAAATGTGATTGTCGTCCCAAAACTTTTCGATTTGTTTTTCTCGATCGACAAAATTCATGTCTGTAGAAACTTTTTTGTACATGATCTTCTTCCTTTCCTCCTTAATAACAAAAAGCTTCCGTCCTGTAATAGGACGAAAGCTTATTCTCCGTTTTTAACCACCTGTTACAACATACTTGGATCTCACGCCTTGACTGTACGCGACAGAAAACATCTATTTACAGTATAGTACATCTCTTTCTATATCTCTTCTTTTCTGTAGCTTATGCATACGATTCGGATCCGCATATGGTGTCCTGTAACGTCGGACTTACGTCGGCTCTTACTTCTCTGTATTTATTTCAGATGCCGCGGCTCGGAAGTGATATTCAGAATCTGTCTACCGGTATCGGACTTACACCATCCCCGACTCGCTGTAACATTCGATCAGATCTTACTGTCTCCGTCATCGCCTTTTTCATCATATTTTTAATATGTCATATAAAATATTATAAAAAAATATTAATATTAGTCAAGGTGGTTTTTCCGTAAACTTATTATAATCGTAACAGTTCAGCCACAATTATTTAGAATCAGTATACGAAAAAAAGAACTGTTCTACTAGACTATCCATGCAAAAACTGTTGTTGTATTGTATCGGGTAATTTTGAGGGAATTCCTCAGACCGGTGAAGCTGCCGGTATTTTTCACAGAAAGAATTTCTGTGAGTGGAATTATCATAGCATATCGGTAAATGAGAAACAATGATATATTTATATTTTAATCGACTTCTGACAGAGGAGAAATCAACTCTCTCCTCTGTTCTATGAAGTTATCTTTGATTAATTTATATGGAGATGAAACTGTTCAATCAGATGAGCAATATTTTCTTCTGTATTTTCAAGATCATCTGCAATTTCGGAAATTGTTTTTCCTTTTTCAAGTTTTTTCCGGATGAGAGCACTTTTTTCTTCTATTCGTCCTTCTTCTCTTGCCTCTTCTCTCTGTACTTCGATATCTGTCTCATAGTCGTATTCGTCTAATAACATATTGACAACCTCGCTTCCTTTTCGCATTAAATAATCAGCAAGAATCCCTTTTTCAATGCACTCTTTTATCGCTTTTTTATAAGGCTCTTCCTCCCCGGAGATCTGATAGTTCTGCACGATTTCCATGAACTGGCTGTATTCTTTCAGTACCTGACACTTTTCTAAAATTTCATGATGTTCTTCCGGCCGGATATTGATGACCTTTACTTTTAATTCCAGACTCGGCTCACCGTCTTTTACGATATAGGCATCTGACAGGCGCAGTTCTTTTTCCTTTTCCCACTTTTCTTTTCCGTTATAGAATGTGTAAAATTCCGGTGTCGGAAGGAAAACGATTTTCTTCTTATAACGGCTTCTAGGCGGTACAAGCCTTTCATAAGCACGTCCGATGTACAGCAGACTCCGAAGGGGCATGTTTTCGTTGACCGTAGACTGATGCTCGCCGAATACGATCACTTTTCCTCCTGCGTCAAAAGAAATATCGTTTTGAAAATTCATATAGATCGTATTGTCTACACGGAATCTCCGAATCTTCGTTCCTTCCGGCAACGGCTTATCATGGATTGCATTAAAAAGCGCGATCTCGTTTGCTTCTGCTGATTCATCCTCATAGAACAGATCTACAAAGACACTGTTTTTAATTTCTCTGTTTTCTTTTCCTGCCATAGGCTCTCCTTTCATGTGCATGAACGAATCCTGTAGTACAGACGGGAAAATGCTTTTAAGCTTGCTTTCGCCAAAAGTTTTTCCTCTGAAAAAGAAAACTTTTTCTCTTTTTTAAGACCTTCTCTTAAAAATCAGTATACGAAAAAAAGAACTATTCTACAAGACTATCCACGCAAAAACTGTTGTTGTATTGTATCGGGTAATTTTGAGGGAATTCCTCAGACCGGTGAAGCTGCCGGTATTTTTCACAGAAAGAATTTCTGTGAGTGGAATTATCATAGCATATCGGTAAATGAGAAACAATGATATATTTATATTTTAATCGACTTCTGACAGAGGAGAAATCAACTCTCTCCTCTGTTCTATGAAGTTATCTTTGATTAATTTATATGGAGATGAAACTGTTCAATCAGATGAGCAATATTTTCTTCTGTATCTTCAAGATCATCTGCAATTTCGGAAATTGTTTTTCCTTTTTCAAGTTTTTTCCGGATGAGAGCACTTTTTTCTTCTATTCGTCCTTCTTCTCTTGCCTCTTCTCTCTGTACTTCGATATCTGTCTCATAGTCGTATTCGTCTAATAACATATTGACAACCTCGCTTCCTTTTCGCATTAAATAATCAGCAAGAATCCCTTTTTCAATGCACTCTTTTATCGCTTTTTTATAAGGCTCTTCCTCCCCGGAGATCTGATAGTTCTGCACGATTTCCATGAACTGGCTGTATTCTTTCAGTACCTGACACTTTTCTAAAATTTCATGATGTTCTTCCGGCCGGATATTGATGACCTTTACTTTTAATTCCAGACTCGGCTCACCGTCTTTTACGATATAGGCATCTGACAGGCGCAGTTCTTTTTCCTTT
>NZ_DS264362.1 GCF_000153925.1 [Ruminococcus] torques ATCC 27756
AGTCCGTGGACGAACGCGCATGCGACCCCATGCTACATGATACCGTACCAAACCTCCCACTCACGGAATACGTAAAACTATACGCAAACGCGCCGAGATGCTGCCACAATCCTTCCGGAAAGTGCTTCCATTTTTTTGCGCAAGTCCTCGATTATGAGAGAAGAATGAGATTGCTTTTTGGATTCTCAAACCGCCCCAAAGCCTTCCGGCATGTACCACAGGGGAAAGCTGTTGTCGCACACTTCGGTCCACAAACCAGCCGCAACAAGGGCGCGTGCGCTATCCATTTTCGCGACTGACCGTACTCCACGGCTTCTTTCAGGATCTCAACTTCCATCGTCTTCTTGCCCAGAAGGCGCTGAAGCTCCCGGACCTGCTTCAGAGCAGCAGTAAGCTCAGAAGCAGGAACGACTTCCTCTCCAGCCGCAACGGCGGTGAGGCTGCCTTCCTGATATTGCTTCTTCCACTTAAACAGCAGGCTGGGCTGGATACCATGCAGGCGGGCGACATGGGAGACATTCATACCCGGCTCCATCGTCTGCTGGATAATGGCGATCTTCTCCTGAGGAGTTTTACGTATACGGACTTCTTGCCCTAACAGGATCCCGGTCATCTCAAAATTGGTGTTAGTGTTAGACATATATTCGAGCCTATCTCTTATCTGGAGATACAGCTACTGTCTGGTGTTTCACGGGGCTACATCACACTCAGAGAAAGTTCGGAGTATGCTGATTAATCTGAGCGGTACTCAACCGCACAGGTACTCACTGGTGCAGGATCTGCTGGTCACTAGCATAAGTAGTCATCGACGCCGGTGTTCTGACCGTTGTGGTGTATGAGGAGATACAACATCTCG
>NZ_DS264361.1 GCF_000153925.1 [Ruminococcus] torques ATCC 27756
ACGAAGGTTGCCTTCCCGCATCGTGGGCGAATTTGAAGAAATTGTTTCCAGGTTTTTTCCAAAAGCTCAGGGTCCTCGGGGATCCCCTTAACAAAAAAAAAGGGTCCCGCGAAAAAACCGAAGAAAAACTGAATGTCCGTTAAAAGAGGGGAAATACGGGGGAATTTCCCCCCCCCCCCGGGGGGGGGGGGGGAAAAACCCGGGAAAAAAAAAAAAGTTTTTTTTTTTTTTGGGGGGGGTTCCGAAAAAATTTTTTTAAAAAAAAAAAAAAAAAAATCCCCCCCCCCCCCCAAAAAAAATTTCCTTATTGGGGGGGGGGTTTTTTTTAACCCCCCCCCCCCCCCCCCCTTTTTTTTTTTTGGCCCTTTTTTTTTTTTTTTGGGGGGGGAAAAAAAATTTTTTTTTTTTTTGGGGGGGGGGGGGAAAAACCCCCCCCCCCCCTTTTTTTAAAAAAAAAAAGAAAAAAGCCCAAAAAAAAAAAAAAAAAGGGGGGGGGGTTTTGTTGGGGGGGGGGAAAAAAAAAAAAAAAACCCCCCCCCCCCCCCCTTTTTTTAAAAAAAAAAAAAAAAATTTTTTTTTTTTTTTTTAAAGGGGGGGGGGGGGGGGGGGCCCCCCCCCCAAAAAAAAAAATCTTTTCCCCCCGGGGGAAAAAAAAAAAAAAAAACAAACAACCTCTTTTTTTTTTTTTTTTGGAAAAAAAAAAAAAAAAAAAAAGGGGCCCCCCCCCCCCCCCTCCACACCCCACAAAAAAATCACCCCCCCCCCAGAGAAAAAAAAAAAAAAGGGGTCCCCCCCTCCCTTTTTCTC
>NZ_DS264360.1 GCF_000153925.1 [Ruminococcus] torques ATCC 27756
AGTTACGCTGGCTGGCGAGGTTAAGCACTGAAGGTGCGGAGCCGAAGGGAAACCAAGTCTGACAGGGCGAAAGTCAGTCGAGTAGACCCGAAACCGGGTGATCTATCATGTCCAGGTGAAGTTGCCGTAAAAGGCAATGGAGGACCGAACCCACATCCGTTGAAAAGGGTGGGGATGAGGTGTGGATAGGGGAGAAATTCCAATCGAACCCGGAGATAGCTGGTTCTCCTCGAAATAGCTTTAGGGCTAGCCTCATACAAGTCTTGCGGAGGTAGAGCACTGAATTCCTACGGGGGCGTCAAAGCTTACCAAGGGATATCAAACTCCGAATGCCGTGTAGATGATGTATGGGAGTCAGACTATCCGAGATAAGTTGGGTAGTCGAAAGGGAAAGAGCCCAGACCTGCAGCTAAGGCCCCAAAATGTGTGTTAAGTGGAAAAGGATGTGGGATTTCGAAGACAACTAGGATGTTGGCTTAGAAGCAGCCATCCATTAAAAGAGTGCGTAATAGCTCACTAGTCGAGAGGTCCTGCGCCGAAAATGTCCGGGGCTGAAACACACTGCCGAAGCTCAGGGATGAACAGTGATCAATACAGATCAATGCAAGAGGAAAGCTTCTTGATGAAATCAAGAAGATTCCAAAACAGATGAAACAGACTGCTGTTGGTCTGCGTTGATCACTGTTCATCGGTAGAGGAGCATTCTTAAAGAGACGAAGCTGTACCGAAAGGAGCAGTGGATTTTTAAGAAGAGAGAATGCCGGAATGAGTAGCGAGAAAGAGGTGAGAATCCTCTTGGCCGAATATCTAAGGTTTCCAGGGTAAAGCTGATCTGCCCTGGG
>NZ_DS264359.1 GCF_000153925.1 [Ruminococcus] torques ATCC 27756
TTTTTGAGACACCATATTTTTCGGCGAAACGGATCAGGGATAGACGATACCTCATATCTTGTGTTATACTTGCCATGCGGGAATACTTCCTTTCTTAAATGTTTAGGTTTGGTAGCTTAAAGCATAACACAGAAAAGGTATTTCCGCTTTTTAATTATTCAGTTGTAACACATGTATTGTAATCCTACAAGAAGCAGAGGTAAATATTCATTTATAGGCGTTGCAAAAATAAAAATAAAGTCCTATAATAATTATGTTTAAGTGGATTTACTAGGAATACTAGTCACATCATCAAAATATAGGAGAGGAGAAAAAGGGATGAAAAAGAAGCTAAACAAGATCGCAGCTTTAGTCTTGGCTCTGGTCATGGTCATCACGGGATTTGTGGCAGTTCCGCAGATGGATGTACAGGCTGCGAACGATGTACCGTCAATTATAACTAAGACGGATGTCACAAACATGAAACCCGGTGATAAGGTTCATGTTGAATGTTGGCTTAAGCCAAATGGAAACGTGATGCAGGTTGTCGGCGGATTTGATTTTGACACAAAGGTATATACATATGTGAAGGACAGTTTGGAGCAAGATCCAAATAATGTTCTCAAAAAGAATCTTATGTTTATTGTAGATGAGGAAGACGTATATACAGCAGGTGGATTTTCAGTACTGCTTGAAATGAAGGAAGGTAATCCGGTAAATAAAGATGTATTACTTTTTACGTTTGATGTAACAGTTAATGAGAATGCAAAAGGCTCAGGTCTTATGGGCTTTAATTGTGTAGGAATTCAGACAGGAACAAATGATAATGACAGAACTGATATCGACGGCAAAGATGTTCCATTAACAACATTAGATAAAAATGGTAATAAGATTGAAAACGGAGAAATCCCGGTTGCAATCGAACTTTCTTCTCTTAAGATCAACAAAGAAGACTTTACAATGACGAAAGGTACTTCCGAGACACTTACAGTGACAGGAACACCTGCAGAAGCGTTGGAAGGTCAGACAATTACATGGAAGAGTTCTAATAAAGATGTTGTGACAGTTGATTCAAAAGGTAAAGTTGAGGCTGTCGGAGTTGGAAACGCAACAATTACAGCGACAGCAGCAGGCAAGAGCGACAGTGTAAAGATCACAGTAAACAATCCGTTGAAAAAAATTACTGTAGATCCGGCAACTCTTACATTGAAAAAAGGTACTTCAAAGACATTGTCAGTGAAATATGATCCGGCAGATACGACAGATAACAAAGCAGTAACATGGGAGAGCAGCGATAAGAGCGTAGCGACAGTTGATGCAAACGGTAAAGTGACAGCATTAAAAGACGGCAGCGCAACAATTACTGCAAAGGTCGGAAAACTTACAGCAACTTGTGCACTTACAGTACAGGAGAAGAAACTGACAGGAATTTCACTTGATAAAACAGCTTTGGAACTTTCCAAAGGTCAGAGCAGTGAAGCTCTTAAAGTGATTTATACACCGGCAGATACAACAGATGATAAGACAGTTACATGGTCAAGCGCCGATGAAAAGATCGCAACAGTAAAAAATGGTGTCGTTACAGCGAAAGCAACAGGCACAACAAAGATTACGGCAACAGTAGGTACACATAAAGCTGAATGTACAGTTACGGTTAATGCAAAATTGACAGGCATCAAAGTGACACCGGACAAGGTGACAGTTGAAAAAGGTCAGAAAGCAAACCTGAATGTAACATATCTTCCGGCAGATACAACAGATGAAAAAGCTGTTACATGGAAGAGCGAAAATGAGAGCGTAGCAACAGTTGATGAAAATGGTGTTGTTACAGCAGTTGCAGGCGGAAAAACAAAAGTTATCGCAACAGCAAAAGCAAACAATAAGATCACAGCAGTATGTGAAGTAAAAGTTCCGATCCATACAGAAAGTATTGCGCTGAATAAAACAGAAATTACAGATCTTCTGAAAGGTAAAACAGAGAAACTTGAAGTATCGTTTATTCCGAGCAATACAGAAGATAGCCGTGAAGTAAAATGGACAAGCAGCGCGGCGGATATAGCTGCAGTTGATGCAAACGGAACAGTAAAAGCACTGAAAGAAGGCACAGCTACAATCACAGCAACAACAGCCGATGGAAAACATACAGCTTCTTGTACAGTGACAGTAAAAGAAATTCACCTGACAGATGTTAAGCTTGATGAGATGAAGAATCCGTCTGAACTTTTCAAAGGTGAGAAACATCAAATTAAAATCGGACTGAATCCGATCGATACAACAGATAATGTAATATATACATTTGCATCATCTGATGAAAAAGTTGTTTCTGTAGATAAAAATGGTATGGTAACAGCTTTGAAAAACGGCAAAGCGACGATTACTATTACAGTAAAAACAACAAACACAGACTTTGAGAAAACACTTACTTATGATATAACAGTAGAAGAAATTCCGCTTGAGTCGATTGAAATCAAAGGTGATGTAACTTCTCTTGAAGAAGGAAAGACAACAAAACTTAACGTAGTATTCAATCCGACAAATACAACAGATGACAAAACAGTTGTATGGAGCAGCTCTGATACAAAAGTAGCAACAGTAGATGCAAATGGTGTTGTTAAAGCTGTAAAAGCCGGAAATGTAAAGATCACAGCGAAAGTTGGAGATAAGACGGCTGAGTACGCTTTGAAAGTAACAGCAAAAGCAAACGGTACAAACAATAAGAATGAGAAACCGGCTGACGGCGGTGCAGTAAAGACCGGAGATAGCAACCACATCTCAGGTTTCGTAGTAGCAATGCTTTTATCCATAGCAGCGATTGTAGGCGTAGTAATTTTCAAAAAAAGAACGCATAGATAAAAGTTAAAAGAAAGCTCCTTGTTGGCGACTGACCGACAGGGAGCTTTTTGGTATCAGAAGAAAGAAAAACAGTAGATGATATTGTATTTCTTTTGATACCAAAAAGCTCCGAAAAGGTGCAAAAAATATATGTTATAAAAGGGAAAGAGCGTAAGGAGAATAGAGGTTGATGAGAGGAAAAAGAATAAAACAGTTTATTTTAATTTTATGCATGGTCTGTCTTTTCGGAATGAATGTTCAGGCGGAAGATGTATATACGGAGTTTCATGTAGATAATCAAAAAGGAAAAGCGGGAGACGTCGTAACAGTTCCGGTAGAGTTTAATACAGGCCAGGAAGTCGGCGGCTTTCAGATCTCTATTTATTATGACAAAGAAGTTCTGGAATTTCAGTCGCTGGAGGCAGGAGATTTGATTGAAAAAGCCGGAGGCGGAATATTTGATTATAACCATATTGAAGAATCATCAGAAATAATCGTTGTGTATGTAGTTCCGGATACAGTGAAAAATGAAGGATCTATCGTTGATTTGAAGTTTAAATTAAAAAAAGACTGTACGGAGAAGCTCCCAATCGGAATGAAGCCGGATGAAGTGGTAGACAATACGGAGTCCAGTAACCCGATTACAGGAGAAGTTTCCGGTGTGGATAAAGAATTTCAGGAGAAAGTTGTGGGAGATCTTGCCGTAGTTTCAACAGATCAGAACAAATCAGACAGATCGAAGTCGGACGATAAATCGGACAAAAAATCAGATAAGGATAAAGACAAGTCAAAATCTGAAAAGGAATCAAGCGATGATAAAAAAGATTCGTCCGAATCAGGTGAGAAAGGGAAAGGTGACAGCGGGAAAAAAGATGCTGATAAGGCGGATAAAGATAAGAAATCGAAAAAATTATCAGCTGAAGATTTTAAAGCGCTGGCTGCATTTTTCGGAGTTATGATTTTATCAGGCGTCGTTGTTTACTTGATAAAGAAGAAAAACGGAAACAAACAAAAGTAAAAACAAGTCAGAAAACAGTGATAAAAATAAAATCAGAAAATAGCGATAAACAAATAAAAGCAAGTAAAAGCTGCGAGAGCGGGGGCGGGATAAAAATGCTGATTTTAATGACGTGTATAGTGATAGTCGGAATATTGGGCGGCGGGTATTATGTATCGGTGTCTGCGGTAACCGGAATCGTACTGACCGGAGTTTTGTTTTACAGAATGTATGTGAAGAAGCGTATCACAGCAGCGTGGGATCTGAATATGGCTGCCTTTGCCGTGCTTGTGTTCGGATATCTTCTGTCTTGTTTATGGGCGGTGGATTCGGGAATGGCTCTTATGGGAGTCGTGAAGTTCCTTCCGTTGTTATTGTTCTACGTACTTGTATCGGGTCTGACGGACGAAAGAGAGAAAATGATCGCGTCTCTTCCGATGCTTGGATGTCTTATGACTGCTTTTTCATTTGTTATGATGCAGTTTGAAGTTTTTGAACAATGGGTATCGGTTGCAGGCAGGTTGTCGGGATTTTTTCAATATCCGAATACATATGCATTGTTTATGCTAATCTGTCTGATTCTTGTAATGTGGAGATTTGATTACAAAAAAATTGACTGGCTCGATATCGTGTATGGTGTTGCCGCTGTATTTGGAATTATTATGAGCGGAAGCCGTACGGTATTCGTATTAACTGCTGTTGCCGTTATATGGGTGTTTGCGGCAAAGTCCTCGGGGAAAAAAGTTATTATTTCAGTGTTGGCGGCAGGCGCCGTTGTGGCGGTGATATTGGCTGTTGCAGCAGGAAGCGCAGGTATTCTTGAGCGATTTACAAATATTTCCTTCGGAGCAAGTACGTTTCTCGGAAGAATTTTGTATGTGCAGGATGCGCTCCCGCTTATATTAAAACATCCTTTCGGACTCGGATATTATGGTTATTACTTTATACAGCAGTCAGTACAGACTGGTGTGTATACAGTTGTAAATGCACATAATGAATTGATTCAGATCTTGCTTGATGCAGGCGTGATCCCGGCGGTATTTATGGGCGCGGCGGTTTTACGTTCTGTATTTACGAAGAGGACGCAAAGCCGGAACAGGATCGTTCTTAGCATTATGATCTTACATAGCTTGTTCGATTATGACTTTCAGTTTCTGGCGATGGGATTTGTGCTGATCCTGTTTCTTGACATGCGGAATATTAAGACGCAGAAAGTGCCTGTTTTAACCGGAACGGTTGTAGGTCTGACCGGGGCGGCGGCAGCGGCGCTTTCGATTATGTGCGGGGTTTCGGACGTTTGCTATACGTCGGGAAATTATAAAGCGGCTGAAAAAGTTTACAGTGGAAATACAATGGCGCAGCTGGCTCTTCTTACGAAAGCGGATAAGGCAGAGGAAATGAAAGCGATTGCGGAAAAAGTGATCGTGGATAATCAGTCTGTGTCTCTTCCATATAGTGCATTGGCACAGGCGGCTTTTGCGGATGGGGACGTAGAACAGTTTACGGAATATAAATTAAAGGCGATTGAACTTGCGCCGTATCAGTATGAAGAATACGAGAATTATCTTGAAGTTTTAGTATACTGCAATGACCTGTATCACCAGATGGGCGATAAAGACGGGGTAAGATTTTGCGTGGAAAAGGCAGAAGAAATCCCGAAGATGCTGGAGCAGGTAAAAGAAAATACGAGCGCGCTGGGCTGGAAGATCGTAGATCGTCCGCAAGTGACATTGTCTCATGAGAATCTTGAGATCATTGAGGACATGAGGAGGCGGATGGATGAATAAAAAGAGAATTGTCGGGGTCGCATTGGCTGTCGGAGCATGTGGAGTCCTTGCGGCGGCGGGGATGATGCTTAGCAAAAAAAGTGGAGCGGTCGTGCTTGATCAGGCCGGAAATGAGATTGCAAAACTTATATTGCAGGACGGAAAGATCAGTTATGAGTGTGAAGACAAATATCAGTCTTATGCGGATATCGTTTCGCAGGAAGCGGTCAAAATGATTCAAGAGCGCGAAGGTGTGAATGAAAAAACTGCGGCAAAAATACTGGCAGACAGAGAAATAACAGTGAAAACATGGCTCGACCGGGAAACTTTGGATGCGGTGATCGGCTCTTATAATGACGGTGAAGGAATGGCATGTGAGCGGTTCGGAGCGGCGGTTACTGATAAAGAAGGGCATCTGACGGCGTGTTACAGTGATACAAAAGGAAACGACAACTATAACAATGTGACAAAGCCGGCGTTTGCAGGATCGACGATGAAACCGCTTAGTGTATATGGCCCGGCGATTGAGGACGGAACGATATGTTGGTCATCGTTGTACGAAGATAGCGCTTATGGAGTTGTGGCAGGAGACAACGGGATTGCCAGAGAATGGCCGGAAAATGTCGTGCCGTTTACAGGGAAAAATGTGACGGCTGCAGATGCACTGAAAGAGTCAAATAATGCAGTAGCCGTGAAAGTACTGAAAGATTACGGTGTTGAGAAGTCGGTTCGTTTTTTGGAAGATACGCTCGGTTATGATGTGGATAATGAGAAAAAGATTTTAGAGGAGGAAGGAGAAGACCGAACCTTAAGCAATATAGCGAGTGGATATCTGGCGGAAGGAGAAGACAGAATTTTAAGCAACATAGCGCTTGGATATCTGGAGAACGGCGTGACGGTTTCCAAAATGGCGGACGCATATCAGGTATTTATAAATGAAGGAAAAGATACGCCTCTTTGTGCTGTGAAAGAAATAGAAAAATCAGGAGAGACCTATTGGACGCCGCAGCAGAAAGAATCGGAAGTGTTCAGTGAAGATACGGCTTATAATATTATGAACCGGATGCTTCGGGAAGTCGTGACAGACGGAACAGGTATATCAGCACAGGTGACAGGACTTGACGTGTGTGGGAAAACAGGAACGAGCGAGTATGGAGACCATTGGTTTGTCGGAATGATTCCGGGAAATGTATGTGCGGTATGGTATAAATCTGATAAAGATATGGACGCTGAAACTGCAGACGCCGCTCGGATATGCAAAGGGGTCTTTGAAAAAATCGGGGCAGATGCATCGGAGCAATATTCGATTCCAACCGGTGTGAAAGAAGAAGTATACTGCAAAAAGAGCGGACTTTTGGCAGGAGAACAGTGTCAAGAAACAGGTATCGGATATTACAGGAAAGAAGATTGTCCGAAAGTATGCGGAGAATGCAAGTGATATATTAGTATGCAGAGTTTGCGGAAAGAGATATTAACAGTAAAAACTGACTTGAAAGGAGGCGGTAACTTTAAGAGAAAACAATACATTTTTTGAAAATATAAAGGAGCTTCCTGTATAATTCAAATATAAGGAATTCCAAGAAAGAAGGTTGAGAAAAAAATACCTCAGTGTAGAATAAGATTACTGACTTTGCACGGTTAGTAACAATCTTATTGAACAGAGAGGTATCTAAAATGAAGTATAACACACAGAACGCAAAAATTAAATCTATTACGGAAAAGACATTAATTGTTGGGATTGATGTGGGAAGTGAAACGCACTTTGCAAGAGCATTCGATTGGCGTAATTACGAGTATTCAAAGAAACCGTTGGAATTCAGTAATACAGAAGCTGGATTTATGACTTTAAAAGCATGGATGGCGGATTTTGCAGAAAAATACGGTAAAAACGTTGTGATTCCGGGAATGGAACCAACAGGACACTATTGGTTCAACCTTGGAGCATACCTGCAGGACAACGGCATGAAACCGGTTCATGTAAATCCACATCATGTAAAGAAGTCAAAAGAACTGGATGACAATAATCCAAACAAAAATGACCGTAAGGATCCAAAGACAATTGCGGCGCTGGTAAATGAAGGGAGATTTTCATATCCATATATACCAACTGGTATTTATGCTGAGATTCGGAGTCTTTCAAATCTCAGATTACAAACCCAGGAAGAAATTACAAGGATCAAGAACCGTATCGCAAGATGGTTTAGCATCTATTTTCCGGAAATCAAAGACGTTTATAGAAATCCGGATTCTGTGAGTGGTCTTATGATATTAAAAGAGGCACCTTTGCCACAAGATATCGTAAAACTGGGTGTAGATGGAATCAATAAGATTTGGCGGGATGCTAAGTTGAGAGCGGCTGGACTGAAGAGGGCAAAGACCCTGGTAACGGCTGCAGAGCACAGTATTGGAAGCCAGGAAGCACCTGATAGTGCAAGAATTGAATTGAAGAATCTACTGAACGATTATGAAATCTACAAAAATAGAGAGGAAGACCTGATGAGCCTGACAGAGGAAAAGTTGTCAGAGATTCCTCATATAGATAAGTTGTTGGAAATCAAAGGAGTTGGATTGAAAACAGTGAGTGGATTTGTTGCCGAAGTAGGAGACATCACACGTTTTGATAATCCAAAGCAACTGCAAAAACTAGCTGGATATGCCATTGTAGAGTGTAGTTCGGGAAAACATAAGGGCGAGAGTCACATCAGCTACAGAGGAAGAAAACGCCTCAGATATGTACTGTATGAAGCAGCCATATCCTTGATTGCAAGGAATGAAGAATTTAAGGAAGTACACCGGTATTATCGAACTAGAAAAGAAAATCCGCTAAAGAAGATGCAGTCAGTCATAGCAGTTGCGTGTAAAGTCTTAAGAATCTTTTATACGATTTTGACTAAAGGTGTGACTTATGACGGTGCAAAGATGATGCAAGATATCAAGAGACCACAGATGCTTGCAGCATAGAGTGCAGGAAGTAACCAACCCGAAAAGGTACAAAAGCAGAATGTAATGGGGAACGTCCACTGAAAAGTGCTGTTACAGGAAGCAAGTCAGTAATAATAGGAACAAAGAATGAGCAGGTAGTTGGCAGGAATATTTTCCATAGGGCAAGACCCTGACAAGGAGCTAAGCTGACACCCGGATTATGGATAGGCAGAACGAAGGAAGTTAGGACTCACGAAGTGATGATCCTGGTAGACACGGGAGGTGCGTTGCCATAGATGGAAGGGAATACACAAGGCCATTTAAAACGAATAAAAAAGACGTTTTATTTCGTATACCCTAAACTAGCTATTTTCGTACCAGATACAGAGAAACATCCATGATTCTTGTTCATTCATCTGAGATAGAAACTTTAAAAAACCTTTATTTTAAAGGAAAAAAGACTTGATTTATTAGGGAGGGGAATCTTCCGAAAAAATATATAAATCGGGAGAAACATTGACAAGTCAGGACGGTTGGCAAAAAACTTACTCAAATCTGCCGGCGGCAGACATAAACGGCAATGGAGAAAAAGAAATCTGCACGTATTATGTGAAGGAGATTTTGATTGCAGATTATAGTACAAGCTACAGTAACGGCAGCGTCGGTGAATCAGAAGATCCGTCGGCCGCGGCGCTTTCGTCGGGAACTATCACTGTTAAAAATACGGAAAAGATGAAATTCATATTACCTGAAACAGGTGGAACGGGACGTGGGATTCTGTACATTGCAGGAGTGTTTCTGTTAGGGATTTCTATGATTCTGTTAGGCAATAAAAATAGTTCTTTTTATGAATGCTTACATAAGAAAGGGTGACTTTTTGTATGAATTTGGATGAGCGGGATTTAAAAAAGATCAAATCTTTACATGTTATGTTGAAAATGCCAATATGGATATTGGAAAAAGAAACAAATAAAGTTTTAAAAAGCTATGAATCAATTTATAAGCATCCTATTTCTTACGGATTCAAAGAAAAGAATATCTCAGAAGAAACAGTGCAGTTCTACAGTGGAATATTAAATGAAATTTTTTTGTGCCTGTGGTATAAGGATATAAAAATAGTAATAGGCGCTTTTAGAATTAATAATGTTACAAGGGCAGATTTTTCACATGTTTATAATAATATGGATGATGAAAATAAGAAAAATTTGTCAGAAACCGAGTGTTGGGAATATTATGAAGCGCTTCCGGTATATCCGTTGGGGGATATCAGAGATTATTTGATCCTTTTAGGGTTTTTGTTTGATATGGATCTGGAAGATATCTATTCGGAAGGATTGCACGAGCAAGTAGCGAAAAACAAGTTAGAACTGGAGAAAAAGCCATCTGAAGAAGAGGTATATGACACTTTCCGTGTAGAGCGATATACATTTTATTATGAAAATAAGATCATGAACCTCGTAAGTCAGGGAGATATTCAATTATTAAAAAGTGGTCTTACAGAATTAGGAACGAGTGTTTTACCGATTTTAACGAGCAGTTCTTTAAAGACGGAAAAAAACTATACTGTTATTATTTTGGAAAAGCTGGCATCGTTGGCGATTCAGGTAGGAAAGGATATCGTGTCAGTAATCAGGCTGAGAAACTTTTATATCAAAAAGGTAGAAGAGCAAACAGAATTTGTAGGAGTTTTGGCTACGAGAGACAGCGCGATCATTCATTTTACAGAAGAACTTCACGGTGTATCGAATCAGGCAAGAACATCCCTCATCCGGTGTGTTCTGCAATATATTAATCTGAAAATCTATGATAACATCAAGGTGACGGAGCTTGCAAAACAATTTTATTTATCAGAAAGCGCGCTTCGCAGCAGATTTAAAGAAGAGATAGGCGTACCTATTAACGAATATGTAAATAAAAGAAAGATTGAAGAATCAAAGATGATGATCTGGTCGGGAATTCCGGCAGGAGAGATAGCAAGGCGCTTGAGTTTCTATGATCTGTCTCATTATTATCGTACTTTTAAAAAATACACAGGCGTGACACCACAGCAGTTTAGAGATACAAATATCATAGGACAGGAAATGTAATAATAGGCGAAAAGTTTGAGTAAAATCAGCTTTTCGCCTGTTTTGTTTTTGTAAATATCGGGTGTTTGGTAATTAAGAAGAAAAAAATGTTGTTATGTACACGAGGTGGTCAAACGGTACATTGAAGCGGGGGGGGGTAATAATATATGCTAACTCTAAAGCAAAATAATATAAAAGCTATACAGTTTTATATACACGGAAAGGAGGGGGGATATGCAGTTAAACAGAACAACAGATTACGTAGTAAGGATTGTGTACTTTTTAAGCAATGAAAACAGGATATTTACTTCTGAAGAGATTTCCGAGGCAATAGGGTGTTCAAGAGGTTACGTTATATCAATTTTAAGAAAATTATCGAAAGAAGGACTAGTGGAGGTGATCAGAGGAGTAAAGGGCGGTTTTCGGTTAAAGAAAAGACCGGACGCAATCAGTTTGTTTGATGTGATAAAAATCATGGAAGATACTATTTGTATCAATCAGTGTTTGAATGAAGAGGAAAATTGCAATCTAAAAGCAACCGATTACTGCCCGGTGAGACGGTTTTATCTTTCATTGCAAGAACAAATAGAATCGGAGTTAAAACATATGACATTTGAAATGCTGAGAAAATCGGGGGGGGCGGATAGAATATTTTAATAGTTCTTAATCAGGCGGGTAATGCAAAATGAAGTCAAATGAAATCGAAGGAATCAGATAGGAGGATTTATGGAAACGTTAAGAAAAATTATTGAAGAAAAAAAGCGAAAGGGAGAAGAAAAAAAGCCGTATTATGGAATACGCAAACTAAGCGTAGGTATAGTTTCCTGTATGTTGGGCCATCTTCTCTTTTTTGCATCGCCTGTAGTTGTAAGCGCTGTTGAAGCAACTCCGGAAGATGTAAGCATCATTCAGATGCAGTCGGTGAAAGGCGAAGCGATCGAAAGATCAGCGACGTTGGTTGCCGTTACCGGAGCGACAGGTATCAGGGCGGCTTCCGGAAACATAGATTCGGAGAATTTGGGATATGCTCCGAATGCAAAGTATAGTTTTCAGGATTTAAAATTCGATCCTGAAAAGCTAAGTAAAACCAATTCCGCGCGGCAGATCCAATTTAAAATCTACGGAAAGCACAATATTGCCGCTTCAACAGATAACTGGAAGATCAATCTTCAAATCGATGAAAGAATCGCAAAACATGTAATAGGAATCGAAGTTGAACCAAAAAGGCTGACAGAAGCAAATCCAAGACCGATCAGAAGAGCGCTTACGAGAAAAAGCGATACGATAGGGCGAATGACAAATATATGGGAAGTAAATTATATCAGATCTGAAAACGGAGTGTTTGCAGGAGGAGAGACGACAGATACTCAGACTGCGCATAATGGAATTATTTATCTTGATAAACCGCTGAATAAAATTCTTGAAGAAATCGGAGATGAAAATCTGACAAACGAACGGCTCTTTTACAGAATTTATTTGACAAGCGTTCAAGATAAAGGAGCTATTGTTCCGGGCATTGCTTCTACAGGATTTTTCAAAATTAACGGTCTGGATATCCAGATCGAAACGATAGAATCTAGCGGCAATGAAAAATGGTTTAAGCATGCGGCTGTTGAAGGCAGATATGTAAGAAGTGATAAGTTTAAAAATCCTGGCGGAGCGATTAATCAAAACGGAGCTATCGTCGTAGATCATAAGATATCGAAGAATACTAACTTTGCTTATATAAGCGCAAAGAACAAACCGTGGACTCTTGAGTATGGAGTCGATCCGAGATTGGTAAAATATATTGGAGGTATCGAGCTTTATTACATGGATGCAGCTGATTATGTGAATCCGGATTATTCTCTAAAAAACAAAGCAAATCGCAAAGTTCGAGATTTGTCGATCATAAGAACAGCAGGTCATAAAAAATATGGTTATGGTGATATTACAGAGAATCAGTTTACGCAAATAGTAGATGTTCATGGAGGACGACCCGAACCGATCACGATAAGATATGTCTATAAGCTTAATAAGCCAATCAATGAAATTTTGGAGGAATTAAGAAGAGAAGCCGGAGTAGAAGAAGGAGAAGCGTTTGGTAAAGATTTTATATTCAGCGCATGGATTACAGATAAAACAAAAGATGCTCTGATAACGAATACATACGGTACAGGCTACTATAGAATTCAGGATATTGACGGTGATGGAAAGCTTGATGAGGAGGAAGCAAATAATGAGCAAAGTCCTTATATCGGCGTTCCGAAAATTACAGCTCCTTATGAAGGTGATAATAAAGTAAAAGCTGTTGTGCATTTAAATGAAAATGCCGGAAAGGGAAATAAAGCTCAGCTGATCAATAAAAACGGAGTTGTCGTTGCTACAATTAATAATGTAGATGCAGAGGAAAACGGCATACCAAAAACAATAGATAGAGAACTTGAATTTACGGTTACTGATTCAAGTGTATTAGGTAAAGCAGGAGATAAACTTACCGTTAAGATCATTCCTTCAGATGAAAGGTATGAGAAAGCGGAAGAAGCAGAAACAAAGGTAAAAGAAGCGCCAAAAGCAGTCAAAGATCCTCTCAGAGTTGTCAAAGGAAAGGATTTAACAGAAGATACGGTATTAGCGAAAAAAGGAGTAGAAAATTCAAATAAAATGCCGGGAGGAACAACATATCGGTGGAAAACTGCTCCGAATACAAGTCAGGCAGGAAATACGACTGGGATAGTGTCAGTAACTGTTCCTGACAGAGAAGAAGCTTTTGAAGTAACTGTTCCTATTGAAGTGTTTTTAGCGGATGCAGATAAATATACTCCGCAGACAACGTCGATTATTAAAGAGTATGGAACATCAACGACAGAAGAGGAAATTATAGGCGCGGTAACAGTGCCGGGATATCCGGAAGATACAGTGGATGAACTGGAAATAGCACTTGATAATGCAACTCAGATTCCGGATGGGAATACAGCAGGGGATTATCCTGTAGATGTAACAGTTACTTATCCGGATGGAAGTGAAGATAAAGTACAAGTAACAGTTACAGTAAAAGAACAAAAAGATAATGAGAAGTATATTCCGGAATTCGATCAGATTAATAAAAACTACGGCGAAGCAACAACGGAAGAGGAGATCAAAGGTGCGCTGAAGGAAGAAAGCGTACCGGAGAACACGGAAGTCACAGTGAAGAATCCGGAAAACCTTCCGGACGGAATGACAGAGGGAACATTCGAAATAGAAGTGACGGTAGAGTACCCGGACGGAACAAGCGAAGATACGACAGTGCAGGTAGTGGTGACGGATAACCGCACGGATGCAGAGAAGTATACGCCGGAATTCGATCAGATCGAGAAAAACTACGGCGAGGCAACAACGGAAGAAGAGATCAAAGGTGCGCTGAAGGAAGAAAGCGTACCGGAGAATACGGAAGTCACAGTGAAGAATCCGGAAAGCCTGCCGGATGGAATGACAGAAGGAACATTCGAGATAGAAGTGACGGTAGAATATCCGGACGGAACAAGCGAAGATACGACAGTGCAGGTAGTGGTAACGGACAACCGCACAGATGCAGAGAAGTATACGCCGGAATTCAATCAGATTGAGAAGAATCATGGGGAAGCTACAACGGAAGAAGAGATCAAAGGTGCACTGAAAGAAGAAAGCGTACCGGAGAACACGGAAGTCACAGTGAAGAATCCGGAAAACCTTCCGGACGGAATGACAGAGGGAACATTCGAAATAGAAGTGACGGTAGAGTACCCGGACGGAACAAGCGAAGATACGACAGTGCAGGTAGTGGTAACGGATAACCGCACGGATGCAGAGAAGTATACGCCGGAATTCAATCAGATTGAGAAGAATCATGGGGAAGCTACAACGGAAGAAGAAATCAAAGGTGCACTGAAAGAAGAAAGCGTACCGGAGAACACGGAAGTCACAGTGAAGAATCCGGAAAGCCTGCCGGATGGAATGACAGAAGGAACATTCGAGATAGAAGTGACGGTAGAGTACCCGGACGGAACAAGCGAAGATACGACAGTGCAGGTAGTGGTGACGGATAACCGCACGGATGCAGAGAAGTATACGCCGGAATTCGATCAGATCGAGAAAAACTACGGCGAGGCAACAACGGAAGAAGAGATCAAAGGTGCACTGAAAGAAGAAAGCGTACCGGAGAATACGGAAGTCACAGTGAAGAATCCGGAAAGCCTGCCGGATGGAATGACAGAAGGAACATTCGAGATAGAAGTGACGGTAGAATATCCGGACGGAACAAGCGAAGATACGACAGTGCAGGTAGTGGTGACGGATAACTTTTTAGTTGTCACTAAAAATCCGCCAAAACAAATTGATGGACAGAGAGTAGCTGAAAATACAAATGTAATTACAGCAAATCTGACATTTACTGTAGAAGGTGTACATGATGAAGGATTAAATTCAGGTCTTTCCATTGATGAAAATGGAAATTTGACAGGAACGCCAAAACTTAATTGGGGTGACAAGAATTCCGACACTTATGAAGAACAGACAGTAGTTCTTCATGCAATAGCAACAGCGGAAAGTGGTAGTAAAAAACCTGTAACAATATCGGTAGTAGTTCAAAGAGATACGGACGGAGACGGAGAGCCGGATATCACGGATACAGACGATGATGGAGATGGATTTACGGATATAGAAGAGGAAGAAAAAGGTACTGATCCAAAAGATCCAGACTCAGTTCCGCAGGTTGATCCGATTGTTGCGCCGACTATAGGAGAAATAGAAGATCAGACTGTTGTAGAAGGAAATGCGATTACGCCGGTAACTCCGGAGGTGACGGAAGGATCGAATGTAACAGTGGAGGGTCTGCCGGAAGGAGTGATGTTTGAGAACGGAACGATTCAGGGAACGCCGAAAGTGACATGGAACGGATCGGAAGAAAGCAGAGCAATTACAGTGACAGTAAAGGCGGAGAAAGACGGAGCAACTGGCAGAGAGACTTTCGTGATCACAGTTCAAAGAGATACGGACGGAGACGGAGAGCCGGATATCACGGATACAGACGATGATGGAGATGGATTTACGGATATAGAAGAGGAAGAAAAAGGTACTGATCCAAAAGATCCAGACTCAGTTCCGCAGGTTGATCCGATTGTTGCGCCGACTATAGGAGAAATAGAAGATCAGACTGTTGTAGAAGGAAATGCGATCACGCCGGTAACTCCGGAGGTGACAGAAGGATCGAATGTAACAGTGGAAGGTCTGCCGGAAGGAGTGATGTTTGAGAACGGAACGATTCAGGGAACGCCGAAAGTGACATGGAACGGATCGGAAGAAAGCAGAGCAATTACAGTGACAGTAAAGGCGGAGAAAGATGGAGCGACTGCCAGAGAGACTTTCGTGATCACAGTTCAAAGAGATACGGACGGAGACGGAGAGCCGGATATCACGGATACAGACGATGACGGAGATGGATTTACGGATATAGAAGAGGAAGAAAAAGGTACTGATCCAAAAGATCCAAACTCAGTTCCGCAGGTTGATCCGAAGCCGGTCAAACCGGATCAAAAGCAAGATCCTGAAATTTCTCAAAATAAAGTAGTGAACAATGTGGTTAATAATTCTTATAAAAAGCCGATTTCCAATGCACCAAAAACAGGGGATTTTGGCAATGGAACAGGATATACAGGTTTAGCTGCATTGGCTGCGGGATTGATGCTTCTTCTTGGAATAAAGAAAAAAAGAAAAGAGGAAGACGGTGAAGAATAAGATCTGATATGATCACATTAAAACGGTGTAGCAATTTGCTATGCCGTTTTATTGTGACAGCTATGAACCAAATCTCAGGTTAGCCAGATACATTGGTGATCGAAATTAAGCCATTATGGCTGCCAATCGAAATCAAGAATTATGATTGACAAAATTGCATAAATAGAGTAAAGTTTAGTTAGTTAAAACTAACTAAAAGGCGAAGAAGATTATTATTTTGAGGAAACGATTTGCTTTTTGGAAAATGTTTAAGGAGAAATCAAAGAGACTATGTCAGAAGAAATGCTTGTAAGTTATTGCTCGCCCACTTTATCGGGGCTTAAAACAGGAAGTCTTTTTTCGTGTCCATGTGATTCTAAAAAAAAGATGTCCGGAGAAATAAGTAATTTTAATCAGAAGTTGTCAAAAAAAGGAATCCGAATTCTTCCGGTACGCATATCAGGCAGGAGAGCTTTGATTTATGTTTATCGTCCGGAAAAATTAAAGCAGGATTTTTTTGATGAGAAAGTGCAGACGATTTTAGCACATAAAGGGTATGACTGCACAAACCAAAATCGTTGTGTCTGCAGATTGGTTGAAAAACTGCGGAAGGATTCAGAATTTCCACATGAGATTGGTTTATTTTTAGGATATCCGGCGGAAGATGTCAAAGGATTTATAGAAAATAAGGCGGCTAGCAGCAAGTGCTCGGGATGTTGGAAAGTATATGGGGATGAACAAACAGCAATGAATCTCTTTGAAGAATACAGGAAGTGTACAGAAATCTGCTATAGAAAATGGAAAAACGGCGCAGATGTTGAACAGCTTACGGTTTCTATATAATCATGAATTCAGAAGAGCCGATAGAGAATGAAAAAATCCGCTTTAATAAGTTGAAAAAATTCATATGGATTTCATATGGAAAATATGTAATAATTTGCTTATTAATTGAAAAAACAAAAAAGAAAGGGGAAAAGTATGATTATTACGACAACACCTTCTATTGAGGGAAGAAGAATTGTAGATTACAGAGGAATTGTTTTTGGCGAGGTTGTCTCAGGTGTGGATTTTGTCAGAGATCTGGCGGCGTCTTTCACGAATTTTTTTGGCGGAAGATCAGGCGGATACGAGGAAGAACTTGTGACGGCAAGACAGAATGCGCTTAACGAGATGGCTCAGCGGGCGGCATCGGCAGGAGCGAATGCTGTTGTGGGAGTTGACGTTGATTATGAAGTTCTCGGGGCTGACGGAAATATGCTGATGGTGACAGTGAGCGGAACGGCAGTGGTTGTAGAGTAAATCAATTTTTACAAGGCAGCAGGGTCAGAAAAAGATCAGGAATAGGATTTGGGAAAAGGATCATGGAGAAGCGTCTGCATGGTCTTTTTTGCTTTCCGCTAAGAAATATAAAATCCCGGATATACAGAAGAGAGAATATGATGTAATATAGTATGGATATAGACTAAAGAAAAAGATAAAGGTGATTTTGTGAGAATCGGTAAAAAAAGTTCAAAAAGAGAGAAAAAGGCAATGTCTGTTTCGCTGTATGCGAACTTGATGTTTGTCGTAGTGGAGCTTGTAATGGCGATAGTGACAGGTTCACAGGCTGTTTTGCTGGATGGTGTATATGACGGAATCGAATTCGTTATGCTTCTTCCGTCTATCTTTTTAATACCGCTTTTATATAAGCCGAGTAACGAGAAATATCCGTTTGGGCATATGCAGATGGAGACTGTGTTTATCGTTGTAAAAGGAATAACAATGATCACTGTTACAGTCGGTTTGATCACGAACAGTATCAATATATTATTTCACGGCGGGCGGACAGTTGATTTTGGAGTTGTAGCGTGGTTTGAGCTGTTTGCTTGTGTTCTTGGCATAATAGTGACATTTTATCTGAAGAGGAAAAACAAAGCGATGAATTCCCCTCTTATTACAGTAGAGATGCAGGGGTGGAAGATGGATAGTATGCTTTCCCTCGGAATGACAGCCGTATTTTTCCTTCCGGTTTTCCTTCCGTTTAAAGGAGTAGGTCAATTAACTCCGTATTTGGACCCGTTTATCACGATCGTGCTGTCTATGATCATGCTTCCGATCCCGGTTAAAACGGTGTTTACCGGAATCAGGGATCTGTTGTTGATCTCTCCCGAGGAGGAAACAGTATCAGAGATCAAGCAGACGGTGGAACCGATCATACAGGAAAGTAATTGTGTGGATATTTATTATGACATTGTCAGAACGGGAAGAAAATTATGGATCAGCGCGTATATTAAATTGAACAAGGATGAGCTTTCCGTAAGGAAGTTTAAGATGCTGCAGACGAGATGCATTGCCGCCTTAAGTGAAAAATATACGGATTTTTATTTTGAGCTTCTTCCTGAAATCGAGCTTGATATGGAAGAACTGGAAGAACTGCAGGAAAAGCAGGAAAAACAACAAATGGAAAATAAAAACGGGCGGGAGGATAAATAATTGAAGAAAAAGAGAGGAATTCTATTCGGAGTCGTTTTTATTTGCGTATTGTTTTTTGTAATCGTATTTTTTGTGAGGAACAAAGAATCTGCCGAACCCGTCAGCAAAAGTGATTTTAAATTGAATACTGTTGTGACTGTTACAATTTATGATTTAGAAGAAAAAGAGAAAAAGCCGGATGACAAAGATAAAAGAAATGAAAAGGGAATACATAGAGAAGAAAAGGATGCGGAAGAGATTATAGATAAAGCGTTAAAGCTTTGTGACAAATATGAAAAGATATTCAGCCGTACGCTTCCTGAAAGTGAGATTTATGCGTTGAATCACGGAACGCTTCCGATGGAAGACGGATATTATCTTTTATCCGAAGAGTGCGCGGCGTTGATCGAAAAGGGGTTGTATTATAGTGAACTTTCCGGTGGAGCGTTTGATATTACGATCGAACCTGTTTCTTCTTTATGGGATTTTACTTCAGGGGAAAAGATCGTGCCGGATGCAGAGACAATCGCGGAAAAGCAGGCATGTGTAGGCTATGAAGATGTGGAGCTTAAAGGAAATAAACTACGTTTTAAAAAAGAGGGAATGGGAATTGAGCTTGGAGCTGTCGCAAAAGGATATATTGCAGATAAAGTGAAAGAATATCTTGTATCGGAAGGTGTGAAAAGCGCAGTTATCGATCTTGGAGGAAATGTGTTATGTGTCGGAGAAAAACCGGATGGGAAGCCGTTTAAAATCGGAATCCAGAAGCCGTTTGCCGATCGGAGCGAAACAGTGTCAGCCGTAGAAATTGCAGGTACGTCTGTTGTTTCCTCAGGCATATATGAAAGATATTTTGAAAAAGACGGGAAACTGTATCACCATATATTAGATCCGGCAACCGGATATCCGTATGAAAACGGACTCGTGTCCGTAACTGTTTTATCTGAAGAGTCGGCGGACGGTGACGGATTAAGTACGGCATGTTTTGCGCTAGGATTAGAAAAAGGATTAGAACTGATCGAACAGACACCGGATACAGAAGCGATGTTTATAACAGAGGATGGAGAAATGCATTTTAGCAAAGGTTTTGTTTATTGTGGCTAACGCTACTGTTTCACTTATAACCGGGCGCTCATCTCATACAGATGTCCGCCTGCATAAAAGAAAAAGAGATATGAAGGAGAGAAAAAAATGAGTATATGTGATTTAAAGTCTTATGAAATTGTACAAAGCAGAGATTTATCTGATCTGAGTTCAAAAGGAACGCTTCTGCGTCATAAGAAGAGCGGAGCAAGAGTTCTTCTTATGGAAAATGATGATGAAAATAAAGTGTTTGCCATCGGTTTTCGTACACCGCCGTCAGACAGTACAGGAGTACCTCATATTATGGAGCATTCTGTATTGTGCGGATCAAGAGAGTTTCCGGTAAAAGATCCTTTTGTAGAGCTTGTAAAAGGATCGCTTAATACATTTTTAAATGCGATGACTTATCCTGACAAGACAGTTTATCCTGTAGCAAGCTGCAATGATAAAGACTTTCAGAATCTTATGCATGTCTACATGGACGCGGTATTTTATCCGAATATTTACGAGCAGGATAAAACGTTTCGTCAGGAAGGATGGAGTTATAAACTGGATGCACCGGATGAGGAATTGAAGTTGTCGGGAGTTGTATACAATGAGATGAAAGGTGCGTTTTCTTCACCTGAAGGGGTGCTTGACCGGGTGATTTTGAATTCTCTGTTTCCGGATACATCGTATGCAAATGAATCCGGCGGCGATCCGGAAGTGATCCCTGATCTGACGTATGAACAGTTTCTTGATTTCCACAGGAAATATTATCATCCGTCAAACAGCTATATTTATCTGTATGGCGATATGGATATGGAAGAAAAACTGAACTGGCTTGATGAAAAGTATTTGTCTGATTTTGATGAGATTGAGGTTGATTCGGAGATTAAGTATCAGAAGCCGTTTTCACAAATGCAGGAGATTGTTCAGGAATATTCTATAGCAAGCGATGAAAGCGAAGCGGATAACACTTATCTTTCTTATAATAAAGTGATCGGAACTTCCTTAGATGAAAAGCTCTATCTTGCATTTCAGATTTTAGATTATGCGCTTTTGTCTGCTCCGGGAGCGCCGCTGAAAAAAGCGCTTCTTGATGCGGGAATCGGAAAAGATATTATGGGATCATATGATAATGGAGTTTATCAGCCGATTTTTTCTGTTATTTCTAAAAATGCAAATATGGAGCAGAAGGAAGCGTTTGTGGAAGTGATTGAAAATACGCTGCGAAATATTGCAGAAGGCGGAATTGATAAAAAAGCATTGCAGGCTGGACTGAATTATTATGAGTTCCGTTTCAGAGAGGCGGACTTCGGAAGTTATCCGAGAGGATTGATGTACGGACTTCAGTTGTTCGATAGCTGGCTTTATGATGAAGAAAAACCGTTTATCCATATGGAGGCGATTCCGACATTTGAGTTTTTGAAAAGTCAGATCGAAACAGGTTATTTTGAGCAGTTGATCCGAGATTATCTTTTGGAGAATCCGCACGGGGCGATCGTAATCATCCGACCGGAGAAGGGAAGGACTGCGAGAATGGATCGGGAGCTTGCAGAGAAACTGCAGGCGTATAAAGAAAGTCTGTCCGAAGAAGAGATTGAGAAACTTGTGCAGGATACAAAAGATCTGGAAGCGTATCAGGAAGAAGAATCTGCGCCGGAAGATCTGGCGAAGATTCCGGTGCTTAGAAGAGAAGATATTTCCCCGGAAATCGCGCCTGTCTATAATACAGAGATGGAGATCGACTCAGTGAAAACGATCTATCATAATGTTGAGACAAACGGAATCGGGTATGTAACGCTTCTGTTCGATCTTTCTGCGGTCAAGGAAGAAGATCTTCCGTATGTCGGCATTTTGCAAAGTGTCCTCGGCATTATCGATACAGAGAATTACGAGTATGGAGAGTTGTTTAATGAGATCAATATCCATACAGGCGGAATCGGAACGTCGCTTGAATTATATGCAGATGCGCAGAAAGTAAAGGAAAAGGAATTCAAAGCGACATTTGAAATGAAAGGAAAATCACTGTATCCGAAGATGGACGTTCTTTTCTCTATGATGCGGGAAATACTGACTTGTTCTAAGCTTGACGATGAGAAACGCTTAAAAGAGATTCTTGCGATGCTCAAATCACGCCTTAGTATGTCGTTCTTGTCATCGGGACATACAACTGCCGCTTTGCGTGCGTTGTCATATACATCGCCTCTTGCAAAATTTAAAGACGATACAGACGGAATCGAATTTTACGAAGTAGTAAAAGAAATCGAAGAAAACTTTGACGACCATAAAGAAGAATTGATCTGTCGGTTAAAAGCAATTTCAAAACAGATCTTTTGCGCAGATAATATGATGGTCAGCTATACTTCGGCAAAAGAAGGACTTGCCTATATGGAAAATGCATTTGCGGCTGTATCAAAACAGCTAAACGACGCAGATGTGGTACAAACAGAAGCGAAAGAAAACAGATGCATCATTCATTGTAAAAAAAGAAACGAAGGATTTAAAACATCTTCAAAAGTACAGTACGTTGCAAGAGTCGGCAATTTCATTGACGGCGGAGAAGAATATACAGGAGCGCTTCAGATCTTGAAAGTGATTTTAAGCTACGATTATTTGTGGCAGAATGTCCGTGTGAAAGGCGGAGCTTATGGATGTATGAGTAATTTTAACCGGATCGGAGAAGGTTATCTGATCTCGTACCGCGATCCGAATCTTGAGAAAACGATGGAGATTTACGAAGGCGTTGTAGATTATCTTGAAAACTTTAATGTAGACGACAGAGATATGAATAAATTTATTATCGGAACGATCAGTAATATCGACCGCCCGATGAATCCTGCCGCAAAAGGAAGCCGTTCTATGAACCTGTATATGAGCCGCGTGACAGAGGAAATGATCCGCCGGGAAAGAGAGCAGATCCTTTCGGCAGATCAAAAAGATATCCGAGCGCTTGCAAAAATATTAAAAGCGGTGCTTGACGCAGATCAGATCTGCGTGATCGGAAGCGAGGAAAAGATCGAAGAACAAAAAGAGATGTTTATGGAGATCAGAACATTAAGCTAAGAAGTATGACAGAACAGCGAAAAAGAGAATGATGAAGCGGTCGGATGACCGGATAAAGGAAATACAAGGAAAACGAAGAAGATAAGATTAAAAACAATAAGGAAGATAAAGAGAAGCGCAGAAGGCTTGCAGTGAGAATAAAAAGATAGGATGAGAAAGAGTAAGCGCGGGAAAGGATATTGATATGAGAGAAGATTTTAAATCAGGGTTTGTAACTTTGATCGGAAGACCGAACGTAGGAAAGTCAACATTAATGAATCATTTGATCGGACAAAAGATCGCGATTACATCGAATAAACCGCAGACGACGAGAAATCGTATCCAGACGGTTTTAACGACAGAGGAAGGCCAGATTGTTTTTGTGGATACTCCGGGTATCCACAAAGCAAAAAATAAGCTTGGAGAATATATGGTAAATATTGCAGAGCGTTCTTTGAACGAAGTTGACGTTGTGCTTTGGCTTGTCGAGCCGTCTGCTTTTATCGGGGCAGGAGACCGTCATATTATCGAACAGCTTAAGAAAGTGAAAACTCCGGTTATTCTTGTTATTAATAAGATTGATATGGTGAAAAAAGAAGAGATACTGACATTTATCGATGCATACAGAAAAGAATATGATTTTGCAGAGATCGTGCCTGTATCGGCAAGATCGGGAGATAATACAGATGAGCTTATAAAAGTGATTTTAAAATATCTGCCGTACGGACCGCAGTTTTACGATGAAGATACTGTCACAGATCAGCCGGAACGTCAGATCGTGGCAGAACTGATCAGGGAAAAAGCGCTTCACTGTCTGAATGAAGAAATTCCTCACGGAATCGCGGTGGCGATCGATCGGATGAAGGCAGAACGAAGAGTAATGCATATCGACGCGACGATCATATGTGAAAGAGATTCTCATAAAGGAATTATTATCGGAAAACAGGGAAGTATGCTGAAAAAGATCGGCAGTACCGCGCGTTACGAGATCGAGAGAATGCTCGGATGTAAAGTGAATTTGAAACTGTGGGTAAAAGTACAGAAAAACTGGCGCGACAGCGATTATCTTATGAAAAATTTCGGATACAGAGAGGACGAGTAATATCAACGCAGCGGTGATCGCATCGAAAAATTTTCTATAACAAAAATTTTCTACAACAAAAATTTTCTATAAATTATATATATCTTTTTAACTATCTTTTTATATCTTCTTAAATGTCCGCAAAGCCTTATTTTATCGGCTCTACGGGCATTTTGCTTTTGTGGTAAACCTCACATATCTAGGTCTATCTTCTTATATTTTCGCTATCAAGCGTGGTTAAAATCGTGGTAAATACTTCTATGCGATTAAACGCTGAACCTCTGATTTTGCAGTATCTATGGACGCATGAGCATACCAGTTCATTGTGATACTGATATTTGAATGTCCCATGATATACTGTAAATCTTTCGGGTTCATGTTCTTGCTTGCCAATCTTGTGCAGAATGTATGGCGTAGCGTATGCGGTGTGATATGTGGCAAAGGGTTATCCTTATGGTGCTTGTTGTATTTCTTTACCATACGGACAAAAAGCATATTGTAATCAATCGCAACTTTGGGCTTGCCTTTCTGATTGACAAATAGGAAGTTGCCCCGTCCATCTATCACAAATGGTTCTGCCTTTGGGCGTTTCTTCATAACCCGTTGAAATGCCTGTATCGTTTCTCTGCTTAATGGTACTTGCCTTATTCCGCTTTTCGTCTTAGGCGTTTCAATATAATAGCCTTGTTCCTTGCTCTTTAGTAACTGGTGGTCGATAATCACAACTTCATTCTTGAAATCAATATCGGCTACTGTCAGTCCGCACAGTTCCGAGATACGAAGTCCTGTCTTTAACAGTATCAGCACATCATCATAATACTTGTGATACACATTGTCCGTCTTGATGAATGAGAGTAAGGCTTGTTCCTGTTCCTCTGTCAATGCGACTTTCTCTTTGGTATCATTTTCTAGGACTTCACTCAACTTGAAATCAAAAGGGTTTTTCCTTACACAATCGTCTTGTATGGCGATATAGAATGACGCTTTTAACGAGCGTTTATGGTTGTTAATGGTGTTATAGGAAAAGCCTTTGTCTTTCATGCGTAACGCCCATTCCTTAGCGTCAGAGGGTTTTATCGTATCAATGCTCCTAGCACCTAACTTGTCCTCTTTCAATAACCGCATGAGCTGTTCCCGTTGTTTCTGTGTGCTTTTCTTCACGTTTGCCCTCTGTGCGTTCTGTTTGGCGTAGAGTTGGCAAAGCGTCATTTTCTTGCCTGTGCTGTCGATACCGTCCTCAATATCCCGTCTTATCTGCTGTTCCAGTTCACGAAGTGAGGGTTTTTCCCGTTTTCCCTTTGGTGTCGGGTCTGTGGGTGTCAATCTCCAAGCATACACATATTTTGTGTTTCCAAATGCGTCCACATATTTATATAAGTATTTTCCGTCTGTTCGTTGGCTCTCTCCAGTATGCAAGATACGTCCTTTGCTATCCCGTCTTTTTTCTTTCATGGTGTCTGCTCCTTTCCTTATTGGAAAGAGCCTTGATATGACTTGTGTTTATCATAACACATACAAGGCTCATTTGCATTAGATTGCGTCCAATTTGTCAATGACCTTTTCAAACTGTCGGCGTTTAATCTGTATGCGGTTGCCATTCATAATGAGCCAGCCAGCGTCCTTGTTTTCCTCTGCTAAGCGTCTTAACTTGTTTTCTCCGATACGGAAATACTTTGACGCTTCTTCAATGGTAAGGGTGTATTTTTCCCATACGGGAATATCGTTGTTATTCATCAGATACCCCCTTTCCCATGTTTCGTGTCATACTGGATATAGGGGATAAGGTCGGTGCGGTTTATCCTCTGTAAATGGGCGGTTAATTTACTGGAAAGGGAATTGCTGTATCTTGCCTTATCAAGCATAGTTCCCACTTTTTCCAGTCCGCCTAATGCGTCATGTTCTTCCAAGAAGTAAAAACTTTTGACAGCGGAAATCACGCCACCCTCTGTGAGCCATTGCTGTGTTTCTTCAAGGGAATTTTGCTGTTTTGGTACTTGCAGTTTTAAGACTTCCACAGCCCCTAAAAAGCGTTCCCAAAACCGACAAGTTTTCCATCTGCTCTTATTACTTTCGTTTCTGTTTGGTACGACAAAGCGTAGGTTGTTTGCCAATAGACCGAAAGCCAGTTCTCCAAGTTCCAGCGGTCTTTCCTTGAATGTCATGGCAAAAGCATGAGCCTTATCATCACGCAGTTGCATTTCTGTCCGTTTCCAACTGCCGACTTCCTCAAGCGTCTTATTATGTTTTGAACAGACTTCCTTATCCTTATCATAAAAGCGGTAGGACAATCCCGATTTACCAGCACCGATATAAACAGTCTTTGCGGTGTCGAAATCATCAAACTTGCTTTCGTCAAAGTGGTAGCCCTCACTATTCGAGATAAATTCCTCTTTTTCGCATTTCTTCTTTATCTGCTCTATGGTAAAAAATGGCTTTTCGTTTTTATCATCAATGGCAATATCAAGCCTTGTGAAGTGGAAGTTATCCTGTCCGTATCTTCGCTCACAATGTTTGAACATATCCCCAAAAGTACAATTCCTACTGTCGAGAATACGGAAAATATCATCACACCCTCTGCCGGTCATAACAAGATAACAGCCTAACCCTTGTGGGTTATCCTCTGTTTTTCTTGCGTCGCCCGATACATAAATATCTCCAATCTGCCAGCGTGCTTGATAGGTTTTGTATTTAATGCTTGCCGGATAGACATTGAAAATGTCAGTCGGTAAACCTAAAATGTGCATGATGACATCTTCAGCAGTTGCCGTTTCAAATACAATGCTGATGTAATCAATCTTAACGGATAAATTTTTGTGTGTAGTTATAGTGCATTACTCCTTTCGTATGTCCCGTTTTTTGCGGGGTAAAAATTGTGTTTTTTCCTTTATTTATCACAGTTTCTAGGTACTATGACATGTATGCGCAGGGCGGTGTTACATATACGCCCTTTACGAGCGCCTAAAGGCGTTCCCTTTCTTCCTGTGTCTGTTCCGTTCTTAACGCTCACGAGCCTTGAGAGGCTCGTGGCTAAACGAAACAGCCCCAGTCAGAAACCCTATTTTTAGTCTGATAGTCCATGCTCATTCATGCTATCAAAGTGAAAACATCTCTTATATATGCTTACTCAAGTGTGTGATTGACCCTAGCGTGCTTAATCACTCTGTCTGATAAGATAATAACGCCACTAGAATTACTTGTCAAGAAGTTTCGATTGACTTTTCGATATATATTAAGTATGATATGCTTATAAATGACAATAAAAGCAACGAAAGGAGCGGTTATACTAAGTTATGGAGTATTATGAAAAGAAAATCAGTTTCTTAGGAGAAAACATACAAATCATAAGAAAACACAGGGGAATGAAACAACAGGAACTTGCCAATAAAATCGGTATCAATATGCAGAGCCTTTCCAAGATTGAACGAGGTGTGAATTATCCTACCTTTGATACATTGGAAAAGATAATGGACGTGCTGGGAGTAACACCGAATGAATTATTGTCGGGGGAATGGAAATATATTGACCACACCGAGCCATATATCATGGACGTTATCAAACGAGAACAGGATTTTAATGTTTCCTTAGATTATTTGTCTGAAAATGAATTTTTCAATGACGAAAAAGAATGTAGATTTTACATGGAAACTACATTGATTAGATACATTAGCAATTATCTTTCTAGTGAGGTAGTAGAGTTGGAAGAACTTATGGAAATCAAGCAGTTGATACAGCGTCAGAAATTGGAACGCATGATGAAAGTACATAAGGAAATGCGAGGGTTAGACCGATACAGAGAACAGCCCAAAGAGTATAAATATCACGACCCTTATGATGATTGGATATTCCGTCAGCTTGCAGATATAGACAACAGAAACAACATTCCCAACACTTCGCCACAATTAGATTTTAATGAAACGGACTATGAAGATTATCTAAAAGAGAAATGGAATAGAGGACTTTAATTTTCCTCTTGCATGAAAGATACAGCAAACAAAAAGCCCAATCAAGAGTGCAAAGCACCACCAATGGTGGTAAGGCTCTTTACAGGGTTCTTTCTTTTCTGTGGTGGGTAATCAAGCGAAAAATGAAGAAGTGTTTTGTCATGCTTTATATTTTTATCCCGACTTTGATAATTCAGATTGTGAAAATGATTAAATACAGAAAAGCTAAATAACACGATTTATATTAGCATCACTTTAATGATAAATTAGTTAGAGTGGTGCCTTATTTTTTTCTCTGTACAATCACTTAAATAGGTGCTATAGTAATGGGTAGATAGTATTCGAACAGAAACTATACCACATATTTTTTATTTTTAAACCATGAGGATTATATCAGTTTGAACGAGACCTCATCCATGCAGATTTTCATGATTGTCACTTCCCAGAAAGGAGTGATCGATATGAGAGCAGGATTTATCGGAGCGGGGAAAGTAGGATTTTCCCTTGGAAAATACCTGAAGGAAAACGGCGTAGAGATTACGGGTTACTTCAGCAAATCACCGGAATCAGCTAAATCAGCAGCAGATTTTACTAACACAAAACTATATAAGAGTATAGAGAATATCTTAAGTGACAGTGATACCCTGTTTATTACTGTGCCTGATGGACAGATAAGCAAAGTATGGGATTATATGAAGAATCTGGATATTAAAAATAAAAATATTTGTCATTGCAGCGGTTCGATTTCATCAACCGTTTTTTTTGATGGTGAAAACCTCGGTGCAAATATCTATTCGGTACATCCCCTATATGCAATAAGTGATAAGTGCGAATCATGGAAACACTTGAATAAGGCTTATTTTACTGTGGAGGGTTCGGCAGAGAATCTAGATGAGATTAAGAGTATCTTTGAGCGAGCAGGAAATAAGGTAATCGCAATGGGAGCGGAAAATAAATCTCTTTACCACTGCGGTGCAGTAGTTGTAAGCAATCTCGTAAACGGACTTTTTCAAGTGGGGGCTGAAATGCTTGTAAAATGCGGCTTTGATAAAAAAGATGCAAAGAAAGCCTTAGTGCCTTTGTTTACTGGAAATGCCGACACATTGGCAGAAAAAGGGGTTGCGGCTGCCCTCACAGGTCCTGTTGAGCGAAATGATTTGTCGACTATCACAAAACACATTGAAGCTATTAAGGCAGCATGGATAAACGAGTCTGAGGAAAAGGTGGGATATGAGATGATATATCTTTTGCTTTCAGAAAAGCTTCTCAGTATTGCACAGGAAAAACATTTAGACAGTGACTATTTGAAGATGACGGAGGTAATTAAAAATGAAAAACACAGTATCCACTTTTAAAGAACAGAAGGTTAAGGGCGATAAGATTACAATGCTGACAGCCTATGACTATTCGACAGCTAAATTGATGGATCAGTCAGGTATTAACGGTATTCTCGTTGGAGATTCTCTTGGCATGGTTATGCTCGGATACGAAAATACTTTGCCGGTAACAATGGAAGATATGATTCACCATACAAGAGCAGTTACAAGAGGTGCCAAAGATGCCTTAGTAGTTGGAGATATGCCGTTTATGTCATATCAAGTTTCAGTTGAAGAGGCCATGTATAACGCAGGAAGACTTATGAAAGAAGGAAGATGTCAAGCAGTAAAGCTAGAAGGTGGAGCCTCTGTTTGTCCACAGATTAAAGCTATTACAGCTGCTTCAATTCCTGTTATGGCACATATTGGACTTACACCTCAGTCAGTGAACGTTTTTGGAGGCTTTAAAGTTCAGGGAAAAAGTGAAGAGGGAGCAAAGAAACTCATTGAAGAGGCAAAAGCTGTTGAAGAAGCAGGAGCATTTGCGATTGTTTTGGAATGCGTACCTGCAAAATTAGCGGAAATTATTTCTGAAAGCATTAATATTCCTACAATAGGAATAGGTGCAGGATCTGGCTGCGATGGACAGATTCTCGTTTATCAGGACATGCTTGGAATGGTCTCTGACTTTACACCTAAATTCGTAAAACAATTCGCAAAGGTAGGAGATGTAATGAAAGAAGCCTTTGCTGCATATATAGAAGAAACTAAACAGGGAAGCTTTCCAGCACCTGAACACACATTTAAAATTTCAGAAGATGTAATTAACAAGTTATATTAGGAGATAGAACGATGAAAATAGTAAAAACCGTAGATGAAGTGAGAGTTATAGTCAAAGAATGGAAGAAAGAAGGTCTTACAGTAGGTCTTGTTCCTACTATGGGATTTTTGCACGAAGGACATAAGAGTTTAATTACAAGGGCTGTTTCAGAAAACGATAGAGTTGTTGTCAGTGATTTTGTAAATCCGACTCAATTTGGAGTAGGGGAAGATTTGGAAAGCTATCCGAGGGATTTGGAAAGGGATACTATGCTATGTGAGGAGGCAGGTGCTAATTTAATATTTAATCCTGAGCCGGAAAATATGTATTTTGACGATTTTTCAACATATGTAAACATAGAAAGTCTTTCAGAGGAACTTTGTGGAAAATCACGACCAATACATTTCAGGGGTGTAGGCACAGTAGTATCTAAACTTTTTAATATTGTAAATCCCGACAGAGCTTACTTTGGTCAAAAGGATGCACAGCAGCTTGCGATTATAAAAAGAATGGTTAGAGATTTGAACTTTGATATCGAAATTGTGGGCTGCCCTATAGTTAGAGAAGAGGATGGTCTTGCAAAGAGTTCAAGAAATACATATCTAAGCAAAGATGAGAGAAAGGCGGCACTAATTTTAAGCAAAGCAGTTAAGCTCGGAGAAGATATGGCAAAAGCAGGAGAAAAAGATACAGATAAAATTGTATCAGAAATGATTAAGCTTATTGAAACTGAGCCTATGGCGAAAATAGATTATGTTCAGGCTGTAGACGCTGTTTCAGTTAAACCGGTCAAGGAGATGACAGCACCAGTACTAGTTGCCATGGCAGTTTATATCGGCAAAACCAGATTGATTGACAACTTTATTTACGAAGGTTAAACGGGGGTTAAATATGACATTTGAAATGTTAAAGGGGAAGATACACAGAGCTACAGTAGTTCAAGCAGAACTTGATTATGTAGGAAGCATCACTGTAGACGAAGACTTACTTGACAGTGCCGGAATTTTGGAGTATGAAAAGGTAAGTATCGTAGATATAAATAATGGGAACAGATTTGAGACATACACAATTGCAGGAGAAAGAGGCAGCGGAATGATATGTCTCAATGGAGCTGCTGCAAGATGTGTTCAGACAGGTGATAAGATAATCATAATGTGCTATGCACAGATGACTCCAGAAGAGGTAAAGAAAAATCCACCTAAAGTAGTATTTGTAGATGAGGATAACAAAATATCAAGAGTCGCAAGATACGAAAAACATGGTAAGCTATAAGACATGTAATTTGCAAATAAAAAAGGGCATTTCGGTAATTAAAAAATGTAAAAGGTGAAGAATATGTCATCTGCCCTCGTTGTGAGCAAGAAGTTTATAAAGAAGTAATAATTTATCCATTTTGTAACTTTGGCATAATGGCATGGCTTGAAGGAGAAAATGATGAAAATAGCAAACCAGTGAAAGATAAATCTAAGTAAAATCTCAGCTTAACAATTTAATATCTATATTTACAAAGCAGTTGGTCTTATGATTGACTGCTTTTAAAAAAGACACCGTTTAGGTGTGAGGTCTTTTTAGTGTTATTTATAGTCATATCAAGGCTCGTTTAATTATGGTAAATTCGTGGTAAAATGAGTGCTTTTCTATACTTCAAAATATTTGAAAGTATAGTGTTTATACGGATAATCAAAAATTAGATATAAAATTTCACATGAATAAAAATGGTATTTTTTATACAGTATGACCTTCTTTTCTGTCGGGGAAACTATTCTTAAAGATCACGGAAGAAGAGGTGGAACAGATGAAAGAAGAATACTGGGAATTATTTATGACATCAGGAAAGATCGATGATTATTTGAATTATAAAAACAGCCGGAAAGCAGATGGAAGCTCCGGCAGAAAGGAACGGCGTGAATCAGATTATACTGACAGGGATAGTACTCTCTACGATGCCGGTCGGCGAGTATGACCGGCGTGTTGTAATACTTACAAAAGAACAGGGAAAGATCTCGGCGTTTGCACGGGGGGCAAGACGCCCGAACAGTCCGCTTGTCGGTGCGCTCAACCCGTTTTCTTTCGGAACGTTTACGATGTATGAGGGGAGGACGTCTTACACGATACAGTCGGCAAGTATTTCTAATTATTTTGCCGAGCTGAGAGGCGACATTATCGGAGCATATTACGGTTTTTATTTTCTGGAATTTACAGATTACTATACGAAAGAATTCAATGATGAGCGGGAAATGTTAAAACTTCTTTATCAGACGCTTCGGGCGCTGACAAATCCGCATATTCCAAACATGCTTATCCGTTACATATTTGAATTGAAAGCGTTGACGATCAACGGACAGGCGCCGCAGGTATTTCAGTGTATGACTTGCGGAAATAAAGAAAGACATGCCGTGTTCAGCGCGGTGAAAGGCGGACTTGTGTGCAGCGAATGTATGAAAGACGTGCGGGACGGGATGAGTCTGGATCCTTCGACTTTGTATAGTATGCAATATATAGAAACAAGTACGATTGAGAAATTATATACGTTTAATGTGACAGAAAAAGTATTGACAGAACTTGGAAATGTGATGAGCCGGATGACGGATATATATGTCGGAAAGCATTTTAAATCACTGGAAATATTAGAGACTCTTATTTGATGTGGTGTATTTCAGGACAGGGATTGTGCTTAGATTTCAGAAGTCTGAGACAAAAACGTGAAAGAAAATAATAAAGGAAGAGAAGAAAGCGTAAGGTCAAATGAGAATAGCGATATGTGAAGATGAAGAATTTATACAAAATTCGATTGAAAAAAATGTAGAGAAGTGTTTAGAAATAACAGGGATGGCAGGAAAATGTGAATGCTTCGTGTCTGCCGAAGAATTGCTTGAGAAAGGAAATATGCCATATGCACTGTATATTCTTGACGTTGAGATGAAGAAGCTGAGCGGACTGGAACTGGCAGAACATATCCGAACAGAGGATAGAAATGCAGTGATCATTTTTATGACAAATCATAGTGAGATGATGCAGAAAGCATTCGACGTGCAGGCGTTTCAGTATCTGGTGAAACCGATCGATTCTGATACTGCGCACAATGTGATTATGCGCGCTCTGCGGATCATCCGGGAAAAAAGAAATTATATCCGCTTTACAAACAAATTGAAAGATATGATTTTTTATTATGATGAGGTTGAGTGCATCGAAAGCCGCAGAAGAAAAATCATCGTACATACAGAAAAAAGAGATTATGAGTTTTACGGAAGTTTGAGTCAGATTGAAGAAGATATAAAAGGATCTATGTTTGTGAGAGTACATAATTCATATCTTGTTAATTTGGAAAAATTAAGGGAAGTGGAGCGTGAATCAGTTACCCTTCGTTCGGGATTGAAAGTGCCGATTACAAGGACTTATAAGTAGGAGTTCAACAAAGCATATCAAAAATTTATTCTGATGAGCAAAGGGGGAAGAGAATAGATGATGGAATATGTATGGAGTACAATCGATTTTTTAGTAATGTATTTGTTTGCTTTGTGCTTTTTCAAACCGAGGAGACGGATAGGAAAGCGAATTGATTTCATAATATTAATTGTAGTGGCGGTAATGGCATCTTTTATCAATGATTATTTTGCCAATTCGGATATTAATTTAGTGGTGACAATTATTTTTATCGTAGTTGTACTTGGATTTTTTGAAGGAAATTGGAAGAGGAAATTATTTGTAGGAAGTTCTTTTTTTGCATTTATAATTACGATTGAAGGAATTGTTGCATTGAGTATAGGATATTTTTTTCATATTGAGGCATCCGAAATGCCGAAATTGGACAGTGATATTACGCAGTTTTTCCAACGCTTTCTTACAGAACTGCGACTGATCCTCGTGCTTGTCCTATATTTTTTCAGCAGGCGCAAGAAAAATGCGCCGGAGAGAAAGGTACAGAAAAGCTTTTTGATTATTCCGATATTAAGCGCTGTTTTGATTATTTATCTTCATGAGGCGCAGATTATGAGGGATTCGATTGATCTGATTTTTAGTTGGATAGTGACAATTATCGTCATCGTGATCAATATTATCACTTATATTCTTTTCCGAAAACAGGAGCAATATCATATCGCAGAAGGGGAGATGAAAAATCAGTTAAAAGAATATGAATATCAAAAGCTTCATTACGAACAGGTCGAGCAGCATCAGCAGGAAATCCGAAAGATTCGGCATGATATGAAAAATCAGATCGCAGGAATATACGGATATCTTGAAAAAGGAGAAATTGAAGAGGGAAAGCGGGAAGTTTGCAGTATCTTGAATCAATTAGAAAAGGCAGAGCAGAAATTATTTACTGCGAACGCAGTTGTGAACGGAATCTTGAATATGAAGTATGTAGAGATTGAAGCAAAGCAGATTGAAGCAAAGTTAGATGTAAAATTGCCGGAGATACTGGGAATTACAGGAACGGATTTAGGAGTGTTGTTCGGAAATATATTGGATAATGCAATCGAAGCATGCGAGTCTTGCAAAAAAGAAAAATGGATCGACTTGTTTGCAGTATACGAAAATCATGGAATTGTCATTTGTTGTAAAAATTCATGCAGTGAAACAGTAATGGATCTTCACACGAGAAAATCTGATAAGCGTAATCATGGCTTTGGTCTGTCTAGCGTAAAACAAATTGCAGAAAAATACAATGGAGACGTCTGGTGGGAGTCAGAAAAAGAAAGTTTTACATTGAATATAAATTTATGGGAAAAAATTGAAAAATAGTATATACGAGAAATACAGCAGTATCCTAAGAGGGTATTTGCTGTATTTTTTGTATAGGTGACGATACAAGTCTGGAGGTGTCAAAGACCTTAACGGTTGTGTACAATTCTGAAATGTGCCTTTTGCGCTTTCAGTGATCTGGCTTGTGATGAATTTTTATAAAATTTAGAATGACTGTTTTTTAAGTTGTTTTTTGCCGATCGGATCAAAACGAAAGAAATATAGAAACAAATATCATGTTAAAGTGCGAGTTGTTACAATAAACTATGCATTTTGTTACATGTTGGAAAAATTCAAAGAAAAATAGTGTATAATCAGAAACATAAAAAATCAGTCAAACAAAAGAGGGAAGAGGGGAAATGATGTGGAAAATGATTCATAAAAGATGGTTAAGCCTTTTGGTATTTGGCGCGGATATGGTTACAAGATTTGCTGCAAGTAACAAGTGTATATGGTATCTTTATCAAGAAGAAATTCCGAAAGATGCAGTGAAATTGAAAAAATGAAAAACAAAAGAGAAGATCGGTTTGAAGCAATCGTCGATCAGTTTGTAAAAAATGATCTGATTGCACAAGAGGAGTATTCTTATTATTTATATGGGGTGAAACATTTAGAAGTTTTAATCATGACAACAGGCGGAGTATTATTGAGTGGCATATTGTTAAAGGAGATATTGTTTACAGTCGTATTTCTAATTACATTTTCACTATTAAGAATCGGATGGCAAGGGATACATGCGAAAACGAAAATAAGATGTTTCTGTTATTCGTTACTGTTATTTTTAAGTGGAATCTATGTAAAAAAACAGGTAGTTCGTTCGATTGATCTTTTTAGTCAGGCAGTGTTTATGGGAAGTATGTTGATAATTTTGCTTTTGACTGCATTGTGGAAGTATAAAATCGACGGGAAATTAAATGAGTTAAAAAGATGTTTTTGGATATTAGGCGGTGTCAGTTTAGCGATAGTGCTTGACATTTTTGTAAAAAGTGAGGCTGTTATGTGTGGGATTGGATATTCTTGTTTCGCAATGATTTTGCTTTGGTTTATTAGTATGGTGAGGACAAAGGAATGAAAAAGAGAAGAATTATAATAGCAGTTATAAGTATTATTGTAGTTGCGGCGATGGTGTTATTCGATATGTTGTATATGAAAAAGGATAAAAAAGAGGAATTGCCACAAGAAGAAAAGAAAGTTGAGGAAATTGTGTGGATTACAGAGTCTTCTATTGAGGGAGTACAAAGTGAGATGGAAGAGGCGTTGAATGCGTTGTTGAAAAAACGTGGATGTGAATATAAAGTACGATTCGTATGCTTTCCAATGGAAACATATGAGGAAGATGTTGCAGAATATTTAGAGAACAATTCTGCTGATATTATTTACAGCAATTTGCGCGTCGTAGGAGATGACAGTAATCAGTATTATTCATTCTATAAAAACGGATATTTGCAAAATTTAGAAAAAATCAGAGAAGATGAAAAATTTTATGATGCGTATTCGGAAAAAACATGGGAGCATATGGAAATTAACGGCGAAATCTATGGGATTCCATCATATAGTTATGAGGGAAACGGTTTGTATTATGTGTTTAATCAACAATATTTGGATAAATATAATGTAGACATATCGCAGGTTACAGGAGATTTGCAGACATTGTATCCGATTTTGACGGAACTGTCGGAAAAAGAAAAAGATAACAAAGCGTTCGTGCCGCTACATTCTTATGAATATATGATTTATGCTCCTGAATATACAGAGATTTTAGATACAATCAGGGTAAAAGAAGGTATGGAAAAACCGATTGCAGAGAATTTACTGAATAATGAACAGGTGAAAGAATCCGTGTTGCTTCTTAACGAATTTCATAAAAATGGATTGCTGAAGGAGGGATCGGCAAATACGTTGGCAAATGGTAATTTCTTCGTGATGCTTATGTATGCAGATGATCCAGAGTTACTTCAAGAATATTTTGATACAATCTGCGAGGAAAATAATAAAAAACCACTCTCCTTAAAGTATGTAAAGATAGGAGAGCATTATCCCCCGCATAGAACAGGCGGAATGAACAGTGTGTTAAAAGGTGGAAACACAGAGAAAGCAATCGACCTTTTGAAAAGGACAGTTACAGATGAAGAAATCAGTAATCTTTTGAAATATGGAACAGAAGAGATGGAAGAAACACCGGCGATGCTTCAATGGATGTTTGGGAACGATCAGTGGAGCAAGGAGAAAAATGCAGTGAAAGAATCTTTAATCGCAGGAATTCAATTCGATGGAAGAGTTTACAAAGAACAGATAGATCAGCTTTCACAAATATATTACAGCTATTCAGAATTGTTCCGAGGTCTGTCAGAAAATCCGCAGGAAGATTATGAAAAAATGATGCAGGAAATGGAAGCGGCAGGAATTAACGCGATAACAGAAGAAGTAAATAATCAGTTGGATCAGTGGTATAACACGGTTCGATAAGAGGATTTGAAATTATTTTCGGGGCGTACGACCGAAAATGATCATAAATGAACAAAAAGAAAAAGATTAAAAAGGAGGACAAGAACATGACTAAGAGAATGAAACGAATTGCGGCATTGTTGACATGCGGGTTGGTGTTGGCAAGTGGAACAAGTGTGTATGCGGGAAATGCAGAAGGAACGCTTTTAGGGTATCCGATTTCACTAGAAGTATCAGTTAGAAAAGCGTCTGCGATGACGGCTGGAAGTTATCCGAAAACAACTATTTATCCTTATCGTTATGCTACAGGTGGAAGTGCAAACCAACTGATTCCAATGACAGCGGTTTCTGGGGGCGGTACGGCGAGCGTTTATGCTCCTGATGGATGGGATATTGGAAAGGCAGAAAGTTTGCATGAAAATGGTGGTGTCAAAGCATATTTAGTAGCATATCCATAAATTAAATTTAAAAATTTTTAGGCACAGGTATTTAGGCGCAGCTCTTAATATATAGTTGGGTATAAAAAATGATTAAAAATTAAATATTGGTTGAGTGAATAAGTAAATTCCATATGTAAAAGTAAATTCCATACAGAAGACTAAATTCGATATTTTAGGGTTTGACGAATTGTGTCAAATCCTTTAAAGTGGAATTTAACCAGATAATAAATGCTTTTCTGCAATAAAAATGTATGCTAATGAGACAACTGGAATCTGCTCTGTAAGACTAAATTCCACTTGTCTGGTATGTGTGATATGGAGCCTTTATCCGCAGATTTGTTTTATTATCTGGTTTTATTTTTTCAATAATGCAGGCGTTAATACGATCTCATCTGCCGGTATTTCAGTGAGAGCAAAAAAATTTAAAAGTTCATGTGGGAGCATGATTTTTGCAAGAGCCATAGGCGACAATCCACCAAGGCTTTGTCTTGGAGTACTGTTGATATGGCTCATCATCAGATTGATCTCTTTTTGCGAGTAATCGTCAAAGGATGTTCCTTTCGGGCATATTTTTCGGATATATTCATGGTTCTTTTCACAATGCGGCTTTTGCCAGGAACACATCGGATCACAATAATAAATACTTGTCCGAATCAGGTTGTCTTCACCACATTCCAATGCATCCGGAATCTGAAATTCACCGCCTCTGTCCGTTAAAATCAGCGAAAAAGCAGAGGCAAAAGAAAAGGTTCCAATCGCATGCTCAATGGAGTCAAATACATTTTTTATATGATCGGATTCTTTGCTGTCAAGAAGATACGCCATCATAAAAGAACATTCGGAAAAGTGGAAAGTGAGTAACACCTTGTGGGAACCTTCACAGCCGAGAACGGTATCCATTTCAGTAACTCTTGTATCCGGGAACTCTTTTAAAAATGCCTGAAAGTCTTTGTAAGTACGACCTTCATAGATTGTTTTATCAACTAATTCAGAAGAGCCGGAAGAACGGAGCTTATATTTTACTTTTTTAGGCAGATCGATATTTTTAACACTCAAAGCTCCGGATTCAATGTAATTGTAAAGCGTTTTTTCTGAGTAAGGGATCTCCGGATGATTCTGTAGGATCATGTAAGGGGACTGCCCCTGCATAATCAGTGGGGAAACCAGTTCATCCAGCCTTATCAAATCTTCAGGAGAAATGTTGATACCAGTTCGCGATTCAATCAGAACGGTTCGATATTCCCTGTGAGCAATCGTGGCTCTATAATAAGCCTTATCCAAACGGCATCCGCTTTTTTTACTGCAAGCATTGCATACAAAGGGAGCTTTATCTAGTTTGGAACAATGATAACTGCGAGGAATGAAATCATCGCAATGGGAATTACAGTGGTTGCAGAGTTTACACATTCTTTTGCATATCGGAGCATAGATTTCACAGATATTCTTTTTTTTGCAGTCTTTTATTAGAGCACATTTATTTTTTGATTCATTGAAGTGGCTATGTTCCTGAATAGTGCGGTGCTTTTTAATTTCTTTGGAGATAGTGGTTGGATCTTTTCCTAACTGTAGCGCAATGCTATGGAGGGAGTTTCCTTGATCCAACCTTTTTTCAATTATAATACGCTGATCCATTGTCATATGCTTTTGATTTCCAGGGATAGATTTACACATAAGTACCTCTTTTCTACTGCGGATAGAAGGTACTAAAATAATATAGGATATAGAAGAAGAGAGTAAGACTAAATTCAGCATGATGGTGGAATTTAGTTTTTCATTTAAGGAAAATTAAATATTCAGGCTGTTTTATAGTAAAATGCATAGCTTTGATTTATAATTAACAGAGAGATCTGGTTAAAAGACTTAAGGTGAAAAAGACTATAAAACAGCCTTACTGTATATGATTGATTTTTAGTAATCAAGGGGGAATACCGTTATGAAAAGAAGACGTTTTATATCATTTGTATTTGTATTAATCTTGTGCTTTGGAATGAGCGGATGTGGAAAGGAAAAGAAAACTACCGCACCTAATAAATTTCAATCAGATTATATGGAAGTGTGGGGTGGTACGACAGTAGAGGAAGGGGATTTTAGAGTTATAAACGGACTTTTATATTATATTGATTTTGAAACGATGGAGGGAATACCGATTTGTAATAAGCCGAATTGTCGTCATATATCATGGAAAGAAGATCGTAATACAAAATGTGATGCGGCAAATATAGATATTAGTACAGTATTTCCGTATGAAGGAAAACTATACGGATTTCGTTCTCTTTCTGATGGCGGCAGTGAATTGGTCGTATCTGATTTAGATGGGGGAGACTGGAAATCAAAGGGCATGTTTATTACAGCCGAAGAAATTTTTCAAGGCGGGGTTGTCGTGGGAAATCAGATGTTTTTTTTAAAGGATGTAGTGGTAAGACCCGAAGATCATATCACAGAAATGAGAACGGATACAGTAATGTGCGTATTGAATTTTGATACGATGGAACTAAAAGAACTTCGCAGAGAAAAGGGTGTTTTTTCTATTCAATTTTTAGGAGGAACGAAAGATTATCAGATCTATTCAGTACAAGAAGATAATGGAATCAAATGCTATCAGTTTGACTATGATGAAGAGGAGTCAAAAGAAATCTCTTTGAAAAACAGAACACAGTCTGTTGTAAAAGCAGATGAGACAGGATTTTATTATAATAGTGGAATTGATTATCCGAAAGAAGTATATAAACACGATCTTGAAACCAGTGAAAATGAAATTTGTATAAGTGAAGAGGAAGCGAAAGCAGCATTTGGAAAAGAGTATCTACAATTAATAATATGGGATGTTCGCGAAGATGGAATTCTATTTCATTTAGTGGATGAAAAAGAGGGGGACGTGTTTTGGAAAGAATCAAAAAGTGGAGAAATAAAAAGACTTTACTTGGAAGAAAATTTGCCGAAAAAGAATTCTAGATTGAATAGTTTTATGTTTGGAACGGAAGACGGAATTGGTTTTTCTTATTTGCAATCTTTAGATTCGGATAATATCGAATGGTATGGATATATTAGCTGGGAAGATTTACTAGCCGGAAAGAATAATATAAAGACACTCGTTGAAACAAAATTTACGGGTGGGGGAAAACCGCTTGATGAGGAGGGAAATGTGATCGGAGAATAATATAAAAGTATTTATTGAACCCAAGTTGCCAGATTTAGGTTATCTATTGGATGAAAAGGAAGGAGAGAACAAAGTCATGAAGAAGAAGCATTTATTAGGAGTAATTCTATTTTTCTGTGTTGTTTTAGCTACGATAATTTTTGCTTTAGATCGCATGGATGTTATATCCGAAGGAGTGGCGCTTTTTATTAATGTATCACTCATGGCATTGTATTGGTGTATTGCAAGCATCCTAAACAAGGACCCAAAATAGTAATCAGGGGGGAAATACCATTATGAAAAGAAGACATTTTATATCATTTGTATTCGTACTAATTTTATGTATTGGTATGATCGGATGTGGGAAAGAAAAGAAAACTACCGCATCTGATAAGTTTCAATCTGATTATATGGAAATAGGAGTTGGCACGACAGTAGAGAAAGGATATTTTGGCGTTATAAACGGATTATTGTATTATGTGGATTTTGAAACAATGAATGCAGTACCGATCTGCAACAAGCCGGATTGTCGTCATATATCGTGGATGGAGGATCGTAATACGAAGTGCAATGCGGCAAATACTGATATTTGGAACTTATTTCCTTATAAAGGAAAACTATACGGTTTTCGGTCTCTTGCTGATGGCGGAAGTGAATTGGTTGTATCTGATTTGGACGGAAGCAACTGGAAATCAAAAGGAATGTTTATTAAGGCAGAAGAAAGTTTTCACGAAGGTGTTGTAGTGAAAGATCAGATGTTTTATCTGAAAGATGTGGCGTTAAGAGAGGAAGAGGCGGCAGAACCGGAGTTGGAAACGGTAATGTGTATGTTGGATTTAGATACAATGAAGTCAAGAGAGATTTGCAGAGAACGAGGCACTTTTTCTATTCAATTTCTAGGAGGAACGAAAGATTATCAGATTTATTCAGTAAAAGGGGAGGATGGGGTTACCTGTTATCAGTTTGATTACAAGAAAGAGGTATCGAAAGAAATTTCTCTGTACGATATCCCCGGAAGGATTATAGGGGCAGATGAAACGGGATTTTATTATAATAGTGGGATCGATTATCCGTCAGCTGTGTATAGGTATCATTTTGAAACAGGAGAAAATGAGGTTTTCGTAAGCAAAGAGGAAGCGAAAGCTGCATATGGAAAAGATGTATTTTCTCTTAGTCTGTGGGATGTCCGTGAAGAAGGAATTTTGTTTAAGATATGGTACGGAGAAGATCAAAGATTGTTTTTGAAGGAAGCAGACAGTGGAAAGTTGAGACAACTTTCGCTGTCAGAAGAATTATTAAAAGAAGACTTTGTTTTAAACGGAATGTTGTTTAAAAACGAGGAAGGACTGGGATTTGAGTATACGCAGTATTTAGATATGGATCAGATTAACTGGTATGGATACATCAGTTGGGAAGATTTGCTAAGCGATGAGAACAATGTAAAAGTACTTATCGAACCGAGGATGACAAGCCGAGGTTATCCGCTGGATGAGGATGGAAATGTGATCGGGGCACAAGAATGAGAATGTGAGAATTAACTGTTAAGCGTTAAGCGTGTGAGCAGGGGAGAACGGATATGAAAAAGAAACTATTAGCAGGAACAGTCTTGAGTATTTGTCTTTTATCGTCAGGGTTGTCGGCTTGTTCATCAGAGGATAAGACGGAAAAACCATCTTCCGAGAATCAGCTTCAATCTGATTACATGGAAGTAGACGGTATTCTGACGAAAACGGAGAAGGGGAGTTTTTCGGTACATGACGGATTGATGTATTTTACGGATTATGAGACACAGACAAGTATACCGGTATGCGGAAAGCCGAACTGCCGCCATTTATCAGTATATGAAGATGAAAAGACGACATGCAATGCAGTTTGTTCTTCTTCGTATATGTTTCCGTATAAAGAGAAACTATATCGGATCGAGAGTGTAGATAATCGAGAAGGTAAGTTGATCGCTTCACATATGGATGGGAGTAACCCGAAAACAGTCGGTACGTTTTCTTCGGGAGATATGTTAGAATCGGCAGTGATTTTAAATGAGAATATGTACTATACCTACTGTGAATTACAAAATAAAATCCTGGCGGAACAGGAAGACGGACAGGCGCAAAGCGGACAGGCAATGGGATCAAATTGTTCGTTGAATCGTCTGAATCTTGACACGTTGGAGCAGACGGAAATTGTAAAGCTGGAAGATGTAAGCCATATTCTTATGCTTGGAGGAACGAAAGAGTATCAAGTGTGTGCTGTAGTGAAAGATGACGGAGTACAATATAACTTATTTGATTATGAGAGCGGAACATTGACTGAAATCTCGTTGAATACCGTTGATTATCAGCGTGTTGAAGTGACGCAGGATGGGAAGGGTTTCTATTATATCGGTGATGAAGGAAAGTCTCTCTATTGCTATCATATTGATTCAAAGGAAAATGAAAAAATTGTTCAGGCGGAAGAAGTTGGCGCTGAAAAAGTCACTGTAGAAGGTGTAAGTGAAGAAGGAATTTTGTTTCGGGCATTTCCGGAAAATGAATTATATGTAAAAAATGAGGAAGGAATCAGTAATCTGAAGCTGTCAGACCGACTTCCGACAGATCAGGCGTGGCTTAGTGGAATTAACGATATAACGAAAGACGGAGTTTATTTTACATATCAGGAAAAATATATCGGCGAAAAAGAAATTGAAGGAGATCTTCTCATGTACGACGCCTATATTGAGAAAGAAGATCTGTTTGGGAAAACAGGTGAAATGAAAGTGATTTATACGCCGAGAGTTTCTTCGGCGGGGAATATTGTAACTGAAGAGTAAGAGAAACAAAAAAACCTTGCCGGAGGGGAGGGATCGGATGAAATCTGTAATGTATGAATGGAAAAAGTTTCGTGCATTCCGCTATTTTTGGTTTTTGTGCTCGGTGTTTTTTCTTTTTAATATTTGGACGCTGTCTGAAAAAATGAAGATGGAGATGTACGATGCAGGAGCGGTGAAACAGATTTACGCAGATTTGAAGGCACAGCCGGAAGAAAAGCGTAAAGAGTGGATCGAGAAGCTTCCGGAAAAGAAAGTTCCTGTTTATACGGGGAATGAATATGCAGAAGAGATGTTGTACAACAAAATCTTTCAGGAGTACAGACAGGTCAACCGATACGACAAATATCTTGAGGAGATCAAGGAAAAAAGCGCGAGTATGTCCAGCGCTATTTTCTCGAATGAAGGAACGTTTGCTTATCGAAATGCACAGATTACCCCGGATGCGTATGAGAAACTGAAAGGACTGAAACTAAAGAGTGATGTATCGGACGGAGTGATCTTTGCCACAGAAGCAGAATTTACAGATCTTTGCATCGTTTTTATGCTTGCGGTGACAGTGTATTTTCTTGTGTTGGATGAAAAGAAAAATAAACTATATCCTTTGCTGAGATCCTGTTATCGAGGGAGAGGCTCTGTGATCGGGGCAAAGCTGACAGTGGCGGCATGTGTGACGGCGCTGCTCGTTCTTCTGTTTTACGGAGTCGATTATCTTTATGCGTGGCAGAAATATGGCTTTGGTGACCTCTCTCGTCCGATCCAGTCGGTAACTACGATGTACGAAAGTCCGTATATGATGTCCGTAGGAATGTTTTTATTTTTATATCTGATCGTCAAGATGGCAGTCTGCTATGTGATCATATTAGGAATGATATGGATTGCTCAAAAATCAGAGACACCGTCCGGCGCAATGATCGGAATCGGAGCGGTCGGAATTGCAGAGTATATGCTGTCTGCATTTCTTCCGTCGGTGTCTTATGCGGACGTGTTCAAATACGTTAATCTGGCGGAATATATGAAAGTGTATCCGCTGTTTTCTAAATACCATAATTTAGACTTTTTTGACAATCCGGTCAATGCGATGACTGTATTTCGGATTGTTCTTCCGGTAGTACTTGTTCTTTTTGTTTTGGGAAATGTGCGGAGGTTTTTCCGATGTGCCAAAACAAAGAGAAGATGGAGAAGGGAGAGAAAAAACAGCAGTCGGATCGGTTTTATTTCGGATAAATTATATTTTTACGAAAGTGTGAAATGTCTTTTCTCAAACCGTGCGATATGGGTATGTATCGCGGTCATGTACGGCGCCGTTCTTGTCGGGAATTCTATTCCGACATACAGGGATATCAAGGAAGAATACTATAAGTTTTATATGACCGATCAGCAGGGAAAGATGACAGAAGAAAAAGTGGAATACTTCAATGAGGAGCGCAAACGATTTGAAGAGATCTATTCTATGACTCCGGAAAATTCAGATCTGACTGCCGTTGAGATTGTTCAGAAGCAGGAAGAAAACAAGTATGCTCATGAAGGATTTTCCGAGGCGTACAGTCAGGTGATGTACATTATGTCAAATAATCAGGGAAAGGGAGTCAATGAACAGGAGTTGGTTTATGAAAAAGGCTATCAGCTTTTGTTCGGAGATAAGGCGGTGAAGGAACGTCTGATCGGGATTCTTTTATGTGTGATCGCTGCGGTGTACAGCGCATCCGGCGTTCTCGGAACGGAATATGATCTGAAAGTAATGAACCTGCTTCGCAGTACGAAGCGGGGGCGGAAAGAATTATTTTTAAAAAAGCTTGGCGTGTCATTCGGAATTACAGCGGTGATCTTTGTTTTAGTCAAGATTCCGGCGATATTAAAAGTTGTCGGGGAGTATCCGCTGGAATGTTGGGGCGCAAAGGTGCGTTCGATGATGTTTGCGGGACAGTCGGTTATAAATTGTTCGATCTTCGGATACGTTTTGATGCTGATGATTATGCAGCTTGTGACATTGTTTGTCATTGTATTTAGTACGATGGCATTGTCCGTCGTTTTGAAAGACTCTACGATGACGATGATACTTTCGCTTCTTTTGTTCGGCGGTCCGCTGCTCATTGAATGGGGCGGAGTTCCGATCGTACATTATCTTAGTCTGAACAGTCTTTTGGACGGGCATCAGATTTTACAAGGAAACTGGCTTGTACTTATTTTGGAAATCGTGATCTTTTGGGGAGCGCTTTCATTTGCGGCAGGATATGTTTTATATCGTGCTTATGAGAACAGGAGGTAGCAGGGATGGAAATTAAGATTCGGGAATTATGTAAAAGCTATGGGAAGAAAAAAGCCCTGCAAAATTTTGACGCGACGTTTGAAAACGGAATTTATGGCATACTCGGACCAAACGGGGCAGGGAAGAGCACGCTGATGAATATATTGACAGATAACCTCCTTCGGGATTCGGGGAGAATATTGTGCGGCGGAAAAGATATTTTGAAATGGGGCGCGGCTTACAGAAAATCGCTCGGATATATGCCACAGCAGCAACAGTTGTACGAAACGTTTACAGTGACTGAATTTCTCGCTTATATGGGAACGCTGAAAGGAATGAAGAAAAAGGAAATCCGCGCTCGGATGGAGCTTTTATTTCCTTTGTTAAATCTTGACAAGGTGAAACGTAAAAAGATCAAGGAACTGTCAGGAGGAATGAAACAGAGAGTGCTTCTTTTGCAGGCGCTTTTAAACGATCCGAAGATATTGATCCTCGATGAGCCGACGGCGGGATTAGACCCGAAAGAACGTATCCGCATCCGTAATCTTATTTCGGATTTGAGTCAGGATCGGATCGTTTTGATCGCAACTCATGTTGTATCAGATATCGAATTCATTTCCAAAGAAATTCTTCTGATGAAAAACGGACGGCTGATCGATAAGGCAAGTCCCGAACAATTACAGGCAAAGATTCAGGGAAAAGTGTTTGAAATGAGTGTAGGGCAGCAGGAGCTGGAAGAAGTGAAAGAAAAGTTTGAAATAAGTAATCTGTTCCGAAAAGACGGACAGATTATCGTTCGCGTAGTGACACAGAAGCGTCCGGAAGGGTATGATGAGATCAGGGAAGCCGCTCCGACATTGGAGGACGTTTACTTGTATGAATTTGAGGTGAAGGGAGCTATGCACAATAATGCTGTTAGAAAAATTGCAGGAACATAAAAATTTTACGGCTCATGAAAAAGATGTAGCGGAGTATATTTTAAGTCATTTAGATCAGATTTCGGAACTGTCGGCAGGAGAACTGGCGAAAGCGTCTTACACGAGTAAGGCAACAGTCGTGAGGCTGAGTCAAAAGCTTGGGTTAAATGGTTTTCAAGATTTGAAAATTACTCTTACTGCCGAGATCAATCAAAAAAAGCGGATCGATCAACTGCTTGCAAACGAGCCGGTGACTGCCGAAAGTACATATGACGATATCGTAAAAACACTTCCGGCGCTCTATGATAAAGCGGTGACGAATACAAGACTTTCTTTAGATAAAAACAGTATGAAACGGATCAGTCAAGTATTGCAAAAAGCAGAGTGCATCGATATTTACGGAACAGGGATCAGTTATATACTTGCACAGTCGGCGGCGTTTAAAATCAGTACGCTCGGGTTGGAATGCTCGGCATACGAAAGTATTAATTCTCACTATCTGGCGGCGCGTAAGCACAAGAAAAACATTGCTTTTTTGATCAGTCTGACAGGATCAAATCATACGGTGATCTGTATGGCAAAATATTTAAGGGAGGCGACAGAAACTTATGTGGTCGGAATTGCAGGTCCTTATCATACAGAACTTAAGAAATGGTGTCATGAGATTGTGGAGATTCCGAACAGGGACGCGCTGCTAAGCCTGGATGTGATTACTTCTTTTTCGGGAGCGACTTATATTCTTGATATTTTTTTCGCGCTTCTGTTGTCAAAGCGATATGAAGAACATGCAAGATCCTCTATGGAAATGTTGAATCATTTAAGTCTGCTTTGGGATGAAACGTATCATACAAAAGAGAAAAATGAGTAAATTTGGACCGCTGTTTCAAAAAGCAGCGGTTCTTTTTCATGATTTTTGAAACGCTGAAACAATCCGGCTTGTGCGAATTGTATGAAAGAAAGACATATGTTATTTTCTAACTATCAAAAAACAGTTATAGGAGGAAAAGAAATGGGAAAGTATGAGACGCTGGCAAAAGATATCGTAAAAAATGTCGGCGGAAAAGAAAACGTAACAGGACTTGTTCACTGTATCACAAGACTTCGATTTACGTTAAAGGATGAAAGTATCGCAAAAGACGATGTTCTGAAAAAGATGGACGGGGTTGTGACTGTAATGAAAAGCGGCGGTCAGTATCAGGTTGTGATCGGAAATCATGTGCCGGAAGTATTTGAAGATGTGATGGCGCTGCTCGATTTGAACGAGAATAAAGCGTCTGCGGAAACAAAGAAATCAGGGAAGCTCCTGGATCGTGCCATCGATGTAGTGTCCGGTATTTTTCAGCCTATTTTAGGGATCATGGCTGCCTGCGGAATGCTGAAAGGTCTGAACACATTATTCGTTACACTTGGATTGTATTCTGCCGATTGCGGAGGATATATGATTATCAATGCGGCAGGCGATGCGTTGTTTACCTTTTTGCCGCTGTTCCTTGGATATACAGCAGCTAAGAAATTTCAGTTAAAACCGATGCTCGGTCTTGCAATCGGAGCGGCAATGTGCTATCCGGGTATCCAGTTATCTGCATTGTCGGCAGGAGCAGAGGCTGTAACGACCGTTTTGGAAGGAACGCTGTTCCAATCTCCGGTATATATAGACTTTTTCGGAATTCCGGTCATTTCGGTAGATTATACGGGAACGGTGATCCCGGTCATACTGACTGTATGGTTTGCGTCGAAGTGTGAAAAATTATTTAATCGGTTTGTGCCGGATCTTGTAAAGTTTTTCTTTGTGCCGATGCTGACTTTACTTGTAACTCTTCCGGTTGCAATGATCTTCCTCGGACCGGTCGCAACCTTTGGATCTACGCTGATCTCTGAATTTACGCTTATGATCAGGGAATTTAGTCCGCTTCTTGCAGGCGCGGTCGTAGGATTTACATGGCAGATTTTGGTAATCTTCGGAATGCACTGGGGATTTATTCCGGTTTATATTAATAATGTGCAGACGTTGGGATACGACAATGTTATGATGCCGTTTTTCGCCTGTACATTCGCTACATCGGCAGTAGTGCTTGCGATGTTTTTCAAAACAAAAGATAAAAAGATAAAAGAGATGGCGATTCCGAATTTTATTTCCGGTATTTTCGGTGTAACAGAACCGGCGATCTACGGTATGCTTCTTCCGCTAAAAAAACCGTTTATCATAAGCTGTATTGCAGGAGGAATCGGCGGAGCATTTTACGGACATTTTAATTTCCGTAAATTCATTCTCGGTGGCATGGGAATTTTTGAACTTCCGAATATGATCAATCCTGACGGAACAAACGGAAATATTATCGTAGCATTTATCGGAATTGCAATATCCATGGTTGTCGGTTTTGTTCTCACGATGATCTTTTACCACGATGAGAAGACCGGAAAAACGGGCGAAATTGATATGAAAAAGAATAGAGAGAAAGAAGATAAGATCGGTAAGATTGAGAAGTTTGATAAGAATGAATCGGATAAGATTGACAGGAAAGAAAGGAAAACAGAGAAAATAAGCAGTCCGTTGAAGGGAGAAGTTATAGCGCTTTCAGATGTTCAGGACGAAGCTTTTTCATCGGGAGCGCTTGGACTTGGAGCGGCAGTTGACCCGAAAGAAGGAGTTTTGTATGCACCGGCAGACGGAACAATCTCTGTGTTTTTTCCGACAGGTCATGCAATCGGGATGACAACGGACGACGGAGTGGAATTGCTGATCCATGTCGGAATGGATACGGTACAGTTGGAAGGAAAGGGATTCCGTCCATTCGCCAAAGAAGGAGATCGCGTAACGAAAGGACAGAAGCTTTTAGAATTTGATATGGAACTGATTTGTAAGGAAGGGTACTCTCTTGTCACTCCGGTTCTTATTACAAATACAGATGAATTTTCAGATATTTCAATTACAAGTGAATGTCATATAGATCCGCAATCGATCTTGATGACAGTTACTCGATAGGAAAGGATTGTTGCGTATGAAAGAACAGTTTTTGTGGGGCGGAGCAACAGCGGCAAATCAGTTTGAAGGAAGCTGGGATAAAGATGGAAGAGGGACTGCACTCGTTGATGTGATCCCTCACGGAGAGAATCGTCAGGCTGTCATGGATGGAACGTTCGATTATAGGAAACTTCCGAAGGAATCTTATTTTCCGGGAAGAAAAGCGGTCAACGGTTTTGAAAATTATAAAGAAGACATTGTGCTTTTAAAAGAACTGGGATGTAAATGTTACCGTTTCTCAATTTCATGGTCGAGGATTTTTCCGACCGGAGAGGAATCACAGCCGAATGAGAATGGATTGAATCATTATGAGAATGTGATCGATGAGCTGAATAAGTATGGAATTGAACCGATTATAACAATCTGTCATTTTGATATTCCGCTGGCTCTTATAGAGAAGTATGGTTCATGGAAAAGCCGCGAAGTGATCGATTGTTATCTTCGTTACTGTGAAGCTTTGTTTCACCGTTTCGGGAAAAAAGTCCGGTATTGGATTACATTTAATGAAATTAATATGCTGATGCATCTGCCGTTTATGGGAGCAGGTATTCGTCTGGAAGAAGATGAGAATCCAATGGAAGTAAAATATCAGGCAGCTCATCATGAACTTGTTGCTTCTGCACTGGCTGTGAAAATGGCGCATGAGATATGCCCGGGCTCACAGGTCGGATGTATGCTTGCGGCGGGAGACGTCTATCCGTATAGCTGTGATCCGAAAGACGTATGGGCAAGCGTGGAAAAGAACAGAGAAAATTACTTTTTTACAGACATACAAGTCAGGGGAAATTATCCTTCTTATGCTGAAAAATTATTTGAACGGGAAAATATTCGGCTGAAGATGAAGGAGAATGATCTTGAAATCTTAAAAGAGAATACGGTTGATTTTGTTTCGCTTTCGTATTATAACAGCCGCTGTGTGAGAGCGGACGGAAAAGGCGAAGCCGCAGGGGGAAACGTGTTTGCTTCTGCGAAAAACCCGCATCTTACCAACAGTCAGTGGGGATGGCCGATCGATCCTCTCGGACTGAGGATTACGTTAAACACGCTGTACGACAGATATCAAAAACCATTGTTTATTGTGGAAAACGGACTTGGAGCGAAAGATACGCCGGATGAGAACGGGTTTGTTGATGATGATTATAGAATAGAATATCTTTCTTCCCATGTGAAAGCAATGATGGATGCAGTGGAAAAGGACGGTGTAGATCTGATCGGGTATACTGCATGGGGGTGGATCGATCTGGTCAGTGCAACGACCGGAGAGATGTCGAAAAGATATGGGATGGTTTATGTGGACCTGGACGACTTCGGAAAAGGAACGGGAAAACGGATTCCGAAAAAATCGTTTTATTGGTATAAAAATGTGATAGAGAGCAATGGAGATTGTCTGCGCGATGATGCTTGAAAAATAAGGCCGCACAAGTTATAATGAATACCATCGAGAATAAAAAGTAATAGTTCAGCCTGCGCCATTCGTAAAACCGCACTGCGTGCTTACTGTAGCTGCCGCTACTGTTTTACTCATAAAAAGGCGCTAAGCACATACAGATGTCCGCTTGCAAAAACATGCAGGCATGTTTTCTGCTTCCCGTACATCTGTATGGCTGAACTGTTACAATAAAAAATGTGAGGAGCATAAAAATGGTTGAAAAGACAATGGATAAAATCGTGGCGCTTGCAAAATCAAGAGGATTCGTATATCCGGGATCAGAGATTTACGGCGGTCTGGCGAATACATGGGATTACGGCAATCTCGGTGTAGAACTGAAAAACAATGTAAAAAAAGCATGGTGGAAGAAGTTTGTACAGGAGAACCCATACAATGTCGGTGTCGACTGCGCGATCCTTATGAACCCGCAGACTTGGGTGGCTTCCGGTCATCTCGGAGGTTTCAGCGATCCGCTTATGGATTGTAAAGAATGTCATGAGCGTTTCCGCGCGGATAAATTGATCGAAGATTTCTGCGAAGAAAAAGGAATTGAACTGGAAGGTTCTGTGGACGGATGGTCTCAGGAAGAGATGACGGCATTTATCGAAGAGCATCAGATTCCGTGTCCGACATGCGGAAAACATAATTTTACAGATATCCGTCAGTTCAACCTGATGTTCAAAACATTCCAGGGAGTTACAGAAGATGCGAAGAATACGGTTTATCTCAGACCGGAGACGGCGCAGGGAATTTTCGTAAACTTTAAAAACGTACAGCGTACATCAAGAAAGAAACTTCCGTTTGGTATCGCTCAGATCGGAAAATCTTTCAGAAACGAGATCACACCGGGTAACTTTACATTCCGTACGAGAGAGTTTGAGCAGATGGAGCTTGAGTTCTTCTGCAAACCGGATACAGATTTGGAATGGTTTGATTATTGGAAAAACTTCTGTCTGAACTGGCTGTCTGAACTCGGACTGAAAGAAGACGAAGTACGTTACCGTGACCATGATGCGGAAGAGTTGTCTTTCTACAGTAAAGCGACGACAGACGTAGAGTTCTTGTTCCCGTTTGGATGGGGAGAACTTTGGGGAATCGCAGACCGTACAGACTATGACCTGACACAGCATCAGAATGTATCGGGACAGGATCTTACTTATTTTGACGATGAAGCGAAAGAAAAGTACATTCCGTATGTAATTGAGCCGTCACTTGGCGCAGACCGTATGGTATTGGCGTTCCTTTGCAGTGCATATGACGAAGAGAATATCGGAACAGAAGAGAAACCGGATATGCGTACCGTTCTTCATTTCCATCCGGCGCTTGCTCCGGTTAAGATCGGCGTTCTTCCGCTGTCTAAGAAATTGAATGAAGGCGCGGAGAAAGTATTTGCACAGTTGAGCAAATATTATAACTGCGAGTTTGACGATCGTGGAAATATCGGAAAGAGATATCGCCGTCAGGATGAGATCGGTACTCCGTTCTGTGTAACATATGACTTTGATTCGGAAGAAGACGGAGCTGTTACAGTGCGTGATCGTGATACGATGGAGCAGGAGAGAGTGAAGATTGAAGATTTGAAAGCATACTTCGAGAAAAAATTTGAGTGGTAAGAAGGAAGCAAAGGAACAATGAAACCATCAGAAGAAATCGTCCGTTTTTTTGAGAAAGATCGGTTTGCGGCAGAGACCGGGGCGGTGATAGACGAGATAGACGACCGCTATGCGAGATGCAGTCTGACATTAGAGGCAAAACATAAGAATGCGCTTGGGGCAGTAATGGGAGGCGTTTATTTTACACTTGCCGATTTTGCGTTTGCAGTTGCTTCAAACTGGCAGGGCGATACAATGGTATCATTGAACTCACAGATTGCTTATCTTGGAGCGGCAAAAGGGAATATGTTGATTGCAGAAGCAGTCTGTTTAAAAGACGGCAGGACAACGGCGTATTATGAGATTCGTATCAAGGATGAACTCGGGAATACGGCGGCAGTCGTGAGCACGACAGGTTACAAGCTTACGAAATTGTGAAGAACAGCCGTCGGGTAAAACTTTTTAAAGAATAAAGAGAAAAAATAAAAATTTCCGCGTGGAGAAGATCCATGCGGAAATTTTTGCATTCAGATAAGTTTTGTGCTTTCGAGCTTCTCCGTAAATGCATCATTCAGACGTATGACAGGTTTCCGAAGGAGCAGACCGAGCAATAGTGCGGGGATGAGAAAAAGAGCTAATGTTCCGAGTTCTTTCCAATAAACTGTGCTGTAAAAGCCGGCAATACATTCTCTCATGGCATTCATGCTGTGCGTAAACGGCAGAAGGGGATAGACTTTTTGGAAAAAGTCAGGCGCTACCTCAATAGGGAATGTTCCGCCGCTTCCGGCTACCTGCATAACAAGTAAGACGACGCAGACGGCTTTTCCGATATCGCCGAATGAAACGGTGAGCGCATAAATGATACTTACATACACGATGCTTGTAAACCATCCGGCGAAAAGGAAGTAAACCGGATGTTGACACTGGATGTTTAAATAAAACAAATCGCCCAGACAGATGAGGCTGCTTTGCAAAAGGCCGATCGCTATAAAAAGTAGACTTCTTCCGATATATGTTTCATGAGGTTTCGGATTAAAAACTCCTGTCAAAGCTTTTCCTGAAACATTGACTTTCAGCATGGCGGCAAGCACAACGCCGCCAACCCACATGGCGAGTGTAGAATAAAAAGGAGCCATTGCCGATCCGTAATTTTCGATCGGGTAGACCGGATGCTCGGAAAGACTGACCGGAGACGCAAGAAAGGCGGCGATTGCTTCCGGTTTTTGCGCCAACAAGTCGGTCAACACGGAAAGTCCGTCACGGTTTGGGTTTAAGAGCGCTTCAGACGCGGATGAAAGTTGTTCAGATACATTACTTAGCAAAGTTGAGGAATCTGAAAGCGAAGTATGGATAAGGGCAAGGTCATCGGAAGCGCTGTTTGTAATATCTGTCAAGTCAGAGGCGCCTTCATTTAATTGTGTTAAAAGAGCGGATACAGAAGATCCGGTGCTGCCTAGACTGCCTGCCAAATTTTCCAGTTGATTTTTAACAGTTGCTTCATAGCTGTCTTTCACTTCCGAAGTGGAAGTCAGGCTCTCTTTAATAAGTCCGTCGATTTCTGTTTTTAAAGAATCCGCATTTTGAACGGCGCCGGTAATTTTTATTCCGGCATTATCAAGCTCGGCTTTTAAATTTGTCTGATGCTCGACGGCAGTCGAAATCTGCTTCAGAATCGGATCGATCACAAGACTAAGGTTTGGGTTTGCGTTTTTTATAGCAGTTAAAGAGTCCGCAAGAGATGTATATCCGTCGATGACAGTTTGTATCCTGTTTGAGACTGCATTAAGGGAAGTGAAAGCGGCATCCGCATCTGTACTGTAGGCGTCAAGTGCGGTTTGGATCGTGGAAGAGACGGATGAATAATAAGTTTCTCCGTCAGATAATGCCTGACTGACTGCGTCAGTTGTGCCGGATAAAGCGGAAGAAAGAGAAGCAATCCCGTTTCCTGCATCTGTCAAGGCGCCAAGGCTTGTCTTTGTTCCGTCTCCGGTATGGGAAAAGATAACAGAAGTCGTATCTAGCATCAAAGAAGCGGCGTCTGTCATATCAGAAAATGCCTGTACAGTTCCGGAAGCAGAATCAAGATCGGCAGAGATTTCTGCAAGCGAAGCAGATAAATTTTCTGCAAGAGATGCATCCCCTTTTTCTGCGGAAACGTCAGCAACAAAACGAAATGCGTCCAGAGCTGTTTTGGAAATTGTCTCTGTGAAGGTTTCGTTAATTTCCTGACGGATTGCATCTGCGCCTTTTTCTGTTACTTTTGGGGCGATGGCGTTCTCCTTTTCGTTGATGCAGTAAGTAATTGTCGGATGTGTCGTTTCAGAAGAAAACAGACTCATCATATCTTTGCTGAATGTTTCAGAAATGACAACAGAAGCATAATATTTTCCGGAACGTACACCGTTAGAAGCGTCCTTGGCATCTGTAAATATCCAGTGAAGCTGTGTGTTTTCACGCAGTGAAGAAATAATGTCATTTCCGAGATTGAGCCGGACCGGAAGCAGTTCGCCGTCATATCCTTTATCAAGACTTGCGACGGCTACTTTTAAATTTCCGGTATTTTTGTACGGATCCCAACTTGCGGCAATATTAAACCATGCATAGAGAGAGGGAACGATAGTAATGCCGAAAATAACGATCAGCGCGATTACGTTTTTTCGGATATTGTGGATGTCGTTTCGCGCAATGCGTATGATATTTTTCATAGTCAGTTTTCCTCCATTTTTCTGAATAATTTCAACATTTCTTCAAATGACATACCGGACAGTTCCTGTTGAGCTGCAAGTTCGTTATGTATGTATTCCACTGTGATCAGCCATGTGGCGATTAAAATAATAGATAAGATCCAAAGAATGAGGAATACAATTTTAGATTCAAGGCTGAACATAAGGATCAGGAAAATGAGCGGAATAGTTAAAATCGCAAAAAATCCAAAACGGATCATTTTGTGATAATTTTTTTCAAAACGCTGTGCTTTCTCGGCAGTTTGGATCTGAAGTTCTTCTTGTGATAAAGAAGCTTTTAGTAAAAGAGAAAGCTGTGCGCTGCGTCTGATATTTCTGTCGGGTGTTTCACCAAGCATTAAATCGGTTTCTGCAAGTTTAATGTCAAAAAGCCGGTTCAGACCTGAAAGCAGAGGTCTGATCCCAAGTCCGATCAGTAAGGAAACGGGAACGAAAAGGAGCAGGATGAGCAGATTGTGTATATAAGTGCTTCCGTACATTCCGGCAATACATTCTCTCATTGCGGAAATACCGTAAGTAAAGGGTAGGAACGGATGGACGTTTTGGAAAAACGCGGGTGTCATTTCTACAGGATATGTGCCGGACGATCCGGGAATCTGAAGGATGACGAGGAGAACACATAATGCTTTCCCGATGTGTTTAAATGAGATTGACAGTGCATAAATAATATTGACATACACAAACGAACAGATCACTCCGGTAAAGATAAGAGCGGCTGGATGCGCGCATTCAATCCCTTTTAGAAAAACATCTCCGATACAGACAATGAATCCTTGTACCATTCCGACCGTGATATACAAAAGCCAGCGTCCGAAATAGAGAGAGGCAGAAGAATATCGAAGCATAGAGCTGTCTTTATCTACTTCTAATTTAAAAATCGCGATGAGGACGATGCCGCCGACCCAAATTGCAAGGTTTGTGTAAAAAGGCGTCATTGCCGAGCCGTAATTAGCTATTTTATAAAAACTCTTTGTTTCTATTTTCACAGGTGAGGACATAAATGCCGATACCGATTGCTTGTCGATTCCTTCTAATGAGAGAAGAGTTTCGTAGATGTCAGAACCGGAAAGGGCATTTAAGTCTGTTTGAATCGTACCGAGATGTTCCTGAACATTTGACAGGGCGGTTTTTGTGCCTTCAAGAGCCGTTACAGTATTTGAAAGTCCGGCGCTCATTTGGTCTAACAGGTTGTCGATCTGATCGGCGGAGGAAGGAACTGTTGTTAGAAGACCGTTCATTTCTCCTGTCAAAGAAGAGAAAGCATCTAATGTCTTGTTTAGCTGCGGCAGAACGTTTTTGTCCAAAACAGCGCGGAGGTCGTGCAGACTGCCGATGTTTGCGGATGTAATTGTGTAAAGCTGTTCCCGGGTAGAAGCGGTTGTGTTGATGGCATTTTGTATTCCTGCATTTCCGGCGCTTAAAGAGAGGATCAGTTCCTGATTATTTGTGTTTTGAGCCTGCAGTCCGGCGATGGCAGAATCCAAATCAGATCCGGGAATGAGTGAGGCGAGCTCTCCTAACTCTTTTAAAATATTTCCGTTTAAGACGGCAGTGGAATTGGCAAAATCCAGTGCGTTTCCGATCGATCCGTTTACCGAGCGGGCGGCAGTTTCAAGATCGGTAAGTCCTGCTGATGCGATATTGTGCGCCTGACCGAGCAAAATTTCTCCTTGTGTCAAAGATGAAGATAGGGATGAAGAAAAGTTTCCTGCGGCAGTACGGGTTTCAGAGAGGATGCGGGAAGATTCGCTTAGAGCCGAAGAACCCGACGAGGCGGCGGATTTTAAAGATGAAGCAGTTGATTTTGCGCGTGTGATCAGGGGGGCAGATTTTTCTGCGGCTGCATTGAAGTTTTCGAGAAGTTGTTTGTAGGCGGCAATGTTTGCATCAGCTTTTTCAAGTGTTTTAGTAATATCGGAATTGACAGATCCAAGTGTTGACGACAAGTCTGACGCAGACTGCTTTAATATGCCGGAAACGGATTCAGAAGCAACCGAAGAGAAGGTGCTGTTGATCTGTTCCTGAATTGCGGCTGCGCCTGTGCCTGTGATTTTGGGAGCAATGGCATTGGCTTTTTCATTTATGTAATAGTCAAGTTTCGGCGTCTGTAAGTCGCCGGATAAAATACTGATCAAAGAGCGGCTGAAATCTTCGGGAATAACAATAGAAGCATAATATTTTCCTGATTTTACTCCGTTGAGAGCCTCTTTTTCCGAAGTGAACGTCCATCCGAGCTGTTTGTTTTCTTTTAGATTTTTGACAATTTCTTTTCCTGCATTGATAGAAAGATTTTCGGAAGATGCTTCTTTATCTAAACAGGCAATAGCGACTTTAATCTTAGACGTATTTCCGTATGGGTCTAAATTGGCTGCGATATTAAACCATGCGTATAGAGAAGGCAGCAGGCATACGCCGATCAGAACAAGAATCGCCGCTTTATTGTGTAAAAGGCGGGAGAGGTCACGCTGAAAAATGTGAAATGATTTTTTCATAATATCAGAACTCCTTATATATTAATAGATACAATGTTGATTTTCTTGATAAAGAGTATTATATTAAGGTAGAAATAGATTTACAACCATTAATAGAAGTGTGAAATGTCGGATAAACGACAATATAACGAAATGTGTTGACACATGTGAAGAGATATTATGACGAGGAGAAAGCGATATGGAAAAAAAGACAGACCGCAGGGTGAGAAAAACTAAAAACCAGCTTCGTACGGGACTAGCCCGTCTTATGAAGAAAAAAAATATCGGACAGATTACCGTAAAAGAACTTGTAGATGATGTGGATATTAACCGTTCGACATTTTATCTGCATTATTCGGATATTCCGTCTCTTCTAAAAGAGATAGAAGATGATATGATTGAGGAAATAGAAAGAGCGATTCTGGAGCATCCGATTAAAATCGAGAAAGACACTACATACTTGTTTATAGAAGATTTGTTTCGGGTGTTAAGCGATAACAGAGAGATCGGATGCGCGCTTCTTGGTCCATACGGTGATATTACGTTTATCAGGAGAATTGAAAAATTTTTGGAAGAAAACAGTCGTGATCTTTTGGCGGAACGCTTTCCCGAAAAGTTTGCGGAAATGAAATATTTCTATTCATTTTGTTTTAACGGATGTCTTGGATTTATTAGAACATGGCTTGAAAACGGGGAAAATATGCCGCCTGAATATGCGGCTCGTCTTACATTTCAAATGGTTGTAAGTTCGCTTGATGCTTTTTATGAAGATGCGAAAGAAAATAAATAAATATTTTGTAAATAATGGTGGAAAAAAAGTGTGTATATATGGTACATTAATATCTGTACAGTTGTAACACTGTACAGTATTAAAATGGTATATAAGGAAGAGAGGAAATTTTATGAAGAGAGAAAAATTCGGCTCCCGCCTTGGATTCATTCTGATTTCGGCAGGGTGTGCGATCGGTCTTGGAAATGTATGGAGGTTTCCTTACATTACCGGGCAGTACGGAGGAGCGGCATTCGTATTGATCTATTTGCTGTTTCTTCTGATACTTGGATTGCCGATCATGGTAATGGAGTTTTCGGTTGGAAGGGCATCAAGAAGCAGCGTTGCGTTATCATTTGACAGATTAGAGCCGCTTGGTACAAAATGGCACTGGTATAAATGGTTCGGCATGGCAGGAAATTATCTGCTTATGATGTTTTACACAACGATCGGCGGATGGCTACTTTTGTATTTTGTAAAAATGGCAGCGGGAAATTTTAAAGGCTTGGATGCGTCGGGAATCAAAAACGAGTTTGGCGAGCTGATGCAGCAGCCGGGAATTATGATCGTATGTATGATCATTGTTGTGGCAGCCTGCTTTGCGATTTGCAGCATCGGGCTGCAGAAAGGCGTAGAAAAAATCACAAAAGTGATGATGCTTATGCTTCTTGCGCTTATGATCATTCTGGCGGTACGTTCCGTTACTCTTTCAGGGGCAGGCGAAGGACTGGCGTTTTATCTTGTTCCTGACTTTGCCAAAGTAAAAGAAGCGGGACTGATGGAAGTTGTATTTGCGGCAATGGGGCAATCGTTCTTTACATTGAGCCTTGGAATCGGCGCGATCGCGATTTTCGGAAGCTACATAGACCGCTCCAGAAGTCTGACAGGAGAAGCAGTATGCGTAACCGTTCTTGATACATGTGTAGCGCTGCTCTCGGGATTTATTATTTTCCCGGCATGTTTTGCTTTCGGAGTGAACCCGGACAGCGGTCCGAATCTTATTTTTATTACGTTGCCGAATATATTTAATTCTATGGCAGGAGGCAGAATTTGGGGAAGTATCTTTTTCCTCTGTATGCTTTTTGCGGCGGCGTCAACGATTATTGCGGTATTTGAAAATATCATTTCATTTGCGATGGATCTGACCGGATGCTCGAGAGGCAAGGCAGTGGCAGTGAATCTGGTTGTGATTATCCTGCTTTCACTTCCATGTGTGTTTGGATTTAACCTGCTGAGCGGATTCCAGCCGCTCGGAGCGGGAAGCACGATCCTTGATCTGGAAGATTTTATCGTCAGCAATAACCTTCTTCCGCTTGGAAGTCTTGTATATCTTCTGTTTTGTACAAGCCGTTATGGCTGGGGATGGAAGAACTTCCGCAAGGAAGCTAATGCGGGAACGGGAATTAAATTCCCAAAATGGTCACGGATCTATGTGTCATATATCCTTCCGCTGATCGTGTTATTTATCTTCGTACAGGGATATTGGTCTAAGTTCTTCGGATAGGGAGGTATCTATGTTACCATCGGTAGTGAAAAATAAAATAGAGCAGATATGGCTGGATGTGATTGCGGGAGGAGTTTCTCAACCGACAGAAGTAATAGAACAGTTGACGTATCTGATGTTTGCAAAGCAGATTGATGAAAGAGAAGCAGATATTGAAATGGCGGAATTGCTTTCGGGAGAAAAACAGAGTCATATTTTCGGAGAATCAAGAGAAGAACAGGCTCTTCGCTGGAGAAACTTTAAAGGAATGGAAGCTCGTGCGCTTCACAAGCATTTCGTTGATAGAGTATTTATTTTTTTGATCAATCTGAATTCAAATGAAAATTCAGCTTTTTCAAGATATTTAAAACATGCAACATTTAAGATAAATGAACCGTTAGCGTTACAGAAAGTTGTTGCCGGTTTAGAAGATTTGTTTGAAAATGATATTAAAGATTTAGATATGCAGGGCGATCTGTATGAATATATGCTTGGAAAATTGAATTCAGCCGGACGCTTGGGAGCATTTAGAACGCCGAAGCATATCCGGGATATGATGGTAAAACTTATGATGCCGACACCGGATATGAAGATTTGTGATCCGGCTTGCGGAACTGCCGGATTCCTTATTTCTAGCGCCGAATATATAAGAAGTGAATATGGAAACAAGATGACTGCCGAACAATGGGAAAAATATGGTTCAGAAACATTTACAGGTTTTGATACAGATGAAACAATGTGCCGTTTATCATGTATGAATCTGATGCTGCATTCTGTTATAAATCCACAGTTAAATAAACAGGATAGTGTTTCTAAAGATTATCAGGTGAAAGATGCCTATGATTTGATTTTGGCAAATCCACCGTTTAAAGGAACGATTAATAAGGAGAATATCAATGAATCCTTATTGGCAATTACAAATACAACAAAGACAGAGTTGTTGTTTGTTGCATTGTTTATCAGATTGCTGCGTGTAGGTGGAAGATGTGCATGTATTGTGCCTGACGGCGTTCTTTTCGGTTCGTCAAAAGCACATAAAAACTTACGGAAAGAGTTGATTGAGAATCAGTACTTAGAAGCTGTAATATCGATGCCTTCGGGAGTATTTAAACCATATGCGGGAGTATCAACGGCAATTTTGATATTTACAAAAACAAATGGGACAGGAACGGATAAAGTTTGGTTTTATGATATGAAAGCAGATGGTTATTCGTTAGATGATAAACGTCAACCTGTTCAAGAAAACGATATTCCTGATATTATTGAAAGATTTCATAAGAAAGAAAACGAAGAGGATAGAGAGCGGACAGAACAAAGTTTTATGGTTGATAAGCAGGAGATTATAGATAATGGATATGATCTGTCAATCAATAAATACAAAAAAATAGAATATGTTCCTGTAGAATATCCACCGACAGAAGAAATTCTTGCTGAAATTGAAGAGTTAAACGAGGAAATTACGAAGGAAACGGCAGAATTGAGAGCATTGCTTAGAAAATAAAATAGAGAAGACGAAAGTTGATAAGAAAGACATTTGTTATTTTATTGAATCGGACTTTCAAACGTTGGATTTATGGTCTGACTTTTGAGGGGGCAAAATAATAGGTGTCTTTTTTGATTTCGCATGTTCGTGATGCGACTGGCATTTTCTTTCATTATAGTTATAATTGTTGTGATTTTATTACTATATTTGAAAACTTATGTAATGGGTATTTGATTGAGTGGATAAATCTTGTATAATGAGGAGGACAATAAATTAAGATTTGTAGGGATGATAGAATGACAAGAATAAGAGTGCCATTAGGGAAATTCATAAAGGAATACTCGGAGCGAAATAAAGGGAACGAAGATATTCCAGTGTACAGCGTGACAAATAGTCAGGGATTTTGTACAGAATACTTTGGCAAAGAGGTTGCTAGCCAAGACAAAACCACATATAAGATTGTTCCGCAAGGTTATTTTGCATATAATCCTTCGCGGATAAATGTCGGCTCTGTTGATTGGCAGAGGTATGAAAAACGTGTTATCGTAAGTCCTCTCTATAATGTATTTTCAGTATCAGAAGGGATTGACCGTCAGTATCTATACTATTTTCTTAGAAGTGATTTGGGCAGACAGATGATAAAGGCTAAGGCATCTGGAAGTGTTAGAGATAATTTAAAACTGGATATGCTGAAAGAAATGACTATTCCAGATATTTCTGTAGAGCAACAGAAGTTTTGTTCTTCTGTGTTGGATAAGCTTCATAAGTTGATTCAGATGCGCCAACAGGAATTACAAAAACTTGACGAATTTATCAAAGCCCGATTTGTCGAGATGTTTGGAGATGTAATCCACAACAGCAAGAAATGGCAAGTTTGTTTATTTGCAGAGATCACTTCTTCACGATTGGGGAAAATGCTAGATGCAAAACAGCAAACTGGAAGAAATAGTTATCCTTACTTAGCCAATTTCAATGTTCAGTGGTTTCGGTTCAATCTTGAAAATCTAAATAAAATGGATTTTGATGAAAAAGACCGTGCAGAGTTTGAGCTGCGTGAAGGAGATCTTTTGGTTTGTGAGGGTGGCGAAATTGGACGGTGTGCTGTGTGGCATAATGAGTTACAGCCATGTTTTTTCCAAAAGGCGTTGCATCGAGTGAGATGTAATCACCAGATAATTTTACCAGATTATCTGGCGTGGTGGTTTAGATATAATTGCGATTATGGAGGTTTTTCTGCATTAGCCGGTGCAAAAGCTACTATTGCACATTTGCCTGGTGCAAAATTAAAGCAGTTACAGGTCGCCGTACCTCCAATGGAATTACAAGAGCAATTTGCTGTCTTCGTCGCTCAAACCGACAAATCAAAAGTTGCAGTGCAAAAAGCATTAGATGAAGCACAATTATTATTTGATAGCTTAATGCAGGAGTATTTTGGATGATGGGAAGGAAAATTATGGGAGAAACAGGAATAAAGCCTATAGTAATAGAGGAAATATGTGATCTTGCCAAAAAGTATAATGTAAAAAAAGTAATTCTGTTTGGCTCAAGAGCAAGAGGAAGCTTTAAAGAAAAAAGCGATATTGATTTGGCTGTGCAAGGCGGCAATTTCGTGCATTTTATGTTGGATGTAAATGAGGAGACGAGTACCCTTTTGTGCTTTAATATTATTAATTTGGACGAAGAAATACAGAGTGAATTAAGAGATTCTATCAAAAAAGAAGGGAAAACAATATATGAAGAAATTTGAGCATTTTAAATCAAACTTGAAAGTGCTTGTGACAGCAGAAAATGAAGACTTATCAAATGAATTTATTGTGGGTGGTATTATTGATAAATTTTTTGTGCAGTTTGAGTTGGGCTGGAAAGTGTTAAAGGAATTGTTAAGTTATGAAGGACAATCTATCTCTGCGACAGGTTCTCCTAAAATGATTCTGAAAACTGCATATACGATTTTTGATTTTATTGATGAGGATATTTGGCTTGGAATGTTAAAGAGCAGAAATGATTTAACACATATTTATGATGAGTCGTCAGCAAGAAGATTAGTTGGCGTTATTTTAAAAGACTATATTCCGGCATTTGTAAAAATGCAGAAGGGGATTGAAGAGTATTACGGTATTGAGTTAGAAAACATATAAAATGAACAGATTTTTTGAAGTTTTCGTATATTTTTATTAAAAACGTGAGGCAGAAAGAATTATAGGGAAGTTTAGCTATTATTTGATAGTATGACACAGAATTATTTGGGATAGAAGGGGAACGGATAAATGGCAAAAATGACAGTATATCACGGAGGGTATATATCAGTTGAAAATCCCCAAGTTCGTATAGGAAGAAATACAAAGGATTTTGGAACAGGGTTTTATTGTACCGTTATCAAGGAACAGGCTCAGAGATGGGCAAAACGCTACGATACAAAAGTTGTTTCTATTTATGAAGTAAGATTAAATTTGGATTTGAACATCAAAGAGTTTCAAGAAATGACGGAAGAGTGGCTGGATTTTATTATTGATTGCCGGAGTGGGAAAAGTCATAATTATGATATTGTAATTGGAGCGATGGCTGATGATCAGATTTATAATTATATTTCAGATTATATAGAGGGAGTTATTACAAGGGATCAATTTTGGAGTTTGGCAAAATTCAAATATCCGACACATCAGATTAATTTTTGTACGGAAAAGGCATTAAAATGTCTTGAATACCGAGGGTTTGAGGAGGTTGTGTAATGCAGGATAATATTGGCAGAGAATCTTCAAAAGATAACGATTTGTTTTTTACATGCAGTCTGATTGACTATATTGCAAGGAAAACGAAAAATACAAGAATGGATGTTGTAAATACGTTAGGGAAAAAACGTATTGAAAAAATTTATGATTTGGCAGATGTGTACCATAGTGACAATATAGATCGTGTGAGTGATGATTTCATAGTGGAATCAGGAATGAAAGAAGGAAATTTTGACAATGTAAAAGCATGTGGTTATGCAATACCGTCGCATTGGGATATCGGTAAAGTTTATAAAAGGCTGATAAAAGGAGTCGCTGATAGGGAAAAGACAGGAGTGATTGACGCGCTGTTTCATGTTTATAATTCTTTTGTAAGTGCCAAGATAGATGATTATAATAGTAGTATGTATTATGAAAATCCATCTTACTTACTGGAGTGTTATTTGGAAAATAGAGTGATTGAATAAAAGATGCATTGCGCTGGCATTAGGTTGCGTAGTTTTGGTTGAAGGATGTTGGTACAAGTCGAAAGGGGAGTATCAACATGGAAGAAAAAATTGTACTTATATTGAACGAGATGTCAGAGTATCTGTCGATTGCACAGATGAAAAAATTACAGGAAGTTGTGTTAAAAACATTTTCGGAAAATGAAGCTGATAAACAAGAAATATCAAATAATGATTTTTTGCAAATGTTTTTGGATGCTAAGCGGATTGAAGGGTGTTCGGAAAGAACAATACAGTATTATCGGGTCACTGTGGAACATTTATTTTCAAAAATGAATCAGAGTGTAAGGAGGATTACCACGGAAGAGATTCGTACTTATTTATCAGATTATCAGAAAATAAACAGGTGTTCAAATGTGACGATTGATAATATCAGACGAAATATATCCAGTTTCTTTTCATGGCTAGAAGAGGAAGATTATATTTTGAAAAGCCCAATGAAAAGAATACATAAAATAAAGACAAAGACAGTCGTCAAAAGTGTAATTACAGATGAAGGAATAGAAAAACTTCGCGATAATTGTGCAGAAATACGTGATTTAGCAATAATTGATTTACTGTATTCGACCGGAATCAGAGTTGGAGAATTAGTAAATCTGAACATTGAAGACATTGATTTAGAGGGGCGAGAATGTATTGTATACGGAAAAGGAGATAAAGAACGGCGCGTTTATTTTGATGCGAAGGCAAAAGTCCATCTGAAGGAATATATTGAAAAAAGAAAAGATAATAATGAAGCATTATTTGTAACGTTGGATGCACCGCACGATCGTTTGAAAATAAGTGGAGTCGAAATACGATTGCGGCAGTTAGGAAGACAACTGAAATTGGATCGTATACATCCCCATAAATTTCGACGAACGATGGCAACGAGAGCAATCGATAAAGGAATGCCGATCGAGCAGGTACAAAAGATTTTAGGGCATTCTCAGATAGATACAACAATGCAGTATGCGATGGTAAATCAGAATAATGTAAAAACATCACATCAAAAATATATGTCTTAAAGTGAAATGTATCCCTCAAGCAAATTAAGATTTGTGGGGATGATATATGAGAGTAAAACTAGGAGATGTCTGTGAACGTGGGACATCAAATTTAAAACTGTCAGATGTATCTGAAAAGAATGGGGAATTTTCAGTTTTTGGTGCATCAGGATATATTGGAAGTGTAGATTTTTATCAGCAAGGATATCCGTATGTCGCAGTTGTAAAGGATGGAGCTGGAATTGGAAGGGCAATGTTATGCCCGGGAAAAACTTCTGTAATAGGTACGATGCAGTATCTTTTACCGAAAGACAATATATTGCCAAAGTATCTTTTTTATGTAGTAAAATATATGAATTTGGAAAAATATTTTACAGGCGCAACCATCCCGCATATATATTTTAAAGATTATAAAAACGAAGAATTTAATTTTGATTTTTGGGAACGGCAAGTTGAAATTGTAAGTGTTCTTAGTAAATGCGAAAAAGTTATTGATTTGTGTAAACAGGAATTACAATTATTGGACAAGCTTATCAAAGCCCGATTTGTCGAACTGTTTGGTGATCCGGTTTCAAATTCTTACGGTTTACCAGAAGCTACATTACCTGACTTGGGAGAATTTGGTCGAGGAGTATCTAAACATAGACCAAGAAATGATATTAAGTTGTTAGGTGGTAAATATCCATTAATTCAGACAGGAGATGTTGCAAATGCTGGACTATATATTACATCTTATAGCAGCACATATTCGGAACTTGGATTAAAACAGAGCAAAATGTGGGATAAGGGGACTCTTTGTATTACGATTGCTGCTAATATTGCTAAGACGGCTATATTGGAATTTGATGCTTGCTTTCCTGATAGTGTGGTTGGATTTATTGCAAATGAAAGAACAAATAATATTTTTGTTCATTATTGGTTTTCTTTCTTTCAAGCAATTCTGGAATCACAGGCACCTGAGTCTGCTCAGAAGAATATCAACTTGAAAATTCTTAGTGAATTGAAGGTAATAGTGCCAGAAAAAAGGAAACAAGATCAGTTTGCTTCTTTTGTTAAATTAACCGACAAATCAAAAGTTGCAGTGCGGAAATATTAAAAATTTGCTTGAGAGGAGGAGCTTATCATGGAAATGAATTTTGCATTTCTTGAGAAGAAACAAGAATATGAATTGTTTTCAGGAGCGTGTATTGATGCGGAAAGAATATTAGAATCTTCGCCGGTGATGAGCGCGGTAGCTTCAAGAAAAGCATTGGAATTGTGTGTGAAATGGATTTATTCGATTGATTCTGCATTAGAACCGATTGGAAATAGAGAAGGATTGCAGTCTTTACTTCACAATAATGGCTTTCCTTCTTTGATGGATATTACATTGTGGAGAAGGCTTCAGCACATTGTTCGGAATGGAAATGAGTCTGTACATACTTCAAAACGACTGACGCGAGACAATGCAGTTCTTTCTCTCAACATATTATTTGATTTTGTGGAATGGGTTGATTATTGTTACGGAAGAGATTATGTTGAACGAGTATTTGATGAGAAAAAGATTCCTGATGCGACAACGGATATGAATGTGGTACAGGAAGAGTATCGGCAGGTTATTAAAGACGTTCAAAAAAACGCTGATAAAATAGTGAATGAAAAAGATAAAGAAATAGAACGTCTTTTAGCTTTGAATAAAGAACTTCGTAATGAGATGAAAGTTCAAAAAGCCCGTAATATAAAAAATCGGGAATATGTTTACGAACCGGATCTGTCAGAATGGACGACGAGAAAAAGATATATTGATGCAGATTTAGAGGCGAATGGATATGTGTTCGATCAGGATAAAAAGAGAAATTGTGTGGAAGTTGAATATCCTGTTGTCGGAATGCCGAATCAAACAGGACGGGGATATGTGGATTATGTTATATGGGGAGATACAGGAAAGATTATTGCTGTAGTAGAAGCAAAAAAGGCAAGCGAGAGCGGAGATAAAGGGCGGAATCAAGGGAAATTATATGCAGACTGTATCCAAAATATGCAGGGAAAAAGACCGATTATATTTTATACAAATGGTTTTGAAACTTATCTTTGGGATGATGCAAACAGTGCGCCCAGACTTGTGAGCGGCATCTTTCCGCAAAAAGATATCAATGCAATGATTGAGCGGCGATGTATAAAGAAATCGGTTAACAGCATTCAGATTGATAAGCAAATTACGGATCGCTGGTATCAATTAAGAGCAGTTACAAAATGCTGTGAAAATTATGAAAAGGGAATCCGAAAATGTTTGCTTGTAATGGCGACGGGTACAGGGAAAACACGAACAGCGGCATCGATAGTAGATGTGATGACGCGCAGTGAGTTAATGGGAAAAGTGTTGTTTTTGGCAGATCGCAAAGAATTGGTGAAGCAGGCAAAGGATGCGTTTTATAAATATATAGAGAATACAACAATGTGTAATCTTTTACTAAATAAAGATGAGCGAAATGCAAAAATTATATTTTCAACATACCAGACAATGTTACATGCGATTGATACTATAAAAAATGCGGATGGATCGCGATTTTTTTCGCCGGGGCATTTTTCGTTAATTGTAATAGATGAAGCACATAGAAGTATTTTTAATAAATATAAAGCAATTTTTCAATATTTTGACGCTTGCCTGCTGGGATTGACTGCGACGCCGAAGAATACGATTCATCAGTCTACCTATACATTTTTTGATATGAAAAATAATATACCGACGGATGTATATGAGTATGAGGAAGCGGTGGAAAAAGATCATGTGTTAGTTCCGTTTTATTTAATTGAGACTTCGACACAGATTTCAGATGATGGAATTACATATGCGGATTTGGACGAGGAAGAGAGGGAGGCATATGAAGCAGAGTTTGTCGAAGATGGAGGAGTGCCTGAACATATTCCGCCGGAGAGAATAAATAAATATATTTTTAATGTCGATACGGTTGATAGAATGATTTCAGATTTGATGAATAACGGCATTAGACATAAAAATGGAAATCATGTCGGGAAGACAATTATTTTCGCACAAAATAAATTGCATGCAAAATTTATTGTTGATCGATTTAATGAATTATATCCGCAATATAAAGGTAATTTTTGCAAGTTGGTGGTTTGTGATGAGCCATATGCAGGACAAAATCTTAAGGATTTTAAAAAAGCGGATGACTATCCGTTTATTACGGTGACTGTAGATATGCTGGAAACCGGGATAGATGTGCCGGAAATTACAAATCTTGTTTTTGCCAAGAAAGTTTATAGCCGGATTAAATTTGAGCAGATGTTAGGTCGAGGAACAAGACTTTGTGAAAACCTTTTTGGGGAAGGCGAGGATAAAAAAGAATTTGTTGTATTTGATTATATGAGGAATTTTCAATTTTTTGACGAACATCCAAAAGGAAGAGAAGCAGGGGAAGTAGTTGCTCCGGTTGCGGCAAGATTTATCCGAATGGTCCAGATGATCAAATGTTTGCAGGATGCAAATTATGTAGATGTGAAGTATCAGAATATTCGGGAGAATTTGATAGATCATGTCGTAGATGATGTGAAAGCTATGGGAACAGAAAGGGTTGAAGTGCGCTTAGAACTAAGGTATGTAGAAAGATATAAAGAACGAAAACAGTATGAATGCCTTGAGGAAATTCATAAAGAAGAAATTATAGATCACCTTGCAAAACTTGTCGTATCAGATGAGAAGGACGAAGCGGCAATTAGTTTTGATGTGCTTATGTATGGACTGATGTTGTCAGTTATGACAGGAGGAAAAAATTTAGGAAGATTAAAAAGGTATGTTGTTGGTAATGCAAATATTCTTTTGAAAGAATGCGCTACGATTCCGGATATAAAAGTTAGAATTTCGGAATTGAAAGAACTTGTATCAGATCATTATTGGGATGTTCAGGATGTTTTGAAATTTGAAGAAACAAGAAAATCTTTACGTGAAATTATGAAATACATTCCCGCGAAGAAAGAAAAGCTTCATTATTCAAATTTTAAAGATATAGTTGTGTTTAGAGAAGAAGGAAGATTGACGAGTCTGTCTGCATCTGATTTTGAAGATTACCGGGCAAAAGTAAACGAATACGTTGAAGCACATAAAACGACGCCGGCGATTAATAAACTCCTGCATAATGAACCGATTTCTGTGGAAGATTATAACGAGTTAGAGCGAATATTTACTGTAGAATTAGGGACGGCAGAAGATTATGAGATGAATTATCAAGATACACCGTTCGGTTTGTTGATTCGTAAAATTGCAAAGATGGATCGGACTGCTGCATATGCTGCGTTTTCCACATTTATTTTAGAAGAAAGACCAAATACAGAGCAACTTCATTTTATTGAACAAGTTGTAGATTATGTCGTAGAAAATGGGTATATTAATAATGTTCTTGATTTGATGAAAACGCCGTTTGACAGACCATATAAATTTAGTTTGATTTTTACATATGAAGAACAGGTAAAATTTGTTAAGATTATTAACAATATCAAAAATAATGCTCTTGTTACTTAAATATAAAAGATCAATTAAGTCGGCAAAGAGACTGCTGCTTGAGTTTGAAGTTTCAAGCGACAGTCTTCTATTGCCATATTTAATACTTTTTCAACACTCGTTTTTCCACTACATTGATCAGAGCATACAATCCCATTGCCATAATACAGAGCAAAATAATCGACATGAGAAGCCAATCCATCTTAAATACCTGACTGGAATAGATGATCAGATATCCAAGTCCGCTTTTGGCAGCGAGAAATTCTCCGATAATGACTCCCACAAGACAAAGTCCGATATTGACTTTCATATTGCTTATGATTGCCGGAACAGAGGAAGGCAGTACAACTTTTGTAAGCGCATGCCTGCGGTTTCCGTGCAGTGTATATATCAGTTTGATCTTTTCCTGATCGACATTGATAAAGGCGGTATACAGATTCAAGATACTTCCGAAGATGGCGACGGACATTCCGGCAATAATAATTGTTTTTGAAGTTGCGCCGAGCCATACGATCAGAAGAGGGGCAAGCGCGGATTTCGGAAGGCTGTTTAGCACAACGAGGTATGGTTCCAGTATTTCCGATAGCTTTTTACTATACCAAAGCAAGATTGCCGCAAGGATGCTGAGCAATATGACGAGTATGAAGCTGATAAATGTTTCGTATAAAGTAATCCCGATATGAAGGAAAAGAGATCGGTTTTTCAACATTTCCAAAAAACAAAGAGTGATTTTTGAAGGACTGCTGAAGATAAAGGAATCTATAATTTCAAAACGAGCGCATAATTCCCATAAAAAAAGAAACACAGTTAAAATAAGGACACGGCTGATCAAAACTGTGATCCTATGACGGCGAAGGCGCGTTAAAAAAAGTTTTTGTCCGTTAGATTGATCATTCATCTTGATTTAGCTCCTTCCATATTTCGTTAAAATATTGTTTGAATTCCGGGGCATTTCTTCGGTTTAGCGGGGTATCGTTTTCGATGGAAAATGCAATCGGAACAATTCGGGCAATATGTGCGGGGCGTTTTGTCAATATGATGATCCGATCGGCAAGGCTGATTGCCTCTGAAAGGTCATGGGTTACAAGAAGCGCGGTTTTTCCTGAATGTTTGATGATTTTTCCGATATCATCGCTGACGGTAAGACGTGTTTGATAATCGAGAGCGGAAAAAGGTTCATCTAAAAGGAGCAGTTCGGGATTCGGCATGAGAGTGCGGATCAGAGCTGCTCTTTGCCGCATTCCACCGGATAATTCAGACGGGCGGGAGTTAATAAAACGCTTTAATCCGTATTGACGCAGAAGTTCTTTTGCCCGTTGTTTCGTTTCCTGGGATACACTTTTGTTGATTTCAGCGCCGAGCAGGACGTTTTTTAAAATGCTCCTCCATTCAAAAAGGTGATCATGCTGAAGCATATAGCCTATTTTGGCAGATTTTCTGAAAGATTTTTCCGATGGTTCGCCGTCTAGGAAGATTGTTCCGTTCTCTGCCTCTATAAGTCCTGCGATTAACGAAAGAAGTGTGGATTTCCCACATCCGGAAGGTCCGACAACGGCGGCAAATTCTCCGGGGGCAAGCTGAAAAGAAATATCGGATAAAGCTTTTGTTTCTCCGTCTATTGTATGATAAGAATAACTGATGTTGTTTAATTCCAGTAAAGGTCTCACAGAGTCACTTCCGTTCTTATTTAAGTATCTAAGATTAATGTATGAGAGCCGGCGGCAGTGTGTGAATATCGACATATCGGAACTTGATCTGATTTGGAAATGAAACGGATTGACATTGTAATTTGGAAAAAGAGATGATATCTTATTATAAGTAGAATAAACAAAAAGGTAACGCAGCATATAGGAGAACAGTTAAGATGAATGTTCAGAAAATCAATTATCAAAAGGAATTAGATAAAATATTGAAACGTCTTGAAGAGGAAGGCCGTGTCCCGACTCTTTTGATCCATAGCTGTTGTGCGCCGTGCAGCAGTTATGTGCTGGAATATTTATCCCGCTATTTCAGGATCACGGTGCTTTATTATAACCCGAATATTTATCCTGAGAGCGAGTATACAAAGCGGATCATAGAGCAGCAGAAACTGATAAAAGATATGCGGTTTCAATATCCGGTCTCATTCCTTGCGGGAAAGTATGATAAGGAGAAGTTCTATGAAATGGCAAAAGGGATGGAGCATTTGAAAGAAGGCGGCGCACGATGCATGAAATGCTATGAACTTCGGCTTGAAGAGGCGGCGCAGCAGGCAGCGGAAGGCAGATTTGATTATTTTACGACGACTCTGAGCATCAGCCCTCTGAAAAATTCGCAGAAGTTGAACGAGATCGGAGTGCGAGTCGGGAAAAAGTACGGCGTAGAGTATTTAGTTTCGGATTTTAAAAAGCGGAACGGATATAAACGGTCTGTAGAATTATCCGAAGAATATGGGCTCTACAGGCAGGATTACTGTGGATGTGAGTTTTCAATGAGAGAACGTGAGCATAGAGAAAAACAGTTTTTATAAAAAGTATGGACATTTCGCACGTTAATGTGTTAAACTAGGTGAAAAATGCAGAACAGAAAAGAGGAGATGAAATGGCACAACTATGGGGTGGTCGTTTTACGAAAGAAACAGATCAGTTAGTTTATAATTTTAACGCTTCGATTTCTTTTGATAAGCGTTTTTATAAACAGGATATCAGAGGGAGCATTGCTCATGTGACGATGCTTGAAAAACAGGGGATTCTGACAAAAGAAGAGAAAGATCAGATCATAGAGGGTCTTGAAAGTATATGCAGAGACGTAGAGAACAAAACGCTTGAGATCACAGAAGAATATGAAGATATCCACAGCTTTGTAGAAGCGAATCTGATCGACAGGATCGGAGATGCGGGGAAAAAATTACATACAGGGCGAAGCAGAAACGATCAGGTCGCTTTGGATATGAAGCTTTATACGCGAGATGAGATCACACACCTTGACAGTTTGTTAAGAGAACTTATGGAAGTTCTTTTGAAATTGATGGAAGAAAATACAGAGACATATATGCCGGGATTTACACATCTGCAAAAGGCGCAGCCGATTACTCTGGCACATCATATGGGAGCTTATTTTGAAATGTTTAAGCGCGACCATCAGAGGATGCGGGATATTTATAAAAGGATGAACCTTTGTCCTCTCGGAAGCGGAGCTTTGGCGGGAACGACATATCCGTTGGACAGAGAATATACAGCTTTGCTTCTCGGATTTGACGGTCCGACTTTAAACAGTATGGATTCGGTGTCGGACAGAGACTATCTGATTGAACTTCTGTCTGCCATGTCAACGATTATGATGCACCTTAGCAGATTTTCGGAAGAAGTGATCATCTGGAATACAAATGAATACAAATTTGTTGAGATTGACGACGCTTACAGTACGGGAAGCAGTATTATGCCGCAAAAGAAAAATCCTGATATCGCAGAGCTTGTACGAGGAAAAACAGGACGCGTTTACGGAGCTCTCACTTCACTTTTGACGACGATGAAAGGGATTCCGCTTGCATATAATAAAGATATGCAGGAAGATAAAGAACTTGTATTTGATGCGATCGATACGACCAAAGGATGTCTTGCATTATTTACAGGAATGTTAAAGACAATGCGTTTTAACAATGCCCGCATGGAAGAAAGTGCAAAGCACGGTTTCACAAATGCGACGGATGCTGCGGATTATCTCGTAAATCACAATGTTCCGTTCAGGGATGCCCATGGTATCGTTGGAAGACTTGTATTGTATTGCATTGAGAAAAATATTGCTTTGGACGATATGTCTTTGGAAGAATTCAAGGCGATTTCTCCTGTCTTTGAAGAAGATATATATGAGGCGATCAGTATGAAAACATGCGTGGATATGCGTAACACAATCGGCGCGCCGGGGAAAAACGCAATGGAAGCGGTGATCAGAGCAGAACGGCAATATTTGAAAGAACAGCCTGCTTTATAAAGAATTTCGCAGAGTCAGGCTTTTACAGATAGAAGATACTATAGAGGTTATAGAGGCAAGCGGAAGCTGACGTGGATATGGCGCTATAGTAAGAAAGATAACAGGAAAAATAACAGTAAAAGGAGAAAGAAGATGGAACAGAAATTAAAAGTAGGTATTTTAGGTGCGACAGGAATGGTAGGTCAGAGATTTATCTCTCTGCTTGAGGATCATCCGTGGTTTGAAGTTGTAACAGTTGCGGCAAGCCCGCGTTCTGCAGGAAAGACATATGAGGAAGCGGTAGGCGATCGCTGGAAAATGGATACGCCGATGCCGGAGGCTGTGAAAAAGCTTGTTGTTCTTAACGTAAATGACGTAGAGCATGTAGCTTCGACTGTAGATTTTGTTTTCAGCGCGGTTGATATGAGCAAAGAAGAGATCAAAGTGATCGAAGAGGCATATGCAAAAACAGAGACTCCGGTCGTATCAAACAACAGCGCGCATCGCTGGACGCCGGACGTTCCGATGGTAGTACCGGAGATCAATGCAGAACATTTTGAAGTGATCAAAGATCAGAAGAAACGTCTCGGTACAACGAGAGGATTCATTGCAGTAAAACCGAACTGTTCGATCCAAAGTTACGCTCCGTGTTTGGCGGCATGGAAAGAATTCGGACCGAAAGAGCTTGTTGTTACAACATATCAGGCAATTTCAGGAGCAGGAAAAACATTCAAAGACTGGCCGGAAATGCTGGGAAATATTATTCCGTTTATCGGAGGAGAAGAAGAGAAAAGCGAGCAGGAGCCGCTTAGAGTTCTCGGAAAAGTGGAAAATGGCGAGATCGTAAAAGCCGAGCTTCCGAAGATCACATGTCAGTGTGTGCGTGTTCCTGTATTAAACGGACATACTGCGGCGGTATTTATCAATTTTGAAAAGAAACCGACAAAAGAACAGCTAATTGAAAAACTGGTAAACTTTAAAGGATTCCCGCAGGAAGCAGAACTGCCGAGCGCGCCGAAGCAGTTTATCCAGTATCTTGAGGAAGAAAATCGTCCGCAGGTAACGGCAGACGTAGATTATGAGCGCGGCATGGGAGTGTCTATCGGACGTCTCAGAGAGGACAGCATGTATGACTTTAAGTTTATCGGACTGTCACATAATACAGTAAGAGGTGCGGCTGGCGGAGCAGTGCTTTGTGCAGAAGCGCTTACGGCAAAAGGATATATCGCAAAGAAATAAAAATGATGTGGCAAAGACCATATTTATGAATGATAAAGGGGGTCTCAAAAATGGGAATGACGATGACGCAGAAGATTTTGGCTGCTCACGCAGGATTGGATACTGTGGAAGCAGGGCAGCTGATCGAAGCGAAACTCGATATCGTGATGGCGAATGATATTACAGGACCGATGGCTTTGCCGATCATCAGACAGATGTCGGATAAAGTATTTGATAAAGATAAGGTTGTGTTTGTACCGGATCATTTTACACCGAATAAAGATATCAAATCAGCGGAAAATTCAAAAGCAATTCGTGAATATGCGAAGGAGCAGGGGCTGAAATGGTATTTTGAACAGGGAAAATCGGGTGTGGAACATGCGATTCTTCCCGAAGCGGGAGTTGTCACCGCAGGTGAGTGTATCATCGGAGCGGATTCACATACATGTACATACGGAGCTTTGGGCGCGTTTTCAACAGGAATGGGAACGACCGATGTGGCAACCGGAATGGCGACAGGAGAAATCTGGTTTAAAGTGCCGTCGGCGATCAAGTTTGTTCTGACGGGAAAGCCGGGGAAATATGTAAGCGGAAAAGATATTATCATTCACATTATCGGCAAGATCGGAGTGGACGGCGCGCTTTATAAATCAATGGAATTTACAGGTGACGGAATTGGAAATCTGTCTATGGATGATCGTTTTACGATGGCGAATATGGCGATTGAGGCCGGTGCGAAAAACGGGATTTTTCCGGTGGATGAAAAGACGGTCGAGTATCTTGACGCTCATTGTGAGAAACCGTATACAGTTTACGAGGCGGACGAGGATGCGGTTTATGACGACGTTGTAGAGATTGATCTGTCAAAGGTGCGTCCGACGGTAGCGTTTCCGCATTTGCCGGGAAACGCAAAGACGATTGATGAGATCGAGGCAGAGGAACAGGTTAAGATCGATCAGGTTGTGATTGGTTCTTGTACGAACGGACGAATGGAAGATATGAGGAAAGCTGCGGCAATACTGAAAGGTCATACGGTACATCCTGATGTGCGTGTGATGGTTGTTCCGGCTACACAGAAGATTTATAAGCAATGTATCAAAGAAGGACTGCTGGATATTTTTGTAGATGCAGGATGTGCTGTAAATACTCCGAGCTGCGGACCGTGTATGGGCGGGCATATGGGAGTTATGGCAGCAGGAGAAAAGTGTGTTTCCACAACGAACCGTAATTTTGTCGGACGCATGGGACATGTTGATTCTCTGATTTATCTGGCATCGCCGGAAGTTGCCGCTGCAAGTGCGATCAAAGGGTATATTGCAAATCCCGAAAAAATAAGCGCTGCAGACGAAGAGGCAGATTCGCGGAATATTCAATGTGCAGAACAGAAAGAAGGAGGAAGATCATGAGAGCGCACGGACATGTTTTTAAATACGGAGACAATGTAGATACAGACGTTATCATTCCGGCAAGATATCTGAATTCCTTTGATGCACAAGAACTTGCCAGCCACGCTATGGCAGATATAGATCCGGATTTTGTAAAAAAAGTACAGTCGGGAGATATTATTGTGGCAAATAAAAATTTCGGATGCGGATCATCCAGAGAACATGCGCCGCTCTGCTTGAAAACGGCAGGAGTAAGCTGCATTATCGCGGAAACGTTCGCAAGAATCTTTTACAGAAATGCAATCAATATCGGTCTTCCGATTATTGAATGTCCGGAAGCGGCACAGGGAATTGAAGCAGGTGACGAAGTTGAGGTTGATTTTGACAGTGGTATGATTTACAATCGTACAAAAGGAACTGAATTTAAAGGTCAGCCCTTCCCGGAATTTATGCAGAAATTGATTGCCGCAGGCGGATTGGTCAACTATACAAACAGTAAAAAGAAATAATATATAAAGTTTTGGCTCTTTTAGCCGAAATTCGGGCAAAAAGAAAAGCGGCAGGCAGTACTGCCGCCTTTTTGCAACGGTTATTATATCTAAAACGAAAGGGAGAATTTAATGGGAAATGAAAAACAAAAGGGAAAGGCTTTTGCGCTTCTGCCTATAGGCGTGTTTTTGGTAATCTTTTTAGGCGCGGGAATCTTGTTTAAGGATTTTTACGCAATGCCGGCAGTAGTTGCATTTCTGATTGCTTTATTTGTTGCGTTTTTGCAGAACCGTAAAGTAAGTTTTCAGAAAAAGATGGAAGTGATCGCAAAAGGACTCGGAGAGGAAAATATTATTACTATGTGTCTTATTTTCCTTTGCGCGGGAGCTTTTTCGGGAGCGGTAACCGCAGCAGGCGGAGTGGACAGTACGGTGAATTTGGGACTCTCTCTTATTCCGCCGCATTTTGCAGTGGCAGGTCTGTTTATTATAGGATGTTTTATTTCAGTGTCGATGGGAACTTCCGTAGGAACAATCACGGCGCTTGCTCCGATTGCGGTCGGAATCAGTAAACAGACAGGGTTTTCTATGGCAATCTGTGTAGCTGCCGTCGTGTGCGGGGCAATGTTCGGCGATAACCTGTCGATGATCTCTGATACGACGATTGCGGCAGTAAAAACGCAGGGATGCGAGATGAAAGATAAGTTTAAGATGAATTTTCTGATCGTACTTCCGGCGGCGATCATTACAGTCGTGTTCTTTTGGTTTGTGACGCGCAATGTAGCGTACGATATTACAGAGAATTTAGACTATAATTTCTGGCAGGTTGTACCGTATCTTGTCGTGCTTATAGGTGCGTTGATCGGAATCAATGTATTTCTCGTGCTGATCGGCGGAACTGTTATTTCACTTATAGCGGGAGTGGCAACGGGAAACATTGTTTTAGCGGATATGTTTACTGTTGTAGGAGATGGCGTTGTATCGATGTATGATATTACTGTAATATCTATTCTTGTAGCATGTATTGTATCGCTTGTGAAGATGAACGGCGGAATCCAGTTTATTCTGGATCAGATCAAAAGCAGGATTCACGGAGCAAAAGGAGCACAGGGAGGAATTGCGCTGCTTTCGTTTTTAGTTGATCTTTGTACGGCAAACAATACGGTAGCGATTGTTATGACAGGCCCGATCGCGAAGGAAATCAGTGATGAGTTTGACGTTGATCCAAGAAGATCGGCATCTCTGCTGGATATGTTTACATCCGTTGGACAGGGGCTGATCCCTTACGGCGCTCAGCTTCTTACGGCTGCGGCTCTTACAGGTCTGACTCCGTTTGATTTTATGCCGTATTTGATCTATCCGATGCTGATGGCAGTATGCGGTATTGTGGCGATCTGCATAAGGCGGGAACGAAAAAGTGCCTGAGTATTCAGGAATATATTTAGTTGAAAATTGTGTTGCAGAAAGAAAAAGAGGTAAAATAATGAATTTATTGTATAAGAGTACAAGAAACTCAGAAAAAACAGTGACGGCATCCGAGGCGATCTTGAAAGGTCTGGCAGATGACGGGGGATTGTTTGTTCCGGAATCTATTCCAAAGCTTGACGTTACGCTTGATGAATTGAAAGGGATGTCTTATCAGGAAACAGCTTATGCTGTGATGAAACAGTTTTTTACAGATTTTACGGAGGAAGAGTTAAAACACTGCATCAACAGTGCGTATGATTCCAAGTTTGATACAGAAGTGATCGCTCCGCTTGTAAAAGTGGGTGACACATATCATTTGGAGTTGTTCCACGGAGCAACGATCGCATTTAAGGATATGGCTTTGTCGATTTTGCCGCATCTTCTTATTACGTCGGCTAAGAAAAATAATGTGAAAAATGAAATTGTAATTTTAACGGCAACATCAGGAGATACGGGAAAGGCGGCTCTTGCAGGTTTTGCGGACGTTCCGGGAACGAGGATCATCGTTTTTTATCCAAAAGGGGGCGTCAGCCGTATTCAGGAGCTTCAGATGGTGACTCAAAAAGGAGAGAACACATCAGTAGTGGCGATCCACGGAAATTTCGATCATGCACAAAGCGGTGTGAAAGCGATTTTTGAAGATAAAAAGCTGGCGGAAGAGTTGGCAGATGCCGGATACCAGTTTTCATCTGCGAACTCTATCAATATCGGACGTCTTGTTCCGCAGGTAGTATATTATGTTTACGCTTATGCAAAACTGCTTGAGAATGAAGAAATCAAAGCGGGAGAAAAGATCAATGTGACGGTTCCGACAGGAAACTTCGGAAACATTCTGGCTGCTTATTATGCGAAACAGATGGGAGTGCCGATTGCAAAGCTGATCTGTGCATCCAACGAAAATAAAGTGCTTTTTGATTTCTTTAAAACAGGGGTTTATGATAAAAACAGAGAATTTATCCTGACATCTTCCCCGTCTATGGACATTTTGATTTCCAGCAATCTGGAGCGTTTGATCTATACAATCGCAGGGCAGGATGCAGGGAAAAATGCCGAGTTGATGAGACAGCTTAAAGAAGAAGGCGTTTATGAAATAACAGAAGAGATGCGCGGACAGTTAGGTGATTTTGTCGGAGGATTTGCGACGGAAGAAGAGACGAAAGAGACGATTAAAAATACATATGAGAAAACAGGGTATGTGATGGATACGCATACGGCGGTAGCGGCACATGTATGCGCACAATACCGCAAGGAAAGTGGGGATGAAAAGAAGTGTCTCGTAGCTTCGACGGCGAGTCCGTATAAATTTATCCATAGCGTTATGACTGCCATTGACGATAAATATGCAAAGAAAGATGAATTTGAATTGATCGATGAGCTGAGCGCCCTGTCGGCAACGGAAATTCCGAATGCGATCAAAGAGATCCGAAATGCTCAGATCAGACATAACAGAGAATGCGATTCGGACAAAATGAAAGAAATCGTGAAAGAAATTTTGAATGTATAATTTATGAGAGGCTTGTCGTGTAGAAAATGCAGGATTGATAAAAAAATCCTGCATTTTTTAAATGGCGACGAGTCAAAACCCAGATTTTTCGGAAACCTTGACAATCGCTTAAAATCCACAAATGTGCCTTTTGACACTTCCGGTGATTGAAATGTAATTTTGTTTTTTTTAGAAATAAAATAGAGCATATGAATTTGCAGTTTATAAAACTTTCATATAATCGAGAGAGATAGATGAATATTATTGTTGATTTTTGGAAAATGATTTTGTATAATGAAAGCATAACGCTGGCATTAAGCGGCGTAGATGTGAAATATACATTTTAGAAAGAGAGAGGTAAGACATATTATGGCAAACATTGATCTTAGTCAGTATGGTATTACAGGAACTACGGAAATCGTTTACAACCCTTCTTATGAGCTGCTTTTTAAAGAAGAGACAGATTCAAGTCTTGAAGGCTTTGAAAAAGGACAGGAAAGCGAACTGGGAGCTGTTAATGTAATGACAGGTATTTATACAGGACGTTCTCCGAAAGATAAATTTATCGTAATGGATGAAAACTCCAAAGATACGGTTTGGTGGACATCAGATGAATACAAAAACGACAATCATCCGGCAAGCCAGGAAGCATGGGATACATGTAAGGCGATCGCGCTGAAAGAACTTTCCAATAAGAGACTGTTTGTTGTTGACGCATTTTGCGGAGCAAATGCAGATACACGTATGGCAATCCGTTTTATCGTAGAGGTTGCTTGGCAGGCTCATTTTGTAAAGAATATGTTTATTCAGCCGACAGAGGAAGAGCTTGAGAACTTTAAGCCGGATTTTGTTGTATACAATGCATCAAAAGCAAAAGTGGAAAATTATAAAGAACTGGGATTGAACTCAGAGACAGCGGCTATGTTCAATATTACAAGCCGTGAGCAGGTTATTCTGAATACATGGTACGGCGGAGAGATGAAAAAAGGTATGTTCTCTATGATGAACTACTATCTGCCGCTGAAAGGAATCGCTTCTATGCACTGTTCCGCAAACACAGACATGAACGGAGAGAATACAGCAATTTTCTTCGGACTTTCAGGAACAGGTAAGACAACGCTTTCCACAGATCCGAAACGTCTTTTGATCGGTGATGACGAGCACGGATGGGATGATAACGGTATCTTTAACTTTGAAGGCGGATGTTATGCAAAAGTAATCAACCTTGATAAAGAGTCAGAGCCGGATATTTATAATGCAATTAAGAGAAACGCTCTTCTTGAGAACGTAACTCTTGATGAGAACGGAAAAATTGACTTTGATGATAAGAGTGTAACAGAGAATACTCGTGTGTCTTATCCGATCGATCATATTGAAAAAATCGTGCGTCCGATATCGGCAGCTCCGGCAGCGAAAAATGTAATTTTCCTGTCAGCAGATGCGTTTGGAGTGCTTCCGCCGGTATCGATTCTTACACCGGAGCAGACAGAATATTATTTCTTGTCAGGATTTACAGCAAAACTTGCAGGTACGGAGCGTGGTATCACAGAGCCGACACCGACATTCTCAGCATGTTTTGGACAGGCATTTCTTGAGCTTCATCCGACAAAATATGCTGAAGAGCTCGTTAAGAAAATGAAAGCTAACAACGCGAAAGCATATCTTGTAAATACAGGATGGAACGGAACAGGAAAACGTATCTCTATTAAAGATACTCGTGGTATCATCGATGCAATTTTGAACGGAGATATCGCAAATGCGCCGACAAAAACTATTCCGTACTTCAACATTGAAGTTCCGACAGAGCTTCCGGGAGTTGACACAAACATTCTTGATCCTCGTGACACATATGCAGACGCTTCCGAATGGGATGAAAAGGCAAAAGATCTTGCAGGAAGATTTATTAAAAACTTTGCAAAATATGAGAGCAACGAGGCAGGAAAAGCTCTTGTTTCAGCTGGTCCGCAGTTATAAGAACAGTTTTTTCGTTAATCAAAGAAAATCATATTCAGCAGAGAATATGATGATTGTCGATATAAGAAATGTGAAAAAGAAATCGCTGAAGTTTTATACTTCAGCGATTTCTTTGTATAGGAGATGAGACAAAGTCTGGATTTTCCAAAGACTTCTTCTTTCATAAATTGGATTTACTTGATAATATATAAAAAAGAAGATATAATTATATCAATAAAATGATATAAAAATAAAGAAACATGAAAGGGTGAAGAAAATGATTATTAAAGCTTCGGCAACATTACGAAACGATTATTCTACGATTTCCAATCTTGCAAGGGCAACGAGTGAACCGATTTATATAACAAAAAATGGCGAGGGTGACGGAGTATTTATGAATATTGATGCCTTTGAGAAAAGGGAACAGGCATTGGAACTTCGTGCGAAAATCATGCAAGCAGAAGAAGAACGGTTAAACGGAGCAAAGACAAGAAGTATCTCCGAAGCAAGAAAGGAATTGAGAGAACGTGCAGGAACAATATAAGGTTGAGATTCTTCCTACTGCGTGGGAAGATTTGAAAAGTATTGAGGACTATTATTTACTTCAATTCGGTGTGGAATCTGCGATGAAAGTAACAGATCAGATATTAAATAGTATTGAACGTTTGGAGTTATACCCGAATTTTGGTTCACTTACACCTGACAAATGGTTGAACCGAAAGGGGTATCACATGATTATATCTGAAAGGTATGTTTCTATATATCGACTGATAGAAAAAACAGTTTATATATATCATATTGCCGATACACAGACAGAGTACACTAAACTGTTTTCGTAAATGAAATTGAATAAGAATTTTAAGCAGAAGAACTGCCTGTCATTGAAAGATTGATGATAGGCAGTTCTTTTACTAGGAGATGAGACAAAGTCTGGATTTTTGAGACTATGAAGAAAAGTCTGTAAATATGATCTTCTATGATAAGAATGGGCGATAGGCTTAAACAAAATCAGCTTTTCGCCCTTGCTTTATATATAACAGTTACAAAATTGCATGTCAACAGCAGGCGGGTAATCCGCCTGTTTTTCTGCTTTTTTTATTACTCTGGCAAGCGACCTTCATACATGATACTTAACTCTCCATAAACCTGAGCCCAGTTCCGGATTGTTGCAGTCCATTTTTTTGTAGCTTCAAAGGTAGCCAGATAAAGGGCTTTTAAAAGGGCTGTATCGCTTGGAAAGACGCTTCTCTGACGGTTCAGCTTCCGATAAGTGGAATTCAGAGATTCAATGGCATTTGTTGTATAAATGACCTTTCTAACCGCTGCTGAAAACTTGAAGATTGGGGAAATAGCATCCCAGTTATCCTTCCAGCGTTTCATGGAATTCGGATATTTTGCAGTCCATTTTTCCATTACCCGATCCAAAGCTGCCAAAGCTTTCTTTTCATCCGCTGCCTGATATATCGTTTTCAAATCTGTGGCAAATGCTTTTCTGTCTTTATCTGGAACATATTTCAAGGTATTTCGCACTTGATGAACGATACATCTTTGATATTCTGTCTTAGGAAATGCTGCCGCAATCGCTTCTTTGATACCTGTGAGTCCATCTGCACAAATGATCAGGATATCTTTTACACCACGATTTTTTAATTCGTTTAAGACGGAGAGCCAATACTTGGAACTTTCATTTTCTCCAATACTGATAGTAAGCACTTCTTTCTTACCTTCCGCATTAATCCCAAGAATGACATACGCAGCAAGCTTCCGGATCACTCCATTATCACGGACGGAATAGTGAATCGCATCAATATACAGGATTGGATAAACTTCATCTAATGGCCGATTCTGCCAGTCTTCAATTTGTGGGAGAATCTTGTCTGTAACATCTGATATAAAACCTTCGGATGTTTCAAAACCATAAATATCTTCGATTGTTTCTGAAATCTGCCGGGTTGTCATACCTTTTGCATACATAGAAATAATCTTCTGATCGATATCTGAAATGTCTTTCTGACGTTTCTTTACTACTTGAGGTTCAAAAGTTGATTTTCTGTCTTGTGGAACTTCAATCTCCATAGAACCATAACGACTATTCACTCTTTTTCGCTTATAACCATTGCGATAATCACCGCTATCAGAACGTTGTGATTTTTCATATCCCAAGTGGTCATCCATTTCCGCTTCCATCATCTCTTTGATGGTTCCACCAAGAAGATCTTTCAGCGCATCCTGGATATCTTCTGCTGATTGGATATCGTATTCTTTCAAGAGCTGGTGAATGATGTTACGTTTTCCTTCTGTCATTTGTACTTTGTGTACAGGTTTCTTTTCTCTTGCCATAATAAAAGGCCTCCTTATGATAAAATATTTTACCATAGAAGACCTTCTAAAACATTATTTACAGAAAAAGTTTCACATTCTCGGATTTTTCAGAGGCTTTTGGCGTTTCCGGTGATTACCGAAAATAAGTGTTAGCAATTTTGTTACATGTATATAGGTATTTTTGAAATCATGAAAAAGATTTCCGTAGTTTCTCCACAGCCCCTTTTTCGATTCGTGAGACATAAGAACGGGAAATTCCAAGTTGTCTTGCAATTTCCCGCTGCGTATATTCTTCTCCGTTATAGAGTCCGTAACGCATTTTTAAAATAATACGTTCCCGCTGCGATAATTCTTTTTCGACTTTTTCATAAAGTGTCTGTATATTTTCTTTTAGGTGAATTTTTTCGGCAACTTCTTCTTCATCAGTCTCGATAATATCATATAATTTTATTTCGTTTCCTTCTCTGTCAGTGCCGATTGGTTCATAAAGAGAGATTTCTTTTGCGGCTTTTTTCTTGGAACGAAGATACATAAGAATTTCATTTTCTATGCATCTGGAAGCATAGGCGGCGAGGCGGTTTCCTTTGTCAGGATTAAAAGTGACAACGGCTTTGATCAGTCCGATTGTGCCGATAGAGATCAGGTCTTCGGGATCTTCTTCGGAATTTTGATATTTTTTGATTACATGTGCGACAAGTCTTAGATTGCGTTCGATCAGGATGTGTTTTGCCTCGAGGTCACCTTCTGTGTATTTTCGGATATAATATTTTTCTTCCGACGGCGTGAGCGGATTTGGAAATGATTTCAAGATAACACCTCTTAGCACATTTGATATAGTCTATGTAAAAGACATGTTGTTTGTGCTTTTCCATCTGTAAACTGGGAAATAAATTCTGTCATTTCGTGAAATTTTCATTTTTTTCTTGACGCTCATTTTTTTATGAATTATCATAAATCTACATTCCCGAAGAAATTCATCTTCGGCAATCTGACCTCTGAAAGAGGTGTCTGACCGGATCGGTTGGAATTCAATTATTTTAAGTGGTGTTTCTTCTATAATAAATAGTGTATAAATCAACAGTATAAACGATAGAAGATCTTGTTATTTTAACAAAGGAGAACAGGAAGCTCATAGAAAGGAGTGCAAATGAGTTTCAGTACAATTTTATCTGCGGTGATTGAAGGTCTTGAGGTGGCGTTTATTCATGTAGAGGCAGATATATCGAACGGCCTGCCGGTATTCCATATGGTGGGGTATTTGTCATCGGAAGTAAAAGAAGCGGGAGAAAGGGTGAGAACTGCAATTAAAAATTCGGGATTTGAGTATCCGGCAAAGCGGACTGTTGTGAATTTATCACCGGCTACAATGCGAAAGCACGGCGCGTCTTTTGACCTGCCGATCGCCGCGGCGATATTGACTGCATTAGGACAGATTGAAAAGCCGGAGAAAGACTGTCTGATTATCGGAGAACTCAGTCTTGGAGGAAGTGTGAAGAAAGTGTCTGGAGTTTTGCCGATCGTAATGGAAGCGAAAGAAAAAGGGGTGAGAAAGTGTATTGTTCCGTCTGAAAATGTAACGGAAGCGTCGCTTGTCAGTGAAATGGAAATTGTAGGAGCTGCGACTTTGCAGGAAGCGGTTGAGGCAATGCAAAACAGAAGAAAGAGAAAGAAGATACAAAATAAAGAGATAACGGATTGTGGGAATTTGAGAAAAACAGTTCAAAAAGAAACGAAATTTCCTGATTTTGCAGATATGAAAGGTCAGGAATTTGTAAAAAGAGCAGCGGAAATCGCAGTTGCAGGAGGGCACAATCTTCTTCTTATCGGTCCGCCGGGCAGTGGAAAGTCAATGACGGCAAAATGTATTGCCGGGATATTGCCGCCGCTTGATTTGCGAGAAAGTTTGGAGATTACAAAAATATACAGTGTATTAGGGTTAGTTGATGAGAAAACCCCGCTGATTGTAGACCGTCCGTTTCGTGAAGTGCATCATACGGCAACAAAAGCTGCTTTGATCGGAGGAGGAACGATTCCGCATCCCGGAGAAATCAGCCTTGCTCATAAAGGCGTTTTATTTCTTGATGAACTCCCTGAATTTCGCAGAGATACGTTGGAAGTGCTTCGACAACCATTGGAAGAGCGGTATGTGAATCTGTCGCGAACATACGGAAATTATACATTCCCGGCAAATTTTATGCTTGTGGCAGCTATGAATCCGTGTCCGTGTGGATGTTTTCCGAATGCAAATTGTACATGTACACCTTTGCAGATCCAAGCGTATCAGAATCGTATCAGCCGTCCTTTTCTGGATAGGATCGATCTATGTGTGGAAGCTTCTCAAGTAAAATATGAGCATTTATCAGATGAGCAGAAAGGCGAAAGTTCAAAAGAAATACGAAAAAGAATTTGCCGGGTCAGAGAGATGCAAAGAATACGATATAAGGAAACAGGAAATTTAACAAATGCAATGTTGGAAGGGGATGCTTTAAATAAGTATTGCAAGTTGGGAACAAAAGAAAAAAAGGTGATGGAGCAGGCCTTTTCGGTTATGAATTTGACGGCCCGGGGATATAGCAGGATTTTGAAAACAGCGCGAACGATTGCAGATTTAGAAGAAAGTGATGCGATCAAAGTAAAGCACTTGCAAGAAGCGCTTGGATATAGAATGGATAACAGGAAATATACTGTATAGGAGGATAAAATGAAAACGGAAGTGAAGAGAACGGTCGAGGCGAAGTAATGTGAAATGTGAATAGATAAATAAAGTATGAAATAAAAGGAGAATGTATGAAGTACGAATATTGGTTTGCTAAAATACAGGGAATAAATTTGCGAAAAAAAATCCGCCTGCGTCAATGCATGAAAACAGCAGAAGCGATTTATTATATAGAAGAAACACAGCTGAAAAAAATAGAATTTTTAAACGAATCAGAGCAAGATAAAATTTTGAAGGCAAAACGGCAGGATCCGGAAAAAGAGTATGAAAGTCTGTGTGAAAAAGGAATTCGTTTTATTCCGCATTTTACGGATGAATATCCGGAAAAATTAAAACGGATTTCGGATTATCCTTATGCACTTTATGTAAAAGGCAGCCTTCCGGATAAAGCTGCGAAAAAGGCGGCTCTCGTGGGAGCGAGGAGATGTACTCCTTATGGTGAAAAATATGCAGTTGATTTTGGAAAAGTTTTGGCAGAACATGGGGTGCAGATTATAAGTGGAATGGCTCGCGGCGTAGATGGAATGGGTCACAGAGGGGCGCTTCTTGGAAATGGTAAAACATTCGCGGTATTGGGGTGTGGCGTAGACGTTTGTTACCCGAGGGAGCATATCGGGCTTTATGTAGATATATTGGAACAAGGAGGTGGAATTATTTCCGAGATGCCGCCTGGAACGCCTCCGTTTCCTCAAAACTTTCCGGCTCGGAACAGAATTATAAGCGGATTGTCAGATGTTGTGCTTGTTATGGAAGCGGGAGAGAAGAGCGGCTCGCTTATTACAGTCGATCTGGCATTAGAACAAGGGAGAGAAGTGTATGCGCTTCCGGGTCCTGTAAATAGCCGGATGAGTATCGGATGTAATGAATTGATCCGTCAGGGAGCGGGAATTTTACTTTCACCGGAAATGTTTTTGGAAGAATTGGGATTATCAGGTAAAAAAACAGAGAAAGAAGGTAAAAATAAAAAAATGCTTGAAACTCAAGAGGAATTGTTGTATAGTTGTCTCGGTTTGTACCCAAAGAGCGTGGAAGAAATTTTGAAAGAAACAAAACTGGAAGTACGTCAGGTGATGGAAATATTGGTTTCTTTGGAATTGCGCGGGTACATACGGGAAATATCAAAAAATCATTATATTATTGTTTAAAATGAATTTTCCTGCAGTTTGATTTGAGTTTGAAAATCATAAAAACAGCTTTGGGTTAAAAATGGGCACATACCGCTCAGATGGAGGAGTAATTTTTTATGGCACATTATCTTGTTATCGTGGAGTCTCCTGCGAAAGTGAAAACGATCAAAAAGTTTTTGGGCAGCAATTATACAGTTGCGGCTTCTCAGGGACATGTACGGGATCTTCCGAAAAGTTCACTTGGAATCGATGTAGAACACGATTACGAACCAAAATACATTACAATAAGGGGAAAAGGCGATATTCTTGCGGCTTTGCGGAAAGAGGCGAAGAAGTCGGACAAAGTATTTCTGGCAACTGACCCTGACCGTGAAGGAGAGGCGATTTCGTGGCATCTTGCGACTGCGCTGAAATTAGATGAAAAGAAGATGCGTAGGATTACCTTTAATGAGATTACAAAAAATGCAGTGAAGGCATCCTTGAAAGCTCCGCGGGATATTGATATGAATTTAGTTGATGCGCAGCAGGCACGCCGCGTTCTGGATCGTATGGTCGGATACCGGATCAGCCCGCTTCTTTGGGCAAAAGTAAAACGCGGACTGAGCGCGGGGCGTGTGCAGTCGGTAGCGCTTCGTCTTGTGGCAGACAGAGAAGAGGAGATTAATGCGTTTATTCCGGAAGAGTATTGGACACTTGACGTGATTTTGAAGATAAAAGGGGAAAAGCGCCCTCTTACAGCAAAGTTTTACGGAACAGATCAGAAAAAAATGACGATCAGATCAGAGCAGGAATTAAATGAGATTGTCAAAAAGATCGAGAATGCAGAATTCAAAGTTTCAGATATAAAAACGAGCGAGCGGTTCAGAAAAGCTCCTCTTCCGTTTACTACGAGTACACTGCAGCAGGAAGCGGCGAAGGCTCTGAATTTCGGAACTCAAAAGACGATGCGCATTGCGCAGCAGCTTTATGAAGGTGTTGATATTAAAGGCGGCGGAACAGTCGGTGTCATCACTTATCTTCGTACGGATTCTACTCGAATCGCAGACGAAGCGGACGCATCGGCAAGAGAATATATCGCTTCTGTTTACGGAGAAAAGTATATTGCGGCGGGGCAGACGAAGCAGGCGGAAGGAAAGAAAATACAGGATGCACATGAGGCGATCCGTCCGACGGATATCAGCAGAACTCCGGCTTCGATCAAAGAATCTCTCACAAGAGATCAGTTCCGTTTGTATCAACTGATATGGAAACGTTTTGCGGCAAGCCGTATGATGCCGGCGCAATATGAATCTACTTCGGTTAAGATTGCAGCCGGGCAGTATCGTTTTTCGGTTTCGACATCAAGATGTGTATTTGACGGGTTTAGATCTGTCTATACAGAAGCTGATGAAGAAAAAGAGGAAAGTAATGTTCTTGTAGGACACTTAAGTATGGATTCTGTATTTACAAGAGAAGATTTTGATACAAAACAGCATTTTACACAGCCGCCGGCGCATTATACAGAAGCCAGTCTTGTAAAGGCGTTGGAGGAACTTGGAATCGGGCGTCCGAGTACGTATGCCCCTACGATTTCAATCATACTTGGGCGCAGATATGTGACAAAAGAGGCGAAAAATTTATATTTGACGGAAATTGGGGAAGTGGTGAACAATATTATGAAACAATCTTTCCCAAGTATTGTGGATGCAAATTTCACGGCAAATATGGAAGGCCTTTTAGATATGGTTGAGGAAGGAAAGGTTGCATGGAAAGATGTGATCCGTAATTTTTATCCGGATCTGGATGAGGCGGTAAAACGTGCGGAGATCGAGCTTGAAAGTGTCAAGATCGAAGATGAAGTGACAGATGTGATCTGCGAAGAATGTGGAAGAAACATGGTAATCAAGTACGGGCCTCATGGAAAATTTTTGGCATGCCCCGGGTTTCCGGAATGCAGAAATACGAAACCATACCTTGAAAAGATAGGCGTACCTTGTCCGGTATGCGGAAAGGACGTTGTGATTCGTAAGACAAAGAAAGGCAGAAAATATTACGGATGTGAAAATAATCCGGAGTGTGATTTCATGTCGTGGCAGAAGCCGTCGAAAGAAAAGTGTCCTGACTGCGGCGGTTACATGTTGGAAAAAGGAAATAAACTCGTATGTGCAGATGAAAAATGCGGATATGTAAAAACAATCGGGAAATAGAGTGGAAACCAAACAAAAACAGAGGCATTCGGATTATAAATAAAAAAAATAAAAAATAAGAAATAAAACTGCGGAAATGTATTGAAATCAGAAAAATTGTGTGATAGCATATTATTATCTATATATTTATCTGGATTTGTGTATACAATTATTGGCTTGTAAGAAGCAAACGGAGGAAATAATGAGCGTACAACTGTTAGACAAAACAAGAAAAATTAATAAATTGCTTCATAACAATAATTCAAGTAAGGTCGTATTTAATGATATTTGTGCGGTATTGACCGAAATTCTTGATTCAAATGTTCTTGTGGTAAGCAGAAAGGGGAAGATTCTCGGCGTAAGTAAAAGCCCGGATGTTCAGGAAATCAGTGAATTGATCACAGAGGCTGTCGGATCTCATATCGATCAGATGTTAAATGAAAGACTTTTAAGCATTCTTTCTACAAAAGAAAATGTGAATCTGGAGACACTTGGATTTTCAGCAGAGGCGGTGCAGGGGTGCCAGGCAATCGTAACTCCGATTGATATTGCGGGAGAGAGGCTTGGAACATTATTTATTTATAAGCAAGATAAGACGTATTCGATAGACGACATTATTTTGAGCGAATACGGAACTGCTGTTGTCGGTTTGGAGATGCTTCGTTCTGTAAATGAAGAAAGTGCGGAAGAAACAAGAAAAGAACATATCGTGCAATCGGCGATCAGTACACTGTCATTTTCGGAGTTAGAAGCGATTATTCACATTTTTGATGAGCTCGGCGGAACGGAAGGTATTCTTGTCGCAAGTAAAGTAGCTGACAGAGTAGGCATTACACGTTCGGTTATTGTGAATGCGCTGCGTAAGTTTGAAAGTGCGGGAGTAATTGAATCTCGTTCTTCCGGTATGAAGGGAACCTATATAAAAGTGTTGAACGACTATATTTTTGAAGAACTTGAGAAAATTAAAAAAGAACGTATGTAGTTTTTTAAAAAGCGGAAAGTCAGATAGAGGCAGGCAGGAGGAAGAACGATGTACGAAGGAAATCCCGTAGATCTGCGTATGGAAAAAATCATATCGGCAGATGGAATTTTTGATGAAGCGACAAGGCAGTGCAGGGTTGAAAAATATGATCCGGAGGAAGATTACATTTATCTTGAGTTGAAAGAAGATGAATTGACGGTAATTTCACTCGATGCTAAATACAGATGTTATATTTCGACAAGGACAGAACTTTTGTATTGCACAGGGGTTGTGAAAGAACGATATTGTCGCGATGACCGAAAGTTTTTGAAGCTTCGGATTGAAAATGGTTTTTACAATGTATATGAAGGCAGAAAAATGACGAAACGTGCGTAGATGCGTTTCGTCTTTTTTATGGGCGATGAGCCAAAGATCGGGCTTACTGAAATATTGTCAACTGCTGATTGATCTATAATGTGCGTTTTGGAACTTCCGGTGATTGTTGTTATTTTTTCTATAAAAACCTCATAAACTGTGTTGACAAATTGAAAACAGAGTGCTATTTTATATTCATGAAGTTTAGCACTCGTAATAAATGAGTGCTAACAGGCAAATTTAAAGGAGGAATTACAATGAAATTAGTACCGTTGGGTGACAAAATTGTTTTGAAACAGTTAGAAGCAGAAGAGACGACAAAATCCGGTATTGTTTTGCCGGGACAGGCAAAAGAAAAACCGCAGGAAGCAGAAGTTATCGCTGTAGGACCGGGCGGAAATATAGATGGAAAAGAAGTAGTAATGCAGGTAAACGTGGGAGATAAAGTGATTTACTCTAAATACGCAGGAACAGACGTGGAACTGGACAAAGAAGAGTACATTATCGTAAAACAGAGCGATATTCTCGCAATCGTAACAGAGTAAAAATAGTCAGAAGACAGATGATCACAGGTAAGAATAAGGAGATGTTTAACGATGGCAAAGGAAATCAAATACGGATCTGAAGCAAGAACAGCCCTTGAAAAAGGTGTAAATCAGTTAGCGGATACAGTAAAAGTAACACTCGGACCAAAAGGAAGAAATGTCGTTCTTGACAAATCTTTCGGAGCGCCGCTTATTACAAACGATGGTGTGACGATTGCAAAAGAGATCGAATTGGAAGACGGATTTGAAAATATGGGAGCGCAGCTTATCAGAGAAGTTGCTTCTAAGACGAACGATGTGGCAGGAGATGGAACAACAACGGCAACAGTGCTTGCGCAGGCAATGGTACATGAGGGAATGAAAAACCTTGAAGCAGGAGCGAATCCGATCGTTCTTAGAAAAGGTATGAAAAAGGCAACAGATAACGCGGTTGAAGCGATCCGTGCTATGAGCAGCAAGGTGAATGGAAAAGAACAGATCGCGAGAGTTGCGGCAGTTTCTTCCGGCGATGAGGAAGTCGGACAGATGGTTGCGGATGCGATGGAAAAAGTATCGAATGACGGAGTCATCACGATTGAAGAATCCAAAACTATGCAGACAGAATTAGACCTTGTAGAAGGAATGCAGTTTGATCGAGGATATATTTCTGCATATATGGCAACAGATATGGAAAAGATGGAAGCGATTCTTGATGATCCGTATATTTTGATTACAGATAAGAAGATTTCTAATATTCAGGATATTCTTCCGGTGCTTGAGCAGATTGTCCAGTCCGGCGCAAGACTTCTTATTATCGCAGAGGATATTGAAGGAGAGGCTCTCACAACATTAATCGTAAATAAACTTCGCGGAACATTTAATGTTGTTGCAGTAAAAGCTCCGGGTTATGGAGACAGAAGAAAAGAAATGCTTCAGGATATCGCAATTTTGACAGGCGGACAGGTGATCTCAGAAGAACTTGGATTTGATCTGAAGGAAACAACTATGGATCAGCTTGGCCGTGCAAAATCTGTAAAAGTTCAGAAAGAAAATACTGTTATTGTAGATGGATGCGGAGATAAAAAAGCGATTGAAGACAGAATTGCACAGATCAAGAAAGCGATCGAGGAGACGACTTCTGAGTTTGATAAAGAAAAATTGCAGGAAAGACTTGCAAAACTTGCAGGCGGTGTAGCTGTTATCCGTGTCGGCGCTGCAACAGAAACGGAGATGAAAGAAGCTAAGCTTCGTATGGAAGATGCACTGAATGCGACAAGAGCGGCCGTAGAAGAAGGTATTATTGCAGGCGGTGGTTCTGCGTATATCCATGCTTCAAAAGAAGTGGCTAAATTGACAGAGGAATTGGAAGGTGATGAGAAGACAGGAGCCAAGATCATTCTGAAAGCATTGGAAGCTCCGCTTCATCAGATTGCTGCTAATGCAGGACTTGAGGGCGCTGTGATTGTAAATAAAGTAAGAGAATCCGATCCGGGAGTAGGATTTGACGCTTATGCGGAAGAATATGTTGATATGGTAAGCAAAGGAATTCTGGATCCGGCTAAAGTGACAAGAAGTGCTTTGCAGAATGCAACGAGCGTTGCATCCACGCTTTTGACAACAGAATCTGTTGTGGCAACGATTAAAGAAGATGTACCGGCTATGCCGGCAGGCGGTGCAGGCGGAATGGGTATGATGTAAAAATAGTATCTAACCATATTATAGTGTATAGAAGGTCTGTGGGAATTTCCTACAGACCTTTAAAAAATGAAAATTGAAATACCGGTACCGATAGTGTATTAGGTGTTTGGGAGGGCGGATTATGAGTAAGAAAGTTCTTGTTATCAGTACGAGTCTGAGAAAGAATAGTAATTCGGAAAAACTTGCAGAGGCATTTGCATCAGGGGCTGAGGACGCCGGTAATGTAGTGGAATTTCTTTCCTTAAAAGATAAAACAATCGCGTTTTGTGAAGGGTGTATGGCGTGCCATAAACTGGGACGTTGTGTGATCGATGATGATGCGAATATGATTGCCCGAAAAATGTATGAGGCAGAGGTTATCGCATTTGCAACACCGATCTATTATTATGAAATGAGCGGACAGATGAAGACAATGATCGATAGAGCAAATAGCTTGTATGATTCGGATTATAAATTTACGGATATTTATATGTTGACAACTGCTGCGGAAGATGAACCGGAAGTTCCGAATCGGGCGATCGGTGGTTTGACAGGATGGATAGATTGTTTTGATCGAGCGCATCTTTCAGGAAGCGTATTTGCCGGAGGAGTAAACGAATCAGGAACGATCAAAGGGCATAGTGCACTGAAAAAGGCGTATGAGATGGGAAATTGTATTAAATAGCAAATGACAAATCTGCAAGGGGTAAGGTCTCGGTGAGCGGATTTTGAATGAGTATTTTGAAAGCAATATTT
>NZ_DS264358.1 GCF_000153925.1 [Ruminococcus] torques ATCC 27756
CCCACCTGCATCGAAAGAAATGTCGTTTTGAAAATTCATATAGATCGTATTGTCTACGCGGAATTTCCGGATCTTCGTTCCTTCCGGGAGGGGCTCGTCGTGGATGGCGTTAAAGAGCGCGATTTCATTTGCTTCTGCTGATTCGTCTTCATAGAACAGATCTACGAAGACGCTGTTTTTGATTTCTCTGTTTTCTTTTCCTGTCATAGGCTTCTCCTTTCATGCACATGAACGAGTCCTATGAACTAAGAGAAAAGTTTTCACAATAAACTTTATTTTCTTTCTTAAGAATCAGTATACGAAAAAAAGCGGTGCTCTACAAGACTCTCCATGCAAAAATAATTTTGTTAATCGGGTAACTTTGAGGGAATTCCTCGGACTGACGATACTGTCAGCATTCTCCGCGGACAGACGAGACTGCCGGCGCTTTTCACAGAAAGAATTTCTGTGAGTGGATTTATCATAACATATTTACAAATCAGGAACAATGATATTTTATTACAAGGATCTGCACTCTAACGTCAGTATACGATAAAGAATACGGCTGCACCGCAGCTTTCACTGCCATGCAGCCGGAATAAGTTTTTATTTATTACTTGCCGAAAGCACTTCTTCCGCAATATTTCTTGAGTGATCGGAAATCCTCTCTAAGCCGACAAGCGCGTCAAGAAATACGATTCCCGCCTCCGTATCGCACTGCTTATTTGCAAGACGCTGCATATGATCTGCCCGAAGGCGGATCTCCAGATCATCGGCGCTTCTTTCTTTTTCAATCACTTTCAGCGCCTTCTCCGCACTGTTCTCTTCAAATGCTTCAACCGCATAAGTGAAACTGTCTGAACAGACTTCCAGCATCTCTTTCATTTCTGCTGCCCCGACACCCGAGAACTTCTTTTTTCTGGTTCGCAAGGTTTTCTGCATACTCGGAAATATTTTCACAATAGTCGCTGATTCTTTCGATGTCTGAAACAATCTGAAGAAGGCTTGCCACGTGCTGATGCTCTTTTTCATTAATCGCCAGAGAGCTGATCCGTATCAGATAATCTGTAATTCCCTTGCAGAGCCGGTCCGCGATACTTTCTTCCTCTCGGATCTCGTTCATCGTCTCTTCATCCTGAGTAAATAATACTCGGCGAGTCTTGTCCATCGTTCCTTTTACAATATATCCCATCCGGCATACTTCGCTTACAACAGACTGAATCGCAATACTCGGAGTCTCTAACATCCTTTCATCAAGGAGCACACGGCTTTCATCTACTACTCCGTCTTCCTCTTTCTGGAGTTTTCTTGCCAGTTTGATGATCCAGTCGGATACCGGGAAGAGCAGCAGTGTCGTTCCGATGTTGAAAATTGTATGTACCGTACTGATCTCTGTCTGCGTAATCATACCCGCGCCCATACCCGGGTTGAGCACTTTGAAGAAAAAGATCGCCGCAACACTGAATATGATTGTTCCGATCACATTGAACAAAAGATGCATGATCGCCGCTGTCTTTGCTGTCTTTTTCGCTCCGATACTTGACATGATCGCCGTCACACATGTTCCGATATTCTGCCCCATGATAATATATACCGCCGCATTAAACGGTACAAGTCCTGCTGCCGCGAGACTCTGCAAGATGCCGACCGATGCAGACGAACTCTGGATGATCGCCGTCACAAGCGCACCTGCAAGAATACCAAGGAACGGATTGTGTCCAAGCTTCACGAAAATGCTGCAGAATGCTTCTGATTCCTGAAGCGGCGCAACCGCCGACGACATCGTTGTAATTCCGACGAAAAGGATACCGAACCCTACGATAATGCTGGAAATATCTTTTGATGAACGTCTCTTGCCCGTCAGCATGATGATCACACCGATAATAATCGCAATCGGCGCGAGATTGGCAGGACTTAAAAACTTCGCCCATTCCACACTCGACACGAGCCAGCCCGTTACCGTCGTTCCGATATTTGCTCCCATGATGACGCCCATCGCCTGAGACAGATTCATGATACCTGCGTTTACAAACCCTACGACCATAACTGTCGTTGCCGACGAACTCTGGATCACTGCCGTAATAAATGCGCCGAGCATCACTCCAAAAAGTTTATTTTTCGTCAGCGCTTCCAATAGAGACTTCATCCTGCTGCCCGCGGCATTCTCCAAACCTTGCGCCATGATCTGCATTCCGTAGATAAACATTCCCAAGCCACCCACAAACGGGATGATAATAGATGCATAGTTCATAATTCTACTCTTTCCTCCGTAGCTATAAGAGTTTTTTCATTCACTTTTTTCACATAATTTATGCAGAGCTGCAAAAGTGTGCAACCCTGCATTCTTACGATACCATTATCAGCGTCAAAAAACAACAAAATCTTTGCATTTTCTTAGCGCAATTTTCACAGACGTTTTGTGGATGTAATATACACATAAAAAACTGGCGTTTTCTACACTTTCATGCTATGATGTCGATAAAGCATTATACCGATCCAGAACTGTTGGAAATCAACACCTTAGAAAACGCGATCTATATGGCAATGCAGAACGATGTTTCATTCATGATCGGACTTCGGCTGTCTTTATACGAACATCAGTCAACTTTTAATCCTAATTTACCGCTGAGATATCTGTTTTATATTTCGGACTTATACTCGGGTATGATCGACAAAAACAAATTATACGGTTCACGAAAAATTTTGATTCCGCCGCCGGAATTCGTCATCTTTTATAATGGGATCCAGGATCAGCCGGACCGCCGGATCTTACGATTATCCGATTTATATTCCATACGGGATCAACACTGCAAATTAGAATTAGAAGCTGTCATGCTCAACATTAATCTCGGACATAATCCAGCCTTAATGAATGCATGTACGATGCTGCATCAATACGCAGAGTATACAGACCGGGTTCGTCGGTACACAAAAACAATGTCGCTTGAAGATGCGGTTGAACATGCCATCACAGAATGTATCCACGAAGGGATTTTAAAATCATTTCTTGAGAAAAATCGAGCGGAGGTGAAAAACGTGTGCATTTACGAATATGACGAAGAAGAACATATCCGGCTGGAACGCAGTTACGCCTGGGAAGACGGAAAAAAGGAAGGACTTAAAGAAGGTATTCGGAAGGGCGAAAAAGGGAAAACTTGCAATCTCATTCAGAAAAAACTCGAGAAAGGAAAAACTCTTTCCCAGATTGCAGACGAGCTTGAAGATACGGAAGAAAATATCGGACGCCTGATCGAACAGTTTCATCTTGAAATACCCCAATAACCGAAGCGACTTATATAGAGAAAAACAATTATAATTCTCTGCAGACACAGTGTGTACAGAAATCTTCTTTATTTTATTTTTCTTGATTTCTGTACACATTTTCATAAAAATCTATTTTTTCATTTTCGGTTCAAAGATAAAGGACGCAATATAACCGAAGATCAGCGCTGCGGAAATACCGACGGCACTCGCCTGAAATCCACCCATGAACACACCCATAAATCCATATTTGTCAACAGCTTCTTTCACGCCCTGCCAAAGCACATTGCCGAATCCCGGAAGGGGAACGCCTGCCCCTGCCCCGGCAAGTTTCTGAAACGGATCGTACAGTCCGCAAAATCCAAGCAAAGCTCCGCCACATACTAAAAGCACCATAACCCTTCCCGGCATCAGCTTTGTCCTGTCTAATAAAATCTGCACAGCCGCGCATATAAGACCTCCTACGATAAACGCTTTTACATAATCCATTTTGTTTCACCCTTTCTCTTTTCTACTCTGCTCATTCTTCTTGCTTTTATCATTTTGCCTTCTATCTTCTTGCTTTTTAATTTCCTTATGCTATGCATCGCTTTCCAGAACAATTCCGTGAGCGATCCCCGGTACGCTCGCCCCCTCGTTGAAACTGACGGTAGACATAAGCGCCCCTGTAGGAACAAACAACACCCGCTTCCATTCTCCTTTTTCTAATTTAGGAAGTACATACGATGCCAGCGTTACGGCGGCGCAGCCGCATCCGCTTCCACCGGCATGCGTATCCTGCCGTTCTTTATCAAAAATCGTCATTCCGCAATCCATATGTTTTTCGCATATATCGTACCCTTTTTCTCTGATAAGATCGAATAAAATCGTTCTTCCGATGCTTCCTAAATCTCCTGTAATAATCCTGTCGTAATCTTTTTCTTTTCTTTCCATATCCTGAAAGTTCTGTACAATCGTATCCATGGCCGCCGGAGCCATACACGCGCCCATATTTTGAGAATCCTTCAAGCCATAATCTACGATCTTTCCGACAGTTACTCCTGTAATGCGAATATTAGAAAAGTACGACTTTGTATTTTGTTTTCTGTATTCCTCTGCCGACTGCACAAGAAACGCGCCGCTTCCCGTCACTGTCCAATGTGAAGAAAGAGGTCTCTGATTCGCATATCCTAACGGAAAGCGAAACTCTTTTTCCGCACTTCCAAAATGACTTGATGTGACGGCGATCATCGTTCCTCCGTATCCTGCGGCAGCGCTCATAGATGCAAGCGCAAGCGCTTCTCCTGATGTAGAACATGCTCCGTAGAGGCCGAACATCGGAATCTGCAAAGCCTCTACCCCCATTGAAGTTGCTATTCCCTGCCGCAAAAGATCCCCTCCAAAAAGATATCGGATCTTTTTCAAGTCCACATGTGCCTTTCCTGCCGCAAGAACACACGCTTCTTTCTGCATGTTACTCTCCGCTTCTTCCCATGTCTGTGCTCCGAACAGGTCGTCTTTATCTGTCACGTCAAATAATTTCCCGATTGGTCCATCCGCCTCTTTGCTGCCTGCGACAGACGCAGCGCTGATAAGATACGGCGCTTCCCGAAACATAATGCTTTGCGCCCCTTTTATCTGATCCATAATCCTTCCTTTCCCTGACTCCGTCTTCCATCAGCCATGTTACGCACACATTGCGTTTTACACATGGCGTGGGCTGAACTGTTACAGTTTTATTTTTATTATTTTTATTGTCGGCATATTTGCGAAAAATTATTATGAATTTATATACATATTCGGAAAATTATTTCAGATACTAACAGAAAAGAAATTAAAAACGCGCGTGTTGCGCGAAATGCAAGGAGTGTGTTTCATCTATGGATAAGATACAAAAACTGAAACAAGAAAAACAATATGAACAATATGTAAAAGAAAAAACGCCCCGACATAATCTTTTTCTGAATATGTGCAAAGCGTTTTTCCTCGGCGGGCTGATCTGCCTGCTCGGACAAGTTATTTATCATTATTTTGAATTACGAAATCTTTCTCCCGATGAGTGCAGCCGCTGGATGTCTCTGTCGCTCATCCTTTTAAGCGTTTTGTTCACCGGAACCGGAATTTACCAGAAACTTGCAGCCTGGGGAGGCGCCGGAGCGCTCGTGCCGATCACCGGATTCGCAAATTCAGTAGCTGCCCCTGCCATCGAATACAAAAAAGAAGGTCAGGTATTCGGCATCGGATGTAAAATTTTTACGATCGCCGGTCCTGTTATCCTGTACGGTATTTTCACAAGCTGGGGACTGGGACTGATCTACTGGTTCGGAACTTTATTTAAGTAAAACGCAGCCGTCCGTATATTTTTGTCATTCGCTCCATCTCCCGAACTGTCCCTTCATCCGGCTCTCCCGGTTTCATACGCCATTCCCAATTCCCGCCAAGTGTGGACGGCGTATTAATTCGTGCATCGCTTCCAAGTCCCAGATAATCCTGCATCGGAACGATGCACAGATCCGCCGCGCTTCCCATTGCCATAGCAATAAAATCTCCCGCAAGCGTATCTTCATCAAGACGGGGCTTATACATGTATTCTTTTGCAAACTGCCGTGTTGATCCTGCCGCCGTGTGATACCATCCTTTTGTCGTATCATTATCGTGAGTTCCCGTATATACAACGCAGTTTCTTGTATATGTATGCGGGAGATAGTTTGAATCTTCCCTTGAATCGAATGCAAACTGAAGCACTTTCATCCCCGGAAATCCACTTTCTTTTAAAAGCTGTATCACACTCGGAGTTAAAAAGCCGAGATCTTCGGCAATAATCCTTTTTCTGCCGATCTTTTCTTCCAGCGTCCGGAACAGCTCTATCCCCGGTCCCGGCATCCACTTTCCGTGTACTGCCGTTTTTTCTCCGTACGGAACAGCATAATATTCATCAAAACCGCGGAAATGATCGATCCGCACGACATCATACAGCCGGAAACAGTGTTCGATCCTGCGAATCCACCAGTCGTACCCTGTTTTTTTATGATATTCCCAATCGTAGAGCGGATTCCCCCACAACTGTCCTGTCTGCGAAAATCCATCCGGCGGACATCCCGCAACATCGATCGGTTCAAGAGCGTCATTAAAACGGAACATCTCCGGCGCCGACCATGTATCCGCGCTGTCAAACGCAACATAGATCGGAATATCTCCGATAATCTCTATGCCGTTTTCGTTCGCATAAGAGCGAAGGCGTTTCCACTGTCTGTCAAATTCATATTGCTGAAATTTGTAAAAGGCAATCTGACGCGACAGCTCTGCTTTTGCATTTTCAATCGCCTGTGACTCTTTGTTTTTAAGCGGTTCTTCCCATTCATTCCAACTCACGCCGCCGTTTCGGTCTTTGATCGCCATATAGAGGCTATAATCTTCCAGCCAAAATTGATTTTCCGAAACAAATGCGCGGTATTCGTCATTTTCTCCAAAACGCGAAAACGCTTTCTCAAGTATTTGAAACCGTATCTTATATATTTTTTCATAATCTATCTTATCTTCCCGTATTCTCTCACATCCGTATTCGCACTCCTGCGCTGTCAACAAACCTTCTCCTGTAAGCGTTTCAAGATCGATAAAATACGGATTGCCTGCAAATGTAGAAAAAGACTGATACGGAGAATCTCCGTATCCGGTCGGCCCTAACGGAAGAATCTGCCAGTAACTTTGCCCTGCCGCCTTAAGCCTGTCAATAAATTGATAGGCTTCTTTTGAAAAACATCCGATTCCATATTTTGACGGCAGTGAAAATATCGGAAGCAGCACGCCGCTTGCCCGTTCCATAACCATCCCCCTTTTCATCAATATACCGTTTTACTAATATTTTTCTTTAATCTTATGATCTTGTTAATTTCCAAATATCTCTATTATACTGTTCAATCGTTCTGTCTGATGAGAAGTAGCCTGCTTCGGCAATATTGACAAGCATCTTTTTCGCCCATTCCTTTTGATCTGTATACGCCGCCAGCGCCTTGTCTTTTGCCTTTTTGTACGCATCAAAATCAAGAAATGTCATAAACCAGTCTTTTCCTATCAGCTCTTTTTGCAGACGCTCCAGACTTTCTTTGCATCCGATCTTCATCATCTGTTTTTCTGTAATGAAATCAACCGCCGCTTTGATCTTCGGATTCTTTTTATAATAATCTTTTGCCGAATAATCCGCTTTTTTATAATGTTCGATTACTTCGTCGCTTGACGCTCCGAACACGAAAATATTATCGTCTCCTACAAGTTCATGTATCTCTACGTTTGCCCCGTCCTCTGTACCGAGAGTGACTGCACCGTTTAACATAAACTTCATATTCCCCGTGCCGCTTGCCTCTTTTGACGCAAGAGAGATCTGCTCGGATATATCACATGCAGGAATCAGTTTTTCAGCCTTTGTCACATTATAATTCTCTACCATGACAACTTTCAGATAAGGACTTACTTCCGGATCATTATTAATGATCTCCTGCAGGCAAAGTATAAGATGAATGATATCCTTTGCGATCACATATGCCGGAGCCGCTTTCGCCCCGAAGATCGCTGTGATCGGAGTTTTCGGAAGAATCCCCTCCTTGATCTCCAAATATTTATCAATAATATACAGTGCATTTAACTGCTGCCGTTTATACTCGTGAAGTCTTTTTACCTGAATATCGAAAATCGTATCTGCGTCTATCTCTATTGCCTGTGTCTCTTTCAGATACGCGGCAAGATCTTTTTTATTTTCTTTTTTAATCTCTAAAAGGCGTTTCAAAACAGTCTCGTCGTCTTTGTATTCAAGCAGTTTGACAAGTTTAGAGGCATCTTCTTTATACTCGTCTTTGATTGTTTCATCAAGCAGCGCCGTAAGACGCGGGTTGCAGTGAAGAAGCCATCTGCGGAACGTAATCCCGTTTGTTTTATTATTGAATTTATCAGGATAGATTTTATAAAAATGATTCAGTTCCGATTGTTTTAAGATGTCCGTATGAAGCGCCGCCACTCCGTTAACGCTGAATCCGTAATGAATGTCGATATGCGCCATATGAACAGTATCGTTTCTGTCTATGATGGCTGTTGATTCATCGCTGAATCTTCTGCGAACTTTATCATCAAGTATCTCAATGATCGGAACGAGCTGCGGCACAACCTTTTTTAAATATCCGATCGGCCATTTTTCAAGCGCTTCTGCCAAAATCGTATGATTCGTATACGCGCATGTACGGGATACGACATCGATCGCTTCATCGATATCAAGCCCTCTTTCCACAAGAAGCCGGATCAGTTCGGGAATGACCATTGTAGGATGAGTGTCGTTGATCTGGATGACAGCATAATCCGGCAGATCATACAATGTACTTCCTTTTTGCACACATTCATCCAAGATCATCTGTGCGGCGCTGCTTACCATGAAATACTGCTGATAAATGCGCAGAAGCCTTCCTTTTTCATCGCTGTCATCAGGATATAAAAACAACGTCAGATTTTTTGCGATATCTTCTTTATCAAAATGAATTCCGTCTTCCACGATTCCCTCATCAACAGAATCGATGTCAAAAAGGTGCAGTTTGTTTGTCTGATCATGATATCCCGTCACTGCGATATCGTACATTCTTGCATTAACTTTCAATCCTCTGAAAGAAACCGGATAGACAACATCCGTTTTTGTCAGCCATGACTGTTTCTCAATCCACGGATTCGGAAGCTCTTTTTGAAGATGGTCTTTAAACTCCTGTTTGAACAGGCCGAGGTGATAATTCAGTCCGATCCCGTCTCCGGGCAGTCCGAGTGTTGCGATCGAATCAAGAAAACATGCCGCCAGTCTCCCAAGCCCTCCGTTTCCAAGAGATGGCTCCGGCTCAACCTCCTCGATCTGACATATATCTTTTCCGTTTTGAAAGAGCATTTCTTTTACTTCATCATAAATACCGAGATTGATCATATTGTTTGACAACAGTTTTCCGATCAAAAACTCTGCCGAAATGTAATAAAGCTTCTTTTTCCCTGCAGCTCTTTCTTTTCCTGCCGCCAGTTTCTGCACAAACAAAAGCAACGCTTCATAAATCTCTCTGTTTGATGCCTGCGCCACAGATTTACTCATATACAATTCTAATTCTTCCTGTATACCGGTTCTCATTTTACTACCTCCGAAAATTTTCCTCTCATTCCTTTTATGATTTATTTTTCTTCCTATTTTCCGAAACTGCAGTTCGGGAAAGTACACACCGGACAGTTCAAACACAAACCGCCTTCTCCGAGCGCGGTAAAATCTTCTGCTTTCAGCCGTTCCCCAGCCGCAATTCTCGGCAGTATCAGATCGAATATCGTCCGTTTTGCATACATTACGCATCCGGGGAGTCCCATGATCGGAACTTTTCCTGCATATGCGAGCATAAACATCGCGCCGGGTAAAACCGGAGCTCCATAAGTGATCACTTCATCTGCCGCATTTCGGATTGCAAGAGGTGTACGGTCATCAGGATCAACGCTCATTCCTCCGGTGCAGACAACCAGTTCCGCCCCCTGTTCGATCCACTTTTTCACAGCTTCTGTAACCATATCGGCATCGTCACTGCAAAGAGTATCGCCGATTACTTCCATACCGCACTCTCTTAGTTTTTCTTTTACAACAGGAGTAAATTTATCTTCGATCCTTCCGTGATACACTTCGCTTCCGGTTGTCACGACCGCCGCTTTCATCTGACAAAACGGCAGAATCGTAAAAATCGGTTCGTTTCCGCACATCCGGTTAACCTGTTCCATCTTTTCTTCTTCGATCACGAGAGGTACGACACGCATTCCTGCGACCTTGTCTCCTTTTTTCACAGGAAAATTCCCGTGGCGTGATGCGATCACGATTTGTCCTAACCCATTTACCGCGTTCAGTTTTTCTTTATCAACTTTAAGCAATCCGTCTGTTTCCGCCGTCAGCTCAATCTTCCCTTCTTTCGGCTTTGACGCTTTCAGAAATCTCCCCTGACATACTCGTCTTAAAACTTCCGCCGCCTCGTTTTCATGAAGCATTCCTTCTTGTTTCTCCCATACATACAGATGCTCTTTTCCAACCGAGAGCAGTACCGGAATATCCTCTTGCGTTACCACATGCCCTTTTCGGAAAACTGCGTCTTTTACAACGCCGGGAATGATTTGTGTAATGTCATGGCAGAGTACACTTCCGACCGCTTCTTCTGTCTTGATCAGTTTCATATATTCTCACACTTTCCCACTCATTTTATATAACAGTTCCGTCAACACCTCGTTTCCCAAAGAGATGTTCCGATGATTCCTGTTGTTTCTATCTATCCTTGTTGTTTCCGGTTATTCCTGTTATTTACAGTTATTGCAGTTGTTCCAACTCTTTCAGCCATAACGCCGCGCATGCGTCGCTTGGCATTCTCCAGTCGCCTCGCGGCGAAAGAGCTACGCTTCCGACTTTCGGTCCGTCCGGCAGACAAGAACGTTTGAACTGCTGCGAGAAAAATCTACGATAAAATATTTTCAGCCATTTCAAAATCGTCTCTTTTTCATAAACGCCTGCAAACGCATTCACCGCCAAAGTAAAAATTTTCTCCGGTGAGAAACCGAAGCGGAGCATATAATAAAGGTAAAAGTCATGCAGTTCGTACGGTCCGACAAGATCTTCTGTTTTCTGTGCTATGTCTCCGTCTTTCGGCGGAAGAAGTTCAGGACTTACAGGCGTATCAAGCACATCATAAAGCACCTGTCTTAATGATTCATTTTCTGTTGTATCCGCCGCATGCTGAACAAGATGACGCACAAGCGTTTTCGGTACAGACGCATTGACGCCGTACATAGACATGTGATCTCCGTTATATGTCGCCCACCCTAAAGCAAGCTCCGACATATCGCCTGTTCCGATCACCATACCGGCTTCCCGATTCGCAATATCCATAAGCACCTGAGTCCGCTCTCTTGCCTGTGCATTTTCATAAGTTACATCATGCACATCGGGATCATGTCCGATATCTCTGAAATGAACGTTCACCGCTTCTCCGATCGGCACTTCAATCAACGTCGCTCCGGTCTGTCTCGTCATCTCACACGCATTATTATATGTGCGGTCTGTTGTCCCAAAGCACGGCATCGTAACCGCAATAATCTCTTTTTTATCCCGTCCCAGCATATCGAACGCCTTTGCCGTGACAAGCAGAGCCAATGTAGAATCCAGACCGCCCGAAATGCCGACAACCGCTGATTTTGCATTCGTATGCGACAACCTTTTTTTCAGACCCATTGCCTGAATTGTCAAGATTTCGTCACAAATATGCGCTCGCGCCGCCTCGTCAGACGGCACGAACGGATGCTGTGAAAAGTTTCTCGTAAGAACAGTATCGCATATTCCCACATGAAACGGCACAACTACCGGACAACCGCAATTTAGCTTTTCCGGTGAAAACGTCGTATTTTTACGTCTCTCTCCTACAATTTTTTCAAGATCGATCTCTGAATAAATGATCTCGTTTTTATAACGTTCTGACTGCCGGAGGATCGTTCCGTCTTCCGCAATGATATTATGTCCTCCGAAAACGAGATCCGTCGTTGACTCTCCTTCTCCCGCGTTCGCATAGACATATCCCGCGATCAGGCGCGCGGACTGACCTGCGATCAGACGGGTTCTGTAACTTCCTTTTCCGACCGTTTCGTCACTTGCAGAACAGTTGACAATGATCGTCGCTCCTGCCAAAGCCTCCTCAATACTCGGAGGAACAGGAGACCAGACGTCTTCGCATATTTCCGCGCCTACTATAAGATCCGCCGTCTCATCATCCTGAAACAGGATCTTCGGCCCGAAAGGAACCTTTTCTCCGTCAAACTGAATCCACCTCACACTGTCCGGTCCCGGAGTGAATTGACGCATCTCGTAAAACTCTCCGTAATTGGGAAGAAATGTTTTCGTTGTAAATCCGATCACTTTTCCATCGTTGACTGCCGCCGCCGTGTTATAAAGTTTCCCGCCTTCTGTAAGCGGCATTCCTACAAACGCCAGAATGTTTTTGCCTTTTGTATGCCCTGCAATCTTTTTCACTGCGCCGTATGCCGCGTTCAGCAAAACGTTCTGCGTAAAAAGATCTCCGCATGTATATCCTGTTACGCATAATTCGGGAAATGCGACGATCTTCGCCCCTTTTTCATATGCCTGATCGATCGCCCTGCATATCTGTTCTGTATTATATTCCACATCTGCCACTCGAATATCAGGCGTGGCAGCCGCTACTTTCACAAAACCATGTCTCATCTTTAACTCCACCTTTCCGCTCCCGGCTTTTCTGGTTTCCCCATCATCGGCACAAGCCGTCTTACTCTATTTTCTATCTTCATCCGTAATAACTGTTTTGCCTGATTTTCTGCCTTATCTGCTTTTTTTCAGTAATTCTTTCAGCTCGTCTACAGTGTAATTATATGCTTCATTACAGAAATGACATTTTACTTCGATATCTTTTCCATCATCGATCATTGACTGAATATCTTTTTTACCGATGCTGATAATTGCCTTTTCGATCCGCTTCTTTGAACAGTTGCAATAAAATTTTGCAGGCATCGTATCTGTAATCTCAAGATCAAGTCCTTCTAATACTTGCGCAAGCATTTCTTCCGGCGTATGTCCATGATCGAGCATAGAAGTTACAGATCGGATGTTCTGAATATTTTCTTCCAGTTTGTTCAACACTTCATCTTCGATAAACGGCATTACCTGCACAATGAATCCGCCTGCACAGCGCACCGTATTGTCTTTTTCCATGAGAACGCCCAACCCTACGGAAGACGGAACCTGTTCTGACGTAGCGAAATAATACGTCAGATCTTCCGCGATTTCCCCTGTCTGAAGAATCGTCTGTCCTGAATACGGCTCTTTAAGCCCCATGTCTTTTATCACCGTCATTACGCCCTGTCCGAGCGCTCCGCCTACATCGAGTTTTCCGTTTTTCGGAGGAAGAATCACATTCGGTTCATGAACATAACCTTTGACATTCCCTTTGCTGTCCGCTGTCACTGTAAGACCTCCGATCGGACCGGAACATTTGATCTGTATCGTCAGCATATCTGTGTCATTTTTCATCATGCTTCCCATCATTGCTCCGCCTGTGAGCAGTCTTCCGAGAGCCGCCGTTGCGACAGGACTTGTCTCATGACGCTTGCGAGCCTCCTCTGTCAGTTCTGTTGTCACTGCCGCAAATGCGCGAATCTGTGCATTCGCCGCAGATGCTCTTACAATATAATCTTTCATCACTCTTTCTCCTGTTCTGTTTTATTTTATCATTACTTCATTCTATTTTCTTTTTGTCGCTTGCTCTGTTTATTTATCATGAATTTATCGTTATTTTATTATTACTCATTCTGTTTATTTTCCGTTTTCACGGGCGATCACGCATATCCTCTCGCTCGTATCGTTCGGCGTCTCTTTCGTATCCGCATCGTAAGCCTCTATAAATACAAGACCTGCACGTTCCAGAAGTTCTTGTATCTCGGCAAGCGTATACCCTCTTTGATAATGCGTCTCCGTATATCTCCGATATAAACTTCCGTTTTCGCCACCCTCTTCTTCTGAAAACATAGTATCTTCCAAGTCACCCGCTCCTTCTTCTGAAAGCAGAGCATCTTCCGAATCTGCCGTTCTTTCTGAGACATATGCATTTTCCATAGGGTTAAAATCTTCCGCGATAAACAGCGTCAGATCGTACTCGTTGATCTGTTCTTTCTCATAGTATCTGTTATCCCAAATAAAGCTGCACACGCCGCGGTCTTCCGCGATCGTACTGTCACCGATCACATCGCGGTATTTGTGAACAGTATTGAAGTCAAATAAAAAAATCCCTTTCGGATCAAGGTAATTGTTTACAAGTCGGAAGACTTCTTCCAGTTCGTCTGGTTCTGTTATATAGTTAACGGAATCGCAGACGCTTACGACCGCCCGAACGGTTCCGTACAGCTCAAACCCGCGCATATCCTGAAGCAGATAGAGGATATCATATCCTGACTCCGTTTTCTTTTCCATCGCAAGTTCTAACATTTCCTCCGAATTATCGACCCCTATCATATCGTATCCATATCCGGCAAGCCGTTCCGTCATCGTTCCTGTTCCGCATCCGAGGTCGAGCACGATCCCGTCTGTCACGCCATGTTCGCAAAGCTTCTCGCGGATGTGCCTCGCCCATTCGCCATAAGGAACATTATCCATAAATGTATCATAAACATACGCAAAACTTGTATACGCTTCCACAGTCGTTCCCTCCTATATCAACACAGCATACAAAAATCAGCCTATCAGCTCCGCCGCGCTCATCGTTCTGCCATTATAGAAACCGATCAGCCTGCGGTGATAAATCAAAAGCTATTTTTTGCTGTATTAGAAGTGTAACACATTTTACGGACAATTTGCACTGTAATTTCACAATAGAATGTTTAGAGGATAACAGAGATATTCTTCGTTGTCTGCATAGAGTCTTTTCGTATGTAGAAACAGTGTTTCATTTTCACAATCTTTACAAAAAAGAAGTTAATCTACAGAAATTGTTCGTTTGTTTTCTTTCATATCAAAACACCTTTCTTCTATGTATCTCATAGCAACAGTCTCCTTTTCTTTATTCTTATTTTTATATATCAGATTATAACACAAACGAAAAAGTGATACCTCCGCGCTTATGCAAACGATATCACTTTCTGTGTAGGATAATAATATATTATTTTGTCACAATTCTATAAGTCTATATTTATATATATCAGTATCTTCCAATACCCACAATGCATTTTGCTCTTCAAAAATCTCCATAGATATTTCATGAATGATACAAAAACGATTATCCCATCTCTTTCAAGACGTATTCTTCTATTTTTTCAACCAATTCTACTGCTGTGTCAATTTGTTCCTCAGCTTCTTCTCTAGTCGCTATATAGAAGTCATCATAATCGCTGGCATGTCGTATTTCTTCAGCCTCAGCAATTTTCCTTCCCAAAATTCTTGGGAAGATTTCTGTCTTGATATAATTTTTATTAAAATTTGCAAGGGCATCCTTATGCCTCTTATATGCGTTTCCATCTAAAGCATGAATAGCTGAAATAGCATGATAAATTCCATAATAGGCTCTGTTATTCGCTCCCCTGCATTCTCCTGCATCTAAAAGAATTTTTGCTGATTTTATATCACTTTTAGCAACTTCCAACCTATATAGAACCAAATCTCGCCTTGTACCTTTTTCATTATGCTGCGTCAAATAACTTTACCCCCTCACTTGCCACATTTGAATAAAACGGATACACTTCTACCCACTTATTAAAATGCTCTTGATTCTTTGCTATCGGCTTAATATCTACATCATAATCCATATTAAAATCATAGGTTGCACTAGATAACTCATGACGATACTTTTTAATGTCTATATCACTTAAATCCAAAAGCACCATAATATCTATATCCGAGTCCTTTGTATAATCGCCCCTTGCATAAGAACCATACAGAATAACTGTTTTCAAATGTTTTCCGTATATTTTACAGAGCACTTCAACATATTGACTCACTAACTCTCTTGTTGTCATAGATATACCACCTCTTTTACCAACTCTCTATTATTAAAAATCATACTTTCCAATACCTTAAATTTGTATTTTATGAACATTATCCTTTATTCCACGAAATCAATCGTTCATAAGCATTCATTTCAAATATCTATCCATTTTTATTTGCTCCACCAGTCAACCTTCTTATACTTATTATAACCGATTTTTATTTCTTTTCCTATCTTTATTTGATACCTGATTATAAATATGTAGCAGTTCAGCCCGCGCCATTCGTTATACAGAAAGAGACGCCGCATAGCGCGGCGCCTCTGGTTTTGTTTCATTTTTTGCTTTTTATCAAGACAATCTTTATGCTATCCGATCTGTTTTTCAGACTGTTCAAATATTCAGATTAGTCTTCTTTTTTGCGAAGAGCTACGACTGCCGCTCCTGCCGCTAACATCAACCCTGCAAGCGGAATGATCGGTGATACGCCGTTGTCTCCTGTCTGAACTGCTTTATCCTCATCCTTCGGATTCTCCGGTTTCGGATCTTCTGACACTTTTACAAAGTTTGCTTGCAGCTCCGCTGCTCTGTCAACCTTAAACTTGTACTCTGCTTTATCAGAAACTACTTTGCCGGCTACTGTCCAGTTCACAAACTTGTATCCTTCTTTTGCTGTCGCAATCGCTGTTACAATTTCGCCGTTTTCATAGCTTTCTTTTGCAGGATCAAGTTTTACCGTTCCCATCTTAGAGTCGTTTGCTTTTACTGTTATTGTAACCTTCTCTACCGGTTTTTCTGTCTTTTTGAAGTTCGCTGTCAGTTCTACGTTCTTATCTACTAAGAATTCATATGTAGTTTCTGTAGAAACCGCTTTCCCTTCTACTGTCCAGTTCACAAACTCATAGCCTTCTTTTGCCGTTGCTGTTGCCGTTACTTTCTCTCCCTTAGCATATTCTGCTTTGTCAGGATCAAGTTTTACTGTTCCCATCTTAGAGTCATTTACTTTTGCTGTTACTGTAAACTTCTCTACCGGCTTTTCTGTCTCTTTGAAGTTCGCTGTCAGTTCTACGTTCTTATCTACTGTAAATTCATATGTAGCTTCTGTAGAAACCGCTTTACCAGCTACTGTCCAGTTCACAAACTCATAGCCTTCTTTTGCCGTTGCTGTTGCCGTTACTTTCTCTCCCTTAGCATATTCTGCTTTGTCAGGATCAAGTTTTACTGTTCCCATCTTAGAGTCATTTACTTTTGCTGTTACTGTAAACTTCTCTTCTACCGGAGCTTTTGCTTTAAAGTTAGCTGTCAGTTCTGTGTTCTTTTCTACTGTAAGTTCATATGTAGTTTTTGTAGAAACTTCTTGACCGGCTACTGTCCAGTTTACAAACTCATAGCCTTCTTTTGCTGTCGCTATGGCTTTTACTTTCTCTCCCTTAACATATTCTGCTTTGTCAGGATCAATTTTCGCCTCTCCCATCTTAGAGTCGTTTACTCTCGCTGTTACTGTAAACTTCTCTTCTACCGGAGCTTTTGCTTTAAAGTTAGCTGTCAGTTCTGTGTTCTTTTCTACTGTAAGTTCATATGTAGTTTTTGTAGAAACTTCTTGACCGGCTACTGTCCAGTTTACAAACTCATATCCTTCTTTTGCTGTCGCTGTTGCTGTTACTTTTTCGCCTGCATTGTATTTATCTTTTACAGGGTCAATCGTTACAGTTCCCATGTCCGTATTGTTTGCTTTTGCTGTTACTGTATATGTCTCCGGTGCAGGCGGATCCACTTTTTCTTTCACTGTAATTGACATTACGGAGTGTGCTTTTGCCGTCAGCTCAAGATCTGTGCCTTCTGCCGTAACTGTTGAGTTTTCAATCGTTACTTTATCCGGCTCTGCCAAGCTGTTTTCATCAACGAAGCTTTCACCCGCGAGCGTCTGTACTTCTACTGTTTTTCCTGTCAGATCTACGCCGTCTACTTTCACGCGAAGTTTCTTATCATTTTCACGGTCTGTATTTACTACAGTTACATACAACGTTCCGTCATCACCTTTACTTGCGATTGCGGAATATGCTTTTGTTCCGTTTGCCAATGTTTCTACGTGTTCAAACTCTGTTCCGACTACTTTCGTTCCTTTTGCAAATGAGTTAGAGAATAACTCGAACACTTTTGCTGAAGGTGTTGAGAAGAAACGGAAGTTCCCTTCTCCTGTTCCCTGATTAGCGCCCGTCTGCGGTACTGCCTGGATAACCGCCTGCTGTGTAGGTCCAAGTGAGTCTGCACCACTACTATACCAGTCTACAAGACAGTGTTTCTGGATGTACGGACTACCGAGACGAACGTACTCCATAAGCACTTTTGCAATATATACTGCATGTGTCTGAGAACGAAGAAGCGGCGATGTAGATCTGAAAATACCATACTCAGATATAACCGGAACTTTTCCTTGCGGAAGCATGTTTACATAATTTTTAACTTTCTGAATACCTACATTTTCCGCAAGACGCATTGCCGAGTCATAAAACGCACCTTTGTCCTGATCCGCACCCGGATCTCCACAATATGGATGAATTGTCAGACCATCATAATAATTGTTCCAGTTACCTGCTGCCATCTTATCAATAAAACCTTTTGTTTCCCAACTGGAGTATACATAGCAGGATGCCTTTTCTGCACTTCCGCTTTTAGCATTGATTTCGTTAATCTCTGCCGTCATATCTTTCATCGCTTTAGAAACAGCTACAAATCCGTCTCTTTTAACTTTATATGTTACATAGATTTGTTGTCCCTTCGCCGGGATTTTACCATGTGTTCCGTCTCCGAAGTGGATTGATCCGTCTCTGTAGTCGATTGTCACTTTCTGGTCATTCGCTCCTGCGTTGTCAAGACTTTCTACAACCTCCCATTTATGATTGTTTCCTTCACCGTCAGTGCCTACCCATACTTCAACGCTTCCTTTTTGAACAGCTTCAAAGTTCTCAACCAATGTCTTTCCATCTTTTCCTGTCATCGGATTCGGGTTTGCATAACGCATGTAACGAACCTGATTTGCAGTTCCGTCACTGACAGATGCTGCCTTATTCCAGTCATCTTTTTTCACCGCATACTGTTTTGTAAAGCTTGCAACTCCACCTTCTACATACGCTTTTTCGGCATCCTGCGTTCCTATCATCCAATACTGCTGAGATGTTGTTCCATCAGTACCCGGTTGATTATTTTCATTTCCAATCTCAAAGTAACGTACGTTGTACGGCTCTGCATGTCCGTTTTCTTTTCGGATATCTGCCCATGCAACACCACCGCCCGGATTACTTCCTGCCGGAGCGTTCAAATACTCTACAAGATCTGCAGCATCCTGTGCCGAACCACGTCCGAAACCGTATACATAAACAATCTCTGACTGAACGTCATCACGATATGCAAAATCAGCAACTTCTGTCAAACCGAAGTTCGGAGCGATTCCACCCTGATTCGGATTGTTGTAAAAGCCATGGATCTGATTTACACGGTCTTCTTTATCCCCAATCGTATCTTTCCAACGGAACAGGTTCGAGATCGTTCCTCCCGGATAACGGATAGAACCAAATCCCGCATCTTTGTAAAGCTCTGTAAACTCATCTTTCATTTTCATTGTCGTGCTGTCAAAAGAACCATATCCGTTGAACGCATAACGGTGGTTGATACCTATTGTTCCTCTGTCAATAGAGCGCTCCTCTTTTGTCGGAGAAACTGTAAGTACAACTCCGACCTCAGCACGATAATTCTTCATTGCTTCTTCAAGAGTTTCAATCATCTCGGATATTTCAGACAACGGACTTTGAGAAGTTAATTTTTCCGCTTCTGTAATCGCTTCTTTCAAAACTTTCGCTTCTTCTACTTCTGCGCCCAAACTTCCCGATTCATCTAATGCTTTCGCCTCTTTAAGAGTTTCCTGTAACTGTGGGAAGAGCATTGCTCCTGCTTTTGATTCATAAACAGCTTTTGCCTCTTCTGCTGTGAGAACTTTATCATATACACGGATTTCGTCCACAAGACCTCTCATAGAAAGTGGGTCATTTCCTGCATTTTTATGACGCCCGATCAGAAGATCTGTCAACGCATTCGTCTCCGCATTACCTGCTGCTTTTTCCCCGTCAGACTCACCATTTACATAAAACGTAACTTTTTTCGTATCTGTATCATATGTAATCGTTACGTGCTGCCATTGTTTTGCATCAAATGTCTTGTCACTAAACACATCTGTCTGATTTACATATGTTGCATACTTGTTATCACTCGTAAACTGTAAGAACGTACGTCCAGCTCCATTCTGCTGCAGAAGAACTGTTTTTTTGCCCCCTCTGTCTGTAGTTGTATCATACTTAAACCACATAGAAACAGAATAGCTTTTCTCCCCTGTATTCATAATCTGAGGAATGGTCATCACACCCTGTGTGCCCTCTGTAAACTTCAGAGATTTTCCAAAAAGTGTACCGTCCTCAACCGAAACATTATCTCCTGACAATGTTCCCGCATATTTCTCCTCACCTTGTACATTCGGGACTTTCTTCTCATTCACATTCTCAAAGTCATAATACGCAATGAGTCCGTTATCAATGTTCGTGTTTTGGGGTTCATCTGCCGCCCATGCCAACGCCGGCATAGTGAACAACATGCTGCACGCTGTCAATCCGCACAACCCCGTCCTCCACATTTTCTTTTTCATACTTTTTCTCCATTCTACGATACTGTTTTTTCTGCTATTGCTAAACTGTCTTTTGGTTTTTCTCCTCCCACGAAAGACCAGTATTGTTTATATTCTATCATAAATTAATTTTTTTTAAAGTTTTTTATGCATTTTTCCTTATAGATTAGAGTAAAAACGGAATTTTTTATGATTTCCCGTAATAATATGTGCCTATTTTCGTTTGTTTTATGTGAGTTTTGTACACAAAACACAACTGATGCAATGCGCTCCTAATCTCACACAGATAATTTTATACTGTATGAGACCAACTTCAGGTTTTCCAAAGAGAAGCGGATACGAAGTTTCACTTTATAAGGAAACCATTCTTATTCATACCAAATTCATACTTTTTAAAATGAACAGCCACCCTGTTAATGTAAACGCACTGAATACTGTAGTCAGCATGACGACGCCTGACGTCAGCGTGCCTTCATGTCCCATATTTTTTGCCATAACATAGCAGCTTACTGTTGTCGCCGATCCAAGCATGACGAGAATCGCGATCAATTCTTCTCTGCGAAATCCGAGCATCACCGCAAAAGGCAGAAACACCGCTGTAAATCCGACAAGCTTCAACATACAGGCAGCAATGACAGGTTTGATCTTTCCAAGCGCTTTTTGAACATCAAAAGAAGCGCCGAGCGCCATCAATCCAAGAGGCGTCGCGACAGCGCCTATATTTGACACTGTTTTTTCTATTACATACGGCATCGGTATCCGAAGCGCCGACCAGAAAAGACCTGCGGCTATGCCGATTATGATTGGATTGGTCACGATCCCTTTCAGCGTCTTTTTCCATAACAACTTATCTCGTTTTCTTTGTTCCGGCTGAAAGAAGGACAGGACGACGACTGCCATCATGTTATATAACGGCACGCTTCCGATGATCATAAGAGGCGCCAGACCCGCATCTCCGTATATATTTTGGATGAATGCGATCCCAAGAAGCGCCGCGCTGCTTCTGTATGACGCCTGTATAAACTCTCCTCTTATTCCCCTGTTCTTCCATAATAACGAAAGTATACCGGCAAGAGCAATGCTTGCAAGAGTCACGAAGAAACAAAATAAAACGAATTTTAAATTCCACACTTTCTGAAAATCGACAGATGCAAGATCTTCAAACACAAGAAGCGGAAGCGGCACAAGAAAGACGAACTGATTCATTTTCGATGCAAATACTTCGTCGAGCCATCCGAGTTTCCGAAAGAGAAACCCAAGCGCCATTAACAGGAAAACCGGTACTGTCGCATTTAAACTAAAGATTAAATTTTTCATTTTTCTTCCACCTCATATCTTATCGGTATTTCTTTTTGTAATATGGCATCCGTTCTTTAGACAAAAGATATATTTTCTTCTATATTTTGAACAAAATATACCACCTTGCAAATTGTGCTTTTACCGGAAGCCTGAGCGCCTATAAATATCTGAAATTTTTTATTCAAATTAATCTGTGCCTCTTTTACCGGTCCAAAATTCTGTATGACAATTTTATTTTCCATAATCAAAAATCACTTCTCCATCGCTTTTATAGTTCATATCAAGATTTTCTATACATACACAGCCGCAAGCATTGGTTATCTGTCTTGATTGCTTATGCAAGAAATTATTCTGTCCGAAGGGCAGTTACAGGATCACTTTTCGCAGCTTTTTTAGACGGAAGCAGTCCTCCGAGCAGCGTCAGTATTACGCTGAGAATAATAAGTATGATCGCCGGAATTACCGGAAGAACCGCACTTACGTCATTCGTTCCTGCCAAATGATGGATCAGAGCATTTCCCGGGATCAAAAGCAGAAGCGTTATCCCGATCCCGATCACGCCCGCACACAAACCGATAATAAACGTCTCGGCATTAAATACTTGTGAAATATTACTTTTAGAAGCTCCGATTGCGCGCAGTATCCCGATTTCTTTCTTTCGCTCAAGAACACTGATATAGGTGATCACACCGATCATGATCGATGATACGATAAGGGAAATCGCTACAAACGCAACGAGCACATAACTGATAACGTCTATGATCTGTGTCACAGACGACATCAGCGCGCCGACCATATCCGTATATGTGATAACCTGTTCTTCTTTTCCTTGTTCTTCCATTTTTCTGTTATAATCATCAAGAATTCTGACGACTTCTTCTTTGCTTTCAAAATCTTTCGGATAGATCGAAATCGTAGTCGGCACAGCGAAATCAACATAACCTAACTGTTTGAGATTATTGTCATACGTCGCATTTTTCGCTGCTCCCATAGACATCATCAGTTCTGCCAGTTCCTCTCCTGTCATATTCATCTGAAACGCCTCGGCAAACGCATCTTCATCTACATGCATAGCATTTTGCAGACTGCTTCCGATCTGTGTCATTGCCTGTCCTACAGAAAACTGCAGTCCTTCTGCCATCTGATTCATAACCTGCTCCATAGCCGATGTGATCTGCCTCTCAACCGCTGTTCCTACGGCTCCCGCATAAGAGGAAACCGCGCCTTTCATATAAGAACCGAACGCGTCTGTGATCTGCTGTTCCAGACTGTCCGCGTCTACGATTCCTTTCATCCCGTCAGACAGTCTTTGCCGTCCGTCTTCCGTTTTTAAATATGCAATAAAATGCTCTCCGATCTTTGTCGGATCAGCCAGCCCGTTTTCCGCCACATAGAGAAGATACCCTTCCGTGAGCTCTTTTGAAAGCTTCTGAAGCTGTTCTGCGGTAATCTGAACATTACCTGCAATACCTCCGAAAATCTCATTTGCATATCGGTTCAATATCGCTTTCGCTTCTTCTGTCTGCATATATTCCGCCAAATATTCATCAAACTTAGACGGATCCTGATAGCCGTTTTCAACGATAAATTTTCCGTATCCTTCCGCTATTTCTTTCACCATTGCCTGAAGCTGTTCCATCGTCACGGACATCCCGCCGCCCGACTGGATGATCTCACTGATATTTCTTCGTATGATTTCCTGCGCTTTTGGCGTTCCAAGGTATTGTCCGAACTGTTGTGCAAGCGCAGAATAGTCCGCCTCCGGATGCGCGGCCGCATATTCTGCGTACCCTTCTGTCAGGCTTTCTGCCAGCGGCAAAAATCCTTCCGGCGAAACTGTAAGATCAAGGTCTCCCAGCAATTCTTCCAGATTCATCTGCGGCAGTTCGGGAAGCTGAACTTGAATCTTACTTAGATCTAACATTCCCGAAAGATTGACTGAACTTCCGGCAGAACGGAAAATCTCAGAAAGACCATCCGTTTTTTGCATTCCCGAAAAGGCATTTTGATCAAATGCAAATGCCCGGGCAAGTTTTTGTTCGTCGATCGTAATCAGAGAATCCATATTAACGTTGCCCTTTACATTTTCTGTCCCGAAATGTTCCCCTGTAAGAACGTTTCGTTTCGGATCTGCCTTCTGATCTTTGACTATTTTTGAGTTTTCCGCTTCTTCTGCGACATGTTTTGTCAATGAAGCGGGATAATTGATGCCTGACATCAAAGCTGCTCCGTTTGCATCTTTTACAGGCTGAACGATGCCGACGATCCGGATCGGCTCGGCATTTTTCACAACTTTGTCCATGTACGTCTGATCTCCCGAACGATCTTTCCACACATGATAACTGTTGTCATACTCATAGTAATCCGCACTGTTTACCAGTTTAAACTCTTTTCCGAGAATATCATCATATGTATAGACAGTTGAATCTTTCGGAACTTCGATCTGCTCTTCCTCGACGAATCCCGCAACCATCTCTTCCAGCTCCAACGGATCTCTTAAGCCCAGCGTGTACAGCAAAAGGTCGCTCATACCTCCGCCGGACGTCAGCACAAGCACGCATTCATTGTATGATTTCGGCCACCTGCCGGCTTTCACATCGTACTGATCTTTATACAGATCGGAATCTGCCGGCATCTGATAAAAGACGTCTGTACTCATCATCGAAGACATCAGACTGTTTGAGCCGACAGACGAACCAAGCCCTGCCGCCTCGAAAGAGCGGTCCGGATGTACCTGACGGACTTTCTCTCCGTCTTGCGCATAGATCTGCGGAACAACCTGATAAGAATACTCAACTGCATTTGTGTATTGATCGATCCGGCTTTCTTTACTGTCTAAAAACTTTTTCAAAGATTCCAGATCATTTGAATCCATTGTCGAAAACATATTCGTGACCATGTCGATCACCCATATATTTTCTTTTTCCCGCCGCTCTTTTGAAGATGTTCCCGTTCCCGCAGACACCGCTTTTACTTCTTCCGAATCTTCCCCGCCTGTCATCATCGAAGTAAAATCAAATCCTGTACTTTGGATCTGAAGCGGATATTGGGAAAGCGTTTCTCTTTCTATATTTTTTATGTAGTCATTCACTCCTGCGGACAAAGAGAGAATAAGCGCAATGCCGATAATTCCGATCGATCCGGCAAAAGAAGTCAATAATGTTCTCGCTTTTTTCGTCTTGAGATTATGAAAGCTAAGTGAAAGCGCCGTCAGAAACGACATGGATGATTTCCCCATATTTTTATGTTCCGGAACGTCTGCCGTTTCTTCATCCACATAAAATGCATCGCTGTCCGAACGAATCTTTCCGTCTTTTAACTCAACGATTCTTGTAGCATACTGCTGCGCCAGCTCGGGATTATGAGTTACCATAACAACAAGCCTGTCCTGCGCAACCTCTTTAAGAAGCTCCATCACCTGAATACTTGTCTCGCTGTCAAGCGCCCCTGTGGGTTCATCGGCAAGGAGGATATCCGGGTTATTTACAAGCGCTCTTGCAATGGCAACTCTTTGCATCTGTCCGCCGGAAAGCTGACTCGGGCGCTTGTGGATCTGCTCGCCTAAGCCAACTTTCTCCAACGCCTGTCTCGCACGTTCTCTGCGCTGCGCTTTGCCTACTCCCGAAATCGTAAGCGCCAGTTCCACATTTGCCAAAAGTGTTTGATGAGGGATCAGATTATAACTTTGAAACACAAAACCGATCGTGTGATTCCGATACGAATCCCAGTCCCGGTCTTTGTATTTCTTCGTCGAAATCCCGTTTATGATCAAGTCTCCGCCGTCATACCTGTCCAATCCTCCGATGACATTTAACAGCGTCGTTTTCCCCGAACCGCTTGGTCCTAAAATCGCCACGAACTCATTATCACGCAGATTCAGGCTCACTTTATCAAGCGCTTTTTGAACAAGACTTCCCGTCCGGTATTCCTTACATATTTCTTTTATCTGAAGCATACTGTTTTCGTTCCTTTCCGTGTCTTAAATCTATCGTCATCTTCCAAACAATATCTCATACACCCTATATGACAGACTTTCTGCAGTGAACTACCATTGTCTGAAGCCAAGGGGCTTCCTGTTTTCAGAATACTAAGATTAATGATAGTCCAAAACCCTGCCTCTTTCAAGATAATTTTCCTGTTGAAATCCCGCCTTGTCTTTCATCTTCTACCAGCCTTTTAAGAAAAACAATCCTGCTCCCAATCCTTTTCCTATGGCTGCGCCGATCACAAAAACAGACGCGTATCTGACGATTCGCGCGCGGCGCATAAAGATCGGAAAAACATTTAATATCTCCGCAAGCGCCATCGACCAGCATCCGACAAAAATCCCGGCAAAAATCCCAAACAGAACTTGTACCGCCCCGGACGCAAAAGACGCAGAAGCAAACGATACCGCATTCGGCGCAAAAGAGTAAAAAAGAAAAACGATATTTCCGATTATTCCGCCAAGCGCCACACATGTTTCATAGAAAAGCAATTTGTCTCCCGTGTGTGTCCGATCGGCAAAATCAGCGATCACTCCGAGTTCCACGATAAAAGAAAATAAGCCGCCTGCCACAGCCGCCCCTGCACTCAATCCGACAAGAGCCAGCACAAGCTGTTCCACGATCACCTCAGCCGCCTGTCCCATGAATACCGCCTCCTTTTCCGACATCGATCTCTTTTTCTTTTCTTGCCGCATTTTCAATAAGCGTTGTCTGAATATCGTTTTCATACACCCGCATCTGCACTTCCATCGGCGTAGGGTCTACTGTAAAACGGCGTTTCCCGAAATGATTGAAAAAGATCAAAATACCGATCATAAGCCCGGCAGAATATGCGATTTCCAAAATCGTTATGCCGCCCGGCTTATTTCCGGTGACAAGATGATAAATCTGATCAAACAGTTGCGTTACATCTACATCGTTATTAAACGCCATGATCGAAAATGCCGCCCCGCAAAATGTCACAGCCGTCACAAAGGCAGTTTTTGTAAGATGCCATGCATAAGACGGTGTTTTCTGATCTTCGTATGTTACGATCATATCTGTTTCTCCCAGATTCTGCACTTCCATATCCGGATATTGGCCGTGGATACATGCGATTATTTTCAGCACCGAAATCACACATCTTTGATTGCCCGTTTTCTTAAACTTCAATATTTTCATTGTTTTAAGCTTCGGAAGAAGCGACTGATCGGAGCACTCCATAGAAAGCAGATCTGCAAGTGTTACATCCGGCTTAGTCACCTCCACATCTCTATCACCTTTAATATAGAGCGTTTTCCCTGATGCCATCCGCACAGTCCTCGCTTTCTCTCCGGATTAAAAATCCTTCTTCCGAGTGTTCCTTCGGCATATTCATGTAATACACTGCTCCGATTACAACCGCCGCAAGCACGACAATCGACAGACAAATCCATACTTTTTTTCGTCCGTTTCCATCTTCCATCATATGATCCGACTCCTTTTCACTGCATTTTTCAGTAAATCCACTTCTTTTTACTGTAGTATGCTGCCTTTGCCGGATTTTATACGATTCTTTTATCTTCCTCCTTTTTTCTTAATTTTTCAATGATCCGTTTCTCGGATCTCGACACCTGTACCTGAGAAATTCCCATGATCTTTCCTACGTCGCTCTGTGTCCGATCAGCAAAATACCGAAGAAAAATCAACTGTTTTTCTTCTTCATCCAGTGTCTCGAGAAGTTCTTTGAGAACGATCAGATCCAAGATCTTGTCTTCTCTTTTCTCTTTTTCTTCTAATTTATCAAGAAGCCGTATCTCGCTTCCTTCTTTTTGATGAACCGGCCGGTAAATGGATTCAATCTCGCATCCCGCCTCCATCGCCTGTACAAGTTCTTCTCTTTCCACTCCGACTTCTTCTGATAACTCTTCTATTGTCGGATCGCGCCCCAGCGAACTGATGAGACGTTCTCTTGCCTGTACGCTTTTATAAGCGATCTCTTTTAGCGAACGACTCACTTTTATCATTCCGTCATCCCGCAGAAAACGCTTGATTTCCCCGGAAATAAGCGGAACTGCATAAGTAGAAAACTTTACATTATATGTCAGATCAAACTTATCGATCGCCTTAAGCAAGCCGATGCTCCCTATCTGGAACAAGTCTTCGCGTTCCGCGCCCCTTTCAAGAAAACGTTTCACGACACAGTGCACCAGTCCGACATTTTCTTTTACAAGCTGTTCTCTTGCCGCCTTATCCCCACTGTGTGACTTTCTGATCAAAGCGATTGTGTCGTCCATATATCTCTGCCTTTTCCGACTGCCTTTTTCATCCGCACCCGCGTTCCTTTCCCGAGTTCAGACTCTACTTCCACGCTGTCCATAAACGCCTCCATAAACGCAAATCCCATACCTGACCGATCCTGATCCGGTCTGGTTGTATACATCGGACACATTGCCTCCTCGATATTCTCAATTCCTTTTCCCTGATCGCACACTTCCACTGTAAATATGTTTTCTTCAATCATACATTTGATATATACTTTGCGTACTTCTTTTTCATATCCGTGGATAATGACGTTTGTCACAGCTTCCGACACGGCGGTTTTCACATCTGCAACCTCCTCTACCGTCGGATTCAACTGCGTCATAAACGCCGCTACCGCCACGCGGGCAAAGCCTTCGTTCGCCGACCTGCTGTCAAACTTTAATTCCATTTCATTTGCAGGTGTCATTCTTCTTCCTCCTCATAGATCTGCATTATTTTTGTCACCCCTGACAAAGTCAGTATTTTACGGATGCGTGCATTTGTATGCACCGCCCACACTTCTCCTCCGATCAGAGAAATCGTTTTATATCGCCCCATAATAACTCCGATACCGGAACTATCCATAAAATCTGTATTTTCAAAATCAAAGATCACGTATTTAATGTGATTTCGATCGATTAGTTTATCTGCCTTACGCTTCATCTCCTCCGCATTATGATGATCCACTTCTGCCGGAAGATAAATCGTCAGACAATTTTCCTGTACCTGATATTCCATCGCTTCGTCGTCTCCTTTTCGGCATCTTAAATTCAAAAATCTATATAATCACCGGAAGTGCCAAAAGGCACATTCCGGGATTGTAAGCAGTCGCCAAGGTCTCGGGCAAGCCCGGACTTTGGCTCGTTGCCTATACAAAAAAAGGACATGCCTCCCGGCATCTCCTTTTCTTTCGTAATGTATTAATTATTTTCATTTGTAATCTCATCAAGTCCGCTCTGAGCTTCTGCGGCATATTCCGAACCCGCGTATTTTTCTATCACTTTTTGGAAATAAACTGTCGCGTTTTCGTTATCTCCGCTTCCTTTATAAGCCTGCGCCAGATTCAAAAGCGCCTGCCCGTCGTTATATCCTTCGTTCATGAGCACAACTTTAGACAAGGGGTCTATCGCCCCTGCATAATCACCTGAATTCAGCGCCTGTGTTCCTTCTGCTAATTTCACCTCACACGCTCCGGGATAAACGGCAGCCGCTATCTCATCATACTTGACCTGTCCTGTCTGTTTCAACGTGTCTCTGCTAATCCCAAGAAGAGCATCTGCCAATGCGGCGTCATCATAATCATTTGAAAGGAACTGCCCTTCCACACTCAGCAGTTTTTCATAGCCTTCCGCTGTCTTTTGTGCCAGCTCGGCATTCGCCTGCGCATCTTCGCCTGAAGCTCTGTAATTGTCAAGCGTCCGCGTCTGAGCGCTGACCTGCGCTTCTAACGACTTGATCTCGTCTGCGTATTCTCTCATCTGATCGTTCATCCGCTCAGATCTGGACTGATTCACGGCAGGCGCCACAAGAAACCAGATGATCGCCGCTCCGATCGCCGCTCCGATAAAGATATTGGCAACCGCAAGCTGGGCCGTAACTTGTCTGAATCTGGAATGCTTCGGCTGTATGATCGTCTCGTTTCCAAAACTGTATTCAACCGCTTCTTCTTTCTTTTTCTCTTCTTTTGTTTTCTTTTTCCCCTTTTTTGTCAGCTCATGCATATACAAAAGAGTGATCTCATTCGTCGTGTCAAGTTTTCTCGCCGTCTTGATCGTCTGTCTCGCCTGAGAATACTGCCCCGTATGCAGATAGATCAAGGTTAAAAGCTGATACGCCTTTAAAAATGTCGGATGTGCCGCGATCACCTGTTTTAACTGAATCGCCGCCAGATCCTCCCCGTTTTGTCTGCAATATGTAAGACACTGATTGTATTTCTTGATCGCAAGATCGATCTGCTCAAGCTCCTTGGCGGACGACTGAACATTTTTAATGTAATAATCCGCAATGTTGTCCCGGGACTTTAAATTCTTGCTGATGATCCATTCCACAAGAGCTTCCGGCACTTCTCCGATCCCATAATACACGAGACCGAGAAGATTTCTCGCGGCTATATTCTCCCTGTTGAACTGAAGACTTTTCCGCAAAGACATGATCGCTCCCGACATATCGCGGATCTTCGCCTTTCTCAGACCGTCGTTATACCAGTAGTTTGACTGATATACGATCTTTTTCGTATATTCCATTTATACCCACCATTATCTTTCTACTTCTTCTGATCCATTACCTGCTTTAACAGATCGGTCATATCCGTCAAGTCTTCCTGATAAACCGCATTTTCAATATCATCCACTTCAAGGCTTGGCTTGAATTTTTTTAATTCTTCTTCGTAATCCAGCATTTTATCTACCTCCCCGAATCTGGTTTTCCCTGCTGCCGAGATACCCCTCGATCATTCCGGTCAGATACAGCGACCCAAGACAGTATACATTGCCGCCTCTTCTGCTGCTCACCGCATATTCAAAAGCATCCTTCACCGAACCGATCACACGGACGGGTTTGTCGGTGTACTTCCGAAAAACTACTCCCAGTTCGTCCGCCCGCGTCCCCCTCGCGTCTTCAATCTGCGTCACGATATAGCATGCCGCCTCTGTATGCTCACAGAGATATTTTATCATTTCTTCATAGTCTTTATCCCGAACCGCGGAAAACAAAACCGCATCTGCAAACCCGGCCTTTTCCACTGTCTCTGCAAACGCCTTGACCGCGCTTATGTTATGTGCTCCATCCACATATACTCCGGGCAGAACTTCTTCCATCCTTCCGCGCCATCTCACCGCCTCAAGAGCCTCTTTCCATAAATGCGGATGTCCGTTTTCTCCGAACAGACCACGCATCACCTCCATCGCAAGCAATGCGTTATGCGGCTGGTACAAACCGATATTGTTCAATTTCCACGTGGTAGTTCCATAATAATCATTCAAACATGAAAATGCAATATGTTTGTCTTCGATTCCAAGAATTTCGTACGCATCTTTCCCTATTTTTTTACAGAAACTTCCGCGCTTTTTTGCTTCTTTTTCAATTACCGAATCGCTTTCTCCCGTCGTCTGCGCATAATATACGGGAACATGAGGCTTGATAATGCCCGCTTTTTCAGATGCGATCTTCTCCAACGTATCTCCGAGATACTGTTCATGATCAAAACCGATCGAAGTGATCACTGATGCCGCCGGAGATTCCACGGCGTTCGTCGCGTCAAGCCTTCCCCCCAGTCCTGTCTCAAGAACGGCATATTCCACGCCGCTTTCTGCAAATGCAAGCACCGCCATACCGAAAAGGAACTCGAAAAAAGTAGGATGAGAAAGCCCTGCTTCTTTCATCTTGTCCACTGCCTGCATCGTTTCTTCAAATACTTCGAGAAATCTTTCATCCGAAATCATCTGTCCGTCTATAACGATCCTCTCGTTGATCTTTACAAGATGGGGAGACGTAAAAAGCCCCGTTCGTTTCTGTTCCGAACGGAGCATTCCGTCCAGATACGCGCACACAGAACCTTTTCCGTTTGTTCCCGCCACATGGATGATCCTCATTTTCCGCTGAGGATCTCCGAGCGTTTTCAGAAAAGCTTTCGTGTGTGCCGCATCATTTTTTTTTTGTAAATTTGGGAATGTCCAGTATATAGTCTACTGCTTCACTGTATGTCATTTTTCTTTTTCTTCCTTCTCAACGACAAACGCCTGTCTGCCGTTTTCCGGCGCATCTTTTTCCGGCGGCATCTCGGTCAGCGTTCCGGCGTTATACTTATACGTCTTCGTCGTCCGAAACGTCGTATTGCTCGATCCGACCTGCGCTACCATGATCGTGTCTCCGTCGGAAAGTTTTGACTCTTTCAGATCCAGACGGGTGTTATTTAAAAACGTCGTCTTTTGCTTTTCCCCGTTAATAAATACTTTACTTTGTTTCGTAAAATTCTCTCCGTAAATACTGTATGTTTTATTATATTGTTCTGTCACCTGTGAGATCACGGCGTCTTTTACGCCCATATACATATGGCCTTCTTTCATCGGAGAGCCTTCTTCTGCGTAAACGTACTGATCGCCGTACATGATATCGTACTGCAGCAGTTCCAGGTCTGCCAGATAATTTTTCGTATGGCGGCGCTGCTGATGATAGTTGAATACTGTTCCGGCATGGATATCCAGTCTTTCAAACACATCTGCCATCACCTGATATGCCGCTACGTTTCCGTCCTTTTTCTCTAACCCGATGTTATCCCATATAACATAATTTGTATTGTACAGATATCTGCTCTTTAGGTCTTTTGCTTCCAGATTCATCGTCGGAAGATGATCGCCGTAGAACACAAGTACAGTCGGCTCGTTTCTTTCCTCCACGGCGCGTACGAGATCTCCGGCAAATTCATCCATTGCATGGACAAGATTTACATAATATTCCCATGCATTTCTTTCGCCTTCATCTTCCACGCCGCTTACAACGATCTCCGGATCTTCCAACACTTTTTCTGTCGGATACTCTCCGTGACCTTCTACGCTGACTGTAAACACAAAGTCCTGCCCTTCGGTCGTATCCATAGACTCCATAATATTCGGAACGAGAATATCGTCTGTCGCCCATCCTTTCGGCGTTGTCTGGAGTATATTCATAAACTCCTTACTTGTGTAATGATCAAATCCCATGTTGTTAAATACCTGGGCGCGGCTGTAGAAATTTCCTCCGTTATTATGAAGAGCTTCGGCGCCGTATCCAAGCCCTTTAAGGGCAGACGCCGCGCTCTCTAACGTACGAGTCTTTGCATATGTTTTATATGGGTATTCTCCCGGTCCGAAGAAACGCATACTCATTCCTGTGAGAACTTCAAATTCTGTGTTTGCCGTTCCCGCGCCGACTGACGGCACTTTAAAGTATCCGCTTGAATATTCGCTGAACATTTTTCTCAAATTCGGGATCGGATCTTCGGAGAAGCGAAGCCACTCTACCTCTGTCGGATCGAAAAACGACTCAAGCTGTACGAAAATAATATTCGGACGCTGTTCTTCCGATCTTCCCGTCGAACTTTTCGTCAGTTTTTCTTCTTCGTTGATCTTCTCCATCGTCTCTTTGCCATATCCTGTCGGCTCGTTGATCCCTGTATTAAACAAACTTGCCGAGAAGCAATACGGAAATCCATAATCTTCATATGCAAACGCAATGTTTCCGAAGTAATTAGAAATGACACGTTTGTCAATCGCCAGATTTGTCAGCGCCATACAGCCGACAAAGGAAGCGACAACTCCGCCAAGCGCGATCCAGCGGTGCATCTTTCCTGTGTACTGTCCGCCCCGTTTCCACATCGAAACGACCCATACGATCAAAGCGGTCACACCGATAATGATCATAATAAGCTCAAACGTGTTAAAATAATTTCCCGTCAACTCCAATGCGTCTGAAAGGACTTTCAAATCTTGTGCATTAAAGGGGGTTACACGCTTCGTCAGCAGATATCCGTTGCAGATTCCCAAAAACAGCCAGAACACGCTGAGCAATATTCTTGTAAACACACGCCTTCGCACCAGATAAACGATCGTAAATGTAACGAATATCATGCATGAATTATACAAAAACACAAGCGGCGTTTTTGTAAGATACGCCCACGCCTCTCCAAACGAAAGTCTTGAGATGACTTCGATGAAAAAGTTAATGATACATGCAAGCAGAAACTGAAGCGGAACAGACAGCCGGTTCATCCACTTATAAACCGGCTGCATCTTCTTGGCGAACTTTCCATTGCGCCGTTTTTCCAAGATCATCTGCCTGCGTTCTTTCCTCTTTTTAAAGTGTTCCTTAATATCTTCTTTTTTCAGATTTCTGACTTTTGTAAAAAAACCTTTTATATTAGCCAAGACCTACCATTCTCTCCTTTACTTGTGCGAGCATCTGCTCGTATTTCTCGAGTTTGTCCCTCTCTTCCTGAACTTTTGCCTCCGGAGCTTTGCTTACGAACTTCTCGTTTGCAAGCATTCCTTTCGCACGTTTGATCTCTTTGTTCAGTCTCTCTTCTTCCTTTGTAAGTCTCTCTTTTTCCTGCTCGAAATCCACAAGATCCTCAAGCGGCAGATATACGACCGCATCAGGAACTACGATGGATACCGCATTGTCCTCTATTCCCTCTTTTGTGCTCTGCACGATGATGTCGGACGCCAACATAAGCGGCATTACCGACTGTTTAAATCCTTCAATCGCTTTTGTCAGTTCTTCTTTTTCGCTGACGATGAATACGTTTGTTTTACGGTTGTTCGGAACGTCCATCTCCGCACGGATGTTTCGGATGCCTCTTGTCACCGCTTTCACGCGTTCCATGACAAACTCATCCTGCGCAAAATTCCACTCTTCTTTGTATTTCGGCCACTCGGACATCATAAGCGACTCTTCCTCCGGAACGAGCGCCCCGTAAATCTCTTCTGTTATAAACGGCATAAACGGGTGAAGCAGTTTCAATCCCTGAGCCAACACAGTTTTCAATACCCAGAGAGCGCAGTTTGCGGCCTCCGGAGCTTCCTCTTTGTGGTAAATACGGAATTTTGCCATCTCTACATACCAGTCGCAGAACTCATCCCATATAAAGTCATATACTTTCTGAACCGCAATACCAAGCTCAAATTTGTCCATATTGTCCGTCACGTCTTTTGCAAGCGTATTCGCAGCCGATAAGATCCATCTGTCTGCCGGAGTAAACAGATCATGAGACGGTTCGTCAATAATATTTTCATCCATATTCATCATAATGAAACGGGATGCGTTCCATACTTTATTGGCAAAGTTACGGCTTGCCTCAACTCTCTCATTATAGAAACGCATGTCATTTCCCGGTGCATTTCCGGTAACAAGAGTCAGACGAAGTGCGTCCGCGCCGTACTTGTCGATGATCTCCAGCGGATCGATTCCGTTTCCTAAAGACTTACTCATCTTTCGGCCTTGTGAATCTCTTACAAGTCCGTGGATCAGTACTGTGTGGAACGGAGATTTTCCTGTATGCTCATATCCTGAGAATACCATACGGATCACCCAGAAAAAAATGATGTCGTATCCTGTCACAAGCACGTCTGTCGGATAGAAGTAATCAAGATCTTCCGTCTTATCAGGCCAGCCGAGTGTAGAGAACGGCCAGAGCGCTGATGAAAACCATGTATCAAGCGTATCTTCATCCTGTGTAAAATGCGTGCATCCGCAATGCGGGCATTTCTCCGGAGCGTGTCTGTCTACGACAAATTCTCCGCATTCGTCACAGTAATATGCCGGAATTCTGTGTCCCCACCAGATCTGTCTGGAAATACACCAGTCTTTGATATTTTCAAGCCAGTGAAGATAAATCTTATCGAAACGTTCAGGCACAAATTTTAATTCTCCGCTTTTGAGCGCCTCGATCGCCGGTTTTGCAAGCTCTTCCATCTTCACGAACCACTGCTGTTTGATGAGCGGCTCAACTGTCGTACCGCATCGGTCGTGTGTTCCGACTGCATGTGTATGCGGAACAACTTTCACGAGATATCCCTGCTCTTCAAGATCTTTTACGATTGCCTTTCTCGCCTCATAGCGTTCCATACCTGCGTATTTTCCGCCCTTTTCATTGATCGTAGCGTCATCGTTCATTACATTGATCTCTTCCAGATCATGACGTTTTCCTACTTCAAAGTCATTCGGGTCATGTGCCGGAGTGATCTTTACCGCTCCTGTTCCGAACTCTTTGTCTACATAGTAATCCGCCACGATCGGGATCTCTCTGTTTACAAGCGGAAGGATCACGTTTTTGCCGATAATATCCTGATATCTCTCGTCATCAGGATGTACCGCGATCGCCGTATCTCCAAGAAGCGTCTCCGGACGCGTTGTCGCGATCTCAAGGAAACGGTCTGTTCCTACGATCGGATATTTGATATGCCAGAAATGTCCTTCCTGCTCTTCATGCTCTACCTCTGCATCTGAAAGAGATGTCTTACATTTCGGACACCAGTTGATGATCCTTGATCCTTTGTAAATATATCCTTTTTCATATAATTTGATAAATACTTCTTCAACCGCTTTCGAGCATCCCTCATCCATCGTAAAACGCTCTCTGTCCCAGTCGCAGGAAATACCGAGCTTCTTAAGCTGATTCTCGATTGTTCCGGCATACTCTTCTTTCCACTGCCATGTACGCTCAAGGAATCCTTCCCGTCCAAGTTCTTTCTTATCAATACCTTCTTCTTTGAGCTGATTCGTAACTTTTACTTCTGTAGAGATAGCCGCATGGTCCGTTCCCGGAATCCATAACGCATTGTAGCCTTCCATTCTCTTATAACGGATCAGGATATCCTGCAATGTGTTGTCAAGCGCATGACCCATATGAAGTTTTCCGGTAATGTTCGGAGGCGGCATCACCGTTGTAAACGGTTTTCTGCTCCTGTCAACCTCAGCGTGAAAATATTTGTTTTCACACCACTTCTCATATAATTTTTCTTCGATCGCTTTCGGATCATATGTCTTTGCCAGTTCTTTGCTCATTCTTTTTTCCTTTCTTTGCTTTCCCTCATTTTATTGAACAAAGTGAGCAAGCCCACTTCAACTCTCCGCCCCTCATAAGTGAGGGGCTTGGCACTTTGCACGCGCCAAAATTTCGGACAAACCCGACTTTGACCAGCCGCCGATACTCAAAACAGTCCACCGGACTGTTTTATCGCATGCTTGGCAACAATCACCGGAAGTGCCAAACGGCACATTCCGGGATTGTAAGCGGTCGCCAAGGTCTCGGGCAAGCCCGGACTTTGGCTCGTCGCCTATACAAAAAACGCCCTTTACATCTGTAAAGGGCGAATTCTCCGCGGTACCACCTTATTTCATATATGCTGTCACACATATATCTCTCACATTCTATAACGGGAACTACTCCGGGATAACCTACTTCAATCGTTCAATCATCCGGTTCAGAAGCTACCTTCCATCATCCTTTTTCCGAAACTGCCTTTCAGCCGGATCTTCTTCATCTTTTGCTCAATCTCCTGCAAAGCTTCCTTAAATTCTCCGGGCAGTTCTCTCTGGCGGTTGGAATAATGTACTCCTCTTCATCAATACCTTTACCTTAAAATAACTACCACATACTATAGACATAAGCGCCGTATTTGTCAAGATTTTTAGAGAATCTTAAGACTTTAACGCAACAGTTCAGCCATATAGTGTTCGGGAAGCACAAAACATGCTTGCATGTTTTTGCGAGCGGACATCTGTATGTGCTGAGCGCCTTTTTATGAGTAAAACAGTGGCGGCAGCCACAATAAGCACGCAGTGCGGTTTTACGAATGGCGCGGGCGGAACTGTTGCTCTCAACCAAGCCTGCCATACAGTGTTCGGGAAGCACAAAACATGCTTGCATGTTTTTGCGAGCGGACATCTGTATGTGCTGAGCGCCTTTTTATGAGTAAAACAGTGGCGGCAGCCACAATAAGCACGCAGTGCGGTTTTACGAATGGCGCGGGCGGAACTGTTGCTCTCAACCAAGCCTGCCATACAGTGTTCGGGAAGCACAAAACATGCTTGCATGTTTTTGCGAGCGGACATCTGTATGTGCCGAGCGCCAGTCGCCCCCCCCCCCCACCCGTAAAACGGGCAATGTCGTTAACTTAAGAGTATTTGTTAAAAAAAGCTGTATGCTAATAAAGTGATTGGATTTATTGTTACAAATAATCGCATCACAAATAGGACTGCTGATTTTTTTAACAGTCCGATAGCCTTTTGGTTATGTTTTTATTTAAATACAGCTTTTCATATGGCTGTAATATCTCCGACGTGTATGTTTTCGGTATCTACCAAACTTTCTATCAGGGCGGATAATGGGACATGTTTTGGAAGCTTCTTCCACTATCCGGCATATCATCTCGTAACATATGGACAAGGGCGACCGCAAAAGGTGTACGATACAGTTTTTTATACGGTTTAATATATAACTACGGTTAGCCTGGTAAGCATGCCTATTATTGATAGACACAATGATTTTTGAATCTGATTCCGACTTTATAACCGCAACTAGATTGGATAAATACATTGCTGCAAAGAACTCCTGTTGGATACTGGCAGGCTTAATGCTGTTAAAGGCTTCTATTTCAAGCCTGTTCTTAAGTTCTCTATATTTGCTTTCAACTCCCCAACGAAACTGGTATAAATCTGGAAAGTTCTCCTTAGCTATCTGCTCGGGCATCAGATTTGTCACTAGATATTCTGTGCTGCCGTCTTCCAATAAAAAGTGAATGCTCCTTAAAGTAAGGGATTCTTTATTACAAGAAGCAGGATATGTAAACAAAGCATCTTCCTGTTCCGATATAGCTTTCTTAAACGTCTTTGGCACACGCATAAGAAACAGAATTCCTTTGGAGTTTAGATAGTGAAACATGTCTTCGGAAGGATATCCTCTGTCAAAAAGTATGATACTGTTTGGAAACCTAGGTAAAAAATCTACATGAGCTTTAGCCGATTCCCGTTCATTGTAACGATAGGGATGAAGAGAAACGTCAATCAGAATATCGTTTATTACATCATAAAGAACGGATGCGGAAGCAAGAGGCGATATGATTTTTGTCTTGTTTGGGTTACCTCCAAACACTTCATAATTCTCTTTTGATTCCGGAATCTGTATCGTACTTCCGTCAACGGCATAAATATGGAAACCATTCCAAGTGCGTAAATTTACTGGTTGAAAATAGAATTGTTTCACAGAAAGACGGAATAATTCAAGAAATGCTTTATGAGAAATACCCTGTCTTGCCTTTGAAATTGCCTGTTTTGATACAAATATTGGAAGATCAGATGGAAAATTTTCTAAAAATCGGGCATAGTTTATAGGAATGGATTTATGAACCGACTGGAGCACAAAATAAATCAAGTTAGAAAAAGAAAGCTTTCCAGAACGTGTAAAAGCATTACCTATACGATGCCTTGTCAAGAAATCTTCTGATGTAATAAGGTCATTGGAAGATTGTAAAATGGATGTTAAAAGTTTTGTATTCATAAAATCACCTCGCATTGAAAAAGTAATCAACGCAAGGCAACATTTTTTTCGCATTTTATCAAGTGCTTTTAGACATTTTTATTTTATATTTTTGATATATCTTAAGTTGATGACATTGCCCGCATAGCAGGTGGATTTTAGTCTCAAATAACTGCACACCACGCACTTATTTGAGACAGGCTAAAGCCTAATATGTAAAAACGACGCTGATCCGTAAAATAGATCAGCGCCGTCTCACTGTTTTAAATCTTTATTTTTTCATTCTGATTTCAAATTATTCTCATCAGTTTGAATATCCGGCGATTAGTCTTCTTTTTTCCGAAGAACTGTAACTGCCGCTCCTGCCGCTAATGCTAATCCTGCAAGCGGAATGATCGGTGATACGCCGTTGTCTCCTGTCTGAATTGCTTTATCCTCATCTTTCGGATCCTCCGGTTTTGGAGTTTCAGGTTTCGGATCTGCCGCTACTTTTTCAAAGTTTGCTTTCAATGTTACATCTCTGTCCACTTTAAATGCATACTCTGCTTTATCGGAAACTTCCTTACCGTCTACTGTCCAGTTCACGAACTTGTATCCGTCTTTTGCCGTTGCAGTTGCCGTTACGACATCTCCTGCTTTATAGCTTTCTTTTGCAGGATCAAGTTTTACTGTTCCCATCTTGTCGTCGTTTACAGTTACGTTCAGCTTGAATGTATCTTCTGTTACCGGCGGTTTCGGCTCTTCTTTCGCTTTGAAGTTCGCTGTCAGTTCCATATCCTTTTCTACAGCAAACTCGTACGCTGCAGAATCGGAGAATACTTTACCTTCCGATGTCCAGTTTACAAACTCATATCCTTCTTTTGCTTCTGCGATCACGATTACTGTATCGCCTTTTGCATAGTTTTCTTTCACCGGATCGACCGCTACAGTTCCCATCTTGTCGTCATTTGCTTTTACTTTTACTGTAAATGTTTCTTCTACAGGATCTTTTGCTTTGAAGTTCGCCTTAAGCTCCATGTCTTTGTCAACTGTAAACTTGTACTCTGCTTTCTTAGAAACTTCTTCATTGCCTACTGTCCAGTTTACGAACTCATACTTGCTTTCGTCTTTTACTTTCGCAGTTGCCGTTACTTCTGTTCCTTCTTTGTACTTATCAGCTTCCGGACTAAGCTTTGCCGTACCCATCGCTTCATCGTTTACTGTTGCCGTTACTGTGTATGTCTTTTCTACAGGCGGCTGCGGCTCTTCTTTTGCTTTGAAGTTCGCTTTAAGCTCCATGTCTTTGTCAACTGTAAACTTGTACTCTGCCTTCTTAGAAACTTCTTCATCGCCTACTGTCCAGTTTACGAACTCATATTTGCTTTCGTCTTTTACTTTCGCAGTTGCCGTTACTTCTGTTCCTTCTTTGTACTTATCAACTTCCGGGCTAAGCTTTGCCGTACCCATCGCTTCATCATTTACTGTTGCCGTTACTGTGTACTCTTTTACTTCAGGAACGTCTTTTACCACCGTGATCTTATAGTTTATTCCTTCTGATGCCGCTACAGTTACTGTTCCTTCTTTCACACCTGTTACTACGTTTCCGGCAGATGCTTTGTAGAAGCTCCATCCGTTATCATCACTCGGATAAGCTGCAACTTTATTATTATTTCCTGCCCAGTTGTTCAGATAATAATTATTTGCCGAAACAGAGAATCCTCCGTTTGCTCTTGCTCTGATCGTCAATACCTGCTCTGCATCCTTCAGTTCCACATTATTTCCAGAAATATTAATGTATTTGCCTGACGCGGCATCTTTCATCGTATAGCCTTCGCCTGATTTGGTAAGCGTCCACATAAAGTCTTTCGCAGTCTCATCATTATTAAAGTTGACCGCTTTCATTCCAAGACCTTTTTCAGAACCTGCTGCTGTACTTACCGTATTCAGCATGATATGACTATTATTTCCGAATAAATATGTTCCTTCTGTGATTTCTGAAATTGCTTTGTAAGGCGGCATGTTCTCACGTTTTTCCAAACTTACGATACCGTCTTTTGTCACTTCGGATTCATTTAAAATCTTGCCCGGTACGTTATATGTCTCGCCGATCTTGATTGTTACTTCTTCCACATCATTTTTCACGAAGATGAAGTATGTCTTGTTACCGATCTTCACAGATGTTTTGCCTTCTGCTTTTCCGGTAATTGTGATATCTGTCTTAGCACCGATTGTCTCATCTTCATACATTTTGCCTGTTACCTTCGCAACATAGCTATATTTTTCATTTCCCGTTGCCGGATTCAACAAATAGTAATTATTGCCTTCTACAGTTGCCTTCATAGCGATCAAGTATTGACCACCGTTCTCAATTTCTGAGAGTTCACTGATTTTTGTATATCCTGGGATCTCACTATCAACTACATTGTCATCTTTTCGATAAAGTTCAAAATCACATTTGCCTTTACTATCTACAGAACCATTTCTATCGAAATGGAATTTACTTGCATCATCTTTCCAAAAATACAAATATTTGCTGTTTGAAGCGTCTTCTGCCTGCTGTAACGTAAATGCTTCTCCATTTTTAGCAACCGTAATAACCGCCTCTGTCTCGACAAGTGGTCTGTTAGCTCCTGATGATGATTTTGGTCCGAGATAAACCTTTTTCCCATCCTCTGTTACTGCTGTGATCTTATACTGGTTTTCTGTTCCCTCCTGTTTATCAAACGTAAACAGGCATTTACTGATCTTCTTCTCACCGCCATTATCAAACTGTGCATTAGTTCCAAGCGCTACCGAAGCCTCTTCTTTTATCGGGATATTTTCTTCAACTACTTTTGCAACATGATTAAAATTACTGCTTGCAGCAGATGGATTTACCGCATAATAAGTTCCATCATCCGCCTTTGCCGTAATTAAATATTTCGTACCGCTTGTAAGTTGAGAAATATCTGTCACTTTCTCATACCCCGGCATTCCCAGATCATTTTTTGCACCTGGCGCCGCTTTCCATAATTCCATATGACACTGTGCCACATCACTGCTGTATCTGTCAAAGTGCAGCTTAGAAGTATCGCCCTTCCAGAAATAAAGATATGCACCGCCTGTTCCTTCTGTCATATCTTTTAAAGATACCGTTCCATCCTCATGTGACTCTAATAAAATTTCTGTCTCTGTCTCTGTGCTTACACACTGTGACGGTGCTTTTTTATGGTTCACATATACTTTCTTATCTCCAGCCTGTGCGGAAATTTTATATGTATTTTCTTTATTTGCCACACTCTCAAATGTAAACATGCAGTTATCCAAGGAGACTTTCTCTCCATTAAAATTCGCCTGTGCAGTTGCAAGCTGTGCTTTTACCTGTTTCTCAACTGCCTGTGCATCCTCTCCTACCAATGTCACATCTGCAATATTTTTATCAAGACCGTCTAATGTGCTGTCACTGTAATTTCCTGTCTTGTCTGTATATGTTTTCGTATCTCCTACACGAAGATCTACGATCTCATAATCTTTTTCATCTGTTACGATTACATCGACTGTCGTCTTTTCACCTTCAGACTCAACTGTTACAGTCGCTTTTTCCATTCCTGTTACTGTTTTAGATGTCAATGTCACTTCGCCGTCAGCATATGCTGCTGTTACTGCGTTTTCATTGTCAGAAGAAACTTCCACTTTTGCGCCATCTTTTAAGCCGTTTACTGTCAGTTTTTTCGATATATCAGATGTCATTGTAACATCTGCCACAGTACCGTTTTCGTCTGTGCACCAGATATTTCCGATTGCTGCGCCTTTTGCAACGTCTTCAATATCAAAATCTTCATACGTAATCACAGTTCCGTCACTCTCATAAAGAAGACCGATCGTTCCGTCAGGAAGAATTGTCAGACAAGAGTATGCGTAATATGCAGATCCGTTAATGCTGTAGTTATATTTCCAGTCAAGTGTTCCGTCATCCTGCACTAAGCCTACGAAAATCTTTCCCGCCGCACGTCCCGATGAAGACGATGGAGTTGCAAACAAGATTGCTGTTTTACCATCAATTTTCTTCGGATATGTAATTGCTGTCAACTGACAATTCAGCCAGTAACTAATCCCCATATTTTTTTGCGTTGACCATGTTTCTCCAAAATCATCCGATGTATAATATCCGCCATGGCGAGTAAACATATACAATTTTCCATCTGCCTCAGTTACAACTGCTTCTGAACTCCATCCAGATACAGACTTTCCTCTTTCCCACGTCTTACCGCCATCATCCGAATAAATAGCCACGCTATTTTTATCTGAACCTGTAAATTCATATGCCGTAAATAAGATCCTGCCTTTAGAAGTAACCATACCTCGTCCCGGTCCTACTAAAAGAGACTGCTCATGATCTTTTCTCATATTGACAATCGTAGGTACAGACCACGTTGCTCCTGCATCTTCCGATGTTGTCAGGTACAAATAATCTGTCGGCCATACCTGAAACGGCGAATCAGCTTCAAACAGATTCGCATCTACATCTTTCCCTTTAATATTAAAATAAGCGTCAACTGTATAACCTTCTACGATTGCGTCATTCGCATCTTTAATCACATATGCAGAATCAGATTCTTTCTTATCATTCTTTTCCAAATGATATGTATAGTTAGCTTCATTCTGACGATCATTTACCCAACAATTCTGCCATTTCCTTGCGTCTGCCAGAAGAATATTTCCGTTCTCATCATGACTTTTACCTGCGACCGGTGCATGACTCGCGCCATTCAGCGCATATCCTGCCGGAAAAAGGTCTGCAATCATGTACACCTTTTCTCCGTCCGTTGCCATGGCAGGATCGATAAACGCTGTAGAATTGTTATTATGCGTGTTCCCGTTATCACCAAGGTAATTAGCAAACGTATAGTGCCATGTCTTTCCTTTGTCTGTCGAACGGGATACGATCGTATCCAGTCCACCACCGTCTAAACTCGTATTCCATCTGGCATCGCAGCCGGCTACCAATGTGCCGTCATCAAGAGATACAAGACACGGAATTCTAAACCTTGTACTTCCTCCCGTTCCACTCCAGAATGGCTGTTCTTTCGTTGTTCCGTCTTGGGGCTTCACGCCATCTGCCGCCATAACTGTTCCCGGCACACTACTGACCGTTAAAACCGCGGCAAGCAGAAGCGCTAAAGCCCTTCCTCTTTTTTTCATACTTTTTCCCTCCGTTTATTTTTAGGCTCATGTCAATCCCCCCGAAGTGCCAAAAGGCATATTCCGGGATTGTAAGCGATCGCCAAGTTCTCGGCGAACTCAGACTTTGGCTTATCGCCATTACAAAAAAGAAAAACCGTATTAAACCATCTACGATTTTCCATTTTACACCTTATTTTAAATTATACTATTCGCCATATTGTTTTTCAATGAGATTGCCCTTGACAAAACCACTGAATTTTTCGTGCTAAACAACAGTGTTTCCCTTCAATTTTTTGTGTATTTTACACAATTTTAGCTAACAATATTTCTATTTCTTCATATCGTGGATCATTCGGACGATATCATATCCGTAGTTATCTCCCGTTGCCCAGCCAAGCCCTTCAGGATTTTCCTGCTGCCCCAGCCATTCCACATATGGAGCCGTTCCTTTTTTTACATACTCATACCGATCATCTACACACTTCCCATTCAAAGGGTCTGCTGTGGCATATGCTTTCAGATGTTGAATCTGCGCCCTGATCCCGGTCCGCACATCAGGATAAGAGTTCCCGGGCACACCCCCGCCTGTTGTACCTAATCCCGCAAAATTAAACTGTTCGACAGAAGCATCTCCGCCATACTGCAAAAATCCCGTTTCTTTCATCGTCTGCACAAAAGCAACTTCCGGACGAACGCCTTCTGCCACCGCTTCATCATAATACATCCTGCAAAACACTTCTATAGACTCTGCTCCACCTTTGGAAAGAGCTTCTTTCGGATAAGGTTTTCCTGCCGTCTGAAAATAATCTACCATCTCATCAACTGTTACGCGGCTGTTTCCCATAATCGGATACTGTCCGTCAGCGATCGTTTCCTGTGATTCTTCAGCATTTCCCGCTGTATTTTGAGCGTTGTTTTCCCTTTGGTCTTTCACTTCATTTTTCTCTTGATCATTTCCTTTGTTTTTTTCGTAAACTTCCGCTTCTCCTTGTACAGCCGCTTCCTGCTTATTCTTGTCCTTCTCATGTGCCTGCGAAGAGAGCCGCCCTGATACTGATGCCAGTGCAATCGTTAAAACAAGAAGTACCGCCAGACCCGCTTCCATATATAATTTCATTTTCCGCTCATTTTGACGCGCCATATATTCACCATCCCAGAAATTTAAAATATCTCAACGGAACAACTTCCGCTGAGATATTATATTAGCACATGTTCAAATATATGAAAAGGAATCCCTTCCCGGTAAATTATTTTGCAAACAATATTGCAACGCCATATTTACGCGCGCGCCATTCCATCTACACTAAGAACTACGCCTGTAATATAGGACGCTTCATCAGATGCAAGAAATACAAATGCATTTGCAATGTCTTCCGGCTGTCCGAGTCTGCGAAGCGGAATCTGTGCGATCATCGGCTCGATCACGTTTTTCGGAACGGCTTTCATCATGTCTGTTTCCGTAATTCCCGGAGCAACTGCATTGACACGGATTCCTTTTGGCCCAAGCTCTCTTGCCAGAGAGATCGTCGTACCGTTTACCGCAAACTTAGACGCCGGATAAGCAAATCCGCTCGGCTGACCGGAAATACTTACCATTGAAGACGTATTCAGGACAACCCCGCTGTGATTTTTAATCATTCCGTCAACTACCGCGCGTGTTGCGTTAAATACACCTTTTACATTCAGATCGATCACACGATCAAAATCAGCTTCTGTATAAGATGTAAACGGAGTGCTCTCGGAAACCCCCGCATTATTCACCAAAATATCAATACGTCCGAACTGTTTCTCTACTTTATCAAATTCTTCTTTCACACTTTCAAAACTTCCGAGGTTCGGACTGATCCCTACCACTTCTGCATCCGGATGAATCGCTTTTAACTTCTCGACTGCCGCTTCCGCGTTTTTTTCACTGCTCGCCGCAACAGCAACTTTCGCACCCTCTCTTAAAAATGCATCTGCTGTCGCAAATCCGATTCCACGGCTTCCTCCTGTAATAATCGCTACTTTATCTTTTAATCTCATAAATCGTTCCTCCTGTTTTTCTCTTGTTTTTATGTGTCGATCTTACTCTCTTATAATTTTCATTGCACATTATATAAGTATAATAACACATAATAGAAATTATGTCTGTGATTTTATCACCAAATAAAAATATCCGGCAAAATAATTATAAACATAATATAAAATAAAAGAGAATATCTCGCAGCAAAAAATCGCAATCTGCCGCGGATATTCTCTTTTTCTTATTCTAAGCCTGCTTTTATTCGTGATAAAAATTCACCGTCTCTGCTATATTCTCTCGCCGCCAAAAGCGCCGCTCCCTGTACAGGCGAATATTTAGGAGGACAAAGACAAATTCCATTTTCCTCGAGCTTCCGCACCAGTGGCTTTAATATAAAATCTCCTGCATGAAACAATCCACCTGAATAAGATACGATCGTGTCTCCCGAAAATTCCAGTTTTCTATAAACAGCGCCTATGATCAGCGCTAATTCTTCTGCCGCAGCCTCATACAAACGTATTGCTTCTTCATCTCCTTGCATCGCTGCCTGTAAAAGCAATTTTTGAAGTTCAGCTGTTTTTGTACGATTATTTTTATACACTTCATCAAAAATGTCTATAAGGTCAAAGTCATTTTTTAAATTAAAATTGTATCGGAAAATCTCGAGTAACTTTCCTTTTTTTACCCTTCCGTCACTCTCTTTTGAAAACAGCTCCAACGCTTTCTTTCCCAACCAATAACAAGAGCCTTCATCAGAAAAACCATCATCCCATCCGCCCGCACGAGCTTCTGTGCCAAACTTATTTTGTCCATAAGCGATCGAACCTGTTCCTGCCACAAGATTGATCCCCTCTTCTAATCCCAAAGATCCTGCCCATCCCGCGGCGCTGTCGTTTACAATTTTCATCGGCCTATCTGTAATTTTGTCAATCCGGCATAAAAAGCGTTCATCATTTACTCTTGATTCTCCCCAATTCGGAAAGGCAAGACATATATAGGCATCATTCCCGTCTAATATTTGATTTATATTTTCTCTCAGTAATTCTGTCACATAATCCATTCCAACGTGCTTATAAGAAATAGTTCCTATCTTGCGCTGTGCAATCGTTTTTCCGTTTTCATCTAACAGTAAAAAATCAGTTTTTGTTCCCCCTCCGTCAATCCCCAGAAAATACACTATACCGCCTCCATTTCCGAAAATGCTTCTAATGTAAACACAAGCGCTCTCACAAGATGAAACGCACATTTCCACGGTGTTCCTTTTGCACTGTTTTTTACGGTTCCGTCATATTCCAGTCGTTCAAACCACTCTTTATATTGTGAATCAAAAAACTTTTCTTTACAATAATTATGCTGATCTAAAAATTCTTGAAGAAAATAACTGTCTTTCGTATAGCAATACGCCTGTGCATAAGCTGTCAACGCCTCTGCATTCGGCCACCATACTTTTTCATTCCATAAAGAGTTCGTTTCTTTAAACCAGTCGATCGGGCGAGGTGTTTCCCCCAATGCGTCTGCATATGAAATAATTCCACCATACTCTTCATCTTTTCCGACGGCATTTGCCCAACGGGCAATCTGTATACCGCGCATAGTAATCTGCTTGTCTTCCAGCAATACTCCTGCCTTCATAAGAAACCATGCTGATTCATGCATATGTCCCGGATTAATAAAGCGGCCTTTGTCTGACTCAATATCAATTTTATTTTCTCTTGTAACCGCTTCAAACACTACGTTATATTCATCATTTGCAAACCAGTTAGCAATCTTATCGACACATTCATTCAAAAGTTTTTTTGTAACATCCGTCCCCAATACTTCCGCACATGTTTCCGTTGTAGACAGACATGTCAGATACATGTCATGCCATATAAAAACCGGGCTCCATGTATTTTCATATATTTCTTTAAACCATGGATCAAATACATTTTTTTCCATCGTTTCATAACAAGTTTTTAAAAGTTCCATATTTTCCGGCGTTCTTACTTCTTCTATTTTAAGGTATTCTGCCACCCCCTGCAAAACATGAAAATCAGAAAATATTGAGATTGTACCTTCCAAAACATTCCCTTTTCTGTCCAATACATAATTCCATCTTCCATCGCCCGCATACCCATATTTTACAAGAAATGAAAAACCATGCTTTGCATTTTCCAACCACTCCTTCTTTTTGCGTACTTTGTTATAAAGCAGTGAATATATATATAGCTGACGCCCTTGAAACCAAATATATTTCTTATCATCTGTCATCTTTCCTTCTCTGTCAAAACAAGTAATATATCCGCCGTATTCTTTATCTATGCACCTCCGATCCCAAAATGGCATCACATCTTCTAAAATATGTTTTTCATAATAAGATACCAGTCTTTCTTTCAGTAATATGTCCATATATGCCTCCATATCATTCTCCTATGATTTCCAGAGCATAATGATCTGCTCTTCCGCATAATCCAATGCAACTTTTATCCCACCTATGATCGGAGCATCTGCGCCTAACTTTGAAGTTACGACTTCAGGAACAAACGGACAAACTTTTTCTAATATTTTCTTGATCTCAACAATATTTTCCTCTGTAAAAATTTCTGAATCTCCGCCTAATATCACCATCTCAGAGTTTAACATCAATACGGTATTGGCGATGACAACGGCGATTTTTCTTATAATTTTTTTCACAATGGCATCTGCCGCCTCATCACCTTGTTCAGCTCGCAAAATAAGATCTGACAAGCCGTTTTTTTCACCGCATTCTGAGAAAATATTTTGACACACCTTTTTTTCAAATCGTCCGGGACATACAAACTCATCTGTCATCTCTTCCAATGATTCTAGATAATAACCTAATTCTCCCGCCGCCATATTATTTCCTTTTAGAAGATATCCGTCCACAATCGCCCTTGCCGCAAAGCCTTCTCCGTATTTTATGTAAACAATATTCGTCTGTTTTTTTCCTACGCCTCTTTCACGTTCTCCGATCAGCGCCAATTCAACGTCATTTACAATAATCGCTTCTACATTATATTTCTGTAAAATATGCTCTTTCAAATCGACATTTTTCCATTCCGGCAAATATGTTCCAAAGAGATCGTTTAAATCATTCTGGCCTGTCAGCGCAGGAACACCTACTGCGATCACAATCACATCTACATCCTTTTTTCGCTTTTCAAGCAACTCGTCTATCGCAGAATCCAACTGCCCGAGAACCTCGTCCACTCCGTTTTCTACTATGATCTCCTTTTCTGTCCACTGCTGAACTTCACCGTACAGATCTGCAATACCTGCACGAACTTTTTTAGGCATCAATTCAACCGAAATCACATAATAAAGGTCTCCTTTATAACTTAATTGTCTCGGCTTTCTTCCCAAGCTCGTATCGTCACAGCCGTTTTCATATACAATCCCGTTTTCGATCAAGGCCGCTACATTATTACTTACCGCCGGTGCACTTAAATGCATCCTTTTTGAAATTTCCTGTCTGGAAATTCCATCATATACTTTTATCAGCCGTAAGATCATTAGTTTATTTCGATCTCCTATATCTGTCGGATTATAGATTTTCAAAGCATATCCCCCTTTATTTCTTACTCTTTGACCGAACCTGCCAACATACCTTCAACAAGATATTTCTGCGCAAATATATATATCAACACGATCGGCACTGTCGCAATAACCAACCCTGCCATAATAACAGGTATATTTAATGTGAAACGTCCTTTAAATAAAGTAATCCCTACCATTAAGGTTCGCAATTCTTCTTTCTGAAGAAAAACAAGCGAAATCAACAGCTCGTTCCATACCCATACAAGATTTACAAGTGATGAAGTAATAAGCGCCGGAACGCTCAGCGGAATCATAATCTTTGTCAACGCCTTCCGCTTACTGCACCCGTCAATCTCCGCTGCCTCTAACAAAGAATCCGGTACTGTTTTCATGAAATTTCTCATCAAATATATCGTCATAGGCAACATAATTCCTATATATATTAATATCACAGAAACACGTGTATTTACCAGACCCAATATTTTAATAATCCGGAACTGCGGTATAATCATAACAACCGGAGGAACAGACATCAGCGGAACGATCATGTTGAACAACACTTTTTTCCCTTTAAACCTCATCTTTGCAAAGGCATATCCTGCCAGCAGTGCAATGATTCCCGTAATAAAAACCGCTGCAACTGTAAGAATCAAACTATTCATAAACCATTGTCCGAACGGTTTTCCCCGGAAAGCTTCCACAAAGTTTTGTACTGTAAATGTTTGCGGAAGGCCTGCCATATTATTGACATATTCTTCATGCGTTTTAAACGAATTCGCTGTCATAAAATATAACGGAAAGATAATAACGACCACAAGTAAAATCATCAATAGCTGGGAGACTATTCCTCCTCTTTTTCGTTTCATTCTTTCACTCCTCTTTTCTCATAACAATCTGATGTATTACAATCAATATTGCCGCAATAGCAAGAAGTACTACGCTGATCGCCATTGCAATATTGAAATCACCACCGCCAAACGCTTTCTTATAAATCAAATATTCCAACACAAGCGTCTTATTTCCCGGGCCGCCTGCCGTCATGACATAAATGAAATTAAACACCCAACTCAACATTTCAATAAGAGTGATGATCACATAAAATTCAATAATCGATTTTGTCTGCGGCACGGTAATGTGCATAAATTTCTGAAACCATGTAGCTCCGTCTACATCAGCCGATTCATACAATGTTTTATCTATTGACATCATTCTCGCCAAAAACAAAACAACTCCGAAACCGATCTGCTTCCACATAATAACTATTGCCACACTCGGGAATGCCAAATTCGGATCTCCCAACCAATCCAACGCCATATTCTCCAACCCGATTGTCCGCAAAATAGAATTGATAACTCCGTTGTACTGCAGTAAATATGAAAATACAATGCCCACAACCGGAATTGCCAGTATGTACGGAATAAAAATAACGCTTCTGTAAAACCTCCACCCTCTGATTTTGTTATATAAAATTGATGCAATGGCAAGTGAAAGCACTGTCAATATCGGAACGCATAAAAATAATTTCAAGTTGTTCTTCAACGCAGTCAGCAAAAGTTCGTCTTCAAATGCCATCTTATAATTTCTCAGACCTACAAAAACACTCTCATTTGCAAAGGTCGTATAGAAGCTTTGGATAATAACATAAATAATCGGAATTACAATTACAACCGCCAAAATGATAAAGGTTGGTAATATATAGAAATACGGCGTGAACTTTTTCATCCTGTTCGTTTTCATATCAATCCCTTCCTTTGAAACAGAGGCTTTCCTCTTTTCAGAACTATTCTTCTACACTCCATTCTAAAAACGCATCATGAACCTCAGGATTTTGTTCCATACATTTCCCGAGTGCCTCATCTAATTCCACCGCTGCATCCTTTGGCGCTAACCCTTCTGAAAACATCTTCTGTACCGTCGGAATCAGACCATCTGTTTCAAACATAGGTGCAAAATACAACTGATAACAAAAATTATTGTCTTCTTTCTGCCATTCCAAAACTTTTCTGTCAATTTCGCTGGATACCCAGCTTTCATCAAAGTTATTATTCGGCATCATCGCATTTGCCGATTCATACAGATATTTAATATTATCTTCTTCCTGTAAAAACAATAAGAAGTCTGCCGCCTCTTCTTTATGTTTCGCACTGTTTGGTATTACATATACCTGACTCGGAGTTGCAACTGAATCCGCAAATTTTCCGGTTCCGAATACTGGCGCTTTTGCAAAACCGATCTGATCTGACCCTAATGATTTTTCCAATGATACCGCATACGGCTGTGTATGAAGTGTCATTGCCGCTTTTTTGCTTTCGATCAACTGCTGCCCCTGATATAAGTCTAATGAAAGTATATCTTCGTTAATATATCCGGCTTCTTTCAGCTCTGCAATTTTTTCCAGCCATTCAGAGTATTTTTTATCTGTAAAGCTTTCTTGTCCACTCATAAGGGAAATCATATCATTCACGCTGTCCATATTTTGCTGTCCCAAAAAAATCCCGATCCACGCCGGTAAATATCCGTCTTTTAACCCCATTCCTAACGGCGTAATTCCTGATGATTTTAATTTCTCACAACACTCTAAAAATTCATCCCATGTAGTAAACGGATTTTCCGGATCTACTCCGGCAGTACGCATTGCTTCTTTATCATAGGCAATCCCATATGTAAATCCATATGCCGGGATTCCCCATTGTTTCCCGTTCCAATTCGTCTGAGCCAATGCCGACTTCGGAATAACCGAGAGTTCTTCTTCAGAAATATAGTCACTAATCGGAGCTACGTTTCCTTTCCAAACATCTTCCATTGCCTGAGTTCCGCCCCACATATATTGAATATCCGGACCTTCCCCTGCCGCCTCTGCCGTACGAAATGCCGTATACAGATTATCACTTTCCTGAAGAACAGCTTCCACTTTAATATCAGGGTTCTTTTTTTCATACCGTTTTACCATCTCTTCCATATACGCCTTATATCCCGGCACTTCTTGTTCTCCCCAATACCAAACGCTCAAAGTTGTTTTCCCTGTACCTTTCGCATCGTCGCTCTTTCCACATCCAAAAAGCAAAGATACGACCAACGCCGCAATCAACACCACAGAAATCTTTTTCATACTTTTCTCCTTTCTTTTATTTAAGTACATTTATTAATTTAATTAAATAATATCATAAAATATATATTTGTCAATATTTGTCTGAATATTTATGTATTATTTTATGTTTTTCTGTTTTGCATTGTTTTGTACTGTTTTTTTTCTGATTAATTCCGGGTGGAGGATTCAAAAGATAGTATAGCTATATCATAAGCAAGATTCCTATTTTGAAAACCATATACAAAAAACTATCCCCCTTACTATCATTTTCTAAATAGTAAGGGGGATTGCAGTCATTCTGAATATGGATTTTCTTTTATTTTTGCATTACTGACCGTCAGAAAAAGCTTCATCTATCGCTTTTCCGATATCATTACGCTTATATTTGTTTTTAAACTGTACCCATTCTGTCGCTGCGTAGGCATTTTTTCTTGCTTCTTTCAGATTAGCGCCTTTTGCAGTTACACCAAGCACACGGCCTCCGTTTGTCACGATGTTTCCGTCCTCAAATTTTGTTCCTGCATGGAAACAGTAATACCCTTCATGTTTACTGAATTCTTCAAGACCTGTGATAGGATAGCCTTTTTCGTACTGAACCGGATAGCCTTCAGATGCAAGCACAACGCACACGGCCGCATTATCTTCAAACTGAAGATCGATCTGATCCAGAGTTCCGTCCACACATGCTTCAACAACGTCCAAAATATCATTTTTCATACGCGGAAGCACAACCTGAGCCTCCGGATCTCCGAAGCGGGCGTTGTACTCCAACACTTTCGGTCCTTCTTCTGTAAGCATCAGACCGAAGAAAATAACGCCTTTAAACGGGCGGCCCTCTGCAGCCATAGCATCTACCGTTCTCTGGTAAATATATTTTTCACAAAATTCTTCTACTTCTTTTGTATAGAACGGACTTGGTGAAAATGTTCCCATTCCGCCTGTATTCAGCCCTGTATCACCGTCACCGGCACGTTTGTGATCCTGCGCGCTTGTCATCGTTTTGATCGTCTTTCCGTCTACAAATGAAAGAACAGATACTTCGCGACCTGTCATGAACTCTTCAATGACCATCTCGTTTCCGGCTGTGCCGAATTTTTTGTCAAGCATGATCGTCTTTACGCCTTCTTTTGCCTCTTCAAAATTCTGACAGATCAGCACTCCTTTACCAAGTGCAAGTCCGTCTGCCTTCAATACGATAGGGAACTTTGCATTCTCAAGATAGGCGATTGCTTCCTTTGGATCTGTAAAATTCTCATATCCTGCCGTAGGAATATCGTATTTTTTCATAAGATCTTTTGAAAACGCTTTTGATCCTTCCAAAATAGCGGCGTTTTTCTTTGGACCGAACGTACGGATTCCCGCATCTTCCAATACGTCCACAAGACCTCCGACAAGCGGATCATCCATTCCGACGATGCAAAGATCGATCTCTTTTTCTTTGGCAAATTCTGCCAGTTTTTCAAATTCCATTGCTCCGATGTCCACGCACTCTGCGTATTCTGCAATTCCCGCGTTTCCGGGCGCGCAGTATATCTTATCTGCTCTGGGACTTTTTGCCACACTTGCCGCAATGGCATGTTCTCTTCCGCCGCTTCCGACGATCAATATTTTCATGATAGATTCCTCCTGTCTGTACAAACCGTTTTACGTTCCGAAATGACCGCCCGGTTTTTTCGTCCCGGCGGTCATTTTTTAATGTTTCGACATTCTATAAATTTTCTATAAAAGCATGTCCGTTTTCAACATGCACTTTTCCGTTCGCGATCAAATGGATCGCTTCCGGAAGGATTTTCCACTCTGCCTGCTCCATCACTCTTCTTTGAAGCATCTCCGGTGTGTCACCCTGCTCAACTTCTACTGCTTTCTGCAGGATGATCGGGCCTGTATCGGTTCCTTCATCTACAAAATGAACGGTCGCGCCGACTACTTTAACACCTCTTGCAAGCGCTGCTTCATGCACTTTTAATCCATAATATCCTTTCCCGCAAAACGCCGGAATCAACGACGGGTGAATATTAATCATCCGGTTTCTGTAAGCCGCGATCATTTCCGGAGGGATAACAACAAGAAATCCTGCCAAAACGATCAGATCCGGTTCGTACTCGTTGACGGCTTCCAAAAGTTTTTCATTAAACACATCCCTGGATTCATAATCTTTCGGCGAGATACATTTTGCCGGGATGTGATTCTCTCTCGCCCGCTCAAGCGCATATGCATTCTTGTTATTGCTGATAACTCCGACGATCTTTGTATTCCTGATGACGCCGCCTTTTACGCCGTCAATGATCGCCTGCAGATTCGTACCTCCTCCGGATACGAGCACAACGACCTTTAGCATAAGTCTACTCCTTTTTCTCCCGCTTCGATGCGGCCGACTACATACGGCGCATCTCCTGCCGCTTTGATCGCTTCCAGAGTTTTCTCCACATCTGCCGGATCAACGGCAACGATCATTCCAAGTCCCATGTTAAACGTATTGTACATCATCTGCTCTTCGATATCGCCTTCTTTTGCAAGCATCTTGAAGATCGGCGGGATCGGATAACTGTCTTTTTCGATCACCGCTCGAGTACCGTCGATCAGCATACGCGGAACATTCTCATAGAAACCGCCGCCTGTAATATGGCTGCATGCTTTCACCGTTATTCCCGCTTCTTTAATACTCTTAAGCGCTTTCACATAAATTCTTGTCGGAGCGAGAAGCGCCTCTCCGAGAGTACATCCCAATTCATCGTAATATGTATCAAGAGATTCTTTTGTAATATCAAATACTTTTCTTACAAGTGAAAATCCGTTGCTGTGAACTCCCGTAGACGCCATTCCGATCAAAACGTCTCCGGCAGACAGATTTTCTCCTGTGATCATATCTTTTTTATCGCATACTCCTACCGCAAATCCGGCAAGATCGTACTCGTCTTCTGCCATAAGTCCCGGATGTTCCGCCGTTTCGCCTCCGATCAGCGCCGCTCCCGACTGAAGACATCCTTCTGCCACTCCGCTTACGATTGATGCGATCTTCTCAGGCTCATTCTTGCCGCATGCAATATAATCAAGGAAAAACAGTGGTTCTCCTCCCGCACAGGCAATATCATTCACACACATTGCCACAGCATCGATTCCGATCGTGTCATGCTTATCAAGCACCATCGACAGCTTCACTTTCGTTCCGCAGCCGTCTGTTCCCGACAGCAGTACCGGCTCTTCCATTTCTTTGATCTTATCAAGAGAAAATGCTCCCGAAAATCCTCCGAGTCCTCCGAACACTTCCGGACGCATCGTCTTTTTCACATGCTCTTTCATAAGTTCTACTGATCTGTAACCGGCCTCTATGTCAACTCCTGCTTTCTTATAATCCATACCACTTTCTCCTTTACTTTAAATACTCCTCATATCCGACCTCGGCAAGACGATCGGCTTTCGCCTGAACGGTATCTTTCATCTCTGCCGAATAGTCTTTTAACTTTTTTAATACCTCTTCATCTGATACAGCGAGGATTTTTGCCGCAAGAATCGCAGCGTTCATTCCACCGTCAATCGCAACAGTCGCAACCGGAATTCCCGGCGGCATCTGAACGATCGAGTAAAGAGCGTCCATACCATCCAGATTCTTTCCTGACATCGGCACTCCGATCACCGGCATCGGGAACAGCGCCGCACACATTCCCGGAAGATGTGCAGCCATTCCGGCTCCTGCGATGATTACTTTAATCCCTTTTCCTTCCGCAGCTTTTGCCCACTCAAAAAATACATCCGGCATACGATGTGCGGAAATGATCGTCATTTCATAATCAATTCCGAATTTTTCCAACATTGACGCAGCTTTGCTCATCACTTTCAGGTCAGAGTCACTGCCCATTACGATTCCTACTTTTGGCACGTTATTTCCTCCTTAAAATCTCAAATCAATTTTCGAGTTGTTTTAATGGTTCATTTAAAATCTCAGTTCCCGGAAGCACAAATCTTCCGTCTTTAATTAGTATAATGTGTTTCCCGTCTTTTGTCACTACACTTATTTCTTCTAACTCTTCATAAGGTACGGTTATATCTGTATGACATTGAAAGTATGCCGCAGACGGATCTTCTTTTCTTTTCAGCGAACAAGAATTATCCTTTGCAACGATTTCTTTTCCGTTCGGATTATATACACGGACGTCTTCGCTCCATGAATAGCATGTGTCGCCCACTGCAAAATGAGGTCCTGTTTTCTCTGCGATCAAAATCGGCATCTTATCTTCGATCCCGTATTTTTTTCCCGCGGCATAAGCAGTCGTATTTGTTCCGATCGCGAATTCGCCAAGCGGAAGAGTATCATGATTTTTCAAAACATTATCAAAAATATATCGTCTGCCTTCTTCCTCGTCTTTAAAATTGCCGCATCTATAATCAACGATCTTTCCGTCTTTAAATTTCAATTCAAGGTCTTTATACTGCAAACCGTCAAGATACACCCGGCTGACATGCAAAACTCCGTTCGTTCCTTCCAGCACCGGTGATGTAAACACCTCGCCTACCGGAATATTTACATCTGCCACACAGTTTTCAAAAATCGTCTCTTTCCGAGCATCTTTTAACGACCAAAGCCGAATCTCCATATCCGTCCGGTTCTCTCCCTTTCCGATCACACGGACTTTTTCTCCCTGATCGAGCGCATCGATCATCGTCTGTTGAACTTTCTCATATAATTTTGCATCTAACGTATTAATTCGTATTACTTCATCGAAAATTTCTTCATATTTCGGACCGATCTCCGGCACAGGATATGCAATGATCGTAAAACTTCTCTCTTCTCCTTTGATATATTCATTTGTGATCTGACCGGATCTGCTGTCGTATTGAAGCGCAAGCTCCCTTTGCTCTTCACAGTAAGCCGGAGCTTCCGGTACTGCTTTCGGTGAAAACGGCTTTTCTCCGAATGTTTCCATCACGGCAGGTCCTGCGAACTGCGCTGCCTGTTCTTTATTTTGTTCATAAACAGTATGCATCACTTCCAGACGCCGTTCAATATAGCGTTTATCCATAAATAACGCCTGATCTTGTCTGTGATCGTACTCATACTGCCAGTTTGCCACAGCGCCGAAATATCCGATTTTGTGATGCTCTCTTTTCGTGATCACACCCGACGCCGCCCTGTATATTACAGGTTTTAACCCCATAGCGCGAAACTTTGCGATCGCCGCTCTTATGACCCGTTCAAATCCGAGGCTGTAACGAATATTTACGACTGATTTTTTGGACAGATCTTTTCCTGTATTGATAAATCCGATCCGATATCCTTCCGTGTAAACGTCCGCCATCTTTTGAATCGTCTCTTCGGGAAGCGACCTGAGACGGCGCGCAGTTCCCAGCTCATTTTCTGTAATATATTCTCCGAAACGATACAAATACCTGTCGCTGCTCAAATCTGCATTTTCGATAATATCTGCCGCAAACGAATACGACGGATCGATCTGTTCTTTAATCCGATCTGCCAAAAATACGTCGCAATAATCGCTTGCATACCAATACACGATATCTCTTACTCTTCGTATTTCCGGTTCAGCGCCATCTGCCCGGCAATTTTCAAAATACGTATATACCTCGATAAACAATTCATACAAAATCGTCAGATAATCAAGTCTGCCTTCAAACGCATAAGGGATGCCGGAGCGCATTTCCACATAGAGAAAACTCAAAAGCCTTCCCATCTCCGGCTCAAACCAGCTGCATGCATATTTCGGATTTGCATAGCTTTTTTCGTAAGCATCCCCGACAATATCACTATAAAGGATTTCGTTGATCTGTCTCATGTCTTCTTCATTATATTGATCCCATTTTCCGCTTTCCACCTGAATCCGCACATTTTCCACTTCAAGCAAAAACAGGGCAACCAATCTGAAATACGCGATATAAGAATCTTCCACAGATTCCTCAAAAGGCAGCGTGCGAAGACGTTCTACCGACAACGCATGCCGTTCCCTATATGAATCGTTGTTGTATTTTTCTGACACTTCCTGCATTTTCCTTTCCCTCCCGCTCATCTGTTTACTTTTCTTTATTATTTATCTTTTTTCACTACTTTTTATCTTTTGCTTACTAATTCAAACCTCTGATAAATACCGCAAAAAATGAAATAATCGCCGCCGCATTCATGACAATACCGATCTTACACGTCAGATAACTGCGTTCTCTCTCCCGAAATCCTATAATTGCCGAATAAATTCCGTATCCTGCCAGTATCAAAGAAATAATCGTAATACCTCCTATGATCCCGGGGGCTTCTCCTCTTCGGACAAACGCGTATGCTATACATCCCGCCAACACTGCGGCCGAACCTAATCCGAACAGACACGAAAGATTTCCGTTGCCCGCCTGTTTTTGCTTTGGCTTTTTATGTTTCACCCCGCTTTTTTTCCGGTTTTCCTCCCGTTTCAAAGCAGTTTCTTTTTTCTTATCTTCTGCCTTTTTTTCCTTTCCAAACATAACGTTTTCTCCTTATCCGACTGCATACCACAAACAAAATATATCCTAAAACTCCGCCGATTGTATTTAATAAAATATCATCGACATCAAAACTTCCTACTCTCGTAAAAAGTTGTATTGTTTCCACGCCCAGACTCAGCGCCATACTGAAAAATAATATTTTAAAAAATCCCATGGACTTTCCCGCCATGGAAATAAAGAAACCATAAGGAACAAAGATCATAATATTCCCGAGAAGGTTCGCAAGCACCGTAAACATGCCAAGCTGTTCTCTATAAGTAAGAAAACGTCTGATTTCTTTAAATAATTCAAGATTATATCTATACTCTTCCGTCACTTCCGTTCTTCCGTACCATTCCGCAAGAAACAGAAAATAAATCAAAAAAACAATATATAGTAAAAACAGGATTTTCCCAAATATCCTATAAATCCGCTCTTTTTTTATACTCAAAAATAACTCTCCTCACACAAGGAACTCTCCCTATCAGTAATTTTTTCAAATCACCGGAAGCGCTAAAAAAGCGCGCTCCGGGACTATACACGGCCGCAAAGTCTCAGGCAAACCCAGACTTCGTTCCGCCGCCGTTGCAAAAAGGGACTGCCTGTATTCCGGCTTAGTCCCTTATTTTTCTTTCTGTTTATTTATCTCTCTTTCATCCGTGTCCTTTCACAGTTTCCCTGAAAGCTGTCAAGCTGCTTAAAATGTAATCTCTTTTTTATGTTTGAGTAATTTTGCTCCGTTCACGATTGCAAGTATTCCTGTTGCCACTCCGACAACGAGAACGATAATCCCAAGTGTAATGCTGCTTGCACCACTGTTTTTCATTGTAAGATATGCCTTTTCCATAAAGCGCCTCCCCGTTTTATTTTACTCCATATGTTTCATAGTATGTATCGATCGCAGCCTTTAATGTATCGTCGATCACAACTTTTCCGTTATACGGCTTGTTGTACAAGTGTTCCACGACTTCTTCCATCGTCACGATCGCGGCCGTATCGAAACCATACAGATCTTTCACCTCGTCAAGGGCGCATTTTTCTCCCCCTTTTCCGACCTCCATACGATTAAGAGATACGATTAATCCGACGATCTCCACATCAGCGGCCTGCTTTACTTTCGGAACGGTCTCTTCCATCGACTTTCCTGACGTCGTTACATCTTCGATCATGATAACTCGATCGCCGTCTTTAAATTTACTTCCGAGGAAGCTTCCTTTGTCTGCTCCGTGATCTTTCTCTTCTTTTCTGTCCGAGCAGTATCGTACTTCTTTTCCATACAACTCACTGTAAGCGATCGCAGTTACAACCGCAAGAGGAATCCCCTTATAAGCAGGTCCGAACAACACATCAAAATCATCTCCGTATGTGTCATGGATCGCTTTCGCATAATATTCGCCGAGCTTTTTAAGCTGCGAACCTGTCACATATCCGCCTGCATTCATAAAAAACGGAGATTTCCTTCCGCTTTTCAATGTGAATTCTCCAAATTTCAGCACATCGCTGTCCACCATAAACTCAATAAATTCCTGCTTATAACTTTCCATCTTTCTTAAAACCTCCGTATTTACGGGCTTTTCTCGCCCTTACTTTCTATGTTTCATCCCCTGCTACACCATTTTTACACCACTTCATGCTCAACTACACCTTCTCTTAAACTTCTCCGTTTCCAAAAACAGCGTATCCTCTGTTACGTGGCAGTACAAACCCATTGTCATTTGTAATGTGCCATGTCCCAGAAGTTTCTGCAATATTTTGGGGTTCATGCCATATTCGATTGCTCTTGTAGCAAAAGTATGCCGAAGTGTGTGCAATGTAAAGGGGGCAAAATCGGGAAAAAACTATTAAACCTTCTCAATTTTATCATATATTTCCTGTTATTTCAATTAAGGAACTTCCTTAAAAATGTACGAAAAACTGTCAAATAGTCCTTTTCTTACTCTACAATCGTACTAATGATACTTAGTATTGTTGTAACGATTTTGATAGCGTATATAAATCAATCAAAAAAGTAACCGCCCCTCGCCCAAGGAATGCGGTTACTCTTTTGAGTAATTAGATAATTTGGACTAACCAACTATCAATAGTGTCTTTTTTTTATTATTATTTAAACAAATACCTATTCAAATGTCAAATTTGACGCTCTTACAATTTTGCTATCAAATTTAATAATTCTTTCCGATTTACTACACCATTTAGTACACCATTTTCATATCAAACCACACCACTTTATGATACAATACACCACTTTACCGTTTTTCAAAATCTTGCAGAACACCAGTAAATACAAGGCTTTGAGAAGTTACATCAATTTATGAAAGAGCATTGTCAGAAATTCACATATTTTCCGTTATTTCAATCGAGAAACTCCCCTAAAAATGTACGAAAAACCGATCTCATAAAAATCCATATACAAACAGGGCCGCCACTAAGTGACAACCCTGTATTTTTCCGTACTGTTTACGGATGAAGCTTATTTTCTTTTGTTCCTTTTGAAAATTGTCAGAGCCGTTCCGCCTGCAGTCACGCCTGCAAGAACTACAAGTCCGATCAGCAGCGTTACGTTAAAATTATCTCCTGTCTGAACCGCTCCGCCTTTGTCCGGTTTCTCTGTATTCGGTTTCTTATCCGGATCTACCGGCTTCTTATCCTCTGACGGATCTGCTTTCACCGATACGGCTACGTCTGCCGACTGTCCGCCGTATGTTACTGTTACTTTCTTCGTATCCGCTGTCAGTTTTGTATTAAGACTCGGATTAAAGGAGAAATCTTTTGCCGTCTCCGGTCCGTATGCAACAACTTTTGTTGTTCCGTCTGACATCGTTACTGTAAGCACAAGTCCTTTCGGATCGAATTTCTCCCCTTCTTTGTACTCTGTCTTAGCAGGATTTGCTTTAATTTCAACTTTGTCTACCGTTGGCGTCTCCGGCTCTACCGGCGTGTCAGCTTTCACTTCAATACCGATTTCTACCGTCTTGCCCGCATATGTTACATCAACTTTGCTCACACCTTCTGTAAGCGCTGTATCAAGTGACGGATTAAATGCGAAGTCTGCCTTTGTTGCATCACTGTAAGCTACTTCTTTGTCCTCGCCTTTGTTATATTTCACTGTAAGCACAAGTCCTGCCGGGTCGAATTTCTCCCCTACTTTGTAAGTTGTCTTAGCTGGCACTTTTTTAACGGCAATTTTGTCTACCGTCGGTTTTTCCGGCTCTACCGGTGTGTCAGCTTTCACTTCAATACCGATTTCTACCGTCTTGCCCGCATATGTTACATCAACTTTGCTCACACCTTCTGTAAGCGCTGTATCAAGTGACGGATTAAATGCGAAGTCTGCCTTTGTTGCATCACTGTAAGCTACTTCTTTGTCCTCGCCTTTGTTATATTTCACTGTAAGCACAAGTCCTGCCGGGTCGAATTTCTCCCCTTCTTTGTACTCTGTCTTAGCAGGATTTGCTTTAATTTCAACTTTTTCTACCGTCGGTTTCTCCGGTTCTACCGGTCTTTCTTCCAAACCTTCAAATGCTGAAGTTAATACTTTCAGCGCTTCATCAATCTGAATCTGCTGTGCGGAAGAATCTGCAAATACTGTCTGTGCATCCGTCAGCGCTTTTGCAAATGCCGCATAAGAAGTGTCTGTGTACCCTTCTGCCGACGTATCTTTTACTTCATTGATTTTTGCTTCCAGGGCGCTTCTGTCAATCAGACCGTTTTCATTCTCGATTTCACCAAGTTTGAATTTTGCCTGTTTGATATAACATAAATCTGTTCTTACATTATAATTACCTGATTCAAATGCATTCTTAGAAAACTCTTCGTCAAAGTGTCCGTAAGAATCCATGATAAATGTTCCATCATCCAGAACTAAAATTCCCGCATATCCCGTATCACCGGATTTTGCATTCATTGCCCAGTCTTCTTCGATCAGTATACGGTATTCACCTTCGTTTTGCTCTAACAGGTCTTCATATGTTCCAACCCATGCAACCCAGTCGCCTGCCATCCAGTTGTTATCAAGCTTACCGTCTTTGTATACGATCTCACGGAATGTGATCAAAAGACGTCCGCTGATCGGATCATATACAGCTTTATGTCTTTCCCCTGCAAGCGAACCTTGCATTTCTTCCGGTTTACTCCATGTTTTTCCTTCATCATCAGAATAGAACATCACGGATAAGTTTGGTTTTTTATCACTTCTTGCCAGCGCCATGATCCGTTTTCCATCCGGTGAGCGGAACATTCCGACTTCACAGATTCCATATTTGCTTTCGATACTTCTATAATCAGCTAAATATCTTTCCGGCTCGCTCCACTGTTCATTTCCGTCTTCATCAAATGTCAGATAGCTCTTGAAGTTGACATAACCATAATCATGGAAAACACCCATCCATTTCTGAATGTAATTTCCCTGTTCATCTTTTAACTGCACAAGACTTGCCATTGCTACGATTGTATGTTTTTTCTCTGCTCCGTCAAAAGAAGGCCAGTGATTCTTATATTCTGTCCAAGTTTCTCCGTCATCATCAGAGTAGGCAGTATCCCATCCGCCTCTTTGTAAATCCCAGTTCGGACATGCTGAAATCAGCATAATTCTTTCTTTTCCATTACCCATATCCAATGTATATAAGGTAGGTGTTTCCTGACAAGTTGCAAACGATGCCGGAATATCTTTCTTCTCCGTCCAAGTCTCGCCTTCATCATCACTAATCTGCATAATAATCGGTCCATGACCGTGTCCTGTCGGATAAGCAGTAATCAGTCTGCCTGTCTTTGTCTGAACCATGTCCGGCTGTCCAAGATACTGTCTAGGTGTATTCGGAGCTTTTTCAATATCTTTCAGATATTTATCCGCCAATTCATACTGTGGAATCCTTGAATTTGCATACAATACTTTCTTACAGTTTACTGTAACTTTTTCCGTATATCCGCCGCCTGTTACAGTAATGACCGCTTTTCCTTTCTTGTTCGCCGTTACTAAACCGTCCTCATTTACACTTGCAATTTCCGGCTTGTTTGAGACATATGTAATCGTCTTATCTTCGGCGTCTGTTATCAAGTTTGTTGTAATCTGATACGTTTCTCCGATATTTACCGTTGGATTCGTATCCGCAATGTTTAATCCTTTTACTTTCATTGCGGAAAGTATTTCACTTTCATTCAATACACGGTTATAAACTTTCACTTCATCGATCAGACCTGTAAATCCAGTACCGCCGATCACATCCGCAGGTGTTTTAATAGGATTATTTTTTGTCCATGCATTGATATCACCGACTCTTGTACCGTTTACATACATGGCAAGACCCTGATCTTTATCCTGCACCCATGTAATATGATACCACTTGTCTTTCTCGAAATCATACTGATACGACAAGACGTCTCCGCCATTATTTCCTACACGGAATCCGGATACTCTGTCTGCCGCCATCTTCAATGAGAAGGAAAATGCTTTTGTGGAATCTTCCAATACAGAAATCTCTTTATTAAATTCTGACGTAGTCTTTACCCAATACGAAATCGTCCAGTCTTTGTCATTCAGATCGCCTGCCGTCTGCGTAATCACTGCACCTTTTCCGTCTTGTGTTACGTTCAGCGCTTTTCCTGATTTGCCGGCTTCGGTTGTGCAGGAAGCATCAAGAGTACCGTCACGTTTTCCCCATTCATCCTCTAACTTCTGTCCTTTCACATCGTCAAATGAATAGTAAGAAACCTGCGCTCCTTCTTCAACCTCAGCTTCTTTTACAACGATCGTAACAGAATCTTTCTTTTCTTCATTTTGGTTAGATGTCACCGTAATAACAGCGCGGCCTGATCCCTTCGCAGTTACCGCTCCGTCTTTCACAACTGCAACTGCCGGATTATCGGTCGACCATGTGACTGTGTTATTCAATACATTTTCCGGAAGGACTGTAACTTCAAGCTGAGTTGTACCTCCCTGCTGTAATTCAACCTCTTTCTCTCCGTTGATCGATACTGAGTCAACCTCGGTCACTCCCGCTTTCTTTAATGCGACATATTCTTCTGTCAGCTCGGCAATTTTTGTTTTGATCGTATTCATATCCGACGCAAGTTCTTGTTTTCCCGCATCTGTCAGATAATACGCGCTTGATGCATAAGTCGGTTTTACAGAATCCATCAAAGCATCCACTTTTGCCGCCATGCTCGGAACATCTGATTTCATTTTAATAAGTTTATTTACATCGCGTACACCTTCTGCCATTTTTTCAAAACGTGTACTTGATTTTGTAACTTTTGCTTCAGAATCATCCGGGAATACAAGGAAACAATCCCCGGCTTCAAATGCATTGTGAGTCGTATCTTCCAATGGATTCTCAACCCATGAGTCATATGCCCAGCGAAGATATCCTTCTCCGCCTACGGAATAAGAATACATCATTGTCCAGTAGCTTTCTCCCGGCGCACTTAATGAAAAGTTACCCGGTTTATGACCTGTACATGTATAAATAGTTGTACGAAGTCCCGCATCTTCACGAGCCTGTCTTATTTCTTCAAACTGCTGAGGATGGGCCTTTACCGCGATAGAACCTACATTCAGGTCGTCTACGCGCATTGCAAGATCTTTTTTCTCAACAAATCCATCCATCGCTCCCGCACTCTTTAATTTCAAAGGTGTCGGAATGCCGCGTTTAATTGAATCGATCAAATCAAACGCCGCCTTATTAAATCCTCTTTCATCGATACCGATATAAGCGTCGTTAAACCAGCCTTTTTCATATAAATGGTCTGCAAGATCATTCAGAAATGCCGTCCATATCGTTGTCCATTCTTCTGAACCCGGAGTCAATCGTTTTTTTACTGTTGTCTTTGTCGCTTCATCATAATAAACAACTGAGTTTGTCCAAGGCGCAATACTGTAACATACGATCTTGTCCCCGATTTTCATAACGTCTTTGTTAAACGTTACCCATTTATCAAAATCCGTATAATCAAAACTCCATTTTCCATCCGCTCTCTTTGTCCATTTAACCATAGAAGGGAATTTAACAGTTCCTTCCCCGTATGTCTGGCCTGCCCACGCCTCTTCTACGATTGTAGTTGTAATGGCATGTCCGCCGGCATTTTTATATAATCCCATGTGGGATTTTAAAATTTCAAAATGCTCTTCAGAAAACGGCGTTACATCATAATATTCTGCGATACGATACGGGTTCTGCCACAATTCCATATCAAAACCATCTTTAAACTTCGTCGCATCCGGAAGTTCTGCATCAGCAACTTTTAACGTATAAGTAAATGTAAGTGGTTCTGCTAATTCTTTTGCCGTTACCGTAACCGTTCCTGTATAACTACCTGCCGCTGTTCCTGCCGGAACTTTCACAGATACCCAGATATTCTGAAGTTTGTTCGTTCCAATATTCATCGCTGTTCCGGCATCCTGATAAAGCACTTCATTTGCTTCCTGTCTGCTTCCTTTCGGAACTTCTCTGTCAGGATCACCGTATCCCGGCATTCCTGTATAAGCCTGAACTGATTTAATAAATTTTAAATCCACATTTGCTTTCGGAATCGTATTGCCGTTTCCGGTGAAATCACTTGCCGTCGCTGTTACATCTGTATAAGAAGAATCTATCGAAGCTAAAGAAATCTCAGAAGTAACCGTATCATTCTTCCATGCATTCAAAGTATCTTCTGTTTTGTTTGCTGCTTTTACCTCAGTTAATTTATCCTGGGTATACTGAAGATTATTATCTGTAATTGTTCCGTGAAGTTTTGCTTCTTCCGGTTCTCTGTAAGTATATACATACACCTCAGCGGCATCGATCAGAATGTCCGAACCTGTTCCTGATGCATTTCTTTCCCCTGTAGCCACCGCTTTTAATGTGTGTTCTTTTTCTTCTAAATCGGAAATCGTTGTAATGAATGTAGAATTGATATTAGTAGCATTATAAAGGTCTCCCTCTGCTTTTTCCTCACCGTCGATCAGATACTTCACTTTTCCCATCATTCTGTTTTTACCGGAATAGATATCGATCTTATGTCCTGTAAATTTCACTTCATAATAGGTTGCTTCAGGATGCGCCGGATCTACTTTTTTTGACCATGTATGCTGCGCATCTCCTGCCTCCCATTTTCCTTCTGCGAATGTGAAGTAGTTTGTTTCTCCGCTCTGCTGTGTATGCGGAATTTTCACCTTTTCTTCAATCGGAGCTTTTTTTCCTGTAATCTTTTCATACATGCATTCTGCTATGTACAGATATCCTGCATCTGTAAAATGTACTTTATCTGTATTATAAAGATTTTCTTTTCCTTCGGTCTTTTCATACATATCAATGAAATCCCATGCGGCATTTTCTTTAATCAATGCCTTCTGAGCCTGATAGACTTTTTCGACCTTTTCCTGAGTGATATCGTTTCCCGTCGTCTGATAACATTTCGGAGACGTGGCAAAAATAACTTTGTTATTCTCCGTCTTATACTCATTATAAAACGCTGTCATCTGTGTTTTATAATTTTCTTCGTTCCAGTTTTTGGAATCATTCGTTCCAAGCATAATAATTACAATGTCTGCATTATAAGCTTTACTTTGTTCGTATTCTGTACCGCTTTTATATGGATTACTTGTCCCCTCCATCAAAAACGCACCTGTTTCCCCAAAGTTTTTTACTTCATATCCGCTTCCAAGTAAACTCTGCAAACGTGCCGGATATGCATTTGGTCCTTTCTTTCCTGAATTCGCGCCCGTCGAAGTGTACCCTTCCGTCAGGCTGTCTCCCACGCATGCCACCTTGATCTTCGCGGCGGCATCTGCCGTCTCACCTTCTGCCCATGCGATCGTGCCGCTTCCTAGAATACACCCTAATGTAAGCACAACACTTAAAACAATTCCCATTGCTTTTCGCATTAGTTTTTTGACATTTTCCACAACTATTTTCCCTTCCTTTCTTAGCATTTTGCCCACATACTCATACAGAACCATATACCCTTTTGTTCAATGTGTCAACATTATTTTTACCCCCCCCCGCTCCATATGTCGTATTTTCATCATTTTCCATATAAAATACATTTATTTTTATGCATAATGACGAGTTTTTCGAGGGCTGATTTTCTAACTTCTGCATATACTATATAAAATACTTTTCTGCTTATGAAAGGAGACTTGTTATGCTTGCTTCCTATAAACTTTCCGGTAAATACATCTTTATCTCCGGTTTTCTGTTCACGTCTGTTCTCGGAACACTGTCGCACTTTTTCTATGAATGGTCCGGCGATTCAACTTTTATAGGTCTTGTCTGCCCAATCAGCGAATCTGCATGGGAACATATGAAACTTTTGTTCTTTCCGGCTCTGCTCTACTGCTTTCTTTTCAAACTAATATATAAAAACGCCGTTCCAAACGTATCTTTACCACTTTTATCCGGCATTCTGACAGGAACGACACTTATCCCTGTTTTCTTTTATACTTACTCAGGCATACTCGGCTTTACGGTTGTCTGGATCGATATTGCTATTTTTTACCTTTGTACTGGAATCACTTTTTCAATGGCATCCAAATTATATGAGCAGAAAAATATCGCACGTTTCCGCTTCCTCATATATGGACTGACTATATTATATTCCATCCTTTTCTTTATATTTACCTTTATTCAGCCGGATATTGCCCTGTTTCAAAATCCATGACTTTTCATACCGCGTCCGCTTACGCCTGCTTCTTTTTTCTATCTGTCTTTCACTTCATTTTTCAGTCTGTTTTCCGGTTCATTTTCCAATCCACTTTCCATCCTCGGTAAGAGGAAGCGGCTTCCCGTCAAGAACAGCGCTTTTTAAAATATCTTCTATATTATAAACAAGTTTCAGAGAAAAGAAGCCGCAGTCTCTCTCCAACAGATCAAAGAAAATCTTATCTCCCTCCCATAACTTCAGCGTCTCGATCTTTGATTTTTCAACCCATTCCAACTCGCCCTCATCACAGTCGATCGGTTCTCCTTCAAACCCGTCAGCCGTATAAAGCGACATGTATTCTACAACATCTTCACCGTAAACAAATGTCACGATTCCCCGGTAAGCCCACGAAGTCAGCGTATATCCCGTTTCTTCTTTCACTTCTCTTAGCAAGCACTCTTCAGGACTTTCTCCATATTCAAAATGTCCGCCGACACCGATCCATTTATCTTTATTCACATCATTTTCTTTCACCGTACGGTGAAGCATTAAATATTTATCGTCTTTTTCTATATAGCATAATGTACTTAATTTTGTCATAGCCATCCTCCTTAATACGGTCTCTATATTTGTATCTTTATCCGTTTTCAGACTTTTTTATTTTCTTCACTTTTTATCATTTATCCTCATCTTTTCCCCTAAGAAACTGCGATTCATACAAATGTCTGTAAAATCCGTCTGCAGCCATCAAGCTCTCGTGATTGCCCTGCTCAATAACTTTTCCGTCTTTCATAACGAGAATCACGTCCGCCTCGCGGATCGTTGACAGACGATGCGCCACAATAAACGTCGTCCGCCCTTCCATCAATTTTGTAAAAGCCGCCTGTATCTTTACTTCTGTTCTTGTGTCGATCGATGACGTCGCTTCATCGAGGATCAGCATAGGCGGTCTGCACAGCATAACACGCGCGATGCATAAAAGCTGTTTCTGTCCTTGCGACAGCCCGTCTCCGTCTTCTGTCACCCACGTGTCATATCCGTTTGGCAGACGCAGGATTACATTGTGAATATAAGATGCTTTTGCAGCTTCTATCATTTCCTCTTCTGACGCGTCGGACCTTCCTAAAAGAATATTTTCCCGGATCGTTCCCGTTTTCAGCCACGTTTCCTGAAGCACCATGCCATATGCACAGCGCAGACTTTCCCTCGTAACCTCACGCACATCCTTTCCGTCTACTGAAATACAGCCGCCGTCTACATCATAAAACCGCATAAGCAGATTGATCAGCGTTGTTTTTCCGCATCCCGTCGGTCCTACAACAGCGATCTTTTGTCCCGGCATAACTTTCAAATTAAAATCCGTGATCAGATTCTGTTGTGGCATATACGAAAAATCAACATGCTCTGCCAGTACATGTCCCCGGACATGAGTCAGAACCGCCGCATCTTTTGCATCTTCCGGCTGAGGAATTTCTTCTATTAACTCAAAAATACGACCGGCACATACAACCGCGTTTTGGAACTCTGTCACAACTCCGGATATTTCATTAAACGGCTTTGTATACTGATTTGCATAACTCAAAAAACTTGTAAGCTGCCCTACTGTCAGCGTTCCGTTTACTACCGCAAACGCACCTGCGATCCCGACTCCCGTATATACGAGACTGTTTATAAAACGGGTCGCCGGATTTGTAACGGAAGAGAAAAATGTCGCTCTCAAATATGCGCTTCCTAATTTTTCATTAATCTTATCAAACCGCTCCGTCACTTTTTCTTCCTGCCCAAACGCCTGTACTACTTTCTGATTGCCGATCATTTCGTCGATCAGACCTGTCTGTTCTCCTCTGATTTCAGACTGAAGACGAAACATCGCAAATGTTTTGCGGGCAATAAAGTTCGCCACAAAAAATGAAATCGGAGTGATCAAAACGACGACAAACGTAATATTTACATCAACCGACAACATAAATCCCAGCGTGCCGATAATCGTTGCAGCTCCTGTAAACAACTGGGTAAATCCCATCAAAAGTCCGTCCGCAAACTGATCTACATCCGCAATAACACGGCTTACTATTTCTCCGGATGGATGATTGTCGATGTATTTCAGCGGAAGGATCTGAATCTTCCGAAAAGCTTCGTTTCTCACATCCTGCACGACCTGATAAGTCATTTTATTATTGCACACATTCATCAGCCACTGCGCAAGCGCCGTAATACCCGTACATATTCCGATCTGAAACAGAATTCGGAATATCCCGGCAAAGTTTACCGCTCCTTTTCCTATGATCTCATCTACCGCATAACCGATCAGTTTCGGAATGTAGAGCGTAAGGGCGACGCTGACTGCTGCCAGCAAAACAGAAAAAACAACAAAAATACGATACTTCCCAAGATGCCCGAATACTTTTTTTAATATTTCTCCCCGGCTCATTTTCCGATCTTTGCTCTGTGGCTTACTCTGCTCTGCCTGCACTTTTGACTTCTGTATTTTATCTTCATTGACTGTTTGTTTTTTAAGCATGTAAAACCGCCTCCTCCGGAAATTGTGAATAATAAATCTCCTGATAAGCCGAACAGTTTTGCATCAGCTCCTCATGTGTTCCGACCGCCACAGCTTTCCCTTCTTCCAGCACAACGATCCGATCTGCATATCTGACCGATGCCGCCCGCTGAGAGACAAGAAATACTGTCGGATTTTCTTTCATGTTTTTAATCGCGTCACGCAAAGCCGCGTCGGTCGCGAAATCAAGCGCCGACGCACTGTCGTCCAATATAAGAATATCTGGTTTTCTTACAAGCGCTCTTGCGATCGTCATACGCTGTCTCTGCCCGCCGGACAAATTTCTCCCGTTTTGTTCTATCATAAATTCAAGCTTTCCCGGCTTTGAATCAACGAACTCTTTCGCCTGTGAAATTTCAAGCGCTTCTTCCAGTGTTTGTTCCGATGCATTTTCATCTCCCCACCGAAGATTCTCCGCAACCGTCCCTTTAAAAAGCACCGCTTTTTGAGGAACCACGCCGATATGACTGCGCAAACTTTCAATCTCATATTCTCTTACATCATGTCCGAAAACCTTCACTTCTCCTTCCGACGCGTCATAAAACCGAGGGATCATGTTTACGATCGATGATTTTCCAGCCCCTGTTCCGCCGATAATCCCTATCGTCTCTCCCGGCATTGCCCGAAACGAGATGTTGCTCAACGAAGGCGCTCCCGCATTTTTATATGTCAATGACACATTGGAAAATTCCACCGCAGGAATCCTTTTTTCTTCTGTATACAACAAACTTCCCGACTGCATTTCCGGTTTCATTGCCAACACAGCTTCGATCCGTTTTCCGCATGCAGCCGCTTTCGTCACCGTAATGATCAGATTCGCCAGTTTCACAAGCTCCACAAGAATCTGCGACATATAGTTGACAAGAGCCACTACTTCCCCCTGAGTCAGACTCCCCATATTTACACGAACCGCGCCGACATAAATAAGAACTATAATACCCACGTTCACGATAATATACGTCAGTGGATTCATAAGCCCGGAGATACTTCCAACAAATTTTTGTTCCTTTGTCAACATTTGATTGTTTTCTTCAAATTCAGCCTTTTCTTTTTCCTCTTTATTAAAAGCACGAAGCACTCTTACACCGATAAGATTTTCTCTCGTTTTTAGAAGAATTTCATCTAAATATGACTGCACTTTCTTATAAAGAGGCATTGTAATCAGCATGATCCCAAATACAACTACCGACAAAAGAGGAATTACAACAACAAAAACCATTGCCGCTTTGACATCTACCATAAAAGACATTGCCATTGCGCCGAATACAATAAAAGGCGAACGTAAAAAAAGACGAAGGACAAGGTTCACTCCTGCCTGCGCCTGATTTACATCACTTGTCATTCGGGTCACAAGCGTAGAACTGCCGATTTCATCCATTTCCGAAAAACCGAAATGTTGAATATGTTCAAACAGCGCATGCCGCAGTCCTGTTCCGAACCCAGCCGCCGCTTTTGCCGAAAAATATTGAGCTGTAAGAGAACATATCAGCCCGACGATTCCCAATACAATCAAAACAAGACACATTCTTATAATATACGGGCTGTCTTTTTGAGCAATTCCTTTATCGATCACCGCAGCCATAACAAGAGGAACAAGAAGTTCAAAAGATGCCTCCAGCATTTTAAACAGCGGAGCCAATATAGTCTCTTTCTTATAATTTTTTAAATAAATAAAAAGTGATCTCATGTCATTTTCTCCCTGTGCAATATTTCTTTAAGAAGCATTCCCCGCATTTAGGATTTCTTGCTGTACAGATACTTCTTCCAAACGTAATGATCTGAATATTATACAATATCCAATGATCCTTTGGCAGTTCCTTCATCAGATCCTGTTCTATCTTTTCGGGATCAGATTGTTTTGTAAATCCCAGTCTGTTAGAAATCCTTTTCACATGCGTATCCACAACTACGCTGGCATCATGATAGATGTTCCCTCTGATCACATTCGCCGTCTTCCGTCCGACGCCTGCTAAAGAGGTCAGATCTTCCAGACTCCTCGGCACTTCACCGCCAAACTTCTCCCTGATATCTTTCATACAGGCAATGATGTTCTTCGCTTTATTGCGATAAAATCCTGTCGGCTTGATATCCTGCTCCAACTCCTTTAAGTCCGCGTCGGCAAATGCGTCCACAGATGTATATTTTTGAAACAAATCTTTCGTCACAATATTCACTCTGGCATCCGTACACTGAGCGCTCAACATCGTTGCGATCAGCAGCTGCCACGGCGTCTCATAATTCAGATAACAAATATATTCCCGTCCATATTGTTCATCTAAAAGATTCAAAATTTCTTCGGTTCGCTTTTTCATGCAGCTTTTATCTTCTCCTTATTTATAATCCGTCAACTTGCATCTGTATACAACAAAATCAACGTCACTTGTATCGGTTGTAGTCCCTGTTGCAAAAGACCCAAATAGATCCAACCTTTTTACACCATTTGCTTTACAAATTTCCGTAACTTTATCAATCAATTCCGTTATCGGCATAACATTCATCGTCTATCAGTCTTCCTTATTCTTCACTTTTGTTATTAACACACTTGGAGTTTTACAATTAATACTTCCTTTTATTTCATACAGATCAGATTCAATGCAATATTTCATTCCCATTGTATCAGAACTTTTTACTCTTTTCTATTAATGTTCCGCACTTCATCGTCATATTTGCAATATTTTATATATCATCAGTTATCGAGGACAGCGCCTGACTAACGAAACTTAACTTGAGCCCAATCCCGGCAGGCTATCCCGCACGCACAGCGCTCCATACCCAAGCAGCGCATTCGGCCATCGCTCGTATCCCGCAAGCTGCTTTGCGCCTTTTCTTAAATAAGCTTTTACTTTTTCTCCATAAAGATATGGATCGTTTCCTCTGACAATTCCCCACTCCATCAAAAGCGCAGCGCTCCCGGTCACAAAAGGAGCAGCAAAAGAAGTTCCGCTAAAAGACTGATATCCGCCTCCCGGGACAGGCGCTGTAACGCGCACTCCAGGTGCGGCAATATCCGGTTTCAGCACGTTCTCACCTTCGTACATCCCCGCCGGACCTCTTCCCGAAAAATCCGCATACGAAAATGTCCGGGCATCATATGCCGCCACGGTAACAGCAAGCGACGCCGTAGATGGAATCGTCAATGTCGACATACTGTTCGGCTGTAAAAACGCTGTCCCCATATTTAATGACGACTGTGTCGGAAGCCACATTTGATACTCCCCGTCCACAATACGGCCGGGAGTTAAAACAATTTTCCACACGCCGCTTTCTATATACTGTTTTCCGGGAAGAAGCGACAGATAAATCTCCTGTTTCACGCTGTACGGCTTCGGTTCTCCATAATAAATCAAAAGTTCTGTATCTCCGAGTATATACCGCTGAGCTCCCAAAAATTCATAAAACGGTCCTGCCTGCCTTCCCGACGGACTGATCACCGAAACTCCCATCTCGTCAACATACGATTTCCATATTTGAATACTCAGCGCCGGTTCTCTTTGCTGAACGGCAAGTTCTACCGTCTCAGATATCTGCCGCCGCACTTTTCCCGACACATGACCTGCCGACGCCCCCTCATTTCCGCTTCCGATGCAGATTACATTTTTCCACATGTCCGCAATATCGTTCAAAAAACGTTCTACAAGAGAAGTTCCGTCATGAGATCCATATGTGTTGCCAAAACTGATGTTTATCGCCACCGGACGACGAAGTTCTACAGCCTTACGGACAATATAATCTACTCCCCGCATCAGTTCTGTTGTTCTCGGAAAACCGCCTTCTCTGGGGGCTCCCATCTTTACGATGATCAGTTCCGCCTCAGGCGCAGCTCCCCGAAACCTTCTTCCCTCACTTCCCCGGCCATTCCCTGCCGCGATTCCCGCCACCGCTGTTCCATGACCACTGACATCGGATGTTTTCACCATCTGCCGCCTTACCTCTTTGTCCTCTGTTGCTAACGCCGCATCGATCTGCTCCCGTGTATACTCTGTTCCTGCCGAATATCCTGCCGGAGGCCTCCCATTAACAGACTGATCCCAAAGAGACACAATCCGCGTTGTTCCATCCTCATTTCTGAACTCTGCATTTTCATAATCGATCCCACTGTCAACAATTCCGATAAGAGTCCCTTTTCCTCTCAAAGATAACGGCATATCCTGTACAATATCTATGCACGACACCTGCCTGCCTACATCAGTTTGAAAATACAGCTTTTTCGGTTTTTCTATAAATTCCACTTCCGGGAGCTGAGCCAGTTGTCCGATCCGTTCTTCCTCGATGACAATAACCGCATAGCCGTTCAACAGTTCCGTAACCGATCGCGCCGTTTGCCTGACCGCTTCAAGTGTTCCCGAATATTTTACGATCAGTTCCCACACATTTTCTTCTTTATCATATCCAACATCCAGCTCTTCGGAGCGTTCTCTTTCTCCCTGATCGGCATCCAGAGCCAGATTTAAAAGATTTTCCAGTTTTTGACTCATTCATTCTCCTATGACTGCAGCACATTCATTTTTTGCATTATATGTACTTCAGGAAACTTTCAACATAAAAAATCATGATCTTTACCAACCTTTTTATCTCCGGCAAAGACCATGATCTTCTTTTTTCTTTATTACGTCGTCTATTTATTTTCTTTTCTTGATTTTCTTTTCTTTAGTTCCTTTTCTTTAGTTCCTCTGTCCGTTTACTTCCTGTATGCAAACAGCGGAAGTCCGTCCTGCTGCGGAACTTGTACTTCTCCTTGAATAAGCGGTTTCGCATAACGGATAAATTCATCACTTACGTCTGATCCGTCTTTAGTGATCCACCCGGCAGGCACACCTTTTTCACGATTGCAGATTTCATTCACATCTTTTGCCTCGTAACTAAGTTTATATTCTTCACCGTCCGCTCTCACAAAGGCGATCATCTTTCCGCTTTCGCCATGCAAAGCACATTTTACGCCATACGCTCCCGAATCAACCGCCTCCTGCAAATCCGTCGCAGAAAGCATTGCCGAAGAACATCTCTGACTTACGTTCAATTCAACAGAACGAACCTTTACGCCGAGACGGTCTTTTATCAGGTTTTCCAAATATTTTCCTGATCCGGTCAGCATTTTATGCCCGAAAGTATCCACTCCTACCTCGCTTGCAAGTTCACAAATAAACGTTCCTTTGCCATCGTTAATTCCTTCCGAGATACAAACGATCACATTTGACACTTTTTCAAGAGACGCGCTCACATCCTGTATAAACCGTTCTGTATCAAACGCCACTTCCGGCAAATAGATCAGAACCGGATTATCTCCTTCAAATTTTCGTGCCAATGCGCTTGCCGCTGTAAGCCATCCCGCATGACGCCCCATGATCTCGACGATTGTCACTGATTTTTTATTATCATATACCGATGCGTCAACTGCAATCTCCCGCACGGTTGAAGCCACATATTTTGCCGCGCTTCCAAACCCCGGCGTATGATCTGTATTGACAAGGTCGTTATCGATCGTTTTCGGTATACCCAGAAAGCAAATATCGCTTCCGACCATCTCCGCATAACGCGACAGTTTGCTCACTGTATCCATCGAATCATTTCCTCCGATATAAAAGAAATAACCGATGTCATATTCCTTAAATCTTTCAAATAATTTCGGATATACTTCGTCGTTTAGATCTTTCGGTAATTTATATCTGCAAGAGCCAAGATATGAACCGGGCGTTGTCTTTACTAATTCCAGTTCTCCCGAGCGCTTCAATTCTTCCATATCCATGACCCGGCCTTCGGCAAACCCTTCGATTCCGTTAATCATGCCGAACACTGCACCAAAAGAATCTTTTCTGTTCAACGCTTCATTGACAACTCCGTATAAGCTTGCGTTGATAACTGCCGTCGGTCCGCCCGACTGTCCTACGATCACATTTTTTTTCATCTCTTCCTCCTTATTTTAATCACCGAAAGTTCAAAAATCACATTCCGGGATTGTAAGCATCTGCCAAGATTTCGGATAATCCCGGCCTTTAGCTTTTCGCTATTATAAAAACACTTTTACTATATATGAAAAAATTGAATTTTACAATATAGAATAACTAATGTATACTACACCTTAGACAACATGACAGATAAAATCAGGAGGTATGATATGAAATACATTTCATTTGCAATTCCTTGTTATAACTCAGAAGCCTATATGGAAAAAGCGATCAACTCAATCCTTATCGGAGGAGAAGATGTCGAAATTCTTATCGTCAACGATGGTTCAAAAGACGGAACGCAGGAAATCGCCGAACGGTACGAAGCTCAATATCCGACGATCGTCAAGGCGATCCAAAAAGAAAACGGAGGACACGGCGATGCAGTCAACTGCGGACTTTCTCATGCCACAGGAAAATATTTTAAAGTAGTAGACAGCGACGACTGGGTTGACGAAAGCTCTCTGTTTAAAATTCTTGAAACAGTAAAAACATTTGTGAAAGAAGACACACTTGTCGATATGGTAATCTCAAACTATGTTTACGAAAAAGTCGGCATGGAACATAAAAAAGTGATCCGCTATGACAATGTGCTTCCCGAAAATACGATTTTTCACTGGGATGAGATCGGACATTTCCGGCTCGACCAATATATTTTGATGCACTCCGTTCTTTATCGGACAGAGATGCTGAAACTGTGCCAGTTAAAATTACCGAAGCACACTTTTTATGTTGATAATATTTACGTGTATTATCCGCTTCCGCATGTACGCACCCTTTATTACCTGAATGTCGATTTCTACCGCTATTTTATCGGGCGGGAAGATCAGTCCGTCAACGAAAAAATCATGATCGGAAGGATAGATCAGCAATTATTTGTAACCAAGACAATGATCTCCATGTATGAACTGCGGATGATCTCAAGTAAAAAACTGCGAAAATATATGGTTAATTATCTTGCGATCATGATGACTGTTTCATCCATTTTATGTATCCGCTCTAAAAAACCGGAGAACTTAACTAAAAAGAAAGAACTGTGGAGCTACTTAAAACGAAAAGATTACAAAACTTATATGAAGATCCGCTACGGTATACTCGGACAGACGATGAATCTCCCGGGAAGATCCGGACGTAAAGTATCTTCTCTTGCATACAGCGTTGCAAGACGCCTGATCGGATTTAACTAACTTAAAAAACGGTGCATCGGAAGCTTTTCCATGTACCGTTTTCTTAATTTTCAATTTTTTGTAACAGTTCAGCCATACAGTGTACGGGAAGCACAAAACATGTCTGCATGTTTTTGCTAACGGACATCTGTATGCGCTAAGCGCCCATTTATGAGTAAAACAGTGGCGTCAGCCACAATAAGCACGTGGTGCGGTTTTGCGAATGGCGCGTGCTGAATTGTTACAATTTTTTCATTTTTTCATTTTTTTTTAAAAAAACACTTGATTTTTTTTTTAGAGTCTGATATAATAACCATGTTGCTTACGGGAAACAACAAAAAACAACACAAAACGGTACAATGCGGAATGGTGTAATTGGCAGCACAGCAGACTCTGACTCTGTTAGTAGGGGTTCAAGTCCCTTTTCCGTAGCTTGGAATTTGTAATAAACAAATTCCTTATTTTATCGGAGTGTGGCTCAGCTTGGTAGAGCGCTACGTTCGGGACGTAGAGGCCGCAGGTTCGAATCCTGTCACTCCGATTCATCCTCCATTTTATGGAGGATTTTTTATTTTTCATAATGTAAAAGCTGATTGAATTTCGTTAAGGTTATCCGATGCATGTCAGATTCTTAAATTGGAAGCTGCATGTTTGGATAATCTTTTTTATTTACTTTTTTACTAAGATAATTGTAACAAAATGAAAGAATTCGGCACTAACTGGCAGAAGGAGGTTGAAAGCACAAGTGATCGAAGAAATATACGAGATGTATTCAAGAAAAGTCTTTTTGTTTTTATTGAGCAAGACGAATAATGAAGATATTGCAGAAGAACTTACTCAAGAAACTTTCTTTCAAGCTGTCCAATGCATCGATCGGTTTAAGGGGAATAGTTCCATATTAACCTGGTTATGCGGAATCGCGAAAAATGTTTGGTTGAAAGATTTAAGAAAACGTCAAGAAATCTTATCTACAAATGATCATATTCAGGAAATAGCGGATGAAAAAGAAGTAAACGTTCAATGGGAACAAAAAGAAATCTTACAGTTGATACACAACATGAATGAACCGATACGAGAGGTCATGTATCTAAGATTGGTCAGCAACTTGTCTTTTGCCGAAATCGGAGAAATAATCGGCAAAACAGAAAATTGGACAAGAGTAACTTTTTTTAGAGGAAAACAAAAAATTGTAAAGGAGATTTTAAAAGATGAATAAAAGACTTCCATGCTACATCGTTTCCGACCTGTTACCACTATATCAAGATGATATATTATCGGAACAAACGAAAAAAGATATTGATAAACATTTAACCGAGTGCAGAGAGTGCCAAAAAAAGATGGCCGCAATGAAAACACAGCTAGACATTCAAAACACCAACGTTGACCTAAAGATCAATCCATTAAAAAAGGTAAGATTTTATCAAAAAATACTGACAGTCTTGGGAGCGGTTATAGCATTCATTTTAGGTGCATGCATTCCGATCGCTATATTAGGGTTTACTGTTCTTGAACGAGGAGAAATAGCCGCTTATCAAATCGAGAGAGTAAAAGGCCTTTGGTATGTACTCACTTCATGGAGCTGCGCTTCGGGAATTGTAGTATGCGTAATTTATTTTTTGCTCATACTGCTTATCAAAAAAATAATCAAAAAAAAGGGAAAGTAAAAATTATCTCAGTTTTTCCGGACATAAAAATACCCCCATATCGGACTTTTATACATCATTGTCCTATATGGGGGGCATCATATCAGTCAAAGCGGCAGCCTTAAAATCTGTCAACAAAGAAGCTACTTCCACTCCCCGTCAAATACAACTTCCGCAGGGCCTGTCATATATACCGTATTCTTTTCTCTGTCCCACTTGATCTGCAAATCTCCGCCAAGCAGTTTTACTGTCACCTCATCTTCCGTCAATCCGTTCAACGCACAGGCAACGGCGACTGCGCATGCTCCGGTTCCGCACGCCAGCGTCTCTCCCGATCCCCGCTCCCACACGCGCATCTGCGCCGTATGACGGTCAAGAACATTTACAAACTCCGTATTCACCCTCTTTGGAAACCTTTCATGATTTTCAAATTTTACTCCGACTGTTTCAAGCGGAAATTCTTTTACATCTTGATCTATAAATACGACTGCATGAGGATTTCCCATAGAAACACATGTCATCCTATATTCCTGTCCATCCACGGTAATCGGTTCATCTATCACTTCTTCCTTTTCCGAAACAACAGGCACTTCTTCCGGACGCAGCATCGGTTTTCCCATATCAACTTTGACAAGGACAACTTTCCCGTCTTCTACAGTCAGATCAAGATATTTGATACCTGCCAATGTCTCTACAGAAATACTTGTTTTATCTGTTAAGCCGTAATCATATACATATTTCGCCACGCAGCGAATCCCGTTTCCGCACATTTCTCCACGAGAACCGTCCGCATTATACATCTCCATTTCAAAATCGGCTTTATCAGATGGATTGATCATAATAAGCCCGTCCGAACCGACTCCGTAATGCCAATCACTGATCTTCTTTGCCAGTTCCGATGGATTTTCTATCGTTTCCTGCAAACAGTTCACATAAACATAATCATTTCCTATGCCCTGCATTTTTGTAAATTTCATAGGTTTTCTCCTTTTCTCTCGCGTTCCTCTTTTTTTCTTCAAATCCAGTCCGACTCTTCTGCCGGTCTTCTTTTCGTCTTTTCAATACTCATTTCATCTCTAATTAAAATAGACAAGTTCTTCTATCGGTTCTGCCGCCTCGATATGTTCCGCTTCGAGAACAGGCCCTTCTCCGCGATAAACCGATACATTCGCAAACCGTACTTTCGCCCGTACTTTTACCCATTGTCCTGCTTTTAATTTCGGAGCGTACGCACTTCTGCATACATATCCCAGAAATGTCGTATCATCCGCACAACATGTCATCGCCATCCGCCCCGGAAGAAACACTTTTGACGGAAATCCGGAAGGTTTCAACACCTTCGCTGTGATTTCAATAACTTTTCCACGATATCGGGCGGGATTTTCCATCATATCCACATACCAGATACCATAATCTTCTCTCGGAATCTCGATTACAGGCGCATCCAGATCATACGGCACGTCATCTTCAAAAATATTTTCCACTTCTCCTTGTTCATCTTCAAATATAACTTCCGCCTGAGGGCTGACTACTTTGACGCTTCTCCTGTATCCCGCCAGAGGCTTAATATCTTCACAGCGGTTAAAAAGAACCATCTCGGCGCCTCTTACCATTTCTACAAAGAGCGGTTTTAAATTAGTCAGATATGTCTGAAATGTGCTTGCGTCCACTGTTGTGATCTTCTGCTCGATCCCCCAGCCCTTAGGAAGCTTCATATTTTCAAAATCACTGACCTTCCACATTCCGTTATATTCAATGACAACTCGATCAGGCTCGTGCTTTCGATCTAATTCCGCCAAATACTCCTCTGTCAGTTCTTCTCTGTCTTCCAGCCGCTCTATTACAACGCCGTATCTTAACATTTCCATCGCATCATACTCATCTTCTCCATCTTCGCAAAGAATGAGCAATGTTTTTCCATCGATCTGAAAATAATCCTGCTTCAATGTAAATTTTAAAAATCCGGTCTTTCCACTGTCTAAAAATCCCGTCATCAAATAAACCATTACATCCGGTTCATTCATGTTTTATTTTTCCCTCCTTATTTTTTCATTCCATATTTTCCGGTTCTCGCTCTTTCATTCGTTTCCTTTGTATGTTCGCCGATTAAAGGCCGAACAGTTTTTCCAGTTTTTCTTCATTTATCTTTGCTCCGATCACACAAATACGTCCCGTGTATTCCGGCGCTCCGGTACGCACTTCATATTCTCCCGGAACCATGTCAAAGTAGATCCATGTTCCGTCTTCTCCTTTGACCATTCCTTTTGCTCGAAGGATATCGCCATACTCTTCTTCATTTTCAAGACTCTTTAAAATCTCCCCGACCTGTTCTTCCGAATACACATGGATCGTCTCACGCCCCCAGCTCGTAAACACTTCGTCTGCATGGTGGTGACCGGCATGATCATGACCACATCCACAGTCATGATGATGGTGGTCGTGGTGATGCCCGTCCTCTCCGTGGTCATGATGGTGATGCTCGTGATGATGCTCGCACTCTCCGTGATCATGATGGTGATGTTCGTGATGATGCTCGCACTCTCCGTGGTCATGATGGTGATGTTCGTGATGATGCTCATCCTCTCCATGGTCATGATGATGCGCTCCGTGGTGATGACCGCACTCCGGGCAGACAACCTCCGCAAGGAGTTCCTCCTCCATTGATCTGACGGATTCCATCGTTTCCAAAATTTTACTTCCCGCAAGTTGTTCCAAAGGTGTAGTAATAAACGGCGCCTTCGGATTCAATTCTCTTAAAATAGCAATACTTTCTTCGATCTTTTCCGGTTTTGCCTTATCTGTCCTGCTCAAAATAACCGCGCCCGCATATTCTATCTGATTACTGAAAAATTCACCGAAATTTTTTCTGTAAATTCTGCATTTCGTCACATCCACAACAGTCGTAAAACTATTTAACTTAGCGTCGATCTCACTTTGTACGTCTTGAACCGCCTTTATGACGTCTGATAATTTTCCGACCCCCGACGGTTCTATCAAAATACGATCCGGATGATAAGTATCCACAACTTCTCTCAAAGATTTGCCGAAATCTCCGACAAGAGAACAACAGATACAACCCGAATTCATTTCCCTGATCTCGATTCCTGATTCTTTTAAAAATCCGCCGTCAATCCCGATCTCTCCAAACTCATTTTCGATAAGAACAACCTGTTCTCCCGCAAACGCCTCCGAAAGCAGTTTTTTAATAAGCGTTGTTTTTCCAGCTCCTAAAAAGCCCGAAATAATATCAATCTTTGTCATTTCAAACAACCTCCCATATTATATTCAATCCATATCCAGCTCAATAGGACAATGATCCGATCCCATCACATCTGTCAAAATCTTCGCATCTTTCAGACGCTCTTTCAAACTTTCCGAAACACAGAAATAATCGATCCGCCATCCGGCATTTTTTGCTCTTGCGCTGAAGCGATACGACCACCAGGAATAAATTCCTTCCCGATCGGGATAAAAATACCGAAACGTATCAATAAATCCCGCGTCAAGAAGTTCGGTAAACTTTCCTCTCTCCTCATCTGTAAATCCGGCATTTTTTCGATTTGTCTTTGGATTCTTCAGATCAATTTCCTTGTGCGCCACATTCATATCTCCGGTTACGATGACCGGCTTTTTTTCTTCCAGTTTTTTCAGGTACATACGAAAATCATCTTCCCATCTCATGCGGTAATCAAGTCTCGCCAATTCATTTTGCGAATTGGGCGTATATACCGTAACAAAGTAGAAATCTTCAAATTCGCATGTGATCACTCTGCCTTCCTGATCATGTTCTTCGATTCCGATACCGTAAGTTACAGACAACGGTTCCTTTTTCGTAAACACCGCCGTTCCCGAATATCCTTTTTTCACCGCATAATTCCAATACTGATGATATCCCGGCAAATCGAGTTCCAACTGCCCTTCTTGCATCTTTGATTCCTGTATGCAGAAAATATCCGCATCTGCCTCAGTGAAAAAATCCAAAAAACCTTTTTGCACACACGCTCTTATTCCATTTACATTCCACGAAACAAATTTCATTATCATCCACCTCTCTCACATAATATTAATATCACTCTGATAGAACCTGTTTCCGGGTAAAGCATAAAAGGACAGATGCTTTCACTACCTGTCCCTCTCTTCTCATTCATACCGTACTTCTCTCAAAAAAAGTCCGCCTGCCGGAGCCAGAAACCCCGCTTTTGATCTGTCTCCTGTCAAAAGCGCCTCTTTCACACTTTCGGCGGTACGTTCCCGCATCCCGACTTCAAGTAAAGTTCCTGTCAATATTCTCACCATATGATACAAAAATCCCGTTCCGTCATATCGAATGACAATACAGTTTCCATTCCCGATCTGATCGGATTTTCCGCACGGCAAAAAGTCTTTTCTTTCATCTCTGATCATGATCGAGTAAATCGTACGTCTGACAGATCTGTTATCTTTTTTATCCGTATACTCCGCAAAAAAATGTGTGCCTGTCAAATATCCGGCCGCCTCCCTCATCCTTGCAAGATCCGGTTCTCCCGGAAAATGACCGCTGTACTTCCGTGTAAATACATCTTGTTTGATCCCCGTATCGATCCGATATTCATAAACTTTCCCTACCGCACTTTTCCGGGCATGAAATCCGTTCTTCACAAGCTCCACATCAAGGATGCGTATATCAGGCGGAAGACACCCGTTCATTTTTTCCGTAAACAAAGCCGTATCCACTTTTCCCGGCAAAACAACACTCGCAGTCTGGCCGCTTGCATGAACTCCGGCATCGGTTCTCCCGGAGCCGTCGATCTGCACCTGATATCCTATGCAGTTTTCCAGCGTCTCTTCCAAAATCCCCTGTATCGTCCGATCTGTATCTGACTGCCTCTGCCAGCCTTGATAGTTTGTCCCGTCATAGGCAATCGTCAATTTATATGTTCTCATAATTTTATCTACTGCAAAAACTTCTTAAGCTCGTCCATAAATGTGCCCGCATCTTTAAACTCTCTGTACACAGAGGCAAAACGTACATATGCTACCGGATCAAGCTCTTTTAGTTTTTCCATAACGATTTCCCCGATCTCACTGCTCGGGATTTCTTTCTCCTCACGATTAAAAATCTCAAGTTCGACCGCATCGATCGTTTTCTGGATTGCTTCTGCGGGAACAGGGCGTTTATAACATGCGCTCAATACACCTTGTTCAATCTTAGACCGTTCATACTGCTCTCTGTTATTATCTTTTTTTATAACAATGAGCGGAATCGTCTCTACTTTTTCGTATGTCGTAAATCTTCTGCCGCATTCATCACACGAACGTCTTCTTCTGATCGAGTTTTTATCTTCTGCAGGACGAGAATCAATCACTCTCGTATCCGGATTTCCACAATATGGACATCTCATGAGCATTTCCGCCTTTCTCTTTCCATTTTCTATATGCGCAATTATTATACCACACGCTTTAAAATTTTTGCAAAAATTTTTCTTCTTTAATCTCCACAAGCACGATATCCGGACCGATCTTTTTTATGCAGGAAAAGGGAATCACATATTCACAATCTGTCCCGAAAAATCCGCATATTTTCCCCGGTCCGGGTATTACGATCGCCTCGATTTCTCCTGTACATATGTTGATCTCCACATCTGCGATACAGCCGAGACGCCTTCCGCTGCATACATTGATCACTTCTTTTTCCTTCAGTTCACAGATCCGCATACCGCCTCACCGCCATTTTACGCTCTTCTTAATTTATTATATGAACGAACAGTTCCACCATGCACAAAGCCGCAATCCATTTCTCTTTCTTTTTTCCAGTTTATGCGATACAATAACATCAGTAAAACAAATAAAAATATATTTATATAAAATGAAAGGATTTCACACATGAAAGAAATGATCTTACTATTTAATCCACCGGCAAAAGAACAACTGCTGAAAATCCGTTCTGCCCTGCTGCCTCTGCATATCCGCATACAGCTTATCAAACCGGAACAGTACAATCAGCCGCTCGGATATCTTGCCGGCATGAAAGATATCTCTCCTGTCGAAGGAAATTACGCCGGAGAGGAACTTCCGGATACAATGTTTCTCTTCTCTTCTTTAAGCAGCAGCCGTCTCGATCAGGTTCTGGCAGCCCTTCGCAAAAGCGGAGCCGGCCCGTTCCCGTATAAAGCCGTCCTGACTGCAACTAACAGCAAATGGAATGCTCTTGACTGCTTCAACGAGATTCGTCGCGAACATGAAGCACTCCATCCTTAAAACACTTTTTTCAAACCAATCAGGCAGACTGCCGATATTGTTATAACTTTAGAGGGGGACTATCATTATGTGGAAACAAAAAACATTAAAAAAATCTTCTAAATCATGCATGAAACCGGCGTATACAAGGATGGTTTCCGTCTGTTTCATTATCTCTTTGCTTACGACAGCATACCCTGTTTCCACAACATTTTTAAATCTGCAGAAACTTTCCGGTCCTGCCTATACAGACGCCGCATTTTCTCTTAGCATTACGAATTCCGAAGCGTTTGCCGAAACACTCGGTCTGATCTTAGGCGGGAACGCTTTTCCAAAACTTTTACAAAATACTGTATTTCATGTATTTTCTTTTGTGATCGATCTATGTTCCGCCGGCATATCCATATTTTTTAATGTCCTTAGAACAGTCAATGCATTTTTTACAGAACCGTTAGGCACATCTTTTGTATTTCTTATAATAGGACTGTGTATAACATTTCTCTATCAACTGTTTGTGAACTATGTGCTTATCATCGGAGAAATGCGGTTTTTTCTTGAAGTACGCAAATACAAAAGAACTTCTATCTCAAAGATTTTCTTCTTATATAAACTTCGGTGTATAGCCGCCCCTGTGTGGGTCATGTTCTGCAGATCTGTATTTCAGTTTCTTTGGAATTTCACGATCGCAGGAGGGATCATAAAACATTATGAATATGCCATGATCCCGTACATACTCGCCGAAAATCCAAAAATAAGCCGAAAAGACGCCTTCTTTTTATCCAAACAGCTCATGAATAAAAACAAATGGCGTGTGTTTCTGCTGGACTGCTCTTTCTTAGGATGGAAGATCTTATCAATCTTAACACTCGGTATTCTTGACTTCATATTTGTCAATCCATATATTACGGGATGTAAGGCTGAACTTTATGCGTCGCTTCGCAGAGACTATGTCCTCTCGCGGTCGCCGCGCTATGAAATGCTAAGCGATTCTTATTTGGAACATGTTCCTTCCGAAGACGAACTTCTTATCAGCAAAGCTCTTTATGACGATTCCCAGGGACCGTATACGAAGACTTCCTATTTTGAACCGGAACAATACCCTGTCTTTCTCTTCTCCGTTCAGCCAAAGACAGTAAAACCTTCCGCCCGTGTATTTCGGAATTACGATATTTTGTCCTGCATCTTCCTCTTTCATGCCGCATCCTGTTTCGGATGGATCATGGAAATGCTCATACACCTTATGCGCGACGGAACTGTGGCCGACATCCATCTGCTGTTCGGCCCGTGGCTGCCCCTTTACGGCATTTACGGAATCATTATTCTGAAAGCATCAAAACGCCTGCTCAAAAAACCGATTTTTGTATTTTTCCTGAATTTCATTGTGTTTTCATTCCTGCAATATATTTTCAGTTTTACGGTTGAACTTTTTTCAGGATACAAACTTTGGGATTTCAGCGAATTCTTTCTGAACATTAACGGCAGAATTTATCTCGGAGGATCTGCCGCATTTGCGTTACTCGGATGTGCGTTTATTTACTACCTCGCCCCGAACTGGACAAATTATTTTTCAAAATTATCAAAAAAGACACAAACCGTTTTCTGCGTAATCTTAAATTCTTTATTTATTACGGATGTCATTTTAACTTTGATCTTTTCATACTAAGTTGTTAAAAATAGTTTTATCTTCCTAAAGCAACTTTTTAAATTTGTGGTTGATTTCCATGAATTGATGGTGTAATATATGCATATACTTAATGTAGTTTCAAAAACTACATGTTGCATTTAACTAATTCGGAGGTGCATATTATTATGGGAAATACTCATGCCATTGCTAAAAAATCAACCTTTATAAAAAAACATCCTACGCTTCATATACAAAATTACGCAGGGAACAGCTATTCTGCCGCCGGTTATAAAAAACCGGTTATAATTCCGGGAAATCCGCCTCTTTGAATGAACTTCGGGGGAAATTTTATATAAAGGAGCCCGGCAGCGCCATCACTCATTTTATCGGAATGATCATGGCGCTTATCGCCGCTTTCCCTCTGCTTATAAAAGCCGCGGCGCAGCCTGATCCGGTTTACCTGATCTCCATGTCCGTTTATGCCGCAAGTCTGATCTTATTATATGCGGCAAGCACAACTTACCACACATTTGACATTTCCGAAAAGGGAAACACTGTCTTAAAAAAGATCGACCATATGATGATCTCCGTCCTGATAGCAGGAAGTTACACGCCTGTCTGCTTACTTGTCTTAGAAGGCCGTATGCGGATCATTTTACTTGCTGTTGTATGGACTCTCGCATTGACAGGTATACTGATCAAAGCTTTTTGGGTATTTTGTCCGAAATGGGTTTCTTCCGTTCTTTATATCGGAATGGGATGGACGTGTGTCCTTGCATTTGCACAGATTTTCCGCAATATGCCTTTGGCCGCTTTCGGATGGCTGCTTGCAGGAGGTATTATCTACACAGTCGGCGGTATTATTTATGCATTGAAAGTACCGATTTTCAATAACAAACATAAAAACTTCGGAAGCCACGAGATCTTCCACCTCTTCGTTATGGGCGGAAGCATCTGCCACTTCATTGTAATGTACGGATACCTGCTTCCGTAAAAAATTAAAAAATCAACAGACATCTCATCTCTGATTTGACGTCTGTTGATTTTTTCTGTATGACCGGCTCTTAGAATCGTCTTATCTGCACACGATCAGCCGTTCATTTTCTTTATATCCGTCTACTGTTTCTTCCGTCAGTATCACACTGCCGGAAAAGGGAGCAAACGTCACGGCGCTTATATTGCCGAACTTTGTACTGTCGGCAAGAATATACGACTTTTGACACTGTTGTACCGCCGTTTGTTTCACCTGCGCTTCTCCTACGTCCGGAGTCGTAAACCCTTCCTCTTTCGTAATACCGTTTGTTCCGAAAAATCCTTTTGTGAAATGATATTTTCTTAAAAGTTCTATTGCCTGCGCTCCGACAACAGCCTCAGTCGAACTTTTCAATTCACCCCCTATAAGTAAAACACGATTTCCCTGAGCCGCCAGACGCTGCGCGTGTGCGACTGCGTTCGTTACAAACGCCGCCCGTTTCTCTGCCAAAAATTCTACCATATAGCCGACTGACGTTCCCGCATCAAGATAAACAAAATCATTGTCTCCGATCATATCTGCCGCATATTGTGCGATTTTGATCTTTTCCTCTTTCCTGACGTTCACTTTTTGTGCCACTGTCGGTTCTTTCATCTCATAAGTATGCTCGGCAGCAACCGCTCCGCCAAACACTTTCGTCAGCTTCCCCGCCTTATCAAGCGCAGTAATATCCCTCCTTGCCGTGGATTCCGAAATTCCGAGATCTTCTGTAATTTCAGCTACTGTAATACTTTTCTTTACTTTCAGCCGTTCTAATATCCGTTCAAACCTTTGCTCTGTTAACATAATGCCCTCTGTGCATATAATAAACTATACTATATGTTCTTTCTCTTTTTCCAATACGAGGGTCATCTTTCAATCTATATTTTTTGATGACCCTCGTATTTACTATTTGACACTATTCTATCATTTTTTCACTTTATATGCTTCACTTTTTTTTGCTTTTTCTTATTTTTCTGTTTCCCGCTGAGGACAAACAGTTTTTTATTCTTTATATTTTTATACTTTTTAAGCTTTCTTTTTCAATACTCCGAGCAGCAATGCCGACACAACTGTTCCCGCAACAAGCGCGATCAGATATTGAAGCGGATTTCCTACAACCGGGAATACGAAGATTCCGCCGTGCGGCGCCATCAGCGTACAGTTAAACGCCATGGAAAGCGCTCCTGCAACCGCCGATCCTGCGATACAGGCCGGGAGCACATGAAGGGGATCAGATGCAGCGAACGGGATCGCTCCTTCTGTAATGAAAGCAAGACCCATAATAAAGTTTGTCGGACCTGCGTCTCTTTGTTCTTTTGTAAATTTGTTTTTAAAGAGCATTGTCGCAAGCGCGATCGCGCACGGCGCCGTCATTCCTCCGACCATAACCGCCGCCATAATGTCATAATTTCCCGCCGCGATAGACGCAGTGCCGAACACATATGCCGCCTTATTAAACGGACCTCCCATATCGATCGACATCATTCCTCCGACGATCATTCCGAGAAGGATCTTGCTCGTTCCGCTCATGCTGGAAAGTCCCGCATTCAAAGCGGTGTTGATGCCTCCCATAACCGGTTCGACCGCAAACGTCATCAGTAATCCCATGATCAAAATACCAAATACCGGATACAATAATACAGGCGCGATTTTCTCGACTGCTTCGGGCAGCTTGCCGCACACTTTTTTCAGACCTACGATAATGTATCCTGCCGCAAATCCTGCTACAAGCGCTCCTAAGAATCCTGATTTTCCGCCTGCTGCGATCATTCCGCCTACAAATCCGACTGCAAGCGCCGGACGATCTCCGATCGCCATCGCGATGTAGCCCGCAAGCACCGGAAGCATAAATCCAAACGCAACTCCTCCGATCTGTTTAAACAAAGCCGCAGCCGGCGTGATCGTACCAAAAGCCGCTCTTTCATCCGCCGGAAGAGAATTAAGGTCGATACTTAAACCGTCGATCAAAAATGCGATCGCGATCAGGATTCCTCCTCCTACTACAAACGGAAGCATATGAGAAACGCCGTTCATAAGCTGTGTATAAATTTTATGTCCGATTCCTCCTGATTTTCCTGACGAAGACACCGCTGTCGAAGAGGACGTTTCGTTTCCGCTGTGATATACAGGAACGTTGCCGGACATTGCCTGATCGATAAGCTGAGGCGCTTTACTGATTCCGTCTGATACCTGACAGATGATCACTTTCTTTCCGTCAAAACGATCCATCGGAACTTGCGCGTCTGCCGCTACAATAATACAGTCCGCTTCTTTGATCTCTTTCTCTGTAAGAACGTTTTTCGCTCCGCCCGAGCCTCTCGTCTCGATCTTCACGAAACAATCTTTTTCCTTCGCCGCTTTCTCAATACCTTCCGCCGCCATATAAGTATGGGCAATTCCTGTCGGACAGGACGTTACGGCAAGAATTTTAAATCCGTTTGCAGAAGCTTCGTTCATATCTGCAAGACGCTCGTCAATATCGCCCTGCTCCGCATCTGCCTTATCGATAATATCAAGAAATTCATCGGCGCTTTTTGCATTTCTCAGCGCATCGGCAAATACTTCATCCATCATCAGTACCGACAGCTTGCTCAACACGTCCAAATGTACGTTATCTTTCGTATTCGGCGCTGCGATCAAAAACATCAGCGTAACCGGCTGTCCGTCCAATGCGTCGAATTCTACTCCGTCTTTTACTACCATTGCCGCAAGACCCGGTTTCGTTACCGCATCACATTTTCCATGAGGAATGGCAATTCCTTCTCCGATTCCTGTGGTGCTTTCTTCTTCTCTTGCGTATACTTGTTCTCTGTATGCTTCACGGTCGTTGATCTTTCCGCTTGCAACCATAAGATCAATAATCCTGTCAAGCGCTTCACTTTTCGTTTTCGGAGTCTCGTTTAACGAAATACTCCTTTTATCAAGCAGATCTGTGATCCTCATTCTCAAAACCTCCTGTTCATCTTCGTTTTCTTCCGTTTATTTTTTTGCTTATTTGCTTCTGTTTATTTATGTTTGATTCTGTTTGCTTATGTTTGGCTCTGTTTGTTTCTTTCTAACTCTGTTTGTTTCTATTTATTACTGTTTACTTCTGTTTGTTTCTGTTTACTTTTCTTTTCTGCTTACATCTTTACTGTACATAGTTCGTTTTTATTCATTTTGAAACCTTTTCGTACAGATCCATGATTTCTTCTTTTGTTGCAAGATATTCAGAAAATGCACTTGCACTTCCTGCGGATACCCCCATATAAAATGCGTGTCTATAATCTTTCTTCTCGATCCATCCTGCCGTAAATCCGGCAACCATGGAGTCGCCTGCACCTACTGCATTTACCAAAGTTCCTTTTGGCGCCGGAGCTTCATACACACTGCCGTCTTCCGCTACGAGTACCGCGCCTTCACCTGCCATAGAGATCAGAACGTTTCTCGCGCCCTGCTTTTGAAGTTTTTTCCCGTAAGGAATCACCTCTTCTCTTGTCGTCAGTTTGACATCGAACAATTCTCCCAGTTCATGATTATTCGGCTTGATCAAAAACGGCTTGTATTTTAATACATTAATAAGCAAATCTTTTGTAGCGTCTACAATAAACGTTACATTTTTATGCTGAAGCCGTTCCATGATCGTACTGTACATGTCCGCCGGCATCGACGCCGGAATGCTTCCCGCAAGAACAAGAATATCTCCCTCTCCCAAAATATCCAGTTTCCTCAATAGTTCTTCGATCTTCTCTTCGCTTATTTCCGGCCCTGAACCGTTAATTTCCGTACCGTCAATATTTTTCAGTTTCAGATTGATCCGTGAAATCCCACTGTCGATCTTAATAAAATCAGAACGGATTCCCATCGCTTCTACTTCTCTGATAATCTCTTCTCCCGTAAATCCTGCCGCAAATCCAAACGCTGTACTGTCAATTCCGAGATTCATTAAAATTGTCGATACATTGATTCCCTTTCCTCCGGGAAGGATCAATTCCGAATCCGTCCGGTTCGTAAGTCCAAGCTGAAAATCATTTACAGAAACGATATAATCCAAGGACGGATTAAATGTAACTGTATAGATCATCTCCATTCCTCCTTTTCTTTTTGCGTCTTTTTGTTTTCTTGATGTCATTATATAATCATATTCAGTCAAATTCAATCATAATAATTCACATAGTTTTCATTTTATTTTCGTTGAATTTGCACAAATATAATCTTTTTTGACTTATTTTGACCGAATTAAATATAATAACCGGACAGAACACAAATATTTATCTGCATTCTGCCCGGTTATTTATAGTTATTTGTATTCATTTATATCTGAGCAAACAGATCTCTGTCGCGTCAGACATCCTGCTTGTCCCATGACATGTCTATCTCAGACGATCCGAAATTTTTCTCGATCAAACCGCAATACTCTTTATACTCTTCCTCTTCGGAAAAGTTTTCTTTTAAAGCGTCCCGAACCCCTTTATAATACCACTCCAACGCCGCTTTGCTTTTCATCCGAAAACGCTCCCATAACTTCTCTCCTACAACCGGATAATCTCTGTCGATATCCCGCATATTTGAAAGCTTATCTGCAAGACCGATCAACTGTACTTCTCTTTGTGCGTCTTTTAATCTGGCGATCGTCGCGCTCTTGCGTTCTTTCCAGCTAAGCGTCTTATCCTCACTTTCCTGCGCTACAAGCTCTGCAACTCTGTCTCCGAAACGGAGCTTCAAAACGTCTTTTGTAATCCCCCTGCAGTCTTCAATCGTATCATGCAGCACCGCCGCACATATCACTTCTTCATCATCTGTCATTGCCGATACAATCTCTGACACCTCTATCGGATGAACAATATAAGGTTTCTTCGTACCTTTTCTCAACTGTCCCTCGTGTGCCTTTGCCGCAAATTCGATCGCCTCATTTATCATACCGCATCCTCCGCTTTCTTAATTTTCGCACAATTCACTTTTCTCGATAAATTTATTTATAAATTTTAGCACAACCGTAATCTAAGTACAAGACAATTACGACGTTCAGCTTTTCCTCATTTGCGCCTCTTAATTTTTCCTGATATACTGTTCTCTGACAATCAATTATTTTGAAAGGTACGAAAACAATGAAGAAAAAATATGTCCTTATCACCGGATCTTCCAGAGGAATAGGGCGCGCCTGCGCCGTCGCCTTTGCCAAAAACGGTTATCATGTATTTATAAATTGTAAAAACTCAGTCGAACAACTGGCTGAAACCGAACATGAAATTCTTGCTTCCGGCGGCGGCTGCACAGCTCTCCCCGGCGATGTAAGCGATCCCGACGTTGTCCGCAGCATATTTTGCAAAATAAAAAAAGTCTGCCAAGGCGTTGATGTCCTCGTCAACAATGCCGGAATTTCCCATTTCGGCTTATTAAGCGATCTTTCCGACTCGGAATGGAAAAATCTGATCGACACAAACCTTTCTTCTGCATTTTACTGCTGCAGAGAAGCTATCCCTCATATGGTATCTGAAAAATGCGGGAAAATCATCAATATTTCTTCCATGTGGGGAACGGCGGGCGCTTCCTGTGAAGCCGCTTATTCTGCTTCCAAATCAGGACTCCACGGCCTGACAAAAGCTTTGGCAAAAGAGCTTGCGCCAAGCGGCATTTCGGTAAACGCCGTTGCCTGCGGCGTCATTGACACAGATATGAACTCCCGCTTAAATGAAGAAGAAAAAAATATGCTTTGCGAAGAAATTCCCGCCGGCAGATTCGGAACTTGTGAAGAAGTTGCAAGGACAGTCCTTGCCCTTGCCGAAAGTCCCGCCTATCTCACCGCACAGATTATAGGCATTGACGGCGGATTTTTATAAACAAAGCACAAAATGGATCAATCCCGAAAGTACCAAAAGGCACATTCCGGGATTGATCCATTTTGTAACATTACTTATCTGAGCGCATATTTTATATAGATCAGATAAAAAATTCAGGAGGATATTACTTTGCCGTACTCAATCATGCTTGACGCCGGACATGGGGGACGCGATCCGGGAGCTGTATACAACGGAAGACAGGAAAAGATCGATACACTTTCTCTTACACTTGCCATCGGACAGATTCTGCAGGAGCGGGGAATCGATGTTCTCTATACACGCACGACAGATATTTACGAGTCGCCTTATCAAAAGGCAATGGAAGCAAATGAAGCCGGAGTCGATTTTTTCATCTCTATCCATCGTAATTCTTTTCCGCAAGATAACGCTGTCTCGGGAGTCGAATCTCTTGTCTACGACAAATCCGGCATTAAACTGGAGATGGCGGAAAATATAAACGAACAACTTGAGGGGATCGGTTTTGTAAATCTCGGAGTAAAAGCCCGCCCCGGGCTCGTTGTCCTCCGACGCACAAAAATGCCTGCGGTTCTTGTCGAAGTCGGATTTATCAATTCTGACACGGACAACATGCTCTTTGACGATAACTTCAGCGATATCGCCCTTGCCATAGCTGAAGGCATCCTCGATACACTCGGCATCAATACCCCTGTTGTTCCTCTTCCGGATGAAAATGAAGCTCCGGTCGCTCCGCTGCCTGATGAAAACACATATCCTGATGATGCCTTTCCTAATGAAGACAACGTTCCTGTCGTTCCTCTTCCGCCTCGCTACACAGTTCAAACAGGCGCATTTCGTAATCCCCTGTATGCCGAACGACTCCGCCGGGAGTTGTCCGAACTTGACTTTCCTGCCTCTGTCGTCGAGGGAAACGGATTATACCGAGTCATGGTAGGCGTTTTCCCCACACTTCACGATGCGGCAGAAACAGAACGTCGGCTGCGAAGCGCCGGTTATCAAACAGTCATCGTCAGCCAATAAATAAAACTAAAACGTACCCTAATGATCCGACACGCTTCTTGATATGCGTTTTCTTTTATTAGGGTACGTTTTATATTTCATATTATCAGGTATCTATCATACATTATCTATGGATTTTCCCCATCCGGCTCTTCTGCTAATGCCTGCTCATATTTTTCTAAAATCATAGACTGAATCCGTTCTCTCGTATTAGAATTGATCGGATGTGCAATATCTCTGTACTCACCGTCCATTGCTTTTTTACTTGGCATGGCAATGAACATTCCTTTCTCTCCTTCTATAACTTTAATGTCATGAACAACAAATTCATCGTCGATCGTAATGGATACAACCGCTTTTAATTTTCCCTCTTTCGCAACTTTTCGCACTCGTACATCTGTGATCTGCATAGGTTCAGATCTCCTTTCTTTTCTGCCTTTTCGGAGTATTACGCCGCTTTTTTACAATGCGTAACGCTCATTTTTCTCTACTACAACTTCTACGCCGTTTTCTCCGACGTATCTTGTATTCGCTCTTATTGTATCCCTGCTCTCTACGATACAATTTTCGATATATGTATTATCTCCCAGATATACATCATTCAATATAATTGAATTTTTGATCACACAATTATTACCGACAAATACTTTTTTAAAGATAACGGAATTTTCAATCGTTCCGTTTACGATGCTTCCGCTTCCGATAAGACTGTTTTTCACAACTGCGCCCGGATTATATTTTGCAGGCGGCTGATCGCTTACCTTTGAATATACGCTTGGAAGCTCTCTGAAAAAGTAGTTTCTTACTTCCGGTTTCAGGAAATCCATATTTGTCTTATAATACGCATCTACCGTTGAGATATTATTCCAATAACTGTTGATCTTATATCCGTATATTTTTTTCAGATTTTTATAACGAATCAAAATATCGTTTACAAAATCATGTCTTTCATCTTCCGCACAATGCTCGATCAGATCGATCAGTTGTCTTCTGCGGAGAACATAAATTCCTGTTGAAATCGTATGCGAATGAGCCACCATCGGCTTTTCTTCAAACTCTTCGATCCTTGATTCTTCATTCATGCGAACCGTTCCAAATCTCGTGGCATCTTCTCCCGGTTCAAGATCCTTGCACACAACCGTTATGTCTGCTTTCTTCGCAATATGATACTCAAGCACTTTATTATAATCCAGCTTATAAACCGCATCACCAGAAGTAATGATCACATATGGTTCATGACATTTTTTCAGGAAATCCAGATTCTGGTAAATGGCATCTGCCGTTCCTCTGTACCAATATCCGTTGTCAGCCGTAATCGTAGGCGTGAACACGAACAATCCTCCCTGTTTCCTTCCGAAATCCCACCATTTTGATGAGTTCAGATGCTCGTTCAGCGATCTGGCATTGTACTGTGTCAGCACGGCAACTTTCTGAATATGAGAATTTGTCATATTGCTGAGTACAAAATCAATCGCACGATAGCTTCCCGCTACCGGCATCGCAGCCACCGCTCTTTTTGCAGTCAGCTCGCGCATCTTCCTGCTGTTTCCTCCTGCCAAAATAAGTCCTACTGCTCTCATACTCTCTCACCTGCCTTTATCAAGGTTTCGCCGCTTGCAAGTACGCCGTCCTCATAATCTTCCGCCGCTGTCACTCCGCTGATCGCAGTATTTTTTCCGATCTGCACGTTTGACGGAATCACAGAGTTCTCGCCGATCGTAGCAAGTCCTCCACTGTAAATGTTCGGTTTCATCTTGTTCGGCACATCGCTTCCGATTCCGATCACAACATTATCTCCGATTACCGTATCTTCTGCTATGATCGCCCTGTCTATCACACAGTTCTCTCCAATCGTTACTCCCTGCATAATAATCGAATCACGAACGACACTTCCCTTTCCGACGCGCACTCTTCCGCCTAAAACCGAATTATGCAGTTCCCCGTACACCTCTGTTCCGTTGCTGATAATACACCGATCTACCACTCCGTCCTGCGCAATATACTGAGGTGGGATATTCGCGCTGTTCGTATAGATCTTCCAGAATTCTTCATATAAATTAAATTCAGGGATAATATCAATCAGTTCCATATTGGCTTCCCAGTACGAACTCAATGTTCCTACGTCTTTCCAATAACCGTTATATTCATATGCAAAAAGCCTGTCCCCTTTGTCGTGACAATACGGAATAATATGTTTTCCGAAATCACAATTCGGTTGATCTTTCAACTTGATAAGAGCTTCTTTTAACACCGGCCAGCTAAAGATATAAATACCCATCGACGCCAGATTACTGCTTGGTTTTTCCGGTTTTTCTTCAAACTCTTTAATCCTGCTCTCATGATCAGTAACAACGATGCCGAACCGGCTCGCCTCTTCAATCGGAACAGGCATTGCCGCGATCGTCACATCCGCATGATTCGCTTTGTGAAAATCAAGCATCACTTCGTAATCCATTTTGTAAATATGGTCGCCTGAAAGAATAAGAACATAATCCGGATTATACGTCTCCATATAATCAAGATTCTGATAAATCGCGTTTGCCGTACCGGTGTACCATTCACTGTTAGAACTCTTCTCATAAGGAGGAAGTATCGATACACCTCCGACATTTCTGTCTAAATCCCACGGAATTCCTATTCCGATATGAGTATTCAGCCTCAGCGGCTGGTACTGAGTCAGCACTCCTACTGTATCAATTCCTGAATTAATACAGTTACTCAGCGGAAAGTCGATAATACGGTATTTTCCGCCAAATGCTACGGCAGGTTTTGCGACTTTTGCTGTAAGAACCCCCAATCGACTGCCCTGCCCGCCTGCTAAAAGCATTGCAATCATCTCTTTTTTAAACATTACGTCACCTCATTTCTAGTTAGATATATTTATTATATCATATTTTCATGTTTATCCAATCATTTTTTACAATTTTTTCTTTAACATTTTTAACTTTTTGTTTATTTCGCACAAAAAGAACTTCTTTCAATTTTTTGCATATATAGTATAATATAGTAGGTTATGATATTTTATGACTAATTTTTAAAAAACGATTGTTACACATAGAAATAACGGTGCATTTTAATTGTAACAGTTCAGCTATACAGCGCGATTTTACGAATGGCGCAGACGAAACTGTTACTTTCAACCCATTTAGGTGAAAGAAAAGAGGAAGCATTATGTATAAAATTGATTTTAACGAACCGATCCATATCCATTTTATAGGAATCGGCGGTATCAGCATGAGCGGACTTGCGGAAATCCTTTTAAAAGAAGGATTCACTGTATCCGGCTCCGACACAAAGGAATCTCCTTTAACGAAGAAACTGGTTTCTGAAGGCGCTCATATTATCTATGGTCAGAAAGCGGAAAATATCACACGGGATATCGGTTGTGTCGTTTACACTGCGGCAATCAATCGAAATAATCCTGAACTGATCGAAGCAGTTGCGCTGAAAATTCCGATGCTGACCCGCGCAGAACTGCTCGGACAGCTTATGAAAAACTACGATACGCCGATCGCAGTTTCCGGAACTCACGGGAAAACAACGACAACGTCCATGATCTCTCATATTTTACTGGAAGGAGATCTCGACCCGACGATTTCAGTCGGAGGTATTTTGAAGGCGATCGGAGGAAATATCCGTGTCGGAAATTCAGGTACGTTTATTACGGAAGCATGTGAATATACGAACAGTTTTCTTCATTTCTTCCCAAAAATCAGCGTAATCCTTAATATCGAAGAGGATCACCTCGATTTCTTCAAAGATCTGGAAGATATTCGTCATTCATTTCATCAGTTTGCGGAACTGCTTCCTGAAGACGGAACTCTTATTATCAATGCCGAGATCAAAGATTATGCCGAGATATACGAAGGTCTTTCCTGCAATGTCGTGACATACGGAACAAACGGATGTTTTGATTACAGCGCGAAAAATATTACTTATGACGAAAACGGACATGTCGCATTTGACTTGTTCCGCCGCGGTGAATATGCGGATCATATCCAGTTGTCGGTAACAGGCGACCATAATGTTTCAAACGCTCTGTCCGCCATTGCCGTTGCTGATATTCTTGGTCTTTCTATAGATATCACTAAGAGAGGATTGTTGTCTTTTACAGGAACAGACCGCCGTTTTGAATATAAAGGGGAATTTAACGGAGTAACTGTTATTGATGATTATGCACACCATCCGACAGAGATTCTTGCCACATTAAAAGCAGCGCAGCACTCTTTGCACAACAGTGTGTGGTGTGTATTCCAACCTCATACTTATACAAGGACAAAAGCGTTCTTCCATGAATTCGCAGAGGCGCTCTCTCATGCAGACCACCTCGTACTTGCCGATATCTTTGCTGCAAGAGAAACAGATACTCTCGGCATCTCCTCGGCAGATCTGGCGAAAGAAACCGAAAAACTCGGAACAGATACGCACTACTTCCCAAGCTTTGCACAGATTGAAGCATTCCTGAAAGAAAACTGCCGTCCCGGTGATCTGCTCATCACAATGGGAGCCGGAGACGTTGTTACAATCGGTGAAAATCTGCTAAAATAAACATCGTAGAAGCTATTTTTAAGTTCTCCACATAGTTATCTACAAAAAAGAGCAAGTTACCAACAAAAAAGCCCTTTTTTACCCGGCAGTAAAATGATACTATATAAGAAACACCTGACAAAAGCGGATTCCATGTCCGCTTTTTGTTAACCCCAGTTCAGCCCATCTCCGTGCTTGTAAGCATAAGTCATACTCGTATGACTTTGCGAACAAGTACCGAGATGGAGTGAGCGCCTTTTCATGAGCAAACCGCGGCAGCGCCGCTTTGAGTCCGCAGGACGTGTTTGCGATTGGCGCGGGCTGAACTGGGAGACTCCCTATACGGCGAGCGCCTTTTCATGAGCAAACCGCGGCAGCGCCGCTTTGAGTCTGCAGGACGCGTTTGCGATTGGCGCGGGCTGAACTGGGAGACTCCCTATACGGCGAGCGCTTTTTCATGAGCAAACCGCGGCAGCGCCGCTTTGAGTCCGCAGGACGCGTTTGCGATTGGCGCGGGCTGAACCGGGAAAAACGCGGCAGCGCCGCTTTGACCTTCACAAAACACTTAAGAATAATGAAACAGGATGGAGTAAGTATGAAAACACTGACATTAAAAAATAAATTTCAGACAAACGCGACGCTGCTGCCAAACGATTTTATCGACAATTACATGGTCAATGCCAACGGCGAATTTATAAAAGTATATCTTTTTCTTCTGCGGCATGCCGAAGACGACAATCCTGCGCTGACACTTTCTATGATTGCAGATTGTCTCAACAATACGGAAAAAGACATCTTGCGGGCGCTTAGATATTGGGAATCCGAAGGACTGCTCCGATCAGAATATGCGGCGGACGGAAAAATCACATCTCTCGAACTGCAAAGTTTTGCATGTGCATGGACTCCTCCCGCGTCCCGGAATACCGATTCTCCTGCCGGAGGCATTGCGCCGCAGACTGTCCGCTCCACGATACAAAATGTGTCCGACCGGAATCTTCCTTCTCAGCCTCAGTCAGATATTTCTTTATCTGCAGGTCTGACAGATCCGGTTCACTCTATACATAATAAAGAAGGGCTGCACACAGCTTCACGCCAGACAGCATCCGCTTCAAATGCATCCATTCAAAAAGCCGTCGCTATTGACGAATTTCGGGCACAAAAAGAAATAAAATCTCTCCTCTTTATTGCAGAACAATATTTGGGAAAAACATTAACACATACTGAAATGGAGACAATTACTTATTTTTATGATACACTGCATATGTCGGCAGATCTGATTGAGTATTTGATCGAATCTTGTGTAGAAAACGGACATAAAAGCATCCACTATATCAAAAAGGTCGCTTTTTCATGGGTCGAAGAAGGAATCGAGACAGTCTCTCAGGCAAAAGAGCAGTCTATGCTCTATTCCAGAAGCTGCTACACTGTACTGAATGCGTTCGGTATCAAAGGCAGAGGACCTGCTGCCTCAGAACTTGAATTTATCAAAAAATGGTCTGAGCAGTATGCATTTTCCTCTGACATTATCGCAGAGGCGTGCAGACGCACGATTACCTCTACACACCAGCCGAGCTTTGAATATGCCGATTCTATTCTGACAAAGTGGCATGAACACAATATCCGTCACTTAAAAGAGATCTCGGCGCTTGACGAAGCTCATCAGAAACAGAACTCTGCCGTAAGAACTGCCGCGCGGCAAAAACCTGTAACAAAGAATCTGAACAATTTTGAGCGCCGCAGTTACGATATGGAATCACTTGAAGAACAACTGCTGAAAAGCAATTAACAAAACGATTATCATTGAGCCAGACGGCAAGTAGAAGGAGTATCTCCATGGCACTTAAAAATTCACAATATTATGCACTGATGCGGGAGTACGAACAAACCAGATTGAAAAATCACGATCTTCAAATGAAGCGTTATGAAGAAGTTTACAAAAAACTTCCGGAATTCAAATCACTGGATGAATCGATTTCCATCCTTTCAGTGCAGTATGGCAAAAAAATGCTAAACGGCGATCCGAAAGCATTGTCTTCTCTCAAAGAAGAGCTTGCAATCCTGCGGCAGAACAAAAAGAACCTTCTTACTTCTGCCGGATTTCCCAAAGATTATCTGGAACCGATCTACGATTGTCCCGACTGCATGGACACCGGATATATCGGAAACGAAAAATGTCACTGTTTCAAACGCTCCGTTATTGAGCTTTTATATGAACAGTCCAATATCAAAGAATTTCCGACAGAAGCATCTTTCGACTATTTTGACCTTGATTTTTATCCGGCTTCCCAGTATGATAAAACAACGGGAAAAAACGCCCGCGCTATGATGGAAGAGACATTAAATATATGCCATCGCTTTATAAATAACTTCGGAAAGGAATTCAACAATCTCTTTTTCTATGGGAGCGTCGGAGTCGGAAAAACTTTCCTTTCCACCTGTATCGCCCGCGAAATCATGGAACGTGAATTTTCGGTTCTCTATTTCTCGGCGCCGCAGCTTTTCAGTGTACTTACGCAGACAAAATTTGACCGCAATGACGTCGATTCAAAAAATATGAATGACTATATATTCAACTGTGATCTTCTGATCATTGATGATCTTGGAAGCGAGTACACAAATGCGTTCATTGCCGCACAGTTTTTTACATGTATCAACGAACGTCTCATTCACAAGAAATCAACGATCATCTCAACAAATCTTTCTCTTGAATCGCTTGCCAATCTTTATACCGAGCGCTCTTTCTCGAGAATCACAAGCAGCTATGCATTGTTAAAGATAATCGGTGATGATATACGAATCAAGAAAAAATTAAAAAATAGGGAGGTACATTAATGTTACGCCGAACAGAACGAATTTTGGAAAATATTCCGGTAGGAAGTCTTGGTCTTATTTCCCTCACGGGATGTGAAGAACTGGGAAAGAAAGTAGATGACTATCTTGTAAAATGGAGACACGAAAGCGGAAATGCTTTTCGCGACGATATTGCATTTTCGGGATATGAAAAAGATTCTTATCTTCTTGATGCCCGCGTTCCGCGCTTTGGCTCAGGAGAAGCAAAAGGAGTTCTCGGAGAATCCGTTCGCGGAAAAGATCTGTATCTTATGGTAGATGTATGTAATTACAGCATTACTTACTCTCTTGCGGGAAAGACAAATCACATGTCTCCTGACGATCATTTCCAGAACTTAAAGAGAATTATCGCTGCCATTGGCGGAAAAGGACGACGTATCAATGTTATCATGCCGTTTTTATATGAGAGCCGTCAGCACAAAAGAAGTTCCCGTGAATCACTCGACTGCGCTCTTGCTTTGCAGGAACTTGTACGCATGGGAGTTGAAAACATCATTACTTTTGACGCTCATGACCCACGTGTACAAAATGCGATCCCGCTGAGCGGATTTGAAACAGTTTCTCCGACATATCAGTTTATAAAAGGGCTTCTGCGCAATGTCAAAGACTTACAGATCGACGCAGATCATATGATGGCGATCAGTCCTGACGAGGGCGGAACAAACCGTGCCGTATATCTTGCCAACGTACTTGGCCTTGACATGGGTATGTTCTATAAACGCCGCGATTACACAAAGATTGTAGACGGACGTAATCCGATCGTTGCTCATGAATTCCTTGGCTCTTCCGTAGAGGGAAAAGATGTCATCATCATCGACGATATGATTTCTTCAGGCGACAGCATCATAGATGTCGCTACGGAACTGAAACAGCGTAAAGCAAACCGGATTTTCGCTGCGGCTACATTCGGTCTGTTTACAAACGGTATGGAGAAATTCGACAAAGCATATGAAGACGGTATTATTCACGGTATCCTTACGACAAACCTGATCTACCAGACACCGGAGCTTTTGTCTAAACCATATTACATCAACTGTGATATGAGCAAATATATTGCTCTTATCATCGATACATTGAATCATGACGGATCTCTTAGTTCTATTTTAAGTCCGAACGAAAGAATCCAGCATGTTCTTCAGAAATACAAAAACGGAGAGCCGGTCTAAGACCGCTCTCCATGCTTTTTTCATACTTTAAGCGAATAAATTACTATGAACAGACAAAACAACAAAACAGAACGAAAAAAAACGATTTCTGACACACTATTTACAGCTTTCATGCTCTTCACTGCGACTGCTGTCTCTTTTTGTTTCTTTCACTTAGGAAATAAAAATTCAGCAAACATCACTGTGATCTATACGCTTGCGCTCATTTTGACCGCTCTTAAGACGTCCGGATATGTATACGGCATTGTCGCCTCTTTATTCTGCGTCATCGCCGTTAATTTCCTTTTTTCTTATCCATTTTTTAAATTTAATTTTTCATTGGACGGATATCCTGTCACGTTTATCGGGATGCTCGCGATCACACTAATCACAAGCGCAACAACAACTTCTTTAAAACAACATCAAAAAGCCGCTGCGGAACGAGAAAAAGCGCTGGCAGAAGCTGATAAAGAAAAACTGCGTGCAAATCTTTTACGTGCCGTATCACATGATCTGCGAACACCACTCACAAGTATTATCGGCTCTTCCTCTTCTTATTTGGAAAACGGATCAGATATGACCGAATATGAACGAACCGAACTTGTATCAAATATTAAAGAGGATTCTGAATGGCTGCTGAATATGGTCGAGAATCTTCTTACGATCACGCGCATAGACAACAACTCTCAAGACAAAGTGAAGAAGTCTCCGGAAGTCGTCGAAGAAGTCGTTTCAGAGGCTATACAACGGCTCAGAAAACGGCTTTCGGACGTCCGTATCAAAGTCCATATGCCGAATGATTTTCTTATGATTCCCATGGACGCCACATTAATCGAACAGGTTCTCATTAATCTTCTGGAAAATGCTTCCGTTCATTCTGAAAGTACGGAAGAGATCGATCTGATCATTACACAGACAAAAGAGTGTGTTTCTTTTTCTGTCCGTGACTACGGAAAGGGAATCGATCCCGAACAGCTTCCTTATATATTTGAAGGTCAGCGCAGTTCCGGAAAAAATTCAGACCACCATAAAGGAATCGGAATCGGTCTGTCAATCTGTAAGACGATCATAGAAGCTCATGGAGGGAAATTAACCGCTGTCAATCACAAACACGGCGCCGAATTTATTTTTACACTTCCAAAAGAAAAGGAGGTTGAAGCAAATGCCTAAATTTTCAGTCTTAATCATTGAAGATGAAAAAAATATACAAACTTTCATGGGAAAGGTTTTAAAACGTCATGACTATCAGGTTCTTTATGCCGATACCGGTAAGCAAGGACTGGAAATGATCCGTTCCCGATGCCCGGATCTTATCCTTCTTGATCTGGGACTTCCGGACATGGACGGCTGTTCTATTATCCGGGACGTCCGTACATGGGCAAGTACTCCGATCATCGTTATTTCCGCCCGCACTGCCGAACGGGAAAAGGTTGCGGCTCTTGATCTGGGTGCTGATGATTATATTACAAAACCATTCGGAACTTCCGAGCTTCTTGCACGGATCCGCGCTTCCCTCAGACACAGCAATCGTCTGCTCACTGACAGCACCTTCTATATCCGTCCTTACCGACATAAGGATTTAATACTTGACTTTTCCAAACGGCTGCTCACGATTCGCGGCAATGCTGTCCATCTGACTCCGATCGAATATAAGATTGTAGCATATCTGGCGCAAAATTCCGGAAAAGTCATTACATATGCATCGATTCTTTCAAATGTATGGGGACCTTACGCTGATAATGACAATAAGATTCTTCGTGTCAACATGGCCAATATCCGCCGAAAAATCGAAGAAGATCCCGCACAGCCTCAATACATTTTTACCGAAGTCGGAGTCGGCTATCGTATGGCTGAAGATGAAGATGAGTAAATGTTAAAAACCCGCTAAGGTTTTTGCCGCTTTATTCCATTTTACACTTTGCTCCTTTAAAATAGAGACTGATTTGTTTTTATTTCATTTGTTTTGCACAGAAAATTATTTTTTTGTGTAAAACCGCAAAATTTATTTTAAGGAGTGACCTACAATGAATATCGGTTTAATTTTACTTATGCTAATCGGAGGCTCTGTCGGAGTTTTTTCTACACTCTACATTCTGATCAGCCTTCCTGTCATAATTTTTCTGAAGATTTATCGAAAAATTCGATTCGGAGCTTCTCTTTATGATTAAATAAAATCAATGATTTTCTTATCTTATGCATGTTTTTTACAGAGCTGAACAAAAAACTCCGTATACGTCACCGGGTTTTATCCCGAATCTGTATACGGAGTTTTTATTTTATCTTATTCTTTGTCTTTCTTGTTTATTATTCTTGCACTTTCTTGCTTAGCAGAACAATGATCTTTTATTCTTCTGTGACAAAAGCCTCTTCATCATCTGCTTCTTCTGTATCCATCACTTCATCCGTCAACGCTGTCTCTTCGTTTTCCAAACTTTCATTTACTGCATCTGCGCTTACTGCCTCAGCGTTTTCCACTTCTGCATTCTCTCCTTCTGCGCTCTCTTCAGTTTCAAGTTCCTCTGCCAGCATCGCTTCTGCTCTGGCATCTGTATTTAACGCTACGTCACGATATTTTTTCATACCCGTACCCGCCGGAATATGTTTACCGATAATTACGTTTTCTTTCAGACCGACAAGATGATCGACTTTTCCTTTGATTGCCGCTTCGGTAAGAACTTTCGTTGTTTCCTGGAAAGATGCGGCTGAAAGGAAGGAATCTGTAGCAAGTGAAGCTTTCGTAATACCAAGCATGATCTGCTCGCCTATAGCCGGCTCTTTTCCTTCTTCTTCAAGACGCTCGTTTACTTCATTGAATTCAAGAACGTCAACCATTGTTCCCGGAAGGAATTCTGTATCACCCTTCTCTTCGATGCGGACTTTCTTCAACATCTGGCGAACGATAACCTCGATATGCTTATCGTTGATCTCAACACCCTGCAGACGGTATACTCTCTGCACTTCCTGAAGCATATAATCCTGAACGGCTCTAAGACCTTTGATCTTCAGAATATCATGCGGATTTACACTACCTTCCGTCAGTTCGTCTCCGGCTTCAAGCATCACGCCGTCCTGTATTTTAATACGAGAACCGTACGGGATCAAATACGCCTTTGATTCGCCTGTCTCATCATTTGTAACGATGATCTCACGTTTCTTCTTCGTGTCGGAAATCATTGCGCGTCCGGCAAATTCCGTGATGATCGCAAGACCTTTCGGCTTTCTCGCCTCGAAAAGCTCCTCGACACGCGGAAGACCCTGTGTGATATCGTCACCGGCAACTCCTCCTGTATGGAACGTACGCATTGTAAGCTGTGTTCCCGGCTCACCGATCGACTGGGCAGCCACAATACCAACTGCTTCTCCGACCTGAACCGCTTCTCCTGTCGCCATGTTTGCTCCGTAACATTTTGCACATACGCCGTTCTTACATTTACATGTAAGGATCGTACGGATCTTCACTTTCTTCAGTGACTCGCCGTTCTCATCCACGCCTTTTTTCATAACGCGTTCCGCGCGGCGCGGTGTGATCATGTGGTTTGCTTTTACGAGTACATTTCCGTCTTTATCTTTGATGTCCTCACAGGAATAGCGTCCTGTAATACGCTCCTGAAGGCTCTCAATCTCTTCATTTCCATCCATAAATGCAGATACATACATTCCCGGAATCTCTTTTCCTTCTTCTGCACAATCAGAATCATGGATAATCAATTCCTGAGATACGTCTACAAGACGTCTCGTCAGGTAACCTGAATCGGCTGTACGAAGAGCCGTATCTGACAGACCTTTACGAGCACCATGAGCAGACATGAAATATTCAAGTACGTCAAGACCTTCACGGAAGTTTGATTTGATAGGCAACTCGATCGTACGTCCTGTCGTATCTGCCATAAGTCCACGCATACCTGCAAGCTGCTTGATCTGCTTATCAGATCCACGGGCTCCAGAGTCAGCCATCATAAAGATGTTATTATATTTATCAAGACCTGTCAGCAGAGCCTCTGTCAGCTTATCATCGGTTGCTTTCCAAGTTTCGACAACTTCTTTATAACGCTCTTCTTCTGTTATAAGACCACGTTTGTAATTCTTTGTGATTTTATCTACGGTATTCTGTGCTTCCTCGATCATCTGAGGTTTCTGCGGCGGCACCGTCATATCTGAAATTGATACAGTCATAGCCGCTCTTGTAGAGAATTTGTATCCGATTGCCTTTACATTGTCAAGCACTTCCGCTGTTTGTGTTGCTCCGTGAGTATTGATTACTTTTTCAAGAATCTGTTTCAACTGTTTCTTTCCGACATGGAAATCAACCTCGAGAAGCAGCTCGTTTCCTTCTACCTCTCGATCTACGAATCCAAGATCCTGCGGAATAATCTCATTAAACAAAAGACGTCCGAGTGTCGCATCGATCGTTCCTGTCTTCTCAGTTCCGTCCGGCATCATTCTAGTTACACGAACTTTGATTCGCGAGTGGAGCGTAATATATCCGTTCTCATATGCAAGAATTGCTTCGCTCATGCTCTTAAAGAACATTCCTTCGCCCTTTACTCCCGGTCTTTCCTGCGTCAGATAATAAATACCGAGAACCATATCCTGTGAAGGAACCGCCACCGGTCCTCCGTCAGACGGTTTCAGCAGGTTGTTCGGTGAAAGAAGCAAGAAACGGCACTCTGCCTGAGCTTCCTGTGACAGCGGAACGTGTACCGCCATCTGGTCACCGTCGAAGTCGGCATTGTACGCTGTACAAACGAGCGGATGGAGCTTGATTGCCTTACCTTCTACAAGAATCGGCTCAAATGCCTGGATACCGAGTCTGTGAAGCGTGGGGGCGCGGTTAAGCATAACCGGATGTTCCTTGATCACTTCCTCAAGAACATCCCAAACTTCCGGCTGAAGTCTCTCTACCATTTTCTTTGCATTTTTTATATTATGTGCTGTTCCGTTTGCCACAAGTTCTTTCATAACAAACGGTTTAAACAGTTCGATTGCCATCTCTTTCGGAAGACCGCACTGATAAATCTTAAGTTCCGGTCCTACGACGATAACAGAACGTCCCGAATAGTCGACACGTTTTCCAAGCAGGTTCTGACGGAAACGTCCGGATTTACCTTTCAGCATATCTGAAAGTGATTTCAGTGCTCTGTTTCCCGGGCCTGTAACCGGACGTCCACGGCGTCCGTTGTCGATCAAAGCGTCTACCGCTTCTTGAAGCATACGTTTTTCATTTCTTACAATAATGTCCGGCGCTCCAAGCTCAAGCAGTCTTTTCAGACGATTGTTTCTGTTAATGATTCTTCTGTACAGATCATTCAAATCACTTGTCGCAAAACGGCCTCCGTCAAGCTGTACCATAGGACGAAGATCCGGCGGAATAACCGGAATTGCAGAAAGGATCATCCATTCCGGACGGTTGCCCGACTCACGGAACGCCTCAACAACTTCAAGGCGTTTCACGATTCTCGCTCTCTTTTGACCTGTCGCATTTTCCAACCCTGCCTGAAGTTCTGCATATTCTTTTTCAAGATCGATGCTTTCCAGAAGTTCTTTGATTGCCTCGGCTCCCATGCCTACGCGGAATGAGCCGCTGCCCCACTTCTCTTTCTGTTCCTGATACTCTGTCTCAGAGAGAATCTGTTTATACTGAAGATCCGTCTCTCCTTTGTCGAGAACAATGTATGAAGCAAAGTAAAGCACTCTTTCCAATGTTCTCGGAGAGATATCAAGGATCAATCCCATACGGCTCGGAATTCCCTTGAAATACCAGATATGAGACACCGGAGCGGCAAGGGCGATATGCCCCATACGCTCACGACGCACACTTGCCTTTGTAACCTCGACGCCGCATCGGTCACAAACAACACCTTTGTAACGGATCTTTTTATATTTTCCACAATGACACTCCCAGTCTTTGCTCGGTCCGAAGATTCTCTCACAGAACAGTCCGTCTTTTTCCGGTTTTAATGTTCTGTAGTTGATCGTCTCCGGCTTTGTAACCTCACCTCTTGACCATTCCATGATCTTTTCCGGTGAAGCCAGACCGATCTTGATCGCGTCAAATGTTAACGGTTGATATTGTTGTTCATTATTGTTTGGCATATATTTGGATCCTCCTCTTATTCTTCCTCATAATCGGAATACTCGTCAAACTCAATGTCCACCGGGGCATCATCATCCGGCTCTTCCTCAGGTTCAACATCCTCGAGTTCCTCGCCTACAAACTCCTTCTCACTAAATCCGTGATCACCGAAAGATTCATTCTCATCACGGTACTTTCTGTCTCCTTCGATAATGTGACGCAGATCTGTCTCGCCGTAATCTACGTTCTCCATAATCTCTACTTCTGTATTGTCATCACGCAGGACACGCACATCCAACGCAAGAGACTGAAGCTCTTTTAAAAGCACCTTAAATGACTCCGGAATACCCGGTTCCGGTATATTTTCTCCTTTGATGATCGCCTCGTAAGTCTTCACACGACCTACAACGTCGTCGGACTTCACTGTCAGGATCTCCTGCAGTGTATAAGATGCGCCGTACGCCTCCAGCGCCCAAACTTCCATCTCTCCGAAACGCTGTCCGCCGAACTGTGCTTTACCACCGAGCGGCTGCTGCGTAACGAGGGAGTAAGGACCTGTAGAACGCGCATGGATCTTATCATCTACAAGATGGTGAAGTTTCAGGTAGTGCATGTGTCCGATTGTTACCGGACTGTCGAAATACTCACCTGTACGTCCGTCTCTCAAACGCACTTTACCGTCTCTTGAGAGCGGAACGCCTTTCCAAAGGTTTCTGTGTTCTCTATTGTCAGACAGGTACTGCAATACTTCCGGAAGAAGCTCCTGTCCATGCTTTTTCTCAAACTCTTCCCACTCAAGATTGACATAATCATTTGCCAGATCAAGAGTATCCATAATGTCGATCTCGTTTGCTCCGTCAAAGACAGGCGTAGAAATGTTAAATCCAAGAGCTTTCGCCGCAAGACTCAAGTGGATCTCAAGCACCTGTCCGATATTCATACGAGACGGCACACCAAGCGGATTCAAAACAATATCCAGCGGGCGCCCGTTCGGAAGAAACGGCATATCCTCTACCGGAAGCACACGGGAAACGACACCCTTGTTACCGTGACGTCCGGCCATCTTATCTCCTACAGATATCTTTCTCTTCTGCGCGATGTAAATTCTGACCGCCTGATTTACCCCGGGTGAAAGCTCGTCGCCGTTTTCTCTTGTAAATACTTTCGCATCTACAACGATACCATACTCACCGTGCGGCACTTTCAAGGATGTATCTCTTACTTCACGGGCTTTCTCTCCGAAAATCGCACGGAGAAGTCTCTCCTCAGCCGTAAGCTCTGTCTCTCCTTTCGGAGTTACTTTTCCGACGAGAATATCTCCGGCGCGCACTTCCGCACCGATACGGATGATTCCTCTCTCATCAAGGTCTTTCAACGCATCATCGCCGACGCCCGGAATATCTCTCGTGATCTCTTCAGGTCCGAGTTTTGTATCTCTTGCCTCTGCCTCATATTCTTCGATATGAACAGAAGTATAAACATCATCCTGTACAAGTCTCTCACTCAGAAGAACAGCATCCTCGTAGTTATAACCTTCCCATGTCATAAAACCGATGAGCGGGTTCTTACCAAGAGCCATCTCTCCGCCTGATGTAGACGGTCCATCTGCAATAACCTGTCCTGCCGCAACAACGTCGCCTTTATTAACGATCGGACGCTGATTGTAACAGTTACTCTGGTTGCTTCGCTGGAATTTTGTCAGCTTATAAGATGTCTTCTTGCCGTCTTCTTCGCGGACAACGATCTCTTTTGACGTAGAGCTTTCTACTGTTCCCGCCCGTTCTGCGACAACACATACTCCCGAGTCAACGGCAGCTTTTACTTCCATACCCGTACCGACTACCGGAGCCTCTGTCGTCAGAAGCGGAACTGCCTGACGCTGCATGTTCGATCCCATAAGAGCACGGTTGGCATCGTCGTTTTCAAGGAACGGAATCAGAGCCGTAGCGACTGAGAATACCATCTTCGGAGAAACATCCATGTAATCGAACTTGCTTCTCTCGTATTCCTGTGTTTCCTCTCTGTAACGACCGGATACATTTTTATGAATAAAGTGGCCTTCTTCATCAAGCGGTGTATTCGCCTGTGCCACATGATAATTGTCTTCTTCGTCAGCTGTCATATAAACAACTTTTTCTGTAACGACCGGATTTTCCGGATCAGACTTATCAATCCAACGATATGGCGCTTCAACAAATCCATACTGATTAATTCGCGCATATGTTGCCAAAGAGTTGATCAGACCGATGTTCGGACCTTCAGGCGTCTCGATCGGACACATTCTTCCATAGTGTGAATAATGTACGTCTCGAACCTCGAATCCGGCGCGATCTCTGGAAAGACCTCCCGGTCCAAGTGCGGAAAGACGTCTCTTATGTGTCAGCTCTCCAAGCGGGTTGTTCTGATCCATAAACTGAGACAACTGAGAAGAACCGAAGAACTCTTTCACCGCTGCCGTCACCGGTTTGATATTGATCAGTGACTGCGGGGAAATTCCTTCCTGATCCTGTGTCGTCATACGCTCACGGACAACTCTTTCTAATCTTGAAAGACCGATTCTGTACTGATTCTGGAGCAATTCTCCTACTGCGCGGATACGGCGGTTACCCAAATGGTCAATGTCATCATCCGTTCCCATGCCATATTCAAGATGCATATTATAGTTGATGGACGCGAGGATGTCCTCTTTTGTAATATGCTTCGGGATCAAATCGTGAATGTCACGTTTGATCAACGCTTTCATCTCTTCGATGTCTCCTGCGGACTCTTCGATAATCCCCGCCAAAACCGGATAATATACCTGCTCCGTAACACCTACTTCTTCAGGATCGATATCTGTAACAGCCTGAAGATCTACCATCATATTAGAAAGGATCTTGATGTTTCTCTCTTCATCTTCACCTTCTACCCACAGATAAGGAACGGCATTGTTCTGGATCTTATCTGCAAGTTCACGAGTAATCTTCGTACCTTTTTCAGCAACTATCTCTCCCGTAAGCTGACTCACCGCATCCTCTGCAAGTATGCAGCCTGCAATACGGTTTTTCAGCATCAGTTTCTTATTGAATTTATAACGTCCAACCTTTGCGAGATCATATCTTCTCGGATCAAAGAACATGCTGTTGATCAGACTTTCCGCGCTGTCTACTGCAAGCGGCTCGCCCGGGCGGATCTTCTTGTACAGTTCCAAAAGACCTTCCTGATAACTCTCCGCAGTGTCCTTTGTAAAGCTTGCAAGGATCTTCGGCTCTTCACCGAAAAGATCAACAATCTCTGCATTCGTTCCGATACCAAGTGCACGGATCAGCACTGTGATCGGAACTTTTCTTGTACGATCGACGCGCACATAAAAAACGTCGTTGGAGTCTGTCTCATATTCAAGCCATGCGCCTCGGTTTGGGATCACTGTAGATGAGTACAGTTTCTTTCCGAGTTTATCATGAGCAATGCCATAATAAATTCCCGGAGAACGCACGAGCTGACTGACGATAACACGCTCTGCACCGTTGATAACAAATGTACCCGTCTTTGTCATCAGCGGAAGATCTCCCATAAAAATCTCATGCTCGTTAATCTCATCAGTCTCTTTATTGTGGAGACGGACTCTCACTTTTAAGGGAGCAGCATAAGTCGCATCGCGCTCTTTACACTCATCGATCGTATATTTCACATCGTCCTCGCAAAGTGTGAAATCTACGAATTCCAGACTTAAGTGTCCGCTGTAATCAGCGATCGGGGAAATATCGTCGAACACCTCTTTGAGTCCTTCGTCAAGAAACCATTGATAGGAATCTTTTTGAACTTCAATGAGGTTAGGCATCTCCAATACTTCTTTCTGCCGTGAGTAACTCATGCGGAAACTTTTTCCGGTTTTAATGGGACGGATTCTGTTTTTCTCCATTGACGTTTCACTCCTCTATCATTTTTTCAATCATTCCTCTTTCGTTGTCCGCATCTCCTTTGTCGGACAACATCGAATGACCTGAATCTTTACAAACGGGACTTCTCTTGCATCTCAATTATTCCCGTTATCGTGGCAGTCGCCAAAACACCGTATAAACAGAGATTTTGGCACGTTGCTTCGCGTAAATGAAAAGAGCCTTGTAATAGTAATAACGCTTCTAATACGGCATACCTTTCCATAATAGTGCATTTTTAACTATAACACAAAGCTCTTTTCGTTGTCAATAACATTTCCCATTTTTTTCTTGACATTTTTCTTCATATATGATATTATGCGTCACTTTTCGACAAACGGCGATGTTTAACGTAAACGCACAACAAAGACAAAAGAACCGCAGAAGCATTTTATCTTCTGCGGTTGATTTTCTTAAGACCGTCTTACTTAAAGACGTTCATAAAGTTATCGGAAACTCCGATTATTTCATGCTAACTTCTGCACCTTCTGCCTCAAGTTTAGCTTTGATCTCCTCAGCCTCTGCTTTGGAAACACCCTCTTTGAGTGTCTTCGGAGCGTTGTCAACAAGCTCTTTTGCTTCTTTCAGTCCAAGACCTGTGATCTCGCGAACTGCTTTGATAACTTTAACTTTGGAAGCTCCTGCAGATACGAGTTCTACGTCAAACTCATCTTTTTCTTCTGCTGCTGCGCCACCGTCTGCTGCTGCTGCAACTACAACGCCTGCTGCTGCAGATACACCAAACTCTTCTTCACATGCTTTTACTAATTCATTTAACTCTAATACTGATAACTCTTTGATCGCTTCGATCATTTCAGCTGTTGTCATTTTAGCCATTTTTGATATCCTCCATTTTTAAATTTACTCTGCCGGACTCTTCTTCTGATCTCCGGTTCAGATTTTGTTCCTTTTTACATTGCGCCGCATATCCGGCACATCTGTATTTTACTCCTCTGCTGCCGCTTCTTCGGCCGGAGCCTCTGTTGTTGCCTCGCCGTCTTTCTCAGCGATCTGTTTAATAACACGAGCAAAGTTTGTAATCGGTGACTGCAAGCTTCCGAGCAATTTGGAGAGAAGTACCTCTCTTGACGGAATCTTAGCCAGTTCATTCAATCCGGCTACATCATATACAGTTCCTTCAATTACACCGGCTTTCATCTCAAGTTTGTCTGCTGTCTTAGCAAACTCTGCAAGAATTCTGGCCGGAGCTGTCGCATCTTCCTTAGATACGCAAAGTGCGCTCGGTCCTTCTAAATACTCATCCAGACCCGCGAACTCTGTTCCTTCAAATGCTCTCTTCATCATTGTGTTCTTACATACTTTGTAAGTAACGCCGGCTTCTCTGAGCTTTTTACGAAGCTCTGTATCCTGTGCTACTGTAAGTCCACGGTAGTCAACGATAACTACAGACTGAGCATCTTTGATGTCTTCTGCGATAGCTGCTACGATCGGTTGTTTTAATTCAACTTTTGCCACGTCCAGGTGCACCTCCTTATAGATTTTAAATGACTGCGTCCTGAGACCTTCAATCATCGGAAGCGCCGAAAGGCACGTCCCGGGATTGCAGGCGATTACCAACATCCCGGGCAACCCCGAACTTTGGCTCGTCGCCTATACAAAAAACCTCTGCGACAGAAGACACAGAGGTTTACAAATGTTCTTTTTAAAAAGAATTCGTATCTTCCTCGGCAGGCGTTCTCAACCTTATGCCTAACGGCACCTGCTGTCTTCGGCAGTCAATTACTTTTATAAAATATCACTACTCATCCAAATTGTCAAGCACTTTTTTCACATATTGTTCCGCTTCACCTTCCGATAAAGAAAACTCTTCCTCATTATATTCCGTCAAAATCATATCGATTACCTCCGACCGATTTTTACGAAGTATTTCAGACAAAATTCCCTGACGGATGCAAGTGTCTACCACCTCTTCAAACGGAAGTTCTCCTGACATCTGCTGACGGATCATTACGACAAACCGGGAATATTCCCGCAGTGTCACACACTTTTCCATAAGTTCTCTGTTGTGACCAAAATTAATATTCAGCACAACCGCTTTACATTCAAGCGCCGGCGGCACTTCTTTTCCCGTCTTAACAAACAAGTCGCTTAGTTTCAGTTCCTGTCGTTCCGGCTCTTGTTTCGTTCCGTTATAAAAAACAATATACTGCGGGAACGGGATATGTAAAGGAACGTTCATATAGAGCTTTTGTTTCACATCTTCGATCCGTTCCCGGTAAAGCGACGCAAAGTAAAACAATCCTCTCAGCGGCAGATTTGGACTATATGAACTTTGATGTTCATATAAATTCATCACATCACCGATAATAAAGGACAAGTCATTCTTCATTCCCATGTACACAACATCTTCAATCGTTGTGATCGTCAGTTCATCGGGATTCGTATACGCGCTGTCATTAACCACGTTATACAGCTCCGGAAGTTCCTTTTTATCTCGAAAAATAATACGGAAAACCCTGTCTTTATACTTCCTGTGTATTCTTTTATTTTTCAACCGATTTCCTCCTTCATTGTAGCAAACATAATTATATGAAGCAATCAAAAATACGCGCTTTCCTCAGCGCCTTTATCCCTTTTTCTTTTCTCATGTTTTTTTACAAATTTGATTTTCACTGCAGCGACTGCCGCAAGATTATTAGAATTCAACGAAATAAAACCGGTTCTTTTTCTTCCCACATTCTCAGAAAACTGAATTTGTGATAAAAGAATAACACATCTTCTATTTTTGCACAAATATTTTATCTTTTTTCAATGACAGAATTCCTGTCATTAATTCACCATTACAAAATCTGTATCTGGGAGATGTCTGTATCTTATTTCGATTGTACGAACTACTATTTCGATATCGGAAGATCTGATATGGGATTACTCATACACAAAAGGCGATGCTTTACACGCACCGCCTTTTGTATTTCATACAGCATCTTACGAATCAGATGTTTTTTATTTCACTCTTTTTCTTCTAAAGAATGTTACTACAGCGATTCCACCTGCTGCCAGAAGAACTGTCAGATATCCTGCGATATTTGCGCTGTCTCCTGTGACAACCGCTGTGCTGCCAACGTTTCCGCCGTTTCCGCCCGGTGTCGGATTCGGCTGCGTCTTAGGAACAAGACCTTTATAAGCTGCTTCCAGAGCCGCTTTCGCCGCATTCACATCATCTTGTGTCGCATTCGGATTTGCAAGGATCTTTTCTGCTTCTGCACGGGCTTTATCAAATGCCGCCCAGCTTTCTGCTGTGTACCCGTCCGATTTAATGTCTTTATACGCTTCATAAAGATTCTTCAGTCCGCTTACATCTGCAGCGCCCGGGTCTGGATCCGGTGTCGGGTCTGGATCCGGCTTCGTTTCCTCTTTCTTGAGTGATTTAAACGCTTTTTCAAGATTCTCCGCCGCTTTATCCACTTTTTCCTGTGTTGCTTTTTCATTTGCAAGAACCGTTTCCGCCTCTGTACGTGCTTCAGCAAATGCCGTCCAACTTTCTGCTGTATACCCGTCTGCTTTGATACCTTTATATTTATTATAAAGCTCCTGCAGTTTGCTCTTATCCACTTTGCCCGGTTCTGGATCTGAAGTTACCTTGTCCTCTAAAATGAGAGATGTCATTGCTTTTGATAATTCTCTCTTCATGATTTCCACATCATTCGCATCTGCATTTTCCGCAGACGCCAATTCTTCTGCCTCTGCAATCTTGTTCTGAAGCGCATCCCATGATTCTTTTGTAAATCCTTCATTCTTGATTGCTTTTGCCTCGGTGATCACAGCAGTCAAACCTTCAATATCTGCCGGAACGTCGGCCTGATGCAGTTTTAATTCTGCCGCAGCGCCATTGTTATTTGCCGCCTCCAGATAAACCAGACGCACATGTTTCGTAGTAACTTTGTTAAAATCAATTACTTTTGTATCCGCATTATTTTTCAATGTGCCTTCTGCATGCTTCGTATAATTTGTTCCGTCATTGCTGATCTGAATCTCATACTTAGTCACATTTCCGTTTGTTCCTGTCTGACGCGGCACATAAGTAAGTCCGTCAACCGCCATTGGTTCTTCCATTTCAAGATCGATCCAATGGGGCATAGTTGTGATATCCCACTTTGAATGCCAGATTGTGTTTGTGTCTCCATCCAGCGCTTTATCCGGCGCAGATCCGTTATCCTGATGCGAGGATGCTGTCGCCGTAAGTTTTGCATTATCTACATAGTTGACATTTCTTTCTTCAACCAGTGTCAGACCTGCCAGAGCATCTGCCAGCATTTTCTCATAACCGTCTACCGTACTCTGCATTTCTTCCGGCAGTCCGGTACGAATCTGCGAAAGCACGTACTCAAGCCATGCCGCCGATTCTTCTGTAAACGGAGAAAGATCCGACGGGATTGTCTTCTTGAGCGTTTCAATTCTGCTGTAGTCCGCTTCTTTGTAATCGCTGTCGTCTAAAACTGCTTTTATCTCTGCCGCCAAGTCATTGATTGCCGACGCGTCAGGATTATAAGCTGCAAATATCGCCTCTGCCTCTTTTACAAGCTGGGCAAGTTGTGCATTTTCCGTTTTTCCGATTACCTGATTTGCAGTAAGCACTGCGTAATCAAGCGGCATTGTAGACGCAAAATCAGCATTCGTTCCAAGGCGGACGTCGTCCACGTAACCTGTGAACGCATTCTTAGTACTTCCGATTCTTTCGATCGGGAACATCGTTGTCGCAAGCAGCGGTCTTCCCTCTACCCGTTCATCGTCTCCAAGTACGTCTCTTAACTCTCCGTTGACATAGAGATATGTCTTATTCTGCTCATTTTTAAATTCCAGTTCTACCCATTCATTGACAGGCAGTTTATAGTTAAAGGAATAATCATGATTTTCTCTTGTGAAACCAACCTTTCCGGTTTCTTTTTGAACTGCTTTGATCGTTCCGTAGCTGCTTTCAAAGAGAATCTGTTCTTCGTCGCCGTCTGTTGTCCTCTTTACTTTTACGCGCAAATCATTTCCAAGTCCTGCCGTCGCAAGATCTGTACTTACATAGCTTTCTTTGCCTTCGAGCTTCAGCGCGTTTCTTCCGTCTACGCTTTCGATAGCGGCATTCTTTCCTTCTTTAAGATCCTGTCCGCTGCCGGAAGCATCTTTCATATTATCCATCGGATAATGAACTGCCGCGCCTTCTTCGTTTTTCTCTGTCTCGTATGTAAAGTTTGTCCGCGGAGCTGTTCCAAGCGCCGCATAATCTTCTTTTGCCGCGCTTAAGTCTTTATTTCCTTTTCCCCACAGCTTTGCGCCAAACAATGCGATCTCATTGTCGATACGATCATATACGTCATATTCGCTGACACCGTTTTCCAGATAGTCTGTCATGTCGTTCCATACCGCAATAGCGCCGCCGATCATCTGTTTATCTCCTGCCGGAATTGTCACTCCGCCGATAGAGTTGATTGCCAGATTATATAATGTATCTTCATTCAGATAATCATAGTAATAGCCGGCATTCGGAACAATGTAGTAATTTCCGTCGTTGCAGTTGATCAAATCGTAACCCTGCTCGTACATCTTGTCCATATTTGCCCAGCCAAAGTTCCACAGGTTCATCTGCACGCCTTCGCTGCGCACCGAAGTTTCTCCCTTGATCGTGGAAAGACTTCCCCAGATACGCGGCGTACGTCCGCTGTCCTGCACATACTTAAGCATGTCGTCCGCAAACTTTCTGTATGCTTCCGGCGCCGCCGTATATTCATCCGCGCCGACATGTACGACCGTATCTTTATCGAATACCGGATCGGACAGATCTTTTCCCATATATTCATTGAAAATACTCTGTACGAATTCCAGACTTTCATCATATTTTTCTTTCAGCGCAAGATGATCGTTGTCTCTTCCGTATGTACCGTGACGCAGATCCGGTCTTACCTTTGTCAAAGCAAGAGAATGTGCCGGCGTATCGATCTCCGGTACAATATCCACTCCGTATACCCTTGATTCCTGAATCAGGTTTCGGAACTCGTCTTTTGTATAGAATACGTCTTTACTCGTCAGATCCGCCTTATACAGACCGTCTTTTCCGCCTTCTTTAATATCAGATTCCAGACGGAATGCAGAATATGCCTGCATCGGATCTTCTCCGATCTGGGAATAGTGCTCCAGCGGGATCAGGTTATCGTTCAGATGGATCTGGAAGTCGTTCATCTTATACCATGACATCTGTTTTACCGTATCTTCCAGCCAGTCCATTGTAAACGTCTTACGTCCGACATCCAAAATGAATCCGCGCACTTTATAAAGCGGGTAGTCTCTTGCAACACCCTGCGGAATATTTCCGTTCGCTTTCAGGCTCTGTAAAATCGTTCTTGTTGCCCAGAATGCTCCTGTTGTTGTCTCCGCTTCTACCGCAGTCTTTTCATCTACCGTCATAAGGTAGCCTTCCTCCTGCAGTCCCTTTCCTTCTTTTGTCAGCGCAAAGAAAAAGTCGCCTGCATTCGCCGAATCTGCAGTTACTACAGGGAGCGTCTGTCCCATAATTGCCTCATAATCTTTTGCAAATGCATCTGCCATTTCCTGAAGTTCTGCATCTTTAATGACAATACGGCTTCCCGCATTCGGAGCAAACGTTCCGGCATTTCCCTTCCATTCTCTGATTTCCGGCAAAACGTCCGGCGCTGCGTTATCTCCTTCTTTCGTTTCATATTCTCCCGGAACTGTTACCGGAATTTCCTTGAAACGATAAGAGCCGTTTTCTTTATTCTCGATTTTAAAGGAAACTTTCACTGTCGTATCTACAACCGGCTGATAAAGATTCAAATCCGCATCTACAACCTGTTCATAATCCGTTCCGTTATATGTTACCTTTTCCGTTTTTGTTTCTTCCGGAATATGGACTGTCAGCTTCTTATCACCCTTTTTCGGAGTATCAACCGAGATTCCTTCCTCGATATCTACCTTAGGCTCGCCGCCGTATACTTCCATTTCATAAATCGAGATCGAATTCCAGCTTGCCCCTTCATTATCAGGATCATTCTTTGTAAATGAATTGATGTACAAGCGCACATATCTTGCTTTCTCAACTTTATCCAACACGATTGCATCTTTCAATGCCTTCGGACGATCCTGTACGTGCTTCACATCTTTCCAATCGGATTCCGCCGGCGCTTCTGCCGTGTTTGCGATCTGGATCTTATAGTCCGTCGCTTTTCTTGTTTCCCAGAAAATACAGACTGTTTTTACATCCATTTCTTTTCCGAGATCGACATAAATCCAGTGCGGGGCGTCCGCTACCGCGCTACTCCATCTTGAGCTTCGATCTTTTGTGTTGCCGTCAAACGCTTTCGCCGCGATCAAACTATTATCTTCTGTAGAATCTGCTGCTGCCGTTTTTTTCAGAGCCACGTTTTCTTCCGGGTCTTGCGGTTTTTCCGGAGTTGTCTCTTCTTTATCACGGATCTCAAATTCGCGAATCGAAACGCTGTCAAAAGCTCCTGTTTTCAACGACTCCACCGTCAGCTTCACGTATCGGTAACTTACCGGTTTTTCCAGCGTTACCACTGTATCCTGCGGAAAACCTTCCGCCTGTTTATCCTCCGACTGATGGATCAAAGTCCACTTTGAATTGTCGTTAGAACCTTCGATTTTGAACTTCCCGATCAACTGTTTTCCTACGGTAACTCCTGTACCGCCTTCACTTAAGATGCGGAACTGCGTAAAGGACTTTTGTTCTCCCAAGTCCACTTGCAGCCATCCCGGGGCCGCACCTTCAGAAGACCACCGCGTTTCATCGTTGCCGTCAACTGCCTTTGACGCGCTCATATCATTACCGTTTTGATTGTACTGGGCATTTGCAGTCGCCTGACATCCCAAAGCCAGATTCACCGCCTTGTCCTCTGCCCCTTCCGCAAGAGAAAGCATCCCATTTGACAAGACGCAGCTTGCGCATAATGATACCGCCAATAGTCTTTTGAATGACTTTTTCACGTTATGCATTGCTTCCTTGTTCCTCCTTTTCATAACTTTTTCTCGGAAATAATCCCCTGATTTCCTCATAATACAAGAAAAAAGGCAATCCCTGCTTTACCAACCATATAATCAGTTAAAAAGGTCTTGCCTGCTCTGTACAGCAATACTCTGTCACATATTTTCTTGTATCATCTAAATAATGTTACCAATTTTCAACAAAAATGTCAAATTATTTTCCGCTTTTTGCACCACTTTCCCTACCGGTTTCATTACTATCTTACAGCTTTAAAACTATCGTTCCCTCATATTTCCCCCTTTATTTTTGGTAATTATATACAAACCTTCCCATAAATATCTTTCGGAACGTACGCTTTCACTTCAATCCCTTCCGGAACATACTTCTCCGACAAAAGTTGTCCACGACTTCGGATAAGCTGAATTTTCGATGCTTCCGAGAAATCATACAAACGCTCCACATAGATCTGTTCTCTTCGTACGATCTCGAGAAGCGCCTTTTTTAGTTCTGCAAGACCTTCTCCTGTTTTTGCCGAAGCCGGAATTGAATATTCCGCCTGAAAATCCCGATAGCTGCCTGCCGACTCGAGTTTATCCTGCTTATTAAAAAGTGTGATCACCGGTCGGTCTGCCGCTCCAAGCTGACGCAATGTATCGTAAACGACATGCATTTGCTCATCCATTTGCGGATTAGACGCATCTACCACATGAATAATAATGTCCGCATACTTCGCTTCTTCTAACGTACTTTTAAACGCTTCCACAAGGTGATGAGGCAGTTTTCTTATAAAACCGACCGTATCTGTAACTAATATTTCCTGCGTATTATCGAGAACAAGAGAGCGGGTTGTAGTATCTAATGTAGAAAACAGCATGGCGTCTTCTAAAATGCCGGCATTTGTCAGCGCATTTTCTATACTGCTCTTTCCCGCCGATGTATATCCTACTAAAGCCGCCACCTTTAATCCCGACTGTTTTCTCTGTGTCCGTATTAATTCCCGATGCTTTTCCACGTCTTTTAGTTCTTTTTTCAGTCTGCTGATCCGTTCTCTGATCAAACGCCTGTCCATCTCCAGCTTTTTTTCTCCCGGACCTCTCGTTCCGATCCCCCCGCCGAGACGGGATAAAGATCTGCCAAGCCCCGCCAGTCTTGACGCTCTGTATCGAAGCTGAGCAAGCTCCACCTGGATCTTTCCTTCTCCCGATACTGCCCGCGCCGCAAAAATATCAAGGATCAAAAGCGTCCTGTCTATAATTTTACATGACAGTTCTTCTTCAAGGTTGCCTAATTGTGCGCTCGTCAGCTCATCGTCGCAAATAATCCCCGTCGCGTCAGTCTCCCATATAAGATCTTTGAGTTCCGTCAATTTGCCTTTCCCGATATATGTTCCCGGATGCGCGCTCTCTCTTGGCTGGATCAGCCTGCCGACTACAGCCGCTTTTGCAGTTTTCGCCAATTCCGAAAGTTCGTCAAGCGAACGGTTTGCCGCATCTTCATTTCCCGTATCGATTCCGACGAGGATCACCCTCTCGTCGATTTGCTCCATCTCATACATATTATTTCTCCGAATTTTCTTTTATGAGAATTTTCCCTTCACAAAGATTTTCCCTCCACATAGATTTTCCCTCCACATAGATTTTCCCTTTACGTAGATTTTCCTTTCACGAAAAATTCCCTTTCATGAGAACTTTCTTTTGCCAAACGGTGTTTATCTCGTTTCCAAAAACTCGGCTTCTCTTTCCATCGCCGTATCTTCCGGATATTCGATCAGATACTCGGACGCTTTTTGCTTCGCGTTTTCCCAATCAGCCAGTTTTTCATAACAGACAACTTCGTTATATCTCATCTCCTGAATCATTTCAGCAGAATCTTTTCCATTTTCCGAATTCTTCTCTTCTTCACCTGACATATCTGTTTCCGCCATGGCAAGACCCGCCTGTATATATTCAAGAGCCGCCTCGTAATCCTCTGTCTTCATTGCACAAATACCCATCAGATTATAGATCTGAGTCGTCTGTACTACTCCTGTGTCAACAGCTTTTTTAAACGCATCGAGAGCCGAGCTATACTCCTCCTGCTCATAATATGTCATCGCAAGTCCCCGATACCCCTCTGCCGATTTCTTCTTATCCTTTTCTTCAGTCAGTTTTTCAAACTGTGCCTGCGCCTCTTTATAATCTCCTGCCTCCAATGCCTCTACACCTGATTTCGCACTGTTTGCACAGCCTGATGCCACAGTCGGCACAGCCATACAAAGAACTGCCGCCAACACGATCTGTTTTTTGATTTTCACGATTCGTTTACACCCCCGATTCCGGATACTTCATCATCCAAAATGAATTCAAAATATTAATTACCATCACAACCATGTCTGCTATAATAGCGCTTTGCATCGTCACAAGACCGAAAAACGCAAGTATGACTAAAAATACTTTCATACCGATCGCAAACAATACATTTCCCCGTACAGACCGGATCGTTCCTTTTGCGATCCGCACCGCATTTATAATCTTCGACGGCTCATCTTCCATAAGGATAATGTCCGCCGCCTCAAGCGCGGCATCCGCGCCGAGACCGCCCATCGCGATGCCGATGTCTGCAAGCGCCAAAACAGGCGCGTCATTCATTCCATCTCCTACAAACGCCAATTTTTCATTTTCCATGCGGTCATTGCAAAACTCTTCCAGAAGCTGCACTTTATCTTCCGGCATCAGCTCCGCATAAACGCTGTCGATTTTCAGCTCTGCCGCCACTTTTTCCGCCGTACGCTCGTTATCTCCGGTCAGCATAACCGTTCCCATATTTTTCTTTCGCATCCAGCGCATCAGTTTTCCCGTATCTTTACGAATCGTATCCGCAATCAATATGTATCCCGCATACTTTCCGTCAACAGCCACATGAACGGCAGTTCCGTCTTTTTCCGTCTGTGCGTAGAGGATTCCTTCCCGGTTCATCAGCCTTGTGTTCCCGGCATAAACTTCCAGTCCGTCCACAAACGCATGAACACCGTACCCCGGTTCTTCTTTCACATCTTTGATCCGCGTACTTTCAGCCGGCTTTCCATAAGCTTCCGCAAGAGACAGCGCCACCGGATGCTTTGAATAACTTTCCGCCAAAGCCGCAAGCTCCAACAGTCTTTCCTTTTCAAACTTATACGGAACAATATCTTTCACATGAAATACGCCTTCCGTCAGTGTTCCCGTTTTATCAAAAACATATGTGTCTACCCGGATCAGATCTTCCAAAACAGCTCCGCTTTTTATCAGAACGCCCTGCTTTGAAGCAGATCCTATCCCGCCCAAAAACGCAAGCGGTATAGAAACCATCAACCCGCACGGACATGCCGCCACAAGAATGATCAATCCTCTGTATATCCACTCAGCCTTCGCCTCCACAAACATCATAGGCGGGAGAATGACAGTTAAAAGCGCGATCAAAATAACGATCGGCGTATAATATTTTGTGAATTTATCTACAAAATGTACGCTCTCCGATTTGTTTTCATTTGCGCTTTCTACAAGCCGCATAATCTTCGCCGCAGTAGAATCATTGTACAGTTTCTCAACTCTGGCTTCCAACACGCTGTTCAGATTGATGCTTCCGCTGAACAGCCTGTCTCCGATCCGCACAGTGACAGGATCCGGTTCTCCTGTCAGCGCTTTCATATCAACTGTTCCCGTTCCGCTTGTCACAACCGCATCAACCGGGATCTTGTCTCCCGGATGCAGTACGATCGTCTGTCTCAAATTCAGCTCCTGCGGCGGAACAATCTTTTCTGTGTTTCCGATTTTCAGGTTCGCATATTCCGGACGAATATCAATAAATTTCGCAATAGATTTTTTCGTCCTGCTCAGAGAGATTTCTTCTACAAGTTTTCCGACCTGATAAAAGAGCATCGCCGCAACGGCTTCTTTGTAACGTCCTACAAAAAATGCTCCTACAGTCGCTATGATCATCAGTAAGTTTTCATCCAGAAACTGCTTTTTCAAAAATTTCTCTGCCTGCTCTTTATAAATACTGATCGCCGATACAATATACGGCAGTAAAAACAAAAGCATCTCCGCCTTTGATTTCATCTTTGCCTGCATGCTTATTAAGAATGCCAGCAAATATAAAACAAGACCGATACCGATCTCCAATTCCCTTTTTCTGGTTTCTCTCGTCATCCCTTTTTCCCTTTTCCGTCAACTTTTCCCTGTTCGTCAGCTTCCCCTTGTTCGTCGGCTTTCTCCTGTTTGCCGGCTTTCCCTGCCCGCCGGCTTTTCTTTTATTACTCTTGTATATGTTCCATTCCCTGATTAATAATCGTTTTAATGTGCCCGTCTGCAAGAGAATAGAATACTGTCTTTCCTTCCCTTCTGTTTTTCACGAGCTTCATCTGTTTCAAAATGCGGAGCTGATGAGAGATCGCCGACTGAGTCATATTCAGCGTCTTTGCCAGATCGCACACGCACATCTCCGAATGAAACAACACGCTTAACAATTTCAGTCTCGTCACATCTCCGAACACTTTAAAAAATTCCGCAAGATCATTCAGCTCTCTTTCTGCCGGAATGTGTTCCTTTACTTTTTTTACTACATCTTCATGAACATGTATAAAATCGCAGCGTTCTATTTCTGTTTTTTCTTCCTGCATTCGTCTTTTCCCTCCAAATATACAGTATAACGAAAAGAGGCAAAAGCATCAATATCTTTTGCCCCCAAAGCTTAAAACTTAAGATTACTTAAGATTTTCTTTACTGTTTTCTTCTTTCGCCGATCACATTGTCAAACACATCTTCCATACTTTCTTTTCTCTGATCGTCTCTGATCATGCAGGCCTGAATCGCCTCATTCAAAGAGAGCATCTTGTCGTCAAGTTCCGACACCATCTTCGCACACTCTTTCAATTCTCTGCTTATATAATCAGGCGCATTCCCTTCAAACTTATAATAAATCTTATGTTCCAAACTCGCCCAAAAATCCATCGCTATCGTTCGGATCTGGATTTCCACTTTTGTATCGACTACGCTGTCGGAAAGAAAGATCGGAACGGATACAAGCATATGATAACTTTTATAACCGCTTTCTTTTGGATTTTTAATATAATCTTTGATCGAAAGAACTTTCAGATCGCTTTGATTGCCGATCATCTCCGCCAAACGGTAAATATCAGATGTAAAGGAACAAATAAGACGTACCCCCGCAATGTCATTGATATAGCGTACCATGTTCTCGATCGACGTCTCATGGCCATACCGCCTTAATTTCTTCACAATGCTTTCCGGCGTCTTTATCCTTGTCTTTATATGCTCGATCGGATTATATTGATGTACATGCTGAAATTCGTCATTCAAAATCTCCAGCTTTGTTCCTACTTCTTTCAGCGCTGCGTTATACAGAAAAATGATCGTCTTCCAGCTATCGACATCCTCATAGCTTTTCAGCGCAGCTTCTACTTGTTGTTCACTCGTCATTTCAGACTGCCTCCGCCAGTTATTTTACTTTTTCATTCTAACATAAATCCTAAGGCATGTCATAGATTTCATTGTTTTTTAAGACTTCTCTTACAACTCTAATTTCATATCTCCCTGACGGATCCACTTCTTTTTCCGCATAAACTCAGAAATGAGAAGCGTCACCGCCGCAGGAAGGATAAACTGGATCAAAATGATCTTTCCGAGCACGATCACTCCCGCTTCACTTTGCGTCATTACCTGCCATGTCATAAGCGGACCGACAAGTCCGGCTGTTCCCATACCCGATCCCGTAGCGTTGTTCGTCATATGAAGAAGCATTGTTCCGATCGGACCTAAAACGGCGCTTGACAAAATAACCGGAAGCCAGATCAAAGGTCTTCTTACGATATTCGGTATCTGAAGCATCGACGTTCCGATTCCCTGCGCCAGAAATCCGCTGAATTTATTTTCTCTCCAACTAGCCACCGCAAATCCGATCATATTACAGCAGCATCCGATCGTCGCCGCCCCTGCCGCCAGTCCCGACAGATTCAGGATTACTCCAAGCGCCGCTGAGCTGATCGGAAGCGTCAGGATCATTCCCATTAAAACGGAAACGACAATTCCCATCAAAAACGGCTGCTGCTCTGTTCCCCAGTTGATCAAGGAGCCAAGCCATAACATAAATTCAGAAATCGGCGGACCGACAAACAGACCGACTGCCGATCCCGTTCCGATGCAGACCAGCGGAGTCAGTATAATATCAAGTTTTGTTTTACCCGAGATCAAGATCCCGATCTCGATCGCCAGATACGCCGCCGCAAAAGCGCCTAACGGCTCTCCCGGCCCTGCCAGAACCAGATTTCCATCCACAAGAACCTGTCCGGATAAGATTTTCCCGGCAAATGCACCGATCATACCGACAACCGCGGCCGAAACGATTACGAGATGTCCTGCTTCTAATTTTCGCGCCACACCGACTCCGATGCCTGCACCTGTCAAACCTGCGGCAATCTTTCCAAGTTCATAAATAAGATCTCCTGTGCCGCCTCCCATAAACAACCCGATCTGCTGAATGATCGTTCCTATGATCAGCGTAGCAAAAAGTCCCTGTGCCATTCCGCCCAGACCATCTATAAAAATCCGATCTAAAAGTTTTTTCATTTCTTAAGATACCCCCACTCGCCTGCATACGCTTCTTTTGCCGCAAAACACGGAGTCGTTTTTCCTTCTGCGTCCACGATTTCGGGGATCATGTCCGACTGCTTAAAATGATAATCCGTCAAAAGCCAGCTTACGATATTTACATTGTCCTTCCTTCCCACAACACAGTCCGGCGCAGCCATAAAAATCATCTGTTCAAGAAAATCTATATCGACTTTATTTTCTTTACTGTACAAAAGAAGATTTTTATGAAACCACAAATACACCCCTTTTACCGTCTCTTCTGTTTCTTGCTCTCCCTCGGTGTCAAGATTTCGTTTTTCCGAATCAAGATATACTGTCTGAAACTTTTCGTCAAATCCAAACTCCTCGATCGCCGCCAAAATTGCTCCGGCATACGGCTCTTCCTGTAAATACTTTTCCAATATTTCTTTGTCATTTATCGTGCATACTCTGATCATCTTTTTACTCCTTTACAAACTCCTGCGTCACATCATGTTTTCTTTTTTCATTTCACCGCACAGACACGATATAAACTTGCCGGCTTTCCCTGCATGTATATTTTGTCCGAGCGCCCGAACTGATACTAATATATCAAAAAGGGCTTGCACAAGCAACGGGATTTTTGTATGATAAATTTCATAAACTTTGAAAGGAGCTTCGTTATGTTTCGTTTATGGGGAAAAGAATTTAAAGAAAACAGGCTTCTGCGCGATACTGTCATTTGCGATGAGACAACAGACACCCGCACACATAAGATTTTCAACGCTTTGGACGCCATCTGCTATGAGTTCGATCTAAGCAAGCCTATCTGGCTTGACACAACGATCGCCGACTTCAAACGGCACGCAAAAGCTCGGTTTTATCAGGATAACTTTGTAGACAGCATTGATTTTGATTATTTAGAAATAGAGGTGATCGAGGAATAATCCCCGGTCACCTCTGTCTTTTACCATTTTTCGTTATTATCCGATCTATCTGCGCCTCTTATCATCGGCTGATCGTCACTTATTTCTAACCGCCGCCTGTTTCCGGTTGTCATTCATTTCTGATCGCCGCAAGCGGACTTAACTTCATCGCCCTTCTCGCCGGGAAATATCCCGCCGCCGTTCCGACAAGCATTGCAAACCCAAGAGAAACAAGAACAAGCCACAAAGGAATATAAGAAATCTGCCCTGTTGTCATTCCCATCTCTTTGCCCTTCACAAGAGCATTGATCGCCGCAGACATAAGGAAACTTAAAACATTTCCGATCACACCTCCGCCAAGTCCGATAAACGCCGCTTCCAAAAGAAACATCTGACGAATATTTCCAAGACTGCATCCGATCACTTTCATAACGCCGATTTCTTTCGTTCTCTCATAAATAGACATCATCATCGTATTTGCGATTCCGATTGCCGCAACAAACAGCGAAACGGCTCCGATTCCGCCAAGCACCGCCTGAACCATTGCAAACTGTTTCTTCATGCTGTCGATATATTCGATATTCGACGACACATTATATCCCATCGCCCGAATCGCGTCTGAGACAGCCTCTACGTTTTCCATGTCGTCCGCCTGTACTTTTGCCGACGAATATACAAACTTATTATATGGTTTTCCGCTCTTTGTCGTCGGCTGCCCCGGAATCGCTCTTCCTCTGAATTCTTTTTCAAGATACGTCCTCAGCTTATTGATATCGCAAAACGTCATATATGAATTGACTGTATATGTGTCCGGTCCGCCCTTTAAAACGCCGCTTGCAGATACGACATGTTTTTTCGGAGGCGTTTTTGCCGACGCTGTTCCGCCTTCTCCGCTTTCTCCGGCAGAGCCGCCGATATCCGAAGCCGCGCTCTGCGACTGATAATAGCCGTCCTGATCGAGTATAAGAAAAACGGAATCCGTCTGCAGATCTATATCAGGAAGTTCTCCCGAATCCCAATATCCTCTTCCTGATGTTTTTTCATAAAAATTCGTTATTACTGTATTTCCATATACAAGTTCCAGCTGGGCGCTGTTCGGATCAGGAAGCCGCCCGCCATCCTCCAGCTCCAGATTCAATGTCTTCAAACCTTCAGGCGTCATTCCTGTCAATTCGATAAAGCCTTCATATTTTCCTTTCAGCGCGATTACCGATATGCTTAAGATCGGCTCTGCACTTTTTACATGGGCTACGTTTTTCAAATCTTTGATCACATCATCTGTGATGTATTTCTGCGATTCTTCTTCGTCCGAAGACATTCCCGAATAACCGTACATCATTCCGCCCGAATCTTTTCCCGTCACGGTAATACTTGTCGTTCCTCCGTTTTGCTCCACCTCTTTATACATGGATTCCTGAAGTCCGAGTCCGAGCGATATCATAACTACTATAGAAGCCGTTCCGATCACAACGCCTAGTACCGTAAGAAACGTTCTTAATTTTCTGCGCCGCAGGCTGCTAACGCTCATCCTCAGCAGATCGCTCCACCTCATCAAACAACTCCTCCTCTTCCGCTTCCAGACGTTTTGCTTTTTTCCTCTTCATAATAAGCACGATTGCCACAGCCACAGCAACGATCACAACTACGGCTGCTGCCAAGATCATTCCGATCGGCAGCCCCCCCTGTTCTTCCGGTATATCTGCCATAGCGTCCAGGTCTCCGGCATCTGACATCGGCATAACAGTAAGGTCAAATTTTTCCTCCGCTGTCGATACATTTCCCGCATCATCTTCATAAGTTAAGATCAGCTTACACTCTGTATTGTCCATCGTCTCTTCTTTCGCCGTCACGATGGCGTCGATCATGCCTGTCGCGCCGGAATCAAGATTTCCGATAAACTGTTCGTCTGACTCGATCATCTTGCCTTCAAAACGAGCTTTCACATTGTACATCTTCACCCGTCCGAGATTGTACAGACTGCAGGAAATATTCGCCTCTTCTCCGACCGCTACTGTCTCCGGCGCGATCTCGATCTTACTGAACTCAAACCGGGCGTCCTGTATGACCGGGATCGCAAGGCTTGACTGCGCCTCATACTGCGCCGCGCTGCTGTCTTCATACTTCATAGACATGCTGATACTGTACGGCTTTTTCACAAGATCTGCCCGTGCATTCAATTCGATTGAAATGTCGCTCGTTCCTCCGGCAGAAATTCCGTCAAGATAAACAGAGCTTGAACCCGATGCCGGAAGAAACGCCGGAGCTTCCGCCGCACCTTCTGAACCTGATGACGGAGCCTGCATATCAAAAAGCATATTTGAAACAGCAGTTTTTGAAGAAGTATTTTTCAGGTGGACGATCAATTTAAAATTACTTCCCGCGCGAACTTCCGCCGGCTCTGTATTAAATCCTGTTACAATCACCCGCGGAACAGATGCGCTTGACGCATCCGCGCCGCCTGCCGAGCCGCCTGCCATGACCGGATCGCTGGTATATACTCCTCCGAACACCGCGCCCGAATCGTCCGGCGTTCCCTGCGCATTTCCCGATCCGCCGCTTCCGTTTCCGGTATTTCCGTTGTTTATCTCTCCGCCGTTTGCATTTCCACCCTGATTTTCCGATGGCTTTTCTTTTGCGGTCGTTTTTACAAAGACATACTTATCCGTCTCATAGGATTTCTCTCCGTCATCGTAAGAAATCTTAAATTCCAGTTTATAAGACTTCCCTGTCACATCTCCTCTTACGATAAGAGGTTTCTCTTCACTCCCCCACACAGCCGCAGTCTGTCCGCCGCTTTTGATCGTAGACAACTCTTTTTCATAATTCAGCTTATCAAGTTCAAAGGGCCAGTCGGATGCATTCTTGATATCCGGTTCTATCCGCACGTTGTGCGCGTCTACATTTCCGTTGTTTTTTACATTGATCCGAAACTCGGATACCTTCTGCCCCGCCTTAAACACAGGCGTCTCCTGCCCGTCGCCGACACTGATCTGAATGTACGCAAGCTCTCTCTTTGACACCTGACTTCCGGACTCTGTTTTTTCCTCTGCAAATGCCACGAGCGGAGCAAGCATAGACAACACAAACACCATGCATAAAATTCCGATTCCGATCCGTTTCAACGTCATTTTTCTATGCTCTCTCATTTTCCTCTTTCCTCCTGTTTTCTGTAATGTGTACAATTTTTCCGTCTATAATCTCCAATACCCGGTCTGCATATTCCGCCTGACTTCGATCATGCGTGACCATGACAAGCGTTCTTTTCTGCTCTCTTACGAGTCTTTGCATCAGGCGCATCACATCTTGAGACGTATGTGAATCAAGCGCTCCTGTAGGTTCATCCGCAAAAATAATCTTCGGATCGTTCACAAGCGCCCTTGCCACGCTTACTCTTTGCTGCTGTCCTCCTGATAACTGGTTCGGCAGATGTTTTTTATGTTTTTCCAAGCTCACCAGATCCAGCATTCTGTCGGCTTTTTTTATTCGTTCTTTTCTCGGCTCTCCGCGAAATGTAAGCGGAAGCGCCACATTTTCCAGTGCATTCATCGTTCCCATCAGATGAAACGACTGAAATATAAAACCAACGTTTTCTCCTCTGAACTTTACAAGTTCATTTTCTTTCATCTGCTCGATATGCTTCCCCGCTACGATCACTTCCCCGCGAGTCGGTTTTTCCAGTCCGGCAAGCATATTCAAAAGAGTCGATTTTCCGGAACCGGACGTTCCGACGATCGCACAAAATTCTCCCTCGTACACTGAAAAACTAACGCCGTCCAATGCCCGGACGACCGAATCGCCGACACGATACAGTTTATACAGGTTTTTCACACTGATAATCTCCCTCACTGTCTCCTCCTTTTTGCTTTCTTTACTCATTCTGTCTGTTTGTTTTATCTCCTGTCTCAACACATACGAATCTTCGGCAGTCAGATCTGCCTTTTTACGAAACAGCGATGCATTGTTATTTGTATCGTATCATATGTTTTGTTAGATTTCGCTATGTATTTTATGAATAATTTCTTAATATCCGAATCTCATCTGCGCAAAACTTCTGTTTTCCCCCTATAACAAAAAAGGCCGCAAAACATCTGCAGCCTTTCTGCTTTCTTTTCTATTCGATCTGCCAGTCAATAGGCTCTTCGCCTTGCGACTCTAAAAACTCATTCGTTTTACTAAACGGTCTGCTCCCGAAAAATCCACGATATGCCGACAGCGGACTCGGGTGCGGCGCTGTCAATATCAGATGCTTCGGATTGTTCAGCATCGCCTTTTTTCTCTGCGCCGGAGCGCCCCATAAAATAAATACGATCGGACGGTCCTGACCGTTTAACGCCATGATCGCCGCATCCGTAAATTCTTCCCAGCCGATGCCCCTGTGGGAATTTGCCTGATGAGCACGAACAGTCAGCACAGTATTCAACATGAGAACTCCCTGATTTGCCCATTTTGTAAGGCATCCGTGATCAGGGATCGTACACCCGAGATCATCATGAAGCTCTTTATAAATGTTGACAAGAGACGGCGGCACATCCACTCCCTTTTTCACTGAAAAGCAAAGCCCGTGCGCCTGTCCGTTATTGTGATAAGGGTCTTGTCCGAGTATCACTACTTTCACCTTTTTCAGCGGAGTCAAATGAAATGCATTAAATATATCCTCCGCCGGCGGGAAAATCAATCTTGTTCTATATTCCTCGTTTACCGTCTGAAATAATGTTCTGTAATATGGCTTTGAAAATTCACCTTTCAGCGCTTCATACCAGTCTCCGCTTATACCTGACATCTTTATCACCCTCGTCTTTCTTTCCGTTTGTATCTCCGCCGCTTTTATCGGTATTGTCTCTTCATGCAGTCTTTCCCCTTGTTCCTCTAAGATCACAATCTTACAGAAACGCCTTCTTTTGCCAAATACTCTTTCACCTGTCTGATTTCCAGTTCTTTATAGTGAAACAGCGACGCCGCCAGAGCCGCATCTGCCATTCCTTCTGCAAGAGCATCCTTAAAATGTTCTAATTTCCCCGCTCCTCCCGAGGCGATCACAGGAATCGACACGCTTTGCGCGATCGCTTTTGTCAGTTCCAGATCGTATCCCGACTTCGTTCCGTCACAATCCATGCTTGTAAGTAAAATTTCTCCCGCGCCGAGTTGTTCCACTTTTTGCGCCCACTCTACCGCATCGATCCCAACGTCTACTCTACCGCCGTTTTTATAAATATTCCACCCCGAACCGTCCTGACGTTTTTTCGCGTCGATCGCCACTACAACGCACTGACTGCCGAATTTATCCGCCGCATCGCGGATCAGCTCCGGCGTATTGATCGCCGAAGAGTTAATGGAAATCTTATCTGCCCCTTCGCGAAGAAGCGCCCGAAAATCATCGACCGTGCGGATTCCTCCGCCGACAGTAAATGGAATGAAAACACATTTTGCCACTTCTCTGACCATATCGACTACCGTTTTCCGCTGATCGGAAGACGCCGTAATATCAAGAAATATAAGTTCATCCGCTCCTGCCGCGTCATATGCCTTCGCGATCTCCACCGGGTCTCCGGCATCTTTCAAACCTACAAAGTTGACTCCTTTTACGACCCGTCCGTCTTTTACATCCAGACAGGGAATAATTCTCTTTGTAAACATCACATTCACCTCTTATAATTCCACGAAATTTTTCAATATCCGAAGTCCCGCCGTACTGCTCTTTTCCGGATGAAACTGACACGCAAAAACATTTTTTTGTTCTACCGACGCATGGATATGTACACCATATTCAGCGGAAGCTTTCACTATTTGCTCATCCTCTGCTTTCAAATAATAAGAATGCACAAAATAAACATACGGATCATCTTCTATCCCTTTGAACAGCCTTCCGTTATTCTCTAAATGCAGAGAATTCCACCCCATATGCGGAATTTTTAATCCTTCTGCATTCGGGATCCTGCATATCTTTCCTTTTAAAATCCCAAGTCCTTCCACCCCCGGCGCTTCTTCGCTTTGTTCAAACAACACCTGAAGTCCAAGGCATATCCCCAGAAACGGAATTTCCTTTTCCACTGCTTCCCGGATCACAGCGTCGAGTTGTCGCTTTCTCAGATTCTCCATAGCGTCTCCAAACGCGCCTACCCCCGGTAAAACAATCTTATCCGCGCCCAGTATTTCATCTTGTTTCGCCGTAACTGTCACTTCCTGTCCGAGACTTAAGAGCGCTTTTTCCACACTTTTAATATTTCCTGCGTCATAGTCTATAATTGCGATCATATTTTCCTCTCCCTGCTTTTGTTTTTCATTCTATATTTCTCTTTTTCGTTTCTTTATTCCGTACGGCAGTTTTCCGCTTCTCGTTTCGTGTTTCTATCTTCTTTTTCCTCTTCCTGTTTTTACGACCGGAATCGGCGTATGATCTACCGCATCCAGATTTTTAATATATTTTTTCGTCTCTTTTACGATAACCGGAGAAAGGAGCAGCACTGCGGTCAGGTTCGGTATCGCCATCAACGCGTTCAGTATATCCGCCACCTTCCACACAAGATCAAGCGCAAGCACCGGAGCGACAAGAAGCACCGCTACATAGAGAAGCCGATATGGAAGAAGTCCCGCTTTTCCCGCAAAATATTCTACGCACCGCTCACCGTAATACGCCCATCCCAAAATCGTCGAATACGCAAATGAGATAATACCGACAACAAGAATAAGAGAACCGAAAAAGGGAATCTGACCAAACGCCATCGTTGTCAGTTCGCCTCCGTTTACCGCCTCGTCAATATTGATCGCCGGATTTTTCATAATCGTTGTCACAAGCACAAGTCCGGTCATCAAACAGACGACAACCGTATCCCAAAACGTTCCCGTGGAAGAAACAAGAGCCTGACGGACCGGATTTTTTGTCTTTGCCGCCGCAGCCGCGATCGGAGCCGAACCAAGTCCCGATTCGTTTGAGAAAAGTCCTCTTGCGACTCCATACTGAATGGCATACCGGATACCTCCGCCTACAAGTCCGCCTGCGGCCGCTCCTTTTGTAAACGCAAGCCGGCAGATCGTCGTGACCGCCGGAATGATGTAATCATAATTGATAAACAATATAACGACGCAGCCTATCACATAGAAAGCCGCCATAAACGGAACAAGCTTTTCACATACTTTCGCAATACTTTTTATTCCTCCGAAAATCACAACCGCCGTCATCCCTGCCACAACAACGCCGACAACAAACGGATCGATCCCTAGGTTCTTACTGCACACTTCCGCGATCGCGTTTACCTGAGTCGCGCATCCGATTCCAAAAGAAGCAAAACCTGCCAAAAAAGCGAACGCCAAACCGAGCCACCTCATATTCAGTCCGCGCTCCAACGCATACATCGCGCCGCCCTGCATTCGCCCGTCTTCTGTTTTTACTCTGTACTTTACCGCAATAAGCGATTCGGCATACTTCGTTGCAATTCCGAAAATGCCCGTGATCCAGCACCAGAATACAGCTCCCGGACCGCCCAGAGCGATCGCTGTTCCGACACCGATGATATTTCCCGTTCCGATCGTGGAGGCAAGCGCTGTTGCAAGCGCTCCGAACTGACTGACTTCTCCGTCTGCCCCCTCTTCTTTTGCAACCGAAAGCCGAATCCCTTTTGTAATTGTCTTTCTCTGGATAAATCCTGTGCGAACTGTCAAAAACAGATGCGTTCCCAGCAAAAGTGCGATCATCCCCCAGCCCCATACGAAATCGTCTGCCGATTGAATGATCTCGTATATTTTATCATACATACTTATCCCGCCCTCCTTCTTACTTTTACACTCTTTTTTACATTTTTTACTATTGCAAAAAGGGCATACGATATACCGACCGCTGACAGCCGGCATGCCGTATGCCCTCTTACGCAACTATCCTTGAATTATTAGTTGCATTTTAGCACATTTACGCGCTAACGTAAAGCATTGAACTTATAAGTTTTTCACGCTTTTGCATCCAATTCAAACCAAAACGCTACTCCATTATCAAAGTTCTCTACTCCGTATTTCTGGTGGAACGATTCCATGATCGCTTTCACGATCGACAGACCGATTCCGTTGCCGCCATATTCTCTTGTATGCGCTTTGTCCACTTTATAGAACTTATCCCACAACTTCGGAATATCTTCTTCCGGAATCGGAGTTCCGCTGTTAAACACAGTGATCCGCACTTTTCCGTCCCCATTTTCTATACGGACTTCTATGCGCTTCTCATTGCCGACATGGTGGATCGCATTCGTAAGATAATTTCGTACAACCTGCTCTGTTTTAAACTCATCCGCCCACACACAGATACTTTCATCGGAAATAAAACTGATCTTTGCCCCTGCCTGCTGAACAAGGATCTCACAGCTTACAATTACCCCCTTTACAAGGCGCACGATATCAAACCGCTCAAACTGTACTTCATCAGAGCCGAATTCCAACTGATTCAGCGTCAGAAGATTTTTCACCATCACATTCATTTTCGCCGCTTCGTCTATGATCACATCACAGTAAAATTCGCGGCTTTCGGGATCTTCGCTGATTCCTTCTTTCAGCCCTTCCGCATACCCCTGGATAAGGGCGATCGGCGTCTTTAGTTCATGAGACACGTTTCCGAGAAATTCATTTCTCATATCCTCGATCTTTTCTTTCTGTTCGATATCTTTCTGCAGCTGATTATTCGCCTGCTTTAGTTCTGACACCGTTCTTTCCAGCTTCTCCGACATTTTATTGAAATTATTCCCGAGCACACCGATCTCATCCATGCCGCCGCGCGTATACTTGGTATCGAAATTTAAGTTTGCCATCTCCTGGGATAATCCGGCAAGTTCCATGATCGGTCTTGTAATACTTCGGGAAAACATCCATACTAACAGACCTCCGATAACCATTCCGATACATCCGAGATAGATCAAAAAGCGGTTTGCAAGAGATGCACTTTCCGTAATACTCGCATAAGGACACTGCATGATAAACCATGAGCCGTCCATAAATCTTCCCCACATTTTCAAATACTCTACATCTCTTTGTACTTGACTGCTCTTATCTCTGTAAATCGTGTAGTCCTCATTCCGCTTCAGTATGTTTTCATGATCGACTCCTTCCATTCCGAATAAGCCGCTGAACATTTCTTTCAAACGCGGATCGCTTTCTCCAAGTGTCGTAAGGATCGCATTTCCACCTCCGTCCACCACGACAAGGTCAACGTTCGCCCGCTCAAGCTGTGTCAGAATATCCCTCACCGAATCAGAATCTGACAGACTTCCGGACTCCAGCTTCGCATTGACGTCATTGTATGTTCGGATCAGATCATCCGCTTTGTGAGACAGATAATAATGTCCTAAAAAAGCGTTATTTATAATAAGGACAAGACCTAAAATAAGACTGAACAATCCGATAAAAATCGCCGTCATCTGACGCCTGATCGAATACTTTATCATCCTTGTATTTCCTCCGGTTAATTGACTTCAAATTTATATCCCATACCCCATATCGTTTTGATATACTCGCCCCTGTCGCCTAATTTACTGCGGAGTTTTTTCACATGAGTATCGATTGTTCTCGCATCACCGAAATAATCATAATTCCACACATTATTCAATATTTTTTCCCTGGACAGCGCAATCCCCTGATTTTCCACAAAATATGACAACAGTTCAAACTCCTTATAACTTAAATCGATCATCTTGTCATTGATCTTAACAATATGCGCCGCCTTATCAATCTTGATATCTCCCGCTTCGATCACATCTCCGGCCGTATTTCCGAGAGTTCGTCTTAAGATAGCGTTTACCCGCGCCACAAGAATCTTCGGGCTGAACGGCTTTGATATATACTCGTCCACTCCAAGTTCAAACCCTTGAAGTTCGTCACGTTCTTCCGATCTTGCCGTCAGCATGATGATCGGTACTTTGGACGTCTCTCTGATCTCCCGGCAAACCTGCCAGCCATCCATCTTCGGCATCATCACATCAAGGATCACAAGGGCAATCTCCTTATCTTCATAGAAAATGTCCATCGCTTCCATGCCGTCTCCCGCCTCAAGCACAGCATATCCTTCCCGGGTAAGAAAGTCTTTCACAAGTTTTCTCATCCTGCTCTCGTCATCTACAACAAGCACTTTTATATTTTCCACAATATCCACCTCTCATATAAAAATGTACCGGCAAAAATATTCCGATAATTTCTCTTTTATTTTCAGATTACCATACAAATATGTCAATCCTGTGAATTTGTTTTATTTCTCGTCCCAAAACCCCCGTTCCTTTCTCTTGAAAAACAGTATTTTTAGTGCTATTATTTTTAAGATTTATAATTCCTAAGGAGTTTTTTATATGGGACTTACAGAACTTTTCATCCTGGCAGTCGGACTTTCCATGGATGCTTTTGCCGTTGCCGTCTGTAAAGGACTTGCTATGCCGAAAGTCACCTGGAAAAAGATTACCGCCGTCGGTCTTTGGTTCGGCGGATTTCAGGCTCTTATGCCTGCAGCAGGCTACTTTCTCGGCATCCGGTTTAAAGACGGCATTACCGCTATAGATCACTGGATTGCGTTTATACTGCTTTCCATCATCGGAATCAATATGATCCGCGAAGCTTTCTCCGGCGACGAAGAATCTTCAAACGACCTTTTAGATTGCAAAACGATGTTCCCTCTGGCTGTTGCGACAAGTATTGACGCTCTGGCCGTAGGCATCACCTTCGCCTTTTTAAATGTACATATTATTCCTGCCGTTTCATTTATCGGCGTAATAACGTTTATCATCGCTGCCGCAGGTGTAAAAATCGGAAACATATTCGGGACAAGATACAAATCGAAAGCAGAGCTTGCCGGAGGTATCATCCTGATTCTTCTCGGCGTTAAGATCCTGCTCGAACATCTCGGCATATTTTAAATGAAAAACTTTTGATCCGATATTTTTATCGGCAAAAGTATTACATCAGGGAGACTTTTATTATTATGGAAAAGAAAAATTCATTCATGCAGACGAAACCTGTTTTTTCTCTTCTGCTTTCTATGTCTGTACCTATGATGCTGTCCATGCTTATTCAATCGCTTTATAACATCGTTGACAGTATCTACGTTTCCAGACTTGGCACAGATGCTCTGACTGCCGTTTCGCTTGCCTATCCGCTTCAAAACGCGATCTTATCCGCAGCGGTCGGAATCGGCGTCGGGATCAGCTCCGCTATCTCCATTCATTTAGGAGCGGGAAATCGGGAAAAAGCCGACCGGGCGGCGACTCTGGGAATCGCCCTTACATTGATCCACTGCATCTTTTTTATCATTGCAGGTCTGACGATCTCCGAACCGTTTTTAAAACTTTTTACAGACAACCCGAAAATATTAAACGACGCATCCATATATACGGAAATCGTACTTTGCCTTTCTTTCGGCTCTCTTTTTCAAATTGCATTTGAAAAGATCTTCCAGGGAATCGGTGAAATGAAGATTACAATGTACCTTCTCATCGCCGGCTGTGTCGTCAATATTATACTCGATCCGATCCTGATCTTCGGATTGCTCGGTTTCCCGGCGCTTGGCGTTGCAGGCGCTGCCATCGCCACCGTGATCGGACAGATCAGCGCCTTACTCTTATACATCATCGTATATAGAAGAAACTCTTACGCGGTACACATCAGCTTCAAGCATCTTGTCTTTGATAAAGCGATCATCAGACAAATTTACAGTGTCGGAATCCCCTCTACTGTTATGATGCTCCTGCCGTCTATATTGATCAGTGTACTAAACAGTATACTTACTGCATTTTCAGACGTTTATGTCGCAGTTTTAGGCGTTTATTTCAAACTTCAGACTTTCATCTATATGCCTGCAAACGGAATCGTACAGGGAATGCGTCCGATCATCGGGTACAATTACGGCGCCGGTGAAAGTTCCCGCGTCAAATCAACAATACGATACAGCCTGCTCACTGCGGCAGGATTGATGTTGACAGGAACGATCCTCGCTCTTGCCCTTCCGAAACAGATTCTCTCTCTGTTCGATGCAGACGCCGCTTTAATGAGCGCCGGAGTCACTGCTCTTCGCATCATCAGCCTCGGATTTCTTGTTTCTTCTGTCGGTCTGATCTATTCCGGCGTATTTGAGGCGATAGGAAACGGGCGGAATTCTCTGATCATCTCTTTGCTCCGCCAATTTGTGATAACAATCCCGTTAAGTTTCATCCTCACCCGCTTTTTCGGACCTACGGGCGTATGGATCTCATTCCCTGTAGGTGAGCTCTGCGCTTCCGCCGCGGCGTTCTGCCTATTAAAAAAATATCAAAACGGAGCATTCTCGCCTCTTTGACGGGATGCTCCTTCTATATAATACGACATCCTCAGCAAAACCATTTTAATTACCGAAAGGAGATTTCCCTATGAAACACTCTTTGCAAATGTCTGAAACACTCCGCTTAGGAATCATCCTCGCCTTATCCGGCGGATTTATGGACGCCTACTCTTATCTTGAACGGGGAAACGTATTCGCAAACGCCCAAACCGGAAATCTGCTCCTATTCGGTGTAAATCTCGCGGAAGGGAACTATTTTGCCATGCTCAGCTATCTCCTCCCTGTTCTCGCGTTTACTCTCGGCATCTTACTTGCCGATACTGTGCGCTGCCTCAACATACGACTCCACTGGCGTCAGCTTTCCGTTCTGTTGGAAGCTGTTATTTTAATATGTGTAGCCTTTTTCCCTCACTCTTTAAATCCCCTCGCAAACTCACTCACCTCTTTTGCCTGCGGCATTCAGGTCGAAAGCTTTCGCAAGATCCGCAACAGAGGAGCGGCTACAACTATGTGTATCGGAAACTTAAGAAACGGAACCGAGAATCTGCACCGCTTTCTGCGAACCCATGACCGTAAAGCATTCTACAACGCCCTTCTTTTCTACGGCATTATCCTCTGCTTTATAATCGGAGCAGTCCTCGGAAACTTCGTCATCAAACGCTTTCATGAGAAATCGATCCTCGTATGTTCAGCGCTTTTGTTTATTGCATTTTTCATGATGTTTGTCAACAAAGAGCAAAAATAAATTCTGCAGACCGACACCGGTTTCCACAGTTATAACTCGATTTATCAATGCTCAAAAAAACAATGACCACAAACTCAGTTTTTGAATTTTCAGAATTTTTTGTTAATTGTCCATTTCAATCCGGAATGTGTTAAAAAACAGCTTTTAATATCCTGTTTTAAATTGACAATCTCCTCTCCAAACGATATATTCATAATAGAATTTTATACTTATTTATGAATCTACAGAAATTAGAGGAGACAATGATGAAAACAAGAATGAAAAAATTGCTTGCGGGGATGTGTGCGGTTCTCATACTTCCCATCGGTTCCGCGCAAACTGTTCTTGCCGAAGAGCCGGAACAAAACTTCCCGATATCCGTAGAAAAAGCGGTAAATCAGACATTAAAACTATGGTACGGTTCTCCTGCCAAAATTAATACTGCCGAATCCAGCGGCGGCGAATGGATGCAGCAATCTCTGCCTCTCGGAAACGGGAATCTGGGAAATTTGATTTTCGGCGGAATCTCAAAAGAAAGAATCCATTTCAACGAAAAAACACTTTGGACAGGCGGTCCTTCATCGAGCCGTCCCAACTACCAGTTCGGAAATAAAGCAACGGCATATACTGCCACAGAGATTGAAAATTATCGAAAACTGCTTGATGACAAATCTTCTAATGTATTTAACGATGACCAAAGTCTCGGCGGTTACGGTATGGGGGCAAAAATCAGATTTCCGGGCGAAGACAATCTAAACAAAGGCAGTTATCAAGATTTCGGCGATATTTGGCTTGATTTTTCCGCAATGGGAATCACTGACGATAATGTGCAGAATTATCGGAGAGAACTGAATTTACAAACCGGAATTGCATCAACAGAATTTTCTTATAAAAATGTTTCTTACAAAAGAGAGCATTTTGTAAGCAGTCCGGATCAGGTAATGGTAACAAACCTCTCCGCTTCTGAAAAAGGAAAACTTAATTTCAGCGCAAAAATGGAACTAAACAACGATAACTTAGAAGGAAAGCTTACATTCGATGTCCGGAATCAAACTTGCACTATCGAAGGAAAAGTAAAAGATAATGATTTAAAATTCCGTACAACTATGAAACTCCTTCTAACCGGCGGCGAGATAACGGCAGATGAAAAAAATCAGGTTTACCGGATTAAAAATGCAGATCAGGTCACAATCATAATGGCTGCCGAGACAGATTACAAAAACGATTATCCTACTTACCGGGACAAAGAGAAAAATCTGTCGAATGTTATCGACACCCGGATCAATGACAGCTCGAAAAAATCTTACGATGAATTAAAGCAGACGCATATAGAAGACCACCAAAGTCTTTTCGACAGAGTAAGTTTAGACTTAGGAGAGTTTCAGACATCCGTTCCGACAGATCAGTTGATAGACGAATATCGAAACGGCAGCTACTCGCACTACCTGGAAACTCTTGCATTCCAATACGGACGTTATCTGACAATAGCCGGTTCCAGAGGTACGCTCCCAAGCAACCTTGTCGGCTTATGGACAGTAGGTCCTTCCGCGTGGACGGGAGATTATCATTTTAACGTCAATGTACAGATGAACTATTGGCCGGTATATTCAACGAACCTTGCCGAATGCGGAACAACTTTTGTAGATTACATGGATAAATTAAGAGAACCGGGACGCCTGACGGCAGAAAGAGTTCACGGTATTAAAGGGGCTGTCGATAACCACACCGGATTTACCGTACATACGGAAAACAATCCTTTCGGCATGACCGCTCCTACTAACGCGCAGGAATACGGCTGGAATCCGACAGGAGCGGCATGGGCTGTCCAAAACCTTTGGTGGCATTACGAGTTTACGCAGGATGAAGCATATTTAAAAAATACTATTTATCCGATCATGAAAGAGGCGGCACAATTTTGGGACTCTTATCTCTGGACGTCAGAATACCAGAAAATCAACGACGAAACTTCGCCTTATCACGGTGAAAACAGACTTGTAGCAGCGCCTAGTTTTTCAGAGGAACAAGGACCGACCGCAATCGGAACAACTTACGACCAATCTCTTATATGGGAATTATATAACGAATGTATCCAGGCAGGCAAAATCGTCGGAGAAGATGAAGCTGTTCTGCAATCTTGGGAAGAAAAGATGCAAAAACTTGATCCGATTGAAATCAACGCTACAAACGGAATTAAAGAATGGTACGAAGAAACCCGTGTAGGTCAGGAAACCGGACATAACAAATCTTATGCAAAAGCAGGAGATCTGGCAGAGATCGCAGTACCTAACAGCGGATGGAATATCGGACATAACGGAGAGCAAAGACACGCCTCCCATCTGGTCGGACTCTTTCCCGGAACATTGATCAACAAAGAGAATCCGACTTACATGAACGCCGCTATTCAATCATTGACCGAACGAGGAGAATATTCTACAGGCTGGTCGAAAGCAAACAAGATCAATCTCTGGGCGAGAGCCGAAAACGGAGAAAAGGCATATAAGCTTTTGAACAATCTGATCGGAGGAAATTCTTCCGGTCTCCAGCATAATCTCTTCGATTCTCACGGATCCGGCGGAGGAGACACAATGATGAACGGAACTCCGGTATGGCAGATCGACGGCAATTTCGGTCTTACTTCCGGCGTAGCAGAAATGCTTGTTCAATCGCAGTCAGGCTACACACAATTCCTCCCCGCAATTCCAGACGCATGGGAAAAAGGAGAGGTCAGAGGTCTAAAGGCCAGAGGTAACTTCACGATCGGCGAAAAATGGGCGAACGGCATTGCGGAAGCCTTTACCGTACGTTATGACGGCAATAAAGACAGCGCTGTTTTCACAGGATCATATAAAAATATTACTTCTGCAAAGATCTACGAAGACGGCAAAGAAGTTCAGGTGACAAAAGATACCGATAAAGATCGTATTTCCTTTGAGGCAGACGCCGGCAAGACATATACGATCGATATATCCGAAACAAATATAAACGAACTAAAAGAGCAGGCGTCTACATTTTTAAATCAGCTTCACCCTGATCTCATCAATGCCAAAAACGAACTGCAGACAGCAATCGATCTTTCTTCAAAAGAATTAGGTACAGTTCTGACAAAAGTCAAACTAATGGATCAGTTATATCGCTCCTATCTGAATAAGGCAGAAAACATATATTATCTGACCGACAAAGATAACTTAACCTATTCACAGATCGACACGCTTTACAATCAGCTTCGCAAACTGCGCAAGACTCTGTTGGAAAACACCGGAGATTTAGAGGATTATCAAAACGCCGAGAACCAATTTACAGATCTTAGCGCACAATTAGAAAAACCGATGGCAAACCGGATCATTTCATTCAGCAAAGATTCCGGTGTCATCACAGGAAACGACCGGACACTTACTTTGAGTAAGAGTTCAGACGCCAAAGACTTTGAGATCCGTTATACAACAGACGGAAGTATTCCGAGACATACATCTGACCGGTATGAACACCCTCTGCAATTAGACAATAAAGAAAATACCGTTGTCAGAGCGGCGCTGTTTTATAACGAACAGAGAGTCAGCCCTGTATACACAAAGAAATACATAGCAAAAAGCATAAAGATCCAAGACGTAACCGTATCTCATACAGAGGACTGGGGCAATAACTATGTAAAAGCCGGTATGATCGATCAAAACACTTCGACACGGTGGGCATCCAAAAACGTAGACGCTTCTAAACCGTTGGAAATCACATTGAATTTCTCCGAAAAAGAAACGCTCGATCAAATGAATTTCGATCTGTTCGTATCCAAAAATAACGGAATCGGCGCTTTTGAAATTCAGGCGCTTTCTGACGGAACATATCGAACTGTGTATGAAGGAACAAAAATGGGAAATATCGACGACAAAGTCGGCGATATCGACGGCGGAAGCGGCGGATATCACGCTTATTACTTCGCCGAATTTCCCGAAACAACGACAGAATCCGTAAAGGTAATATTAAAACCGGGATTCTTAGGCGAACCGTCTCTATATGAAATAGCGCCTCTTTACACAGGCGTACAGGCAGACGGCGCCGGAGATACGTCAGAATTAGAAAAAATGATACGTTCGGCAGAAGAAGCCGACAGAACTGCCGACCATTATGTAAACGCGCCGCAAACATTAAAAACCGCGTTTGAAGAAAGTATTTCAGACGGGAAAGAACAACTGAAAGCATCGCAGGATATTATTGATTCCCGTACCGAATTTTTATCTGACAGATATCACCGTCTCGGATTCGGAACGACAGATAAGTCAAAATTAAACTCGCTGATCACAAAAGCAGAACAGGAACTAAACGGAAACTATACAAACGATTCTTTATACCAACTGAAAAAAGTTCTCTCAGACGCTAAGAAAACAGCCGATGACGAAAACGTAAAACAACCAGCCGTCGATCAAATGACAGAAAAACTACAGGCAGCATTAAACAGTCTCGAACAAGGCGGTTTTTCCGAAACATCCATCCCGGCAGGAGATCTGCAAGGTTCCGGAAAGTGGATCCAGGCAGGAGATTTCAAAGCAACAGAAGCAGATGATGCGGGGCCTCTGACTTATAAATTCAACGGAAATTCGATACAAGTTTCCACGGTCAAAGGAGATGATCACGGCGTTATCCGGGTGACGATCCTAGATCAAAACGAGAAACAGATCTGCCGAGAAGAAATTGATACATATGCCGAAAAACGCATAGAGGGCGCCGAACTGATACAGAAAGACTTTCCGGAGGGCAGCTACACAATTCAATTTGAACGTGTCGGAAAAAGTCCAAACGGATCACCGGAAAAAAGAGGATGGGTCGAAGTCGGAACACTGAAGATCCGTACAGAAAAGAAAGAAATCGTAGACCGAAGCCAATTGGAAGAAGAACTGACGATCTGCGACGGGCTGAATAAAGACAAATACACAGAAGAAAGCTGGAACAAATTACAAAAGGCAGTCAACAGCGCCAGAGAACTCCTAAACAAAAAGGATGAAGAAACGTGTACTTCCGAAATGAATGATAAGGCAAATGAAGTTCGGAATGCAAGAAATAGTCTTCAGGAGATAAAAGTTGATACGTCCGCATTAAACGACGCGTTAAAAGCCGCAAAATCCATTTCCCGGGAAGGATATACGGAAGAAAGTTTTGAAGCATTAACACAAAGCATTTTAGAGGCAGAAGCTTTATTAAACGGCACATATACCCAAAAAGAAGTCGATGAAAAAACCGCCGTTTTAATACAGCGTATGAAGGATCTACGCGCAGATAAAACTTTGCTTCAGGAAAAATATAACAAAATAAAAGATATGACTCAAGGCAACGCAACAGATGCTTCCTGGAATGATTTCACCAGACTTCGAGAGCTTGCAAATGCGATCTTAACCGATCCAAACGCAACGCCTGCGGAAGTATCCGATATACTGAATCAATTAAATACATTTGAATTCGCATACAAAGATGATCCTGATGAGGGCGGAAATAAAGACCCACAAGAACCACTCGAGCCGCAAAACCCACAAAATCCCAATAGCGGAAATCAGGGAAATACAAACACTTCACATGCGGATACCAGTGTAAAAACAGGAGACAGCACACCTCTTTTGCTTCCTCTTGCCACAATGTGCAGCATCATAGGATTGCTTTATATAATGCACAAAAAACGAAAACTCGGATAAAACATCTTATCCGTCAAGATCTCGGATAAATCCGGATTTTGGCTCATTACCGTAACAAAAAAGCCGTGACCTCTGATTACTCAAAGGTTACGGCTTTTGTAGTGCGGATGATTTTCTTTCAGCCCAATGCTATAAATTGAATCTGTCCGTACAGATCTCCGGCTTCATCGTGTAGGTTTGCGGTTTCTTCCACGATATACTCCTTATAAAGTACTTTTATTTTTTCAGGTATCTTCATACACTTTCCCCTCCTTTCTTAAAAATGGGTATAAAAATACCACAGACCTTTTCGACCTGTGGCTTTTAATCGTCTCTGTGATTCGGACAATTCATACATATTTTCCTAAAATCCGGTGTCTGAACTGCTTTTTTCGGCGCTGTGAATTTAGGTGCACACCCTTCAACAACCATGTGGATATCGAAGCATATTGCATCATCAACACATTCGTCCATCAATGGACAATCAACCTTTTTCATGATTCTTTAACACCTCCCTCATTTTTTTCACATATTCATCAATCTGTTCTTTATGAAATGCCGTTCTAATGTTAGCATTTTCTATATCGACAAACACCGTACCATTCAGTCCGTAATAAGCTTCCTCAAATGCAGTCTTCTGAGCAAGTCCCTCCTTAATCATCGCCATATTTAAAGCCGACTCCAGAGTACACTCAACTCCAAGTGCCTCCAAAACCGCCTTCCTCTATCGTTAACGGTTGATATGATTGCAAGATACACTCTTTAACGGTAATTTATGGCTTGATTGTCTCCATCCTTAATATGAAAAATAAAAAGTAGCCGCCCTGTCTCTGGTAAAGATAACGACTACTCTTTGTAACTAGATTATTTATCTTGCCCGGAGCAGATGGGGTGCAGCCATCTCCTCCAAAAAAGCCCAGTAAAACCAGGCTTTTGCAGTGCGGATGACAGGAATCGAACCTGCACGGTCTCCCACTAGATCCTAAGTCTAGCGCGTCTGCCAGTTCCGCCACATCCGCATGTTATATTTCGATCACCGAAAACGCCAAAAGGCATATCTCGGGACTTTGTAAGCAACCTCCAAATTTCCGGGCATCCCCGGACTTTAGCACGTCGCCTATACAAAAAATAAAACAAGCATATTCGCTTGTTTCACAGTGAGCGTGCGGGGATTCGAACCCCGGACAACTTGATTAAAAGTCAAGTGCTCTACCAACTGAGCTACACGCCCTCACTATTTCTTCTCAGCTTCCCGAGATAACTGGGCTAGCTGGATTCGAACCAGCGAATGCAGGAGTCAAAGTCCTGTGCCTTACCGCTTGGCGATAGCCCATTAAAGACTTTATTTCTGACACTGCATGCCAGTTTGAATTATAAAAGAAAAGGGTGGGTAGTGGGACTCGAACCCACGATATCCAGAACCACAATCTGGCGCGCTAACCAACTGCACCATACCCACCATAACGAGCCTGGGGGGATTCGAACCCTCGACCTACGGCTTAGAAGGCCGTTGCTCTATCCAGCTGAGCTACAGACTCATTTTAATATCCCCTTTTCAAAAGGCTCTCCGTATTTCTACGGAAAAGCGGGTGATGGGAATCGAACCCACGTATCCAGCTTGGAAGGCTGGTGTTCTACCATTGAACTACACCCGCAGAGTTTATCGGGGTGACAGGATTCGAACCTGCGACCTCCTGGTCCCAAACCAGGCGCTCTAGCCAAGCTGAGCCACACCCCGGCATTTCCTACGTTCCTGTCTCTCCCGTAGCGCAATGCCTATTATATTATAAGGTTTTTAGATTGTCAATATTTTTTTTGCATTTTTTTTATTTTTTTAATGACTTTTTATTTCATCCTGTTTTTACACGCAATTTCCCGTCTTTTACTCTGCCGGACATTCCGTCAATCCAAGTATTTCTGATTGAAATGAGCCTTTCCCTCCTGATCAATCTCCATAATCATATAGCTTCCCTTTCTGCCTTCCTGCCTCGGATATGCCAAACTGCCCGGATTCAGCACAGTGATTCCATCCTTCTGTTCAAAATACGGCTTATGTGTATGACCAAACATCACGATATCGACTTTTCGAGCTGCGCCTTCCTCTCTTATATACTCTGAATCCAAAGACACATAATACGGATGTCCGTGAGTAATAAAGGCTTTATACCCACCTATATCGATTTCCTCTTCCCGCGGCAAATCCGAGAAAAAATCATTGTTTCCTCTTACCATATGCTTCTCACATTCCACAACCGAATTAATATAGCTTTCTCCGCCTTCTATATCACCTAAATGAATAAAAAGATCGATCTTTCCTTCTTTTTCAAGAACACGGTCTAATCCTGTATGTCTGCCGTGTGTATCGCTGACTATCAGTACTTTCATAATAAATCATCTCCGATTTTCCCTTTTAATTTGCGTTTTATCGCACAGAGCGCTTTGCCTCGGTGACTTACTTCATTTTTTTGTTCCGGGCTAAGCTGCGCCGTTGTACAGCCATATTCAGGAAGATAAAAGATCGGATCATAACCAAAGCCGTGCGTTCCCGCCGACTCATGCGCAATCCTTCCCTCGATCGTCTCCCTTACTACGTCTACGCTTCCGTCAGGAAATACAGCCGCTACCGCACATACGAATCTCGCAGTACGCTCTTCATCCGGAACCCCTTCCAGACGATCCAGAAAAATACGGTTTTTAATATCATAGGATGTGTCTTCCCCTGCAAATCTTGCAGAATAAATTCCCGGAGCTTTATCGAGATAATCGATTTCCAGCCCGGAGTCATCCGCAAGAACAATATCGTTTGTAAGAATTCTCGCTACCGATCTCGCCTTAATCTCTGCATTTTCTTCAAAAGACATTCCGTCTTCCACAATATCGATATCCACTCCCGCTTCTTTCATCGAAACGATCTCCGTATTCAGATCTGAAAGGATCATTCGTATCTCTTTCATTTTATTTTCATTTCCCGTTGCAAATACAATTCTTCTTTTCATAATGCCATCCCCTGCTCTCTTACCGTTTTCCGCGGCGGTCTTGGACCTTGAAATTGATAGAAATAAGTCCGCAGCATCCCGTTGTAGATTTTCCGGTTTTTATCTGCCTTCCGTCCGAAATACCGTTCCGCTTCCTCATAGCTTGTAATCATATACGCCGACCAACTATCCAGATTTTTAAAGGCGTCTCCGAATTCTTTATATAATTTCGGAAGAGCTTCTTTTTCCTCAAGACGTTCGCCGTACGGCGGATTCGTAATAATAAATCCATACTTTTTCGGATGACTGAGATCCTTTACTTCCCTTTGCTGAAAATGAATCAGATGACCAACCCCTGCTTCCTCTGCATTTCTGCGAGCCGCACGAAGGACAGATGCATCTGCGTCATATCCTTGGATATCAGTCTCTATATCGTCGTCTATCATATCCGTCGCCTCATCGATTGCTTCATACCATGACTTTTTCGCAATGATATTTGTCCATGTCTCAGCCGTAAACGATCGGTTCATTCCCGGAGCAATGTTGGCTGCGATCATCGCCGCCTCGATCGGAAACGTACCGCTTCCGCAAAACGGATCTACGAGAATCCGGTCTTTTTTCCACGGAGTGAGCATAATAAGCGCCGCTGCCAGATTCTCTGCGATCGGCGCTTTTCCCGCCACCGGGCGATATCCTCTCTTATGAAGCGATACTCCGGTCGTATCAAGCCCTACCGTCACCGTGTCTTTCATAAGAAACACGCGCACCGGGTAAGACGCGCCTGTTTCTTCAAACCACTTGATCCCGTATTTGCCCCGCAGTCTTTCCACCATAGCCTTCTTCATGATCGACTGAATATCAGATGGACTAAACAGCTTGCTTTTTACCGATGCCGCTTTTGCCACCCAGAACTTTCCGTCTTTCGGTATGTAATTTTCCCACGGCAGCTCCTTCGTTTTCTCAAACAGCTCGTCAAATGTCTTTGCCTGAAAACTGCCGACTTTCATCAATACACGCTCCGCAGTCCGCAAAAATATGTTTGCCCTGCAAACAGCCTCCGCGCCTCCGCGAAAAGTAACCCTGCCGTCTTCCACCTGTACGATCTCGTATCCGAGTTGTTCAACCTCTCGTTTGAGTACCGATTCCAAACCAAAGTGACAAGGGGCTATCCATTCTATTTTATCCATGAACTTATCCGTCCTTACCTTTTTCTTCCTACAATATTACTATAAAAACAGGGCAGAGTAAAGTTGAAGTTTACTCCGCCCTGCCATTGTTTTACTATTATTTTACCGAATAAAACATTTCACATCGTATTCTGTAAATACGAGATGTTTTTCACCTAATCTTTAGTATTTGTCAGATTCGTCAAACGCGTCTCTGATCTTACCACAGTTTTTATTTCCGCCGTAGCTCATAGCAGACTTTGCGCTGTTTTTATCTGCATTTTTGTTTGCGTTTTTACTTGCATTTCTGCTTGCATTTTTTGTTGTGTTCTTATCGCAATTTTTGCTGCTGTTCTGTGACTCTGAATAAGAAGAGAAAGCTCCGTTTTTTGACTGTGCGTTTTTGTCTGAATTGTTTGCATTACTGTAGTTTTTTGCCATTGTATTTTCCTCCTGTTTTTTTGATTCAAAACTAGTATTTCTCCTTATTATTTTTTATTCCTCTTTTTATTTGTGTTTTTCTTTGTATTTTATTAAATTTTTCAAATATTTTTGTTCAATTTCTTAATTTTTTGCTTGCTTTTTCCATTTTCCTATATTATACTGTTTCTTGTAGAAAGGTTATTTTCTACAACCCCTTATTAATTATTTATACTCCCCTCAAAAGACCGATGGCTCCCCCATCGGTCTTTTACTTTCTTTTCTCTTCTTAAAGCGGGATGTTCATATTTTGTTCATTTATTATTTTAAATTCTTTCATTTTCTCCTCACGTTTTCTTCATTTATATCGCATATACTAAGCTTACCGAATTAAAGGTGATTACAAGTTGTTTTTGCATAAACTTTTTCATAATACATGCTGGGAATCATATTGATTACCCGGCATCCTCCCTTTTCAGAACTATTTTTCTCCATATTTCGTATTTTCACTCTGACGCTTACGATTCTCCTTCTTCGCCTTTATATAACTCATACCCTTTAAGCATCTTTGTGATTTTTTCCGACGCCTCAATCCGTTCCAAAACTTTCTTCCCGGTCTCCGCCGCTTGTTTATAATCGCCCTGCGCTGCTTCCAGCTTCATTTTTCTTACGCCGGCCTCTTCTAATTGTATCGGATCTTGCTCCCATTCGATCAGTTGACCGTATGTTTGAATCTGCTCCGTCTTCATTCCCGACCGCTCATAAGCATCGGCCAGTTTCCACAAAACGGACAATCTCGCTTTTTCCCCTATCTCTATCGCCTTTTGATTTCCACTATCCGTATGTTGATCCAAATACAATTCCATCCATTCCGCAGCGGCATCTGTTTTTCCACTCTCGTCTGTCACATTTTTCTTCACTTCATCCGCATCTGCCGTATCTTTTTTTCTTTCCTCGTTTTCTGTATCTCCGTCTCTATCTGACCGCACCTCCGCTTCTCTGTTTGCTCTTTTATCTTTGCCCATATCTGTTTCTGTCATTTCCACACCTGGTTCTGTCGTTTCTGAGCCTGTTTTTGTCGTTTCTACATCTGTTTCTATTGTTTCTATATCTGTTCCCGTATCTGTTTTTATATCCTCCCCTGTAATCTTTTCTCCGTTCGATACAGCCAGATCTGTGTGAGCGTCTCCCATATAAACCGCCGCCAAAATACATCCCGCCGCACCTGCCGCGATTCCCGACCATACTCCGACACGCTTTTTGTCTGTCTTTTCTGTTTTGTTCCTCACTGTAGGAAGTTCTTTTAAAACTTGCAGAAACGAGCTGTATTTTTTTCTTGTCTCTCCGATGCATTTCCCACATATACGAAAAAGACGGATTTCTTCCCGTTTTGTCAGCGCCGGAACTACTTTCATATATGCCAGCATAAAACGAAGCGTATTCCCGTATCCAAACAGATCAGGCTCTCTGCTGCCGCAAGTATCCATTTCGTATACCGGTCTGATAAAATGACTTCTGACAGCTCTTTTCTGCATCTGCTTCATCACCTCGGCATTTTCTCTCGATTCTGTATCCAGAAACAACACTTCTCCTTCATCAGACAACACAATTCCATACGGATTCAAATACTTATAATTCTGTCCTTCACCGCATCGCTCATACTGCTCTGCACAGACTGCCATTTTTCGGAACCATCCAAATAAAACTGCTTTATCGACGACCGCTTCATTCTTCATACGATCGATAAGCAGCATACCATGTACACAATCCATGCTTCTGCGGCAGTAACCTCCGTATTCGACAAATTTCAATACTTCATACATTTTTTCCAAGTTCACTGCATTCATTTTTTCCATATTCACTTTTTCATCGGGTGCACATAACCGGAAGCGGGGCGTCCCTCCTGCCCCGTTCCCGAATGAGCTTATTATTCTTGGCGAAATCCGGCGAAACAACTGCCGTAAAAGATGTGTCTTGAATCAGACTCATTTAATAAGTATTTGTATCTTACTTGAATTTATACAGAAAAGCAAGTGTCTGCATTATCTTTTTTCTTTTGCTTTTTTGCCTTTTTCTTTTGTCTCTTTCTTACGTCTACACAATCCGGTCAAGCTGTTCAAGAGCCGCTGCGATCACTTTATCCATATCATAGTATTTATAATTCCCGAGTCTTCCGCCGAAAATCACGTTTTCCTCTTCGTCCGCCAGTTTTTTATACTGTTCATATAAAGCGTTGTTTTTTTCGTCGTTGACCGGATAATAAGGCTCCATTCCAACTGCCCACTCCGAGGAGTATTCTCGTGAAATCACAGTTTTCTCCTGCTTTCCGAACTCAAAATGCTTATGTTCGATCACACGTGTATAAGGCACTTCACCATCGGTATAATTGACAACCGCATTCCCCTGATAATTGTCACAGTCAAGTGTCTCCGTCTCAAATCTCACCGAACGATACTCAAGCGCTCCGAGTCTGTAACCAAAATATTCATCGATCATCCCCGTAAATATGATCTTGTCTGCAATATCCGCATTCTGAGCACGAAATTCAAAAAAGTCTGTTCCCGTAAGAACATCCGCTTTTTCAAGCATTTTTTCCACGATCGGAGTATAGCCGCCGATCGGGATTCCCTGATATCTGTCGTTGAAATAATTGTTGTCATACACAAAACGAAACGGAAGCCTCTTAATGATAAATGCCGGAAGTTCCGTACATTTTCTTCCCCACTGCTTCTCTGTATATCCCTTGATCAGTTTTTCGTAAATATCCTTCCCACCGAGGAAAAGCGCCTGCTCCTCAAGGTTTTTCGGTTCTGTTATCCCCGACTCTTTTCGTTGTCTTTCGATGATCTTCTTTGCCTCTTCCGGTGTTTTTATTCCCCACATCCTGCTGAATGTGTTCATATTAAACGGCAGATTATACAACTCGTCTTTATAAACTGCTACCGGAGAATTAATATAGTGATTAAACTCCGCAAATTGATTTATATAATCCCATATTTTTTTATCAGACGTATGGAAAATATGCGCTCCGTACTTATGCACATGAATCCCTTCTACATCTTCACAGTAAATATTTCCGGCAATGTGATCTCGTTTATCGATCACAAGACATGACTTTCCCTTTTTTCCAAGCTCATATGCCATAACTGCGCCGTATAATCCCGCACCGACGATCAGATAATCATATTTTTTCATACCAAGCCTCTCTTTCCGCGCCGCAAAATATCAGCGCTGATTTATCCTGTATTTTAACAGCATAACATCTTTTCCGCAATTTTTCTTATAATGTATCACTTTTCGTCATTTTCGTTATTTTGCCTATGTTTTTGATTTTTTTGTTTACAAATTAGTCATTATGCACTAAAATAATTGTATATCCGTCCGCAGCAACAACCTGCGGGCAAACATACAGAACGGAGGTACTTCATCATGAAAGGAAATGTAATTGTCGGACAATCCGGTGGTCCGACAGCGGCAATCAACTCAAGTCTCGCGGGAGTATACCGCACTGCCAAAGACAGAGGCGCAAACAAAGTATACGGTATGCTTTTCGGCATTCAGGGACTCCTTCAAGAGCGTTACATCGATTTGTCCGAGTACATTACGAACGATCTTGATACAGAACTTTTGAAAAGAACCCCTGCGGCTTTCCTCGGATCATGCCGCTATAAACTGCCTGAGATCCACGAGAATAAAGACGTATACGAAAAAATCTTTTCAATTCTCGAAAAGCTTGACATTGAAGCCTTTATTTACATCGGCGGAAACGACTCAATGGATACGATCAAAAAACTTTCTGATTACGCCATTGTAACAGGTTACCGCACCCGATTTATCGGATGCCCTAAGACGATCGACAACGATCTTGCTCTTACAGACCACACTCCGGGATACGGAAGCGCCGCAAAATATATCGGAACATCTGTAAAAGAAATCATCCGCGACAGCTTCTGCCTTGAATATGGAAAAGGGCTTGTTTCTATCGTTGAGATCATGGGAAGAAACGCCGGATGGCTGACCGGAGCGGCAGCTCTTGCAAAGGGCGAGGACTGTTTGGGCCCAGATCTTATCTATCTGCCTGAACTTCCTTTTGATATCGAAGCTTTCAGCGAAAAAGTAAAAGATCTTCTGGCGAAAAAACCGTCGGTTGTTGTCGCTGTTTCGGAGGGAATCCGTCTCGCCGACGGAAGATATGTATGCGAACTCGGACAAAGCGTTGATTTTGTCGATGCGTTCGGTCACAAACAGCTTTCGGGAACTGCAAACTATCTTGCAAGCTATATCGCCGGCGAATTCGGCTGCAAAACCCGTGCGATCGAATTGAGCACGTTGCAGCGCTCCGCTTCCCACTGCGCTTCCAGAGTCGATATTCTCGAAGCTTATCAGGTAGGCGGCGCGGCAGTAAAAGCTGCGGATGAAGGAGATTCCGGCAAGATGGTCGTTCTCCAGCGTCTTTCCGACGATCCGTATCAATGCGGAACAGAAGTAAAAGATGTGCATAAGATTGCAAACGACGAAAAAGTCGTTCCGCGCGAATGGGTTACAGAAGACGGATCTTATGTAACCGACGATTTTGTTTCATATGTACGCCCGCTCATTCAAGGTGATGTATCTCCGGTAATGGTTGACGGTATCCCGCGTCACCTCTACCGCAAAAATTAATTCACATACTGCCGCTCCTGATATCTATGATATGTTCACGATCAGGATGCGGCAGTTTTTTATATCCGGTTTTATAACACTGCTCCTTTTTATTCTCTTGTCTCTTTCTTATTCTTCCTTTATACTTTACCTATATACAGATGCGTTTTTCACTTATATATGATTACATATGAATCCATTTATTTCCGTTACGCGTCTTTGTTTCGCATAATAATTATTACAGCAATCTTATATTCAAGGAGGTTTTTTCATGCTTATTAAAAACGGTTTTCTTATAGACCCTGCCACTAAAAAATCTGGAAATTACGATATCCGAATCAAAAACGGGATCATTACAGAAATCGGAAACACTCTTTCACCTGCCCCAAACGAGCAGGTAACAGATGCCGCCGGTCTGACTGTCGCGCCGGGACTTATCGATACGCATATCCATTTCCGTGACCCCGGATTTACTTACAAAGAAAATATCCACACAGGTTCACAGGCCGCCGCCGCAGGAGGATTTACTTCTGTCATCTGTATGGCAAATACGTCTCCGGTCGTAGACAATACAGAAACTTTAACAGATATTTTAGAAAGAGCGAAAGACGAAAAAATACACGTCTATCAGGCCGCTTCCGTCTCTCATAAACTGCGCGGCGAAGAAATGACCGACATGGAAGCGTTGAAAACTGCCGGAGCATGCGGATTTACCGACGATGGCATTCCGTTGAAAAACGCCGCGTTTTTATACGAGGCAATGGAAAAATCCAAACAGCTAAACGTACCGATCAGCCTTCATGAAGAAGATCCGTCATTTATTAAAAACAACGGCGTCAACCACGGCGCGGTGTCTGAACAGCTCGGCATTTACGGTTCTCCCTCTATCGCCGAAGAATCCCTCGTCGCAAGAGACTGCATGATCGCGCTGCATTCAGGCGCCGACGTTGTTATGCAGCATATCAGCTCGGGACGTTCCGTAGACATTATCCGCCACTTTAAATCACTCGGCGCAAATATTCACACGGAAGCAACGCCGCACCATTTCACACTGACAGACGAGGCTGTTCTGACATATGGAACACTTGCAAAGATGAACCCGCCGCTTCGCTCCGAAGCTGACCGTCAGGCAATCATCGCCGGACTCGCCGACGGAACGATCGATATTATCGCAACAGACCATGCCCCGCACAGCAAAGAAGAAAAAGAACGCTCCATCACTGCCGCTCCAAGCGGAATCATCGGTTTGGAAACATCACTGGCGCTCGGGATCACTTCTCTTGTACGCAAAGGGCATCTGTCACTTATGCAGCTTCTCGAAAAAATGACGATCAATCCCGCCAGACTGTATCATTTAGACGGCGGAAAAATCGAAAAGGGCGCTCCTGCCGACCTCGTGATCTTCGATCCCGAAGCAAAATGGATTCCTGAATTCTTCGCTTCCATGTCGTCAAATTCACCGTTTATCGGCTGGGAATTGTACGGAAAAGTGAAAATGACTGTATGCGGCGGAGAAATTGTATACACTGCCATTTAATTACTTTTAAAAATCTCCATCCTTCAAGTAAGAATGGAGATTTTTTATATAATACTATAAAGACTCCTTGACCAAAAGAAAAGCGATGACAAACATCTAAAACATGTAAGTTATTACCATAACCTATGCATTTTGTTACATTTCAAAAAAAAGAGTAAAAATAGTGTTATAATTAAGGAGAAAAAATATCATCTATTCAAACTCTCAAATAAATTGACAGCAACACAAAGTCAATCACCCTAACCAAAAATATTTTTAACTAATCGTTATGTTGCCTCAAGAAATATATCATAAGGAGTGATACCATTGGAATTTTTATTTAGTTTGCCATAAAAGGTTATAAGTTTTAAATTCCTCTTAATAAAAGGCGAAAAAATGGAGTCAATTATAAAAAAGTCGGTCGGTTCTTTCAATCACATAAAGTAGAAACTGATTCCCCTATTTTTGCAAAGGAAAAATCAGAAGAATTTATTGCGAAAGATAATATTGAACAAATCACTGATTTTTACACATTAGCGGGTCATACAGAATCTGCAGCCCGTGAAAAAGCAATCACATATATATCGGAACGTGATGATACTTATCAAAAAGCAATCGCAAAAGTTTATGATGTAACTGACGAAAAGTTTTGGGCATATTTAGAGAAATTAAAAAACTATAAACAAAGCAACCTATTAGAATTAAAAAAGAATTCTATAAAGAGTTATGCCAATGAAAACTTTACTTTTAGTTTTCATTAAATTCACTACTTTTAAATATTTGATGTACGAGGAAGGGAACAGATATGAAAAATTTTTTTAAAAAAACTACATTAATTCCAATTTTATTTGCTATGTTAATTTACTCTCCACTCATCACAAGCCATGCAACGCACTTAGAAACTCAAACCAAACGTCAGTCATTGCAAAAAGGAAGCGTAGTTCAAGATCAACATGTTTTTGCAATACCCGATAATGGATGGAATGTAGTGGACATAGAATTAGACTATTACGAATCTTATTATTCTTCCACTAATACACAGAATGCATTTCCATTTCGTCAAAAATTTTATATGATAAAAAGATCTGGCGCTGGAGCTAACAATATTTCTGTAGATGTATCTAACGCATTACATACGGATGGAACTAACAAAGTTATTATATCACCGTTCCAACAAGGCGATTTGTTGGTAGATACTAGCAAGTGGGAATGGGGATGGTACTATTTTAACACTACAGTAAAATATTATCCTAAAAACACTACCTACAAAGGACAAATCACATATTTATTAACCTGTCCAGATGGAATTCCTATGGCCTACTCAAACTCAGCAACCATACCATTAGCAACAAAATAATTTTGTGATCACCCTTAAAAATTTAAAATTGCTATTAAAAAGCAAAGAAATGGAGTCAATTATGAAAAAACGAATACTAATAGCTACATCATTACTTGTTATTTTAATCATAGGATCAATATCTGTATATGCCACATCATTTGAGTCCAATATTGATATCATGGAAAAAGTCGGACAGTTATTTAAATCTCATAAGGAAAAAAGTGATAATTCTATTTTTGCAAAAGGGAAATCAGGTGGAATTATTACAAAAGACGATATTGAACAGGCTACCGAATTTTACATTTTAGCCGGATATACCGAATCTACTGCTCGCGAAAAAGCAATTAAATATATGTTAGAACGTGATGCTACATATCAAAAGGCAATTTCAGAAGGCTATTCTGTAACCGATGAGGAAGTTTGGGCATATTTGGATGAATTAAAAGAGATCATAAACGGAGCAACAAATAAAGACGAAGCACAAGCTTTAATTAATCAGTTCGATTCTGAAGAAGAATATTGGCAACACGAATTTGAAGTTTATAAAATCAATCTACCGATTGAGAAATATTTAAACTCCGTAAAACAAGATTACTTAAATAACGCTGCAACCATCTACTCAGAATCAGAACACGAAACAGAACACTTGAACAGCTGCAATGAGTACCTTCAAAACCTCCAATCTGATTTAGCAGAAAAAGAAGATTATGAAATAATGGAATAAAAATGTTTAATAACAACTTAAAATATCGCGAGAATGTGAAACTTTTTCTGTAAATAATGTTTTAGAAGGTCTTCTATGGTAAAATATTTTATCATAAGGAGGCCTTTTATTATGGCAAGAGAAAAGAAACCTGTACACAAAGTACAAATGACAGAAGGAAAACGTAACATCATTCACCAGCTCTTGAAAGAATACGATATCCAATCAGCAGAAGATATCCAGGATGCGCTGAAAGATCTTCTTGGTGGAACCATCAAAGAGATGATGGAAGCGGAAATGGATGACCACTTGGGATATGAAAAATCACAACGTTCTGATAGCGGTGATTATCGCAATGGTTATAAGCGAAAAAGAGTGAATAGTCGTTATGGTTCTATGGAGATTGAAGTTCCACAAGACAGAAAATCAACTTTTGAACCTCAAGTAGTAAAGAAACGTCAGAAAGACATTTCAGATATCGATCAGAAGATTATTTCTATGTATGCAAAAGGTATGACAACCCGGCAGATTTCAGAAACAATCGAAGATATTTATGGTTTTGAAACATCCGAAGGTTTTATATCAGATGTTACAGACAAGATTCTCCCACAAATTGAAGACTGGCAGAATCGGCCATTAGATGAAGTTTATCCAATCCTGTATATTGATGCGATTCACTATTCCGTCCGTGATAATGGAGTGATCCGGAAGCTTGCTGCGTATGTCATTCTTGGGATTAATGCGGAAGGTAAGAAAGAAGTGCTTACTATCAGTATTGGAGAAAATGAAAGTTCCAAGTATTGGCTCTCCGTCTTAAACGAATTAAAAAATCGTGGTGTAAAAGATATCCTGATCATTTGTGCAGATGGACTCACAGGTATCAAAGAAGCGATTGCGGCAGCATTTCCTAAGACAGAATATCAAAGATGTATCGTTCATCAAGTGCGAAATACCTTGAAATATGTTCCAGATAAAGACAGAAAAGCATTTGCCACAGATTTGAAAACGATATATCAGGCAGCGGATGAAAAGAAAGCTTTGGCAGCTTTGGATCGGGTAATGGAAAAATGGACTGCAAAATATCCGAATTCCATGAAACGCTGGAAGGATAACTGGGATGCTATTTCCCCAATCTTCAAGTTTTCAGCAGCGGTTAGAAAGGTCATTTATACAACAAATGCCATTGAATCTCTGAATTCCACTTATCGGAAGCTGAACCGTCAGAGAAGCGTCTTTCCAAGCGATACAGCCCTTTTAAAAGCCCTTTATCTGGCTACCTTTGAAGCTACAAAAAAATGGACTGCAACAATCCGGAACTGGGCTCAGGTTTATGGAGAGTTAAGTATCATGTATGAAGGTCGCTTGCCAGAGTAATAAAAAAAGCAGAAAAACAGGCGGATTACCCGCCTGCTGTTGACATGCAATTTTGTAACTGTTATATATAAAGCAAGGGCGAAAAGCTGATTTTGTTTAAGCCTATCGCCCATTCTTATCATAGAAGATCATATTTACAGACTTTTCTTCATAGTCTCAATATCGCATCTTAAACCTGTCATTTAAGATGCGATATTTTTATGCCCCCCTATCCATTCAAATGAACTGTTCCTATATAGCTTTTTTCAAATTTCCATCCGCTCTTCAAATCTGTACTTGTAAAATCAGCTTTTTTATTTCCATACTCCCCCTGACCGAGGGTTAAGTAATAAACTCCATTCTCATATTTCAAACTGTCCACTTTATTCAGAAACATCACTTCTTCCGAAACAGTATCCCACGGAAGCTCTATTTCCGCAAATGACGCCCCGCCGTTTTCTGTCACAAGTACATGCGGCCACGAATTTTCTCCAAATTGTTCATCCATCGTAAGCATCCCGGCTGACTGATCGGCAAATGCAAGTCCCGACAAAATCCATCCGTTTTCCACAGCTACAGGTGTTGTCTCCCAAGTTGCGCCGCCGTCATGCGTCCAGCCGATGTAAGTAGCTCCTCCGGTTCCCATTGACCAGTCTGTTCCAAGACCTACATATCCGTTTTCAGGATCAAGAAAACGAACAATTCTCGAAGTGCATAGTCTCGGATACTCCTCCTGAAATACAAAATCAGTCCAAGTCTCACCGTCATCTTTTGAGACATGAAGCGTCGGGGTCTCGCCCCAAAATACTGCAAACATTCCGTTTCCGTCTGCGTAAACACTGTTCTCCGGAATCATATTTCCTTGACCGTATACCGCTTTCGTTTCTTCCAACTGCTTTGTCGTCAAACCGCTTGCAACCCATGTTTCCCCACTGTCATCTGTCAGCATAAGTTCCTCTCCCCTGAAATAATAATCGGTCTGCATCACTGTCTCCGTCTGACCGACAAGCGCATTTTCATCTGCCGGAGCACAGATATATTCGATCCTCTCTCCCATCACTCCTCCACCGTCAGTCAGAGAGATCACAACCTGCGAACTTCCGTCGCTTGCCCCTCCTGCTCCCTGCTGATATTCTTTCTGTGTCAGCACGGAAAATCCGTTTCCGTCTCTTCCGTCTATCACTACATCCGCATCTTGAAGCCGTCTGTCCTGACTGTATTCCACGACATATCTGTCAAAATCCAACTCCTTCATCTGCGCCATTAGCGGGAGCATTTTTATCTGGCTGTCCAAATAATCCACTTCTGCATTCGGGTCATACTCAGTCGGAAACGCCTCGTTTACATTTTCTGTTTTACTAAGCTTTCCTTCTCTGCTGTCATACCTGTAATAAATATCTTTCATGTATTCATCTGATTCGTCAAATTCTTGAATATTAAACGCAAAGTCGTACACTTCTCCGTTTTTCCACAACTCTGCCTCGATATCGGAAACAAGAAATTTTTTCGGAAGTTTCTCTTTTTCTTTCTCAGACATCCATTCGATCATTCCTTTCAGTCCGTCTTTTTCTAAAACCACTTCCGTACTTTGTTTCGACGCATATTCTATGTACTCCCTTAACAAATGATAAGCATACTTTCCTGCAAAAAATGTAACTGCTGCCATTATGATCACTATGACAACAAACACAATAAGAAATTTTGCGCCTCGTCCTGTTTTTCTGTTCATTCCCATATTTTCTCCTCTCTATTCTAAGCGCTCCGAATCTGATTTACTCTTTTTGACATTCCATCCTTTCATTCCAAATGGATTTCTCTAATGCATAATGATCGGAGCTGTTTTTTCCATCGCTACTTTGCACAAAGTAACTGTTCCGCCTTCTTCTATCCGGCTTCCTCCCGCTTCCACTACGCAGTCTTTATTTAACACAAGCGTCCATTTCGGATCATCACTGGGAAATACAACTGCAAGCGTTCCATACTGAAGACATTCTTCCGGTTCATAATGCTCTTTACCTTCCGGTGTTTCAATATCGATTCCGCCGTTTTCTCCTGTTCCTACTTCCAACTTATAATTTTCTCCCCGGTCTTCCGGCATCCATGTACCATAAGCCACATTTGCCACATAATAATAAGATACCGCTTCATTTCTGTCTCCGTAAGTCGCCACAAACTGATGCACCTGATCATCTTCCGGCGACTCATATGTAAGAGCACACACATCGTTTTCAAGCCACTGTACTTTCACATCATCTTTCACAGTAAACGGAAATACATCAGACTGCGCTCCGAACAGCAGCCCCCGCTGCCGATAAAAAACCGCTCTTCCGTTTTCATCAATTTTCAGACACATTGTATTTGAAAAATCAGGTGCAAGATCAACGATTTCCCTCTGCTTTAGAAAACAAAATGGACAAACCTCAATTCCTGCAGCTAATAAAATCGCCGTTACTGCAATAACAGATTTTCTTTTCCATATCGGGCGGAGTTTTTCAATGCACATGCCGCCGGCCCCAAAAAGGAAAACTGCCGCCGCGTTTATCACATATGGAGTTACATTCCTTATATAGATCAATCCAAGTTCTCTTCCCTGAGTCAGAGTCCAAATCTGCACTATGATCAACCCCACCGCAGACAAGATTAGCAGACAGCCAAAAACATCTTTCCATGTGATCCGAATCGTTTCCGCCTTTCTTTCGGCTCGCTCCAACACAATTTCCAAAAGCTTCTTATCCTCATCCGATACGGCAGTTTCCGCTCTTTTCTCTTGTTCAATCTGTTCTCCCATTAAAATTTCATCAACTGTCACTCCAAGCGCCTTTCCAAGTTCAGGAAGGATTCCGATATCCGGCATTCCCTGACTTGTCTCCCATTTTGACACAGCCTTATTCGTAACCCCAAGCAGCTCTGCCATTTCCTTCTGAGTCATTCCGCGTTCCTTTCTCTTTCGCGCAATAAATTCTCCTGTCTTATTTCCTCCTTTATTTTTTACTCTTTTCTCCGGTCTGTTTTCTATTACATTTTCCGATGTATTATCCTGTCCGCTTTTTCTCCCATAGTCAACTTCTTTTTCATTTCCTGCTTCACTGTTTTTTCTTTCTTGCATTTTGTTCCTCCTTCCGCATCGTCTCGCAGAAAGTAAAATATTTTACTGACCTAATCATATCAAACTATGAAAATTTTACAATACACGTTCATTTTCCATCGGTCTACGCTGCGTAGACTCCCTAAATCAAACGTAAATCATTCGGTTTTCATAAAATTTTGAGAATCCCCCGGCTGATCATACAAAAACAGACAAGAAAAAACAGAATACAAATACAAATTTAACACTTTACAAACATCTTTTCTTATGATAAAATATCATTTGTCGAGCGGAAGTGGCGGAATGGCAGACGCGCTAGATTCAGGTTCTAGTGGGAGTTTATCCTGTGAGAGTTCAAGTCTCTTCTTCCGCATTGCTGACGAAAGTCGAGAAACCTTATTAAATCTAAGGTTTCTCGTTTTTTTATGCTTAATTATCCCATCCATTTTTCGCAAAAACTTTATTCATCCGCAGCGCCCCCGATCAACTCTTCCATCCGAAATAAGCCGTCTTCTAATTGTTTCTTAGACTTCATAAGCCATTTATCCAATATTACAAGCGCACCTTTTTCCTTTTTAATATCTCATAAATGATGATATACTTATTTACAACAACCGTTAAAACTTTTTATATCAAACAAGGGGGAAAACAGATCATGAAAGGAAAATACTTAAAAAAATGGATGTCTGTCTTTTTATCAACAGCACTGGCAATCAGCAGCATTTCAGGTTGCGGAAATTCAGACAAAGAACCTACAGACTCCACAGACGAAACAGGAAACCTTGATTTTAAGCCATTTCTTCCAGCAAAATGTAGGAATACTCAAGAAATAAACGACATTTCTACACTTTTTTATACACCGTTTCACCCTGTATTACATTATTCGCTTTATCAAGGATATTCTCCCCCTTTGAATCCTGAAGGGTATCGAGAAACGAATATCTCGAAGGGTAGTCTTTAAATGCGGTCCCTACAATTTTTGTACCGTCCGCTTTATGCGCTGTATAACCTCGCAACAATGTTTCCTCTGTGATTGTATCCTCGGTCAGATCTATGAGGGTCTTACCGCTATAAACGACTTTACTTGTAGCCATTTAAGCCTCCCTTCTACCCGATAGTTACCGTGGTACCTCCAGCGGGATTTTCACTTTCCTGATACGGAATTGCTGCAACTGTAACCTGTGATAAGTAGTTATATCCTTCTTCAGTATCTGGTAATACAGTCTGTTCTGTGGTTTTCGGTGTAACTGTCTTGGCCTGTGGTTTGGCGTCTTCTGTTCCGGACATCGTTCCCTCAACGCCAAGCAACGTAATACCCTCTCGAATATTAGCAGGAACCAATTTTTCTTTTTCTGTATCTACAATTCCAACTTTACCAGAACCATCATGATATCCCTGAGGAACTGTATATTGCTCATCCTTAGAAGAAATTGTTCCAGCCACAGCACTATTGTTTTTCATAGTACCAGTCAGTTTCTTACCTCTTACATAAGCGGTCTTTCCCTGAAGAATTTCAGCAACAGCAGCCGTCGCATCACTAGAATCTACATCGTACTTACAAGTACCGGTGATAGTCTCTCCTTTTTTATCATGAGCTGTAAATCCATCGAGAATTTTATCAGCAGTGACAGTATCGCCACTTAAATCGATCAGTGTCCGTCCACCATAAATTACTTTGTTAATAGCCATATTCGTATCATCCTCTCTTTTAAAAATAAAAAAGAACGGTTTCCCGCTCTAATTACTCATTTTTATTTGCCTGTTTGATAATCTGATTTACATAATTACTGAGACCTGCCATTAAAATCCCCTGAACAATTGCTGTAAAGACCGCCATAGCAATCTCCTGACCGTTACCTAATGGCGATGTTGCCAGAACCCAAATTCCACAAAGAACGATTCCTCCTGCCCCCAGAAGCATAGGGATATATTTATCCTTAACCACCTGTGTCTGCTTCAATGCCATTCCGCAGAAATACAGAACAATCGCTACAACAATCAGTTCCGGTTTTACATAATTCATAATCTGTTCCATGATTGATTCCTCCTACTGATTTTTTTGAGTATATGTTGATTTATGAATGGGTAGTTTGTTGACTTCCGACATAACTTTCTTCGCCGAACCATTTCCTCCCATTTTTTCATAAGGCTTATAGAGATAATCATGCAGATTTTCATATTCATCCTGCGTAATCCAACCCCGATCGATATAGGACATGCCAAGATATACGATTCTGTCATGAGCAAGCCCAATCAACATCTGTGTTCTCACATCTTTTTTCTCGCTTCTCTTCTGGATGTATGCCCAAAAACCAGAAGAAGCGACAACTGCACATACAATCGTCGCTACCATTTGAAACCATGGCTCCATATAGGTACCCTCCCATATTTATCTTGTTTTATCGACTATAATCATCTTTTTATTGACAATCTCAATCGATTTTTCAAATAAATCTTCGTAAAGACCTATTAAATTTTTTCTTTGTTCTTTGGATAGAAGTTTATAAAAACCACCCATCCAGCTTCGAAACATATTTTCTACATTTTCATACGAAATTTCCTCATTCTTCACTTTTACAGCAAGCCTTTTGAGTTTTCTACGCATCGCAGTAACTCTCTTTGGATTGATTCGTTTGATTACTTTACCGGAATCGGTCAAACTATATTTGATTTGCAGAAATTTGTATGTACTGGAAATCTTCACAATTCGAGTTTTCTTCCTATTGATATGGATTCCATATTCTTCTGCAATCTGATGAATATGATCCAGCAAATCTAACAATTCTTCTTTGCTCGGGTTCATGATATACCAATCATCCATGTATCTTCCATAGAATTTCTGACTTCGCACATACTTGACATAATTATCGATCCGATATGGATAATAAATTCCAATAACCTGAGATAGCTGGTCGCCAATATTAACCGATTTCTCCATCCATTTTTCACCAGTCAACTTTGACTCTGGAATATTTCTATACTCCAACTTATTGAAAGTATCTGTCATACATGTGGCATATTCTTCGTCTGTCATGTAAGAAACATCGATTTTAAACCCGTCAAAAATTTGCGTTAATAACCAATCAATAAATTCATCGTCATCAAATAGCCTCAACAATTCTCGTTTGGCAATTTCATGAATGATATTGTCATAAAACTTAGAAAAGTCTCCAAACAATATCCAACCTTCATTCCCATACAAACGATAATATTTACGAAGATGAACTTCGAATCTATCTCGCTGATGAGAGATTCCTCTTCCTTTTATCGAAGCACAATTATCATAAATAATATGCTTTTTCACTTCAGGAAGTAAAATCTCATCGCATAAAACATGTCGAATAATACGATCTCTAATTTGAATACTTGTTATAGGTCTTACTCGACCTCTCTCAAACAGCGTGAATTCTTGTGTCGGTCCATTTTGAAGTGTCCGATTTATCAAATCATCTTGAATAGAAAAGATATACCTCAGAAAATTCATCATGAATTTCTGTGTTGTTTCTTTCCATTTGCTGGTTTTGACAGAGGCCTTATAAGCCCTATACAAATTGTTGGCGTCACAGACAATCTCCTCATAGTTCATAAATCATTCACCGTGTTAGCAATACTTACCGTAGTAAATTGCGTCCGGCTTTGCTATTTATCCCTTCGGAAAGGACAATGTCTCCTTCTCTGTTGGTCAGGCAGAGAATCCGGACGAACCCCAAAAGAGTACGAAGCGTTGTTGTAGTTCGTATTGCCATTGTTGTTCACATTAGCGAAATTAGCCGAAGAAACGACGCATAATTAGACATTACCCTTTTAACTGTGACCTGATCCGGTTATCTCGTTGACGCCACTTTTTTATCAATCCGATTTCTCGGTCGATAGCTTTAACATAGCGACTATAGAGATTAACATCCACTTCGAATATCTCAACGATTCGTTGTAGCTCTTTTAAGAGTTGCTCGCAGTTTACTATGGCTGTATTCTGATAATCTCTTCTTTGCTCATATTCATGCAGCGTGGTCGGATATATAGAATTTGCCGCTCGAATATTGCTTGTTAGCATGGAGGCTAACTGATCTATTCGATTTTTGTAATTCAGCATCAAATATCTATATCTTGAAAAATCTTCTGTAGTATCCTTTCCATAAGCATATTTCATTCGAACAAGCCGATCCAAATCTTTTACTCCGAAGCTACGCTGCATCAACTCGATTAACATATCATGCAATTCAACGGAATATGTAATCGCCTCAAATTTGGATTCTGTCCGGTCGCTCACTAGGACACTCATGCGTAATCCTTATCCGTAATCTCTTTAAATTCTTCTTCCGTGATCCAATTCATTTTCACGGCATTTCGGACACGCATCTCGTTCCACATTCCCATGTTATAATAGCGTTTTACTTTGTCAAAATTTTTACTACGTCTCATGTCAGCTCTCCTCCTTACAGTTCAATTTCAGACATCATGGCTATATATTCAATATCCGACTGTAATTTAATAAAAGCCAATTCATTTTCTGGAACATCACGAAGTATAAACCAATACTCCTCTCCCATCTTTGTGATCTGTACCAGTTCCATATTCGTATGGACATCGTCTTTTTCGCCGTCATTGATTGTGACATTTAGGCAGTTCCCATCAAAAATGGTCTCATCAATTTCCACAGGCGAAATAAAGTTGTTTCCGTTCAGTTTCAGATTATCAATCACTGTCCCATCAGCCAGAGTAATCTTATAAATCTTATCATCCATTTTGACATTCACCTTTCATTCATTTTTTCTTTTTATAGCACAGATAGCTGTCACCTGCGTACTGTTTTTTCGGGGCACAGGGCCCCTGGATTAAAACTAACCAATAGGGAAGACCGGACGAACCCCACTAGAGAGCGAAGCGTAGCTGCAGTCCGTATCGCCACCGCCGAGCACAACAGCGAAATAAGCCGAAGAAACGACGTCTCTGAGCCAGAAAGTCGCACGGTTTGAAATGAATTTCGGAACCACAGTAAATAAAGCAAGCTGCGTCTTTCCAACTGTATATCGATTCGGAACAATTTTTCCATCTCCAGCCGGTGCGAAAACGTGACTTCCATACATCATAATCTCATTAGGAAGTTCTAAAGTAGAATCAAACCACGCCCCTCCGGAGGGATATCCTTCCGTAACGGCATTTGTCAGATGTTCACGATGAGAAAGAATCAGATTACCAAAAGCACTTGCTGCTAATGTTTTCGCCTGATCAAGATTTTTCTTATACATTTCAGAACCCACGTAACCACCAGTAGTGATGTTCGTCGCGTTCATCTGTGCATTGTAAAGTGGTTTGTCCGGCATAATGACCAAATGAGGTTTTGTAAACGCGGTATCTCCACAATCATACCAGTAATCAAAATCCACAATCCTCCACGTATAGCTTCCGATAATCCAATAATCCCCTAAGAAAAAGCCCTTAAAGGTACCATTTTTAATATTGGTCTTCTGTTCTTCTGTAACAACACTTCCAAGGTTCTTCCCTCTGTAAATCATTCGGCGCTGTTCCTTCGGCACAAAAGAATCCAGAATAGCAAACAATGCATCATTGGCACCAATTGCTTTATTTCCGCCCGAAGTTCCAACTAAAAACTTGTCATTTGTAGACAAAGTCTTAATTTGATCAAGCTCGGACAGATTAACCCCCGAAATAAAATCTTTTGAATTCATGAGACCAATCAGAGCCTTTGCGAAATCACTTACTAAGATCGTTTTGGTCCCGTTGTTACCATCAATCAAGACAATATTGCTCTCATCCAACTGACGAACTTTCTCATAATCTGTAATTTTCATTTTGTCATATCCTCCTTTTTTTATCTAATGCAAAAAATAACGCGACCATCAATCGGCTGTCCGTTACTATCCAGAATCAAAGAACTGGAGTATGCTCTCGCTACAATCGGATCTATGTCACTATCAATAATAGTTCCGTCCGATGAATCAAGAAGCTTGTCATGGTTCTCGTAACCATTATCATAAAGTTTATTGTAAACGGTAAATTCTGTCCGAATTCCTTCTACAATTTCTTCTAAAATCTTCGTTCGCTCCTGCAACTCCAATATCTGGTTTGCCAGATTCGCCTCTACGTTCTCCGAAAGCGTATCTTTCAACTGTTGGAACCACTCATCAAATAAAGCTTGGGCGTTCTCTCGCCATGCAGCCATTTCGGATGTATTATTGTTCGTGTACTCGTTGAACCAGGTCGCCCATAACTGTTTCCAATAGGCATTCGTTTCCTGCATATCCGCCGTTTGCGTCGCATACCAATCATTCCACTGTTTTTCCCAGTCCAGATAGGATTGTTGAATTTCTTCTGTCTGTGCATTAAACCATTTTGACCATTGGTCTTTCCAGAAAGAATTTGTTGCCTCCATGTCCGAGGTTTCTTTTTCATAAAAAGCATCCCATTGGTCTTTCCACTGAGCAACCAACGCATCAATAGACATCTTCTCCAAAGGCGCTGTTACAAATGGACACTCCGATGTTCCAACCGTATTAGTAATATTCGCCTGTCGTATGGATGTAACCCCAGAATTTACTCGAATGTACGCCAATGGATATTGCCAACGATCATTTGTTTTTATCATTGATGGTTTTACCGGATTTGTAGCCGGTGTACCCTTAACGATTTTAATGGTATTTGCTCGAACAGATTCTCGAGAATCCACTTCCAAAATCACAGCATCAATTCGATTCAGAATTACTTCTGACTGTGGTACAGTTAATGGAAGCAAGGCATCGTTCAATGTCCAGGTATGATTAAACCACGCCCGTCCGATTCCGACATTCACCATCATGCCAGTAGACTCTTTTACCATCATAGCAGTCCCAACATGCTGCAAAATGCCGTCACGAATGATTCCGTCAAAAATACTGGACATTTGAATGGCGTCATATCGCCGGTCTTTGTTCTTTGAGTTATAGAACCCATAAGTGACACTCATTTTTCTTCACCCCTTTCCTGCTATTCTACGGTAACGAATGTCGGATACGAATCAAGTCCTTCTTTGCTCTGGGAACGAATAAATTCTGTGACACGGGCTTTTCCCTCAATGCCGTATTCGTTCACAATCTGGACCATGTCTCCTAAGAAGAAATCCTCTCCATATCGGTACATTCTTGTTGTTTCAACCTTTCCCTCAAACGATTTAGTTGCGATGTTCTCAGCCAGATTTTCCAAACCTCTTTGAGAAAGCTGTGCTTTATACTCAGCATCCGTTAATGTTTCATTATCCACGGTCGAAGAAACATCTCTGGCATCTGTGTAAAGTTCCCTTCGATTCAAACCTGTTCCGGCTCCAGACGAACAAGCTACAGTTGTAGTCTTTCGATCAGCCCCTTCTCCCTCTCCGGCAACCAAAGTAACAGTTTTTAAAGTCTTCTTTGATTCCAGATAATTGGTATTGATTACATTCTCAAACTTGGGAGAAAAGATGACATATGGATTCGTGAACTGATCGTAAGAACGGTCCGCACCGGCATAGAGTTTAAAAACGAATTTGTTATCGTCGGACAGCTTGATTCGGAAACCGATATTCTTGGAATCGCACAGCTTTTTTATGGCATCATACAGATTGTCTCCGGTAAACTGTGCATCTACCGTCAACCCAGTAATCGCCGGATCTGTTGATGCTTCGAATATCAATCTTTCAACCTTTCGAGAAGCATCAGAAGGATTGATGATATTCTCATCCAACAGCTTTTTAATTCCATTTTGAAAGTTTCCGCTTAGAATCGTTTGTTTCCAAATAATGCGGCGTTCCAAAATGGATTCCAATGACCTTCCGGTGACTGTGAAATGGTTTCCGTTTTCGGCATCTGATTCAATCTTTCTATCCTCGACAATCATAGTCTGGTCGGATTCTTTCAGCCAGAGATAGTAGTCGTCTTTCAGGATTTCAAGAATAGAATCGTTGATGCTTGTATATACCTCAAAATCACCATAGGCGGAATACCGCTCCGTCCATATAAGCGACTCGAAGGTATCAAGCACTGAAAGCATTTTCAAAGAAGTATCCAGAACAATCAATTCCATAACTATACCCCCTCAAATGCTGTCCGGTTTTCAATCTTAAACTGTACATTGGTCGTTCCTTCTTCAACCACATAAGCAAAAATGTTATCGCCTTTGGATAACTGAAACCAATCTGAGTCTTTGTCAAGACAGTTTAAAATATTGGTATAAATACCATTTCGAAGAAGTGTAATTGATTTATCACCTTTAATCGTTGAAATGATGATTTCATCACCTGCAACCATTCCAGAACCAGTTAGTTTCTCTAACTTATCAGTGTCAATGCGCATTACTTCTCTCGTCCCGGTATTATAAATCGTAATGTTTCTCACATTTCCGATGGCATGGATGGTAATCACAACCCCGATTTCAGCATCACCGGAGTAATATACTGTCTGCTCAGTTTCGTTTTTAATCTCGCCAAATTCGATTAGAGATTCAGTCAAAGATTCATTCGAAAAAGCAAACTCAAACAAAGGTTCCACACCGTAAAAGATAGTTGTGTTGGTTCCATCCGGACCAGCAGAATAAAAATAAGGATCAGGACACACGATGGAAATTTGTGTCGTTTCATCGCTGCTGAAAATATCCGGCTCATTCGATTCCACATAGCCGTAAGTCTCACAAATGCGGTTATCTGTCTCGATGAGAAGCGTCACTCTCTTCTTTATCGGAAAGTATTTGTAGGAATCTTGTCTTGTGTCTTCGATCTGAGGGGTAAACATCAGTTTTAAAGACATAACAATATTTCTGGAATTCACTCTTGCTGAGTTATACAGTGATCCATCATTCGTAGAAATTTCAGTCGTGTTAATATCAGCTTTGCTCGGTCCTAATCCGCTTATCGATTGAACAGCGAACCCGGATTTTTCCGGGAACGCTAATTCAAATCTCTTGGATTCTCCTAAATAATTAGTTACCGTTACTGCTCTAATCATGTATTACTCACCAGCCCTTTCATCGCCGAAAATTGATTCTTTGTCTGTCGATAAATATCAATTCTCGACAAAGCCTTAGGCGAATAATTATTTTGTGTGAATTGATAGGTGTTCCCCGCAGAAGAACTTTCTCCATTTTGAACTTCCATCTCTGAAACCCGCTCATTCATTCCAGTGCTAACGGACAAAGCCTGATTACGACTGAACAAAGTATTCAATCGCCCAGTCCCTGCTTCAACAGCAGATAGATCAAGCACTGGTCGAATAGTAGGTTGAACGTCCATATCTGCGTCTACATAATCCGCAATTCTGGAAATGACATCATTCAATCCATCAATAGAAGATTTGGCAATTTCCCGTCCGGCTTTACCAGCTTTTGAAACGTTATCAATCAATGCGTTTATAAAACCGATTCCCGCAAAGTCACCAATTCCATAAAAACGTTTGGAAGGGGAATGTTCATCCAATTCGTCTTCCGCCGCTTCTGCTGCCGCGGCTGCCATTGCTCTTGCTTTTGCCTCTGCTTTCCAAGTATTTTCGCTTATACCATTACAAAAACCATCGACCAAATATGAGCCAGCAGATTTGAACTCACCATAATAATCTTTGATAGCAGTTATGGCACCACTCAGCGTAGTTGTAAAAGCGGTTCTGAGTTCACTATCCTTACTTCTAACCCCCGCAATAAACTTAACCATGAGTGTAGAACCGCTAGTTTGAAATTCTCCCTGTTTTCCGTTAATTGCCGTCAATACAGCTTGAACTAAGGTTATGAATGTTGTTGTCAGTTCAGATTTCTTCGCATTTGCTCCGTTGATAAAAGATGCCAACATACTCGATGCTGCTGTTGTTACCCGAGTTCCTGCATTATTGAATGCATTGATAAATCCAGTTACACCGGTTTCCCCGAGAGTTGTCAACGCGGAACTGAAAGAAGTCATACCACTTGTGTCCAGACCAACCATCCCATTAGCCATACTCACAAGGCGATTCGTCTGGGTAATTACACTAGACAGCAGAGTTGTATCAATACCGCTGATACTGTTGTAATAATTGCCGAAATAGGAACCAAACGATGCCATGTCACTACCGAAGCTGGAAAGTGTCATATCATCAGAGAACCATCCACCTTCTTTTGGAAGACTTTTCTGAAGTTCGACAATAGAGGTCGCAGCATTGGTTGTAGCAGTAACAATATTCGCGTCTACATTTTTCATATAGTTGGAATACTGTGCAAAATTCTTACCAAAGGAAACAAGACTTGTCCCAAAAGAAGCAATATCGTTGTCTCCGGTAAACCAACTCACCAATCCACCAGTATTCGGTAAAGTATTTGCCAGTTCAACCACCGCTTTTCCAGCCGTTGCAGAATTCGTAACCGCTTCCACATCGATACCGGCAATCGCATCGGAGTAGGACTTCATCGCCTTACCAAACGGTACCAGATTTTCTCCAAATGCACCCATGTCATTCTCTCCAGTAAAGAATCCAACGACACCGCCGCTATTTGGAACCGTGTTTGCCAATTCAATCAAAGCTTTTCCTGCTGTAGCAGACTCCACGATTACATTTGCATCCAAACCTCTTACTGCTTGTGAGAACAACATCATCGCCTCACCAAAGGGAATAAGCTGCTCGCCAAATGCATCCATGTCATTTTCTCCGGCAAAGAAACCTACTACGCCGCCAGAATTCGGAATCGTGGTTGCCATCTCTGCCATAGCTTTACCGGCAATGGAAGCGTTAGTTACAGCATCGGCATCCAATCCCTGTACCGCGGATGCAAATCCCATCATCGCCTCGCCAAATGGAATAAGCTGTGCGCCGAAAGCGCTCATATCATTCTCACCTGTAAAGAACCCGATTACTCCTCCAGAATTCGGAAGAGTTGATGCCATCTCAGCAAGTGTTCTTCCGGCTGTAGCTGCATTCGCCACTAATTCCCCATCCATACCAGCAATAGCAATAGAAAAATCCCGCATTGCTTCGCCAAACGGAACGAGTTGAGTAGCGAAATCGCTCAGGGAAGATCCTCCCGTAAGCCAAGAAGTCAATCCGTTCAGAATATCAGCCGCAGTCAGAATAAGAATGGTTTCCGCTAATGCTTTTACACCATCTAACATAGAAGGATTAAGCTGTGTAGCACCTTCAATGAAAGGCCGCACATTTATCATAAATGCAGAAAGGTCTGCTCCGATTTGCGGAAACTGACTGGAAACTCCAGACATAAATCCTCCGACAATACCACCTACAAATTGACCGATAGCGGTACCAATTCCCTGTAACAGCTTTCCGCCTTCTCCAATGAGCCATTCCAATCCGGGTATTTGAGCCAAAGCCCCGACCGCCGCCAGAACCAATGCCAACTCTGCGATGACTGCACCCATTCCGAGAACGCCAATCATAGCACCCGGTACCAAAGATGCAACAGCACTGAGAGCGAGCATGATTGCTGAGAGTAAGCCAATTCCGGCGATTCCTTTAACGAGTACATTCACATCAATACCACTCAAAGCGTCGATTACCCCGTCGAAGAAAGCCATCAATAATTCAACACCGGCTTTAATCAATTCCGGAAGCTTCGTTGTGATAGCTTGAATGATTCCGATTAGAATATCGAATAACTGCTCCACGATGGTCGGTGTATGCTCAACCAGAGCCGAAAGTACGCTGTCAATCAAGACAAACAGTCCATCCACAACAGCCGGAGTAGCCGTAACCAACGCCTCGACAGCAGCAAGAACCAATACGGTAAATGCCTCGGCAATAGCCGGTCCTCCATTCGCGATTACACCAGCAAGAGAAAGAATTCCTTCTCCAATTGCTTCAAACAGTAATGGAATCAGACTAAGAATACTGGATACTGCCACCACAAGGGATGCCGCCCCCGCTGCCCCTGATACTGCCAAAGCAGAAAGTCCAGTAGAAAATGCGAGAATACCGGCACCTGCGGCCAGACACCCTACCCCTAATACAGCAATAGCGGCTGAAAGTCCGAGAATAGCCGGCGTCAGCGGTCCTAACACAACTCCAGCAACACCAAGTACAGTGAAAGAACCAGCTAGTGCCACCAAGCCTTTGGCAATGCTCTCCCAAGACATATTTCCCAATGTCTTGATAACTGGAGTAAATACAGCCAGTGCTGCGGATACTGTGAGAACAGCCGCCGCACCCGGAAGTGCTCCTCTCATCGCATTGAGTGCCACAACAAGAATGGTCATGGAACCGGCAAGGGTCACTAAACCTCTGGCGATTTCTTCCCAAGACATTCCACCCATATTTCGGACCGCTTCACCGATGATGAGTAATGCCGCACCAACTTCCACCATTCCAGTCGCTTTCGACATCATTCCCTTCGTAAGAAGATTCATCGCAACTGTTACAGCCACCAAAGAACCAGCCATTGTTGTAAGACCTCGTCCAATCTCTCCCCAGGACAAGTTCCCCATCTTTTCTACTGCTTCTCCAAACACAAGCATGGCTGCTCCAAGAATAGTCATTGCTGTAGCTGTTGAAATCACATGCTTCGCGTTAGCTGTCACTTTAGTGAATACTGCCAGTTCTGTAAGAACCACTGCAACCGCAGATAATCCCTTCAAAAGACTGGAAATATCCAAAGTGCCAAATGCTCCAACTGCATTCGCCAGAATATTGATGGATGCCGCAAGAAGAACTAAACCAGTTCCTTTCAGAACACCCATCCCATCCAAATCCGTAGTTTTCAGGAATAACGCCAGTTCAGTGCAAAGAACGCCAACTCCAATCAGACCTTTCGCCAAAGATCCTGCATCTAACGCTCCCAAATCTTCAACTGCTCCCACAAGCACTCGAATCGCTGCTGCAAATACTACCAAACCAGCAGAACCTTTTATTAGCCCTTTCGATGTTTTGGAAAGTGCTGTTGCAGACGTCACCAGAATAGCAGATAACCCAGCAACGCCGACTAATCCTTTCAGAAGTCCATCCCAATCCAAACCGGATAATTTCTGCACTGCTCCGGCAAGAATAAGAACAGCAGTAGACAGTCCAATCATCGCAATAGTCAACTGCCCCATTCCTTTGATTGCTACGCCATTCATTATCTTTTCAAAAATAGCCATAGAGCCAAGCAACTCAACAAATAGAACACTCAAAGCACCTAAGGAGGCGTTCAGTTTCCCCGAATCGACAAGCGATAATGCAACTATTGCCGCTGTCAAAATCGCCATCGCACCAGCAATTTTAAGAAGAGTTCCAGCTTTCAGACTTGATTGCCATGCTTCTAAACTTCCCTTGACTCCATCCAAAATATCTTTGAACGAACCAAGTATTCCTCCGCCATTTTCTGTGATTTCCGATAAAGAGTTGATAAACTTCTTCACTCCAATCAGAATTGCAGAAAACAATCCAGTATTGATCAAGTCCAAAATCGGATCAAAGCTCGCAGTATCAAACGCTGTGAGAATCGCTTCTCCGAGGTTTCCAAATGCGTTCGCAACAATAGAACCCAGCTTCGATAAAACAGGAGATGCCTTCTCGACAATCCCGATAATCCCTTCAAATGCCTTCTTTACCAATTCGCCTAATTCTACAAACGGTTCAAATCGAGTCTGTACCTTGTCCGCAAAATTATCGAGTCCACTGGTATCAACATTCGCAAATTCGCTGAAAGCATCCGCAATTGTTTTTACAAAAGTCTTCACACCATCAGCAATCGGTTTCAAGAAATTTCCAATTCCTTCTATGGCTTTGTTGAACGCATCAGATGATTTAATAGCTTCATCAATGCCGACAATGAAATCTCCGATTCCCGCTGTAAAGCCAAGAATACCATCCCCTGCCGGAGCCACATAACCAATCAAATCGGCAAATCCGCCAACTAGTGCTTTAATTCCTTGAAGTCCGATATCAAATAAAGCGAATACCCCTTTGAATGTTCTCTTCAGGTTATTCGCCGTTTCTTCACCTATTTTGAATTTTTCTGTAAGTTCTTGTAGCCCGACTGTAAGATTGTAAAGCTGTTCTCCAGTCATTGGGGGGAATACCTCTCTAAATGCTTCTTTAACCGGCTTTACAATATTCAAAACACCTTCGAAGGCATTTCGTACAGCTTCAATCAGCGCAGTTCTACCCCCAAGCTCTTTCCAATCCTGTAACATTTTATTTCGTGCTTCAGCGGAAGCATTTACCATGTTACCCAAGGAATTACTTACTTCGGTTAGAAGCTCTTTTGCCTCTTCGAAATCACCAATGATGATTTCCCAGCTTTGCGTCCATCCAGACTGAACCGACTCTTTCAGTGTATCCCACAACTGTGTAAATGTTTTTACTTTCGTAGCTGCATCCAGTGCTGTTTTGGCAAGTTCTGTAATTTCTCTAGCCTGTTCCTCTGTATAACCCTGCGCAATAAGATCTGCTTCGGAATAGGCTCCCGATAACTGAGTCAATGTTTCAGTCAGAACTTCTGTTGTCAGCCATTCGCCTTCAGTCAAAGATGCTCGGAATGAGCCATACTTTTCAATCATTGCATCCATGTTGACGCCAAAATGTTCAGCAGTTCGTTTCAACGCGTCTTGAAATAACTGACCGCCCATTCCCGCATTTACAACGGAGTTCCAGTCTTGCAAGCTAACTTTTCCCGCCGCAATCGCCTGTGAAAGCTGATACATGGCAGTGCTTGCCTGCTGAGCATTGGAACCAGAAACCGCTGCCAGGTTCGCAATACCTTTGATAGAGGTTACTGATTTATCCAAATCCACGCCCGCAGCCGTAAAAGTACCAATATTACGGGTCATTTCCGTAAAATTGTAAATAGTCTGATCTGCATATTTGTTCAGCTCATCAAGCGCGGCATTTACCTGGTCAATCGTTGTTCCTTTACTCTGCGTATTGGCAAGAATTGTCTGAACTGCGTTAATCTGCGTTTCGTATTCTTGGAAGCCCATCTTAATCGGATCGATTGTTAATGCCGAAACAATATTTTTACCGGCATTTAATGCGGAATTCGTAATGTTCGACAACGCCGTCATCGCCATGACTTCGAGTGCAGAGAAACGCATTTTTACTGTTTCAACCGCATTGGAAAGCGGCGTCATATTACAGTTTTTGGCTGCAACATTGACATCCTCTAATCCCTTGGAGGCACCTTTGAGATTTAAGCTTTTTTCGAGCTTTTCGATTGACGATATGCTGGTTTGAACATTCTGCTCAAATTGTTTATTATCAAATCGCATTTCGACAACTCTTTCATCAATTGTCCTGCTCATGGCTTAATAACCTCCTCCCATGCGTTATTTGCAATTTTGTCAAAAATAGGCTGGATAGCAGGATTGATGTAATCTCGCCCCTGTACCCAGCCTCCGTTTCGAGTTCCATGCCCGTATTGCAAAATAATAGCGATTGGAACTCCATTTTGAATATTTGAATTATGAAACGAAATCGTTACAGAACCTTTTCGATTCTCAATCTCGTAATACCAGGAACTCGCCGTTTCCCCAGAATCCACAGGTGTTGCAGACGCAAGGGCGGCTACTCCCTCTTTACCAAACTTATCTAAGTCTCCAATACGAACTGCCTCTTTTGCTCTTTCCAAAAATCGAGTCAGCTTGGAAAAGTCGCCCTTTTGTCTGAATTTGATCATACAATACCTACCTATCTGCTTATGCCTTTTCGATATATGCCGAATGAACAAAGCCATAGATTCTTCCATCAATTCTGATGTAATACCATCGGGAACCATCTGGAGCATTCACAACATCACAAACATCCACTAAATTCCCGTAGCCAAGTCGAGGCCATGATTTAATCAGTGGATTATTCGTTCCTGCCCATGTGCGGACATTAAGAACATCAGCGATTACCTTTCCTACCCATTGTGGTGTTTTGGTAATTACGCCATCATCTGAAACGGTTGTATCTGCATTCGGCTTGCTGGAAGACTGCTTTGTAATATATGCTGCCGCAACAAAACCATATTTTTCGCCTTTATTTCCTGTGATTTTAATGTAATACCAAGGATCTCCATTTTTATCCTTCACCGTTTCGCAAACACCAACTTTAGTTCCCTGCGAAAGTGTCGGATAAGATTTCAACTGTGAATTTTCTGTTCCTGCCCATGTGCGAACATTCAGCGTTCCTGTATTTACCACTCCGTACCATGCTACATTTTTGCTCAGACTTCCGTCTCCAGATGCCGGCGGTGTAACCGGGTTACTTGGAGTGGTTCCTGCACCGCTGTATCTTGGTCTTGCATACCCCCTGATATTTCCATTTCCAACAGAAATAACACGCCTTGCAACGGCTTCTCCTTTATTTCCTTCGATACAGGTAATCTGACCTCCAGAAACACTCTCTACAAAACCGATATGATCTGAGTATCCGTTATTTGGCTGATAAGACTGACCCCAGTTATAGAGGATAATATCGCCAGGTTTCGGCACAATTGTTCCGTCTTCAATCCAGATTCCCATACTCTGAAAAATCTTAACGTGTTGTTCGCATCCACATTCTCGTCCAATCAAATCTGAACATTCGGCTTTGATTCCGGCTGCTGATACTGTAGTATCACACCATTCGTCATGATACTGTACTGCGTAACCTCTCGGAAGGGGTTTTACAGAATTGTATAAATCGATAATCTGTCTGAATTTTCCGTTTACTTCGTTATAACCCAGCCAGCTTCGCATCACATTCAACACATCTTGTGCTGTTTTTCCCATCTGCTCTTCCTCCTGTTTTTCTCCAAAAAAGTAATTCATATCTACATTTCCGTTAATACCAGGAACCTTACCACTGCTTGTATATTGCTGATATGTGCATTTCACATCTGGATTACCGGTATAATCAGCAAGCCATAATATATACTTGTCCAATGTTTCTTTGTCATACATATTCTGGTAATAATCCAGATTTGTATATACTCCAGCTTTATAACCCTGACTCTCCACATAGGAACAGAACGCTTTTGTGAAAGCAATACATTCTGATTTTCCTAATGTAATTCCCTGCTCAGCCGCTTTCTTAACAGTGTCATATTCAAAATCAAAGAATACGATCACATCTTTTCCCAACCCAGCTTTCCGCATGTTTGCAATACAAGAAGCCGCTTCTTCTTCCGCTCCAACTGTGGAAGTTGCGTAACAGAAATGATAAACTCCATGAATCGGAATGCTATTTCCTTTACAACCTTGCACATATTCCAAAAATCGTTTGTCAATTGTCATCCGGTATCCTTCCCTGAGAATTACGAATTCTACACTTTTGGAAACTTTAGAAAAATCTACTTTTCCCTGCCAGTAAGAAATATCAATTCCTTTCTTCATCTTCTCACCCTTTCGTGTTCCATTTTTTCTTTCGAGCCGCATTTAATGCCGCATTTCGTTTCATAATTTCTCTGCGGCTATGTTTCTTCGGCGGTCTGCTCTTTATATCACAGACTCTTATCAGCGTAAAAAGTTTATTGAGATGCCATTTCTGACACTCAAACGGAATGTTTAAGACGATCATCCAATAGTAAACAAGTTCAGCCGTAATTTGCTCTTTGCTTCCAGGGCTTTTCTTCTCCTCAAAAAACTGAGTAGCCGTCATTGGAAGAGCAATATATCGATTAACTTCATTGATATTACTGTTTGTCAGATAGTTGTAAACTTCCGGTTTCACATTCTGTGTAAGAGTCATGCATTTTACATAGTCAATGGTTTCTTCTAATGTTTTTTCCTGCTTTGTCAGAAATGGTTTATTCCATCTCGATTCCCATTTTGAAAGAGAAACAAGAGAATGCTCCAATTGCAAGGTCTGAGCCTTTGTGTAAACAAACTCTTGCTTCGCCTCATCCCAAAATTCCGTGGATGGTATTGTGATTCGGAGCATCTCTTACCTCCCTTTAGTTCTGAGTATTTGTGGAAATCATCGGAGTTGCAGCAGAATTGCCAACGTTCATTACTGCGTTCACAAAATCCGCTGCTGCCTTATCGTTTGTAACTAACTCTTCAAACAAGATCTCATAAGCAGGTGATTCCATAAAGGATCTGGAAATCTCCTCAGACTTCATAAAGCGACGACCATCCTCGCTCTTTACACCGTAAGCCTTCTTAATAAGATCCTCGAAGAATTCCATAATCTGACCGCCATCAGCACCGGCACCAATACTTTTAAGCTGTACGTCATAGCCGCCCTTCACACTTGTCTGCATCTTGACAATTTCCGGCTTTGACAGATGAAAATAAAAATCCTCTTTTCTTTCAACGCCGTTCAGATCAATATAGGGAATAGTTTTTTTCAACATAATTTTTTCTCCTTTCAAATAAAAAGAAGCCCCGCACATTGAATACGAGGCTCCCTGTAATTTATTCTCTTTCCAAGGTCAGTCCAGAAAGACCATAAGTCTTCTCAATGCTTTCCTTGTCATGCGTGATTGTTACCTTAATACTCTGAGTATCCTTATTCTTGATAAGGAGTACGATGTTTCTGTCTTCGTCAAGTGTAACCGGTCCTTTTGTTCCGCCTACGAGTTCAACAACTGTTTTGGCTTCAACCGGCTCTGTATCTATCTTGATCGCCAAGTAATTACCTGACTGCTCTGAAACATTGCTACTGAAACCAACATAACCGTCGATATACTTCAGAGTGCCTGTCACCTCATTATCAGCGATAACCACATCTCGCTGTAATTCATTAACTGCTTTTCCAAGCAAAGTAGCCTTTCCGTCTTCAGGCTTAACAGAAAGGCTTATTAAGGGTTTTCCTTTGACATAATCTCGATTACTTCATCCGGTAACGGAAGTCGTGGCTCAACGCCATCATCTCCTTCTGGAGAAGTCGGATCTTTACCATAAAGAATTTCTTCCAACTCAGCTAAATTCTTAGCATTTACTCTGGTAGAATCGAAAGTAAGAATAGCTGTTGGCTTGATTCTCTTTCCTTCAATCAGTTTTGAAATCTCCGCAGGAGTTGTACTAAACTCCCAAGAAAGTGCAATAGGTTCCGGGCTGTCATTTTTGGTCTGATAACCTTTCTCTGAAGGAGAAGCCAGACATCCATACACCAGATGAAGTTTATAACCATAGTCATCTGAATCGACATCATTTCCCAGAATGGTACGATAAGAAAGACCAAACTGTTTTCTACTCTGCTGCCCCGCAAACACACCTGGAGCAATCTCTACAGAACCGTCACATTCTGCGAATTCATCCGGATAAGTATATGCTTCAATTGTCCCCCCAAAATCTTCTGCCGACATCATATTCAGATATTTGATGTTATCAGCATAGATCGGCGAAGGTTCTGCTCCAGACGGACTCTCCGTCACCGCACTCAGACCATTCCATGCAACACCCTTGTTGTATTTTCCACCAGTCTGAATCGGATAAAGAACTCCATGATCACAACCGGTTTCGTAAAACCGTTCTCCAACTTTATCCCAAACAAGTTTCATTGAATTATTCCTCCAATCTTAAAAATATACATTAAAAATATAGTGGTTCAGATTATCTTTTTTGAAATGCCGGTCAAACCGGCTCATTGGTAAATTCGTTACTTTCTGTACAAGGTTCGTATCCGGATCTTTATCGATAACCACAATGGTATATCTTCGCTTAGATAAATATACCCCGTCGTTTGCATATGTCTTATCAATATCATCAAGACTATATACAATGGCGGGGTAACTCATCTTAACAGATTCTGGCGGCTGAAAATAGCATCGACATCTTTCACCTTCTATGGGACAAGATAAAATCTCGCACAATAGTCCATGAAACTTGATTCGTCGGTCAATCATTATACACACCTCCTACTGTCAAGATCAAACGCGGATACTGAACTTCGACACTGGAAATTTTCCATTTAGCTCCCATAAACTCGACATACCGCATTGCATGAAAATTCTGATAGGCAAAAGGATCGGCTACAATACTGATTTCGTTTGAAATATTGACGTCGTCATTGAGCTTATCGGAAGTTTGATACCGGCTGGTATTCCGAAGCAAATCTCCAAAATATTCCCGTTCAGTAATTTCATCATCCCAAACACCCGGACGAATTTCCATTCTCACAGCATAGCCGATTTTTCCATAAAATTTTGCCATTTTGAATTTTCTCCTTTATTTTCCCTCTAAAGTCAATCCAGTAAGTTTATAAGTCTTTGTAGAAGAGTTGCCCTCATTGTTTACAGTCACCTTAATACTCTGAGTATCCTTATTCTTGATAAGGAGTACGATGTTTCTGTCTTCGTCGAGTGTAACTGGTCCTTTTGTTCCGCCTACGAGTTCAACAGTAACAACTGCATCCTGAGAATCGGAATCCACTTTCAAAGCAAGATAGTTTCCTTCTTGCTCAGAAACATTGCTACTGAATCCTGTGTACCCGGTAACATGTTTTAGCGTACCGGTAATCTCAGCCTCTCCGACAACAACATTCTCCTGTAACGAATCTACTGTTTTCCCGAACAGATTGGCTTCCCCATTTTCGGGATTAACGGAGAAGCCGATTAAGGGAGGTCAGTTACATCCTCTTCGATTGCAATGGCAGAGTACACTCTGGTCAGAGCACCGGAACATCTGGTTTCCAGAAGGGACTTCTCCTGGTTAAAGTCGATATCAAACTGTGTGAAGTGGGTAACTTCGCCGCCCTTTGTGGCACCCAGAGAGTAGTCATTCAGGTTCGTAATGATAGCAAGCAGTTTCTTGGTCTTGCTGTCGTCCGTCTTACGGGTCTTGCCCTCAAACTGCTCAGCGGTAAGAATCTCACCAACGTTAAAAGCAGATGCAAGTTCCGCCTTGGAAGAGTAGATTCTGCGACCATTCATGTCACGAGCCAAAAGCATCACATTAAGCATATGCGGTGTGATATACATATCTGGTGTACCAGTTCCCTTGTAATTCTCTCTTGCATACAGAACCGCATTGATCATAGCCTCGGCGAGAATATAATTTTCACCAAAGTTTGCACCTGTATTGGTTCCCTGAAGCTCTTTCTTTGCGGCTTCTACATCTAAATCTGCATGGATGGTGTACAAATCGTCGTCTGTCCAAATAGGTCTGATTTTATCCGGATCAATTTTACCCTCGTCGCCATCTTCACGACCGTCTCCCAGCATCATTGCGATTGCCAGTTCCTCGTTGAGCATCAAACGATCGATATCATAGAGATACTTAACATAATCAAAGTCTGTGATATCAACAATATCGTCACGATGTAACGCATTCTTTACATAAACGGTCTGCGGATCTGTCGTTCTGCGAACCAATTTGAAGTTTCCAGCCTGTTTCTTCTCTTTACCCTTTTTATAACCTCTGGCACGCAGAGAATCGATACCACGAATATCAGTCTGGCTGGTTCTGATTCTGGAAATAGGGCTCTTATGTACTTTTCTCATCACATTGGAAATCCAGCCCTGATCATTGGTAATAAGCTCAGGGGCACCTGGACGAACTTCCTGATACTCAGGGAAAAGAGCCGTCACATTACCCTCGCCAGCCTGAACAAATCCACCGCTTACCGCATCATGCTGAAAACCATTCTGCTCTGCATAAATCTCAAGTGCAGTCTGGAAAGTGCCAACCTGACTGGTCTTTGCCATCTTGATAATATCCTCCTGGGCAGAATGAGCCAGAAAGCCACCCGTTTCGTTTTTCTTTTCATTGTCAAACACATTATGCTTCATTTCGGTTTTTCCTCCTTTAGAATCATCGTTTTTATCTTCGGGCTTATCCGGTTCCCCGAAAGCCTGTCCGAACATTGCATAGATTACATTTTTCTGCTTTTCGCTGAGCGTATCAAATATCTGCTCAACTGTTTCTTCATCTTCTTCCGTTTTCTCTTCAGAAGTTTTACCTTCCTGCGTTTCGGACTTCTCTTCTTTTTCATCCGCAGAATGATAAATCATAATATTCTCATCATATCCAATAATCATGCGATCTTCCGAAGCGTCACCATGCTCCATGACAGAATCAATGAATGCGCCTGGATTAGCTCCAGCCAGAACAAGGCTCAATTCATAAATAACGCCATGTACTACATTTGCTCCTGCCTGTTTAAGTTGACCGGCACAAATGGAAAGTGAACGAACATCTCCATGCTTCACTAATTTCTTTGCAGCAAGTCCAGATTCACTGTCATTGAAACTACAATAAGCGTAAACACCCTCGTCACGATTTTCCAAAACAGCATGACCGAGCACGCGATTAGGATCGGAATGGGTGTGCCCCCAAACCAGCGGAACGGTTTCTCCATTCTGGTTTTTAAACGCATCTTTTTTGATGGTTCGACCATCAACACAAAGAAGATCGTTTCTAGTAGCCCAGCCACTAAAATCATATTTCTCCATTTTGAAAATCACTCCTTCTATCAGTATTGTGCGAAAGCTATTTCTACTTCCTCCGTTTCCTCTTCTTTACTGCTTTATATTCGGAAGCTATCTTATCAAACTCTTGCTGATAAAGATCTTCATAAGTGGCATCAAGATTTTCTTTTGCTGCTTTATAAGCTTCCCTTGCAGCGGTAACGGCAGCCTTTAACTCTGCACTAACTTTTTCTCTTTCTGATTTAGCATTCGCAGAATTATCAGCCCTTTCTTCTTTGGTGTCTTCAGTAATTCGTTTCTTTTTACGACTTGCGGAAGTTCTCACCTCTTCTTTTTCAGCTTTCGCCTGCTCACTCACCTTAGATTTATCCTCGCTGGCATCATCACGAAGCTTTGCGATTTTCTCATTTCGCTCCGCTACTCGCTTTGCCCTTTCTTCTTTGGATAACCCGGATGGAATTTCTATTGCCATTAAGCGTTCAATCTCGGTATTCTTCTTTTCATCGATACGCTCTTTCTGGTCTTCTGCTTCTTCTCCAATATCCTCCAAATCAGATTTTTTACGAGAATCAACCCTACTCCTTCTCGACGAAGATTCCTCGGTAAGCTGAGCATTCAGTTCCTTTAATTTAGCTGAGATCTGCTCTCGGGTCACCTTGGCTTTTGCTCTCAGCTCAGCAATTTTTTGTTTCCGTTTTTCCTGTTCTTCTTTTACCTTTTCCTTCTTCTTACCAGAAATCTCATTTTTTGTATAAGCCCAGACTTTCTTTCCCTCATCATTAAGCTTTGTTGTGGAACGTCGCCCTTTGAGTTCTCTGGTTCTCATATAATATTCATGAGCTTTCACTGGGTCGTAATAAGGAGACGCATAGTGTTGAAGAGGTTCGTTAATATCCATTAGGGCTCCTCCTCATCATCCGAAACATAGCTTCCTATAATTTCATCAATCTCCTTTTCAAGACCGTCAAGCAGCTCGTTCACTATGCTGTCATAATCGGCTCCAGCATCACTTTCGTTGGGTTCGACATCGTAACTACCATTTGAAGGCTCAGATTTGGCCTCGCTGATATTGCTATTCTTGAGCTCATCAGCTTTTGGATCATCAGACGGTTTCATACCAATAATCTGGCGAATTTCATTTGATGTCATAATCTCATTTCTTGTGAATTTGTCAGCAATTTCTGACAGATCAGCTACTGGTACAAGTTTGAAGGGGTCACGGAAGAACAGAATCGATTGCTTTTGAGACCTGGCTGTTTTAGTAAGGAACTTACGTTTTAATTCGTCAACGATAGCTGCAATAATCGGTTCGATGGTACGGTTATAATAATTCAACATGGTTTTCTCGTCTGCGGAACCATCCAATATACTCTGAGTGATACCCAACTGGCTATAAAGCATACTCGTCAAGTATTCAATCTGCTTCATTAGATTATTTTCCACAGAACGATTCAACTGTGTGATCCGTTCCGTACCGTCGGTATATGCGATACCATATTTAGAACCGGCCAACTGACGCTCGATCTCGACACGCCTCTTCTCAGCCTGTTGACGCCTTGCTTCTGTTTTTATTACATAGGGAAGCTGAATAATCAAATCAAGTTTTCCCGAACTGCTTTGCTCATCAACAACATCCAACAAATTCAACTTCCTTATCAAACGCTGCATGGTTGAATTGGGCTCGTTAATAACTGCATAAAGCGGATTTTCGATAATTGCTATTGTGTCTTTAGGGACTACAATATCTTCCTTTAACCCTGTTCGCTCGTTATAGACCCTCACCTTAACATGACTCGGAAACCATTCCATAATTTTTCCAGTTCTCATCGATTCGATTTTATACGAACCGGTAATATCCGGATCGTCATCAGTATCTACCGGAACAATCGCTACACATCCTTCATCAAGCATTGACAAAACAATATCTTGAAGAAAAGCCCTACCAGTCTGATCAATATTGGCTGATAGATTTAAACAATCATTCAATCCCGATGAAATTTTTTCAAGAAATCTTTCCGAATCATCCAAACGAACATGCTGAATACTGATTGAAGCACAATCCAACGCAATCCGATTATATACAGAAGTAACAATAGATCTCTCATTACCTCTTGTAAGCCTCGGACGATCTGGTCTGTATGAATATCCAACTCCTATGTCTCTATAGTAACTTGTTGGATCTCTGTTTAAAAAAGCGTTCCAGGCATGTTTAATCCTGGAACCAATTGTAACTTCCATTTTGAATTCGTCACCTCCTTATTCAAAAGCATCTCGATTTAATTTAAAAGCAACGAACGCATCCATCATCGCTGCTACGGCATCAATCTTTGCGTCGTATCTCTTTTTCAATAATTTTCTATTTCCATTCGTGTCTTCCATGACAATACAATTCCCCATCGCAAAAGTCATAAGTTCTTCATCAAACAGAAGCATCCGCTCCTCTGAAAGTTTCTTTAACTCTCCCAATGGAACGGATTCTGTTTTAGCTCCCTGTATCACTTTTTCAATTCCAAACGGTCCGTTTTCAGAAGACCATCGCTCAATAAATTCCTTTGCGTTATACGGGTCATATCCCAGACATCGAACATCGTATCCAAATTCAGTGATATGATTATCCAAGTCCTCATACACTTCCATCATATCGAGAACGGTGCCTTCAAGAACAATCAAGCTCCCTTCTTCCATAAACTGATCGTATTTAATTCTCATTGCTGCTGGAAGTTTCATCAGAGTTGATGAAGAAATGTAGTTTCTGGTTTTGATTCCAAAAGAACCATTTGATAATGGAAATAAAAATGTAAAAGCACAGAAGTCATCACCTTGTGATAGATCAATGCCCAAAGAACACGGCATCTGCCAATAACTTCTCTTTTTATGAAGAAGTGTTTCTTCATATGTAAAATAATAGGTATAACCTTCCATCGGTAAACCAAATCTTTTTGCCAAAATATCGTTTCTCGCGGCGGGAGATTTTTCAGCTCTCTCCACATCAAGCTGATATGTTTCATAGCTTACTGTTTTACCGATATTGGGGTTCGCCTTCAACCACATATCTGGATTTCCAACTTCATCAATGGAATCCAATTTATACCACCAAATAGACACATGTGGATTAACATACTCCCCTTTGAGGATGTCTAGTAACTCCATTTTGATGGTATCGCCTGCTCCGTTTCTTACAGTTCCCTCAGAACTCGTAGCAACGATAATGTAGTCATCCAGCTTCGATGCACCTTGTTCAAGAGCACCAACAACATCTTCTCTCGTGTCTCCTGATAACCACTCGTCCACTGTGGAAATTTTAGGACGTAATCCCTGAAGCTTTGCTATGGACATCGGTCTTACTTCCAAAAGCGAACCAGTGAGAAAATTCTCAATACCTTTTTTGGTAGAAGCAAGCTTCATTCGCTTCGCTTTAGAACCGGTTGTATTCTGCAAAGAACCTTCTGTGAGGAACCGGAATAAAGGACCTCGTGATCGAGTAATTGCTGTACGGAATGGCGACATTACTTCATCAGCCTGTTTCATTGTAGGCGCAGTTGTAACTTGATGTGTTGTAGAAGGATCAATGTTTAATCCATATGACTGAATACATGTGTCATACAAAGATTTTGCAGCACCACGCCCCACAATAAGATATTGCTTTTTTATCAATCGCTGCTTAATCCTTTTATTTACATAACGCCCACCATGCCCATCGGAACTTGGCTCCCATACGCTCCTCTCAACAAAGTAATACCATCCATAAACCTGCTCTCCCCATAATTTAAACGAATCAAGCAGATTCAAGTCAGAACCATCCGTCAATGTCAGTTCCGATTCACAATAAGCAATCCATCCCTCGACCGCTTGATCGTCGTAATAAATACCTGGATTAGCTATTAAATCATCAACTCGATTCATCTCCATAGAGATTTCTTTGCAAACGGGTATCTCCCCTCTTATTACGGCATCTCGAAACATGCCGTAGTATTTGGGAACGGCTGTGTTTGATAATGCCATAATAATTAAATCACCTACTTGCCTGTTGCTTTCTTAATAGCCGCATCAATACCTTTCGTCATGTATTTTGATACATAATTGGTAGCGGTCTGCTTTGCAGCATTTGTCAGAACATCCTGAACAAATTTTCTTCCAACTGAAATTTCTGAACTGGTTAGCTGCTTGTACTGCTTTTCCATCTGGAGACGGTTAATCTTTGAACGAAGTTCTGAATCAGACATCTTTTTTATTTCATCAGAACTTTCCGTTTTACCAGCTCTCCCATTCGCTCTTGTAAGCTGTGCTGGTGTCCTACGAACTCCCCATTTCATTCCGAGGATTCCATAATGTTGCAGCATTTCTTCATCACTCATTTTGAATTTCCCTCCTTTGCAATGTAAGATGTTATTCCATTTGCTTCGTTTCCGGTTTCATAATATGGAACTTCTGTTATCACAATGTTTCGCTCAAGAATCTTATTTTCTGTATCCAATGTCTGAGAATCGAACGCTTTCGGTGTTATCTTGTATTCACCATCGTATGATTCATGATCTTCCGATTTTTCGATATCAATTTCCGCTGCTACATTTAATCGCCATTCCGCTTCAGCAATCATCTTTTCCATTGAGGCTATTACCGCAGAACTCAAAGGGGGATCAAATAGCAATTTTACTTTCATATGCATATAAGATTTTACTAACTGTAGCTTTGTTTCATCAGAAATAAATTCTTTCCATGTGGAAGTTTTATCTCGAATAGAAAATCCTGATGGCGGACCAACGCCAAGTTGAGTCAAAATCATAAACACCGAATTGATATGCATGATAATATCTGAATCGAAGTGTTCATACTCTTCTGTAATACCAAGCATTTTTTTTATTGATGTAAGTACGCTTTCCATAATCTCCATAATCTCCATAACCTCCTCTCCATCAACGTTTCCAGGGACATGTATCATTTCTGCTTCGAACAATAGGTTCTGTAATGAGAAGACTTTCGTCTCCGTAATGAATGGCATTATGTGTTGTAAGAATTGTTGAGATGAGATATTCGGGATTTAAAAGGAAATCGCTTCTTTTTAAAATATCCTCTACGGAAATTGGATTCATATGATGAATCAATATTTTCCCATATATTTCATGTCCTTCTATTCCAAGATCGCATCCATTATCTCTCACAATCACAAAATCACGAACTGACTTCCATTCTGTAGACCGATAAAAAATCTGATTCAAATATCGGTCAAATCCAAAAGTGTCTGTCCCGACAACTCCGCCTAAACGAAGATACTCGTATCGTTCTTTAAAAGTCTTCAATTTTGATAGTTCTGCATATGTCCTAATCATCGTCGTTACCCTGTCCGCTGTATATACGAAATGCATTGATGGCATCTTTATAGAGATCTTTAATTTCGTCAGTGGAATCAATAGCCCTCACTTTTGCCCTGGCTAAATTATTCTCTTCTGCTAGTCGTTCTTGTTCTAGCTTTTCTCTGGAAGATCCTAATTTCAGATAATGCGTAATGACTTGAGAAGAAGCAGTCCCCTCCAGTAATTGCTTTTCAGCCAAGTCAACAGCCAGAGAAATCATTTGAAGTTCTCTTGCTTCCGGAGTCAAAGCAGGGCGAATCTTTTTGGAAGAGCTTGTCGATTCGGAACTCTTTACTTTTCTAGCCATTTACTGTCTCCTTCCCATGTGTTTTTCAATAGATTCATAAAAGTTTTCTGGCAGTATTTAAAAGAACCCACAAAGCCGACTGCAACTTTTTTACCGAAAGGAGAAAAAAGAGTAAAAAGAACCACAGCTTATTACTTAGTCAACCTTATGAGCTCTGTTAAATACTGCCGGAAGGTAAAAACATTCTCCGAAAAATACCCCCGGGGAATTTTCAAAGACCGCCGCGATGACGGAGGGGGTGCATTTTTTGCGACACCCCCCTATACCATTACACCGCAATATGATTATGTTTTTTGCACAACTTTTTTATAGATATTCCGAAAATCATATTTCAAAATTTCATCAATTGCTCGTTCATTTTCCAACTCATTTTCTTCTTCTGAAAGTTGATCGGATGTTCTCGCAATTCTTCCAAGATACGAACATGTATGATAACCTTTTTCCTCATCGAACATGAACCATGAAGTGAACTGTTCAAATGGATCAAAAGGATTATCAACAGTTGTAAGCATACATTTGCTTGCCATTTTACTTTGTTCACTCCTTTCCATTCAGATACTTCGACACTGTAGAACTCGATACACCTAAAGCTTCTGCTATCTCAGCAGTGCTATAACCCGAAGCATTCAAGGCTGCGATTCTATTTGCTTTTGCTGGGCTTAGTGTTGTTGTCACACGAGGCGTGGCTCTTTGTCTGACAGTATCTATGTTTGTGTTGTTAAGAATCTGGGTAAGTTTATTCTCGCTAATAGCTCCCGCTTGAATTGCTTCCCATTCACGATCTGTAATCTCGATAGGCGTTCTCTTTGCACCAACAGCGGTACGAGCCGCAGTAAGAGCCTGTTGATTAGCCTTCTTGATTTCGGCTTTTGTCATGTCTGGGTTGTCTTTCTTTTTAGCAGCCAGAATAGAATTAGCCATGGTCTGTGCCTGACGTTCTCTAGGGGCATTCTTTAAAGCAACATTCAACTTTGACATAAGAGAGTCCACTTCAACTTGATAAGTCTGTTTTGCAGAAGCGGAGTAAGCTATTTTCCCACTACTAATCATCTCCTTACGAGCCTGATTAGCCAGGGCCTTCATGGTATTAGCATAGTCCGCATACGCCTCTTCCTGAGGAGTTCCAGATGAAAGTGTCCGAGCATCTCTGGTTTCTGCCATCTTGGTACTCTTCTGAGTTCGTACCTGGGTTCTCCCATTCTTATCCACATACTCCTCTCGAACAGTCTTCCAGCTTTGCTCACCGGTTTCTTTATCGATAATCGGACTTCCTTTTCTTTTTAACACTGAGGTTTCAGACTTTGCTCTTGAAATCAACGTAGCAGCTCCACCATAACCATCATCATTTTCATGAGCCTGGTATTTTTTCTTCAGGGCTGTGATTCCATTATCTTGCTCACTCTTTTTATAATCGAGTTTATGCTTCTCGGCATCGATAACAACCATACTATGGCGGACCGCTCTTGCTAATTCATCCTGAGTAGCTCCTTTTAACGTCATGTCAGTAATCAGATTTGAAATTTTACCCATTTCTGTCTGAGTATTATTCATAATCTTAATCTTCTGACCGCTTTCGTTATAGTAGTCACCACCCTTTTTGACTGTTCCATACGCCATCTTAGGATCGAATCCCTCAAGACCTTTCAACTGTGGAGTCGATGTGATTTTCACTCTACTATTGGATGAGTTGCATGGAATGACCATAACGGTATCACCATCAAAATCTGCTCCAGAAAGTCTATCTGCTACTTTTTTATTGATTCCGATGGCATCCGCCGGCGTGTTCCCAAGAACTCTTCTTCCCTCAGCTTGTTTGTTGTTTACTGTCAGAACGGGAATCTCAAAGGTTCCTCCATGCGGATAACGAACTAAAGCCACAGTTTCTCCATTCTTATAGTTCGGAGCATAAACTTCGTTATCTTTAATAGAAGTTAAAGGAAGAATAACCTGATACTTCTGACGAGGAAGAGCTGCCGCTTGTAAATGGACTGCCGCTGCATCGCAATCATCAGCAAAAGATTTTAGAAGAGCTTTCTTTACAGTCGGATTAGTCAAAGAACAAATCTCATCAAATTCTGATTGCTTATCTGCTGCTGCCAGATTAAGTTGTTTCTTAATTAAGGTTCGACTCTGTTTAGATAAGAACTGTGATGGAAGTTTATCCGCCCATTCTCCCCAGTCTCCTTCTTCAGCACGCTTATTTATTAGTGAAAGCTGCTTCTTACCATTCTTATCATAGTAATAGCTCTGACCGCCTTTCACAGAAGTCGGGTTGTCGGGATCATTAACGCCTTCTTTAATCAAAGAACCAAACGGGTTATCCGGATCATCTTTGATTGGTTTTAAAACATCCATTTTAGGAGTTCCTTTTTTCTTATTGGTGTTGAACACAACATCTACACCATCCGGCAAGTCATCGGAATAAACCGCCATACCTTTAATGTAATGACTTCCGTCAACCAAAATTCGTACCTGTGCATAATGCGATTCTCCCAAAGACAAATCATCAACACCTCTACGAATTTCAACAACTCCATCTTTCAATTCACCGCCATCTTCGGAATAGCGAATTTGAAGTCGCTTAGAATCCATACTTTTCGGATAAACAAATTTAGGATCGAAGGTTTCTCCATCATCGTGGGACACATAATCTTTCAAAGAATTGATATTCTCAAAATCATAAATTTCTTTATGCTCTGTTCCAGGAGGACAGATTACCCGAAGAGTAGTCTTTTTACCCGGATTTGTTATCTGATCCACTCTACCTCCATAAACAGGATAGCCTTCCATCTCCAACATATAGAGAGCTTCATTCAATTTCTCTTTTGAAATGCCAAGTTCTCTTTCTACACCTGCACCGACATCGATCATACCTTTTTCATCAATTTGCTTTTTGATAAATTCAGCAGTGGTCTTCGCCTGGTTCATGCGAACTTCGGAATTTTCATTCAGTAAAGAACGAACAGATGAATCATTTGCAAACCCCATCTCTTTTGCAATTTCATTTAGACTTAGTCCGTCTTCCCTAAGAGACTTCGCCCTTGCCACATCCAGTGCACGCCTCTCATCTTTCGCCAATGATTTCTGTGTACGATATTGTGTGGTGGTTAATCCCATAGCTTTTGCAATTTCCGTATCACTCATTCCCTGGCTCTTCAACTCATCTATTCGACTAAGAAAATCTCCACTATGCTGATATGGATTTTCACCAGAGCCCCATGGATAGCGTCCAGAACGGCGAGGCATTCCATAATGCATTAAAATTTCTTCCGCAATTGGATTCATAATTTAGCCCTCCTGTTCTTTGATTTTGTTAATTACTTTGTCAAATGTAATAATTTTATCCATGATTGGAACGATGATTTCTGCTGTTGGATTTTCATATAAAATCTGATTGCTCTGATAAATTCTCAACTCTATGTCGATATCAGCCGGTTTAATTTTATACTCCAAACAAAAAAGAGCCGCATATATTTCAAGCTGCTCCATGTGTGCTGGAATGACACCTGTTTTTAAATCGTGAATACGAAGCATCCGATTTCGAAACACGATTGCATCTGTTGTACCAAAGCAATTCTCCGAATAAAACAGGGGCTGCTCTGGAATCATTTTAAAACCAATGGCATCATTCACATACATATTTAATGTTTTCTGTGATTTTGGAAGTTTTTGACCGAGAGTAATACATCTCGCTGCAAAATCGTGAAGTTCAGTTCCTTTTTGAGTTGCCAAAAATTTTGAATATGACTCGGCAACTTTGGATTCATCATAATTGATCCAATGATATTTACTCGCACCAAGAAAGGCGTGTTGCCCTTCAAGAGCGGAATGCTTGTTGAAGATCATATAACACTTCCTCCTTATTCTCCGGACAAATAAATCTTGAAAACGACATCTCATTCATTCGTCCAACATAATATTCTTGATTTGGTTGTTTCTTGGCGCGTACACTTTTTTTACATTCTAAGGTGGCCCATTTATCGTTATAAAGAATTAACAAATCAGGAATACCCTGAATATGACTGGCATCGAGTTTTGTAACTATGCAGCCTTTGAACATTCTTTTTAACTCTTGAATCAATTTGTTTTGAAATTCACTTTCAAGCATAGATGAGCCTCCTTTCTCCAAAATAAAAGAGAGAATGGCTGTTTTAACCCTCTCTCTTCATAACAGTCTATGTTTTTTTCGCGCGCAAAAAAAATACCAAATGAAAATAAAAAAGACAGGGACTCGTTAAAGAATCTCTGTCTCACTTAACCAATATTCAATTTTAACTATTATTTCTGAGATACCGTATCAATATCCAGATTAACCATAATCCACCAGTACATAACGTGAGTATTACATCCAATATCAATCCGGCTGTACTCCTCTTCTTTTTTCCGCTTTTACTCATTTGGCATATCCTCCCCTATTATTTTTTCTTTGTTATTTCTTTTAAAGATTTTTGTCACGCTCTGTTTTGTCCTTTTCGCAACAACCGAAAGATTTTCTCTAGTGCGTTCCTTGGATTCTTTTTTGTTGCGTTGCAGTTCGTCAAATATTTTTTGACTTTCAATAATAACTTCATCTGGTATGTATCTTAAACATACTGTCGAGCCGATTTTAACGACGGTTCCTTGTTTAGGGTTCGAACCTATAACCTGAGAATCAAAACAGTCCTTATATCGTGGATTTGCTTCCTTTATGGTTAGTTTGCTTGTAGAACTTTTTAGTCCACAATCCTCTAACATCCTCACTGCTTGTTCCAGATCTATTGGAAATCCTTTATGATATAATTCTGGTATCTTAATCTTTTCTTCTGTTTTTTCAGAAGATTTATTCTTTGCATTATTGATAGCATTTGCCACCAAAGGTGTTGCCGCGGTTGCCAAACCAGCAAGTGCACTTATGACACCGATAACATCTGTTGAACCTTTATTATTTTTATTCGTATTATTCGTTCCCAATGTATATCCCTCTCAATCAAGTAATATATGGGCAATAAAAAAGTGCGCCTCCAACAGAAGACGCACCGAAAAAATGCATCTCCCATTGTTGCCACACAATCTCGCTCCGTTTAAGGGTATGAGTAAAGAGAGAATACACTTTTTACCAAAATGAATTCCCTTAAACGAATTTGCGATATTTGATTGTGTGGCACTTATACTATACCATAAACCGTTGATAAAGAAAAGATTTTTTTTATTAGCTCTTGACATTTTCTTCAACCTGTGATATGAGCCTGTTTTCTGAGATCGTCATAAACCATTCTCATCCCATCTTCAAAGTACACTAATATACTCATATACCCAAACGGACGAAAATATACGGATGACCGCGACAACCTCGGATAAATTGACTTGAAATTTTCATATAAACTCTCCCAACTAATCTTGCTCATGATTTCCTCCATTTTTTACTCGTGGCCAAAAACCCACTTTTTTTTCGCTATTACTATATATATTTAAACTTTCTATCATAATAGTTTAAGAAAAAAAGTGGGAAAGTGGGCTTTGAGCCCGCAAACCCGCATAAATACTGGGTTTTTACTGACCAAATCGGGGTTTTAAAAGTGGGCACAAAGTGGGCAAATGACCACAAATTTGACCAAAATCGTCCGAATCCTTTCCCAAAATTTCCCTCATTTCTCAAAAAGCCCAAATAAAAGTGACCAAAGCCCGTTTTTCAAAACTCAAAAGTGGGCGTAATTTTCACCCACCTTCAAGTTTTGTATAGACATTTTTAATAGTTTCTCCTCTGGTAAGGCAAATGTTTCCGGGCAATCGGATGATAAGAATATTGTTTAATGAAAGATTCTCTTCGGAATTTTTTCAAAGACATCCCATATCGAGCCGGAGAGCTTAGACTCTTTTTCTTCTCTTTCTCGGCGTCCGAGAATCCAAACGCTTCATTCAGAGTGTCCGCTATCTCTTTTATCTTGGCTGCAAGGTCTTCAAATGCTTTCGTAATCGTATCAATTGCTTTCTGAAAATCATTCATAACGTCGTACCTCCACGAAAATTGGATTCGGATTTTCTCAAAAAGAACTTGCATTTCGGATCATCTTTTCTGATAAAAGAAACATCATCCAAATACCCATTATGAAAATCTTCAAATCCTTTTAAATATTGAAGATATTTGTCCTTATAAACACAAACTTCTCTATGCTCACATCTAGTACAACTTGTTTCTCTAACTCCATCACACATAAATAATCACCTCCAAATTCGTCCCGTTCGTTTGTCCTTGATAACGATCCGTTCCTCAATATGAAAATCTGACAACTCACAAAGAGCAAAGATAATGTCCAATAATTTGTGGAACCGTTCCTCTTCCTGCTCCATGTTCTTCAGCGCTTCATAGGCAGTCGGGTCTGAATATCCCTCTGCGTTTCTTCGACAATCATTTTTAATACCCATCTCGTCCTCCCCATCGGAAAGAGTCATCCATATAAGTTGTAGACGCACTAATTGCTTTTAATGCTATTACTCCCGCCAGACACACAATTCCGATAATTCCAATTATATATTTCATGTTGTTTCGCCCTCTCCTTCTACTAATTTAACACCGCCATACTCCCACAAATCTTCTTTTAACTTATCCATATCCAACTCTCCATTTTGCCAGCGTTCGTAATATTCCAGAACCAATTCAGTAAATCTCGGAATACGCTTGGCATAGGTCTTTGTCCAATAATGATCCATTAACACTTCCAAAGGGAGAGTCAGGAGTAAAACCATAGCGGTATTTACGGCATCATCCGTAGCTTCCTGCTTAATACGCTCAAGCTCTTTCCCTACTTGTTCTCGTACCGCTATATTGAGCTGTTCTTTTGTGAGATTGTATGTGGCGATTTTCGCTTTTTGTTCTAATTTCTGAGTACGTCTCCTCTCTGCTCGTCCCATCATCTTCTTCCCCCTCATAAATCCAATTTTCTTTTGCAAAGAACAGCGGTATCCCCATCATCAGGGAAAATAAAAAGAACGTTGCATCCCCATCACACCATGGGATTGCCAACGCTCCGCCACACATTAAAATGACTGCATATATTTTATTTTTAATTAACTCCTTTTTCCACATTGTCATTCTCCTTTGTTGATTTGATTATATTTTCTTCAACGGCTTCCATTTTTGTCATAATTCCCGCCTCTCGGAATTTTCCGTATGCTTTCGCTGTTGCACAGTGTTCGATGCATTTCAGCACTCGGTCAATCAGCGAATAAACACATAAGTAAACAGTGATGAACATGATAAGTAGCTGAATAAAAGTAAATATCATTTTGTCGAACCTTCCTTTCCATCAATATACATAAAATATTTCATTCGCTTTTCAAATCCTTTACAAGAGAAAACTTTTCCCCCTTTTTCCCGAACATGTTTAATATGAGTGAAGGTACTGCCTCTGTCTGTTAAACAGAAAATCGTATTTTCTTTATAAAAATTCCAATAGTAAAGTCTATCCGAAGTCGAATAAGATAAAGCGTGGAATTTCTCGAAGTCGACCATTTTCATCAATTCTTGTAATTCGTATAAAGCTTCATTAAATGTCTTACACTGGACATAAATTGTTCCGCTTTCACTTTTTAGAAATTTTTCAAAACCAATTTTATACTCAGCGAATGGAACTTTAGACATCATAATCTCCTCTCTATACTTTCTTCACATGAATATTTACAGTATCAAGAATGCATTCGTCGTTTTCGATACATTCTACTTCCATATTGAGACACTCGTCGGAAAGTATTTTTTTATTGAAATCTTTTCGTATCAGGCAAACTTCTTCGTTCGCAACAACTAAACGAATATCGTTGTACCATATGCGAGGTAATAAATCTTTGACCTTTATCGACACACTCAATCCTCCTCCAAAATTCTATAACAAGATAATTCAAATCGCGGCATAATATTTTCCGGATACATTATTCTGCTAAACTGAGCACCATTCCCGTATTGTTTTTTGAGGCGTAACACATCTGGATGGTTATGTTTATAGGGTGGCATTTAATTCCTCTAACGTGTTGTAAAACACCGATTCATAGTGTCTAATCATCTTGCTTTTTACCAACAATAATTTCTGAATACGGTAAGCTTTCAATCCACTCGCAGAATTCTACCCACTCATCGAGTTTATGGTTCTTTCGCATCGGATAAATACCAGCCAGCACTTCATAATTCAGCATAATCGTCCGTTTCTGATTGTAACTGCTTGGAAGAAGCTGGATCATTTGCCACCAGTATTTCTTGTCTTTGGTTTTGAGATACTTCTCTCTACAAAGATTTAAGGAAGGAATTATCCAGCAATATAAAATATCTTTTGGGCTGTAGTATTTATAACATTCATAATCAGAAAGCGAAATATCTTCAAATGTATTTCGTAAATTCTTGTTACCAATCAAATTTTCACAACTGAAATCATCCGGCATAAACTCTTTCTCCGCAATTTTGTGCATCGTGGAACAGGAATTAGCAACGGTTCCCACTTTATAGGTATCGAACTCCTTCCACCAATACAAAGGAGCAGTAATATCCGCATAGACAGCAATCATTCTCCGATACTTTGCATGAGTCGGACCCCCCGCCGCAAGTCGCATCATCAGTTCATGATCCGCTTTTCCAAGCTGCCACGACTGATCATATGTATGTTCGCAATCATAAGCGGCACAATTTCTACACCCAATACCATCGTCTCCACCTTTACATATACCGCTATCAGATTTCTCCCAACTATTCATCGGATTTCGCATTCCCCTGATGACATGTTCCCATCCCATAATTTCTACATTTTCGATTTTAATCATTAGATTTTTTCTCCTTTACTTCTTTTTGAATGATATAAGCAATACCCTCTAAAGAAGGCATCTTTTTTCCGCAACACTTTGCTGCCGACGGAGCGAGAAATTTATCGGCTTCCCAGCTCCAAGTTTCATAATAGTTGGGTCTTAACCCTGCCATTTTATATACGTCTCCACATCGAAATGTAACTCTAATATGACCACATATATCGATAGTAGCTCGACGCTTATCAATGCTCATGCTATCCTTAAGATCCACCAGATAGTTCATCAATTCATTCATCGCTCTGAACATATCTTCATAGTTGTCTCTGTAAATTATAATTAGTATGTCATTATTCATTTTCGCATTTTCTCCATTTCTGAGAGTATCTCGTTCTCTTCGTCACAGAAGACGATTTCAGACGGATCGACTCGCCTGACCCCATCTGAAAACTCTACAATGCCAAACATCTTACTAAATACTCCTGCTGGAGCCCCACCCATAAGAGGACTAGCTTCCAAAGGTTTTGAGTAATGTTCCCATGCGTGGAAATATCCAAATTTTTCGCCGACTTGACAAAGTCTGGATTTTAACTCTATTTGCACACTAAGTCCTGTCACTACATTTTCCTCCCTATAATTCTTCAAAAGAGTCGCATTTAGTAAGGTCTAAATTTGTGATATCTTTTCCGTAAAATTCTGAGTCCCCACAGCAACAGTAATAATGTTTAATAAAAGGGTTCTCCGAATCGACTTCTATTAAATCGTTTGGAAGTGGAAAACTATATTTATCACCACAATACTGGCAATCACAACAAAGTATATTTTTCATAAATTTCTCCTTTCTCGCTCCAACTTCACATCAATGGCTTTCTGCAAATCTTCCGGCTTAATATCAAAAATGGACTCCAGGAAGTTTAGACAAATATACGCATCTGCCATCTCTTCCAAGAGTCCTATTCTGTCCCCATACCCTCGAACTTGCTTACTAATCTGTTGCTGAAGCTCTGCGAATTCCTCCATTGCTACTGTACATTTCGTCTTCCAGGAATACTTTTGAAGACTCTTTCGAATGATTCGTTTCCTTTCTTTTTCAGAAAGTTGAATGTCACCTTTTAGTCCTTGAATAAATCTACTTCGATTCATTTTCCTTATCGTCCTCCACAACATCACATCTCTGACAATCGTTATTTGATGCTCCAAAACATCCGCAACAATGTTTTCTCATGTTGTATTCTACCTCGGTTATTTCAACAAATTCGTTGTTTTCCTCTTTGAAGAATCGGTTAATTTCTACCTTGTATCCTTCCGGTACAATCGCATACAGAATTCCGACTGTATCATAATCTCCATTTTTAGAATCGACGAGAAAATCTTCACAATACACTTTGAAAGGCTTACTTTCAGGGAAATATGGCATGGTAATCGGGAATTTTTCCTCCATCACACGATCAATTAAACCGCTATGATACGAAACATTTGGGTTATCCAAATTGATACCGCAGAACCGGTCTACATCTCGATATTTTACTGTCCCATCAGCATACACGTATTTAAACAATGAACTCATGCGCTTACACTGATAATTGACAACTTCTCCTCGATGACCACTTCGATCTCTAGCATCGCTCCAGACATCTTCCGTATCTACAATAGGGGCGAGCGGTTTTCCTTCAATCATGCGAACCAAAATATACTTTGTCATACCGATACTAAATCCAGAATGACCGTCTTCCAGAAGGCTTCGATATGCTTTTAAGGCACTTTCGAAGCAAGCACAACCATAATCCTGTTCTTCCTCTTTTGTTCCGGATGCTTTTCTCTCATGTTCACAGGCGATTCGAACTTCATTCTCTACCCATAATTCCATATTCGATTTTTCTCGGCAGGAACTGATAAGACGATTACGATCATCAATATATTCGTTGGCGAATATCTTTCTCGTATCAGAACCAAAAGATTTTACTATTTCTGGGAGATTAGCGTTTACGGCATCGAATACAATCCCTTGCTCTCTACACCATTGTACTGCTGCGTCCAACTTATCTCCTACTCGATTGGTCCACAGAATCAGTTTATCTCCAGCGTTTTTTCTCTTTTTTACATATTCAATAACATCTGTATGTGGCTTTCCAATCTCCGGCCACTTGTTTTCACATAAAGTTCCATCAAAATCCACTGCAATAATTTTAGAATTCATTTCATTTTCTCCTTCTTACTCTTCTGAATTTATCCACGCTCTTTATCGTACCGGTATTCTTATTGATAATACGGTAGTAAAACTCCGTTTCTTCTACCAGCATCCAATCTTTACAATTAAGATAATGAGCAGACAGACATTCTTTCTGTTCACGGGTTAATTTCTTCGGTTGTTTCATCTTCCTCTCCTTCAAAAAGACATAAAAATAGCCCGAATTCACTAATTAAAAAGAATCCGAGCCAGAATATGTCTAATTCTGTAGTTCATTTTTTTCTTTGATCTCATCCAACTTTGTTTTCATTTTTTCCAGAATATCTTCAATGGTTTTTCTAGTTTTTGGATGCAGCTTCATATACTTACAATGCTCATCATACCAGCCGAATATCTCATCCAGCTTTCCTTTTTGCCAACTAAATGCCCACCAATCACAAATCATCTCTATGATATAATTATATGGCATCTCCAAAATAATTTCTCCCTCTTTCGGATCATCATTTATCAAAATCCAATATTGCCAGTGATGAGGGTTTCTATGCAGATGTAACAACCAAGCTTTTTGATAATTTTGCATAACCGCATAAGAACGATTTCCTCCATAAAAATACGCATCGTAAGCCTCATATTCATCCTGTTCATCTTTGGATTTATCATGTGCAAATTCAATTTGCCATCCATAATCGAATCCATCGACTAGAAGTTCTGGAAGATTTTCAGCAATCCAGTCAAATCCTCTTTTTACATTAGAACGATGCTGAGTTAAATATTGATCGTACTGAAAGCTCATTTGTCCGCTCCTTTCTTCTGAATGGTAAGTTTTCGATAAAGCTCGTATGCTTCCTTTCCTTGATAGGCATTGATGACATCCACTCGCCCGTTTTTCTGACTACCAACAATTAAAACACCAACATCTTTTCCACGAGAAAAATCCCAACTTACAATAACACTATCTGTCGATTTCATTTTTTCTTTTCCTCCCACATAATAGGTTTACGGGAATTCAGATTACAACCGTGTTCTAAGCATCTATTACAAGGATCGAATTTTTCCTCCAATTCCTTGTGCTGACACGTCTTGCAATATTTTTCAAAATTAACTTCTAAATACTCTTCGTTCATAATAAACCACCCATTTGATATAAAAAAAGAAAGAGCCTGCAATTTTTCAACCACAGGTCCTTTCCGACATAATTGTTTCTTGGTTACGCTTCGATATCCCTCTGAGTGTCCTCAATCAACCCATCGAGTTTGGATTTTACTTTTTCGTATTCCCCTTCCTCCAGCAACTCTCTGAGTTCGATAAGAACCCTCAAAAGTTTTCTACTAAACGCAACAAATTCTTTCATATTATCTTCCATTTACCTGCCTCCTTTAGCAAGCCCTTTCTTTTAAGATAAGGTAAATATACCTTTCATTATAGGGCATGTTATTTTTGCGAATTTTCTGTATATACTCACTCCTTTGGCATAGGCATGTAAGCGGAAATCAGTAATCCGCCTCCCACGCCAATACCAGTCATCATAATAATAGCCCCCAGAATCGCTCTATTCTTAGCAGATGATAAAATTTCTTTACAAGTGTTGATTTTCTCACTCATAAACTTCTTGACACCCCTTCCAGCCTTCTGTAAAATATCAAACATTCTTGATGCCTCCCATCTTTAATATTAACACAAGCTTGGCGGTATTGCTATAAGATTGTTACCACTTCACAAATCTTGTTTCGTTAAAATCCTTCTTCTCCTTTAATGCTTTACTGATTGCTAAATCGATTCCGCTCCGAGATTTCAAGTGATAGTAATACAAATCTTTGAATGGTGTATTCAACCTGTCTATTCGCCCCGCAGATTGCTGCATGATTTTGTAGGAATAATTCTGCGAATAGAATATAATCGTATCAGTTTTAATACAATTCCATCCTTCAGCTCCCGCATTATATTGGACAAGATATACCCAGTTTTTTGATTCCGGAATAGGTTGATGTTTGTGACCATTCCATTCCGCGATTTCAAAATACATAGTATCTGCATATGGAATAAACAATTCTTTTAAAAGCTTCAACTCATAATCAAAATTGTAAAATATAATGGCTCTTGGATGCTTTTCTACAATTTCCAGCAGTGCAAGTTGTCTTGATTCGTCTGTGTTCACAATTTTTCGCCATATGTAACAAAGACCGGCTGCATTTGTAATCGGCTCATTTTTAAATGGGTCCCATCTGGTTCTTCCCGCATCTTTATATTGCTCGATACCATACCGCACAAACACATCTTCGTGATGTGAAACTGTTTGTCGCTTGAAATCCATATTCACCAAAATTCGATTTCTTAGACGGATCAATCGTCCAGTGTTTAGATATCGGTCAATCTTTGGAAATTTACTAAATCTGCTATATACCACATGCTCCCGGATGAACTCTGTTCGGTTTTTGTAGAATCCGTTCGCAACAAACACTGGAATATAATCCTGCCATGTATCCCCCGGAGTTGCCGATAGCAGAATCCATTGGTTAGATTTTGCTATCTTTAGGAATGCTTTTACCCATGCTCCTGCCCCAATTACTCTTTGCTCGTCAAATATAAAGAAAGCATTTTTCACATCTGCATACTTTCCAATATTATTCCAAGAATCCACTTTAATTAAATTGGAGTATAAATTGACATCTTTATGAATGGAAAGAAGGAAGGGTGAAAGATCCCCCTCCCATTCCATCGTATCTCTCTTTCTTGCTGTTGTAATGATATATAAATCTTTTGGGGGATCTTCCATTGGAATATATTCCTCCGTTCCTGTCAAACAGCTCGGTTCTCCACCGTTTTGAAGATAATAATAAGCTAAAGCAGTTCTGGATTTTCCACTTCCAACACCCCCGCAAAGTATGCATCCATTCTGCATTTTTTCTACTGCTGCTATCTGATAATCATATAGTTTAACAGCCATCTGGAGTCTCCCCACAAGATACAAATCCGTTTTCAACTTCTGCTCGATACTCCAGAATCCCATGCTCCTCCAAATTCGCTTTAGGTCCACCTATCAGCAATATAGATGCTATCTGTTCGTCAGTTAGGTTCTTCTCCTCACGATAATAAGACCATAACACTTCTTGAACATCTTTTGTAACGCAAATTTTTCGGCAATCAAATTTGGTTTTATCTGTTGTTCTTGCCGATATTTTTCGTGCTACATTTTCATAAAAAGTAGCTAAATCGCAATAACAGTCCTCTTTCTTTAACGATACTGTTTTAATCATATTTGTCATCCTTTCATAAGCTGTGAAACACTCTTCTCATAGTCCATACGTCCGAAAAATACATCATTGTGAACCAGTAATTTTCTCCATTATCATCCGTAGACATCGGTTGTGTAAATACATCACCCACCTTGATATATGCAGCCACTCCAAGAAGTGAAAGCTGAATATAACACATCAAAGCGACAATTTCGTCAATATCCTGTGCCACAACCAATACATGATTCTGAAAATTCAAATTAACTTTTTCTAATTGTTTTCTTGCTTCGTTGATCGCTGCAATTAAAGTAGCTCCTGCCCCACAACAAGAATCGTTAATGGTTATATAGCCTTTCTCTTTCACAACAGCAACAACATCCTCTTCGGTCACTTTTGCCATCAATTCACACACATGATATGGAGTAAAAAATTGACTGTTGGATTTGTCACCCAAGTTCAACTCCATAAAAATACTGCCTAGAAAGTCCTGCTCTGGATTTTCTTCCAAAGCCATAACTACATAGGCAGCCAATTCCGGGAACTGCTCTTGCTCCCGCTTATTGTATTTTTTAATAATTTTCAAATATCGTTTTTCCCGTTCTTCATAGTGGAATTTATCCACTGGATTCGATAAAGAACAGGCAAACATTATGATGAAATCCCGCCATACATCCCATGATCGGTGCTGGTAAGTCAACTGATTAAATGTTTTTAGAAATTGCTTTTTAATATCCTCATTTTTAGGAACTTTATTAGGCTTTGGTATATCTGTTTTCTTAGGTTGTGGCGGAATATTTAGTTCTTGTTTTACGCTACCTACTTTGGGTTTAGAAATAGAAGCAGTTGTTTTCGGTTTCGCTGTGGTTCGCTTCTTTTTCTGATTCCAAAATACCATAGTTTTTCTCCTTTCACGAAAATAGAGGGCTGTTTCCTTTTACCTTAGGACATTTACCCTGCTTGGTGATAGCAAGCACCCTATTTTTATATTTTAGAGGAATTAAACTTCTTCCTCTGCATACTTTTCAGCAAACTCATCCTCTTCGATAGTAACATACATCGTCTTCAGATAAGCCTTAATACCGGTCTTACCATTCACTTCCCAAGAATACGGTCGAATCGTCAAATCAACATTCCGAATCTCCGCATAGTCCAAAGAGGAAATGGATTCATCATCCAACGGTGTTTTTGTTTTTCTAGTAATCATATATACCTTAGGCGGGATATTCTCAAAGCTGACTGCCACCTGGATATAATGTCTCGGTTCTTCGTCCTCGTCTCTCGGAGCCAGCAGTCTTACATTCCATCCATCATTGGAAAGTTTCTCTGCCTGCTCCGGATCTTCGATGATGACACAGAAGTTCCGATTACCCGCGCGATTATACTTTGATTCTTCTCCTCTGAAATTACGAAAGATAATGCGAGCGTTTTCGATAATGATATTTGGTACATTTTTAAAAGCCATGATATATTTCTCCTTTTCTTTTAATTAAATTAGGTG
>NZ_DS264357.1:0-4408 GCF_000153925.1 [Ruminococcus] torques ATCC 27756
TTTCGTACCGGCTTTCAGATTGACAGTACCGCCTTCTGCGATTGTTCCTTTATATTTGTAGTAAACTTTTCCGGCATACACATCACCGTCAGCCTGTGCGTCATACCATGCAGTGTCCCCACCTTCATTATATATATCCCACTTCTCAAATGCATAGCCTCCGATTGCTTCTACCGAATCAGGAATTTCAATATCACTTAACTCTACACATCCGGCAAACGCTTTGTATTCAAGTTCCGTTACTGTATCAGGAATCGAAACCGTCGTAAGTTTTTGGTTACAAGCAAACGCACTGTCTCCGATTTTTGCAATTCCGTCTCCCCATGTAATTTCCGTCAGGTTACACCATGAAAATGCACTTTTCGCTACATATGCCAGTTTATTTCCAATCGTCACATGTTCAAGAGAAGTGCAATATGTAAATGCTCCCTCTCCGATACTTTCCACAGAATCAGGAATTTCAATCTGTTTCAGACTGCTGCAGCCTTCAAAGGCGTTGTTATCAATTACCTCAAGCTTCTTCCCTAGCGTTAACTTGCTCAAAGACCGACAATAATAAAACGCTCCCTTCTCTATTTGTGTAACACTGTCGGGAATATGTATTTCTTCTAACTTTTGACAGTGTTCAAATGTTTCTTCTTTGATTTTTTTTCAGTTGACTGCCTTGTGCGAAAGTTACTTTCTTCAAATTCGTACATGATGCAAACGCTCCGTACTGCAGATTCGTAACTTGTGCCGGAATCGTAACTCCTACTACCGTCTCATTCTCTGTAAATGATTCAGCTCCAAGAGTTTTTACGACTTTATTGTCAATCTTATCCGGTATTGTTACATTACTTTCCGTTCCTGTATATTTCAAAATCTCTACTGTATTATCAGCTAAATTTGTGTATACGACTCCGTTTTTTGTTTTAGCTGATTCGATTTCCCATTGCATATCTTTCTCTAGTGCTGCAACAGCAAAGTGATACGTTTTGTCCCTGTTCCAGCGAAAGAACAACACGGCTTCCGTCTGCTTCTTCAGGATAATATTTTTTTATCTCATTCCATGCGTCATCATATACTAAAACTCCGCCTTTTCCGTTAAAAGAAACAGAATAATCTCCGGATTTACTTGGTACAAAATCATATGTGTCTGATCCGCCTTTTACAGCAGTATATTTTGTTCCTGTCACCGCAGTTTTTGTTTTTGTTTTTTCAATCGTCCATGTAACTGTTGCTGCATCCATCTCGTACAAATGTATCCAATATACAGATCCGGCTCTCATAACTACTGAATAGTCAACTTTGCCTTCTAAAGTTCCGATACCGTTTATCTCGAATATCCTCTCTTTAACTTCCAGTTTCACATTTTCATTAGAGCGGAAATGATAACTTGCCGTTTCTTCCGGTATAAACTCATAAAAACCGCCTTTTCTCATATCATGAGTATACGTCTCGCCTACTTTGACCTGTACTTTTCCACCAGAACCACCCGGATCAATCGGAGTATATTCAGACTGTTTAATACACCAATATCTTCCATACGGCGCTAAATAATACGCATTCCCGGCAAGCATTTCTTCGGAATAAATCTGATTCCACTCTTCGTCATAAAAACCGCCTTCTACACTATATATCCTGTCGTTTTCGGAACGAACTTATAGTAAACGCCATCTGTCTCATTAATATACACTTTGTCACACTCTACTTCTTTTTCGATTCCTTTCAGAATTCCCCATTTTCCTGAAGCGTTTTCCCAACTGTATCTTCCGAGTGTAATCTCATAAACATTCTCTTTTTTTAATTTATAAAAAGACGATGAAGATAAAATTTCATTTCCTGTCTGTGTGTCTCTTATCTTAACTGACATCCCCTTTACAGAACGCACATAATAAACCCCGGATTCATCCACTGTCAATCTATAGTACGCCTCAGGCTTCTCCTCATTTAACTCTATATCAAATTCTCCGGGGGTAATATCTTTGACTTTTCCGGCTTTCCATTTTATAATTTTTTGAGATTCTGATGAATAATCTGATAATTCCAAATAATATGTTCCTGCTTTACGAAGTTCAACTCGTGAATTGATAATCTCCACATCTTGTGTTCCGTCTTCGGTTTCTTCCGTAATGCTCGCATACGTACTCCAATAATTATCACCTGTTGCCGTAATATAATATTGCCCGTCTTCTTCAACATTCAACTGATAACGAACAGATGTCTGATCTTCCTGCAGCATAATCGAACCGGATTCTTCCGTGCCGTCTTTCTTGAGAGTAATACTTCCTATCACATCTTCTTGTGACGTTGTATTCAGGCATTGCATCTGTGCTTTCTGCGCTCATCCCCGGCAATTTCTGTATATCTCCGGCCGCACCTTCTTCAACTTCCTCTCCCGTAGTTACGTCTTGCTGTGCATCATTTACAGTTTCATCCTGCATCTGCACATCACTCACTGTCTCCTCTTGCTTTGCACCACTTACCGCTTCATCCTGCGTCTGTTCTGCCTCTGCATTTACAGAAACCGGAACTGCTAACACCATCGACAGGCACATCAGAAAAGCTGTAAGTCCTGCGATCACTTTTCTCTCAAATTTTGTGATCATACGCGTCTCTCCTTTCATTTATTTTCTATAATTTAGGTGTTTGCGAAACGCCACAAGCCGCATAAATACGGCATTTTAACTTTTATAAAACAAAACATCTCCTCAACGGATTGTGGTAAAATAGAGTTGCCTAGAAACTATAAACCAACCACCCGAAAGGAGATGTACCTATATGATACCCATATAAGCAGCTCACTTTGGCAGAAGTTTTTGAAGATTGCCAAAATAAATTCGATAATGACAAATATCAGTTTCTTTCTCTACTTGACCAAACCATTAATCTTGATGAAATTGTTCCTGTTTCTTTTGTTACTCATTTTCACGCTTCTACAGGAAGACCTCGTAAGCATCCACTTTATCCTATGATTAAGGCTCTCCTTATTCAGCGCATTTTCTCAATCCCGACAGATACTCTTCTGATTATATTTTTAAAATATTCTCAGGAACTACGGGATTTCTGTGGCTTCCGTGTTGTTCCTGATGCCTCAAAATTTACCCGCTTTAAACAGGACTTTCTTATGGACTTACAATCGATGTTCGATCACTTAGTTGATATCACTGAACCGATCTGCCAACGTATTGATTCTAACCTTGCTTCCATGAGTATCTTTGATACTTCTGGAATTGAGGCATGGGTAACAGAAAATAATCCGAAATACGCAAACCGTATCATAAAACAGTTAAAGGCCTTTGCAAAGGCTCACAACTTTGATAAAAACTTTGATCCTTACAAAGCTGCTTACGGCTCAATGCCTGCACACGCTACTGCTAACCCAGCTATCCAACAGATGTACATCAACGGACATTTCTGCTATGCCTATAAGTTTGGTATTGTCACTAATGGTCTTGGTATTGTTCGCGATATTACCTTCTACAATAAAGATTTCCTAAATGCTCATCCTAATATCATTGTTGAAAAGAAATCCGATTCACCAGATGAAGATAAATCACTTGCGGACTCTAAGGCACTGCTCCCTGTTTTGATTGATTTCTTTCAGAAGCATCCTTTGATCAACCCTAAAACTTTTCTAGGCGATGCCGCTTTTGATACCATTGAAATCTACAAAGCCCTTTTGGATGATCTTGGCTTTGAAAAAGCATTTATTCCACTCCGGACAAAACTATCAATGGAAGAAAATGGCTACACCTTCAACGAAAATGGTGTTCCTTGCTGTCCGCATGATTCCACACTTCCTATGAAACGGGAAGGGAGTAAATCTCATCTGAGAAGCAAACTTCCCAGCATGAAGTTTGTATGCCCTAAAATGAAATGGGAATACAACCGTGAAACCAAAACGAAACGCCGTGTCTGCCGCTGTGAGAACCCCTGTACCACATCTTCCTGTGGAAGAATGATTTACATTTACCCCGAAAAGAATCTGCGTGCCTATCCCGGTGTGGAACGTGGTTCCGTAGAATGGGATGAGACCTATAAAATCCGTGTAAACGTTGAAAAATCAATCAACCATTTTAAAGACAGTTTCTGTATTGCCGGTCGTAAAACCCAAAATGAGAAAACACTACATGCAGATTTGTTGCTTGCAGGAATTTCTCAGTTAATAACTGTCATGGTTGCTGATAAAATTCACCAGCATCAATACATACGAAGTTTAAAACCACTCATAGCATAGGACTTACCAACTTCATAAGCCCATGAGGTTTATTTGTTGTGCCAAGAAATGAACGATTTTCACTTCCTATCCCAAGAATCCTGCATGACAGGAGCCTTCGCCTGTTTTCAGTCAGGATTGCGGACTTGTTTCGCAATTTACCTAATTTTCTATAATAAAACATCCACCCGCCTAGGCGGGTGATGTTCA
>NZ_DS264357.1:4508-5482 GCF_000153925.1 [Ruminococcus] torques ATCC 27756
TTTTAAGTATGCCAAGAATAGAGAAACGCTCATTATGGGCAGGATACTCAGAAGTAAAATGAATATGATCCGGACATATTCTCCTTCGATGATTTTCATCACCTTTCCATTGGCACAGTGTTCGGGATTATTTTCACGAATTGATTCTTTCTTTTCGTTATAAAATACTTTCCTTCGATATTTAGGTGCAAACACTACATGATATTTGCAATTCCATTTTGTATGTGCTAAGCTTTTTACGTCTGTATTTTGTTCTGACATTATACGGTCCTCCTAATGTGTTTTTATTTACGTAACTGGCAGGTCACGTTTTTATTATACACATTAGGAGTTTTTATTTCTGAATACACCGCTAAAGCTTTCACGGAACCACGCGACTATCGCGTGGTTTTCTTGATACAACAAAACTGCCGCTTGCATATAAAATCGCAAGCGGCAGTCTGTATAATTGAATCTCTTTCAATCACTTTTACAGTTCTTCTATTTTGTTACATACAAATCTCAATACTTTCCTTAAATCTTTAATGTTTATAACTCCGTCCTTTTCCACATCTGCGGCAAGTTTCTGCTCCTCGTCCAACTCAACCTTCTGACATACATACCTCAAAGTAGTACGAACGTCTGAGATCGTCACTTTTCCGTCCGAATCTGAATCACCTTTTATATAATCCGGCTTCATCGCCTCGAACGTAAATCCGTTTTCTTTTGCGTACTTCTCCGCAGCCGATCCTGCTACTCCCCGGATTGTAAATCCTTCTACCTTATATCCCTGCTCATATTGCTTGCTCGACAAATATCCTAAAGCCTCTCTTCCGATCACTTTTACAGATTCGGGGATTGTGACTGTCTTCAAAGATTCACATCCCATAAACGCCACTTCTCCGATATTATTCACGCTGTTCGGAATCACAACTTCTGTCACATTTCCCTGCATATAGAATGCATATCCTGCGAATCCACCACAGTGGCGAGAC
>NZ_DS264357.1:5582-8182 GCF_000153925.1 [Ruminococcus] torques ATCC 27756
TACGTTCTCCGTTCAAGCCTGTGCGTCATACCATTTAGTATTCGTATCTCTTATGCCGCTTCCCTCATTGTCAAATGCAAAACCGCCCGATTGCCTCTACTCGAATCCGGAATTTCAATGTCGCTCAGATTCTCACATCCGTTAAACGCCCCATACTCAATCTCTGTTATGCTGTTCGGAAGCGAAACTGTCGTAAGATTTTTATTATTGGAAAATGACTCTGTTCCTATTTTCTCAACCTTATCTCCCCACATGATTTCCGTCAATGCACATGAGCCGAATGCGTTATTCGCTATATATGCAAGATTATTTCCGATTACTGCTTTTTTCAATGATTGACAGCCGTAAAATGCCAGATTGCCGATACTTGTCACTGAGTCCGGTATCTCTACAGACGTCAATCCCGAGCCGCCAAATGCATTATCTGAAATATAAGTAATATTATCCGGCAGCTCGATCTGTTTCAAATTACTGCAATGATAAAATACTCCGGATTCAATTCCTTTTAAACCACTTCCAAGAGTAATGTCGTTTAACGATCTGCACTCGTAAAATGTACTTGCTCCGATCTCTGTCGTGCTGCCGGGAATACGAACCTTCGTCACTCCCGAATAGTAAAACGCATTGTTTTCAATATTTTTTAATCCGTTTCCAAGATCTACCGGTCCAAGATTTTTGCAGTGAGCAAATCCGTTTTCTTCGATTGTCTGAACGCTGTCAGGCAGACTGACCGAATGAAGCTTTGAACAGTTTTCAAATGCTCTTGCGGCAATTTTCTGTAATTTGCTTCCTTCTTTAAATGTAACTGTTTCCAAATTTGCACATGATGCAAATACTCCGTACTGTAAATCTGTAACCTGTGCCGGAATCGTTACGCCGACAATATTTTCATTCTCCGCAAACGCTCCGTAACCGACACTTTTAACTACCTTATTATCGATCTTGTCCGGTACTGTTACATTACTTTCTACTCCGGAATATTTCAAAATCTCTACTGTATTATCAGACAGCACACGATATGTATAATCAGATGACTCTTTTACCGGTTCAATCTTCCATTTTGCTTCTTTATCTGATAACGCAATGCCCAAATGATATGTTTTTCCCTGCTCTAATGAAACCTTCATGCCGAACTCTGCAGCTCCATCATACAAGCACCCTTCTATTTCTTTCCAATCTGAACTATATACTTTTCCTGTTCCCCCATCTTTTGAAGAAAACATATATTCTCCCGACTTACTCGGAACGAAATCATATACTGTTGTCTCCTCTTTTGTCGTCGTATACTCTGTTCCTTCGTTAGCAGTTTTCGTACCTGCTTTTGTAATATTCCATTGGATCTCACTTTTATCCAGGCTTACCATCGAGAATTCATAAGTTTTTCCCTTCTCAAGCGCAATGAAGAAATCTATCTTGCCACTCGAACTTCCGAATCCTGTCTGCCAGTCGCATTCCTTTATAGACAGACTTGCATTATCCTGCTGAGATCGAAAACGATATATTGCCGTCGTATCCGGAGTAAACGTATAATTAATCTCCCTGTTCTTATCAAACGGCGTAGTATACGTTGTTCCTGTCTGTACCGCTATCGTTTCCTTTTCACTTTCTTCATATTTTTGGATACTCCAATATTGAGCCCTGTCCACTGTAAAATAATAAGTTTTCCCTGCGGTCAACGGTACAGAATATGCGATTCCAAGCGTTTTCCAATTTTCATCATAAACACTTGCCCCTTCTTTTACAGTATATTTCCCTGTCGTTTCCGGCACAAACACATAATAAACTTCTTTTGAATTCTCATTTCGGTTAACTTGTCCCAATTCTACAGAAATCGCTTTCCCTTTTTTGACGCTCCATTTACTTGACGTTCCCGGATTTACCTCGCTCTTACTTACAGTAATATAATAAGTATGACCTGATTCTAATTTACAGAACGACCATGCGGAAACAAATTCCTCGGTCTCTTTGTCTTTAATACCCATTGACAAAGAACCCGAATCGAAACGATACCATCCGGTCTCGTCCACTGTCAGATTGTAATAAATCTCTTTTACATTTTCGCTTAATTCCGCTTCAAATTCTCCAGGCTTAATATCTCTTACTTTTCCTGCATACCACTTTAAGGTTTGTACAGATTCTGCAGAATTATTCGTTATCTCCAGATAATACTCTCCGCCTTTGTGCAGTTCATATCGGCTTTCTTCTCCTGGCAGCCATGTATCGCCATCCTCTTTCTTTTCAATAATAGAGATATATGCGTTTACACTCCAATCTCTAATTAACTCAAAGTAATACTGCCCGTCTTCCTCAACATTCAGACGATAACGAACCGTTGTCTGTTCTGTCGAAAAAGCGGCTTCCCCATATTCCGGTGTTCCGTCTTTTTTCAGAGTGATCGTACCGGCCTCATCACCTACAGTTATGTCATGCGGTACATCCTCCTGCGAATCCGGTATCTGTATATCCTCTACATCCTCATTTTGCTGTGCATCACATACTGCTTCATCCTGCGTCTGTTCTGCTTCTGCATTTTCTTAACCGGAACTGCAAACACCATCGACAGGCACATCAGAAACGGAATCCACCACAGGGGCGAAGGC
>NZ_DS264356.1:0-2612 GCF_000153925.1 [Ruminococcus] torques ATCC 27756
CTTCGATGATCTCGCCCTGTGGTGGATTCTGGTATTTTCGTTCGTACTGTAAAAGAACTTATAGCATACGCTCAACTTGAAACAAGCTATTTTTCCGTAATTCTTAAGATGGTCGGCATTACTTATATTGCGGAATTTGCTTCCGGAATTTGCAAAGATGCAGGATATCAAACGATTGCGGGACAGATAGAAACGTTCGCAAAGCTGACGATATTGGCGCTTGGGATGCCGGTTTTGACAGCTTTGCTTGAAACAGTCAGGGAGTTTCTGTCATGAAAGGAAGAAAAGGGAGATTTCTTTTTACATTATTTTTAACGCTTCTCGTATTTGGGTTCGGGACAAGGATCGTCCGGGCAGATGAAACGGATAATTTTCAATCGGATAAAAAAAGCATAGAAACAGCGGAAACAAAAATATTGGAAGAAGAGTTTGATTTTAAAGAAATTGAAAAAAGTCTATCGGAATTGTTTCCAAAAGAGAAAATTTCCTTTGAAGAAGTTGTATTTTCTTTTCTGTCAGGAGAGCCGGGGGAAATGTTAGAATTGCTTACGGGATACATAAGAGACGAGATAGCCTATGAGTTTTTGTACAGCAAAAAAACTCTCGTTTATATTATATTGATTGCCGTTATGGCGGCTGTATTCAGCAATTTTGCGGGAGCTTTTCAAAGCAGACAGATTTCGGGAATAAGTTTTTACGTTGTATATATGCTTTTGATCACGCTTTGTTTGATGTCTTTTCGGACGGCGGTTTATGGAATCAGTGAAAAATTGGAGTCTCTTACGACGTTTATGAGAGTTCTTTGTCCCGGATATTTTCTTGCGGTGGCGTTTTCGTCGGGAAGCGCGACTTCAATCTTTTTTTATAATTTGATTCTTTTTCTGATTTATATTTCAGAGCTTGTGATCGTAAGGTTTCTCTTCCCGGTGATAAATGTTTATATTATGGTGCAAATGCTTGGAAACTTAACGGAAGAAGATCTCTTTTCTGAATTTGCCGATCTGTTGAAAAAAGCGGTGACATGGACGCTTCGTACGATCGTTGCATGTATTGTCGGGGTGAATGTTGTGCAAGGGCTGTTGGCACCTGCGATAGATACGGTAAAAAGAAGTGCGCTTACAAGGACGGCAGAGGCACTTCCGTGGATAGGAAATGTGATGGGAGGAATGGCGGAAGTGACAATGGGAACGATTGTTTTGATTAAAAACGGAATCGGAATGGCAGGAGCTTTTATAGCGGTTTTAATATGTGCGGGTTCCGATTCTGCAAATGTTGTTGTCTGCGCTTTTGTATAAAATGGCGGCGGCAGCGGTACAGCCGGGTTTCGGACAAAAGAATTACCGCTTGTATCCGCGGAGTGAGCGAGGGGTATGAAATGATAGTTTCCGTTATTTTTACAGTATGATTTTTAATTTTTGCTTACAATAGCGGTTGTGGCCGGAGTAACTACATGAAATATGAAAAATGATAACTATATAAAGAACAAAAAGTGCAGGACTGAAAATACATATGTGTATGCTTTGTTTCGTTAAAAGGAGGCAAAAATGCTTGAAGAAGTATATAAATGGATTCAAAATATAGCAGTATATCTTGTTGTAGTGACGGCGATGCTTCATGCGGTACCGGGAAAAGATTATGAAAGATATATTCGTTTTTTTTCCGGTCTTGTATTGATCGTTCTTATTTTTATGCCGGTCTTAAGTGTGTTTGGCATGAAAGAAACATTCGGAGCAATCTACAGTAATCAGGTATATGAAAAAGAAAGAAAAGAACTGGAAGAGGCCGGGAACTCTTATGAGGAAATGCTGAAAAATTATATAGAAGAAAATAAAGAGGAAGAACATACAGGAACAAAAAAAGCGGATACAGATGCCGGAAAGGAGTCGATAAAAGATGGATTTGAAAAAGGCTCAAGAGTATATTAAGGCATTAAAAAACGGGGAAAAGTTTCCGAAGAAAAATATGTTTCTCATTATGTTTTTGCTTGGTGCGCTGCTGTTTGTTATTGTTCTTCCGACCGGTTCCTCTGCCCCGACTTCGGAAAAAGGCGGATTAGATGAAAATAAAAGAAAAGAAAATAAAAATTCACAAACGGGAGAATATGAAACATACATAGAAGAAAAAACATCTTCCGTGCTGTCGCAGGTGAAAGGAGCAGGAAAAGTAACCGTGATGGTGACGCTTAAATCAAACGGACAGAAATTGATTGAAAAAGATCATTCAGGAAGTACGCAGACCCAAGAAGAGACATCCGACGGCAATGTTCGGAAAGATTCGGAAAGTACGTCGGAGAAAATCAGCGTATATGAGCAGACGGCAGACGGAGCATCTGTTCCTTATGTAAGCAAAGAACTGACGCCGGAAGTTGAAGGGGTGATTGTGATTGCGGACGGAGGAGGTGATGCAGTTGTTGCCCGTAATCTTACAGAAGCGGTACAGGCATTATTTGGTGTGGAAGCGCATAAGATAAAAATAATGAAACGGGGATGATACATAAAAGGAGGCTTGTGAAGTGAACGAGTATTTAAGAAAATCAGATTATCATAGCTGCGTTGGCGGTGATGATCGCAGTGGCGGGATATTTGAATTATTTCGGGAAAAATATTTCATGA
>NZ_DS264356.1:2712-251026 GCF_000153925.1 [Ruminococcus] torques ATCC 27756
GGTAAAATTACATTGTCACAAGAACAACTGAAAACGCTGACTGTCATCAACCGTTTCATTGACAAGTCTATTTCCAGACAACAGGCTGCTGAACTTTTGGGTCTCTCCACACGCCAGATCACACGCTTAAAGAAAGGAGTCCTTACCTCTGGCGCTCAATCCCTCATTCATAAAAATACCGGTAGAAAACCCGTTCACTCCGTTTCTGACGAATTGAAGGAAGCTGTCCTTAAGATTTATTCCCGCCCAGAATTCTCTAATGCCAACTTCCTCCATTTCAAAGATATACTCTCTGCAGATTTCGGAATTCAACTTTCCTACTCTGCTCTTTCCAGTATACTAAAAAATGCTGGTTTTGAAAGCCCTAAAAAGAAAAAAATCCGACACCGCACACATCGGCGCAAACGTAAGCCCCATCCCGGACAGCTCATCCAGATCGATGCCACGCCTTACGAGTGGTTTGGGGGAAATATCAAATACGCCCTTCATGGTGCTATCGATGATGCTACCGGGCAGGTCGTCGGACTTTTCCTGACACAGAATGAATGCCTTTACGGTTATCTGGAAACCATGCGTCAATGCTGCTCTGATTTCGGCATCCCACAGACGGTTTATTCTGACAACCATACCATCTTCCGTTCTCCTAAAACCGGAAAGCTGACTGTTGATGAACTAATCGCAGGCAAGACTGTCCATCTTACCCAGTTCGGACGTTCCCTGCACGAATTGGGCATTGACCTTATTTTCGCAAAGACTCCTCAGGCAAAGGGGCGGATTGAACGTTTATGGGTCACACTGCAGAGCAGGCTCCCTGTTGAGTTCGCAAAACGTGGGATTACTACTGTGTCAGAAGCAAACCGTTTTCTGGAAACAGAGTACAGGGAACTTTTCAATCAGAGGTTTGCCGTTGAGCCGGAAGCAGAGTCTATTTTTGTCTCTGCCGCAAAAGATTTGAATCTGGATTCCATCCTTTGTGTAAAGCACACGAGAAAAACAGATGCAGCCGGGACATTTTCGTTTAAAAATCGGTGTTTTCAAATCCTAGATGAGGGATTTCCGATTATCAATGCCCGCCGTGAGATCACTGTATTAATTAACCCACGTTTTGGAATTCGTGTAGAGTACGGCGGACGAATCTATAATACCATCCGTTATCTGAAACCTCAGAACAAAAATGCCAATACAGAAGTTCCCCAAAAAGTGTCAAAAACAGTAGAACCACACCTTCAGCTGCGTCACAGCAGTGATGAATGGAAAGCAATCTGGTGGATGGAGGATTATAATCTGTCACTTAAATTTTTATATGAGCTATTTTTCGAGAAGCAGCAGTCAGCTTCATAAAAGGGCATTAGCCCTTTTATGAAAGTGACATTTTTTCAAATAAATTTCTATATTAAAAAGTGACATTTTCATAAGTTATTGACACACTTTTTTTAATCAGATGTAAAAATCTTGTGAAAAGCCTCCTTAATCACATTGACAATTCAAAGTGATTTTTACATCTGCATTTTTCAATTTTCAAACACCGAGCTGAAACTATATTTATAAGTTTTCCGGCACTTTCGGAAGTTTTGCAAGAGCCTCTTTTAACTCTTCATCAGATGGAATATAGTCACTCATCTTTCCGTCATGGAATTTCTCATATGCATACATATCAAAATATCCTGTTCCTGTCAGTCCGAAGAAGATCGTTTTTTCTTCCCCTGTTTCTTTACATTTAAGAGCTTCGTCAATCGCAACTTTAATCGCATGACTGCTTTCAGGAGCCGGCAGAATGCCTTCTACTCTCGCAAACTTCTCTGCCGCTTTAAATACCTCTGTTTGTTCTACCGAACGAGCTTCCATATATCCATCTTCGTAAAGCTGCGATAAAACAGAACTCATACCATGATATCTCAATCCTCCCGCATGACTTGCAGACGGAATAAATCCACTGCCTAATGTATACATTTTAGAAAGCGGGCAAACCATACCTGTATCGCAGTAATCATATGCGTAAACGCCTCTTGTCAAACTAGGACAGGACGCAGGCTCCACCGCAATAAACTGGTAATCGGCTTCTCCTCTTAATTTTTCTCCCATAAACGGGGAGATAAGACCTCCCAAGTTGGATCCTCCGCCTGCACATCCGATAATAATGTCCGGCTTGATCCCATACTTATCCATTGCAATCTTTGACTCAACCCCGATCACTGACTGATGAAGAAGAACTTGATTCAACACACTTCCAAGCACATAGCGGTATCCCGGCGTATGTGTAGCCACTTCCACAGCCTCGGAAATGGCACATCCAAGGCTTCCTGAAGTTCCCGGATGCTCTGCCAAAATTTTTCTTCCCACTTCTGTTGTTTCAGACGGTGAAGGAGTAACACTCGCTCCATAAGTACGCATTACTTCTCTTCGGAATGGTTTCTGTTCATAGGAACATTTCACCATATACACCTTACAGTCCAAATCAAGATAAGAACATGCCATTGACAGAGCAGTTCCCCACTGTCCCGCTCCCGTCTCCGTTGTCACGCCTTTCAAGCCTTGGTCTTTCGCATAATATGCCTGGGCGATCGCCGAATTCAGCTTATGGCTTCCACTTGTATTATTCCCTTCAAATTTATAATAAATTTTTGCAGGTGTCTGTAATTTTTCCTCAAGACAATACGCACGAATCAGCGGCGCCGGACGATACATCTTGTAAAAGTCACGTATTTTTTCCGGAATTTCTATATAACGATTTTCATTATCCAATTCCTGCTTCACTAATTCCTCGCAAAATACAACGCTTAATTCTTCTTCTGTCATCGGCTTAAATGTTTCCGGATTCAGAAGGGGCGCCGGCTTGTTTTTCATATCTGCCCGGACATTATACCATGTCTTCGGCATCTCACTTTCTTCCAAATAAATTTTATAAGGGATCTTCTTCTCACTCATTGTTATTCTCCTTTCAAAATTTTCTTTATATACCTCTGAATTTTTGTGGAACTTTAACTTGCCCGGATATGATTCCTTTACAGACAATTCTCAAAATATCTTTTACATCATAAATTCTTTCTTTAATAATATAAAAAACTCCTGTCCCACACAATGATACTATTGCAGGGACAAGAGTCGTAATTCTAAATTATATATCAAAACTCCTGCGGTGCCACCCGGCTTGATGTGAAAACACATCCACTCACGCATACTAACATATGCCCATTTTTATAACGGAGTTATCTCTCCGGCTCACCTACTTCTATACTTCAAATGTTCAGCTTGCCCTCAGAAGCCCATTCATCCCAAGTCAGTATACCGCATTCCACCATCTACGGCTCTCTGTGAAACTGATTATCGGAATTACTTGCTCTTCCTCATCGGTTTACAGCCACTTTATCACGTTAAAATATAAATGTCAATATTTTTTTACTTTTCTTTTCATCTTTTCAAAAACTTTTCAAAAACTCATCAAAACAAAATATACTTACAAGAAAGACTCCCAATCAGTATAACTGTTCGGGAGTCTTTTTGTTCTTACTTTTATTATGCAAGTTTTTCTTTTGCAAGAGCTGCAAGTGTTGCGAAACCTTCTTTATCATTTACTGCAAGCTCAGCAAGCATCTTTCTGTTAATATCAACGTTTGCCAGTTTTAATCCGTGCATGAATTTGCTGTAAGACAGATCGTTCATTCTTGCCGCTGCATTAATACGTGCAATCCAAAGCTGTCTCATCTGACGTTTGCGCTGCTTTCTTCCTGCATATGCGGATGTAAGTGCTCTCATTACAGACTGTTTTGCAACTCTGTACTGTTTAGAACGAGCTCCTCTATATCCTTTTGCCAATTTCAATGTTCTGTTATGTTTCTTCCTAGCGTTCATTCCGCCTTTGATTCTTGCCATTTCTTAATCCTCCTTAAATAAGACCATTATTCTGTAATCACTGTATCGTCCGACAACATCTCATACGCACGATCAGACTTCTTCTTACAGATATGGTAATACCTTCTTCATGTTCTTTACGTTTGTTGCATCTGTAATTGTCGACTGTCTGAGATTTCTTTTTCTCTTTGTCGATTTTTTTGTTAAGATATGGCTCTTATAAGCTTTATTTCTTTTCAGTTTCCCTGTACCTGTCTTTTTGAAGCGCTTTGCTGCTGCTCTGTTTGTTTTGATTTTTGGCATGATAATTTCCTCCTTTATTGTGCTGCCTCTTTGGATCTCATTCCGGGCATATCGGTTCTTAACGTTTCTCAGCTAAAACCATGCTCATAGCTCTTCCTTCCATTTTTGCCGGTTTTTCAACTACCGCAACATCTGCCAGTGTCTCGGCAAAATCATCAAGGATATGCTTACTTTGCTGAACGTGCGCCATCTCTCTTCCTCTGAAACGAAGTGTCACTTTCACTTTATTGCCTTTGGAAATGAATTTCTTTGCATTGTTTATCTTCGTGTTCAAGTCATTTGTATCAATGTTCGGTGAGAGACGTACTTCTTTAACCTCGACCGTTTTCTGCTTCTTCTTCGCCTCTTTTTCTTTTCTTGCCTGCTCGTATTTATACTTTCCGTAATCAATAATCTTGCAGACCGGCGGTTTAGCCGCAGGTGCGATCTTCACGAGATCAAGTTCCGCTTCCTGAGCGATTTTCATAGCCTCACGGGCTGACATGATACCTAACTGTTCCCCATCCTCGCCGATCAGACGAATCTCTCTGTCTCTGATCTGCTCGTTAATCATTAAATCGCTAATTGTCGTATACCTCCGTCAAATGAATTCCTTCAGGTTTCCTATGCGAAACACAAAAAAACGAGTGAATATCATATCCACCCGACAATCAATAAAACCATTTCGGAAAATCCGAAAGGAAGTTCTTCGTTATCAGACCATAGTCACGCGCTTGTGCTATGGTGAGAGTGGATACTCTACTTTGTTTTTTGCTTCACGCAAAGATTATACTAACACACATACTTTCCTTTGTCAATCTTTATTTTTCTTAACTTTCCGCTTTAACTTTCCGCAAATTATGGAACCGACATGAAAAATGACAAACTTATCGTTTATTGTTTTATCTTCTTTTAAATCATGATATGATAGTATAATCAGCACGCACTCCCAAGATTGTTTTGCTGAATCTTCCGTATATAAAAGCACATCTGTACGGAAGAAGAAAAGGAAAGAGAGTTTAACACTATGAAATCAAAACAAATTACAACTGAAGACAAATTCAACAACAAATGGGGGTTTGTCATCTCCTGCATCGGAAGCTCTGTAGGAATGGCAAATATATGGCTCTTCCCTTACCGCGCAGGTGAATTCGGCGGAGCCGCATTTCTCATCCCCTATATCATCTTCGTTGTCCTTATCGGATTTACCGGAGTGATCGGAGAAATGGCATTCGGACGCGCGATGCAGTCCGGACCTCTTGGCGCATTTAAGAAGGCTTATGAAATGAAGGGGTCAAAACTTGGCACATTCATCGGGCTGATCCCCGTTATCGGATCGCTCGGAATCGCAATCGGTTACAACGTCATCATCGGCTGGATCTTGAAATTTTTTGCCGACTCGATCACAGGAAAAATTATCAGTGAAGAAGATCCTTCTGCCATATTCGGAGAACTTTCCCGCGACTTTGGCAGCATTCCGTGGCATCTTTTAGGTCTTTTCCTTGTCTTGCTCTGCATGTCATTCGGAGTTGCCCGGGGAATCGAAAAAGTAAACCGCATCATGATGCCTGCTTTTTTTGTTCTCTTTTTATTCCTTGCAGTCCGCGTTGCTTTCCTCGACGGTTCAGCGCCCGGGTATTCGTACTTATTCAAACCCGACTGGTCGGAAATGGTCAATCCCCGCACGTGGGTATACGCGATGGGGCAGGCATTTTTCTCCCTTTCCCTTGCCGGAAGCGGAACTGTTGTTTACGGAAGTTACTTAAAATCTGATGTAGATGTTGTAAGCAGTGCCAAATACGTTGCTTTTTTTGACACAGCAGCCGCATTACTAGCCGGTCTTGTTATCATCCCGGCCGTATTCTCTTTCGGCATGGCGCCGAACTCCGGACCGGGACTTTTGTTCATTACAATTCCCGCTGTTATACGTGATATTCCGTTAGGAAGAGTTTTTGCAATTATCTTCTTCCTCGCCGTACTTTTTGCCGGAATCACTTCTTTAATGAACCTTTTAGAAAGTCCGGTAGAAGCGCTTCAAAAACGGCTCGGCTGGTCTCGTCGATCTGCGATCACTTTTATCGGCGTCATCACTGCCGCTGTTGGAATCTTCGTAGAAGGCGGGCTCTTAAGCGCATGGATGGACAGTATCTCCATCTATGTAATCCCTCTCGGAGCACTGCTTGCCGGAATTACAATGTTCTGGATATGCGGAGATAAATTTGCAAGAAATGCCGCTCAGCTCGGTCGCGTGCGCACGATCGGAAAATGGTTCAAACCAATGACAAAATATGTATTCTGCGGTGTTGCAGTACTTGTCTACATTCTCGGAATTTTCTTTGGCGGTATCGGCTGATTGAAAGAGCCGAAAGCGCCTGTTTCAAAATTTGATATTTATAAAAGCGCATCTGCCGGATATTCAGATCCTGCAGATGCGTTTTTGTCTTTCTATTTTATTTTTTATGAAACATTATCTCGACACTTTTTTGATACATGTCACCGCCATTGCTCCAGGACCGATATGGCAGGAAACACTTAATGACAGAGGAGCTTCCAAAAACTCATATCCCGGAAAACGATTCATGATCTCCTGCTTCCATTCCATCGCTTCTTCTTTTGAACATGTATATGCCATACCAAGTATAATATCTTCTTTCACATCTGCAAAACGCTCATTGAGATCTTTTTCGATTGCATTCAGCATCGTTTTCTTTGCCGCTTTCCACCCTCTGACTTTTGCAAATGCATCTAATTTTTCACCCTGAATCTGAAGAACCGGCTTCAAATTCAATACAGTTCCGATCGCCGCAGCCGCCGGAGTGATTCTTCCTCCTTTTTTCAAATACTTCAACGTATCAACTGTGATATAAATACTTGCCTGCAGCTTCTCTTTTTCGAGAATATTTTTAATCTCTTCCGCGCACATCCCTTTATCGCGCAAATACATTGCATCATATACAGATTGTTCTTGTGTAACCGAGATTCTCTGGTTGTCCACAACATAAACTTTCCCTTTATATTCCCTCGCAATAGACATTGCCGTCTCGCATGTACTGCTAAGTCCGCTTGACATAGGAATACATACGATCTCATCATATTCTTTCAACACACTTTCCCACAGTTCCATCACATTTCCCGGGGAAGGCTGGGAAGTAGATATATCCGAATCCGCTCTGAGCTTCTCATAAAACTGTTCCTGTGTCAGTGTGATGTCTTCAAGATATAACTCACCATCAATAAAAAAAGGCATCGGAAGTACATAAATCCCTAATTCTTTCGCTCTTTCCTGTGTAATACCACTATTACTGTCTGTTACGACCGCAATCTTACTCATATCATTCTCCCTTTATCACTTTAAACCTGACTATCTCAGACCATTTATTTCCTTCTGTCTTGTTTTTCCGTTTAATTTTTAAAGCTGTGAATCGGAGCCGGGATCCTTCCTTTTCTGCTCACAAATGCATCGCATCTGAATTCGTTTACCGGCATGATCGGAGCGTATCCGAGAAGTCCTCCGAATTCCGCGGTATCTCCTACATCTTTTCCGATTACCGGAATAAGGCGAACCGCCGTTGTTTTCTGGTTTACCATACCGATCGCCATCTCATCTGCTATAATTCCGGAAAGTGTAGCTGCGCTTGTATGCCCCGGAATGGCGATCATGTCCAGTCCTACCGAACAGACACATGTCATAGCTTCTAATTTTTCCAATGTAAGTGAACCGGCGTGAACTGCGTCGATCATGCCCTGATCTTCACTAACCGGAATAAATGCGCCGCTCAAACCTCCTACATAAGAAGATGCCATAACTCCGCCTTTTTTCACTTGATCATTAAGCATCGCAAGAGCAGCCGTTGTTCCCGGTGCCCCGACTCTTTCCAAGCCGATTTCTTCCAAAATTTCCGCAACGCTGTCTCCGATTGCCGGAGTCGGCGCAAGCGAAAGATCCACAATGCCAAACGGAATGCCTAACCTTTGAGACGCCTCTCCTGCCACGAGCTGTCCGACACGGGTAACTTTAAACGCTGTCTTTTTAATCGTCTCACACAACTCTTCAAATCCTTTTCCGCGAACTTTTTCCAATGCTTTCTTCACAACACCGGGGCCGCTGACACCGACATTAATCACCGCATCCGACTCTGTCACTCCGAGGAACGCACCTGCCATAAACGGGTTATCATCCGGAGCGTTACAGAAAATAACAAGTTTTGCACACCCGAGAGAATCTCTTTCTTTCGTCTCTTCTGCTGTTGCTTTTACAATCTCGCCGCACAGGCGTACCGCATCCATATTGATCCCGGTCTTTGTAGAACCTACGTTTACGGAACTGCAGATCCTTTCTGTCTGCGCCAGCGCCTGAGGGATCGAACGAATCAGATTCTCATCACTTTTCGTCATTCCCTTGGATACCAGAGCCGAATAACCACCGATAAAATTGACCCCTACTTTATCTGCTGCTCTATCCAGCGTTTTTGCGATCGTCACAAAATCTTCCGGACTCTTACATGCAGCACCACCGACCAAAGCAATCGGAGTAACGGAAATTCGTTTATTCACAATCGGAATCCCGAATTCTTTTTCTATATCACGACCTACAGATACAAGATCTTTTGCCGTCTCGGTAATCTTATCGTATATTTTACGGTTGAGCTCTTCCAGATCCGAATCAATACAATCGAGAAGACTGATGCCGAGCGTAATCGTTCTTACATCCAGATTCTCATGCTCGATCATTTCATTAGTTTCGGAAACTTCATACATATTGATCATATTGTTTATCCTCTCTATCCTGTGTCGTCTTATGAACTCTTCTCTTATAATCTGTGCATTTTTTCAAAAATATCTTCTCTCTGACAACGGATGCTGACACCGATCTCATCACCGAGTTTCTCCATCTCGTCGCACATCTGAGTAAAATCTTTTGGAAGTTCTGTCACATCAACAATTACCATCATATTAAAATATCCTTGAATAATGGTCTGTGAAATATCCAAAACATTAATTTTATTCTCCGCAAGATATGTACATACTTTTGCAACAATGCCCACTGTATCCTTGCCAAGTACTGTAACAATACATTTTTTCATTTTATTTTCCTCCTTGATCAAACCGTAATAATATCCGAAACGGTATCTCTGTTCGCTACGAACATATCCAGATCGTCGCCTTTGTACTCGTTATCTGCCAGCGTAACTTCTAATTTGACCGTCTCATATGCAAGTTTTGCGTAATTATTTTCCTTGCTCAAATGCCCGAGCACGATATGTTTCAGATTATCATGTAGTATATCACAAAGCAGACGACCTGACAATTCATTTGATAAATGTCCCCTGTCACCGAGAATCCTCTGTTTCAAGTAGTACGGATATCCTCCGACTTCCAACATATGAATGTCATGGTTTGCCTCAAGGAGAACTGCATCAAGATTTCTCAGACATTCGACTGTATAGCTGTCGTATTTTCCAAGATCCGTTGCAACCGCAACTGATTTTCCTCCCTGCTCCAATCGATATCCCGAAGGTTCATTTGCATCATGTGAAATCGCAAACGGTTTTACAGTCATATCTCCCAGTTCAAAAGGTTCATCCGCACGGATCTCGCGATATAGTCCTTCCGGCATTTTCCCCAAACCGGAATAACTTTTGATCCCCATGATCGTTCCCGGCGTAGCATAGATCGGAATCTCATATTTTCTGCTGAATACTCCTAATCCTTGAATATGATCCGAGTGTTCATGAGTAATTAAGATCCCATCTAAATCTTCGCCTTTTAATTCTAATGTTTTCAACCCTTCTTCTATTCTTTTCTTGCTGATTCCCGTATCTACCAATAAATGCGTATCATCGCTTCCGACATAGATACAGTTGCCGCTGCTCCCACTTGCAATGCTGCACATTCTCATAATTGTATCTTCGCTCCTATTTGTCTTTTTGTCTCTTTAAAATCTCCGCTGTTATCAATTACATCCGTACAATTTTCACGAAATTGCTCCACCGAAAGCTGAGATGCCATCATTTGTGTGATCTTTTCCTGAGTATACCCTCTTGATCGTTCCAGGCGGATTCTCCGAACATTTTCTTCTGTATAAATATACCAGATTTTATCGCACAATTCCTGCCCTGCTTCTGCCAGAAGAGCCGATTCCAACACGTACAGCTTCCGCCCTTCCTTCTTTCGCTTTTCTATATCTTTCTTCACATAATCCAACACCGGCGGATGAACAATTTCATTCAGGATCTTCCGTTTTCCTTCATCGGAAAACACAATTTCGCCAAGTTTTTTACGATCTAATTCCCCGTCAGTTCCGACGACCGCTTCTCCGAACCTGTCCACGATTTTCCGGAAACATATTTCTCCTCTTTTTTCCAATCGCTTTGCCACTTCATCCATCTGACAAACATAAGCTCCATATCTGCTTTCCAAATAATCCAATACTTCGCTCTTTCCCGACCCAACTCCGCCGGTGATTCCTAAAACTTTCATTCTATTTTCTATCCTTTATACTGCTTCCCGACAAATCGTCTATTTTGCCTCATACCAATTTTTCCCGGTATGCATATCAACAATTAGCGGAACAGACAATTTCACGGCGTTTTCCATCTTATCTCTTAAAATTTCTTTCACTTCATCTACTTCCGAACACTCTGCCTCAATAAGCAATTCATCATGGACCTGCAAAATCATACGCGATTTCATATTTCTTTTCTTAAGTTCTTTATGGACATCGATCATCGCAATTTTCATGATATCTGCTGCGGTTCCTTGTATCGGAGCATTCATCGCAACTCTCTCTCCGAAATTCCTTTGCATAAAATTGCTCGATTTTAATTCCGGCACAGGTCTCCTTCTGCCGAACAACGTAACTGCATATCCTTTTTCTTTTGCATTTTCTACCGAATCGTCAAGAAACTTTTTCACTCCCGGATAAGTCTCGAAATAATGCTCAATGTATTCTGCCGCTTCTTTTCTTGTAATACTCAAATCCATACTTAATCCAAAGGAACTGATACCGTACACAATTCCGAAATTAACGGCTTTTGCATTTCTTCTTTGCAAATCTGTCACTTCATCAAACGGAGTGTGAAATACTTGCGACGCCGTCATCCGATGAATATCAGTCGCTTCCCGATATGCTTTGATCAACTGCTCGTCGCCCGAACAATGAGCCAAAACACGAAGTTCTATCTGCGAATAATCGGCATCGACAAAAACACAGTCTTCTTTTGGCACAAACACTTTCCTGATCATCCGACCAAGTTCCATCCGCACCGGAATATTTTGTAAATTCGGTTCTGTACTGCTCAATCTTCCTGTCGCAGTTACCGTTTGATTGAACTTTCCGTGTATTCTGCCGTCATCGCCGATAAAAACCGCCAGACCGTCCGCATAAGTTGATTTCAGTTTTGCCAGCTGACGATATTCTAATATTTTGCTTACGATCGGATATTCTTCTGCCAGTTTTTCCAACACATCTGCCGCTGTAGAGTATCCGGTTTTTGTCTTTTTCGCATGTGGCATATTTAGTTTTTCAAATAAAATAACTCCAAGCTGTTTCGGGGAATTAATATTAAACTCTTCCCCCGCCATCTCATAAATCTGATGCTCAAGTTGTATGATCTGCTCTCCCAACTGATCTCCGTACAATTTCAAAGCTTCAGCCTCTACTTTCACACCTGCCGATTCCATCTCGTACAATGTAAAAACCAAAGGCATTTCAATCTCATAAAAAAGACGATCCATTTCAGCTTCTTTTAATTTATTATCAAGAACCGATGCCGCCGCAAACGCCGTGTAGGCCTCATAACAACACTTCACATTAAGTTCAGCCTGTATCCCGCCTGCAATCCCAAGATACTGTTCTGCCACATCTTCATACGTATAATCGCTTTTTAGAGGATTTAACAGATAAGCTGCCACGATCACATCAAACGCGCTGCTTTGCTTTACATTTTTGATATACGGAAGAATTTCTTTCAAACCACATACTGAGAAACAGCTCACTTTTTCCGCAACATGCGACAACTTTGCAAATAAAAATTCCATATCCGTAGAAAGATCACATGGAATCGTAACAACATCTTTCTCACTCCAAGCTATGGCAATTCTCCCGAATCCCGAAGGATGTGCAAAAAGAGGGAGTACGTTTCCTTCATCTTTTGACAATGCTACCCCGACACATTGTGCTTTCTCCGCCATCGCAAAAATACGTTCTATTTCTTCTTTTTCCGTAACTTCTCGAAATATCTTTTCTATTTTATTTTCTTTCGTTTCTATAGAAAAACGTCCAAGCATATTTTTAAAACGAAGCCGCTCAAAAATTTTGTACGCTTCTTCCGTATAAGGATTTTCATAATGCGCTTTTTCAATATCAAACTCAAAATCCGCATGTGTTTCAATCGTCGCAAGCACTTTACTCATTTTTGCCTGTTCCCAAAACTCCTGAATATTCTTACTTGCCCGGGGCGGCTTTAATTCCGACGCGTGTGCATACGCATTTTCAATCGTTTGATACTCCATAATAATTTTTGTTGCTGTTTTTTCGCCGATCCCCGGAACTCCCGGAATATTATCCGCCGAATCCCCCATCAAAGCTTTCACATCGATAAATTCTCTCGGCGTTACTTTATATCGTTCAACAACATCTGCAGCATAATAATTCTCAATCTCTGTTTTTCCCTGCTTCGTCTTCGGAATCCGAATCTTCACATGTTCAGTGGCAAGCTGCAGCGTATCTCTGTCTCCTGATATGATCGATACATCCATTCCGCTTTCTTCGCACATGCGTGAAAGCGTTCCCAACAGATCATCCGCTTCAAGCCCCGCTTTTTCTATTGTAGAAATATTCATTGCTTCAAGCACTTCTTTAATTACGGGAACTTGCTGACGAAGTTCTTCTGCCATCGGTTTTCTCGTTCCTTTATACTCCGAAAACATCTCATGACGAAATGTCGGCGCATGAACATCAAATGTAACAGTCAGATACTCCGGTTTCTCCTCATCTAATATTTTAAACATAATATTCAAAAACCCGTACACAGCATTCGTATGCAGACCTTCCGGAGTTGTCAGATCGGGAACTCCATAAAATGCACGATTCAAAATACTATGTCCATCTATCAATACGATTTTCTTTCGCATGGCAGCAATTACCTCCGTTTCACAATCATACTCAAGTATACACTAAAAAGCCTCTTTTTAAAAGGTTGATTTTATGCTATGGTTATCATATGATCATACAAATGAAAGGAATTATATACATGGACAGCATAATTTTTGACGTAGACGGCACACTATGGGATTCTGCCGATTCTGTTGCCGCCGCATGGAATTTGGCAATCAAAAAGTTCTCTTCCCTCGACATTACACTTGACAGGGAAATTCTCGGAAGTGTTTTCGGGAAAACAATGACCGACATCGGAGATATTCTTTTCCCCTCACTTTCCGAAACGGAAAAAGATTCTCTGCTTTCCGCCTGCTGTGAGCTCGAAAACAATTATTTAAAAAATCATCCCGGAATCATTTATGAAGGAGTCGCTGACACTATTGAAAAGCTTTCTAAAAAATACCCTCTTTTTATTGTCAGCAACTGTCAATGCGGATATATCGAAGCAACAATGCAGGCAATCGGTATCGAACATTTCATAAAAGATCATCTTTGTTTCGGAGAAACGGGCGTTTCTAAAGGACAAACGCTTCGCATGCTGATCGATCGAAATCACCTGTCATCTCCTGTTTATGTCGGAGATACACAAGGCGATGCAGACGCCTGCCACGCTGCAGGTATTCCGTTTATTTTTGCCGAATACGGATTCGGAAATGTTCCTGATGCAAAAATGACCATTCACAAATTTTCCGATCTGCTTAATTTGTAATTACCAAATATTTTTCATAAATCGAGTAGGAGGGGATTTTAATAAATCCCCGACCTCTCACACCACCGTGCGTACCATCCGGTACACGGCGGTTCAATCAACTTAACAAGTAACACACCTTTCGGTGTAGTAATCTAACATTGAGACTAATCCAAATGCAGTTAGTCTCTTCGACAAGTAAGTACTTTCATTCTTCTCTTAAACTTCACAACTGATTTTGCATGTGACTTAGCCTTAAACTGGTGTGCTCTTGTGTCAAAGCAGAATCCAAACCCAAGGTATTTCAGTCCGCTTGGTCTGAATTGTTCCTCATAGATTGGTGTTAATACCTGCGCTATAGCTTGTTGTATAAATCTGTCTGTTACTGTTGGTACTCCCAGGTTTCTGACGCCACCCTCCGGCTTTGGGATCTCCACTCTCCGTACCGGCTGAGGTTTATATTTTCTTGACCTCAACTGGTCCTTGATGTTTTCTCCGTTCTTTTCAAGATGTTCTTGAAGTTCTGTGTACTTCATTCCGTCCACTCCCTCTGCACCTTTGTTTCGTACGACTTGCAGATATGTTTTATTGAGGTTATCACCAGAAAGTATCTGCTCCATTAGACTACTTGTGTCCATGTGTTCTTTCCTTTCCGCCTCGCTTGATTTGACCACCCTTTCCCCGATTGGTTACGACAGATGCTGTCATTTCTGCAATACGAAACATACTCAAACTTATTGATTGTTCGCCCCTTTGCTCCGTTTCCATTACAAAAACTTCTTCACTGCTATGGGCTCGGCTGACTTCTCACAGTTCGTTGTTACTAGGCTGATGAGACCTCTGTGAGACCTCCTGCTTAAGGTTCACGCTCTTTCTCTCCATATATCCGCCACATCTACTCTGCTGCTACAAAAGTGATAGTTATTAGACTTCGTTGCTTTTGGCCAACTTATCTCTCACAGCCTAGCCTTATATGTGATTTCTGTCCGTCGGACCAGAGATTTGCTTACAACTTTCTTCAGATTCCACCTCACGATGGACTTGCTGTTCAGCTATACACTTCCCACTATCTGGGCGTGTTCGGGACTTACACCCGTTAGAGCGCGCCCATGGCGCGCAAACCAAAAAGCGAAAAGTGCACTCATTCACTTTTCGCTTTTATTATTTTATACTTATCTATTTATCTATATAAGGACTTTTTCTTTCCGATAACAACTACACCCGCTGTCAGCGATACTCCAAGAAGAACAATCCACACTGCCAACTGCCCTTCATCCCCTGTTTTAGGAGATGGAACCGTTGCGCTGACTGGATTTACCGTAGGAGTTGTTTCTACTGTTGTTTCTACTGTTGTTTCTTCTTTTGTCCCTGTCTGACTTCCTGATACAGAAGTTCCGCCCGGTGTCGTTTCCGTTCCTGCATTCCCGCTGTTTTGCACATTTCCCGTTCCCGGCGTTTCAATTCTGTTTGCATCCGGTATTTCTGATGCATCTGTCTCAGGTTGACTCGGCACGTCAGGTACATCCGGCGTTTCCGGTACATCTGTTTCAGGTTCACCCGGTACATTCGGCGTTTCCGGTGCATTTGTTTCAGGTTCACCCGGTACATTCGGTGTTTCCGGTGCATTTGTTTCAGGTTCGCTTGGTACATCCGGCGTTTCAGGTTCGCTTGGTACATCCGGCGTTTCCGGTGCATTTATTTCAGGTTCACTCGGTACATCCGGCGTTTCCGGTACGTTTGTTTCAGGTTCACTCGGTACATCCGGTGTTTCAGGTACGTCTGTCTCAGGTTCGTTCGGTACATTTGGCGTTTCTTCCTGAATCTGACAATCTTTATTTCCACCTATAAAATCCAGATTCCATGCATGGGCAGCCGCCTTTTCTCCCCAGTAAGGGTCCGATGCATAACTTACATTAATTCCGCTGCTCTTATCCCCAAGATAAGTTCCATGGTTTCTCCAATCCGAGCTGTCTAAATAACCTTCATCCATCCACTCTTTCATAAAACTGCGAATACAATCATCAATGCTCGCATATGTATCGGCGCTTATTCCGGGAGCGCTGTCCACCGCATTCAAGCCAAAAATATTATTTTTATTCCGGCAGATCCAACTTGTCCCCCAACCGCTTTCATTAATTGCTATTCCCATAGAGAGAAGCGCATTAACACTATAAACATTTTGGTATTTTACAAATGAAAGTCCTGTTCCCGATAATTTTGAAGAAGCTGTGTCAACTCCTGCAGCGCTCATTGCCGATTGGAGCATTACGTTCAATTCCTCGCCACTGTATTTTGTAGCTTCTCTCATGTTTTTAAACTGGAAAAAGTTATAAAACGCATTCCCTGCATTCACTGCGTTTTGACCGTTTGTATTATTTTGATAATCCGAAAGCATCACTGCATAATCGGTATAAAAATAATGTCCATCATAGCTGTAATACTTTACACCTTCATTTAAATAAGAAGGTGCTGTTCCGTTATTTATAAAAGAAACCGGAAGTTTATTTAAATCTTGTGAAATATAATGGATCAGTTTTCCACCGGATACCGCATAATAACTTACATGATCCGAAACCGCCGCATACTCCACAACCTGAACTTCTGAAGCATTTACCGTTCCTGTCACTCCTGACAGCATAAATCGAACTTTCCCATCATCAGTCATACCTAAATATGCCGCGTCTGCACCATAAGCTCCGTTTGTATATCCGCTTCCGCCGCCATATGTAAAAGAAGTTACAGCGCTGCCTTTTGTATTAAAATTGACTACTTTACTCTGCCCGGATGTTTTTGCCAAAAACATTGCATTTTGTGATGGCGTTCCTTCCGCAACAATACCTTTTTCCTCATGAATTTCATAAATTGCTCCATCTTCATCCATAGCCGTTGTCTCCTCAAGACGCTGACTATTTTCATCCTGAAGTGTCGCTGTGACCTGATCCTCCCCCGATAGCTCTGCAGCATTACTTTCCATGCCCGGCATAAAACTTACTACCATCGACATCAAAAGTGCGCATATCAGTAGTTTCTTTTTCTTTATCACTTGTGTATGGCCCTCCTTAACCCTGCTATTAATTATTTATACTAATCTACACTGATACATAACTACCATAACATTTTATTCCATCATTGGCAAGCATTACTTTTTAATATTGTATACAAGTATACAATGAGTATTATCACTATTCAGTCCGATTTTCAAGCTTTTAACAAAACAAATTCCAAGTAACCTCGTACGAAAATAAAATTTCCCATATGACAAAAAGGATTCTGTATAACACCGTCATACAGAATCCTTTTTTAATGCGGATGGTGGGACTTGAACCCACACGTAGTCACCTACGCAAGATTTTGAGTCTTGTGCGTCTGCCATTCCGCCACATCCGCATAATGGCTTCTTTTTGAAGCCAAGAATTATTATATCACTTGTTTTTTTATATTGCAAGCTTTTTTTACTGTTTTACAAATTATTTTAAACATTTTAAAAGAGTATGCCATACGGAAATAAAATATCACAATTTTCTTATTGAGTTTTCCCTTTCTCTCTATATATTAAAGTTATTGAAGGCACAAATACTGCAAGGTTACAAAATATAGCCATGCGATATAAAATAATCATTGTGTTCTCCGAACTCCATAAAGGAATTATGATAGCTACTAAATTAATAATAAATAATACACACATCATAATAAGTAATTTTTTCATAATTTCCCCTTTCCACTATTTAAAAAGAAAGTCTAAACAATTCTTTTATTTAAAACTATTTCCGTTAATAATAAAATATATTCTAAAAAATTATACATTCATAAGTTTCTTTCCAATTTCAAAACAATCAAATGTTGAAAAGTAATCAGCAGGAGTTTCTGCCCTTCTGATAAGTTTTACTTCTCCGTTCTCTTTAAGAAGAAGTTCGGCTGATTTTAATTTACCATTATAATTGTAACCCATTGCAAATCCATGTGCCCCTGTATCATGAATCACAAGATAATCTCCCCGCTCAATCAGAGGAAGCATCCTGTCAACAGCGAACTTATCGTTATTCTCACAAAGCGAACCTGTCACATCATATTTATGATCACACGGTTCATCCTCTTTTCCAAGTACGGTAATATGGTGATACGCTCCATACATTGCCGGACGCATAAGATTTACCGCACATGCATCCACACCGATATAGTTTTTATAAGTATTTTTCTCGTGGATCGCTTTTGTCACAAGACAGCCATACGGTCCCATCATATAGCGTCCTAACTCTGTATAAATAGCAACATCTCCCATTCCTGCCGGAACAAGAACTTCTTCATACACTTTCCGAACTCCCTCTCCGATCGCATATATATCGTTCGGTTCTTGATCCGGTTTATACGGAATCCCGATTCCACCTGAGAGATTAATAAACTTAATATGAACTCCCGCCTCTTTTGAAAGTTTTACAGCTTGTTCAAATAAAACTTTTGCAAGCATCGGATAATAATCATTCGTAACAGTATTGCTTGCCAGAAATGCATGAAGACCAAACTCTTTCGCGCCTTTACTTTTTAATATTTTATATGCTTCCAAAATCTGTTCCGGTGTCATACCGTATTTTGCATCTCCCGGATTATCCATAATATCGTTACTGATTTTAAATAATCCTCCGGGATTAAACCGGCAGCTTATTGTCTCCGGAACATGACCGATTGCCTGCTCCAAAAAATCAATATGCGTAATATCGTCAAGATTTATGATAGCCCCAAGCTTATCTGCATAAATAAATTCTTCCGCCGGAGTATCGTTCGAAGAAAACATAATGTCTTCTCCCGTAATTTCAAGAGCTTCCGACATCATAAGTTCTGTATAGGAAGAGCAGTCGCAGCCGCAGCCATACTCTTTCAAAATATCGATCAAAAACGGGTTTGGCGTAGCTTTTACCGCAAAGTATTCTTTGTAACCCTTGTTCCATGAAAACGCCTCTTTAAGCGCTTTTACATTTTCTCTGATTCCTTTTTCATCATAAAGATGAAACGGAGTCGGATATATTTTTGTTATTTTCTCGACCTTCTCTTTTGTCACAAACGGTCTTTTATCCATCTTCTCTCACTCCTCATATTTTTATCTTCAGCCTGATTCCTATTTTTTGCTTTTACATATTATTCCACAGTTGCAATTCTCATCATATTACTTGTGGCGCTTCTCTCTTTTTTTACATTCGGCGAAGGAATTCCCGCTGTGATTACGACAATCTCTCCTGTTTCTACAAACTGCTTCACTTTTGCCAGCTCAATCGCGCCGTCGCAAATGTCATCCGTCGTATTAAACGCCTGTGATTTAATCGGTTTTACTCCCCAGTAAATCGACATTCTGCGCAATGTTCTCTCATTCGGAGTCACACCTAAAATCACCTGACGCGGACGCAGATTGGATACAACTCTTGCCGTTGCTCCCGATACAGAAGGTGTAATAATGCATTTGGCATTCAGATTTGATGCTGCCAGCACAGATGAATATCCGATTGCGCTTGATACACCGCTTTTTAAATGTCCTCCTGTTTTTTCCAACATTCCTTCATAATCGAGATGCTGTTCTGTATTCTGAATAATATGAACCATCATCTGAAGCGCTTCCAGAGGATATTTCCCCTGCGCCGTCTCTCCTGACAGCATTACCGCATCTGTTCCGTCATATACAGCATTGGCAACATCTGTAACTTCCGCTCTTGTCGGACGCGGATTACGCATCATAGAGTCCAGCATCTGGGTTGCCGTAATAACTGTTTTAAAGTTCATATTACATTTCTGAATAATCATTTTCTGAAGATACGGAACTTCTTCTGCCGGAATTTCTACTCCAAGATCTCCTCTCGCAACCATAACCCCGTCTGCAGCACGGATAATTTCATCAATATTTTTAATTCCTTCTGCATTCTCTACTTTTGCAATAATCGGAACATATGGCGCACCGAGTTCTTTAAGGTATGCTTTTATTTCAAGTACACATTCTGCATTTCTCACAAAAGATGCAGCGATAAAATCAATTCCCTGCTCTACTCCAAAACGGATATCATCCTTATCTTTTTCTGTGATTGCCGGAAGTCTAACCGCTACATTCGGCACATTTACTCCCTTTCTCTCACCGAGTTCTCCTCCGTTTATGACTTCGCAGAAAATTTCCTTTTCACTTTTTCCAACAACTTTTAATTCAATCAATCCGTCATCAATAAGAATCACTCTACCGGCATCAACATCCTGCACAAGACCTTCGTAAGTGATCGAAACTTTTGATTCATCCCCTTCGATCTCCTCTGTTGTCAGAGTAAACTGCTCTCCGGCCTTGAGCATTATTCTTTTTCCGCCTTTCAATACTCCCGTACGGATCTCCGGTCCCTTTGTATCAAGAAGAATTGCAGTGTTTGTATTCAATTCCTGACGCAGTTCTTTCAGCAGATCCATTCTGCTTTTTTGTTCTTCATGATCTCCGTGCGAAAAATTGAAGCGGGCAACATCCATTCCGTTTTCAATCAACTTTTTCAGCAGTTCCCTGTCATTCGTGTTCGGTCCCATTGTACAAACTACTTTTGTCTTTTTCATCAATCAATTCTCTCCTTTATAATCTATCTGATATAAGTTTTCTCAACACCCGCATAAGCAATTTACAAACTGCTATTTTACATGCTCATGGGTAAATAAATGATCCTGGCAATATTCATAATTACCGTTACATTTTGAGCAAAACCGAAATTCAAGACACGGATCATCCAGTTCCGTCCGTCCGCATACCGCACAGCGATGTCTTGCTCCGTTGGCATATGTCATATGAGGCGCCGACTGCTGTTTGAACTTTGCCTTGCGGGCCCGTTCTTTCGGTGAATACCTGCTCAAATTGCGCGTTGATAAAAAGAATATAATAAAGTTTAAAATCGATGCAATGATCGCGATTCTCGTTACCATGCTGCCTGAAATAATTCCATACAAGATCATCACCCCGTATACAAGCCCCATCCATTTCATTTTGATCGGAATAATAAAATACAATAACACTTCCATATCCGGATAAGTTACCGCGAATGCCAAAAAGATCGACATATAGATATAAGAAACACTAAATAATCCGCTTCCTGTTAAGAGCAGCGTCTGACCGCCTATAAAAGCAGCATCATATGTCGCGCACAACACCCCGTACAGCACAAATGCCCCGATCACAGTAAACAACATTCCCGAAATAATATATACATTATACCGAAATGTTCCCCACGTACGTTCGAGAGTCGTTCCCAAAGAATAATACAGCCAGACCATAAGCAGAAAATAAATCGGTTTCTCAGCCGGAGCTACAAAAATCCACGAAACAATTCTCCAAATCTGCCCTTTCAGTATTAATCCCGGTTCCAGTGTCAGCCACTGAAGAAGTTCCGGCATAAGAAATCTGGTCATATAACCGATTCCATATGCAATAAGCAAGTACAAAGTCAAATTACTTATGGCATAACGCCCAACCTTTTTTTCCATTTTGTCAAACCAGCTCAACAATCATTACCTCACCTTTTAACATTTTATCTAATTGTAACTTTCACATATCTGTTTGTCAAACATATGTTGTTTCTTTTCACACGTTTAACACAATCTTTATGTAAAATAGCTATATAAATCGACATTATTAGCGAAAACCCGCATAATAATCACGATTGTATTTCCAAAAATGATGTCGTATAATGGAAAACGTCGTATAATAGTATTATACATTTAATAGGTAGGAACTCTTTTCTTTTTCAGAGTTCTCTTTTCATTATAGTAATATTTCGAAAAATCATTATTTTTTTAAAGTTTGGAGATAATGCAATGAACTTAAACAAATTACATACTCTCGGTATTGATATCGGTTCTACCACAGTCAAAATTGCAATTTTAGACAGTGAAAACGAAGTCCTTTTTTCAGACTACGAACGTCATTTTGCAAACATTCAGGAAACATTATCCGACTTGCTCGGACGGGCACTTTACAAACTCGGTTCAATTCAGGTTTCTCCTGTCATTACAGGAAGCGGAGGTCTTACTCTCGCAAAACATCTGGGAGTTCCTTTTGTACAGGAGGTCATTGCCGTATCAACAGCTCTGCAAGACTATGCACCGCAGACTGATGTGGCGATTGAGCTCGGAGGTGAGGATGCGAAAATCATCTATTTTGAAGGTGGAAATGTAGAACAGCGTATGAACGGAGTCTGTGCAGGGGGCACAGGTTCTTTTATTGACCAAATGGCTTCCCTTCTTCAGACAGACGCTTCGGGATTGAACGAATATGCAAAGAACTATAAAGCGCTATACTCCATCGCGGCTCGCTGCGGTGTATTTGCCAAATCCGACATTCAGCCTCTCATCAATGAAGGAGCGTCCAAAGAAGATCTTGCCGCTTCTATTTTTCAGGCTGTCGTAAACCAGACAATCAGCGGACTTGCATGTGGAAAACCAATTCGCGGACATGTTGCATTTCTCGGCGGACCTCTTCACTTTTTATCAGAACTACGCGAAACCTTTATCCGTACTTTAAAATTAGATGACGAACACATTATCGCTCCGCACCACTCACACTTGTTCGCCGCGATCGGATCTGCTTTAAATTCAAAAAAGGATACGCCGACAGCTCTTTGCGAGCTTCAGAAACGCCTTGAAAATAAAATTCAATTAGACTTTGAAGTAGAGCGTCTTGATCCATTATTTGAAACATCTGCAGACTATGATAAATTCATTTCCCGTCATAGCAAACACCAAGTTCCGATCAAAGATCTGGCAACTTATACAGGCAAAGCTTTTTTAGGAATTGATGCGGGATCTACAACAACAAAAGCTGCTCTTGTCGGAGAAGACGGAACACTCCTTTACTCTTTTTACCACAATAATGACGGAGATCCTCTCGGAACAACAATTTCCGCGATCAAGGATATTTACCGCCAGCTTCCCGAAGACGTTGAAATCGTCCACTCCTGCTCTACCGGATACGGAGAAGCGCTGATCAAGTCTGCCCTTATGCTAGATGAAGGCGAAGTGGAAACCGTTGCCCATTATTATGCAGCCGCGTTTTTTGAACCTGATGTAGACTGTATCCTCGATATCGGCGGTCAGGACATGAAATGCATCAAAATCAAAAATCAAACAGTTGATAGTGTGCAGCTTAACGAAGCATGTTCTTCCGGATGCGGTTCTTTCATTGAAACATTCGCAAAGTCTTTAAATTACACGGTAGAAGATTTTGCCCATGAAGCTCTTTATGCTCAAAATCCGATTGATTTAGGGACACGCTGTACTGTTTTTATGAACTCTAAAGTAAAGCAAGCTCAAAAAGAAGGCGCTTCCGTAGCGGACATCTCTGCCGGACTTGCTTACTCCGTCATAAAAAACGCACTTTTCAAAGTCATCAAAGTATCAGACGCTTCCGAACTCGGGAAACATATTGTTGTTCAAGGCGGAACATTTTACAACAATGCCGTCCTTAGAAGCTTTGAAAAAATCGCAGACTGCGAAGCAATCCGTCCCGATATCGCCGGAATCATGGGCGCATTCGGCGCTGCATTGATTGCCAGAGAACGTTACGGAGAATGTAAAGGAACAACTATGCTTTCTATTGAAGACATCCGTTCCCTTGAATATTCAACTACTATGACAAAATGCCGCGGATGTACAAACACTTGTCGTCTTACGATCAATCACTTCAGCGGCGGCCGAAAATTTATAACCGGAAACCGATGTGAACGAGGTCTCGGAAAAGAAAAAAATACAAATACGCTGCCAAACTTGTTTGACTATAAATTTCATCGGTATTTTGATTATGAACCTCTTTCCGAAGAAGATGCCACGCGAGGAATAATCGGAATTCCCCGTGTACTTAACATGTACGAAAATTATCCATTCTGGTTTACATTTTTCACCAAACTCGGATTCCGTGTCGTACTCTCTCCTGCTTCTACGAGAAAAATTTACGAACTCGGTATCGAATCCATTCCAAGTGAATCCGAATGTTATCCGGCAAAACTGGCTCACGGACATATTCAATGGCTGATCAACAACGGAATCGAACACATTTTCTATCCGTCTGTTCCATATGAAAGGAATGAATTTGAAGATTCCAACAACCACTACAACTGTCCGATCGTTACATCTTATCCGGAAAATATAAAAAACAATATCGATCCGATCATCGAAAACGAAGTCGACTTCATCCATCCGTTTCTTTCTTTTAAAAACGAAGAAACCATTGCTTATCGGTTATTTGAAGAACTGGGATCAAAATTCTCACTGTCAAAAAACGAGATTTATTCCGCAGTACACGATGCATGGACAGAACTTGCTTCCTGCCGGGAAGATATGAGACGCAAAGGGGAAGAAACGATCCGGTTTTTGAACGAAACCGGAAACAGAGGAATCGTCCTTGCCGGAAGACCGTACCATATCGACCCGGAAGTCAATCATGGACTTCCGGAAATGATCCTTTCCTATAATATTGCCGTACTGACTGAAGATTCTGTATCCCATCTTCATCCCGTTGAACGGCCTCTTAATGTTATGGATCAGTGGATGTACCACTCTCGCTTGTATGCCGCGGCAAATTATGTAAAAACAACAGAAAACCTTGATTTAATCCAACTGAACTCTTTCGGATGCGGTCTTGATGCTGTTACTACAGATCAAGTTGCCGACATCTTAACAAATTCAGGTAAAATTTATACAACTTTAAAGATCGACGAAGTTAATAATCTAGGGGCGGCTCGTATCCGTGTACGCTCTCTGCTGGCTGCTATCCGCGTCAGAGAACAAAAAAAGACAGAGCGCACTATCCGCTCTGCAGCAATCGAAAAAGTTCCTTTTACAAAGGAAATGAAGGCGACACATACTATTCTTTGTCCGCAGATGTCTCCGATTCATTTTGAAATGCTCGAAGCTGCCTTTAGAGGATCCGGATATCGGTTTGAGATTCTCCCTAACGACAACAAACAGGCAGTTGATGTAGGCCTGAAATATGTAAATAACGATGCCTGCTACCCTTCTCTCATCGTTGTTGGACAGATTATGGAAGCACTTCTTTCCGGAAAATACGATCTTGACAAAGTGGCAGTTATCATTACTCAAACAGGAGGAGGATGCCGCGCTTCCAATTATATCGGATTTATACGGCGCGCCCTGAAAAAAGCAGGCTTTGGACACGTTCCTGTCATCTCACTGAATTTAAGCGGCCTGGAAGGAAATCCGGGATTTAAACTGACCCCGTCCCTTATCATGCGTATCGTATACGGCGCTCTCTTCGGAGATATTTTTATGAAATGTGTCTATCATATGCGGCCATACGAAGCCGTTCCCGGAACAACTGATCAGATTCATCGCAAATGGGCAAAGATCTGCAAAGACTTTGTTTCAAAAGGATATCCTTCCCGGCACAAATTCAAAAAGCTTTGCCGGGACATTATTCACGACTTTGATTCGATCGAAATATTGGATATCAAAAAACCCCGCGTCGGAATTGTCGGGGAAATACTTGTGAAATTTCTGCCGGCAGCCAATAATCATCTTGTTGAACTGCTAGAGGCAGAAGGCGCAGAAGCTGTTGTTCCTGATCTTGCAGACTTTTTGCAATATTGTTTTTATAACCAAAACTTCAAAGTCTCTCATCTCGGGATGAAGAAGTCAAAAGCACTTGCAGGACGTCTCGGTGTTCAGGCGGTTGAATGGTTTCGGTCTCCTGCCACAAAAGCCTTCGCAGAAAGCAAACATTTTTCACCTCCTGCAAAAATCGAACATTTAGCAGAAATGGCATCTGATATCGTATCGCTTGGGAATCAGACAGGAGAAGGATGGTTTCTGACCGGAGAAATGCTTGAACTGATTGAAAACGGCGCTCAAAATATTATCTGCGCGCAGCCGTTTGCCTGTCTTCCAAACCATGTCGTAGGAAAAGGTGTGATCAAAGAACTTCGCCGGCTCCATCCGCAGTCAAATATTGTCGCCATTGATTTCGATCCCGGCGCAAGCGAAGTGAACCAATTAAACCGAATTAAACTGATGCTTTCCACTGCCTTTAAAAATATGGAAAAAGAAAATCAGTCAATGTAAACAATATTACAGAGCTCGAAAAACGGCAGAGATGTAGGAAATCGTTTTACCGCCCGCATCTCTGCCGTTTTATTAAAAAATCATCTGTTCCTCTTATATACAACATGTAGTGTTTTAATCAAACTTCCATCAAGGAGACAATCTGTTCCGGCACTTCCACTAACATTTCCGCTCCCGACTGTTCCAATTCTTCTTTCGATCCATATCCATACAACACGCCTATACTGTGCAGTCCCGCTTTCTTTGCTCCGATCATATCATGAGAGCGATCCCCTACCATGACTACTTCATTTCTGTCTGTAATGTTACAGCTCTCAATCACATATTCTATCACTTCATATTTATCTGTCCTGCTTTCATTCATACAGGCTCCGCCGATAAAGTCAAAATATTTGGAAAACCCAAAATAATCCGCAATCTGCTTTGCAAACATCTCCGGTTTTGATGTTGCAATCGCTAAACGAAATCCTTTTTTTCTCAGTTTTTCCAACATCTCGATCACGCCGTCATATACATTATTTTCAAAAATCCCTTTGTCACGGTAATACTCTCTATAATCTTCAACCATCCTCGCACTTTCTTCATCCGCAAGACCACAAACTTTACAAAACTGTCCGCGCAGCGGCGGTCCGATAAAGCTTCGGAGTTGCTCTTCCGAAAGCATCGGAAGATGATTTTTCTCAAGTGCATATTTAATACTATTCATGATTCCCGGCGCGGAATCCGTAATTGTTCCGTCCAAGTCAAAAAATATCGTCTTGTATTTCATTCTTTTTCCCTCTGAAAATCAATTTTATTGATGTTTTCCATATTCTAAAAAATTCTAAAAAATGCTTATTATCCTTTTTCCCCTCATCCAAAAAAAGTTTAAAAACTTCGGATGTGATCCTCATCTTCACTTTGCGTCTTGATTACTTTTTTCACAATAACATAATATCCGAAATCATCATTTACTTTTATAAAAACACGATCTCCTTCTTTATGTCCAAGAAGAGCTTTTCCAAGCGGCGATTCAATACTTACAAGACCATTCAGGGAACTTCCTCTGACTGATGTTACAATCCGGTACGTCTCCACTTCTTCATCATCTTCACAGTACACCTCTACCGTATTATTAAGTCCGATTTCATCTTCTTTAGATTCATCTTCTACGATCACCGCAGTTTTTAACATTCTTTCCAGATAACGGATTCGACTTTCATTTCTGTTTTTTTCTTTTTTTGCCGCATGATATTCAAAATTTTCACTTAAATCTCCATGAGAACGCGCTTCTTTTACCGCTTCAATCAATTCTTTTCTTTCTACCAATTTCCGATGTTCAATCTCTTCCCGAATTTTCTCTACATCGCTCTTTGTCAGCTTTTCCCGCATAATTTTATTACTCCTTTACGGCTGCTTTATATATAAAGTTCCATTATTGCTCTACATAAACGAAAGACCCCGAATCTTCGAGGTCTGTTCGTATATAAAACGAATTCGCTAAATTTTTATTTCAAAAGAAGAGATTTTCCCGTCATCTCTTTCGGCTGCTCCATTCCCATGAGTTCAATCAATGTAGGAGCAATATCCGCAAGACATCCTCCCTCTCTGAGCTTATAAGACGGATCTGCATTTACAAGAATAAACGGTACAGGATTTGTTGTGTGTGCCGTAAACGGCTCTCCTGTCTCTTCGTCAATCAACTGCTCTGCATTTCCGTGATCCGCGCAGATAAACATCTGACCATTCACTTCTTTCACAGCTTCAACCGCTCTTCCGACGCATTCGTCAACAGCTTCTATCGCTTTGATAGCTGCCGGCTCAACACCTGTATGTCCAACCATATCCGGATTTGCATAATTTATAATAATAACGTCATATTTATCAGACTTGATTGCATCAACAAGCTTATCGCTTACTTCATACGCACTCATCTCCGGTTTCAAATCATATGTTGCAACTTTCGGAGATTTTACAAGTATTCTGTCTTCTCCTTCATTCGGCTCTTCTACCCCGCCGTTGAAGAAAAAGGTCACATGCGCATATTTTTCCGTCTCTGCAATACGAGCCTGTTTCAGACCCTTTGCTGCAAGAAACTCGCCAAATGTGTTTGTAATCTCTTCTTTTACAAAAGCAACCAGTTTATTTTCGATCGTAACATCGTATTCTGTAAAACATACATACGTTGTTTTCACCCGTTCTCCTCGTTCAAAACCGTCGAACTGATCGTCGCAGAATGTTCTTGTGATCTCTCTCGCGCGATCCGGTCTGAAATTGAAGAAGATCATAGAATCCCCGTCTTTTACTGTCGCTGTCGGAGCGCCGTCTTTCATCACTACAAACGGTTCCACAAACTCGTCAGTTTTCTCGTTGTCATAAGATGCCTGAATTCCTTCAAGCGCCGATGCCGCTTCAACTCCTTCGCCTTTCACCAAGGCATTATATGCTTTTTCCACACGATCCCAACGGTTGTCACGATCCATCGCATAATAACGACCTGATACAGATGCCACTTCACCGACACCGATTTCCTTCATCTTAGCTTCCAGTTCTGCCACATAATCTTTTCCCGATGCCGGAGGCGTATCTCTTCCATCAAGGAAACAATGTACATAAACTTTCTCGATTCCCTGTTTTTTCGCCAGCTCAAGCAAACCGTAAATATGAGTATTGTGACTGTGAACTCCGCCGTCAGATACAAGTCCCATCATGTGAAGAGCAGAACCGTTTTTCTTTACATTTTCACATGCTGCAAGAAGCGCTTTATTCTCAAAGAAATCTCCATCCTGAATTGACTTTGTGATTTTTGTCAAGTCTTGATATACAATTCGTCCAGCTCCCATATTCAAATGTCCGACTTCTGAATTTCCCATCTGTCCTTCCGGAAGTCCGACTGCCATTCCGCTTGCATTTCCTTTTACGAATGGGCATTCTGTCATCAGCTTGTCCATTACCGGAGTTTTTCCTTCTGCTACAGCATTACCCTTATCATCGGCTCTCAAGCCATATCCATCTAATATCATCAATACGGTTGGTTTTTTACTCATATCCATATCTCCTTTAACTATACATTTGTACTTTTCATTCCGCTATTTATTGTACCTTTTTTTTCTTTGTTTTGCAAGCATGAACAGACCGGACTGACGCATTTGTGCACCTGTCCGGTCTGTTTATAAAATCGATCTCGTATTTATTTTACAAAATATTCGATAAAAATTAGTAATTTACGATTTTTCCGAAATCAGCTTTCAAAGAAGCTCCTCCTACAAGACCTCCGTCTATGTCAGCCTGTGCAAACAGCTCTGCTGCGTTTCCTGCATTCACAGAACCGCCGTACTGAATACGGATTTCCTCTGCCGTTGCATCATCATACACTTCTGCAACACACTCACGGATTGCTTTACAAACTTCCTCTGCCTGTTCCGTTGTAGCTGTCTTTCCTGTTCCGATCGCCCAAATCGGCTCATAAGCAATAACCATCGTTTTTGCCTGCTCGGATGTAACATTCTGAAGACCTACTTTCACCTGCTGACGAATGAAATCCATTGTCACACCCTGCTCTCTCTGCTCCAGAGATTCACCGCAGCACATGATTGGTGTGATACCATGCTCTAATGCTTTCAATACTTTCTTATTTACGTCTTCGTTTGTCTCACCGAAATAATCTCTTCTCTCAGAATGTCCGAGAACGACATATTTTACACCTGCATCTACAAGCATAGCCGGAGAGATTTCGCCTGTATAAGCTCCGCTCTCTTCAAAATACATATTCTCAGCACCAACCTGAATGTTTGTTCCTTTCACAGCTTCAACAACCGGTACGATATCGATTGCCGGAACACAAAATACAACGTCTACGGCGTCGTTTGCTACAAGCGGTTTCAGTTCTTCTACAAGAGCAACTGCTTCGCTCGGAGTTTTGTTCATTTTCCAGTTACCTGCGATAATTTTTCTTCTTGCCATTTCCATATTCTCCTTCTTCTAGACCACTTTCATTTATTTATCATTAGCTGCCGCTACACCCGGAAGTTCTTTTCCTTCAAGGAATTCCAGAGAAGCGCCGCCGCCTGTAGAAATATGTGTCATCTTATCGCCGAATCCAAGCTGATTTACAGCCGCTGCCGAATCACCGCCTCCGATGATCGTAACAGCCTCTGTATTTGCGAGAGCTTCTGCAACAACTTTTGTTCCTTCTGCAAATTTAGGCATCTCGAAGCATCCCATCGGTCCGTTCCAAACAACTGTTTTCGCAGATTTCACTGCCTCTGCAAAGATTTTTGCCGTCTCCGGTCCGATATCCAGACCCATCCATCCGTCCGGAATCGCATCACGTGAAACAACTTTCGTATTTGCATCGTTTGAAAATTCATCTGCTACGATCGTGTCAACCGGAAGAAGAAGTTTTACTCCTTTTTCCTCAGCTTTCTTGATCATATCAAGTGCATACTGAAGATAGTCTTCCTCAAGAAGAGATGCTCCTACACTTCCGCCCTGAGCCTTTGTAAATGTATAACTCATTCCTCCTCCGATAATCAATGTGTCTACTTTGTCAAGCAGGTTATTGATAACTGAGATTTTGCTGGAAACTTTCGCACCGCCAAGGATCGCAACAAACGGTCTTTCCGGGTTCTCTACTGCATTTCCAAGGAAGTCGATCTCTTTTTGCATAAGATATCCGACAACTGCCGTATCAACATACTCTGTAACTCCTACGTTTGAACAGTGTGCTCTGTGAGCCGTACCAAACGCATCATTTACAAATACATCACAAAGAGAAGCCAGTTCTTTGCTGAATGCCTCTCCGTTCTTTGTCTCTTCTGCTCTGTAACGTGTATTCTCAAGAAGGACTACGTCGCCGTCCTTCATCGCTTCCACTGCCGCTTTTGCATTTTCTCCTACTACTTCCGGATCGGCTGCGAATTTCACATCCTGTCCGAGAAGTTCAGCCAGTCTTACTGCCACCGGTGCAAGAGAAAGTTCCGGTTTCGGCTCACCCTTCGGCTTTCCGAGGTGAGAACAAAGGATTACTTTTCCTCCATCCGCAATCAATTTTTTAATTGTAGGAAGAGCTGCCACGATACGATTTTCATCTGTAATCTTACCGTCGATCAGCGGAACGTTAAAGTCACATCTTACAAGGACTCTCTGTCCCTTTACATTAATATCATCTACTGATTTTTTATTAAGAGCTGCCATTATCATTGCCTCCTGAATATTTTTCTGAAGATTCATAACAAAACGGAGTCCGGTCCTACAATAAGACCGGACCCCGTTGTGAGTCATTTTCATAACTGTTCGGCGCGACACTGCCTGTCCGCCAAAATAATCCATTACTTTAAAATGAATTAAGCCTCAAGCAGTTTTCCGAAGTATTTGATTGTTCTTACCATCTGGCTTGTGTAAGAGTTCTCGTTGTCATACCATGAAACAACCTGAACTTCTGTTGTTCCGTCGCCAGTCGGAAGTGCCATTGTCTGAGTAGCATCAAAGAGTGATCCGTAAGACATACCTACGATATCGCTGGATACGATCTCATCTGTATTGTATCCGTAAGACTCGTTTGCTGCTGCTTTCATAGCTGCGTTGATCTGATCAACTGTTACTTCGCCTTCTACAACTGCTGTAAGAATTGTTGTAGATCCTGTCGGAGTCGGAACACGCTGAGCAGAACCGATCAGTTTTCCGTTCAGTTCCGGAATAACAAGACCGATTGCTTTTGCTGCACCTGTGCTGTTCGGCACGATGTTGCAAGCTGCTGCACGAGATCTTCTCAGATCGCCTTTTCTCTGCGGTCCGTCAAGTGTCATCTGATCACCTGTGTAAGCGTGGATTGTGCACATGATACCGGATTTGATCGGTGCAAGATCGTTCAGTGCTTTTGCCATCGGAGCCAAGCAGTTTGTTGTACAGGAAGCTGCTGAGATGATGTTGTCATCTTTTGTAAGCTGCTCGTGGTTTACGTTATATACGATTGTCGGAAGGTCATTTCCTGCCGGAGCGGAAATAACAACTTTTTTAGCGCCTGCATCGATGTGAGCCTGTGCTTTTGCTTTAGATGTGTAGAATCCTGTACACTCCAGAACTACGTCAACGCCGATTTCTCCCCACGGAAGTTCTGCTGCGTTTGCTTTTGCGTAGATTTTAATTTCTTTTCCATCAACGATGATAGAATCCTCTCCAGCCTCAACTTTATCTGCCAGTGCATATTTGCCCTGTGTTGAGTCATATTTCAGTAAGTGAGCAAGCATTTTCGGGGATGTCAGGTCATTGATTGCTACGATCTCAAATCCCTCTGCTCCGAACATCTGTCTGAAAGCAAGACGTCCAATACGTCCAAATCCATTAATCGCTACTTTTACTGCCATGATTAATTCCTCCTAAAAGTTTGAAAAATATTTAACTGTTTCCAGTTATGCAAATGAACCCCCGCAAAGTAAACATTGTTAAGAATTCATCAACTAGCATAATTGTACTAAAACAGGAACAAAAATTCAAGTCCTAAATACATTTTTATGGAATCCGTCGAAAAACAGCCTTACGATTCTCAAATTCTGTATAATATCGAAAACCACAGGATTTCAGAAGTTCGCCCGCGATCTCAAATTCATATCCGATATGCTCTGCTTTATGAGCATCAGATCCCACGGTGATGATCTCTCCTCCCAGCTCTTTATATCGGCGAAGCACACTCGGATGCGGATGAGCAAATCCAAGACCATACTTTATTCCTGCCATGTTCAATTCCAGACCTTTTCCTGACGAGATCAATTCTCTTAATATCATGTCAATCTCATCAGAAAACTTTTCATAAGAATACGCCTCCGCCTGATGCTTTCCATATCGAACCACATAATCCAAATGACCGAGCACATCGAAACATTTTATTTTCCGAATGCATTCCAACGTTTCACAGAACATCCTCCTGTATACCTGTGCATCTCCCAGCTCTTCAAAGACCTTTCCGGTATAAGGGTCTTCCCCACAGACAAGATGCATAGAGCCGATCACAAAATCGAACGGATACTTCTCGATCAACGTCTCATATCTTGTCCCCAGATGCTTTTGAAGTCCTAATTCAATTCCGATACGCACCTGAATCCGTTCTTCATACTCTTTTTTCTTTTTTAAAAGAAACGGAAAGTAGTTTTCCGTATCCAACCGGAATGCACTTTCTCCCATTTCGTCATCCGGCGGGTAATCCGCATCCATATGATCTGTGATGCAAACCGAATAGAGCCCTCTTTCAACAGCCCGGTTCAACATACTTTCAACAGCCTCTTCACTGTCCGTTGAAAATGCGGTATGCATATGAAAATCAGATCGTATCATTGTTTCTTTTAATCGTTTAGGCATCCTCTCACACCTCTCACAAAATCGTACCGCCGCCAAGTACATACTCGCCGTCATAAAATACAATCGCCTGACCGGGTGTCACCGCGCGCTGCGGCTCCTCAAAACAGCAAGTTACTTCATCTTCTTTCGTCCGCTCGACCGTACACCACGCGCCTTTGTGATTGTACCTGATCTTCGCAAACACACGCAGCGGTTCTTTTAGATCTTCTACCGACATAAAGTTCAGCTGTTTTGCACGGACAACCGTTGTCAGAGATTCTTCATAAGTTCCGATAACGACCTCATTCGTTTCCGGACGGATTTCAAGAACAAATGCCGGATATCCAAGTGCCAGACCAAGTCCCTTTCTCTGACCGACCGTATAATGGATAATCCCTTTATGCCTCCCTATGACAGTTCCATCCGATGTAACAAAGTTTCCTTCCGAAGCTTTCTTCCCTGTATGTTCTTCTATAAAAGCAGCATAGTTTCCATCCTGTACAAAACATATATCCTGACTGTCCGGCTTGTCCGCAACGAGCAGTCCGATCTTTTCCGCAATTACCCGAACTTCTTCTTTTGTATATTCTCCTACCGGCATCAACGTTCGTTTCAACTGTTCCTGCGTCAGATTATATAATGCATAAGTCTGATCTTTTGCAGCAGTTGCCGAACGCCGCAGAGCATATCTCCCGTTTGAAAGCTGCTCAACTCTTGCATAGTGCCCTGTCGCAATAAAATCTGCTCCGATCGAGATGCTGCGCTTAAGAAGCGCTTCCCATTTCACATAACGGTTGCATGCAATACACGGATTCGGCGTCTGGCCGTTCACATAAGAATCTGCAAAATAGTCGATTACATTTTTTTGGAATTCCTCTCTGAAATTCATCACATAATAAGGAATGCCCAATGCCGCTGCAACTCTCCTCGCATCTTCAACAGCGCTTAACCCGCAGCAGCCTCCGTTTTCTTCTACTGTACAGACGTCTTCTTCCTGCCAGATCTGCATCGTAACGCCGATCACATCATAGCCTTGTTCTTTCAGCAGATATGCCGCCACAGACGAATCCACGCCTCCTGACATTCCTACAACCACTTTCTTCATTAATATTCCTCTTCTTCCTCGTCCTCATGAATATCTGTCTTTGGTTTTTCCAGCCCTTCAATCTTGATCCCGTTCTTTTCAGCATAATCCCAAAGCGCCGCATGAATTGCTTCCTCTGCCAGCAACGAACAATGTACTTTTACCGGCGGAAGACCATCAAGAGCCTCCATCACAGCTTTGTTTGTTACTTTCATTGCCTCCTGAATATTTTTCCCTTTTACAAGTTCTGTCGCCATACTGCTTGTTGCTACAGCCGCCCCACATCCAAAAGTTTTAAACTTCACATCCCGAATAATCTGGTTTTCATCAATGTCAAGATAAATTCTCATGATATCTCCACATTTTGCATTTCCCACTGTTCCGACGCCGCTGGCGTTTTCAAGTTCTCCTACGTTTCTCGGATGCTGAAAATGATCCATTACTTTTTCTGTATACATAAATAAATTCCTCCTATTCTCTGTTTCCGCTTATTCAAACGATATTTTTCTTTTGACTTAAGTCAATTTCTTTTCCCTGTTCCTTTACTTATTTTTTTGTTTTTTCAAAAAATCTTCATAAAGAGGAGACATGCTTCTTAGTCGAGCTACTATCTCTTTCAAACAGGTCGTCACATAATCCAGATCTTCTTTTGTCGTATCGTCTCCAAGCGTCAGACGCAAAGATCCGTGTGCAATTTCATGAGGAAGCCCGATTGCCAAAAGAACATGTGAAGGATCCAGCGATCCCGATGTACACGCAGATCCGCTGGAAGCGCAGATGCCTTTCATGTCGAGCATGATAAGAAGCGACTCGCCTTCTATATATTGAAAACTGAAATTCACATTATTCGGAAGACGCCTTTCTCTGTCGCCGTTTAATCTGCAGTATGGTATCTCTTTTTCAATCTTTTCGATCAAATAATCCCGAAGCTGACTTTCTTTTTCCATTCTTCTTTCCATAGACGCTGCAGCTATTTCAACTGCTTTCCCGAAACCGACGATTCCTGGAACATTTTCAGTTCCTGCACGACGTCTCCTCTCCTGTGCTCCTCCGTGGATCAACGAGCGGATTTTGACTCCTTTTCTGATGTATAAAAATCCAATTCCCTTCGGACCGTTTAATTTATGTCCGCTGGCGCTGAGCATATCTATATGACATTCATCGACATCGATCGGTATCTGACAAAACGCCTGTACGGCGTCCGTGTGAAACAAAATTCCTTTTTCATGAGCGATCGCGCCGATCTCTTTTATCGGCTCTACCGTACCGATCTCATTGTTCGCAAACATGACCGAGATCAATATCGTATCCGGTCTGATCGCCGCCTCTACCGACTTCGGATCTACAACTCCATATTCATCCACATCGAGATAAGTAACCTCATACCCTCGCTTTTGAAGATATTCACATGTATGCAAAACGGCATGATGTTCAATCTTCGTCGTAATAATATGCTTTCCTTTTGCGCCATACGCCTCTGCTGTCGCCGTCAATGCCCAGTTGTCGGCTTCCGTTCCTCCCGCCGTAAAATAAATCTCATTTTCCTTTGCTCCGATCACACCTGCGATCGTCTCTCTTTGTTTTGAAATCACTTCCTTATTTGCCGCCGCAAACGAATATATACTGGACGGATTCCCATAATGTTCTGTAAAATAAGGCAGCATTGCTTCCACAACTTCAGGTGAAGTTTTTGTCGTAGCCGCATTATCAAGATATATCAGTTTATCCATCTTTTTTCCTCCATCTCTTCATTAAATAAACTGTAATCAGTTTCTACAGTTTTTTCCGTTTTCTTTTACGAGTTGATCAAGTTTAATCTCATCTACCGTCTGGTTAATACTGTCGTTAATTTTCTTCCAAACATATTTTGTCACGCAGCTGTCCGAAACACTGCATCCTCCATTTGGTTCAAGACCCGCGCAGTCCACCGGCTCAAGACTGCCTTCCAATGCGCGAAGCACATCTCCCACAGAAATATCTTCCAGTCTTTTTACAAGCACATATCCGCCTCCGGCTCCTCTTACACTTCTTACAATCCCCGCTTTTTTCAGCATAGACATCAACTGCTCAAGATATCGTTCCGAGATATCTTGTCTTGTTGAAATACTTGTAATAGATACCGGCTGTTCACCTCCATTTTGCGCCAGATCGATCAACGCACGAAGTCCATACCTTCCTTTTGTAGATAACTTCACTTTCTCACGCTCCGTTCCTTAATAAAAATACTCTATTTCTTTATTCTTAATATTGCAGAATGGATTCCCCAGTATTTTACTAGGGATTTCTTTTGTAGCATAGCATTCATCCCCGGTTCTGTCAAGTCTCCTTATGACATATGTTTTAACAAGTATATGTCTGTTGTTACAAATCGAGGTGATTTTATGTTATTCCGTTCTGACAAATTCCGCTCCTTTTCTTCCCGCAATTTATTTCGCGGCGCCGCCGTTTTAACTGCCGCCGGATTGATCACTCGCATTATGGGATTCTTCTTTCGTATTTTTTTAAGTCATGCTTTCGGAGAAGAAAACGTCGGTTTATATCAGCTCATTTTCCCGGTCTATGCACTTTGTCTGTCAGTCAGCACATTCGGGATTCAAACCGCCGTCTCACACATGGTCGCAGAAAAAATGTCATCTGTTGTTACTTACTCTGCCGCCAGTTCATCCTCCCCGCATATTGAACGGCAAAAAGAAGCCGGAAACATTCTTGCAGTTTCTCTTGGCTTCACACTCTTTCTCTCACTTATAGAATTATATTTTCTCCAAAAAAACGCCTTTTATATAGCAACAACTTTTTTAGGAGATGCCAGGTGTGAAAATCTCCTTCTTATCGTCTCTTATGCATTACCGTTCGCCGCAATACATAGTTGTATCTGCGGATACAGTTTAGGGCTTCAGCAGACAAAAATTCCTGCCCTGTCACAGCTTATCGAACAATCTGCTCGAATTCTTTTCGTCGTCCTGCTTTTTCTCTTTGTTAAAAAAACCGGGGAAATCCCTTCTGTCAAACTTGCCGCCGCCGGCATTGCCGCAGGCGAGACGGCTGCCGCACTTTTTTCGATACAGATGCTGAATCGGCAAAAGCAGCTTTGTTATGCCGCTTCGATTTCTTCCATTTCAAAAACTTTCAGAAAACTGTCCGCTTTATCTGTTCCTCTTACAGCAAATCGAACGGCAGTTACTTTACTCCAAAGCATTGAGGCGGCCTCCATCCCGACTTTTTTAAAAATCTACGGAATGACTTCTTCGGAAGCGCTTCGCCTTTACGGAGTATTGACAGGAATGGCTCTGCCATGCATCCTTTTTCCTTCGGCGCTCACAACTTCTATCGGAACAGTGCTTATGCCTGCCGTCAGCGCTGCCCAGGCATCTGATGATAACAGACGAATCATTCGTTTATTGAAACAATCTGTAGGAAGCTGTTTCATTTTAGGCCTTGGATGCTGTCTGTTTTTTCTGATTTTCGGAAACTTTCTCGGAAGAGTTTTGTTCCATAGTTCTGCTGCCGGAAGTTTCATTTTAACACTTTCATGGATCTGCCCGTTTCTTTACACAAATACCGCCCTTACAAGCATAATTAACGGACTTGGGAAAACATTCTGCACACTTCTCGTCAACACTGCCGGTCTTCTTGTTCGTATTGCCGGAGTATTTTTTGCAATCCCCAAGTTTGGAATATACGGTTATCTGATCGGACTTTTAACCAGTCAGTTTCTTGTTTTCGGAATCGCCGTTATTATTTTATTTTTTCATCTCCGAAAAGGAGCAAAAGATCTATAGACTATGTGCGCAGCACATAGTCTATAGACAACTACACATAATTCAAGAACAACTTCACTAATACAGGATTCACATATAATTCGGTAATAATTCCTAAACTCATCATCAAACCGACAAAAATTGTTTTCTGTCTGTTCCATCTGCCATCTTCTGACTCATAACAATATTTCAGGATCATAAAATACGCAGGAATATAGAAAAGAAACTGTGGAGAAACACCTATAAGACACAAGAGACAGCCTTTCATTCCCAAGTTCGATGCCGCCAGCGAAACAAGCACCCCCACAGATATGCCTGTCCACCCAAGAAATAACCCGGCGCTTACTTTTTTCAACTTCGTAAGAGCCAACCCTGAAAGCATAAAAAACGGAACGCAGCGAATGCGAAGCAGATACCATAAATATTCTTTTTCGTCTATCTGCACACCCCTGAATTGATCCAAAAAATATTCACTGAACAGATCCGGAGCTGCCACATATTTTTTAGCAAGAAAATTGACATAAATAATTCCAATTAAAAATCCCGGCATAAACAAAGCCGCTAACTGCTTTTTCACATGAAATACCTTCATTATTCCTCCCTGTATCGCGCAGTTGCTGATCCTTTTGCCATTCTGCACTTTACTTTTTATTGATATTTCATTATATGCCGGAATTTTTTCATTATCACTTTTCACGATCCGTTTCTTACATCATTTTCAGGCTTCGTATTTTACTGCATATGCCATTAATGATGCAACTGTTTTTGCATCTTCAATCTCTCCTGTAAATATTTTTTCTTTTAATTCATCAAGAGAATATGCTTTCAGATCAATAAATTCATCCTCATCTAAATGCTGTTTGAAGGGATTAAATTTTTCGCCACATACACCTCGATCTTCTCATTGCAAAAAGCAACCGTTGTCCTCAAGGTGATCAGCCATTCCAATTCCTCACTTTTATAACCTGTTTCTTCTTCCAATTCCCGAGCAGCACATTTAAACCCCGGCTCTCCTTCCTCATCCAGAGCCCCTGCCGGTATCTCCAAAGTATATCTCTCAAGTGCATTTCGATACTGACGTACCATAAGTATCTTTCCATCTTCAGTGACCGGAACTACTGCCGCAGCTCCTTTGTGCTTGATAAAATCCCATACAACTGTATGATCCCCATTAATTTCCATTGTATCTTGATAGAAATCAATAATCGTTCCTTTAAATTTCAATTCTCTGTTCACACGTTTAATCTGTTCACTCATCGTCTTTCTCCTTCCCCGTATCCTCTCAGCAATCAACATATTTTAATAAAAGAAAGCCCTCGTCTTTCGACAAGGGCTGGTCTTTCGTCTGCTGTTATGATTCATTGCTATTTCGCATAATCTGTTGCCCGTGATTCACGGATTACATTGACTTTAATCTGTCCGGGATACTCAAGTTCAAATTCAATTTGTTTTGCAATATCCCTTGCCATAAGCACCATATCATCATCAGATACCTGCTCTGGAACTACCATAACTCGAATCTCTCTGCCCGCCTGAATGGCAAAAGATTTATCCACCCCTTTAAACTGGTTGGTAATCTCTTCTAACTGTTTCAATCTGTTGGTGTATGTTTCGATCGTCTCGCGTCTTGCACCCGGTCTTGCTGCCGAAATCGTATCGGCTGCCTGCACTACACATGCGATCAATGTCTGCGGCTCAACATCTCCGTGATGCGATTCCACCGCGTTAATTACGGTTGAGGATTCTTTATATTTCCTACAAAGATCCACACCGATTTGAATATGTGACCCTTCTACATCATGGTCGATAGATTTTCCTATATCATGCAGAAGTCCGGCACGTTTCGCCATTCTGACATCTATACCGATTTCGCCCGCAAGAAGTCCCGACAACTGAGCCACTTCAATCGAATGCTTCAACGCATTCTGTCCATAGCTTGTTCTAAACTTCATACGACCGAGAAGTCTGATCAACTCCGGATGAATTCCCGGCACGCCTACTTCTAACGCTGCCGCTTCTCCTTCTTCTCTGATCATTGTATCGACTTCTTTCTGCGCTTTTTCTACCATTTCTTCAATTCTCGCCGGATGAATACGTCCGTCTACGATCAAACGTTCAAGTGCAATTCTTGCAACTTCACGGCGGATGGGATCAAATCCCGATAAAACAACCGCTTCCGGTGTATCATCAATAATCAGTTCCACACCGGTCAATGTTTCAAGTGTTCGGATATTTCTTCCTTCACGACCGATAATACGACCTTTCATTTCATCGCTCGGAAGCTGCACAACGGAAATTGTCGTTTCCGCAACATGGTCTGCCGCACATCTCTGAATTGCATTGACAACATATTCTTTTGCTTTCTTGTCTGCTTCTTCTTTCGCCTGTGTTTCCAATTCTCTGACCATTTTTGCGGTGTCATGCTTAACATCTTCTTCAACAGTTTTCAACAGATATTCTTTTGCCTGTTCGGAGGTAAGTCCTGAGATTCGTTCTAGTTCCTGCACACGTTTCTGATTCAGCTCTTCTACCTTGGCTTCCCGCTGACGAAGCTGGTCTTCTTTCGCCGTAAGCTTCGACTCCCGATGTTCTAACACATCAGAACGCTTATCAACTGCCTCTTCTTTTGCCAGCACTCTTTTTTCATAGCGCTGCAATTCCGCTCTTCTTTCTTTTGTCTCCTTCTCAAGATCATTCTTTGTCTTGATCGATTCTTCTTTCACTTCGAGAAGAGCTTCCTTTTTCGTTGTTTCAGCAGTTTTCACAGCATCATCGATGATTTCTCTTGCTTTTGCCTCTGCATTTCCGATTTTACTTTCTGCATTTTTTTTCAAACCGGAAATTGTGAGAAATCGAGAAACCATCCCAACTATCAAAGCGAGTGCCGCAGCAAGTATAATAGCGATCACTAAATCTACTTGCACAGGAGCACCTCCTTATTAAATTTTCATTGTACATATTACTTAAATACAACAGTTAAATTTTATACTGTTTTCACAACAATGTCAAGCATCGTCATTATAATTTTGTATCACTTGACGGACTGTATCATAACGAAATCCTTTGCGCCCCAGATAGCCGTATATTTTCTGCATTTGAGCTTCTTCCGCCTTATTCGGATCAAACTTTTTTTTTCTTTAAAATTTTGCGGATTGCCTCTTCTTCTCCCATTTCTTCATAGCAGATTTCCATAGCGCGCTTTGCTATTTCCGACGAAATCCCTTTCTGCAGCAGCGCCGTGCCGATTTCTTTTTTACTCTTCACATTCTGCCTGCTCCTCACGAAGTTTTCCGCATACCGGACATCATCAAGATAACCGAATGACTTTACATATTCAATCGCCGCCTCTGTCACGTCAGACGGATACAGACCCTGACGAAGTTTTTCGCGAAGGGCAGACTCTGTTCGGTCCATATCCTCGAGAAGATGCATCGCCCTAAGCTTCGCCCTCTTCAAAAGCACTTCCGTTCGGATCTTTTCTTCTGTTTCCGGCGGGATTTCTTCCCCGATCCGAATTCCGAAACGGGAAACCTCTCCTTTATAAAGTACAAACTTAAATGTCTCATCTATATAAATTTTAAACTTCGTTTTTGTACATGGCTCTATTTTAGTGACTATCATTATTTTTCATCACCTTTTAATGCAAGATCGTCACTTTTCCCTTTTTGTTCTTTTTCCTTTTTCACTTCTTTCTCATCTTTTTCCGAAGAATCTGTCCCAAGTTGATAATGTTCTCTTACTTTCTTTTCCAACTCTTCCATTATTTCCGGATGAGCAGACAGATATGTCTTTGCATTTTCCCGGCCCTGTCCGATCTTATCGCCTTCATATGCATACCATGCTCCACTCTTTTTAACAAGATCTAACTTAGTAGCCAGATCAAGGATATCTCCTTCTTTTGAAATTCCTTTTCCGAACATAATGTCAAATTCCGCCTCCTTAAACGGCGGAGCTATCTTATTTTTCACAATCTTAATACGGGTATGGTTTCCGACCATCTCTCCGCTTTGTTTCAGAGTCTCTGTTTTTCTGACATCCATTCGGACAGACGCATAAAACTTAAGCGCCCTTCCTCCGGTTGTCGTCTCCGGATTTCCGAACATGACCCCGACTTTTTCTCTCAGCTGATTGATAAAAATCACAATACAGTTCGACTTACTGATAACCGGAGTCAGTTTCCTAAGTGCCTGTGACATCAATCGCGCTTGAAGTCCCACATGACTGTCTCCCATATCTCCTTCAATCTCCTGTCTCGGCACAAGAGCCGCAACAGAGTCTACAACGATAATGTCGATTGCGCCGGAACGTGCCATCGTCTCTGCAATCTCCAAAGCCTGATCACCGCTGTCCGGTTGGGAAATATATAGTTCGTCAATATCCACTCCTATATTCTTTGCATAGACCGGATCCAACGCATGTTCCGCATCAATAAATCCCGCAATACCGCCGCGTTTCTGCACTTCCGCAATCATATGAAGCGCAACCGTTGTCTTACCGCTGGACTCAGGTCCGTAAACTTCAATCACGCGTCCTTTCGGAACTCCGCCCAATCCAAGCGCAATATCAAGACTCAAACAGCCTGTAGGAACTGTCTCTACCGCAACATGAGCTCCTGATTCTCCGAGTTTCATCACCGCGCCCTTTCCAAAATCCTTCTCAAGTTTTGCTATCGCCGCATCCAGCGCTTTTTTCTTTTCATCATTTCCCGCCATAATAAAATATCTCCTTCTGTATAACGATTTTTAGTATCGAACAGTTGTTCGCTTCTGCTATTATAGTATTATACCCTCTTTAAATTGTCAACACTATTTTTGCGAATAATATATCCGAATATTTTTCAGCACGGTATAACCCCAAAATGCCGATCAGCCTTCATACAATAAATTTTCATTTAGGATATCATATTTCTATGCCTCCCACAATCCCATGACAGTTATCATTGCGCAGCTTCCACAGCCAGAACAACCGTACATAAAACAATTACCGGAAGTTCCAAAAGCACATTCCGGTATTATAAACATTCGCCAAGATCTCGGTCACACCCCGACTTTGACCCGTCGCTTATACAAAAATTCAGCTATGCACTTTTCCGAAAACATATCAAAACCCATTACCGTCATCGGAAATCACTATGCATAGCTGAATAAAATATTCATATACGAATCCCTTTATCTTTCCTCGCGGAAATAATTCAGTCCGCAGCTCTTTGGCTGTGCATGCTCCTTACTTCTGCGCATACTTGTGATCACAAGAACAAGTATCGTAGCAATGTACGGGAACATATCATAAATCTGAGCCGGAAGTCCGGGAATATTAATATACATACGCATGATCGTAAGACCGCCGAATACAAGCGCCACAAGCATTCCTCTTGCAGGACTCCATGTTGCAAAAATAACAAGCGCTACCGCAAGCCATCCATACCCGCTGACACAGTTATGCACCCATACGCCTGATGTTGTAACCATGCTCATATACATACCACCGATTCCGCAGATCCCTCCGCCGATCACAGTCGCCATATATTTATATACCGTCGTATTGATACCCGCCGCATCCGCAGTTGCCGGATCTTCCCCGACAGCACGAAGATTCAGTCCCACTCTTGTACGATTAAAAAACCATGTCATAAAAAGCGCTGCCGCGATTGCAAAATAAACGACCCAGTTATACCGGAATAAAAGAGGACCAAGCACCGGGATATCTGACAAAACCGGGATATCAATCCCTGAAAATGCTTTCTTCGTCACTTCAGATACCGCCACATAACCGCCGGCCTTCTGTCCGATATACTCTCCGAAAAAATTTCCGAAACCGGTTCCGAAAATTGTTAATGTCAGACCTGTTACATTTTGATTTGCCCGGAGCGTAATCGTCAAAAAACTGTAGATCAGTGCCCCAAGAGAACCCGCCGCAAAAGAAGTAAGAAGAGCTATGACAGAAGAAACCGCTCCGTTCGGGTTCCCGCCCGAACCGATCACTGCCTGTTCATAATAATACGAACCTGCCAGTCCCGTGATCGCCCCCATGAACATCATTCCCTCTACACCAAGATTTAAGTTTCCTGATTTTTCTGTCAGTATTTCACCGAGCGCTCCTAAAAGAAGCGGCGTTCCGGCCAATACTGCCGCAATAAATAATCCATTCAACGTATTAAGCATGATGTTCCTCCTTTCCTCTTCCGATCAACTTATATGTGATAAAAAACTCACATCCGAGCATAAAGAACAAAATAATACCAATCAACAGATCGGCCGCAGATGCCGGAATTTTAAACTGTGTCTGAATTGCGTTCGCCCCTCGCTCAAGCATCGCGATAAATACTGATACAACCAACATTCCCGCCGGATTCATTTTTGCGAGCCATGCAACTGTAATGGCCGTAAATCCGACGCCGCCTGCAGTTCCTTCCGTAATCGTAAAGTCCGATCCCGCAAACTGAAGCATTCCGACAAGTCCGCAAAGCGCTCCGGATAAAAACATCGTTCTGCGGAATACCCGTCCCACATTGATTCCCGCATATCTGGCAGTATTATTGCTTTCACCTACAACAGCAATTTCATAGCCTTGTTTCGTCTTATTAAAATAAATATAAGATACGACAACGAGAATAAGCGCTAAGATCCATCCCCAGTGCACTCCGAATACTTTTGTCAAACGCGCTCCCGGAACAAGCATCGCTATTTTCGGATAGCTGCTTCCCGGAGCTTTCCACGGGCCGTTCATAAGATATTTGATAAATGCCAGAGCAATATAATTTAACATCAGTGTAAACAACGTCTCATTTGTTCCCCACTTCGCCTTGCAGACAGCCGGGAGCAAACCGTACAAACCGCCCGCTACGATCGCCGCCAGCATCATAAGAATTACAAGTGGGATCTTCGGAAAAATATGAGCAGTAAAAAGACCAAACGCACCTGCCGCAACTGCACCTACCAAAATCTGTCCTTCCGCCCCTATATTCCAGAATTTCATTTTGAACGCAAAAGAAATTCCGATCGCCGTGATAAGAAGCGGAATTGCGATCTTAATCGTCTCATAAGAAACAGTCTTCGTTCCCCATGCTCCCTTTATCATGGAAATATATACCGAAAACGGATTATGTCCGAGCATCATGATCACGACAGCGCCCGTAGCCAAAGATAAAAGAAAAGCAGCCGCACGGATCATCCACGCTTTTTTCTGAGGAATCGCATCTCTTTTTACCATTCGGAACAAAGGCTCTTTCGCATGTGTCACATTGGAACTCATTCTGTCACCTCCTCTTTTTCTCCATCTTGTTCTGTACGGATCATCATTAATCCGATTTCTTCTTTTGTCACTTTTCTCGGATCGACAATACCGCTTACCTTTCCTCCGCACATAACCATGATGCGGTCCGAAAGCTGCATAAGCACATCAAGATCTTCTCCGATAAATACAACCGCAACTCCCTTTTTCTTCTGTTCGTTCAAAAGATCATAGATTCTGTAAGACGCATTGATATCAAGACCTCTTACCGGATATGCGACAATCAGAACCGACGGCTGACAGGCTATCTCTCTTCCTAAAAGAACTTTCTGCACATTACCTCCCGAAAGTCTTCCTACCGGAGTTTCCACGCCCGGAGTTACGATTTCTAATTCCTTAATCAGTTTTTCCGCAAGATCTCTCGGACTTTTCCGATCTACAAAAATACCTTTGTTCGACTTATAACTTCTAAGCATGACATTATCTGTCATATCCATTCCGGCAACAAGACCCATTCCAAGACGATCTTCCGGAACAAATGCCATTGAAATTCCTTTTTTGGCGATTTCATCCGGGCTTAATCCTAAAATACGTTCTTTTACCGCCCCTTTTTCTGATGATTCAGAATACAAAACAGATCCCCCGACAGAAGGATAAAGTCCCGCAATCGTCTCGCACAGTTCTTTTTGTCCGCTTCCTGCAATTCCGGCGATTCCCAGTATCTCTCCTGCATAAGCATCAAACGAAACATTATCAAGAGCCTTCACTCCGTCTCCGCTCAAACAGGTAAGATCGATCACCCGAAGACGTTTTCCGCCCCGTTTTACTTCCGGTCTTTCAATCTCAAGACTGATCGGCCGGCCGACCATCATTTCCGTAAGTTGATCCGGATCGGTTTCCGAAGTTTCCACAACTCCGATATATTCTCCCTTTCGCAAGATCGCAACACGATCTGATATCGCCATTACTTCATTTAATTTATGTGTAATGATGATGATCGATTTCCCGTGTTTTTTCATGTTTTTCAAAACAGCAAACAGCTTTTCCGTTTCCTGAGGAGTAAGAACCGCCGTAGGTTCGTCTAAAATCAAAATATCCGCGCCTTTGTACAGCACTTTTAATATTTCCACCGTTTGTTTTTCAGAAACCGACATATTGTAAACTTTCTTTGTCGGATCAAGATCAAAGCCATATTTTTGTGCTAATTCTGCTACTTTCCGATTGATCTCACGGCGTTTTAACACCGTTTTCCCTTCCAATCCCAACACGATATTTTCCGCTGCCGTCAACACATCCACAAGCTTAAAATGCTGATGGATCATTCCGATTCCGAGAGTAAAAGAATCCTTCGGGGAACGAATCGTTACCTCCTTCCCTTTTACATAAATCTCTCCGTAATCCGGAAAATAAATTCCTGACAACATGTTCATCAATGTTGTTTTTCCACTTCCGTTTTCACCGAGAAGCGCAAGGATCTCCCCTGTTTTCAGTTCAAGATCTACATTTTTATTGGCAACGACTTTACCGAATGTTTTCGTTACATGATGCATTTTTATTGCATACTGCGCTGCTTCTCCCAAATTTTTTTCCTCCTTCTTCTCTCCTGCCGTATCTTTCTCATTTCCTCATGAAATCCTCATAGAACAAAGCGGTATTCCGCTTAAAAAACATTTAATGTTATAAACAAAGCCGTCCGAAGACGGCTCTGTTTTCATTTTCCGAAGATATCTTCTTTCGGATTTATTTTTTAGAATTACTTTATACAATTACTGAACTACGTTACATCCCTCGATAATATACTGCCATGACGGTGCAGAAGCCTCTTCCTGTTCCGGGAAATGATCTCCCTCTGCAACTTCAATCTTCTCTCCGTCCGGACTTACTCCTTTAAGCGGACCGCCGAATACAAAAAGTTCTCCGTTTTTCAGCGCTTCCGCCGCTTTATCGATCGCCTCCTGCGTTCCCTCTGCTGCGATCTTCTCATTCAATGGAGACAAATAAACGGCTCCGTCGGCATATCCTTTGCACCAGTCAGCCGGAATTTCTTTTCCGTCGATCACTGCCTGAACAGCTTCTGTCACATAAATTCCCCAGTCAATACGAGGAGAAACTAAAGACGCATTCGGTGCAGCGGCAATCATATCATTATTATATCCAACCTGCCATACTCCATTATCCTCAGCTGTCGTTGCCGGAGCTGTAGAATCCGAATGCTGGGAGATCACATCGCATCCGCGGTCGATAAGAGCTTTTGCAACCTGAGACTCGATTGTCGGATCATTCCATGAATTTGTATACATAATATCCATTGTTACATCAGGATTCACACTTTTTGCTCCAAGATAGAACGCTGTATATCCGCTGATAACCTCTGCAAACGGATGTGCCGCTACGTAGCCGAGTTTATTTGTTTCTGTCTTAAGTCCTGCCGCAATACCTGCCAGATAACGTCCCTCATAAATAGACGCAAAATAATTATGGAAGTTATCCAGTCCTGAATCCGATGCCTGGAATCCTGTCGCATGACAGAACTGGATGTCCGGATACTCTGCGGCTACTTCTTTCACATAGTCTTCAAACCCGAAGCTTGTTGCAAAGATAATGTTGCATCCTGCTTCTACGAGTTCTCTAAGAGCTGTATCACATTCTGCATCTTCCGGCACATTATATTTGTTGATGATCTGGTCATCGCTCAATCCCAGTTCTTTCTGCATTTCCTTTGTTCCCAGATCATGATTGTATGTATATCCCATATCGCTCGGATCGGAAATATGTACAAATCCTACCTTGATTTCATCTTTCGGAATTCCTTCCGACGCCTCTTTTTTGGAGTCTCCTCCTTTGTCTTTGCCTGCGTCTGCCGCCGGAGCTCCGCACCCTGCAACGAGAGTGACTGCCATAGCTGCACACAAGAATGCGCTGAGCATTTTCTTCTTCATTGTTTTTCCTCCTTTTATTCCGTTCTTTTTAAAAGAACGATGCTCGTTAAAAAAGCTACCCACTTTTCAGAAATCCGTTCTTCAAATGGATAGCTACATACCTATATTACTATTCAAATTGTCAGAAGTCAATCCCCAACACTTTATAATCCTGATCTTCCACTGCCTTTTTAAGTACTTCGTCAGCAACCTCTTCTGTCATTTCAACAACTGCCGTGCCGGTTTCATGACTGACTTCCGCCTGTTCCACTCCATCCAGCGCTTCAAGAACCTTTTTCACTCTCGCCTCGCAGTGTCCGCACATCATTCCTTCGATTTTCATTACTTTTTTCATTGTTTTATTCTCCTTTTCTTCTTCAGAATTTTTCTTGTTTTTTTGACTTCTTTTTCTATCTTTAGAACCATCATATAATTTAAACAAATTCAGCCTCAGGGCGTTGCTTACAACACATACGCTTGACAGACTCATTGCCGCTGCCCCGAACATCGGATTTAATTTCCACCCGAAGATAGGAATCCAGATTCCCGCTGCGAGCGGAATGCCGATCACATTATAAAAAAATGCCCAGAAAAGATTTTCATGAATATTGCGAAGCGCTGCCCGACTCATGCGCACAGCGGCAGGCACGTCGCTCAACCTGCTTTTCATAAGCACAATATCCGCCGCATCAATAGCGATATCCGTTCCTGCTCCGATGGCGATTCCGACATCCGCCCGCGTAAGAGCCGGCGCATCATTAATCCCGTCCCCAACCATCGCCACTTTTCCTTCTTCTTTTAATTTTTTGATCACATCCTCTTTTCCATCAGGTAAAACACCGGCAATCACTTCATCTACACCCGCCTGCTCTCCGATCGCTTTTGCCGTACGCTCATTATCGCCTGTGAGCATGACCACCTTGATCCCCATATTTTTCAATTCTCTGACCGCCTGCGGACTGTCTTCTTTTATAATGTCTGCAACGGCGATTATGCCGATCAGTTCCTCATTCCTTCCGAAAAATAACGGTGTTTTTCCTTCTGATGCAAAACTTTCCGCCTGCTTTCTTACCGCTTCCGAAATAACAGTTCTTCCTTCTGCAAATTTCAAGTTTCCGCCGAAAAATTTATCGCCGCCTATCTCTCCCGTCAAACCATTTCCGGAAACTGCCGTAAAGTTTTTCGCTTCTTCTTTCGTCTGGATTGCTTCTTCCTCTGCCTTTTTCAAAATTGCATGCGCTAACGGATGTTCACTTTTCTTTTCAAGAATGTATGCATACGTCAGAAGTTCCGACTCACTAAAAGCCGAACCGGGCAAAATATCTGTCACCGTCGGTCTTCCTTTTGTGATCGTTCCTGTTTTGTCCAGCACTACAACATCAATTTTCCCCGTTTCTTCAAGAGAAACTGCTGTTTTAAATAAAATTCCGTTCTTTGCTCCCACACCGTTTCCGACCATAATCGCAACCGGCGTCGCAAGACCGAGAGCACAAGGACAACTGATCACAAGAACCGAGATTCCCCGTGCAAGAGCAAAACCGATCGTTTCTCCGAATGCAAGCCATACAATAATCGTCAAAACAGCAACTGCCATAACAACCGGAACAAACACTCCCGACACTTTATCTGCCACTTTTGCGATCGGAGCTTTTGTCGCAGCCGCATCTCCCACCATATGGATAATCTGAGACAAAGTTGTGTCTTCTCCCACTCTGGTCGCCTTACATCTCAAAAAACCGGACTGGTTTATCGTCGCGCCCGATACACAATCTCCCTCTTTTTTATCAACCGGAATACTTTCGCCGGTAAGCGCTGATTCGTCAACCGCTCCGCTTCCTTCGACTACAATACCGTCAGTCGGAATGCTTTCCCCCGGACGAACGACAAACAGATCTCCCTTTTGCACTTGTTCGATCCCGATTTTTACTTCCTCGCCGCCGCGCACAACAGTCGCCGTCTTAGGCGCAAGACCCATCAGACCTTTCAGCGCATCTGTCGTCTTTCCTTTTGACCTTGCTTCCAGAAGTTTACCGACTGTGATCAATGTCAGGATCATCGCCGCAGATTCAAAATAAAACTCATGCATATATGTCATTACTTCTGCCGCATTCCCACGCATCTGCGCATCTGTCATCGCAAACAGAGCATAAATACTGTAGCCGTAAGACGCGCCTGCGCCAAGAGCAACCAGGGTATCCATATTCGGCGCTTTATGAAAAAGTCCTCTGACTCCACTGATAAAAAACTTCTGATTGATCACCATTACGGCTGTTGTCAGCAGAAGCTGTATGATCCCCATTGCCACGTGATTCTCGCTCACAATTTCCGGAACTTTCCATCCCCACATCATATGCCCCATTGACAGATACATTAACGGAATCAAAAAACAAAGAGAGGCGATCAATCGCTTTTTCATCTCAGGCGTTTCCTTATCTTTTAATTCTCCGCTCTTTTCCATCCTGCCTGCTTCCTGTCCTGTCCTGCTTTCTTTCTCCGCCGCCTTATATCCCGCCGCCTCTACAGCTTCAATAACTGTCTGTGCATCGACAGCCCCCTCTACTCCCATAGAATTAGTCAGCAGATTTACAGAACATGACGTAACTCCTTCAATCTTTGATACAGCTTTTTCTACACGTGCACTGCATGCCGCACAGCTCATACCTGTAACTTCATATTGTTTCAACCGGTTTCCTCCTTTCGATTCTCAAATCCTCGATTCCATTGCCTTTTCAGAATCTATTTCATAAGTTTTCTCAAAACTGTTACAAGTTCATCTATCGTCTCATCTTTTCCTTCCCTGATATCTTCCGAAACACAAGTACGGATATGTTCTGATAAAAGAACTTTATTAAAACTGTTCAATGCCGCGGTAATCGCCGAAACTTGTATAAGAATATCCGGACAATACGCATTATTCTCCACCATTCTGCGAATCCCCCTCACTTGCCCTTCTATTCTGTTTAAGCGGTTTATCATCAATTTTGTTTCTTCTTCTGTACGCTTTTTTATCCGATGTGTACATTCCGGACATTTCTTTTCTTTTTCCATAATTATCCTCCGAATATATTTTCCGGCTTTTGCCTTTTCTCCCTCTCACCATCATACTTTAAACCTAAAATACCCATATGGGGTATGTATAAGTGCATTATATACCCATATTAGGTATATTGCAACTGTTTTTTCATCGAGATATAAAATTTCAGATCTGCATAACAACTTTATCTGTTTATAAAAACATCCATAATGAAAGAGCAACTAACTTCTCATCGAAATTAATTGCCCTTTTATCAAACGTCATGCAAGATTTTAAGCACCATTCGAAGCTCTTCTGCCCCGAGCTGTCCCGGCGCCGACGCTTTTTTGACCGCTCCGAATGTAAGAGCAGAACCAAATGCTTCACCGCAAATACGACTGACTACTCCTACTTCCGACATAGACATTGTAACGACCGGACACTTTGCATGCTCCCTCACCATCTCTTCCGTTGCCAAAAGCAGCGTAAGCACATCTTTTTTAGATTGAGGCATTACCGCTATTTTCACAATATCCGCACCACACTCCTGCATAAAGCAAAGCCTCGATACAATTTCTTCTTTTGGCGGAGTTTTTTGAAAATCATGGTTAGATGCTATCACTTTTACTCCATACAAATGCGCCGTTTCTACGATTGTATTTACCTCATCTGTCCCGGTAAACGCTTCTGCATCCACAAGATCTGCAAAACCCGTTTTTACTGCCATCTCATTCAGCTTTACATATACACTCTTTTCAATCTCTTTCTCCCCGCCTTCTTTTAATGTGCGAAATGTGAAAAGGAGCGGAATGTCTCCAAGCGTCTCTCTTAATTCTTCCATCATCTTTTCTGTCTTTTTAAAATCCAGAACATCTTCATACCAATCTGCGCGCCATTCCACAAGATCCGCCGTTTCTTTCGCTTTACAAGCTGCGTCAATAATATCGTCTCTCGTAATTCCGACAACAGGCACGCAGATTTTCGGGATTCCTTTTCCTATCTCTACCTTTCTGACATTTACCGTATTCATATGCTCTTCTCTCTTTTAACTATATTTAAAAATCTTAACCGCTTATAAAATCTCCTGCCACTCCTTTTCTTTAAAACCAACGAGAACCTTCTCATTTTGCACGAGAATCGGTCTTTTTACAAGCATCCCGTCAGAAGCGAGCAGTTCAATCTGTTCATCCTCACTCATATTCGGAATCCTGTCTTTTAACTGCATTTCTTTGTAAAGTTTTCCACTCGTATTAAAAAAGCGCTTCAACGGAAGTCCGCTTTTCCTCCACCACGTTTTCAGTTCTTCCGCTGTTGGTTTCTCTTCTTTGATATCTCTTTGCTCAAATTCAATTTCTTTTTCTTCCAGCCATTTTTTTGCTTTCATGCATGTACTGCATTTCGGATAACATACAAATAACATTTTCTTTCTCCTTTCGTTTGCTACTCTGACCTTTTCCGGTCTTTCATTTTGCTTTGAAAAATCTACCGATTTTTTCTTTTATAATATTTTGAATACAGCCGAATCTATTTAACAGTGTATCTCATTTTTCCTGCAGATACAATTCTTATTTTTCTTATTTTTACTCACATAAATATTGCGCTTTTTTTCTATTGTGCTAGAATATAATTGACTATTTTTTAACATTCAACTTACTTGTTTATTTTGTATATTAAATTTAGGAGGAATCTTATAATGCAATGTTTCAGAAAAGTAACAGAAGACTTATATTGGGTCGGGGGAAACGATCGTCAGATTGAATTGTTTGAAAATATTTTCCCTCTTGCCAAAGGTGTCTCTTACAACTCATACCTTCTTTTGGATGAACAGACAGTTCTTTTTGATACAGCCGACTATGCGATCGGAAAACAATTTATAGAAAACGTTATGTCTGTACTGAACGGCCGCAATCTTGACTATATCGTTGTCAATCACATGGAACCGGATCACTGTTCTCTTATCGGAGAACTCCTTCTTCACTATCCCGACGTAAAGATTATCGGAAACGCAAAAACATTCCCGATGATCGAACAATTTTTCAGCTTTGACCTGACGGGGAAAACACTCACAGTCAAAGAAGGAGATACTTTCTGTTCCGGAAAACATACGTTTCGTTTTATTATGTCCCCAATGGTTCACTGGCCCGAAGCAATGATGACTTATGACGAAAAGGATAAAGTGCTCTTCTCTGCCGATGCTTTCGGCACATTTAATGCATTAAACGGAAATTTATTCAACGATGAACTTGATTTTAACAGAGAGTGGCTTGATGAAGCGCGCCGTTATTATACAAATATCGTCGGAAAATACGGCCCGCAAGTTCAAAATGTATTGAAAAAAGCCTCATCTCTTGACATTCAGATGATCTGTCCGCTCCACGGTCCTGTCTGGAGAAGTAATCTGAATTTTATTATAGAAAAATACAATCTTTGGAGCCGATATGAACCGGAAGAAAAGGGAGTTATGATCGCTTATGCTTCCATGTACGGAAATACCGAAAATATGGCAGAAATCCTTGCCGTTATGCTGGCAGAGGCAGGCGTAAAAAACATTCATATGCATAACATTTCCAAGACCCATGTATCCGAACTGATTTCCGACAGCTTCAAATACAGCCACATTGTACTTGCCTCCCCAACATATAATAACGGCATTTATCCTCTGATGGACAATTATTTGGAAGACATGAAAGCTCTTTCCCTGCAAAATCGTACGATTGCCGTGCTTGGAAATGGATCATGGGCTCCTCAGGCAACAAAACTGATTTCCGCAAAGATCAAAGAAATGAAAAACATGCGTCTTTTAGAAGCTTCCGTTACAATAAAATCTTCTCTCAAAGAAGCACAGCTTGAGGAATTAAATTCTCTCAGCAGACAAATCGCCGAAGAAGTGTTATAATAATATTTGATTAAATTTTAAACGTCACAAAGGAGGAGTTCTTATGAAGTTAGTAATCACCATGAGCCGTCGTTTCGGAACAGGCGCCAGCATTATTGCCACAGAACTTTCCAAACGTCTCGACATACCGGTATATGACAAGGCTTATATTGAGGAACAGTTAAACGATCGCATGTATGAGAGCGAAGCTGAAGCAATCAGGAAGCTCGCCGAGCATCCGTGCATCATTCTCGGCCGCTGTGCATCCGATATTTTAAAAGACAAGATGAACGTACTGAATATTTTCGTGTGTGCCGACAAAGAAGACCGTATTCGCAGAATTATGGAAAAAGAAAACCTCGACTACAACGGTGCAAAAGAGAGAGTCGAAACAACTGATGAAGAAAGAGCTTCTTATTATTATGAACATACAGGAAAAACATGGGGAGACGTCAATGATTACCATATGATACTTGACACATCCGAACTTGGGGTTGAAAATTGCGCAAACATCCTTATGCAATATTTTGAAAAATTAGAATATATTTAAACCGGAATGTTGTTTCTTGTATAAAACAGCTTCATTATAAAAACTCCGAACAGATTCTTTTAATCATAGATTCTGTTCGGAGTTTACTTTATCTGTTTTTATTCTGTTTTTATTTTAATAAAACAATTATTTTGTTTCATCAGAAGAAGGTTCTTCCGAAGAGGATTTTTCCGATGTGATGATCTTTACACCTGTTTCTTCAAAATCTACTTTCTTCCATACTTTCTTATCTACTTTGATATCTGTTTCTTTTCTCCATTTTTTCAGAAGAGAATCATACTGTTCCTGCTTACGCTCTTCGATAATGGAAGCTTTCTTCTGATCCGTTGCCTCGCGATCGAGAAGGCTTGTCAGCTTTGCCACATACACCCCTGCGTCAGACTCGATTGCACCTGTCACATCGCCTTCTGCCGCTAAAGCATTCGCCGCCTCGATCAGAGCTGCATCCGGAGATGTACTCTTTGCATCAAATGCGGTTTTTTGCACCTCTGTTCCGAGTTCTGCTGCAACTGCCGCAAAATCTTCCCCTGCTTTTGCGCGTTCTGCGATCGTTTCTGCAGTTGATTTTGCTTTTGCTTTTTCTTCATCTGTCAGTTCCGTTACCGATCCCGACTCATCTGTTGATGTGTAAGAAAAATATACGTATTCCATACTCTTTTGTGCCGCTTCTTCATCTGACACTTCCTCGTTTACGCCTTCACGCATTTTTTCACTCATCTTTGACTGGATCGTCATAAGCTCCAAATATTTTTCGATATCTTTTCTGTAACCGGAAACCGCCTCTTTTGACTCATCCTTGTTATCTTTATCAAACTGCTCCGCCGCTTTTTGAATCGCTTCTTTCTCATCTTCCGTTAGAACGACTTCGTATTCGCCTGAATGCTGTGAGATGAGGTACATGTTTTCCACTGCTTCCATCACGCTGTCTTTCACTGACTCTTCATACGTCTTGTCATCTCCCGCATCCTGCGTCCACAGTTCTTCTGCAGTTGTCCCCATCATCCCCGCATAATATGTCTCATACTGTCCCTGCATCATCCTTGCATAAAAATTCACAACTCCAAGCGGAACCTTTTCCTTTCCTACCGTTACAACAGTCGCTTCTGCATCAATCGCCCCGCTGCATCCTGTAACCGACGCCGCCGTCAACACTCCTGCCATTGCAAGAAGAGCGGCTTTTTTTCCAAATCGTACCATAACGATTCTCCTCTCCCGTGTTAAAATATCGTCTGTACCGTTCTTTATCACCACGGCACAACATGTTTTTAGTATACCGTGTTTTTATTTCTATCTCAAGTCCTAATTTAAAATCTTAAAGTCAGGTCCTAATTTAAAATCTTAAATTTAAGTCAGCTTTTTTAGGTCTTCCAAAATCCGTCTCACTGTATCCAGTACATTTTCTGTATTGCTTTTTTTGTTTCTGCCTTTTCTGCAATACAGAAAATACGGCGGTTCTTCTGCCCTGAATATCAGATCGTTTTTATAACTATCCAAAAATTTAGGAATACCGGATGGATCGATCTTTGCTTTTTCATACATTGTAAATCGAATTTCTTCACCTTTTTGCTCGATAGCAGTAACATACACCGAATGAGCCAGACTTTTTAAAGATGCTATCACAAGAAGCTGCTGCACTTTTTTCGGAATATCGCCAAAGCGGTCGATCAGTTCTTCCGTCATATCTTCTAACTCTTCCTCACTTTCAATCGCCGCGATCCGTTTATATATATCCAGCTTTTGATATTCATTTTTAATATAATATTCCGGAATATATGCATCTACATTTAGATCAATCAATGTTGTAAACGTTTCTGCTTCCGGCCCGCCTTTTAATTGTCTGACCGCTTCATTTAGCATTTTGCAATAAAGATCATACCCTACCGCTTCCATATGACCGCTCTGCGCTTCTCCTAAAAGATTACCTGCCCCGCGAATTTCAAGGTCTCGCATGGCGATTTTGATTCCGGATCCGAGATCTGTAAACTCACGGATCGCCGAGAGCCTCTTCTCTGCCACTTCTTTTAATAATTTGTCTCTCTGATACAGAAGAAATGCATATGCCATACGATTAGAACGACCGACACGTCCCCGAAGCTGATAAAGCTGAGATAATCCGAATCGGTCCGCATCCTGTATGATCATCGTATTCGCATTCGGAATATCCAATCCGGTCTCAATAATCGTCGTTGAAACAAGAACATCGATATCACCGTTGATAAAATCATACATGATATCTTCCAGCTCCCTCTCTTTCATCTGTCCATGCGCAAATGCAACATTCGCATCCGGAACAAGACTTTGTATACGTCCCGCAACATCGGCAATATCATTGACGCGATTATAAACATAATATACCTGTCCGTCTCTTGCCAACTCCCGCGTGATTGCCTCCCGAACCATTTCGTCATTATACTCCATTACATAAGTCTGAATGGGCATCCTTTCATTCGGAGCTTCTTCTAATACGCTCATATCCCGAATACCGATCAGACTCATATGAAGCGTCCGGGGAATCGGTGTTGCCGTCAATGTCAGAACATCAATATTTTCCTTTAATTTTTTTATTTTTTCTTTATGGGTCACGCCAAACCGTTGTTCTTCGTCTATTATCAGCAATCCAAGATCTTTAAACACTACATCCTTTGACAAAACTCTGTGCGTTCCGACAAGAATATCCACAAACCCTTTCTTCGTGTCCTCTATTGTCTTTTTCTGTTCTGCCGCCGACCGAAACCGACAGAGCAGATCGATTCTTACAGGAAACTCTTTCAGTCGCTGTACAAATGTATTATAGTGCTGCTGAGCTAAAATCGTCGTCGGCACGAGACATACAACCTGTTTTCCTTCCTGAACCGCTTTAAATGCCGCCCGTATAGCAATTTCTGTCTTTCCGTATCCTACGTCTCCGCAGATAAGACGATCCATGATCTTCTTACTTTCCATATCATGCTTTGTATCTTCTATTGCCTGAAGCTGATCATCCGTTTCCTCGAACGGAAACATTTCCTCAAACTCTTTCTGCCAGACAGTATCCGGTCCATATACAAATCCTTCCGACTGTTGTCTGACCGCGTACAATTCTACAAGATCTTTCGCTACAATCTGAACAGCTTTCTTTACTTGGCTTTTTGTTTTTCCCCACTGGATCGTTCCGAGTTTATTCAACCGAGGTTTCTTTGCATCCGCTCCTGCATATTTCTGGATCAGATCCATCTGTGCCACAGGTATATACAAGACTCCGCCTTCGGCATAGACGATCTTCATATAATCTTTTACGATCTTCTCTACTTCAATTTTTTCAATTCCTTTATATACGCCGATTCCATGATTTTCGTGAACAACGTAATCTCCGGGTTTCAGCTCGGCAAAATCCTGAATCCGCTGACCTTCATACTTTTTGCGTTTTTTCTTTTTCTTTTTTCTTCCGAAAATATCCGACTCCGAAATAACGACAAATTTAAGCATCGGATACTCATACCCTTCTGACGCATAGCCGTACGCTGCCATGATCTCGCCCGGTTTTACTTCCCTCTGCATATCTTCACTGTAAAAACTGCTCAAATCATAGTCTCTTAAATCTTCCGCCAGACGTTTTGCTCTCGTTCTCGAACCCGATAAAAGGACAACTCTGTACCCGTTTCGTTTTAACCGCTTTAAATCACGTGTCAAAAGCTCAAAACTGTTATTATAAGGATTTACCCCTTTTGCCTGCACCGTATAAACCGATCTTACTTTAAATAAACCGCATTTTGATTCGAGCGTTGTCAAACCGATCCCGCTGTAACGATTCATCTCACTGATGATATCTTTTGTCTGAAAGACTCTCAACTCTTCTTCGCCTTCTTCTTTCATACCTGCATCAGCCCGGTTTTTCAAACTTTCCGTATATTCCGCCTCTACTGTTTCCGCCGTCTCCTGCAGTCTGTGCGGTTCATCATAAAATAATAGTGTTTCATTTTCCGGAAAATATTTCAAAAAGGATACCAAACCATTGTTTCCAAAACAATTTTCCGAAGCCGGATAAATTGTGATCTCCGAAATATTTTCTATCGACCTCTGGCTCTTAGCATCAAACATACGGATAGAATCGATCTCATCACCCCAAAGCTCAATCCGCACCGGCATCTCTTCCGCAAGAGGAAAAACATCGATAATTCCCCCTCTGACCGCAAACTGACCCGGCGCTTCTATTTGGCTTTCTCTCTCATATCCAAGAGCCGTCAGATCTTGTTCAAGTTTCGTAAGATCAACCGTATCTTCTCCTGTAATATGAATTCTGTTTTTTTGAATTTCATCCGGGGAAATGATCCCGTCCAAAAAAGCATCCATCGTCGTAATCACAGTGACCGGCTCTTCTTTTTTCTTTTCTGCAATCGCTCTTAACACTTCCATTCTTCGATTTGTAAGTGTCTTCCCTTTAATATCCGCATAATAAAAAAGCAAATCTCTTGCAGGATACAAATACGTCTCTTCTCCAAACAGTAAATACTCTTCGTATGCCTTCTTTGCCTTTTCCTCATTTGAAAAAACAACAAGTTTATACCCGCATCCCGATCCGATTCCACTAAGCAAATGTATCTTCTGAGTATTTACACAACCCGAGATCTGTATCATTCCGTTTTCTTTTGTTCTGTTTTTCCGGATTTCTTCATAATCCGCCAGTTCCGCAAGGGGAGCAAGCAACGCTTTCATAATTTATTTTTCCTCTTTCTTTTTCCGGTTATATTCATTCATCGCCTCATTGATCTGACCTGAAACGATCAATTCCACGGCATGAACCGCATGGTCATACCCTTCATCCATCAACTTCGCTTCCCCCTTTGAAAAATGTCCGAGCACATAATCCGCCAAATCGTATTTCGCCGGCTTCTCTCCGACTCCTACTTTAATACGGGGAAATACTTGGCTTCCAAGATGAGCAATAATATTTTTCATCCCGTTATGTCCTCCTGCGCTTCCTTTCGCTCTGATTCTAAGTTGTCCTACGTCTAAGCTGATATCGTCATAAATAACGATCAGTTCATGTTCTTCATCCACCTTATAATAATCAAGCAAACTGCGTACGCTTTCGCCACTTAAATTCATATAAGTCTGGGGCTTAGCCAAAATAACTTTCTGCCCCTGAATGATTCCCTTTCCGATCAGCGCTCTGTGTTTTTTTGCATCCACATCTATATTATATTTCTCTGAAATCCTGTCTATTACTTCAAATCCGACATTATGTCTCGTTCCTTCATATTGTTTTGTCGGATTTCCAAGTCCCGCGATAATAAACATATCTTCTACCTCCTATACAGCACAAATATTTTACAATATCTCTCTTCCTTTGTCACGCAGATAACATGCATATTTTTCCTTTTCCAAACATACACTTATAAAAAAAGCGGATCGCCGTAAAACGGCAGCCGGATAATCGGGAGGTAACTCTATGAGTTCCAGAACAAAAATCGTTGTTCTTCACATGAAAGAAATTATTTATACCGCCATTTTTGCGGCACTTGCGCTCCTTGTCATCGTCCTGCTTATTTTTATGTTCGGAACAGGCAAAAAAGACAGCGCCGTAAAAAACGAAAAACAGTACACGCCCGGAACATATACTTCCACTCTCACACTAAATAATACGAACCTGGAAGTAGAAGTTTCCGTAGACGCTTACAAGATCAATTCAATCCGTTTTTCCAATCTTGATGAAACAGTAACGACTATGTTCCCACTCATCCAGCCTGCCATCGAAGAAATTGCCGAACAAATCTATGAAACACAGTCACCTGATTCAATCACTCTGTCCGAAGATACGCCATATACGTCGCAACTTATATTGGACGCCGTTTCCGAAGCCGTCGAAAAAGCCGCAGTAAAATAACTGCGGCCTTTTCTCTTTGCTGCCTTATATTCATACAACAATACTTGACAAATATTATTCATACATTTGCTTTCACCGGTATTATCCTTCAACGATCAAATACGTTCCGTCCGGCAAAGCGAACACTTCCGAAGCTTCCTCAAGATCTTCTGCGGACATTCCGTCCACATCTACTCCCTCTTCTTCAAAGTATTCTCTCACCTCGTCAATAGAATCGACTACGACAGCCATACAGTCTGCAAGAAACGCTTCTGCTTCTTCCATGTTTTCTGCCACAGGCTCATCAAATAATTTTTTCTTGTTCTTTCAAAAATGTGTTCAGACACTCTTCACTGTACTCATTCATCTGTCTTTTTCCCCTTTACCTGATAATGTCAAGAATTTCATCTGCCGCTGCCACAATTCTGTATGCATCTGCCTTTTCCAGTTCTTCTCGTGATCGAAATCCCCATTCTACAAGAACCGTATCCATATCCGCCGCATTTCCCGTCGCAGCGTCGACCTCTGAATCTCCGATATACAATACCTCTTCCGAAGACACCCCTAATGACTCTGCCATCGCAAACAATGCCGAAGGATCCGGTTTTCTCGGTACACCTTCTCTCTGCCCCCACACAAGGTCAAACGTCTCTTTCCCGAATATTTCTTCCACAACATGAACTGCCTGACGATCCGGTTTGTTCGACAACACTCCTAATTTCATGTTTTGATCTTTCAGCTTTAAGAGCATCTCTCTTATCCCCGGATAAGGTTTTACATGATAGGTACAGTTCCTGTCAAAAATACGTCCATATGCCTCAAAGGCTTTCTCGAACAAAAGAAGCTTTGTATCTCCTGCCGCTTTCAATGATTGTTCAATCAGTACCTTTGCTCCGTTTCCGACAAATGTTCTGCACTGTTCCTCTGTGATCGCCGGAAGCGCTACTTCCTTTAATGTCTCATTCACCGAAAATGTCAAAGACTCCAACGTATCGGTCAACGTTCCGTCTAAGTCAAATATACATGCTTTGTACACCGTTTTTCATCCTCTCTTGTCTTTGGTCAGATTTATATTACCATCAGTCACTTTATCTGACAAGATACTTTTAAACAATCTGTTCTTTCTCCTGACGTATTGTTTTTTCGCACTCTTATTTTCCTAAAAGATACTTGCGCATTATTTTTAAAGCATTCTTCTCCAGACGGCTTACCTGAGCCTGCGAAATATTGATCTGCTCTGCAACTTCCATCTGCGTCTTTCCTTCAAAAAAACGAAGTGTGATAATATATCGCTCTCTTTCGTTCAGTCGTTCCATCGCGGCCTCTAAAGAAAGTTCCTCGATCCAGTTTTCTTCTTTATTCTTTTTATCACTCACCTGATCCATCACAAACAGAGCATCTTGTCCGTCGCTGTACACAGGCTCATGCAGACTCATCGGCATCTGAATCGCATCAAGCGCATAGACGATCTCTTCCTTGGCAATCCCAATCTCTTCTGCGATTTCCTGAACGGTCGGCTCTTTCATATGCCGCTTTATATAACCTTCTTTTGCATAAATTGCCTTATAAGCTGTATCGCGCAATGATCTGCTCACACGGATCGGACTGTTATCCCGCAAATATCGTCTGATCTCCCCTATGATCATAGGTACTGCATATGTGGAAAATTTCACCATGCGCCCCGGATCAAAATGATCTACTGCTTTCATCAGTCCGACACATCCTATCTGGAACAGATCATCCGCATTTTCACTGCTGTTTTCAAAACGTTTGATCACACTTAGAACAAGCCGCAGATTCCCTTTAATATACTTTTCCCGGGCTTCTTCATCCCCTGCTTTTATCCGCTCAAAAAGTTCTTCTTTTTCCTCTTCTTTAAGAAGCGGAAGCTTCGCTGTATTTACCCCGCAAAGTTCTACCTTATTTACTGTCATCACAACAATCCTCCCAAGTAGTTTCTACTTAGAAGAATTCTCATTCAATAAGAAAGATATTCCGATTCCCGCAAATTTTTATAAACTTTTAGTCCTTGACAAAATCATCTTTTTTTGTATTTCCCGTCACGCAGACCATTTAGTCTTCCCATTTATCGGAAAGATTATTGATCTGTGTTTCAAATTTTGCCTTATCTTTATTAGAAAGTCCTTCATTTTTGTAAATAATATCAAGCAGACGTCTGCCTGCTGCCACAAGCCGTTCAAAAGCAGAGTCTGATTTCCGCCGTGCCGCTTTCTTTGCTTTGACCGGAACGCGCACTCCTTCGTTCACGATCTCATTCTTCAAAAGGTCCGCTTCACAGCAAGGGTAAGGCGCCCATGCAGAATACCCGAACTTTTCCTCTACCGTATGTGCAAACTCTTCTGTCACCGTATCTTCTCCATGTACGACAAACACTCTCTCAATCGGACTGACAAACGCCCCAATCCATGAAAGCAGCCCGTTCATATCCGCATGACCGCTTACCCCGTGTAAGCTTTCGATATGCGCATGAACTTCAATCGGCTCTCCAAACAGTTTTACATTCTTTTCTCCTTCAATCAGACTTCGTCCGAGAGTTCCGTTTGCCTGATATCCCACAAACAGGATCGTACATTCCGGACGCCAAAGATTATGCTTCAAATGATGACGGATACGACCTGCATCGCACATTCCCGATGCGGATATAATCACTTTCGGTTTCTCGATAAAATTGATCATCTTGGAATCATCGCTCGTTGTCGATATGTGAAGCCCGGGAAATACAAGAGGATTTATTCCGGCATTGACAAGCTCCATTGCCTCTTTATCAAAACAATCCCGCATATTCATTGTAAATACTTTCGTCGCTTCGATCGCCAACGGACTATCCAGGTACACGTCAAAATCTTCGTATTCCGGAAGCAGATGCTTTTCTTTGATCTCACGGATAAAATAAAGCATCTCCTGTGTCCTTCCGACTGCAAAGGAAGGAATGACAACATTACCTCCTCTGTCAAATGTCTCCTTGATAATGCGGGTAAACTCTCCCAGATAATCCGGTTTCTCGGCAGTATGTATCCGGTTTCCGTAAGTAGACTCCACTACGATATAATCTGCCGAATCTGTGTAGCTTGGATCTTTTATGATCGGCTGATCTACATTTCCGATATCCCCCGAAAAGACGATCTTCTTCGTCACATCACCTTCTGTTGCCCAGACTTCGATACTGGCCGATCCAAGCAGATGTCCGACATCGGTAAAACGAATCTGTATCCCATCGCAGATCGTGATCCTTTCCCCATACCCGCACGGCACGAGCAGTTCAATCGCATCCAACGCATCCTGCATCACATACACGGGCTCAAATTCCGGTTTTCCTGCCCTTCTGCCTTTCCTGTTTCGCCATTCTGCCTCAAACTCCTGAATATGAGCGCTGTCACGAAGCATGATATTACATAGATCGGCAGTTGCAAATGTTGTGAAAATCTGACCTTTAAATCCGTTTTTTGCCAATTTCGGCAGCATTCCCGAATGATCGATATGTGCATGAGTCAAAAATACATAGTCAATCTCATTTTCCGGAATCGGAAGTCCCGGATTTTCATACAGATCCGGTCCTTGTTCCATTCCGCAGTCTATCAAGATATTTTTTCCTGCCGCTTGAAGAAAATGACAGCTTCCCGTAACTTCATGAGCTGCCCCGACAAATGTAAGCTTCATAAGTCCACCATCCCTTTTCACTTTTCTTCTATTGTAACATCATTTGCAAAAATATAAAGTAAATTTCTGAAAAAACTCCTTCAAAAGCATACTTTATTTGTAAACTTTAATAGTATATGAGACCTTCCTCTTTAATTATGATATCCTTTCCTTTTATTTCCACTACGGAAACAGCACAGTTTTTCGGCACTTTATATTTCCAAAAATCTTTTATCTGCATATTTCCTTTTATCCGGTTCAACAAAGCTGTCATGGCCGCTCCATGGGTTGAAATCAAAATATGACTGTCTTTCAAATCCTCCCGATCTGCAATTTCCGACAAAAAGCAGCCTGTTCTTTCATATAATTCACTGATCGACTCTGCTCCTTCAGAAGGAACATAGTTTTCCGTATCTGTAAAAAAGCGCTGAAACGCTTCGCTCCCCGGATCTGTGATTTCCCCACGGAACTTCATTCCTTCACACTTTCCGAAACAAATCTCCTCAATGCGTTTTTCTTCAACCAGAGGAATTTCTCTTTCCCCAAGTATGATCTGCGCCGTCTCTTTCGCCCGGATCAAAGGGCTTGTATAACAAAAATCGATGCGGACGTCCTTCATCCCTTCTGCAGTCGCTTCCGCAAGATACCTGCCCCTTTCATTCAACGGAATATCCGTACGTCCCTGAACTTTTCCCGCCTTATTCCAATCTGTTTCCCCATGACGAACAATATAAAGCAGCATTTCTTTTCTCTCCTTCTCTTTTTTCTTATCCGCTTTTTGTATATTGCAGATTTTTTATTATTTTTCACATTTTCCCACTATGATCAATAGATCTTTTTTCCGATCCCTTACCCTTTTCCGCCTTCTTTTATCAACTTTCTCTCTTGTCTTTTTTCACGGTCATGTCTATAATAACGATGTTGCATCATAACACTTACATAAAAGATTAAAAAATCAGGGCGTATGGCTCAACAAACATAAGAAAGGAACATCAATATGAATAAAATCACAAGTTTTACGATCGATCACATCCGCCTCATTCCCGGAATCTATGTATCAAGAAAAGACTCTGTCAACGGTCATATCATCACGACATTTGACATCCGAATGACAAGCCCGAATGATGAACCTGTCATGAATACTGCCGAAATCCACACAATCGAACATCTGGGCGCCACATTTCTCCGCAACCATGAAGTATATAAAGATCAGGTGATCTACTTTGGTCCTATGGGATGCAGAACCGGTTTCTATCTTCTTCTTGCAGATGATCTGACTTCTTCTGAGATCTTACCTCTTATGAAAGAAATGTTTTCTTTTATCGCGTCTTTTAAGGGAGAAGTCCCTGGAGCATCTGCCAAAGACTGCGGAAATTATCTTGATATGAATCTTCCGATGGCAAACTTCCTTGCCCGAAAATTTCTTGAAGAAGTATTGACGGATATTCGGGAAGAACAACTGAATTATCCGGTCTGATAAATATTAAATAAGCCGTTTTTTAACGGCTTATTTTTATATCTTTCATTTCTTTTTCAATATTTCCCGGCGAACATAGCAAAACACTGTCTCTTCCCCTTGTTCCGCAAGCATATGCAAAAGTTTTTCCAAAAGTTTCCTCGTATCTTTATGCATCATATCTCCCGCTTTTCCACTGTTATAATATATCAGTGGATCGCTGTCTTTGTATGCTGCTCCTTTATATACTTTACATGCCGCGATCCGATCCATAAACATCTCTACGACGTATCTGACCGGCATCTTCATTCCTACCAGTTTCCCTTCTCCGTGAGAATCATAATCAAGCCAGTATTCATAATGATGCTTATTTCTTCCTTTGTGATGAAGCCATGCAGAAGAATACCCTTTGTCTTCCCGTTCTGCATTATTCGGACTTCTTGTTCCCTGATAATACCTGCATCCGACTCGAAATTCCGTCCATCCATATTTAGACAAATCATGAAGAAGTCCCTGCCGATACAAACCTACGCGAAAACATTCCTGCATAACGAGAATTTTATGTTTTGTGATCGTTTGAAAATGTTTGATCGCTTTCATATTCTTTACTCCTGTCTGCATTTCTTTTCTTTTTCGGCATCAGACGTTACTATATCTGTTTTTTCTGTTTCCGAAACAGATTTCTTCTCCGCGGTCTTACCTTTGGAGTGAAAATTTGTATTCCGTAACTCTGTTTTATCTTCCTCGCAGCTTATAAGAACTGCAATACTCCGCTCTCTGATCTCGATACGTTTCTGATCTTCCAATTTTATACTCTTTGACAGAACGCCTCTGTCCGTATCCAACGCCAAATGCCAGCATTTTCCTTTTCCCGGAGATGGAAGCGCATAACTATGAGGAAGCCAGTGCATATTATAAGCGACAAAGCAATCACAGTCTCCAACGCCTGCTCCTGAATACATAACGCCCAACTGGCGGCTTGACACTTCGTTTTTTACCTGCCATGCATTTTCTCCGTGATAAGAGACATCCGGCATTCCACATGCCGTACGATCCATTCCTTTTAACGGTTCTTTCTGACACAAACACGGATGATTTTTCCGAAATGTAATCAACGCTTTTACGTAATCAAACAATCCTCTGTCAGACTTAAGCCTGCTCCAGTCAAGCCACCCCGTTGCATTATCCTGACAATAAACGTTATTATTTCCTTTCTGCGTATTGTAAAATTCATCTCCCGACAAAAGACACGGTGTTCCCTGCGCCAACAACAACAAAAGAAACGCATTTCTGATCTGACTTTTCCGCAGATTCACAACACTTCTTTTACGGCTCTGTCCCTCTGCGCCGCAATTCCAACTATAATTATAGTCAGGACCGTCTGTATTATTTTCTCCATTTTCTTCGTTATGTTTGCAGTCATATGATACAAGGTCTCTCAATGTAAAACCGGTCTGCGCTGTAATATAGTTACATTTTCCGTCCGAAGCGCTATTGTGACCAAGTGATGAGATCACATCATTAACCATATTCTCATCGCCTTTTAAAAAACGGCGCATCACATTTTGAAACCCGTCATCTTTGCGCATCAAACGAATACCTTTCAAAAAAGGATCTTTATTTAAAAGTTCCCATGAAACGATATAAGGATTGACCACAAACCCGTCCACATGATACTCCATCATGTAAAAGCGCAGACACTCCGCCGCTTCTTGCTCGGAAATTCCCGCAGCAAACGGCATTTCCAAAACAACCTCTATGTCTGCCTTGTGACATGCTTTTACCATATCTTTCAACTCGCGCACAGCACATCCGTCCGAAGAATATGCCTCCTTCGGCGCAAAATAAAACGCCGGACCATATCCCCAATAATTAATCTTTGTTTTTGCACACTCATCAAACTCATAAATCGGCATGCACTGGATCTGGTTCACCCCAAGTTCTTTCAGATAAGGAATCTTTTCGATCACCCCTTGATACGTTCCTCTATGCAGCACTTTTGAGGAACTGTGCTTTGTAAAGCCCCTCACATGGATACTGTATGAAACTACTTCATTCCATGGATGCCGAATCGGGCGATCTTCGCCCCAATCATAATCTGAAACTTGTATTTTCGCCCGTACGCCATGTTTATCATCGTTCTGCCGTTTTCCAAATACTTCCCTTCCTGCAATTTCTTTTGCGTATGGATCTGTACATACCTTTCCATCGATCAAAAAGTTATATTCGTATTTTTCAGGATCAATTTCTTCTACACTTAGGAAACGTACCTCTCCTATGCCTTCTTCCTCCGGCATGTCAAAGCAGACTTCCGGCTTTGTGTTTCCTTCTCTGTAAAGCAGAAGTTCACACGTTTTTCCCATCGGAACCTGCACAGAAAAATTCACTTTTCTTTCTTTTGCAGCCGCTCCGAACGGAAGCGGACTTCCTTCTGTTTTTCTCATATTCCGTTTCCTTTCTTACTGCCAGCCATCTGTTCCGTATATCTCTACATTCTCTTTATTTATAAAAAATGTTTCGATCAAAACCTCTTCTTCATAGGAACCGTCATCTAAAATTGCATCTGCGGTCTTTACGGCAATTTTTCCTTCAATAATCGGAGAGCGTGCTCCAATTCCCGCCATCGCTCCTTCCTGAGCCAAAAGCGCTGCCTTTGCCGCCGGAGAACCGCCAATACTATAGATGAGAATATCGTTTTTTCCACTCTCTTTCACAGTCGCGCGAACCGCTTCAGCCATCTGATCATCTGCACACATAATAACTTCAACCTTTGTACCTGATGACAAAATTTCATTCAATTCTTTTGTCATCCCATCTGTCTGAGCGCCGTCAACACGCTTAACAACTTCAAATCCTCCGTTTTTGATCTTTTCTTCAAATCCTGAAATTCCTTCGCTTAAGTTTTGGTCTGCCTTATCCTCCACAATGACGAGCTTTCCTCCGTCAGGCATCTTCTCTTTCAAATCTTCTCCGCACACTTTTCCTGCATTATAATTGTCCGAACTGATAAACGCTTTCGCCAGGTCGCGTTCTTTCACTTGAGTTTCAAGTAAGATAACCGGAATATCCGCTTTGTCCAGAGCTTCTAAAGCCGGTGTGACAGCATCAGGATCAGATGCCGTAAGAAAAACAACGTCTGCTCCCTTATCAATCATCTCCATAAGCTGTTCATTTTGTTTCACCGGATCATTCCCCGCATCACGCACAATAAACTGCCCTTTGTTTTGTTCTGCCTGAACCCCGATAGCATCTTTCAAAGCCATATAAAACGGATCTTTGAGATCCGCACAACTGTATCCGTACAAATAATCTTTCGCAGGTTCCACAGACTCTTCGTCTTCTTCTACAACCGGATTATCTTCGGGTGTTCCTACATTTTTCTTGCAGCCTGATAAAAAAAGAACGGCAAATACCGTCAGCAATATAAATTCGATCACTCTTTTTTTCATGTCGTCTCCTCTTTACCGTATAGGTTTTTTGTTCTTATTTTATTCTACCTTGTTTCAAATGAATGTCAATACAATCACGTTGCTTCTTGCTTTTTCTCTTTCTTTCTGATACCATCTTATAAAACACACGATATGCAGATAAGGAGAAAATCATATGAATGAAAATGAAGCAATCACAGTTACACTGACACTTGAAAATGATGAAGAACTGGAATGTGCCGTTCTTTCCATCTTTGAAGCCGAAGAAAGAGAATACATCGCCCTTCTTCCGCTTGACGAAAACGGAGACAATGACGATGGACAAGTATTTCTTTATCGTTTCATCGACAATGGCGAAGACGCAGAGCCGGATCTGGAAAACATCGAAGACGATCAGGAATTTGAACGTGTTTCAAATGCATTTAATGAGTTGATGGAAGAACAGGATTTTGCGGATATAGATCTCGACGAGCTTGAGGACTGATCTTTTCATCCGCTCATCCCTATTCTAATAATTCATCTACAAAACGGGAAGGACTTGTCTCTTTCCCGTTTTTTGTTTTTACATAAGATACTTTCAACACTTCTTTTGCCCTCGTCATACCGACATAAAACAGCCTTCTTTCCTCCTCTGTCTCAGCATCCGTCTTTGCTTTCTTATATGGCATCTTCCCCTCGTTTGCTTCTACGAGAAATACAGTATCAAACTCAAGTCCTTTGGCAGAATGCAGTGTCATAAGATGAACCCCTTCTCTGTCTTCCTGTCTCTTCATCGACTTTAGCCGGAGCAAACGCGTATATTCTTCTATATGACGAAACCACTCTTCTATCGTTGCAAAAGGGCGCGCAGCCTCCTCCAGCTCTGCCAGCACTTCATTGAGATTCGCTCGATCGATTTTTCTCGTAAACGCATAATCTTTCAAAAAATCATCATATCCGATCCGCTTTCGTATATAATTAATTCCCGCATATGGCGCTGTTTTTCGAAGCATTTTTACATCCCATTCAAATTGATCGATCCGATCCAGCATCCATTCTTTATCGCAATAAAATTTTCTCATTTCTTCAAAAGAAGGTTTCCCTGATGCAACACTGTCTCTTCCTATATATCGTTTCGGGCGGTTCATAACTTGCAAAAGATCATTTCGTTCTATATTTCCAAGAGCCAGCCTGAAATAGGCGCAAATATCTTTTGCGATAAAATGGTCGTATAGATTCGGAAGCCGCTCTTTCATCTGAAACGGGATCTTCCGTTCCAGAAATTCTTCGGCAACCGGACGCGCATCTGTATGAATGCGGAAAAGGACTGCCATCTCTTCATACGAAATCCCCAGTTCTGCACGTTTTTCTATCTCGTCCGCAACGTACTGCGCCTCTTCGTTCGGGTCTTTCACTTCCTGCACATGCACGCAGAATCCGTTTTCCTTTACAGACTGAAACTCTTTTAGAAACCTCTTTTCATTATGTCCTATCACCTTCATCGAGTTTTTTACAATATTTCCCGATGACCTATAATTTATATTCAATATGATCCTTTTTGCCTGAGGGTAATCTTCCGAAAATCGAAACATAAATTCCGAATCAGCTCCGCGGAAGCCGTAAATTGCCTGATCGTCGTCTCCGACTACAAAAAGATTATTTTCCGGAAGAGCCAGCATACGAATCACATCGTATTGAACTCTGTTGATATCCTGAAACTCATCAACTAATATATACTTGAACTTTGTCTGCCATTGTTTCAATACATCAGGATGGCTTACAAACAAGTCTTTGCACAACACAAGCATATCATCAAAGTCCAGCTTCCTGACAGCTTTTCTTTGAGCTTCGTATTTTTCATATAATTCTCTGAATGTATCCTGTCTGCATTTCTTGGAAACAAACTGTCCTATTTTCAGCCCGTTATTTTTTACAAGTCCGATTTCTTCCGCAATATCATGCAGAAAATCTTCTTCCTCTGCCGCCTCTGTTCCGCAATCTTCCGATACTCTTCGAAGAATTCGATATTTTTCTTCTTCTGACAAAATATTATCCGGTCCAAGCCTGTATGCCCACTTTAAAATGCCGTAATAAATGCCATGAAACGTTCCGGCAGTAACCGGAACATTTGATTTTCCCATCAGGCTGCAAAGTCTGGATTTCATCTCTGCCGCCGCAAAACGGGTAAAAGTAACGACCAGAATCTCTTCCGGTCTTACTTCATATCTTTCGATCAAATATTTAATTCTGTTTACGATCGTCAGCGTTTTTCCGGATCCCGGTCCCGCCAACACCTGACACGGTCCTTTTCCGTGCATGATCGCTTCATTTTGTGCCTTATTAAATCCCATCTGATTCCTCGCTTTGACCGATGTTTATTCTGCCTCTGCAGTCTGGCTGAGTTTCTCGATCCCTGCACGAATTCTTTTAAGAGATTCTTCCTTTCCGAGAACTTCCATCAGTTCTGTTGCTCCGCCCGGTGTGTTCTGTTTGCCTGATACTGCAGTACGAAGCGGCCACATAACATAACCGATCTTATATTCTTTCTCTCCCGCAAAACTTTTGAGTGTCTCAAACAAAGAATCATTGTCAAACGCTTCCTGCGCTTCAAGAACCGGAAGCACTTCCCGCAAAAGCACGAGTCCTTTCTCAGGATCCGTTTTCATCTTCTTATGTCTGTATAATTCGTTATCATACTCCGGAACTTCCTCAAAGAAGTCAATTTGTTCGCAAATATCCGGAAGGATCTCGATTCTTGTTTTTACAAGCGCCGCAATCTTCTTCAGGTCATAGTCTTTCGTGACTGCCTTTTTTAAATACGGTTCTGCCAACTCATAAAATCTGTCAAAATCCATCGCCTTTAAATATTCGCCGTTCATCCATTTTAATTTTACCGTATCAAACACAGCGGGAGATTTACTCATATGGCGATAGTCAAACGCCTCTACTAATTCCTCCAAAGAAAAGATCTCTCTGTTGTCAGAAGGACACCATCCAAGCAAAGCCACATAATTCACAACCGCTTCAGACACAAATCCCTGATCGATCAAATCCTCATAAGAAGCATGACCGCATCTTTTACTTAATTTTTTATGGTTTTCATCTGTGATAAGCGGACAGTGTACATAAACCGGAATTTCCCATCCAAACGCCTCATAGAGACGATTGTATTTCGGCGCGGACGAAAGATATTCATTCCCACGTACGACATGTGTGATCCCCATAAGATGATCGTCTATTACATTTGCAAAGTTATATGTCGGAAATCCATCGGATTTAATCAGGATCATATCGTCCAACTCATTGTTCGGCACTGTAATATTCCCGTAAATCTCGTCATGGAATGTTGTCTCTCCCTCATTCGGAACATTCAGACGGATCACCCATGGTTTTCCTTCCGCAAGGTTTTTCTCCACTTCTTCTTTACTAAGGCCGAGACAATGCTTGTCATAAACAACAATATCTGTTCCGTCGTCAGAAACCGATGTTTTCAGACTTTCAAGACGCTCTTTATCACAGAAGCAGTAATAAGCGTCTCCCTGTTCTACAAGCTGTTTCGCATAATCCAGATAAAGTCCGGATGCCTGTCTTTCACTTTGAACGTACGGACCGAATCCTCCGTCTTTATCAGGTCCTTCATCATGAAGAAGTCCTGTTTTTTCCATTGTTCTGTATATGATATCAAGCGCGCCTTCAACAAAACGCTCCTGGTCTGTATCTTCTACTCTTAAAATAAAATCTCCGCCTTCATGCTTTGCAATTAAATATGCATAAAGCGCTGTTCTTAAATTCCCCACATGCATTCTTCCGGTCGGACTGGGCGCAAATCTTGTTCTTACTTTATTTTCCATGTTTTTTCTCCACTTCTATTTCTTCTATTTTCCTGCTCTGTGCAGTGTCCCGGCTCTGGCCGTTTCATTTTTCTGTCACAGAACCGTCTTCTGTATAAAACTTACAGGCAACATTATAAAACAACTGCAAAAAATGTTCAAGACGCTGTATACTTTCTTTTCACCGTCTCAGTTCAATATAAGACGGCAAACTCCTGATTTCTAAAACGGAACAATCAGAAGCATCCAAGACGGAAATTCCCGCCCGGTCAAACGCTCCGTCCGCAATTTCTGTCACATGTGAAGGAACTTTATAATTTCCCGTTCTTGCCGGAGGAAATGCCAAAAGACACGTTCCGTCTTTTGAAAATAAAACTCCGTCCTCTGTATAATATCCTGCGGAGGTCTCCATTTCAATCCATCCAAGTGAAGTCAAATCTGTAAACGCACGTTCTTCAATCTCTGATATATTAGCAGGAATATAGATTTCTGAAATAATATCTTTACAGGAAGCGAATGCTCCTGCCGCAATTCCCCTACATCCTTCTGAAGGAAGTATGAGATATCCGTCTTCCGAAATAACCGACAGATCAGAAATCCCGCAAATCATTCCTGACGCGTCTGTAACAAATCCGCCGCCTATTACTGTTTTATCTCCTACACCGCCTTCTTCTAAAGCCGGATCATCCGATATATTTTCATCGATTACCGGAATGTCTGACAATTCTCCGCTGATCGGCGGATCATTTGGCAGAATCGTCTCAATGATCGGAGCATCCGGTACGGTTTCTTCTCCAGGCAAAATGTTCGATATAGTTTCTTCAGCCATCAAAGCATCCGATATCGCATCTTCAACCGGTAAAACAACTGCCGCGCTGTTTCCCGTATTCAAATCTTCCGAGCGCTCCGATATAACCGCAGGCACAGTGAAAAGATCAGCTGAAACATCTGCCGAAATCTGAATCTCGGTTACCGAAATCATAAAAGAACCTGTTGTTCCTACTCCCGCCGCATATTCGGCGACAGCTCTTCCTGCCATATCTTTCAGCCGAACACTTCCGAAATTTATCGTCTCCATTCCCTGCCCCATCATACCGACAGTCAAAACGGCTGCCATAAGAAAAACGAAAAACAGTTTTCTTATTCTGTCATACACTGCCCTTAAATATCCTGTCTCATAAAACACACCACAAAATTCCATCTTTTAATATCCTCTCATTCGCTTTGCTTTGGAAAAATTTCCCATTACTTCACTATGATAAAATACCAAAGAAAAAGGAATGCTGCAATCCCCTGCAACACTCCTTAGCACATTTCTATATAATATTTTTTAATATGAACAGCATCAATTATACATTGATCTCCGCTTTCATACCAAGCTCTTTTTCATTTTCCTGCAAAAGCGGATAAATGACATTTTTCAGATAAGCGTCAACCTGCTCTCTTGCACGTCCTACGTATTTTGCCGGATCCATCGTCTTTTTCAGATCTTCTAAGCTCATATTAAAGGCCTGATCTTCCGCAATCAACTCAAGAAGGTTATTGTCAAGACCGTTTTCTTTTACGTTCTTTCCTGCTTCCATCGAAAGCTCTCTGATACGCTCGTGAAGTTCCTGACGATCTCCGCCTGCTTTCACCGCATCCATCATAATATTTTCCGTTGCCATAAACGGAAGTTCTGACATCAGACGTTTCTCAATTACCTTCGGATAAACGACAAGCCCGTCAACAACATTCAGACAAAGATCAAGAATGCCGTCGATCGCAAGAAATCCTTCCGGTACACTGAGACGTTTATTCGCCGAATCATCCAATGTTCTTTCAAACCACTGTGTAGCGGATGTAATTGCCGGATTCAGTGCATCAATCATCACATATCTTGACAGTGATGCAATACGCTCGCTTCTCATCGGATTTCTCTTATATGCCATCGCCGAAGACCCTATCTGTGTCTTTTCAAACGGCTCTTCGATCTCTTTTAAGTGTTGGAGAAGACGAATGTCATTTGAAAACTTATGCGCACTTGCGGCGATTCCCGCCAGCACATTCAGCACTCTCGTATCCACTTTTCTTGAATATGTCTGACCGGAAACAGGGTAACAAGCTTTAAATCCCATCTTTTCCGCGATCATCGGATCGATCTTATCGATTGTTTCCTGATCTCCGTCAAAAAGCTCCAAAAAACTCGCCTGAGTTCCTGTTGTTCCCTTCGATCCGAGAAGTTTCAAGCTCCCGAGAACATAATCCAAATCTTCCAGATCCATCTCGAACTCCTGCATCCAAAGTGTCGCTCTCTTTCCGACTGTTGTCGGCTGAGCCGGCTGGAAATGTGTAAACGCAAGTGTCGGCTGACTTTTCTGCTCTTCTGCAAATTTTGCCAGCTCGGCAATTACATTGATCAGTTTTCTGCGTACAAGTTTCAACGCCTCGGACATCACGATAATATCTGTGTTATCTCCGACATAACAGGATGTCGCGCCAAGATGAATGATTCCTTTTGCTTTCGGGCACTGTACGCCATATGCATACACATGAGACATTACATCGTGACGTACGATCTTCTCCCGTTCTTTTGCCACATCGTAATTGATATCATCTGCATGACTTTTCAATTCTTCAATCTGCTCATCCGTAATATTGAGTCCTAATTCTTTTTCTGTCTCCGCCAGTGCGATCCAAAGTCTTCTCCATGTGCGGAACTTCTTATCCGGGGAGAAAATATACTGCATTTCTCTGCTCGCATAGCGTTCGGAAAGAGGACTTACATAACGATCATTGCTCATGTCTGGTTCTCTCCTTTTTGTATCATACAATCCTTTTCTTATTTGATGCCGATCCGTTTAAATACTTCCTGATAAGCATCTTCTACATTTCCCATATCTCTGCGGAAACGGTCTTTGTCAAGTTTTTCATGTGTTTCTTTATCCCAAAGACGGCATGTATCCGGTGAAATCTCATCTGCAAGAATAATATCTCCGTGATATCTTCCGAACTCGATCTTAAAGTCGATCAGATCGATTCCCGCTTCGTCAAAGAACTTTTTCAAAACATCGTTTACTTTAAATGTATACTCTGTAATCTTATCGATCTCTTCTCTTGTAGCCGCTCCGATGGCAATCGCAAAATAATCATTGATCAGCGGATCTCCGAGATCATCGTCTTTATAACTGAATTCCAAAGTCGGTGCGAGCAGTTTTCTTCCTTCTTCGATTCCCAGTCTCTTAGAAAAACTTCCTGCTGCCACATTACGCACGATTACTTCAAGCGGAACGATCTCCACTTTTTTCACGGCTGTCTCTCTATCGCTGAGTTCTTCTACATAATGTGTCGGAACTCCTTCTTTTTCCAAAACCTGGAATACATAATTCGTCATACGGTTGTTGATCACGCCTTTTCCGACGATCGTTCCTTTTTTCTCCCCGTTAAAAGCTGTCGCATCATCTTTATAATCAACGATCACAACATCCGGATCCTCTGTGGCAAATACTTTTTTTGCTTTTCCTTCATAGAGCTGTTCTAATTTTTTCATAACATCCACACCTGTCCTTTTCATTAATTTTTCAAATCTGGAGTGATTAGTATACGGCATGTCTTATTTTTAATACATCCCGCAAATCCGATTATAATATAAGGCGGAGGGAAAATCAACATACCCTCCGCCTTGTATTTCTGTCATCTCATTATTTTATTCATTGCCATTTAATAAGTTTTTCTTATAAACAAAGTATTATTTATTACTTTTTTATAAAAACATTATTTAGAAACTCATCCATTAGTAAAACGAGACAAAAACTGCTTCGTTCTCTCTTCTTTCGGATTTTCAAAAACTTCCTCCGGAGTCCCCTGTTCCAAAATACATCCTCCATCCATAAAAATCACCTGGCTGGACACATCTCTTGCAAACGCCATTTCATGTGTGACGATGATCATCGTCGTCTCCTGGTCTGCAAGACTTTGGATCACTTTCAACACTTCTCCCGTTAATTCAGGATCAAGCGCCGACGTCGGCTCATCAAAACATAAGATATCCGGCTTTAACGCAAGGGCTCTGGCGATTGCGACACGCTGACACTGTCCGCCGGAAAGCTGATGTGGATAATTTTCCATACGATCCGCAAGTCCCATCTGGGTCAGAAGCCTCCTTGCCTCTTTTTCAATCTCCTCATGGATCTCTTTTTTATGTTGTTTATAATCCGGTTGTTCTTTTGCGAGAAGCTCTTTTGCCAACATTACATTTTTCAGAGCCGTATACTGCGGGAACAGATTAAACGATTGAAATACCAACCCGAAATGAAGCCGTTTTTTCCGAATTTCTCCCTCCTGTGAAGTTATGGGATCATGAATATCAAACAATGTTTCTCCGTTTACACTGATCGATCCACCGTCCGGTCTTTCCAGAAAATTCAAACACCTAAGCAGCGTCGTCTTTCCGCTTCCCGAAGAACCGATAATTGAAAGAACCTGTCCTTTCTCAAGAGAAAAGGTGATGTCTTTCAACACTTCCGTTCGATCAAAACTTTTACTCAAATGTTCTACTTCAAGAATTGCCACACGCTCCACCTCCTACTTGAAATAATCCAGTTTCTTCTCAAGACGTCCCAGAAGCACTGTCAAAATACCGTTAAAGATCAGATAATATACCGCTGTAAAAAAGAGCGGCCAGATGACTCCGGCAATTCCCTGCGATCCTTTCAGAAATGCCTGTCCTGCCCATATAATTTCCTGAAGCGCAATAATGCGGGCAAGAGACGTATCTTTCACAAGAGTAATGATCTCATTAGACATCGGAGGTACGATCCGTTTTACCATCTGAAGCAAAGTTACCTTGAAAAAAATCTGACTTCGCGTCATGCCAAGCACAAGCCCCGCCTCTTCCTGACCATGCGGTACTCCCTGAATACCGCCTCTGTATATTTCTGAAAAATAACATGCGTAATTAAAAATAAATGCAACTGCCGCCGCAAGAAAACGTCCGGCTTCTCCCCCGCCCCAGATATTGTTTCCCATAACAAGTCCCGGAAAGAAATAGATGATCAAAAGCTGGATCATAAGGGGCGTTCCTCTTATGATCCACACAATAATCTTCGTCAGATAACTAAGCGGTTTAAACCGCGACATCGATCCGAATGCAATGACAAGCCCAAGCGGAACCGCTCCGAGCAGTGTCACAAAAAACAACTTTAATGTCTGGAGAAATCCGATATTCAGTGATTTAAACACAATCGGAAACTGTTCTAATATCAAATCCATTTTTTGTCTACAACTCCGTCTTTTATCTTATTTCACAAGCATATCCTGAAGGTTATATTTTTCCGCACATTTCACTATGCTTTCGTCTTCATAACACTCTGCGAAGAAATCGTTCAGAGCTTTTGCAAGATCAGAACCTTTTCTGAATCCAACGCCGTACTCTTCCTCGCTTAATCTTACCGTATAAGCAAGATCCGCATAATTTGTTCCTTCTCCGATCATCGCCGTCGCCATCAGAAGATCGATCACAGCCGCATCCGACGTACCTGCCGCAACTTCCATCAACGCATCCGCCTGTGCTGTCACCGGAGTGAAATCAAGTCCGCGATTTTCCACTTCATCTTCTCCCGCGCTTCCCGATTCTACCGCAAACGACAGATCTGACAGGCTTTTCTCATCCTGATATTTATCTGCTTTATCCGCCGGAAGTACAACAACCTGTGCATTATTTAAGTATGCGTCTGTACATTCCATAGAACTTGTAACTTCTTCGGTAAGCGTCATTCCGTTCCATACACAGTCGATCGTCTTCCCGTCAAGTTCTAAGATCTTATTATCCCAGTCAATCTCCACAAACTCTACATCTACGCCGAGGCTCTCTCCGAACGCCTTCGCCATATCCGCATCAAAACCGATCCATTCGCCTTCTTCATCCTGGTAATCCATCGGCTCAAAATTTGTGATTCCCACGACAAGCGTTCCTTTTTCCTTTACATAATCGAGATCGCTTTCTGAAGCTGCTTTCTTTCCCGAATCTTTCTTTGCATCATCAGAACCACATCCTGCCAACACTGAAACAACAAGTCCCGCACACAACAAAACACTTAACACTCTTCTTTTCATAGATAACCTCCACAACCAAACTTATAGTTCTCGCTTTCTTTCTTTACTAATGAGTCACTGTACCACAGTAAAGTTACCTCTGTATTCTAACATGGAGAACCCTCCGTGTCAACACACAGAGGGTCTTTCTTCTCACCGATTGTAACAGACCAGATTGTAATCTGATCTGCCAATATATATTATGCATGACTTCTTCTATGACTTCGTTTCCACTTTTCCATGATTCCGGGTTCCGGTTCTACAGACACCTCTTGGTTGATCTTATCTACTTCCCTGCGCATCTGGGCGTTTATTTCCATATATTCTTCGCTTTTTGTAATCAAAATATGGTATTCTTCAAGCGACATATATTTGTACGACGCATAAAGATACGGCTTGATCAACGTCTTATCCCCGCAGATCTGATATGCACAATCATACATTTTCGCCGACTCTTGATAGAGGAACAAACGACCGTATGCCGCTCCGAGACTTGCATAAATCTTTCCGTAAAACTTCTCATCTACAGTCTCATCTTTTTCCCCGTTTAAAATAGCCTGATATACAAGAATCGCCTCTTCCACTTCCCCGCTTTCAAGAAGATTGTCGCCTTTAAATTTCTGCCGTTCAATATCTTTTTGATTTTTCAAATGTTCCAAAACATTCTGAATACGAATCATCTCCGGCTCACGATACAAACGAGACGATTTCAAAATAGTTAAAACAAACTTTTCAACCGAACCGTGCAGACGAAGAACGTCTCTTAACTCTGATGCAAGCGCCTTCATCTCCAGTTCCTCGTCAAGCCAGTCGCAAAGCTGCCCGTTCATAATCGTATAATCGATCAAATATAAATTATTACACAGATAGTAGCACAATTCTTCTATTGTAAAAATACGGCAATGGATGCGCGTAATCTCATACGGATGTGCCGCATGTCTGTCATGACAAAGAATTAAATTTCCCATCATTGCCTCCTAAATGTATCGTCTTCTCCGCATGGAAGTCTGTCGCCGGGAAGAAATCTCCAAATCCGGCATCCCTTACGGAAATTCTGCATGTTTTTTCATCAAGAAACAGTGTCTCAAGCTGTAAACGCATGGAATACTCCGCCCTTTTCGGAAATCCGTCAAGAGACAGTGTTTCCGTTCTTACATTTCCCTGAACAAGAGACTCAATCCGAAGCTCGATGTCTTCTACGTCTTCCATGAGCACTTCCCACTGATTATTCGACTCATACCAGTGGTTCCCCCATGAAACGATCGGATACCACATCTCCTGGCCTCCAACCCGCATATTGACCGTAATCTGATCCGTCAGTTTATCTTCTGACAGATATACCGGATTTTCAATATGCATATACAACTTTCTATACGCTGTATAACAAGCGCCCTTACTGTAGAGATTATTACCGATAAATGCTCGCCGCCCGTTGCACAGCACTCGCAAAGATTTCGGATACCAGTCGTTTTCAAAACCTTCTCCTGTCAAAAATACAGAGGAAACAATCCGTTTGTCAAATACGCTCTCTATAAATTTGCTGAACATTGCATCCGCTTCTTTTGCCTTATCTTCATTCAAGACAGGATATACCATCGCAAGTTCCTTCATGTGAGCGCTTGCCACTTCATCTACTGTAACAAACGTCGTTTTTCCGCCTCCCAGCCCCGGCCGAAGCCTCCTAAGCATATACGCTTTGATCTCATTTCTGTCACAGCAAAACAGCGCTGCGTCATACTGCCACAATTCCTTCGGCTGATAAAACAGGTAATTGCAAAAACTCTCCTTGTAATCCTGGATAAAAATATTACGTTTATCAATATTCATCCGTACGGCGATTCCTCTGAGCATCTGCGCCATTTCTTCCGAAAGAGACGGAACTGTAAAAACAATACCGTCGATCTCCGGAAATGACTGAAGCGACATCTGAATAAATTGAGATAAAAGCCACACTGCGTCGTATGTTTCTTCTCCAAACTCGATCTTATCCCCAGCAAGACTTTTGCTTAGAAGTCTCGTTGCGGTAAATCCGTCTTTGATCGTAACAAGTCTTTTCGCTTCTTTTCCATACGCCCACGTGTCTCGCAGTTTTCCTATGATAAGCGGAATCTGATAATTGTCCGTATCCACTTCCAGCGTATCCGGCTCCAAGTCTTTTTCGTTATAAAAACTGATCTGACATGTTTTTTCATTTATCTCATATCCGATGATACTTCCCTGTCCCATGAAAAAACAACCTCCTATTGTTTAATCTTACGCCTGTTCTTTTGTAAAAATCTGCGCTGCAGCCGCATCTTCTCTTGCATATGCCTGAATTTTTTTCTTGCGCTCACTTTCGTTTTTCTCGATCAGGATATCATTCAGTCTTCCATAGCGCCCCGGTTCTCCCTGAACAGTTTCCCGCACACAAAGTTCCTTATCACTTCTGTAAGAGTTTCCGTCGATCGTCTCTTTAAAATAATATTTTAACTTTTCATTTGCAAAAAGAACAAACTTTTTCACATAAATATTTTCATACATCGGAGTAAGCACTTCCGTCGAATAATCGGACGATTCTTCTCCTCCTTTTTGCAGGCTGTAATAAAGCATTACCCTGCTTCCCTTCTGACCTTTATACTCGATCAGTGTTTTATCCCAAAGCTGCAGTTCGATCAGCCAGTCTTTTTCATATGAAAGAAAGAACGGAAAATAAATCTGCTTTCCACACAATTCCTGAAGGAATTTCTTTAACGTCTTTCTTGTCTGCGGACTGTACTCTCTCGTCGAATAGTATTTTAATACCGCTACTTTGCATATATCGATCGTATCCTCGCCCTTTTCATATTCACGGCAGATGATATCGATCACACTCCTGCTGATTTTTCTTTCTTCCACCACATATTCTCTCGACATATACACAAGATACGCCTGCTGAAGCCTGAAATATGCACCTTCCGCATAATACTGCTCAAACACCTGCGCTTCCTGAAATAATTCTTCCGAAAAGAGCATCTGTGTCAGGATCCTCTCTGCCAGCTTATGCGTATGTACTTCATAATCCCGCGCCTCTCTCCAAAGCATCTTCATATCAGATGTCGCGCCGCAGTAATAGCTTGCCAAATACGTCAGGATCACCTTGTCATATTGACCTTTTTTAAACAATTCAAAGCAGACATATGTAAGAAAATCATCATTCTCATAATTATTCTCTCTGATCGTTTTGCTGCAAAGTCCCAAAAGTTCATCTTCTTCGTAATTTTCAACTCCGTTTTCTCTGACGATCTCTGTCGTCAGTTCCTGAACTTCTTCTTCCTCCCGCGTTCTTCTCAGGCCGTTAATATATTTCCTGCACATATCCATATAGCGAAGCTCATAAAAAAGTCTCTGACTCTCATATGGGATAGAATCTGTATAATGCCTTCCGTCTTTTGACTCCCACACAAGCCGATCGGTTTTCGCATACAAGAATACACGCGCTCCGTTTTCCGTATACGGTGATTTCTGAGTAATCGTGCCGTCATCTGCAATAACATGAATAAATTTCATATTCGGCACTTTCGTCGTAATCCGGTATGCATGACATACATCATAAAGCGCTTTTACCCTTTCAGGATTCATAGATGCCTCTACTACAAACCGTTTATAAATGATACGAAGCTGTTCGTCAACATTTCTCCGGTCAAGCTGATTCCATGCAAACGCTTCCATCTCGTCTCTGTAATGAGCGTAAATCTCGCTGCTTTCATCTTCATATGTGATCAAGTTTGAATATAAAAATGCGCATTTATGGTAATCCAATGAATTTCCGTGCATAAAATACAAATATACCGATCTCGGAAGCGCTTTGTGAAAATCCGCCGGAACAACCGAAGCCATATAATATTCATAAAGCTGAGCAATCTTAAGCTCTGCTTCCACCGCTTTTTCATACCACTGAAAATAACAGCTTTCCACACAGTTTCCTTTGATCAGAAGAGTACAGATCGCCGTCAGTATCATCGATTCCTTATACATCTTATAAGAACCGACAAGAACCGCATATAACTGTTTGTCAAAAACTTTCATCTGACTTGCAAGATTTGCAGTGTAAAGCGCCAGTTCTCTTGTCATCAGTTTATGTTTGACTGCAAACAGAAGAACCCGAACTTCAAACATTCCGAGCTTTTTCAGAGAAGAACTCTTTTCCCTGTAACATTTAAACGCCTGTAAATAGAACCAGACGCTATGCGACTTTTCATCATAAAACTGTTTTTCCAAAGCCCGAAGACGTTCACTGTATATTTTATACTCCGAATCCACTTCCACAAGCATACACAAAATCTTCCAACTATCCGGATGCTTCATAAATGACTTGGAAAGCTCTTCCGCAACCTTTCGCTGCCCGATCGTGTCATTTGACAAAAGCGTTGTCAAATACAAATAATATGAACTAAGTTCCACATCCTTACCGATGGCAAAGCGATTATAATTATATGATTCGAGAAGCCATTTCGCCTCTTCCAAACGTTTTCCGATCAGACAGATATGTGCATGCGCAAGAAGATAGAATTCATTTCTGTCATCAACTTCCCTCAGATGGCTGATCCGACGGATTGCTTCCTCGACCCATTCGTTCAGTTCCAGTTTTCCACTTTCATATTTTAAATAGTTTTTAACAATTCCCGCAAACTCTCTGTCGTTTGCACGATAATCCTCATCTCTGCTTATATCTTTTTCTACGACAACCTCATAGGTAAGAGTCTCGTACGGAGATTCTAATATGATCCTGCCGAAATTACTTCCCGGATGAAGTGCTTCCACATTCAGAAAATATTCCAGCCGGTATGAATTTCCGATAAACTCTTCCGTCGTTACACGGGTATGTTCAACAGAGAGGAATTCCCCTTCTGTATGTACGTCGATTTCTAAATATCCCCACGTATTTTTTCTGATAGTAAACGTCTCTTTCCGCGCCTCTGAAAGCGACATAAACGCCCGGCTTTCCTCCTCAAGTGTCAGGAATATCTTCTCTTTTTGCTTACATCCTACGAGAAATTCTTCCAAAGCCTGCTGATCCAGTTCCCATTTCCGCATATTTTCATAAAGCGCCTGGATCCGCTTATCTTCGTATTTCAGTATTTCGTAAAAATCTCTGGAGCGAAACAGCTTTACTGCCTCAGCCGCATCCCGAAAAGACAGCTTCTTAAAATCGTCAAGACTTTGTATCTTCCCATAGCTCGTCATAACATACGGTTTCTCGATAATCGCGGTAAATGCGACATCATACTCGCCGCCGTTGCAAACGATCGTAAACTTCCCATGTTCGACATGCCCCGGCATCAACCCGCTGCCGTCATATGTATAATATATATTGACAGGATTCCCGTCGAAACCTTGTTCGTCACACTGCACACGATAAGAAGAGGGATAGACAAGACCTCTGATCGTTCCTTCCCCCTGATTTTTCAATGAAAAACTTCCTCTGTATTTTTCCCCTTCTCCGACTCTCATTACAATATGTGTTTCCGGAAATATAATTTCCGGCTGCGGAATATGAAAGTCGCCTTTGGCAAATCGTTTGATCTTATTCTTCAAATCTGTCACCTACTCATCATTTTTGCAGCAGTCCGGGCATGAACGTATCGCGGACTGCTGTCTTTTGCCCTCGGACAAAAGTACGCTACTATGAATTATAACATTGTTCTGTCTCTTCTTGCAATGGGGTATTAAAAGAATTTCAGAGATATTGTATACAAGTATACGATATCTCTGTTTGGCTAAAATGCTCTGTTTTCAAACGATTTTACTTCAAGGGAGCATCTTTGATCATCTGCGCATATTCCAAAGGCTTGTATCCAAGTTTTTTATACAGAGCTACGGCTCTTGTATTATCTTCTTCCACTTCAAGCCTCATCCTTGTCACCGCCGAGCCTTTCACCTTATCAAGATATGCAAAAAATTCCCTTCCGATCCCTTTGGAACGAAACGCTTCCCGCACATACACTTCTTCAATCCACCAAACCATTCCTCCCGCTTCCTGAGAATAAGTTTTCGCGATCAGCCCGTATCCCGCCGCTTCGTTTTCACATTCAAAAAGAAATATCTCGGCATAGACATCAGAGCGAAGCGCCTCATCTGCAGTCCGTTCAAAATAGGTGTCCGGAACCGGATGTAATACGGCATCCGAATGATAAAACTCTCTCGCCATCTCCATATAAGTCTTTTTGTCTTCTGATCTCATTTTTCTTATCATTTTACTTTCTCCTTTTCTTTTTCTTTTTCATAAAACTTGCACCTTTTTCACAAAAAGGCGTTTCAATGCAATAAATATATTTTAGAAGCAGCCGCATTCCGGGATTCATCCGCCTTTTTGCCTCAGCATAAAACTTCCGATACAATTTATAGGATTCTTTCCATATTCTCCGGTCTTTTGTCGGATAATAAAACAAAATGCGCCGCACTTCTTCATAAAAACTATTCCACTCTTCTTCCGAAATCTGAGGATACTGTTTTTTCAGATGTTTCAACCAAACTTCCGAATAATCATCTGTATCCGAATGCCTGTTTCCGAAAATCTGCTTCTTTGGTTTTTCCGTCAGTCTTGCAACTTTAACTACATCGTCATACATTGTAAGAATACCGATTCCGCCCCGAGTCGTCCCAATCTTTCTCCTGTGACGTTTTCCTCTGACTACAGCCTGAATAAAAACGCCTCCAAACGCAGCCCCCGCCACAAAAACAACACACACAATCAACCGAAAAACCTGATTGCTTTTAAAACTGTTTTCTTTCTTTTGTTTTGCCGCATCCGCTCCCTGCATCTCGTTTCTTGAAGATGCCGGCGTATGTTCCATTGTGATCCACTCTCCTGTTTTCTCATCATATACTTCACACCATGCATGTCCCATTGTTCCGTCAACCTGCGCCTCATAAGTTCCGTTTTCTTTTTCTTTAAACGCAGAAGCCGGAACTACCAAACCTTCCACATAAATCGACTGGTAGCCGCACATCCTGTAAAGTAAAGCTGCTGTTGTGGCAAAATGTACACAAAATCCCTTTTTATTTTCAAACAGAAAATACTCTGCAAAATCCCATTTTGCAGGCGTTTTCCCAGGATTCGTATCATAAACTATATTCGACAAAGCTTCGTCAATCTGATTTTTCACAGCAGAAAACGAACTCTTATCCCATCCTTCGCACATTTTTTGCATACGGGTAAGTTCCGAAGGATACTGTAAAAATAGCTCCTCTTTTTCTTCTTCAAAATAATACTTTGAAGAATACACTACCTCTTCTAGTTTTTCATTTGTCCACGCACTGTCCTCATAAGTCGTCCCCCACCTATCATAAAGGTATGTTTTCTTTTTCTCAAGCACAACACATGTAGACACTTCCGAAGACGGCTTAAAAGAAGAAATAGCTTTGAGATCGTCCATTTTTCCGCCCGACGTCATATTGTCATTTTTTCCGTTTTGTTGTGTCGGATCATTTTCCGGCCGGAAAGGATTTTTTTCTTCTATATCTTCTCTGTCATGCTTGCTTTCAGCATCTGTTTTTTCTTCATCTAACTTTTTGCCGTCTTTTTTATTTTTTATTTTTTCAGCCAGTTCTTCTGCTTTTCCGATTACGTTCTCTCTGATTTTCTGTCTCGTTTCCTGATAAAATCCATTCTCGTCTACTCTGATCTGATCGATCTGTTTTCCCGCAAAAACAGAAATTCCCGCAGCAATCCCAAAGACCGCCGAAATCAAAACAAGTGAACGAAAAACCTGTTTAGCTTTGCATCCTTCCATTGCACAGCACGTTCCATACAATACCGCGGCAAAAACCAACATCCACGACGCCCATGGCGGCGGAAATTTTCGCGCGCATGCAGCAGATATAAACGGTGCAAAAATAACCAAATAAGCAATTACGCGCAGCCTCCTTACTTTGAATGCCGCAATCAACAAAATAAATACCGCAAAACTCACGGCAATCTCTGCAAAAATGATTTCTTTTCGTCCTATTTGATTTGCCAGCGCTTCCAAATCAAATACAGATAAAAATGCATTCCGCCATAATAAGACTGCACAAACAGCACTAAGCGCTTTCACAAAATTTATTTCCGGATTTTTCTTTTCCACATCGGCATCCCCACTTTTATAAACGAAGAAACAACTCTTCTTTCCCATCTTTTTTAATCTGCCCCTGTCCATCGATCGTAACTATACTGCTAAACTCTGCCCCTTTAAAACGCTCCCTCATATAGGAATCTCTTTTCTCTGTATTTCCGCACGGCTTTATATCGATCAATTCCCATACCATCTGACAGCAGCTTTCTTCATCTTTCACTTTCACAGTCACAATCTGTTCTGTATCCTCTTCATACCACGCAGCCAGATGAATACATTTTTCTTCAACAAGAGTGATCGATAATGATGCTGCTGTCTTTAGCATTTTAGAAAAACCGTTCGCAGTACATTCTTTTTCTCTGATGTCAAACCAGATCAGTACGGCACATCCTAAAGGAAACGCCCTCTCTTTTGCTACAAGCTCTTCTTTCGCGGCAGTCAGTTTCCAATGAATATCTTTTAAAGAATCTTCTCTTCGATACTCTCTCACCTGATAAATTTCAGAAGGATCATCTCCCTTTTTCTCACAGGAATATTCTTCCGCATCTGTTTGAAATTCTCTCGTCTTTCTTGTGATCTCAACAGGCATCAGTTCAAATTCAGGCATGATCTTCACAAATACTGTTTCAGCCTCTCTTCTCCTGATATAAAAAATACAAAGGGGATCATAAATTCTTATTTCATTCAACGTAATTTCCATACTGCCACAAATATTCCCCGGCAGCTCATACCAAAATGTTCTGACATTTTCCGCCTGTATCACTCCCCGTATCCGCTTCTGTTTCTTTTTTTCTTCAATCTTGTTTCCCACAAGGATCACAGCTTCATACCGCATATTCCATGCGGATTGATTTTTTACGGTAATCCCGGCTTTTATCGTCTTTCCTTCTTCACCCATCGAAGGAATACGCGTCATATCTGTTCCGACTTTTCCTCGCTGGATCATCAAAAACCAAAATGATAAAAGCGGATACATTATAACAAATATAAGAAGTCCTGAGATTACAGTATCGTTATACATAAAAAATAAATATATCGTAAGTATAAGAACTGCCAGATATCCGATTATTCTTTTTACCATCTGTTCATCCTCAATATTTCTGTCTCATTGTCGGAGTCGGAACACTCTCCAGAACCCGCCGGATCAGTTCTTCTTTTTTTATATGGCCTACCTTCGCTTTCATATTCAGAATGATCCGATGCTCTGTGACACACGGAAATATTTCCTGTACATCGGAAGGAACGACATATTCCCGTCCATTCAGCCACGCACATGCTTTCGCCATAGCTGTCAACGCGACAGTTCCGCGAGGACTTAAACCTAACTCTGTCCATTCATTTTCCCTTGTTGCTTTTGCAAGTTCCACAATATAACCGAAAATCCGGTCATGTACAAAAACCTCCTTAACTTCTCTTTGCATTTCGATCAATTCCTCTGCATTGACAACCGGATCGATTCGTTCTCTCGTTTTTTCTATTGACTGTTCCCGTTTCAAAATCTCAATTTCCTCTTCTGCCGTCGGATAGCCCATACTCACACAGATCATAAAACGATCAAGCTGTGACTCCGGCAGAAGCTGAGTTCCGGCGGAACCTACCGGATTTTCAGTCGCGATCACAATAAACGGCTCTCCTGTCCTGTGAGTTTTTCCATCAACCGTTACCTGATGCTCTTCCATTACTTCCAAAAGCGCGGACTGCGTCTTTGGCGACGTTCTGTTTATCTCATCTGCCAAAAGAAGATTGCATATAGCTGCACCCGGCTGATACACAAATGTCCCTGATGCTTTATCATATATCGTAAATCCACTCAGATCTGCCGGAAGTACGTCCGGCGTAAACTGCACCCGATTCACCTTAAGTCCCATTGCATGCGAGAACGAAAGCGCCAGCGTCGTCTTTCCCGTTCCCGGAATGTCTTCGATCAGAACATGACCTCCGGCAAGAATTGCTGTCATAACTTTTCTTAAAATATCTGTTTTCCCAACGACTGATTTCTCCACTTCCCCTATAACTGACCGCGCTCGACATCTGTTTTCTTCCATAAGTTATTCTCCCCGATCTTATTCGCTTTTGCCTCTATATTTGCACACGTTTATTATCCTGTTTCATCTACTTATAATCTACTCTATGTACAATATCAAAATCAACCGTTATACAGAATTTTCCGGTAAAAATGTGACAGTTCACCTGCCCATTCATAAAAATGCGGCGAAAATGACCGCTGTCATCTTCGCCGTATATATCGTTTATTCTTTGATTCCTCTTTCTCTTAAATAAGCCGTCTCTTCTCTGTAGAAGTCCAGACACTTTTCAGGAGTCGTATGAGGTTCCATCGTACAAAAACCTGTATATCCGTCTTTTTCAAGCCTCCGCAAAAGTCCGTCTATGTTCACCGCTCCGTCAGATGCATATGGATAATAGATATCATTTCCCGCAAACATCCCCGTCATTTTCCCTCCTCTGCACTGCTTTTCGTGTCCGAATTCAGGATGATAAAAACAACCGTTTTTTATATGTACATGAACAATATACTCCTTCAAAACTTCATATGCATACGGAAAACCTTCATATCCCGCCTGATAATAGTTGGTCGCATCAAAATTTGTTTTAAAATATTCCGAATTCATATGCTCTACAATCGTTTTCATCCCTTCGGGACTTTGAGTAATATCATGAGCCTCATTTTCCAAAGCCAGATAGATTTTCCTATGCTTCGCTTTCCTGATCGCCCGCCCATAATACTTTTCCAATTCAGAAAAAGAAATTTCCGGACCCATTGCGACATGATAACAATAATGATTTACAACTTTTGCTCCCAGCTCATAAGCTATCTCAACAGCTCGTTCTAATTCTCTCGAAAAAAGTTCCGGATCTTTCGCCAATTCTTTATCAAATCCTGCTCCAAAGCATACACACGCTGCTTTTATTTGATATTTCTCCAGTATCTTTTTTGCTTGTTCCACATCTCTGTTTGCATACAAACGTTTATGCAGAAGTGTTTTTCCGACTTTTACAGGAATATTTTCCGGCCATATTTCGATAAAATGAATCCCGTTTTTTTGAAATAAAGATAAAATTTCGTCTAATTCCATCACACTTCCAAGCGTCTCTCCGGATATTGCTGCTTTCATAAGACTCACCTGCTATTTCATATATTCTTTTACATTCTCTTTTGTAACAAGCACAGACGGTACTTTATACTCTGCATCCACCTTTTTCCCTGCTTTCAGATCTTCAAGCATTTCAAACGCTTTTTCAATCTCTGCCTTGGAATCAACATAGATCGTCGCTGCCATTTCTCCTGAATCAACTGCTTTTAATCCTTCATTTGTTGCGTCCAGACCGTAAACTTTAATCTGTTCCGATTTTCCCGCCGATTTCAATACAGACACTACTCCGAGAGCCATTCCATCATTGTTGCAGACGATTGCGTCAATTTCTTTTCCTGAAGCCAGCCAGTTTTCTGCCAAAGGCGCAGCATCCGTAGCTCCCCAGTTGCCTGCCCCTTCAAATACAACTTCTACATTCGGGTATTTTTCAAGAACAGCGTCATAACCACCGCAGATCTGATTTGTCGTATCCTGCCCAAGCGTTCCTGTCATAATCGCAATTTTAGCATCTTCTCCACAATCCTTAATAACCTGTTCCATTTTCAATTCCCCGCCTTGTCTTACATCTACATGAATCAGAGATGTGACCAAGTCGGTTGCCGACACATTATTATGGATAACAAACACCGGAATTCCCGCGTCATGAGCCTCTTTCAACCCTGTCGTCAACCCGTCCACGCTGCACGGTTCAACGAGAATAGCTTCCGCGTTTTCAGAAATAGCCGTCTCAATCTGAGATACTTGTTTCGTAGCATCAAGATCAGCATCCATCAACTGCACTTCATACCCTGCTGCCTCTCCGACCTCTTTAAAATTTTCTGCCATTCCGACCATAAACTCATTCTGTTGGTTACTTACTGTCATAAACACTTTTCCGGATTCTTCTTTTTTCCCTTCTGTCTGTTCTGCTTTCTTATCCGAACCTCCGCCGGATTCACTTGTACAGCCCGCAAAAGCCATCATACACATAGACACACATACTGCCACTGCCAACATCTTTTTCTTCATCATTTTTCCTCCTTAAAACTCATTTTTTAATTTTTCTTTTTCTTTCCTCTTAAATCCAAAAATACGGCGAGTAAAATAATAATTCCTTTAATGATATTTTGATAAAACGAATTTACTCCCATAATATCAAAACTGTTTTGAATAATCGTTAAAATCATTGCCCCGACAACCATGCCAAGAACATTTCCCGATCCTCCGGTCATGCTGACACCGCCGATTACTGCCGCCGAAATAGCGTTCATTTCATACCCTTCCGCCACAGTGCCATTCCCCGACGTAATTCTTGAACAAATCAAAATTCCTGCAATTCCCGATAAAATTCCGCAAAAAACATAAACAAACAACTTTACTTTTGCAGTGGACACACCGCTTAACCTCGCTGCATCTTCATTTCCTCCCACTGCATAAATCCGTCTTCCCAAAACAGTTTTACTCAGGATAATATGTCCCGCTAAAACAGTGATCACAAGGAAAATCACAAGTGAAGGTACTCCTAAAACTCTTGAATTCGCAATCATATTAAACTCTTCAGATAGTCCGAAGATCGGAGTTCCGTTTGTAAAAACAAGGGGAATCCCTCTTGCAATCGTCATCATGCCCAACGTCATAATAAACGGCGGAAATCCAATGTATGATACACCGATTCCATTTATAAGTCCGCACAGCGCCCCAAGTCCGACTCCAACTAAAATAACCAGAGCAATCGGCATATTTTTTTCTGCCACAGCTACAGATGCAGCCATTGTTCCCGATAACGCCATTACAGATCCGACGGAAAGATCAATCCCTCCTGTGATCAAAACAAATGTCATCCCTACGCCGATTACCCCTGTAATAGACGCCTGCTTTATAATATTCAGAAGATTCTGCCCTCTGAAAAAGCTTGGACTGATAACAGATAAAATAAGGATCAGAATAATCATAACCCAGAGTATTGCCGTCTTTTTTACAAATTCCATAACAGAATTTTTACTTAAAACTTTCATTCTTTTTCCTCCTTTCTGTATCCCGATGCAAGAGTCATAATATTTTCCTGCGTCATCTCTTTTCCTCGCAATTCTCCGGTCTGTTCTCCTTCATGCAACACAATAATTCTTTGACTTAACCCGATCAACTCCGGCATTTCCGACGAAATAATAATGATTCCCTTTCCCTTACAGGCTAATTCCTCTATAATCTTATATATCTCTGCTTTTGCGCCAACATCAATTCCTCTTGTCGGTTCATCAAAAATGATAATATCAGGATCATTTAAAAGCCATTTTGAAAGAACAACTTTTTGCATATTCCCACCCGAAAGACTTCCGACAATCTGATCCATTCCCGTAACTTTTGTGTTCATACGGCTGATCATTTCCTCCGCAGCTTTTCTTCCCAACTTTCTTCTATAAAATCCAAATTTGGAAAGACTGCTCTCAATTACAGAAACCGCATTATCCTCGACTGATGCCGTCAAATTCAAACCGTAACGTTTCCTATCTTCGGTCACAAGCGCTATTTTTTGCCTGATTGCATCTTTCGGACTTTGTATTCTGACAGGAACTCCGCCTATTTCAATCTCACCTTCTTCCAGTTTCGCCGCTCCGAAAACAGCCATCATCAATTCTGTTCTTCCGGCTCCCATCAATCCGGCAATTCCAAGTTTTTCACCTTTCCGAAGTTCAAAATCAATCTTTTTAAACTCGCCTTTCCGTGAAGCATGTTTTACTTTAAGGATCACTTCGCCGATTTTACTCTTACTTTCCGGATAAATTTCCGTGATCTCACGCCCTACCATAGCTTTGATCAGATCATTCGGACAAAGATCTTTTGTCTTTTTTGAAAATACATACTGTCCGTCTCTAAGCACTGTAATGCGATCCGATATTTCAAACAATTCATCCATTTTATGAGAAATATAAATGATCCCTGTTCCCTGTTCTTTAAGCATTTTTATATTTTGAAATAATTTCTCCACTTCCGCTTCTGTAATTGCAGAAGTAGGTTCATCCATGATAATAATTCTTGCCCCATAAGAAAGTGCTTTCGCAATTTCCACCATCTGCATTTCAGAAACACTTAATTCTCTCATCAGTACAGACGGTTCCAGATCGATTCCCAACATATCCAAATATCTTTTTGACTCTTTTTCCTGCTCTTTTTTAGACGTAAAGATCCATTTTCTTTTTTCTTTCCCAAGAAATATATTTTCAGCAACAGACATATCCGGAATCGGATTGAGTTCTTGATGAATCATGGCAACTCCGGCTTTGAGCGCCTGATCCGGATTTGTGTACGCTTCATCTGATCCCAAAACAGAAAGACTTCCCGAATCCTTTTTATACATACCCATTAATATTTTCATTAGTGTAGATTTTCCTGCTCCGTTTTCTCCGATCAAGGCATGAACTTCTCCGGCAAAAAGATCAAACTGCACATTCTTCAGGACATTATTCGTCCCAAAAGACTTACAGATTTCTTTCATTTCCAGTAATTTTTCCATAAGTCCCTCCTAAACAGCTTAAAATTCTTCTGCAAAATCCGGTATTTCTACTTCTGCTCCGCCATGGTCTGCTGATTCCTGTGCGCAAATACCGGCCGCCGTATAATTTGCCGAGCGAACCGCATCCATATACGGCTGTCTTCCCTCTACGATCGCATTCACAAATTCATTGCAAAGATGAGGATGAGAACCTCCATGCCCGCTTCCTTGTATAAAGGACGGCTGATTTGGATCTTTAATAGCTGAACGCAACGTATACTTTTGAATCTCTTTTGGCAAAAGTTCCGCTGTGTCCGGAGCTGTAAACTTTGTAAAATCATCAATGCCTGTGAAAATAGTATGTCCTTCGTCTACCGTCGGCTCCCACTCAAACGACATTTTATCTCCGTAAACATCAAAACACTCTCTTACCTGACGTACTGTCTCGAAAAGACATCTATGTGCCTCTGCTACGATATCGCTGTTTCTCAATCTAAATGTAGCGGTTTCTACCGCATACGGACACCCGTAATGTTCAGCTCTTTCTTTATTTACCCTTCCGCTTCCAAGACACCGCACACTCTTAGCTGTTGTACCGGCCAGATCCAGAATCGGTGACAGTACATGCGTGCCATACCAAAACGGCGGAAATCCCTGCCAGTAGTCTCCCCAGCCTTCCAGAGACATGTTCTGCATATGATCACCTTTTAAATACTGAATTTTTCCAAGTTCACCATTTTCTTTTAATCTCTTTACATAAAGGTATTCTCTTGTATAAAGCGAAGTTTCCATCATCGTATAGATTTTTCCAACTTCCCTGGATGTTTTTACAATCTCTCTCAACTCATCCAAAGATGTCGCCATCGGAACTGTACATGCAGTATGTTTCCCGGCTCTTAGCGCTTTGATCGACTGAGGATAGTGTTCTTTAATCGGCGTCACAATATGAATCGCATCCAATTCTTCATGTGAAATCATATCATCATAATTTGTAAATCTTAATTCTTCCGGAATTCCGAGTTCTTCCCCCACTTTATTTAAAGTTTCGGGATTCCTTGTACAGATCGCCACTTTATCAACAAGCGGATGATCACAGTAAATCGCCGCAAATTCTTTTCCAAATCCAAGTCCCGCTACTCCGATATTTACTTTTTTCATTTTCATTCCTCCTTTATCATCTTATCTATCGCTTCCACGCTGATCTTTCCTTCCATAGGACCAAACGCCGCTGTATTAATCGCACCTGCTGCTGCTGCCATTTTCGCCGCCTCTTCAATTCTCTTTCCTTCACACAGTCCGCAGATAAACGCCGCGTCAAAACTATCTCCGGCTCCGGTTGCATCTACAGGCTGAATTCTGTAAATTCCTGTTTCAACCGTTTTTTCCTTCGTATAAATCTTTGACCCCCGCGAACCTTGCTTTAATGCCAATATTTCAAGCTCAGGATTTTTAAAGCATTCTTCAACAGCTTCTTCCACTGTTTCTTTTCCTGTCAACAAAAGAAGTTCTTCCTCCCCGGGCAAAAAAACATTCGTCAACCGCATCAGATTCTCCAGAATTTTATCCGTCTCTTTTTCCCCTATTAATTCTTTTCTGATATTCGGATCAAAAGAAACCTTCGCCCCTATTTTTTTTGCCGTTTGTGCCGCTTTTAAAATTTCTTTTGCAAACTCTATATCAGCAAACAAAGAACAGCCCATTACATGAAAATACCGAACTCCATCCAGCACATCCTTCTGCGGCGCTTTCGCTTCAACAGCCGGAGTATTCCCCATATGAAAAATAAATTTTCGGGAGCCATCATCAAAATATGTTACAATCGCACATCCTGTAGCTTTTTTTGGATTTTCAATCACATGCGACACATCGACTCCGTCACTTTTCAATCTGTCCAACAGACATTTTCCAAAATCGTCTTTGCCTACTCCTCCGATAATTCCGCCCTTATGTCCGAGTCTCGCCACTGTATCAATAAAAATCGCCGGTGCTCCGCTCGGATAAGGTCCTCGAAAAACTCCTGCTTTATCCAGTGGCTCATTTTCTTTCTCCCGCATAATTTCCACGATCATTTCACCCATCGTCCAAATTTCTGCCATTTCATATCCTCTCCTCAAAACGTAAATTCATGTTTCAAAAATGTTAAAGATTCTTTTATATAGCGATCCAGCATTTTCTCATCTGCATTCCCACTTAAATCTCTCCACACTTTACAGTCCCGAGCGACCTCTCCTCCTTGAAGAAGAAACGGTTCCATAACGACGCCTTTCTCATATCCGATATCTCTTAGCGCCCGTCCGATATCTCTCCAAGGAAGGGATCCCATTCCCGGAAGCTTTCTGTTTGATTCTCCCACATGCAGATGGCCCAATTTTCTTCCTGCAAGCCGGATAGCCTCCGGAATATTATCTTCTTCGATATTCATATGAAATGTATCAAGAAGGAGATTAACGTTTTCACTTCCGACTCTCCTGCAGTATTCCAATCCTTCCCTGCAATCTGTGATAATATAAGTTTCATATCGATTCAAAACTTCCTGACAGCATTCGATTCCCAATGATTCCGCAGCTTCTGCAACCTCTTTCATCCCCTCGATGCTTCTCTCCCAGGCAGCTTCCTTATCCGTTATTTCAAATTGACACGGCCAATAAGAATACATTGCTCCAACAAGTGATTTAGATCCTACTTTTTCCATTGCTTTTAATATATCGATCAAATAGTTTACTCCCGCTTTTCGTATATCCGGATCAGGAGAAGCAAGATCTTTATCTTTTGCCGGTCCGATATTTGCCGTCAATACCATATCCATATCTTTCGCCGCGCGCCTCAATTCTGAAAGTTCATAATCTGACATTTCCAACAAGTGAGGAGCACCCATTTCCAAAATGTCAAATCCGATGTCTGAAACTCGTTTTAATGTTTTCAAATAATCACATTGCCATTTTGTTCCCCAATAAGAATATAATGTTCCAAATTTCATCTTCATCCTCCTTCTTTTTCGTGCTCGTGCACGTTTTTCTTGTATTTATAGTACCATGTTCATTTTATTGTTTCAATACTATATATTCACCATTTTTTCACTGTATTTTTTGTGCATTTTTTACATTTATATTGAGTTGTATGTTACATATATTTTTTTTGCACAAACTCTTATTTTTTGTAACTAGACACGAGCACGATATTATGTTATATTATTAGCAGTAAAAATGGTATTATATGGGAGGTGATTATTACATGGCGGTAACCGTAAAACAAATTGCAGAGCTGGCAAACGTTTCTCGAGGTACTGTAGACCGGGTACTAAACAATCGTTCCGGAGTCAGCGAGGCAACGCGCCAAAAAGTTTTGAAAATCGCAAAAGAACTGCACTATGAACCGAACTTCCTTGCCAAAGCGTTAGTATCTAAAAAGGAATCCTTAAAAATCGGGGTCATCTTAACACCGGATTATAACCCCTTTATCCATGATATTATTTCGGGAATCAACCGTGCCAAGAAGGAATTTTCTGCTTTTGGAATCGAAGTAATCATCAAACTGATGACCAGTCTTGATCCTTCCGAAGAAATCCGGATTATTAACGATTTAACTGAAAACGGAGTCAGCGGAATGGCAGTCTTTCCTCTGGATCACCCAAATGTTTACGCCCTTCTTAACTCCCTTATCGAAAAAGGAATCGCCGTAATCACCTTTAACTCTCCTGCTCCCGAAGTAAAAAGTTTATGCTTTATCGGACAGGATCATTATAAAGGCGGAAGAACCGCAGCCGGATTAATGTGTAAGATTCTTCCGAAAGATGCCAGAATAGGAATCATTATCAGCAGTACAAAACTTTCATGCCATCAGCAAAGACTGCTTGGTTTTCAAAATAAAATCTCGGAAACACGACCGGATATCAAAATCGTCGGCATTTCTGAAAATCAAGATAAAAAAGAAGATGCCTTTCGCATCACCTTAGAATACTGTAACAAACTTCCCGATCTGGACGGAATCTATATTACAGGCGGCGGTATAGCCGGAGTGGGAAGCGCCTTGGATATCATAGATGATTCTGAGAATATCCATGTGATCTGTCACGATCTTACAGAAGGCTCCATTCACTTGCTCCAAACACAGGTTGTTGATTTCGTATTGGGACAAGAACCGGTAAACCAAGGATATTTATTGATCAAAACTTTATTTGAATATTTAGTTAAAAATATTACTCCGCATAAGATCATCGACATTCCGGTCACAATTTCCACCGATGAATCTTACAAAAAAGAAGAACCTTAAAACAGATGTTTTTTCTTTTACATTTTGATCCCAATACAAAAAAGAGTTCAGCAGTATGATAGTATCATCTGTTCTGAACTCTTCTTAATTTATTTTATGATTTATTTATCCTGCACTGTCTCTCTGAGTTTCTTTGCTGCAACTTCTTCTTTAATCTGTTCTATAAACTCTTCCAGACCACACTGACCTTCATCTCCGGCAAATCTGCTTCTTACAGATACTTTGCCTTCCTCTTCTTCCTTCGCTCCTACAACGAGCATATACGGAATCTTTTTCATCTGTGCCTCGCGGATCTTATATCCGATCTTCTCCGCACGACTGTCAATTTCTGCGCGAATACCCGCCTCCTTCAGATCTTCAAGCACTTTACCTGCATAATCAAGATATTTGTCAGAGATCGGAAGAACTTTCACCTGTACCGGAGCAAGCCATGTCGGGAATGCGCCCGCAAAATGCTCGATCAGAATTCCGATGAAACGTTCGATAGAACCGAATACAACGCGGTGGATCATAATCGGTCTGTGCTTCTCTCCGTCCGCTCCTGTATACTCAAGTTCAAATCGAAGCGGAAGCTGGAAGTCAAGCTGGATCGTACCGCACTGCCACGTTCTTCCGATAGAATCTTCCAGATGGAAGTCGATCTTCGGACCGTAAAAAGCTCCGTCCCCTTCATTTACAATATACGGAAGTCCGATATCATCAAGCGCGCTTCTAAGAGCATCTGTCGCCATTTCCCAATCTTCATCACTTCCCATACTGTCGTCCGGCCGTGTAGAAAGCTCGACATGATACTTAAATCCAAACAAACTATACACTTCGTCGATCAGTTTTACAACGCCTTTGATCTCATCTTTAATCTGTTCCGGCGTCATGAAAATATGCGCATCATCTTGTGTAAAACAGCGAACTCTCATTAATCCGTGGAGCTGACCTGATTTTTCATGACGGTGCACAAGTCCCAACTCTCCCATACGGATCGGAAGATCACGGTAAGAACGCGGCTCTGACTCATACACAAGAATTCCGCCCGGACAGTTCATCGGTTTAATTGCGAAATCTTCCTCATCAACTACTGTTGTATACATATTTTCTTTATAATGATCCCAGTGACCTGATGTTTCCCATAAATGGCGACTTAACATAATCGGCGTATTAATTTCTACATATCCCGCTCTGCGGTGAATCTCTCTCCAGTAATCAAGCAGTGTGTTTTTCAGAACCATACCGTTCGGAAGGAAAAACGGAAATCCCGGTCCTTCTTCGCGCATCATAAACAGACCGAGTTCTTTTCCAAGTTTTCTGTGATCACGCTTTTTCGCTTCCTCAATCATCGTCAGATATTCTTCAAGCTCTGCCTTTTTGGAAAAAGCAGTTCCGTAAATTCTCTGAAGCATTTTATTATGTTCGTCGCCTCTCCAATAAGCGCCTGCAAGACTTGTTAATTTAAATGCTTTCACCGGTTTTGTTGTCATAAGATGCGGACCTGCGCACAGATCGGTAAATTCTCCCTGTGAATAGAAACTGATCGTTTCGCCTTCCGGAAGATCTTCGATCAATTCTACTTTATAAGGCTCATTTTTTTCTTTAAAATACGCAATCGCTTCTTCTCTTGGCATTGTATACTGTTTGATCTCAAGATTCTCTTTTACGATCTTCTTCATCTCAGCCTCGATCTTATCAAGATCCTCTGCTGTAAGCGGAGTCTCCTTGTCTATATCATAATAAAATCCGTCTGCGATCGACGGTCCGATCGCAAGTTTCGCATCGGGATACAGCCTTTTAATCGCCTGCGCCATAATATGAGATGCTGTATGACGAAAAGCTCCTTTTCCTTTTTCATCGTTAAATGTCAAAATATTCAATTCACAATCTTTGTCAACAACAGTTCTTAAATCAACTTCCTCTCCGTCAATTTCCCCTGCCGTAGCAACTCTTGCCAACCCTTCACTAATATCAAGCGCAATTTCATAAACACTCATCGGCTGTGCATATTCTTTGCTTGATCCGTCTTTTAATGTGATCTTCATCTTTTTCTTCCTTTCTTTTTGTTATTCTTCCCTGTCCGCAAACATAAAAGAAGCACTCCATACGGAATGCCTCTTATCTATGAATCTATGCTGCACGGAAACACTCCACACAGGGACGGGAAAACTCCCGCGGTTCCACCCTGTTTGTCTTCGTCAGAAAACCATCTTAATTCATGTGATGATAACGGAATCACCGTGCCGTATTAAGGCCGCTCCGAGGTGGTATTCAGTCAGCCGGAACATCAGGATCTTCACACCATACAGATCCCTCTCTGAGATGACCGGACAGCTTACTGTCCTCTTCAACACTTTCATAATCATTTTTACTTTACAACGGCTATTTTACATCAAAATAAGAATGTCTGTCAAGCCTGAAACTGCTTCTAAACGCAGAAAGCACCTTCCTTGCTGCAAGTTTTGTCTTTGCAAACTCAACCTCAACACAAAGTGGTGCTTTCTTTTTCTCTGCTTATTTTCCTGCAAAATCAATTATTCACGTTCCAAAAGATGATCGATCAAACGATCTCCTTTTTCTCTGAAGATCCCCGTTTTCTGTGCCGTCCGTTCAGAATACTCATCCTGTCCTTTTACTGCATTTGTGCTGTCATACAACATATACGGAACAGGATCACCTGTATGAGTACGCACGCGCACAGGCGTCGGATGATCCGGAAGAATCAGCATCCTGTAATCTTCACCCGCCTGCTCAAGTCCTTCTGCCACAGGACCGATCACAAGGTCGTCTATCAATTCAATCGCTTTGATCTTATCATCCGTACTTCCCTGATGTCCCATCTCGTCCGGCGCTTCAATATGTACATAAACAAAATCATAGCCGTCCTCTGTAAGCGCTTTCACCGCAGCTTCAGCCTTTCCTCCATAATTTGTATGGAGTCCGCCATTTGCTCCTTCTACCGTAATATTATCCATTTCTGCGCCTACTGCAATTCCTTTTAACAGATCGACAGCAGAGATCATTGCGCCTTTTACTTTGTTTTTTTCTTCAAACGAAGTCAGCGCAGGACGCGTTCCCGCTCCCCAAAACCATGCTGAATTGGCTGGGTTTTTCCCTTCTTCCCTGCGTTTTATATTGATCGGATGATCTTTTAATATATCGTAGCTTTTCACCATCATTTCCCGAAGCACTTCATCTTCCGGGAGATATCCGCCGATCTTCTTTGTCAAAATATCATGAGGCGGCGTCAATTCTGTCACATGTCCGTTATTCTGGATCAGCAGGTGACGGTAGCTCGTTCCTACATAAAAATGATATCCGTCTTTTGCAAGCCCTTTACTTAATGCTTCCATAAGAACTGCCGCATCCTCTGTCGATATTTCTCCCGAACTGTGATCAAGAATCGTGCGTTCTTCATAACAATCTTCATCCTCTGTCAATGTAACAAGGTTGCACCGAAAAGACACATCCAAGTCCCCCATCTGCGCGCCGATACTCAAAGCTTCTAACGGAGAACGTCCTGAATAATACTTCTTCGGATCATATCCGATCACCGACAGGTTTGCAGTATCGCTTCCCGGAGACATTCCTTTCGGAACTGTCTGAACCATCCCGATCTCCGCGTTTTTTGCCAGACGATCCATATTCAGAGTCTTTGCCGCTTCAAGCGGTGTTTTCCCTGACAGAGACTCCAGTGGTTCATCTGCCATTCCGTCACATAAAATAACGATATATTTCATAATTTTCGTCCTCTTTATTTTACTCTTCAACACGGATCATATGAAGGATTCCCTCAAATTTCTCCGCGATCTTTCTGTATGCTCCCTCTGTCATCACTTCTGTTATGATACCGAACTCATTTTCAAGACCTTCCGCTCTCACAAAAGTCACTGCTCCAAATGCCGCTTCTGTTTCTTCCCGACGCATTTTTTCGTCGCCGCTGATCCGTACAAAGAAACGTTTTTCCGTATCCTCTATCGGAAGAAGTTCCAGCTTTTCATTTTTCCACATTGTCATAATATTTCTGTGAAGATGTTTTGCTTCATCTACAACATCCGCTACAACAGCGCTCGCCGTAGGAAGTTTTCCTGCTCCGCTTCCGTAAAACATTGCGTCTCCAAGCATATTTCCGTTTACAAACACTGCGTTGAACACACCGTTTACGCTATAAAGCGGATGTTCATTTCCAAGAAGCGCCGGAGCAACGATCGCATGGAGGTGGTCGCCGTCACGCTTACTCGATGCAAGAAGTTTGATCGTCATTTTCATCTCTTTTGCATACATCATATCTTCTTTTGTTATCTGCGTGATACCTTCTGTGTAAATATCTTCAAAATCAACCTGATGTCCTGAAATAAGAGAAGAAAGAATCGCGATTTTCCGGCATGCGTCATATCCTTCTACATCAGCCTCAGGATTGCGCTCCGCAAAGCCGTTATCCTGCGCTTCTTTAAGCACTTCGTCGTACTGAGCACCTTCATAAAACATCTTCGTAAGCATATAGTTTGTCGTTCCGTTCAAAATTCCGGTAATCTCCTCAATGCGGTCTGCCGTCAGCGAAGAATTTAACGCGCGGATAATCGGGATACCTCCTCCTACACTTGCTTCAAACAGGAAATTGATCTCCCGCTCTCTTGCGATAGACAGAAGAGTCGCGCCATGCTTTGCCACAAGCGCTTTGTTGGATGTCGCCACGCTCTTTCCCGCTTCCAGACACCGTTTTACAAATGTATACGCCGGTTCTACTCCACCCATTACTTCCACTACGATTTGAACTTCCGGATCATTAATGATCACATCAATGTCATGCACTATCTTTTCCTGTATCGGATCTCCCGGAAAATCTCTCAGATCAAGAACATATTTGACACTGATTTCATCTCCTGCTCTCTGATTGATAACATCCTTATTTTTTTCGAGCACTTCTACAACTCCCGAACCGACTGTGCCATATCCCAATACCGCTATACTTATCATCCTATTCTTCCTTTCCTATCCCTTTTTCTGTTCGTAACATTTCACAAAACCACTATTAGCCAAAACAGGCTTCCGATCACTGCTCGGATGCCTGTTCTGTATTTGCACTTAAATATGCGTTGATAAACGGATCGATATTTCCGTCCATCACTCCGCCTACGTTACTTACTTCCGCATTTGTACGGTGATCTTTCACCATCGTATACGGCTGCATGACATAGGAACGGATCTGATTTCCAAAATTAATATCCCTTACTTCTCCGCGGATATCAGACATTTTTTCCGCCTGTTCCTGCTGCTTCATCAAATAAAGCTTTGATTTGAGCATCTGCATCGCTTTATCCTTGTTCATATGCTGAGAGCGTTCATTCTGACACTGAACTACGATTCCGGTCGGAAGATGCGTAATACGCACTGCCGAGGACGTCTTATTTATATGCTGACCTCCCGCGCCGCTGGAACGATATGTGTCGATCTTCAGATCATCGTCATTGATCTCTATATCGATATCTTCCTCTATATCCGGAATCACATCACAGGATGCAAATGATGTCTGACGCTTTCCTGCCGAATTAAACGGAGAAATACGCACGAGACGGTGTACTCCTTTTTCCGAGCGAAGATATCCGTATGCATTCTCGCCCTTCACCTCAAAAGTCACGCCTTTTACTCCTGCCACATCTCCCTCAAGATAATCCAGCTCTTCGATACTGTACCCTTTCTTTTCCGCCCACCTCGTATACATACGGTAGAGCATTCCGGTCCAGTCACAAGATTCTGTACCGCCCGCCCCGGCATGAAGCGTCACGATCGCATTATCTCTGTCATATGGTCCTGTAAGAAGTGTCCCGATACGCAATTCTTCAAACGTCTCTTCAAACTGCTGCAATTCTTCTTCAATCTCTTCCGCTGTTTCCTCGCTGTCTTCTTCCTCGCTCATCTCAATCAGAAGCATCATATCCTCATAATCTGAATACAGCTTTTCGATTTCTTTTACAGAGTCCTGCAGCCCTTTTAATTCTTTCATTACTTGTTGGGAAACTTCCGGATCATCCCAAAATCCCGGTTCTTCCAAACGCTTCTCCAACTCTTCAACCCGCAGCTTCTTAGAAGCTAAGTCAAAGTGAATCCCTCAAATCTTTCAGCGGTTCTTCATATGCGCTTAGTCTTAACTTCAGTTCATCTAACAAAACCACCTTGATCACCTCTTTCATTTATTATACAAATCCTGTCTTATCTTTTATTATACGGATTCTATTGTTTTTTATAATACCGTCTATTACACCGGTTTTCTTCCACAGCATTGTTTGTATTTTTTCCCGCTTCCGCAAGGACATGGATCGTTCGGATAAACTTTCTTATCTTCCCGCTTTTTCGGAGCGCGTACGGAAGTGTCATCCTTATTTGTTCCTGTAACTTTCGCTACCTCTTCTCTTTCTACTTTCTGCTCGACACGAACATTGAACAGTGTACGGATCGTTGTCTCGGCGATCATATTTGTCATCTCGCCAAACATATTATACCCTGTCATCTTATACTCAACAAGCGGATCTCTCTGTCCGTATGCCTGAAGACCGATTCCCTGACGAAGCTGATCCATATCGTCGATATGATCCATCCATCTTGCATCGATTACTTTTAGAAGTACGACACGCTCTAACTCTCGGATCTGTTCTGCTTCCGGGAATTCCGCTTCTTTCACTTCATACGCTTTCACCGCACGTTCTTTCAAGAGATGTTTCAGCTCTTTTTGACGCATATCAATACATTCTTTCTCTGACGGAAGCTCCATCATCGGAATAATCTTATGCAAGTTCAGCTCCAGACCTTTTACATCCCAGTCTTCTGCTGCCGCTTCCGGAGAGGCGAAACGGTCTGTAATATTTTCAACATATTCTGTGATCATATTATAGACGGTATCTCTCATGCTCTCGCCGTCGAGAACCCTTCTTCTCTCTCCGTAAATGATCTCTCTTTGCTCGTTCATAACCTGATCATACTCAAGCAGATTTTTACGGATACCGAAGTTGTTTGTCTCCAGTTTTTTCTGTGCTGTCTCTATCGCATTGGAAAGCATCTTATGCTCCAACTGTTCCCCGTCTGCAACACCCAGCGCATTAAAAGCTCCCATAAGACGGTCCGAACCGAACAGACGAAGAAGATCATCTTCCAGTGAAATATAAAATCTTGATTCACCCGGATCTCCCTGACGACCGGAACGTCCTCTAAGCTGATTGTCAATACGTCTTGACTCATGCCTTTCCGTACCGATAATCTTTAATCCGCCTGCCGCTCTCGCATCTTCATCAAGTTTAATATCCGTACCACGACCTGCCATGTTCGTCGCGATCGTTACGGCGCCGTGAACACCTGCATCCGCTACGATCTCTGCTTCCTGCTCGTGATATTTCGCATTCAGAACGTTATGTTTGATTCCTTCTTTTTTCAGCATACCGCTCAAAAGTTCGGACACTTCTATCGTGATCGTTCCGACAAGAACCGGCTGACCTGTAGCATGAGCTCTCTTTACTTCTTCAACGACAGCATGATATTTTTCTGCTTTTGTTTTATATACCGCATCTTCAAGGTCTTTTCTCTGAACCGGTTTGTTTGTCGGGATTTCTATAACGTCCATTCCGTAAATATCACGGAACTCTTTTTCTTCTGTAAGAGCCGTACCTGTCATACCGCTCTTCTTCTCAAATTTATTAAACAAGTTCTGGAATGTGATCGTCGCAAGCGTCTTGCTCTCTCTGCGCACTTTTACGTGTTCCTTCGCCTCAATCGCCTGATGCAGCCCGTCCGAATAACGTCTTCCCGGCATGATACGTCCTGTAAATTCATCGACGATCATAACCTCTCCTTCTGCATTCACAACATAGTCCTGATCTTTAAACATCAGATTATGCGCGCGCAAAGCAAGGATAATATTATGCTGGATCTCCAGATTTTCCGGATCGGCAAGATTTTCAATATGGAAGAATTTCTCTACTTTCTTAACTCCGTCTTCTGTCAGGTTAATTGCCTTTTCCTTTTCATTGACAATAAAATCACCCGTCTCTTCGATATCCTCTCCCATAATCGCATTCATCTTGGAGAATTCTCCGCTTGCCTCGCCACGTTCAAGCTGACGGGCAAGAATATCACACGCTTCATAAAGCTTTGTCGATTTTCCGCTCTGCCCGGAAATAATAAGCGGCGTTCTCGCCTCGTCGATCAAAACAGAGTCAACCTCATCGATGATCGCAAAATTCAGACCTCTTTGTACGAGCTGTTCTTTATATATGACCATGTTGTCACGCAGATAGTCAAATCCGAGTTCATTATTCGTTACATAAGTAATATCGCAGTCATATGCCGCACGGCGCTCTTTATTGTCCATTCCGTTTAAAATAACACCGACTGTCAATCCAAGAAATTCATGTACTTTTCCCATCCATTCAGCGTCACGTTTTGCCAGATAATCATTGACCGTAACGATATGGACGCCTTTTCCTGAAAGTGCGTTCAGATAAGCCGGAAGTGTAGACACAAGCGTCTTACCTTCACCTGTACGCATCTCGGCAATACGACCCTGGTGCAGAATAATACCACCGATAAGCTGTACTCTGTAATGACGCATACCGATACTTCTCCATGCTGCCTCTCTTACAACGGCATAAGCCTCAGGAAGAATGTCGTCAAGCGTCTCTCCTTCATTCAGTCTGTCCTTAAACTCCTTTGTTTTTCCTTTCAGTTCCTCATCTGACAGCGCCTCCATCGCAGGAGCAAGAGCTTCGATCCGGTCTACGATCGGATAAATTCTTTTCAGCTCATTATGGCTGTGGGTTCCGAAAATCTTTTCTATAATACCCATATTCTGTAATTAACTCCTTATATAAATTTAGCATCGGTAATAGCTCCGATGCCACCACTATTCTTCATTTTAACACTAACCAAAGCGTAATTCAATACTCAAAAATTGTTTTGACAACCATACGCGCACCGCCTTTTACGCACAAAAACGATACTCTTATATCGGAAATAATGATCCCATTCAGAATCATTCAATCACCGGAAGTACCAAAAGGCACATTCCGGGAGTGCAAGCGGTCGCCAAGGTCACGGGCAAGCCCGGACTTTGGCTTATCGCCATTGCAAAAAGCACAGAACCCATTCCAAAGGCTCTGTGCTTTTCTCATTCATCCGCACACAATATTTGATTATCCTGTGCTGATTTTTTTATGCATTGCTCTATGCTCTTTTTCTTCTTCTGAAAATAACAACTGCGGAAGCTACCAGCATGAACGCCCAGAACATGATCGGTGTCTGATCGCCTGTCTGAACTGCCTGACCTTTCTGTGAATCCGGATTTTTATCCTCATCTTCCTTAACGTCATCTTTTTTCACAAGCAGTTTCTCTGCATCTTTTAACGCTTTTAACATATCTTCAACGTCTTTTGCCGTCGCTTTCTTGTCTTCCAATACCGCTTTTGCTTTTTCCAAAACGTCTTTATATGCTTTCACTGACGCATCCGTATATCCGCTTAAGTCTTTCTTTTCAGCCGCTTTGATCGCTTCTTTCAATGCTTCTAACTGCTCTTTGCTCGGCTTTTTGTCTTCTTCCTGCGGATTGTCTTTCTCTACGAGAAGCTTGTCTGCATCTTTTAATGTTTTCAGCATATCTTCAACCTCTGTTGCTGTTGTTTCTTTATCTGACAACATTGTTTTTGCTTTTTCCACAACATCTTTATATGCTTCGACAGACGCATCCGTATATCCGCTTAAATCTTTCTTTTCAGCCGCTTTGATCGCTTTCTTTAATTCCTCTAACTTTTCTTTGCTCGGCTTCATTTCCAAATCAACGGCAGCTTTCTGCAGTTTAGCCAAAGCGTCGTCTACCTCTTTTTGTGCCGCCTTCTCATCTTTAAGAACTTCCTGCGCTTTATCATATGCCGCCTTAAAAGCATTCCATGTCGAAGGAGTATACTCTTCTTCTTTATCTGCGTATTTCTTTGCGAAATCTACATAACTCTGAAGCGCAGTCTTATCCACTTTATCCGGACTCGGTTTTGCAGTCAGTCCGCTGATCGCAGTTTCAAGATCCGTCTTCGCCTGATCTACTTCTGTCTGTGAAGCATCCGCGTTTTTAAGTACCGTTTCAGCCGCTGTCAGCGCTTGCGTATACTTCGCTGCGGATTCTTCCGTATATCCCGAAAGATCCCCGTACGCTTTTTTCGCCTCATCAACCGAAGCCTGCAGTTTTGTGAAATCTGCACGTTTTACAAGTCCGTTTACCGCTGTCTCAAGCGCTGTGCGAGCCGCCTCGATATCCGCATCAAGCGCATTTTCATTTTTCAAGACTTCATTTGCCGCATCCAATGCGCTCTTAAACGGCTGCCATGTGGACGGAGTATAGTCTTTTTCAGTCTTATCGCTCACTGCATCGACCAATACTTTCAGGCTTGTCGTGTCACCTATAAAGTCAAGCATATGTACGATTTCAAGCAATTCTGTGTACGCTTCGTCAACCTGCTCCTGTGACGCTTTTTCATTATCTTTCACCTGAACTGCTTTCGCAAGCGCTGCATCTAACGCTTTTTTCACTTCAGGAACGACATGTTCATATTCCGGTTTTTCTTTCGCGCTCTGTGCGTATCCGATCAAAAATTCAAGGAACTGCTTATTTACCTGTTCCGGCTGCGGTTCTTCTTTTTTCGGAGCCATTATACGGATTTCTGCCGCAGATGCAAAGTTCTTTCCTGCCTGATCTGACAATGTTCTCACTGCATATAATCTAACGTTTGTCGCCTCTGTCTGATCAAACTGAGCCCATTTCCATCCTGAATCATTTGTCCATGTTCCTGTCGCCACTTCATGATAAGACTGTCCGTTATCATTGCTTACCTCAATACGGTATTCAACGATCACACCGTTCACCGCGCCGTTTCTTGGAAGTATACGCAGTCCGTTGACAGTCTTGCTCTCTCCCAGGGCAATATCGATCCACAGATTATTCTGGTCGTCGCCTTCATATTTACTGTGCCAAAGCGTTGACACGTCTTTATCCAGAACATATGATGCGGGTCCTTCTTTCCCTGTCTGCGGCTGCGCGCTTCCTGCCGTAGCAGTCATCCCTTCTGTCGGAAGGTCAAACTCATCATTTGCCGCCGGATTTTTTACAGAGTAGTTTTCTAAAATTTCTGCTCCGAGTGTTTTCAGATCCTGCGGTGTCGCAGTTGTCGGATACTCTTTATTGCTGCGTACCCATTCCCATTCCCACTCAAACCAGTCGATATTACTCTCATAATCCGTTCCCGAAAGCTCGTTTGTTCTTGCTGTGATCCAGCGCTGCCATCTTGCTTTATAGAAATCACCGATCAAGCCTGACCACTGACGGTTAGAGTAATCTTTCAGACCGCCTTTTTCCGCCTGATTTTTCGATCCCCATGTAGTAACGAGCGCTTTTGCATTGAACTCATACAGTTCTTTTGTAAAGTCATCCGCATTATTTGCAAGCGCTTTTGCCTGCTCTACCCATCTTCCGAGAAGGAAGTATTCGCTTGTTCCCGTTACTTTTTCCATGTCTTCGATCACTGACATGAATTTTTCCGAATATGTTTTAAAGCTGTCCAGATCTTTTGCGCTGAACGCTGCAGACATACCTTTTTGATATTCCTGAGCGCTGTTGGAAAGTACCTGCTGCAAAACATTTGCCAGATCGTACTGATATCCTGCGCTGTCTTTCAGCTTATCATAATCAGCTAACAGAAGCGCTGCCGCTTCTTCAAGATCGCCTTTTTCATAGCTGATCACCGCGTTGCCCCATGTAGAAGCCGCCCCGATCGTAAGATTCGGTCTTGCATTTACAACTGACTCCGGCGCACCCTGTCCAAGGCCGTTTAAGCTCGCCTTATATACTGTTTCTTTCAAAATATCCCATGCCTGATTTGCCGACTCACTCTCTGCTCCGTATCTTCTCGTCGCATAATCATCAAGCCATGTGTCAAGATCGATCACTTCCATCTTCTGTGACGCATCATCCTGCCAGATCGTCTCGAACAAGAAATCATACAATACCGGGTTATTTACACTCGCCTCAGGAGTGATTCCGATTCCCGCGATATATTTCGTCTCATTAAATACTTTCGGAATATTATTTGCAAGGTTGTCAAGATGTCCGTGCAGTCCGAGACGTCCTCCGAAGTTATTCAGCATACAGAACAGCCACGGAGTCTTGTCAAATTCTTCCTCGTCTCCATATGCTTCCGCGCCGGGACGTCCTTCATCATAATGCGGGTCTTTCTCTGCGTACAAGTCAAGAATCAGCGCATGATCTGTTCCCTTTTCCACTCTGTCAAGACCGTTTAACAATGCAGTTGTCGGATTACCCTGCCATGACTGGATGATCCAAACCGCATCTTTGTCTGCCGTGATCATTTCAGTTAATACTTTTTCCGAAATGTCGGACGCATTCATACCGCCTGTAATGCCGCCTTCGTGGAACGGGTCTGTCGCATAATAGTTGCTTACGTCTCCGTAAACTTCTTTCTGACACTGATAGAATTTCTTCGCATATTTTTCAAATGTAGAAGAAGTTGTCTTTAACATCGTCGGACGCTGGAAGGAACACCACTCGCCCTGCTCGATCACTTCTGCATTTTTGTCATAATCGTGAATATTTGTCGGAACCATTCCGCTGTAACCTTGCAGTACAGGCTGCATTCCGAGTTTTCTCATAATAAGCTGATTCTTTCTTGCCAGCTCTGTTCTCTCTTCAAACCACGAGTCATGCACCGGGCCTCCGAAACCGGAAAGGTTCGCCATATATGCCCACGCATAATATGCAGGTCCTGCAATAAAGTCTTTAATATCTTCGTGAGAATATCCAAGTTCTCCTAAAAATCTTCTCCATACTTCTTCCTGCGCTGTCGCGTCAAGAACGACGTTCACGCCGTTTAACGCCAGCCAGTCTAACTCGTCACGCCATTCCTGCTCTCCCCAGAACGCCATAGAATAAGAAAGCGTACAGTAGTTATAAGAGTAGCGGACTTCCGCCTTCGTCTCTTTAAATACTTTTTCTGTCACAACAGGTTTATTTTCCGGCATATCTGCCTGATCTCCCACTTGTGAAAGATTTACCTGACAGAAATATTTCAGATAATGGTTCAGTCCTGTCGCAAGAGAAACACCGTCGTTTCCTTTGATTTTCACCTGATCTCCATCCATGGAAAGTTCAAAGTAATCATAACCGTTCTTTTTCGGATTCTCCGCAAGTTCAAGCTTAAACCAGTCTTTGTAAGCTTTTCCGAGTCTTCTTTCGATAATACCGTAAACTTCGTTTTTCGTATCATTTTCTGTAATCTCTACATTATATTCTGACTCTTCATATTTTACTGTATTGATCTCAGGTCTTTTCTGAACTTCTGACTTGCTCTCTTTTCCTGTCACACGGACTTCGTTCAGTACAGCCGCCGTAGACGCGGAATTATATTCCATATAAACGCGGACGATTCTCGCTTCTTTTCCTTCCGCCTGGTAAACTTCTCCCTTTTCAGCATCACAGGAATCTTTTGATGTCTTCTCTGCCAGTTTATCAAAATCTCTTCCGTCCATACTTGTATAGATCGTATACTGAGAATATCCATTCTCCGGTGTATATACTTCTACCGTATCAAGGTTATAATTTTTCTCCAGATCAATATCTACATAAGACGGATAATATGCGCCGGTCCACTGTGTCTTTTTGCTTCCGTCCGTAATATTTTTCGCCGTATTTTTTCCAGACGGCGTATGTACCGGTTTCTTAAATGCGATACTGCCTGTATCCTGTACTTCGATCTCGCTTCCGTACACCTCAAACTCTGCCACTGCCGGCCATCCGTTCTGCGTTCCGCCCTGTGTCTTACAAGAATGCATAACAATCTTCACTTCTGAATACTGCGCGGCATTAAACTTATAAACCTGCGCATAATTATCTGTACGGTTTGCCTTCTGGTGATCTGCAATCTTCGTATAATCGCTGTCTCCTGCTTTCTTCGCCAGGATGCTGTACTCGAACGCGAAATCAACACTGTCCGTATCTCCCACATGCTCAAAAGCAATGCGGAACGCATCCATCGTTCTTGCCTCGTCAAAATTCAAAGCGATGTACTTCTCTGAAGTCTGCGCTTCATTGTGGAACTTATACAATGTTTTGTCGTTTCCGTCAACAAGGTTTGCTGATCCTTCAGATTGATTTTCGTTTCCGTCTGTTGTGATCTTCGCCTGATTTGCAATGTTATTGTAATCAGACACTTTTTCTTCCTGCTCTTCAAACACTTCCACTTCCTGAACCGACGGCCAGAACGCGCCCTGACTTCCATCAGAATTCTGCGGATCGGAAAGCGTTACATAAATATGCGTTGCCGACTTCGGCACGTCCGCTGTAAACTCTTCTTTTGAATCTACCGTCATTCTCTTGCTTCCGAAATCAATCAAATCCGTTGTAATGCCGTTCTGTGCATACTGAACTGTCACAAGCGCCGTTCTTCCTGTACTGTTATCCCCGTCTTCGCCAAGTTCTACAGCCACTTTTGAAATACTGCGTCCTTTATCCAACTGGATCACAGCCGTTGCAGGCCACGTTCCTTGTGTCTGCCAGCTTGTTTTCGGATCACCGTCATTGATGTTTCCGATTACATAACTTCCATTCTCACCGTTCTGCGTACTTACCGTACCGTTAACGGCAACATTGACAAGCGTTGTCTTCGCCTCTGCTTTTTGCGGAGCTATGCCCGCAAATGCGCTAATAACCATGCAGGAAGCAAGAATCGATGATACGATCTTTCTAATCTTCTTTTGCATTCTTCCACTCCTTTATCAATAATATCAGACCGAAGCGGCAGATCTGTTTTCGATGTCATTGCAGATTTCTGCATAAAATGCTGCGCGAATACAGGCAGAAAAAAAGATCCGATATTCTCCGGCATAATGCATAGAAAATATCTGATCTTATCTGTTCAAAGCCGCCATCTATGTCTTTGCTCTTTATCAGAATAGCAAATTTTCTCAAAAATGTCAATTTATACATTTGTATTGCTTGTTGTACATTTGCACCGCTTATATCATGCTCTTTTCTATCTATTAATACCAAACAGACCTTTCAAAATATACCATTTTTTCTCAAATAGTCACCTGTTATGCATCTTTTCATCAGTTATATTTGTTCACAATTTTTCTATATGAAACAGTTCCTCCGAAAAGATCGAGGGCGCTTCCTATCGTAAAGTCAAGTTGTCCGCCGCCCAAACTCCGAAACCGTTCCAAATCGTCTTCCGAACTGATTCCTCCGGCGTATGTAATCGGAATTTTTCCCCATTGCCCAAGCATATGTACAAGTTGTTCTTCCATTCCCGATCGTTTTCCCTCTACATCAACGCCGTGGATCAAAAACTCATCACAATAAGAAGATAATTCCTCAAGAACAGCGGCGTTCAAACGTAGATTCGTATATTTTTGCCAACGATCTGTAACTACATAATAATCTTCACCTTGTTTTCGGCAGCTCAAATCGAGCACGATATGCTCTTTTCCTACGGCATGAACAAGCTTCTTTAGATTTTCTCTGCAAAATTCTCCTCCGCGAAACACATACGATGTGACGATCACATGGCTCGCTCCGCATTCTATATATTCATATGCATTCTCGTCTGTAATCCCTCCTCCTATCTGCAGTCCTTTCGGATAAACACGAAGAGCCTCTTTCGCCTGTTGTTTTGTCTGTTCATAATATTCTGACTGCCGGCTGTTTAAAAGAATAATATGACCTCCTCTCAGACAATCTTCCTTATACATATTCGCATAAAATGCGGCGTTTAAATCAGATGCGAAATTCGTCTTTGCCATGTTCCCCTCATCTTTTAAACTTCCACCGACAATCTGTTTTACTTTTCCGTTATGAATATCAATGCACGGTCTGAATTTCATCTGCCCTTCTCCTTATGTATTGTTTACACTATTACAAGATCGACCGCAGACATAAAGTTCCTTCTCTCTGCGGTCGAATCAATCCCGATTATTTTATAACTGTTCTTATCATGCGACAAAAAACTATCTCATAGAGTCATCGGCATTTCCTGTTGCATCTCCCTGATCTGTATTTTTCATACGGTCGCCTTCTTTTTTCGCTCCGTTTTCATCAGTCAGATCATCCGCCGCATTGTCAACACCGTCTGTGACATCGTCTGTCACATCGTCAATTCCGTCTGTGACATCATCTGTTACGTCATCAACTCCCTGAGTCACATCATTTACCGCATCATCAAGAATACCGTCTCCTTTTTTATCTGACTTGTCCGACGCATCGTTGCGATCGTTGTCTCTGTCTTTATCCGTTGTCGTCTGATCCGCCGCATTATCTGTTTTATCTTTGCCCGCACATGCTGTCATGCCAAACAAAGTGAACACACAGAGCGTCAGCAAAATGAGTTGTTTCATTTTTTTCATAAGAATATCTCCCTTTCCATAAATATTGTTGTAGTTCTAATATCTGCAATATTTTCAATATTTATACATTCGGGATTTTTTCTTTTTGCTACAGAGCCTTTTTCCTCAGTTTTTCCATCGCTTTTGATTCAATCTGACGCACACGCTCTCTTGTTATACCAAGACTTTCACCGATTTCTTCTAATGTATATGTGCGGTCTTTCCCCAATCCAAACCGAAGGCTGATCACTTCTTTCTCTCTGTCGTTCAAAGTTTCAAGAAGTTCTTGTACTTCTTCTTTCCTGACAAGAACGTCCATCGCATCTTCCGGCGTCGTCTCAGATCTGTCTTCTACAAAATCTCCAAGACTGTCCTCGCCATCTTCCCCTACCGGAGTTTCCAAAGATACCGGATTTCGAATATAAGAAAGAATATTTTTCACTTCCTCTTCTGTCCGGTCGCCAAGCTTCTTTGCAATCTCCCCCGGTTCTGCTTCTCTTCCGAATTCCTGCTGCAGTTCTTTTGCTGCTTTTTGCACCCGTTTTATATTTTCCGCAACGTGAACCGGAACTCGAATTTCTCTTGACTGCTGATCGATGGCTCTTGTAATTGCCTCTTTGATCCACCATGACGCGTAAGTTGAAAAACGGTTATCTTTCGTATAGTCATACTTTTCGGCAGCATGCATCAATCCGATATTTCCTTCCTGAATCAGATCCATTAACGGCAAACCTCTTCCCGTATAATGTTTTGCGATAGAAACGACGAGACGAAGATTCCCTTCTTCCAGTCTCGCTCTTGCGGATTCGTCTCCGTCTGAGATTCTTCTGCCCAATTCTTTTTCTTCCGTCTCGTCCAACAGAGGAATCTCCCCTATCTCATTCAAATAGATCCGAAGCGGTTCTGACTCCTGAATTTCTTCTTTTCCCATACAAACCTCACTTTTATTTATCTGTTTTATATTCTCTTTATGTTCTGTTATATATCCGATACCTGCTATCGTTTTTCTCTGAGCTCACCGTTTCTGTATGCGACAAGCAGTCGTTCAAGATCTTTTACCTGACGTTTGAGTTCCTCACCGATATCCGTATCTCCGACTAAAAGCCTCTCCCTGACTCTTTTCACTATCATCGTTTCGGAATGGATATCTTTTTCCTTTGCGATCGCCGACTCTGTAGATTCAAACGGCTCGTGCGCAACAAGCAGAAGTCCATATGAATTAAAGATCAAAGTATAACCTGCAATTCCGGTTTCTTTCTGATACGCTTTGGAAAATCCGCCGTCGATCACAAGCACTTTCCCGCCGCATTTCACGGGATTTTCCCCGTCTTTTCGTTTCACCGGAACATGTCCGTTGACAATATGAGACACCGCCGGGTCTAACCCAAACTCTTCCAATATCTGATTGATAACTTTTTCATTTTCAAGCAGGGAGTAATACGGATTCTTTTTCTCTATGTGAGTTTCCGCATCTTGCAGAAAATACCGTTCAAAAGTTGCCATCTTATCTTTTCCGAAAAGCGGAGAATCAGGATGCAGCCATATATACCACATGATGTCCTTTCCATCCTGCCTTTCATTCTCATCAAGAGCAAAAAAGCCTTTTCTCACATAAGAATCCAGAACATCATAAAGTTCTTTTCCACCGTAAGACTTGCCGAAAAGCCGAATTTCTTTCAATTTTCCGTCTTCTGTGAGCGGAACACATCCGTGATAGAGAAGATTATCATTGTAAACTTTATACAAACTTCCCTTGTTCAGCAAAAACCTCATATGCCTTTGAAGCTTCTCACAGTGCAGAAACGCCTTTTCAAGCCGCTTCATGATCTCCTCTTCCTCTTGAGTAAAAGCGTACGGATCTTTCGGATCGACTGTAGGAAACGCCGTATCCAAAAGCGGATATTTCTTTCCGTCCAGTTCAATCGTACCTTTTTCAAAATCAATTCTGTGCAAAAGCGCCCTGTTTTCTAAATGAAATGCTTTCTGCCGACGGATGATCTGCCCTTCCACTTTAAATTGAATGATGGAGATTGCTTTATGAATCCTCATATTCATTTGCATCTCATCAGGATCTATCCCTTCAACCGCTTTTAACCGAAAACAAATACACGGATCATCCCCGTAAATCCGAAGGGCAAATGCTGCCAGAGGAAGAAGATTGATCCCATATCCATCCTCCAAAATATCGAGATTTCCGTAACGTGCACAGATGCGGATCACATTCGCAATACAGCCCCATTGTCCCGCAGCCGCTCCCATCCAAAGTATATCATGATTTCCCCACTGAATATCGACAGAGTGATAAGACATCAGTTTATCCATAATAATATGAGGACCGGGACCTCTGTCATAAATATCGCCGACAATATGCAGATGATCTACAACGAGCCTTTGGATCAACTCTGAAATTGCCTCGATAAAATCTTCTGCTCTTCCGATCCGTATAATCGTTGAAATAATCTCATTATAATATGATTCCTTATCATGTACCTCCGCTTTCTCCGTGATCAGTTCCTCGATCACATAAGCAAAATTTGGGGGAAGCGCCTTTCTTACTTTCGACCGCGTATACTTGCTCGCCGCTCTTTTGGCAACTTCGATCAAACGATATAGATGTACTTTATACCAGTCTTCCATATTCGTCTCTGTCTGCCGGATCAGGTCCATCTTTGCTCTCGGATAATAGATCAGCGTTGCCAAAGATTTCTTATCTGCGGCACTCATCGTATTTCCGAACACATCCTCGATCTTTCTTCGGACAGATCCGGATCCGTTTTTTAAAACATGAGAAAAAGCCTCATACTCACCGTGTACATCTGTCAGAAAATGTTCTGTTCCTTTCGGCAGATTCAAAATCGCCTGAAGATTGATGATCTCCGTCGATGCCGCCGCGATTGTCGGATATAAGTCTGACAATCGGGTCAAATACCGTTTCTGGAGTTCTTTCAGTTCTTTATATTCTTCTTTCATGCTTGTCTGCCCCCTTGTTCCACAATACACCGCACAATTTATATCTCTCATGTACGTCGGATGTCACAATCCGACCACATCGCTCATATCATACATACCGCTTTCTTTTCCGGCAAGGAATTTTGCCGCCTCGACAGCGCCTTTTCCGAATACGCTTCTCGAGTATGCCGTATGTTTAAATTCGATCACTTCGTCTGTTCCCGCAAAGATCACCTCATGTTCCCCTACGATCGTACCTCCGCGAAGAGCTGAAATTCCGATTTCTTTTGCATCACGTTTCTGGCGGACAGTGCTTCTGTCATATACATAATGATATTCGTTTCCAAGCGCTTCATTCACCGAATCCGCAAGTGCAAGCGCTGTTCCGCTCGGGGCATCCAGTTTCTGATTGTGATGTTTTTCCACAAGTTCAATATCATATCCCGCCGGAGCAAGCACTTTTGCCGCATCTTTTAAAAGTTTTAAAAGGAGATTAATTCCAAGAGACATATTCGCCGACTTTAACACCGCCGTCTTCTCTGCCGCCTTCTCTGCTTTTGCAAGCTGCTCTTCCGAAAGTCCTGTCGTGCAAAGCACAACCGGAAGTTTCTTATCCACGCAATAATCCAAAAGCGAATCCACTGCTCCCGCATTTGAAAAATCGATCACAACATCTGCGTCTTCCGTACATTTTTCCACCGAATCAAATACCGGATAATCATTCGGCGTTTCTGTATATGTGTCAACACCTGCCGTAATAACGGCATTTTCATCATTTTTTACGATCTCCGTGATCATCCTTCCCATTTTTCCGTTGCATCCATGCATCATTATTTTAATCATTTTATTTTCCTCCTGCCTGTATCATTTCACGTTTCAAAAACAATCGTTCACTACAAGTTTTTTTCCTGCGGCTCATTATTGAATCAAAAACGGATTTTTCTCTACTCAAAAAAGGATATCACATTTGAGTTCGCATCTCAACATATGATATCCTTTTCACAAAGTTTCTCGTAACAATTCAGCCACGATAAGCGCACAGTGCGGTTTTACGAATGGCGTGGGCTGAACTGTTACAGTTTCTCGATAACCGGTTCGTCAGATCATACCCGTCTTTATTCCTCATGCAAAGATAAAATCTCTGTAATATTTGACAGGTCGATTTCCGGATCGATCACCTTGAAACCTATCGTAACTTTTGTCACGTTACAGCCGGCTACATTGAATTTATTATACCATGATATAACTCCATGATATGACGATGCAGGTGCATTCCCCTTTTCAATACACTTCGTATGGATCAGATTGTTTTTTAACACCTCATATTCAAAAGAGTCTATCATTAAATAATTGCTGTCATAATAAACCGAAAACTTAGACTCCATATCAAATATATATTTATCGGCAAATTCAAAATAAATCTTCTCTGTCCGGTTATCCTTCGCCTCATATTGTATGGAACAAACTCTGCTCTCATTATGATCAATAAATAAATCTTTTTTAGAACTTTCCTTTTTTAAGATACTTTGTAAATCAGTCTGCTTAAAACTAAGTATCGAATATCCCGCGCATATCAATAAAACAAATACTGCGGCTATTGACAATAATTTGATTTTATCTTTCATGTGAAGTTCCTCATAAACCTTTCAAGACAACTTATCGGGGGGGGGCAGCTACACAACAGTCAAAGCGCCCGCAAAACAGTGCGAACAGTTTTGCGGGCGTTCTGTACGTTAATTCTGTTTACTGATGAAAAATGACAATTCGGTCAGTTTATGAAAATTCCGGCTCGATCAGTCCGAAAGATCCGTCCTTTCTTTTGTATACAACATTTACTTCATCTGTTTCTGCGTTTGAGAAAACGAAAAAGCTATGTCCGAGCAGTTCCATCTGGATGCAGGCATCTTCAGGGAACATCGGTTTAATACCAAACTTTTTCGTGCGGACGATGCGGATTTCATCGTCATCAGATGACTCGTCGTCGGATTCGATAAACTCTTTTTTAATGCTTCCTGACGGAACAGCAGCAGTAGGATGTCCCTGGCTTTTCGCAACAAGTTTGTTTTTATATTTACGAAGCTGCCGTTCAATAACCTCTTCTACAAGGTCGATCGACACATACATGTCGCTGCTCGTCTGCTCGGAGCGGATGATAGATCCTTTTACAGGAATCGTCACTTCGATTTTCTGACGTCCTTTTTCCACGCTAAGCGTTACGATGATTTCTGTTTCAGGAGTGAAATACCTCTCAAGTTTTCCTAACTTTTGTTCGATAGCCTCTTTAAGCCCCGGTGTTACTTCAATGTTTTTTCCGCTGATGATAAAATTCATGCTGTTCAACTCCTTTTTGTATATACTTAACATAAACATGTGTAAAAAGGATGTTTATATTATGAAAATATTATAACACAGAACAGCTCTAATGTATATAATAAATCGTTTTGAATTCTGTAAATTCTTCAAATTTCATTAAATTTTCATAATTTATTTCATCATACTTCTCTTCCGCATCCTTGAATCCAGGATTTTTTTTGCGGATACGCAGCGTCTTCGGCGTCACCTCCAAAAGCTCGTCGGTGTCGATAAAATCAAGAGCCTGCTCAAGACTTAAAATTTTAGGCGGAGTCAGTCTCAAAGCTTCATCTGCGCTGGAGGAACGTGTATTTGTCAGATGCTTTGTCTTACATACGTTCAACTCAATATCATCTGTTTTTCCATTCTGGCCGATCACCATACCTGAATAAACCTTTTCTCCCGGTCCGATAAACAAAGTTCCGCGTTCCTGCGCGCTGTATAAACCATAAGTTACAGATTCACCTGTCTCAAATGCGATAAGCGATCCCTGCTTACGATACTGGATATCGCCTTTGTACGGCTCATATCCGTCGAAGCTTGTATTAATGATACCGTTTCCTTTTGTATCTGTCATAAATTCTCCGCGATATCCGATCAATCCTCTGGACGGAATGGAAAACTCAAGACGTGTGTAACCGCCGTTGGAAACCCCCATATTGCGAAGTTCTCCTTTTCTTTGGCCGAGTTTTTCGATTACAACTCCTGTAAATTCATCCGGCACATCAATATAAGCTGTCTCGATCGGCTCAAGTTTCTTTCCGTTTTCATCCGTATGATAGAGAACTTCCGCTTTGCTTACTGCAAACTCATATCCTTCGCGGCGCATATTTTCAATCAAAACGGACAAATGAAGTTCTCCGCGTCCCGACACTTTAAAACTGTCTGTATTTTCCATTTCTTCCACTCGAAGACTTACGTCTGTGTTCAGCTCTTTAAACAGGCGGTCACGCAGATGGCGGGAAGTTACATATTTTCCTTCCTGTCCGGCAAAAGGACTGTCGTTTACAATAAACTGCATCGCAATCGTCGGTTCTGAAATTTTCTGGAAAGGAATTGCCTCTGCTTTTTCAGGAGAACAAAGCGTATCTCCGATCGATATATCAGAAATACCGGAAATAGCGACGATCGATCCGATCGTTGCACTTTTAACTTCTGTTTTGCTCAATCCGTCAAATTCATATAATTTACTGATCTTTACTTTCTGCTGTTTGTCCGGATCATGGTGATTGACAAGTATCATATCCTGATTCACACTGATCGTTCCGTTATCCACTTTTCCGATACCGATACGTCCGACATATTCGTTGTAATCGATCGTGCTGATCAGCACCTGCGTCGGAGCTTCAGGATCTCCTTCCGGAGCGGGAATATATTCGAGGATCGTTTCAAATAACGGTTTCATGTCCTGCTGCGGATCAGACAGATCAAGGCATGCAACTCCTGCTTTGGCGGATGCATATACAAACGGGCACTCAAGCTGATCGTCAGATGCGCCAAGATCGATGAAAAGTTCAAGAACTTCGTCGATTACATCGTCAGGTCTTGCTTCGGGACGGTCGATCTTGTTGATGCAGACAATGACAGGAAGGCTTAATTCAAGCGCTTTTCTTAATACAAATTTTGTCTGCGGCATTGCGCCTTCAAATGCGTCGACAACGAGGATCACGCCGTTGACCATTTTCAGCACACGTTCTACTTCTCCGCCAAAATCCGCATGTCCCGGCGTATCGATAATGTTGATCTTTGTTCCTTTATAATGAACTGCCGTATTTTTGGACAGGATCGTGATCCCACGTTCCCGCTCAATATCGTTCGAGTCCATAACACGTTCCGCCACTTCCTGATTTTCACGGAAAACACCGCTTTGTTTTAAAAGCTCGTCAACCAATGTCGTCTTTCCGTGGTCAACATGGGCGATGATGGCAATGTTTCTTACATCTTCACGTTTTGTCTTCATAAATATACACTCTTTCTTTATTTTCCCCTGCTAAGGGAGTGATTTATAGTTATAGTTTTACTGCAACTGTTATATTTTATCATAAAATTTTCATTTTACAAGAACGCATGTCGAAATTTTGTGTCGAACGATTCTGTATGAAATCAGTTCTAAACAAGATGAAAAAAACATAAATTTAGTAGTGACTCAAAAATACAAGCAGTGCCGGACAGATACCCCGGCGATAAGAGGAGAGGAGAATTACAGAGCATGTCAGATAAGATTATTGAGAACAATCAGGTAACGGTTATAGGATCGGTGGCTTCGGAATTTACATACAGCCATGAAGTATTCGGAGAAGGATTTTATATGGTAGATATTCTCGTGAAACGGCTGAGCAATTCCAGTGACAGGATCCCGGTCATGGTCTCGGAACGACTCATCGATGTAACGCAAGATTACAAAGGCAGAAGCATTATGGTGTCAGGACAATTCCGGTCATATAACCGTCATGAAGAACAGAAAAACAGACTTGTTCTTTCAGTGTTTGCACGGGAAATGGAGTTCATCGAAGAAGAACCGGACGGCGCAAAGACAAATCATATTTTACTGGAAGGATATATGTGCAAGACACCGGTATATCGAAAAACCCCTTTAGGACGTGAGATTGCGGATCTGCTTCTTGCCGTAAACCGCCCTTACGGGAAATCAGATTATATCCCTTGTATCTGCTGGGGAAGAAACGCACGGTACGCATCGAACTTCGATGTAGGAGAACATGTGCGTATACTGGGAAGGATCCAAAGCAGAGAATATGTAAAGAAATTATCCGAAACAGAAACAGAGACAAGAACGGCATATGAAGTGTCAGTGAGCAAACTGGAATGTATTGATGAGTAATCTCATCATTTAGCAAATCCGGGCTTTTGCTCGTTGCCTATACAAATAAGGAACGCTGCTTACAGGCAGACTGTCGCCTGTAAGCAGCGTTCTTTTTTATTGTTCAAAAATTTTTATTCCTTCTTCTGTCTCCGCAAACCAGCACTGCTCCGTTTTTTCCGTCATCGCCTGTCCGTTCGTGCCTTCCATCAGCTCTTTCATCAGAAATCCCTCTTCGTCATCCGGCACAAGAACTGTAAGTTCTACTTTATCTGTATACACTGTATCAAGAACGGATAATCCCCTTTGTCCTAAAATATACTGAATTTTTCCAAGTCCCGTATAGTCTGTAATAATTTTCAGTTTAAACCCATGTATCTTGGTTATAATAACCGTATGAGCAAGCGCCTCTGCCGCCGCCGACGTATACGCTCTTACAAGACCGCCTGTTCCGAGAAGCGTGCCGCCAAAGTATCTGGTGACAACAACAAATACATCTGTCAGTTTTTTCCCTCTTAACACTTCCAGTATCGGCTTCCCCGCCGTTCCTGCCGGTTCTCCGTCATCGCTCATTCTCTCTGCCGCCGGATTTCTTCCGATTACATATGCCCAGCAGTGATGTCTGGCATCCCAGTGTTTTTTTCGGATTTCTTCCAAATGCGCAAACGCCTCTTCTTCATTTGAAACCGGAAATACCTCTGCTATAAAACGGGATTTTTTTTCCACAATTTCTCCTGTTCCTTCTGTATATACCGTATGATAACACTCCATTTTTATCTTCTCCTTTTTCATAAAACAGTTCCATACCTTTTCTACTATAGCAAAGACATGGAACATGTACAACCATTATGCGGATCTCTCGCCTGTACGAACGTGAAGATACTGATATTATGATTAAAATTCTTTATAAAATATGAAGATTTCATTTTTTTCTTTATTTAAAAGACCTTATTTGATATAATCATAGAAGTTGAAAAGGAGGATGTTATTCGTGAACTACGGAAAAAATAATCTTTCAAAGAGAAAATCATCAATCTCTTCGAAAAAGAAAATGAAAAAGAAACGCGTAGGAGTTCGTTTTTTTAAAGCAGTTATCACCTGTATGCTTCTGCTTGTCGTTATAGGGCTTGTCGGCGGTATAATTTTTGCAAAAAAAATCATTGACAACACCCCGGACGTATCTGCCGAAGACATTCAGCCGAAAGGATTTACAACAACGATTGTCGATCAAAACGGCACAGTCATCGACACTCTGAAAGATTCTGATTCAAACCGTGTCTACCGTACTTATGACGAGATCACGGCAAAAACAGATTTTCTTCCGCATGCATTTGTGGCGATCGAGGACGAACGTTTCTATGAACATAACGGAATCGATATTCAGGGAATTTTAAGAGCCGGCGTCGTCGGAGTCATGAACGGTTTTGATTTTACCGAAGGAGCCAGTACCCTGACACAGCAGCTTATCAAAAACAACGTATTTGATTTTGTCAACGAAAAAACATTTTTTGACAGAGTGGAACGTAAATTACAAGAGCAGTATCTCGCTCTCGCATTTGAAAAAGAGATGAACAAAAACGAGATATTAGAAGCCTATCTTAACACGATCAACCTCGGTCAGGGATGTCTCGGAGTACAGACGGCATCTACAAGATATTTCAACAAAGATGTGGCGGATCTGACCCTTTCGGAATGTGCGGTCATTGCCGCGATCACACAGAACCCGACAGAGTACGATCCTGTAACGAATCCGGAATCTAACGCCAAACGCCGTGAAAAAGTTCTCGGCAACATGCTTGAACAAAAATACATCGATCAGGCGCAGTACGACGAAGCGCTTGCCGACCCTGTGTATGACCGCATTTTACAGACAGCCGCGATCACCGAAGATACAACGCCTTACTCTTATTTTACAGATGCCTTGATCGAAGATGTCATTCAAGATCTTATGGACGAGAAAGGTTACTCGGAAACACAGGCTTATAACCTTCTCTACAGCGAAGGATTGACTATCAAGTCTACTCAGGATCTGGCGATCCAACAGATCTGTGACGAAGAAGCCTCCAATGATGCTTATTATCCGATCGTAGAATACGGTATCACAGACTACGCACTGACAATCCACCGTGCGGACGGATCTGCCGAAAACTACAGTAAGGAAAACTTAAAGCAGTATCTGATCTCTGTACGAGGCTCTGCCGCTCCGTTTGTTTTCAGTTCGGAAGATGAAGCGAAAGCTTCTATCGAACAATATAAAGGCACTCTCGGTATTAATACAGATGCAGGCGATATTGTAGACGAACGTTTAAACATTACGCTTCAGCCTCAGGTTTCCGTCGTATTAATGGATCAATATACAGGACATGTAAAAGCCATTGTCGGCGGACGCGGAGCAAAGACGACCAGCTTATCTTTAAACCGCGCCACAGCTTCCCCAAAACAGCCGGGATCTTGTTTTAAAGTTTTATCCACTTATGCCCCAGGATTAAACGAGTGCGGCATGACTCTTGCAACAACGATCAAAGACGAGCCGTACCGGTACGCCAGCGGACAGCCGGTAAACAACTGGGATAACAAATACATCGGAAGCGCCCGCGTACGCTATGCTATCGAACACTCCATGAATGTTTGCGCCGTACGCACTCTGACCGAGACAGTCGGACTTGAAAAGGGATACAAATATCTCGAAAACTTCGGTTTTACGACGCTTGTAAATAATGATCCGAACTATCCGGGTATGTCGGATATCGCACAGGCTACCGCCCTCGGAGGTATTACAAGAGGTGTTTACAATATTGAAATGACCGCCGCTTATGCCGCGATCGCAAATAGCGGAATTTATACCGAACCGCTCCTTTATACAGAAATTCTTGATCACGACGGCAACGTCCTGATCGATAATTCAAAACCTATAACACGTCGTGTTTTAAAAGAATCGACAGCATTTCTTCTGACAAGCGCTATGCAGGACGTAATCAACCGTGGAACCGGAACGCCTGCAAGACTTAACAACATGCCTGCAGCAGGTAAAACAGGTACAACGGAAAACAGTACTGATCTCTGGTTATCCGCATATACGCCTTACTACACCTGTTCTGTATGGACCGGATATGACGAGGATAAAACACTGGAACAATTTTGGAATCAGTCATGGCACGAAGTAATATGGAAGCACATTATGGATCGCATCCACGCAGAATTAGAATATAAAAACTTCACTCCTCCTGCTTCTGTTGTACAAAGAACAATCTGTACCCAGACAGGAAAACTTGCAGTGAACGGATGTCCTTCCATCACAGAGTATTTTGATAAAGACACTTTGACAAAAGAAACTTGTCCGGGACACGGAAAGACAGATGACGAAAGTAAAGATGACGAGAACAACGAGGATAATTCGACAAACAACAATTCAGGCAGCTCCGAAAACTTAGGAAATACAAACGGAGATGATGGCGATGATGTGGATCCGATTCCGCCTACGCCGGATCCCGAACCGAATCCCGAACCGGAAGGGCCTGAAGTCATTCCTCAATCTCGAAACTGATTGCCGTAACATCTCTTAACTGTCTGCGAATCTCATAGTGGGATGTTTACACGCAAAAGCGGGAATCGCCGCACTGAACTAAGTTCAATGCGGCGATTCCTGTTTTTTGTTTCATCATGATATTACAAGATTTCATTATCTTCTTTTTTTCTAAACTACTTCTTTATTCTGTACTTTTACAATTTTATTTATCTTCTATTTATAATAAACATCTTTATTCAGCACTTTCTCTTTAAAGCTTACGATCACATTTGTAGCTGCGTCACCGATTACATTCAAGGTAATTACCGCCATTCCCGGAAGATAATTCATCGCCAGTACAAGCGAATATCCGATCATACATAATTCAGAGCTCATTCCCAACCCTGTCATGACAACATACACCATCGTCGTTCCCGCAACCGGAATTGCCGGAGTTCCCATCGCCGTGCAGATAGAAAGAAAAGCTGCTATGGCAAGTGTTGAAGGCTTAATATCAATTCCTGCCGCTGTCGCAATAAATGTAATCGCAATCATATGCATCGCTGTCGTACCGTTCATGTTGATCGTCATACCTGTAGGAAGAACAAAACTGCTGATTTCTTTTGAACATCCCAGTTCTTCCGTACATGTCTTTGTATTCAGCGGAAGTGTTGCCGCAGAAGAGTTTGTCGCTGCCGCAAACAAGCCGATCTTCAACGTTTTCTTCACAAACGGAATCGGATTCAGCCGGGTTGTAAGGAATATCCCTACCGGATAAATTGTAAATACAAGCACCAGACTTACAACAATCGTAGTAACGATCCATACAAGCGTCGGTTTAATATATTCGATTCCATACACCGCAAGCGTTCTTGTGATCATGCAAAAAATTGCAACCGGTCCGATCTTATCGATCAGGAAATTCAAGAAAAGTTGTACGACATCATTTAAATTTTCAATGACTTTACGAAGAGGTTCTGTCTTTTTGCCAAGCACTGTCATGCACAATCCGAGAATGATCGCAACAACTACGACAGATATGATCTCGTTATTAGATGAAAATGCCGAAAAAATATTAGACGGAACTGCATTGACGACTGTCACCAGCGGGTTATATCCTTCCATCGTCACCGCTTCTGTCACCATCTCGTTAGGAAGCTGTACGTCGAACCATCCCATTGTTTTCACAAAATATGCCGCTGCTCCCGCAAGAGCCGCTGCCACTACATAAAAGCAAATGTATGTGATAAATGTCTTCCCTGCAATCTTTCCGAGTCTCTCCGGATTTGCCAGACTGCACATCGCCAGACTCAGCGAAGTAAGTACAAGAGGAACAATAGCCAACTGAAGTCCTCTCATAAACAACTGACCGACAATATATAAAATACCGATACCTTCAATTCCGTTTGTCTTTGTTACATCTTGAAAAAAGATTGCATCCACTGTTTTCCATATTCCTGATTTCCCGCTTTCCAGAAGAAATTCCCTCAAAAAGAGCATGAGAAAACCAACCACGAATCCGGCTGCCACCGCGAATATCATACGTTTCACGATCGTATTCTTTTTTTCTTTTTCTTTCATCTCTCCATCTCCTTAACTTTCTGTGTTTTTCGTTTTTATCCCTTTATGTCTATATCGTCGAATACAATGGGATTTCTTGATATTTATTGTACATTTTCGGCAAATTATTGTCAATATTATTTCTTTGATTCAAAGATTTTCTATGTTTTAAACAGATTTCATCCGTTATTTTTGTTATATATTTTTTTGTTTTCTTCTATTTTCTTTGATTCATACATTTTGTTTATGATTGTTTTCTACACATAATTTAATACCTATATAAAAAAGGAATGACCGCTACAAAAAAACGCATCGGTCATTCCTTTTTTTATTCAAATGATAATTCTTAATCGAAATCCGAAAATTTCCTAAACAATTTAATAAATCAATTCAATCCCTTGTTCGGAGCAATACTCTATCCACTTTTCTGAAGGACTCCTGTCTGTAATAATGTAATTCACCTTCTGAAGATCGATCAGGTTCACAAATGCCGACTGATCAAATTTTGAAAAATCAACTAAGAGCGCAACTTCCTCAGCCTGCGAGAGCATTGCCTTCTTTACCTCAGCTTCGCTTTCGTTTGAATCAAGCACACCTTTTTCAATGCTCAGTCCTTTACAGCTGATCAATGCAAGGCTTACGTTATATTTCAGAATGTTTGTCTTGGCAAGCTGCCCTTGTAAAGAAAGTGATTTTTTATTATACTCTCCCCCAGTCGAGATAATATTAAGAGGAGACTGCTGAAATTCACGGAATACCTCAGTTGAATTTGTCACAACTGTTATATCAGGAGACTGAGGCAGCAGCTTCAACGCCTCCATCACCGTTGTGCTAGAATCCGCGATCATCGTTGTCTTTCCCTCGAAAAGTTTCGCCGTTTTGCGGGCAATCTCCTGCTTTTCTTTCAGATGTTTGCTCATCCTCCGATAAAAATGAACTCCTTCTTTTTGAATGCCTTCATTCCAGATCGCACCGCCGTGAACCCGGGTCACGACGCCATCCGCCTCCAACTTATCCAAATCTCTGCGTATTGTCTCTTCCGTCACTCTGCATATTTTACTCAATTCTCCTACAGACGCTTTCTTCTGCATCTGTATCGTTTGACGGATTGCCATCAATCTTTCCTTGCCCGCCATGCTTTCTTCCCTTTCTGTACCTTTTCCACCGCTATTCACACCACTTTTATTTAATAATAACTCCTTTGAGTTGGTTTTTGCAAGACCTTTATTCTTTGAAAACATGATTTCTCCTTTTGAAATATTCAGACTCGGAAATATATACAGGCAAACAATCTTTAAAATACAGTTGCCTCTTATTTATCGATTTCTTCCGCAAGCTCGCGCATATAAGCGACATCTTCCGGATCAAGTTCCAATTCAGCTGATTTCACATTTTCTTTAATCTGATCTACTGTTGTCGAGCCACTGAGAAGATTCAGGAAATCTCCTTGTGCCAGTATCCATCCAAGAGCCAGATTTGCGATTGTACAATTATATTTTTCGCAAAGCGGTTTCCATTTATCCATCATATCCATTGCCGCCTGCATATTATCCGGCTGGAACCATTTTTTCGGAATCTGTGCTCCGACCGGCTGATAATCTCTCGGCATCGTTCCCGAAAGAAGTCCCATCTCAAGCGGAGAGTATGCCTGGATCGTCACACCGTTTTCACGACAGCACGGAATAATCTCATCTTCAATACCACGATCAAGTATCGAATATTTCGCCTGAACAATATCAAGATCTCCCCATTTCAAATATTCTTTGATCTGGTCGATATCTACGTTTGCCGCTCCGATCGCACGTATCTTTCCCTGAGCTTTTAACTCATTTAAAACATCCATTGTCTTTTGGATCGGCACATAATATTCTGATCCTTCCACAGACTGCCAATGTGTCATATACACATCCACATAATCTGTTCCGAGACGCTCAAGAGAGCCGACAATTTCCTTTTTCACAGACTCGCTGTTCAGGTTTTTATAAAGCTGAATCCCGTTTACTTTATTAAACAGGTCTCCTTTCATCTCCTGATCCCATGTAACTCCGCATTTCGTAATGATCACAACTTCTTCGCGATTCATTTTCTCAAGAGCTTTTCCGAGAATTTTTTCACTGTTTCCGAAATTGTATCCCGGCGCTGTATCGATCAGATTGACTCCTGCCTTAGGAGCTTCCCTTATCGTATCTACAACTGTCTGAAGCTCATGATCTCCGCCCCACGCAGAACCGCCTCCGATCGACCATGTTCCAAGTCCGATTCTTGAAATATCTATTCCTGTCTTTCCTAATTTCATCGTTTTCATAATAGCTGTCTATCCCTTTCTTAACCTATTTCATCCAACCAAACACTTTTAAGTATGCAGATATTATTTATAATCTTCACGGTATTTCGCAAGCATCTTATCTACGATCGCTTTATCTGTCACACCGCCTGTCGCGCCGACATACTGAACAGAAACAGCTGCAGTACAGTTTGCATAGATCGCACATTCACGGATATCTTTTCCTTCCAAAAGGCCTGTAATAAATCCGGATGCGAAATTATCTCCTGCTCCGATCGTATCGATTGCCGTCACTCCTTTGCATGCCGGAACGATCATCGCACCGTCTGCATTACGGATGTAGCATCCTCTTTTACCGATCTTCATGATTACGTTTTTCACACCGCAGGCATATAACTTATCAGCCACTTTCGCTTCGTCTGTCTCTCCCGTCATTTCACTTGCCTCTTCAAAATTCGGGAAGAAATAGTCTACATAACTCAACGCTTCCGTAATATCTTCCAGTTTCTCATTCAATCTTGGCGACACCATATCGGCACAAATGATCATACCTTCTTCTTTTGCTTTGGAAAATACAGATACAAGCGCTTTATTATCAAAAAGCGGATTGTTGAAAATACTTGCAAACGAAAGAATCTTTGCTCCTTTTAAAGCTGACATATCCAAATCTTCGTACTTAAATTTCCAAAGACTTCCCTGACGGTTCGTGATAAAAGTTCTCTCTCCGTCAGCCGCTACCAGACCGACATTGATCGAAGTATCGATTGCCGGATCTTGTTTGATATATTTTGTATCGATTCCTGTTCTTTCACAATGACTTAACACAAACGCTCCGGCTACATCGACACCGATACAGCTCATCAAAGCAACTTTATGTCCCAGTCTTGTAATAATGGTCGATTCATTAAGCGCATCTCCTCCGATCGTCATTGCAATTCCGTCTACCGGATAAGATACAACGTCAAACACTTCTTTACTTACCGGGCGCAGCGGCAGATCTACGATCGCCGCCCCGATAATCATTACGTCCAAATCTTTACTCACCTTATTCATCAGCCCTTCCGTCATCACCAAATAATTTGATCTTGTACATTGCACGTTCTTTTACAGCCTGTCTTACCGCACGTTCCACAGCCAAGAACGGCTCGTCTTTATGTTCGTTGATCGCTTCCATAGCAGCCTGGCATAATTCTGTATGTATATTGATCTTAGCGATTCCAAGAGAGATCGCTTTCTTAATATCTTCATCTCCGATACCTGATGCTCCGTGAAGTACAAGCGGAACGTCAACTGCATTTGCAACCTCTTCCAAAATATCAAATGCCAGCTTCGGCTCAGAAGAATAAACGCCGTGTACGTTTCCGATCGCAACAGCCAGAGAATCGCATCCTGTTCTGTCCACGAAATCTTTTGCCTGTTTCGGATCTGTATAGTGATACTCGGACAACGCTTCTTCGTAGATCGTCTCGTTTCCTACATGTCCAAGTTCTGCCTCAACCGGAATGTTATAAGCGTGGAAATAATCTACGCATCTTTTGATCTCTGCAACGTTCTGTTCGTACGGAAGAGCAGAAGCGTCACGCATTACAGAATTCATGCAATGGTCTACGGCATTTTGAAGGATCGTCATATTGCGGCCGTGATCCCAGTGAAGAATTACCGGAACACTTGCTTTTTTCGCCATAGATTCCATCATATAACAGTAATCTTCAAAAGAAGTATTTCCCGTAAATCCTGTTCCGAATGAAATAATGATCGGCGCGCGCAGTTCTTCCGCCGCATCAATAACTCCCATCAGCATCTCTGCATTCCATACATTAAAATGAGGGATTGCATAATGTCCTTCACTTGCTTTCTTTTCCCAATATCTGATATCTGAAATCATAACTTTTCTCCTTTTCTTTTCAACGACCCAAGCTTGGATTTATGCACTTTCATATCGCCCGAGTCGGATAGATTCACAATTTTACTATTCTGCTACTTTGATCACGCCTTTAACCATCTCCGTCTTTTTCACAGGATCGATCGCTTCTTCAAATGCCTTCTGCACGTCTTCATAATCATAAATGTTCGTTACCATATCTTTTACATTAAATCTTCCTGATGAGATCGCTTCGATCGTCTGCGGGAAGTTATTGCAATAACGGAATGATGTCTGAATCGTCACTTCTCGGTTAATCTTTAAGAAATCGATCGGAACCGGCTTCGACTGTGTTCCTACCATCATGATTTTACCGCCCCGGCTTACGATCTGTACTGCCTGCTGTGCCGTAAATACAGCTCCCGCCGCCTCAAATACGAGATCCACGCCATGATCTCCGTACATTTCTTCCGATCTAAGAACCGCAACCGTATCTTCTTCTTTTCCGTTGATTACTCTTGCAGCACCTAATTTTTTTGCAAGTTCCAGACGTTTTTCAATAACATCTACAACTGTAATATCTGTTGCCCCGAGGCTGATACAAGCCTGAAGAACCATCAGACCGATTGTTCCTCCTCCGAGGATGACGATACTTTTACCCGGCTGTGCTCCTCCGAGAACAGCAGCATGCATTCCAACTGCCGCCGGCTCTACAAGAGCCCCTTCCATCGTTGTCATCCCTTCCGGAATATGATATGTCCATTCTTCCGGATGAGTCATATACTGTGTCAGCGCCCCTTTATAGTTCGGCTGTGTTGCCATAAAGTCAACTCCCGGACAAATATTATAACGGCCTGTACGGCAATACTCACATGTATCATCCGGAACACCCGGCTCGATAAGCACTTTGTCTCCGACTTTAAATTTTGTTACTTTCGCTCCTATTTTAACAACTTCTCCCGCCACCTCATGTCCGAGACCGATCTTTTGATTCGGATCTTTCGGAGGAATAAACGGTCCAAATTCAAATCCATGAATATCAGATCCGCACATTCCGACATACTCTACTTTCATAAGAATTTCATGATCTTTCGGCTCCGGAACCGGACATTCCTGTATTTCAAAATGTTTTGGAGTCACTAAGATTGCTTCTGAATTTTTCATTTTATATCCTTCCTTTCACCTTTCATCTTTTACAATTTTTCCTGTTCCCCAATACTAGGAGAACAGGAAACTCATTTACCTATTACTTCTGTTTAATCAACATTTCCGATATCTTCTACAGATTCTCCTCTAGTCTCTACGCCGAAGATCAAAATACATACTCCGATTATTATGGCAACAACAGAGATCAGGACGAATACTCCCGTGCTTCCCATAGAACCTGCTGCAACGCTTGTTACGAGGAACGGGAAGAAGATATTGCTGACACGTCCGATCGCATTACAGAAGCCGGAACCGGACAGTTTTGCCGACGTAGGCCACATTTCCGGAACATACACCGCGGAAGCATAGCATACGTACATATAAATTGCCGTGTTCAGCAAGAATGTTGTTACGATCAATGCTGTCATTGTTGTCTGCTGTCCTGTAATAACTCCAAGTACAGCCATTGCTGCCAGAAGAATCACGCCCATAACTCTTCTCGGAATCTTATCCATGATCAGTGATGCGATAAAGATTCCAAACGGAGCGCCGAACAGTCCGAACATTGTCATAAACTGTGACTGTGATGTATCATATCCCATTGATTTCAACAAGGACGGCATCCATGTCATCAATGTATACTGGATCGTGTTCATACCGATCAATACGAGAGAACCTACGATCGTTCTTCTCAAAAGTTTGCCTTTAAACAGAGCCGAGTACGGAAGCTGTTTTACTTCTTTCGGCTCTTCTGTTACAGGCGGAAGCGGTTTTCCTGTTGACGCTTCAATTTCTTTTTCAATCTTTGTAAGGATTGCGTCTGCTTCGTCAACTCTTCCCTGTGCCTCTAACCAACGCGGAGACTCCGGAAGCTTCTTTGCAATAATGATGGATGCAATAATAGAAAGAACAGACGGGATCATATACTGGATTCTCCAGTTCATATTATAGCTGATTCCTGTTGTCACGATCAAAAATGCAATTCCGTTACAGATCGGGTGAGCCCAGTTTCCGATAAAGGAGTTACGGCTTGACCATACACCACGGTTTCTTCCCGGCACATACTCTGTAAATCCTGCAAACAGAACTACGAGAAGCGCTCCGAGTCCGAATCCCTGTACAAGTCTGAATACATACAATACATAAATGTTCGGTGCGATCGCGCCGCCGATCATGGCGATAATATGGATAATTTCATATAAAAGAATACTTTTTTTACGTCCTATTTTATCTCCGATAGGACCTCCGACAAGCGCTCCGAAAAGCTGTCCTGCCGTATAAGTTGTTCCCCACATTGCAAGGAGTTTTGTACCCGGTTCTAACCAATGAAGCTCGTTAAGCAAAATATTCTGAACCGATCCTCCTATTCCGTTTGACCAGCACACCAACAAGGCAAATGCTGTAACAAGCCACATTTTAATATGCCATCCCGAATTCGGAAGGCGATCGAGTCTTGCGCCGATATTTGCGCTTTTTCTTGTTTCCATAATTAATTCCCTTTCTTTTCTCATTCTTTGTGACAGCCTCTTTTTCTATGTACATGAAACTGTCTGTATTGTATTTTACATTCCGGCGAGTTCACTTTTTACTTCCTGTTCCATGATTGCCCACGCCTTTTCGATATCCTCATCTTTATTCCAAAGAGCCGGAGGTCCGAGTACAACCATATCTGCACCTGCTTCATAAAGAGGAGCATAAACGCCTGCATTCATCGATCCGTCTGCCTCGATCAGAAAGTCAAGCTTCATCTCTTCTCTCCATTTTGCAAGGGTACGTATTTTATCATACATCTGTGTGATCACCTTCTGTCCGGCATATCCTGCATCTACGATCATAATCGTTACTTTCGACAGAAGGGGAAGGTAATATCGAATCGCCTCTAAAGGAGCTGCCGGGTTCATGGCAATCCCGGCTTTGCATCCCAGAGAGATAATCTTGTTGATCGTCACGAAAGCATCACTTTCAATGCAATCTGTGTGCGGAGTGATATAAGCTGCTCCGGCTGCAGCACATGCCTCAATATAATCTTGCGGATGTTTTACCATTAAGTGTGCATCCATCGGTTTTTTTACAACTTTTTTCAATACTGTCATAAAATCAGGACCAACGCCAAATGTTTTTACATAATTTCCATCCTTTATATCAATATGAAGGAAATCTGCATGTTCATCGATAAATTTTACTTGATGACCGAAATCATATAAGTCACAACAACCCATAGACGGTGCAAGCATTAATTTCTTTTCCATTGCTTCTCCCCCGGTCATCAATCCTCGTCATCAAAATCATATGTAAAGATTACTTTGATTGCTTCTTTTTTCGCCATCAGTTCAAATCCTTTTTCCCACTCGGAAAGTCCAAGTCTGTGAGTGATCATCGGCTGTACTTTGATCTGACCGGAAGCAAGAAGGCGGATCGCGTTTCTCCATGATGTGGAGTCATATGCCATATGTCCGATAATGCTCTTGTTCCATGAAGTAATGTCGTTGATTGAAAATTCAAGCGGTTTGAATCCCATTCCTACACGAACAACTTCTCCGTTCGGACGAAGCATCTCGATTGCCTGTTTCAAAGCAATGTTTGCTCCCGAACACTCAACGACAAGACCCAAGTTATCTCTTCCGCAGATTTCTGTACATCTTTTTACTACATCTTCTTTGGAACCGTTTACGCAGTGTGTAGCTCCAAGCTCTTTTGCAACCGGGAAACGAACCGGAACATCCTCGTCAAGTCCTACCATAACGATGTTGACCGCGCCCATAATTCTTGCTACCTGTACTGCAAATAATCCAAGCGGTCCTGTTCCGAATACTACGACATCCTGTCCCGGAAGGAGATGACTTTGCTGCGCGATCGCTTTGTATGAATTACAGATCGGATCAAGTACCGCCGCCTCTTCATATTTTACATTTTCCGGGATCTCCCAGATCGCATGTTTATGGATTCTCAGGATCTCTCCCGGAACTTTACAGTATTTAGAAAATCCGCCGCCCCATGTATTATTATCAAGACCTAAGTTTACTTTGCTTTCACAGCAGAGAAAATCTCCCTGTTCGCAAGCCGGGCAAACGCCGCATACATGAGCGCTGTTGTCAGACACAACTCTTTGTCCCACTTTCCAGTCCGTTACTTTCTCGCCAACTTCTACGATCTCACCTGCAAATTCATGTCCGCGGATCGAGTTGAATTCATCGGAGCCATTATCCACTTTATAGTGTTTCATATCTGCTCCGCAGATTGCAGCCGCCTTGATCTCAATAATAATATCTTCCGGACCGCATGTCGGTTTCGGAACGTCGATCATACGATATCCGCCAAATTCTTTTCCATATCTTGCTAATGCTTTCATCTTTTCATTCTCCTCTTTTTCCATTCTGTATTCCGGGGTTTCTTTTCAAATTTTACTTTTTTCAGTCACCCGCATTTTCATGCTCTTTAGCTTCCGGCCGGAAACTTTATTTCTTTATTTGTCTATATTTTATCATATATTTCTTTTAAGTCAACACTTTTTCTTTGTTTCAAAGATTTTAGTCTGTTTACACAACATTTTTTTAATTTTAATCCGTTTTTATCGTATTAAGTATTCTTTTTTTGTCTATTTTTTACATTTTGATTGTTAAAAACAAAAAATAAAAAAAACACAACATAGGATAAACTTATTTTTTCCATATCGTTTTATCCTATATTGTGGTTTTTTTTCAATGATTTCAATTCAAATATTTTGGTTTTAAAAATATATTCTTTATTTCAGATATTTCAAACATCAAACGAAGAAAACATCAATTTTTCTTCTCGTCTAACACGAGCTTGGCAGATCCACAGATTCCCGCATCATTTCCCAACTGCGCAAGAACAAATCTTACATTTTTATCTGCAAAAAACGCTCTTTCTTTATACGGTTTCTCTATGTACGGAATCAGTACTTCGCCGGCTTTGGAAACGCCTCCGCCGATGACAAACACTGCCGGGTTCACGACTGCCGCAAGATTGGCAAGTCCGTATCCGAGATATTTTCCAAACTCAGCCGCAATCTCATCCGCCACTTCGTCGCCTGCCTTTACGGCATCAAACACATCTTTTGCCGTAATCGCAGCTTTATTAAGAATCGTTTCCCGTTTTTCTGTTTTTAATTTTTGTTCTGCCAGGCGGACAATTCCCGTAGCAGACGCATACTGTTCCAAACACCCTTTATTCCCACAGCCACATCGATCGTTCTCTTCATAGTTTACGCAGATATGTCCGATTTCTCCTCCTGCTCCGTTGTTGCCGACGAGCATCTTTCCGTCAATGATCACTCCGCCTCCTACTCCTGTGCCAAGCGTTACCATGATCATATTTTTTTCTCCGGCTCCGCCTCCTTTCCACATTTCACCGAGAGCGGCAACATTCGCATCGTTTCCGATGTACGCTTTCAAACCTGTCAGCTCTTCCATTTCCTTTTTCACTTCTTTATATTTCCATCCGAGATTTGCGCTCCCGTTTACAATTCCTTCTGCCGTCACAGGCGCCGGAACTCCGACTCCGATCCCGAGGATGTCTTCTTCGGATAGTTTTCTCTCTTCTATCTTTGTTTTTAACGAAAATGCAATATCCGGCAAAATTGCCTCTCCATCAGCCAATGTATTCGTCGGAATCTCCCATTTTTCAACAATAGTTCCCGTCTCTTCAAACAACCCTATCTTAACTGTTGTGCCTCCGATGTCAACGCCGAAACAATAATTCATAATTCCTGATCTCCTTCCTTATCTTTTATCTTTTTTTCGCAAGATTTTCCTGCACACGTTTATATAATTCCTGCGCCGCGTTATAACCCATCTGCTTCTGTCTGTGGTTTACCGCGGCTGACTCTACGATAATAGCAAGATTTCTTCCCGGTCTGATCGGGATACTGTGGCATACGACTTTATTTCCGAGAAATTCCGTATACTCTTCTTCCAGTCCGAGCCTGTCATACTCTTTTTCTCTGCTCCAGTCTTCCAGTGTAATGACAAGATCGATGTTCTGAGTTTCTCTGACGCTTTGGACACCAAACATTGATTTTACATCGACGATACCGATTCCTCTTAACTCAATAAAGTTTTTCGTCACATCCGGCGCAGAGCCTACAAGCGTCTCATCGCTCACTTTCCGTATTTCCACTACATCATCCGTCACAAGACGATGTCCTCTCTTGATCAGCTCAAGTGCAGCTTCACTTTTTCCGATCCCGCTTTCTCCCATAATCAAAACACCGACGCCATATACATCTACAAGAACTCCGTGAATCGAAATACACGGCGCAAGCTTTACGTTCATCCAACGGATGATCTCCGCAGAAAAATCAGATGTCGGTTTGGATGCGCTAAATACCGGCACATTACTTTCCACCGCCTTTTTTAAAAACACGTCGCCCGGCTCTATCCCCCGGCAAAATACCATGCACGGAATCGGGTGTTTCAGAAGCATTTCATAAATATACACTCTCCGCTCTTCTGTCAGCGTCTGCATATATGTGTACTCTACATTCCCGATGATCTGTACGCGGTTTGAGTCAAAATGATCAAAAAAGCCCGCTAACTGAAGCGCCGGTCTGTTGACGTCCGGCACATGGACTTCTTTCTCTGTCAGATCCAACTCCGGCGTCAGATTTTTCAGATCCATCCTTTCTGCGATTTCACTTAGTTTAATTCCTCGTCCCATATATTTTCCGTTCCTTTCATTTTATTTTTCATAGCCGGATCGGCTTTCCCCTCATCCGGCGACATTCTTTATTCATTTCTCTTATCATATCATGTATGAAAAAAATTGTATACCGCCTGCGCCGCCTTTTCATTCATAGAAGGAAGCTTCGCAAGTTCTTCTATTGAAGCTGCTTTGATCGCGTCCAGACTTAAATAATGACGCATAAGCGCTTTTCTTCTCGCAGGTCCGATCCCTTCTATATCATCCAGGATGGAATGTACCTGACCTTTTCCTCTGAGCTGCCGGTGGTATTCGATTGCAAACCGATGCGCCTCATCTTGAATTCGTGTAATAAGGCGGAAAGCTTCGGATGATTTTTCAATCGAAATCTCTTCGTTTTGAAAATAGAGTCCTCTCGTCCGGTGAAAATCATCTTTTACCATGCCGCACACCGGAATATTCAGATTCAGGTCCTCTAATACCTGAAGCGCCACGTTTACCTGACCTTTTCCTCCATCCATCAAGATCAGATCCGGAAATACAGTAAACTTTCCAAGCTCTCCGTTCTCTTCCCGTTCTTTCAAACCATGAGTAAAACGTCTGGTCAGCACTTCTCTCATACTTCCGTAATCATCTGCGCCTTGGATTCCTTTGATCTTAAACTTTCTGTAATCATTTCGTTTTGGTTTTCCTCTCTCATACACGACCATAGATCCGACTGACTCGAAACCGTTCGTATTGGAAATATCGTAAGCTTCCATACGCCTGATCTGCGAAATGCCAAGCAGTGCTTCTATTTCTTTTACAGCTCCGATTGTACGGCCTTCTTCTCTTCGCATCCGCTCTTTGTCTTTGCTCAAAACAAGCTTCGCATTGTCAGAGGCCAATTCGACCAGTTTTTCTTTCGTTCCTTTTTTCGGAACTTTTACCGTCACTTTCTGTCCACGCTTTGAGGTAAGCCACGTTTCGATCAATTCTCTGTCTTTGATTTCCTCCTGAATCATCAGTTCTCCCGGAATATAAGGCGTTCCCGCATAATACTGCTTAATAAAACTGTCTAAAATACCGGATGTTTTTTCTCCGCTTGAGATACGAAGATAAAAATGATCCCTTCCGATCAGCCGTCCTCCCCTTATAAAAAACACTTGAACAACCGCATCTTCCCCTTCCGAAGCTGCCGCCAGAATATCTCTGTCTTCTCCGCTCGAATCTGTGATCTTTTGTTTCTGAGCAATCTTTTTCACACTGTTTATCAGTTCCCTGTATTCGATCGCACGTTCAAACTCCAGATTCTCAGAGGCGGTATTCATTTTTTCTTCCAACTCTTTCAAGATCACATCATAATTTCCATTCAAAAACTTCAACACTTCCGCGATCGCCGCCCCGTAGTCTTCCTGAGAAATATAGCCCTGACACGGAGCGTCGCACTGCTTGATATGATAATTAAGACAAGGACGTTCTTTCCCGATATCTTTTGGAAGATTTCGATTGCAGCTCCTTACATGGTACAATTTATGGATCAGATCAATCGTATCTCTAACCGCCTGCGCACTCGTGTACGGACCGAAGTATTTTGCCTTATCTTTCAGCATTTTCCTTGCCAGCAAAACTCTCGGAAAGGGTTCATTCACCGTCACTTTGATAAATGGATATGTTTTATCATCCATCAGCATCGTATTGTATTTTGGATGATGTTCTTTGATCAGATTACACTCTAATACAAGAGCCTCCAACTCCGAATCTGTCACAATATACTCAAAACGCCTGATATGCGTCACCATCTGTTCTATCTTGACGCCTTTATTTCTGCTGCTTTGAAAATACTGCCGCACTCTGTTTTTTAAACTGATCGCTTTCCCGACATAAATGATCTCGTCCCGCTCGTCATGCATAAGATATACGCCCGGTCTTGCGGGAAGCTTTTTTAATTCTTCCTGTATGTTAAAATTATTGTTTTCCATAAACTTTATTATACTTCCCATATATAAAAAAACAAGAAAAACTTATCTTTTATAAACATTCTCTTTCACTTTATCAAAAGGGATACTGCTCAGTGGCATTTTGGTTTTGTTCTATTTTTAAAAGCTCTGCTTTTCTCTCAATTCCGCCTGCATATCCTGTCAGATTTCCTTTTGCTCCGATCACTCTGTGACACGGAACGATCACCGACACAGGGTTGCGTCCGATAGCATTTCCAACCGCCTGACTCGACATCTTTGAAATCCCTCTGTCATGTGCGATCTGCTTTGCGATTGCGCCGTATGTCGTTGTCTCTCCATACGGGATCGTGCAAAGCATCTCCCACACACACATCTGAAAATCGGTTCCTTCCAAATGAATCGGTATTTGAAAGTCCGGTTCCACTCCTGAAAAATATATATCCAGCCATTTTTTCACACCCGAAAAAAGTGTTGTCTCTTTCTCCTCACTTTCCCGGGTCAAACCTTGAACAGCATTTTTCTGTCCTTCAAACGCCAGTCCGGTCAGTCCGATCTCATCCGCTGTCAGCAATATCCTGCCAAGCGGCGATATATAACTGTTTCTGTATTCCATCTATTTTCCCTCTTATTCTCAAACTATCCGTTCCCGGAAATTCTTTTCTTCCAAAATTCCGAAAGATTCGACGGATTTTATGATTTCAAAAGAAAAAGGATCGCTCTCCGCTTTCTCTCAAACGGAAAACAACCCTTATTTCCTTATTTCATCGCAATTCTCCCACGCTCTTCTATACCGGATACCGCGCCTTCTTCAGGCTCGGAAATTCCTTTTACTTCTCTGAATATCTTCATAAATTCTTTTCCTGTGATCGTTTCTTTTTCAATGAGAAATTCCGCGATTTTATCAAGAGCTTCTCTGTTTTCGGAAAGAAGTTTCTTCGCCTCTGCGTACGCAGATTTCAGCATCTTCATTACTTCTTCGTCAATCTCTCCCGCCGTCGCCTCTCCACAGTTAAGAACCGCACGGCCGTCCAAATATTTGTTCTGGATCGATTCAAGCCCCATCAGTCCGAACCTGTCTGACATTCCATACTGCGTGATCATGGCACGGGCGATTTTCGTTGCCTGTTCAATATCATTTGACGCGCCTGTCGTTACTGTATCAAACACGATTTCTTCCGCCGCACGTCCTCCGAGCGCAACAACGATCATCGCTTCCAGTTCTTTCTTTGTATTTAAGAACTTCTCTTCTTCCGGAGTCTGCATCACATACCCCAGCGCGCCCATCGTTCTCGGAACGATCGTGATCTTCTGTACCGGCTCTGTATTTTTCTGAAGCGCTGTCACAAGGGCATGACCTACCTCATGATAAGAAACAATTTTCCGCTCTTCCTCGCTCATGATCCGGTCTTTCTTCTCTTTTCCGACAAGAACAACTTCAACCGCCTCAAACAAATCTTTTTGACTCACAACCTGCCTTCCGTGTTTTACTGCATTGATCGCCGCTTCATTGATCATATTCGCAAGGTCCGAACCAACTGCTCCGGATGTTGCAAGCGCGATTGCTTCCAAGTCCACGCTCTCATCCATCCGAACGTCTTTTGCATGTACTTTTAAAATATCGACACGGCCTTTCAGATCCGGCTTATCAACAATGATCCGTCTGTCAAACCGTCCCGGACGAAGAAGCGCAGGATCAAGAATCTCCGGACGGTTTGTTGCCGCCAGAATCAAAAGTCCCTTATTCGTATCAAATCCGTCCATCTCCGCCAAAAGCTGATTCAGAGTCTGCTCTCTCTCATCATTTCCGCCCATCGCCGTATCTCTTGTCTTTCCGATCGCATCGATCTCGTCGATAAACACAATACACGGAGCCGACTGCTGAGCCTGTTTGAACAGATCACGAACACGGGATGCTCCGACACCGACATACATTTCCACAAACGCAGAACCCGATAATGAGAAAAACGGAACTTTTGCCTCTCCCGCAACCGCCTTTGCCAAAAGTGTCTTTCCTGTTCCCGGCGGTCCTACAAGAAGCGCTCCTTTCGGAAGTTTCGCTCCGATCCCACTGTATTTTCCCGGATTATGAAGGAAATCAACGACTTCCTGAAGCGATTCTTTCGCTTCATCTTCTCCTGCCACATCCCGGAACGTCACTCCTGTTTCTTTTTCCATGTACATCTTCGCATTGCTCTTTCCAATGCCCATCATTCCGCCGCCCTTATTCATGCGCTTCATCATATATGTGAACAGCCACACCATGAGCAGAAGCGGCAGGATCACCGTGACAAACATTTCAAAAAACAACTGACCGATCGTATCCGGAATCTCACTTTGAAACTTAACCCCGGCACGGTCAAGTTTTGTCACAAGCGTATCATCGTCAACATATCCCGTATAAAAATCAGGCGCGTGTTCTTTCCCTTCTTTTTTTACGGAAGGCAGTTGGATACGCAATCTTTCCATCGCTTCTTCAAACGGACTGAGGCGTCCTTCTTTTTCCGCTTTCTCAACAGCTTTTTCCCGCGCTTCCTCACGGGCTTTGTCCGTTAATGTAATATAAATCTTTTCACTGTCTAACTTTACCTCTTTTACTTTATGTTCACTTACAAGTTTAAGAAATTTGTCATAACTGATCTCCCTTTGACTTGTATTGCCCATAGCAGAAAAGAATCCGATCAATACAAAAGCCACCAGCAGGGTCGTTATAAGCACAATGCCCAAACCCTGCCGGTTATTATTCGGATTATTTTTATTATTCTTCTTATTCTGGTTGTTATCCATCCTGTTCCTCCTAAAAATCTTCGGCGTCATTGCACAACGTGCATGACGTTATTACCATTATAAGTACAGCTTTTGCATAAATCAATAAAAAGATTATGAAAATATTGTAAAACAGTTAGATTTTATAGTATACTGAGTACGAAATGTGTCCTGCCGCTATTCTTTTGCATGCAGGATTAAAATGAACAAAAAAGTGGAGAAGAATAAAATGAGAATCGGTTTTGACAATGAAAAATATCTGAAAATGCAGTCCGAACATATCCGAAACCGGATCGGAAAATTTGGCAACAAGCTTTATCTTGAATTCGGAGGCAAACTGTTTGATGATTATCATGCGTCCCGTGTTCTTCCGGGATTTGCTCCTGACAGTAAACTCCGTCTTTTAAAAGAGTTGAGTTCTCAGGCAGAGATCGTTATCGTCATCAGCGCCAAAGACATTGAAAAAAATAAAATCCGCGGAGATCTGGGCATCACCTATGACACAGATGTTCTCCGTCTGATTCAGACATACAAGGATCAGGGATTATATGTAGGAAGTGTTACAATCACTCAATTTTCCGGTCAGGAAAGTGCCCTCCTGTTCAAAAACAGACTTGAAAAGCTGCATATTCCGGTATATCTTCATTATCTTATTCCCGGATATCCATCTAATATTCCGCTTATCATCAGCGACGAAGGTTATGGAAAAAATGATTATATCAAGACAAGCAGACCTCTTGTTATCGTCACTGCTCCCGGACCCGGAAGCGGCAAGATGGCAGCATGTCTTTCCCAGCTTTATCACGAGCATAAACGGGGCGTTCTTGCGGGATATGCAAAATTCGAGACGTTCCCTATATGGAATCTCCCGCTTAAGCATCCGGTTAACCTTGCATACGAAGCGGCAACTGCCGACTTAAACGACATAAACATGATCGACCCGTTCCATCTTGAAGCGTATGGAGAAACGACTGTCAACTATAACCGTGATGTTGAGATTTTCCCTGTATTAAATACAATCTTTGAAAAGATTTACGGAGAAAGTCCTTACAAGTCTCCTACTGATATGGGCGTCAACATGGCAGGAAACTGCATCTGCGACGACGAAGCCTGCCGTGAAGCTTCCAAACAAGAGATCATCCGCCGTTATTTTGATGCTCTGAACGCTCTTGCAAAGGGCAGCACTTCCGAGAAAGAAGCTCAGAAAATCGAACTTCTTATGAATATGGCAGGGATTACTGTCACAGACCGCAAAGTTGTAATCAAAGCTTTAGAGCGCGCCAAAGAGACAGACGGTCCCGCTGCCGCTCTTGAACTGCGTGACGGAAGGATCATCACCGGAAAAACAACCAATCTTCTCGGAGCAAGCGCGGCGCTTCTGTTAAATGTACTAAAAGTGCTTGCAGGTATCGATCACGAAACTCATATTATTTCTCCTGAATCGATCGAACCGATCCAAAAATTAAAAGTAGATTATTTAAAGAGCAAAAATCCACGGCTTCATACAGATGAAGTACTTATCGCCCTATCCGCAAGCGCGGCAACAAATCCACAGGCACGCCTTGCCCTTTCCCAGCTTCCCGAACTTGCAGGATGCCAGGCGCACACATCTGTCATGCTGTCAGACGTAGACATTAAAATCTTTAAGAAACTGGAAGTGCAACTCACTTCCGAAGCCGTATACGAGCACGCTTTATAAAATAACAAAGGGGAAGGATGACTCCTCCCCTCTTATTATCCTTATGTTACAGACAGCCGGATGTTTTTAGATCCGGCTGTTTTTTGTATTTCTATATTACTTCCTCATTCGCAAAAAGTTCCTCTATAATTTTTTCGTACACAGCACATTTTTCCGCTTTTTTGATCTTCTTTGCGTATGGTCTGCTATTAGTAAAAGAGGACGCCAAATAAAACCACAGTTCTTTCATCTTATACAAAACTGTTCTTTCACCGGACATTTCCTCGCAATATGCTTCATATAGCATATCATGAAAATGACGCATTTCCGCTTTATCCGCACCATCTCCGCCTTTTATCTTCCGGGCAATCGCCGGATCGGCGAGAACTCCCCTGCCGATCATTATACTCTCTACTTCCGGAAACTGTTCCGAAAGATTACGGACATCTTCTTCCGATGTAAGATCTCCGTTATAACATATTTTATGCCTTCCTGTGCCGAGCGCTTTTTCAAACACATCCATATGCGGAATATTTTATAAAAATCTTTTTGTGTACGGGGATGAATGATCAGCTCTTTTATCGGATACTTATTATAAATATCCATAAGTTTCGGAAATTCCTCACCACTTTCTGTTCCGATCCGCGTTTTTACAGAAATATCGATCGGGCAATTTTGAAACACTTCTTCCAGAAAAAGATCCAAACGTTCCGGAAATGCTAAAAAGCCCGCTCCCCGCCCTTTCGTCACAACAGTTTTAGACGGACATCCTACATTCAGATTAATCTCTTTATACCCGTACTGTTCCAGCTTCTTTGCCGTCTGTACAAAGTCCTCTGCACAATTTGTCAATATCTGAGGAACAGCATGCATCCCCTTATTATGTTCCGGAAGAATATCTTTTTTCTCCCTCGCGCTGAAACGTCCCATTTGATTCGGCTTAATAAACGGAATAAAATACTTGTCAAACCCTCCAAAACACTTCTGTACGGCGCCGCGGTAAATCCATCCCGTAATTCCTTCCAATGGGGCAAGATATATATTCATATATAATAACTCTCCTTTAATCAATATATGACCTTTAGTAACAGTTCATCCCGCGACCTTTAGATTATTACAGCGCCCCCTGCCTTGTCAAGAAAAATCTCATGTGCTAAGATAAGAACAGTATTTTTTACCAAAAAGGAGCATAACGTTTATGAATACATTACGGAAATTTATCACCTATTACTCACCGTACAAGACCGTCTTTTTTATCGACCTTCTTTGCGCTGCATTCATCAGCATTGTCGATCTTGCTTACCCGCAGATCCTGCGCGTGCTGACAAATACTTTGTTTACGAAAGACAGCAGTCTCATCCTTCATGCGCTCCCATTCATTGCAGCCGGACTTCTTTTCATGTATCTTATACAAAGTCTTTGCAAATATTATGTAAGTTACCAGGGACATATGATGGGCGCCTGCATGGAACGTGATATGCGCCGACAACTATTTGATCATTATGAAAAACTTTCTTTTTCTTATTACAGCAAAAATAATTCAGGACAGATGATGAGCAAACTCGTCTCCGATCTGTTTGACATTGCCGAATTTGCACATCACGGACCTGAGAACCTTTTTATTTCTGTCGTAAAGATCATCGGCTCTTTTATTTTCCTCTTTCTGATCAATGCGCGGCTCGCCCTGCCCCTTGCCATTATTGTTTTATGTATGTTCGTTTTTTCCATACGCCAAAACAAAAAAATGCAAGAAACATTTATGGATAACCGGAGAAAGATCGGAGATGTCAATGCAAGTCTCCAGGATACCCTTGCCGGAATCCGTGTTGTACAATCTTTCACAAATGAGGAAATAGAACGGAAAAAATTCCAGAAAAGCAATCACGCTTTTCTTCTCTCTAAAAAAGAGAATTATCACTGTATCGGAAGTTTTATGGGATGGAATCTTCTGTTTCAGGGGTTGATGTATTCAGTCACTCTTATCTATGGCGGATACCTTATCGCAAAAGGATTCATGAACGTCGGAGACCTTGCCATGTATGCACTTTATATCGGTATTTTCATCAGTCCGATCCAAATCCTCGTAGAACTTATTGAAATGATTCAAAAAGGTCTTGCCGGATTCCGCCGTTTTCTTGACGTCATGGAAACAGAACCTGAAATCAAAGACGCTTCCGACGCAGAAGAATTAACAGATGTAAAAGGCCTCGTCCGCTATGAAAACGTATCTTTTCACTATGCTGATGACGATACGTCTGTCCTTTCTCACATATCTTTTGAAATTCCCGCCGGAAGATCAGTCGCTCTTGTCGGTCCGTCGGGAAGTGGAAAAACAACGATTTGTTCCCTTCTGCCACGTTTTTACGATGTGACAGGCGGCAGGATCACAATAGACGGAAAAGACGTCCGAACATTGACTTTAAAAAGTCTTCGAAGCCATATCGGCGTTGTACAACAAGACGTATATCTGTTTTCGGGAACGATTCGCGACAACATCGCCTACGGAAAACCGGACGCGTCGGATGAAGAGATCATAGATGCCGCAAAACGTGCAAATATTCACGATTTTATCAGCGAACTTCCCGATGGATATTCCACTTATGTAGGCGAGCGCGGAACCCGTCTCTCAGGAGGACAAAAACAAAGGATTTCTATTGCCCGTGTCTTCCTTAAGAACCCTCCGATCCTGATTCTTGACGAAGCTACCAGCGCTCTTGATAATGAAAGCGAACGGCGAATACAAAAAAGTCTCGAAGAACTTTCTAAAGACAGAACAACGATCACAATCGCACACCGCCTCTCTACAATCAAAAACGCCGATGAAATCATCGTCATCACAGAAGATGGCATTGCCGAGCGCGGAACTCACGGATCACTGCTTGATAAAAACGGACTTTACGCTCACTATTACCGCGCTTGATCTGTTTACTTTCCCGGATTATAAAAATAAATGTATGCTGCCGAAAACCGACTGCATACATTTATTTTTTCATCTATTATTCATATCTTACCATTTCCCTTTTTAATCTCTGCATGATCTTTTTTTCTAACCTCGATATGTATGACTGCGAAATCCCAAGCAGATCTGCGACTTCTTTTTGTGTTTTTTCTTTTCCATCCGGATTATCCAATCCAAATCGCATACTTACAATCAGCTTTTCTCTGCTGTTAAGTTTATTCAGAGCACGAATCAAAAGTTTTCTCTCCGCTTCATTTTCCAGATCTTTATAAATCGTATCTTCTTCCGTTCCCAAAATATCCGACAAAAGCAGCTCGTTTCCATCCCAGTCAACGTTCAAAGGTTCGTCGATGGACACCTCCATCTTTGTCTTGCTATTACGCCTTAAGTACATTAAAATTTCATTTTCAATACATCGGGATGCGTATGTTGCAAGTTTGATCTTTTTTGTCGGATTAAACGTATTGATTGCTTTGATCAAACCGATCGTTCCGATCGAAATCAAATCTTCAACGCCTACGCCTGTATTGTCAAATTTTTTCGCAATGTATACAACAAGCCGGAGATTGTGTTCTATTAATACTTTTTTTGCATCCTCTGCATACTCTGTTCCGAGCCGGTTAATCATCTCGCTTTCTCTCATCCCCTCAAGAGGCGGCGGAAGGACTTCCGTTCCTCCTATATAATGCACCTCTCTCCCGCTCCCGAAAATCAAGGTTTTCACATCAGGTACTACTCTTAACTTAAACCGCTGCGGAACAGCTACTTTCATCATCATGTCATATCCTCCTATATTCCCCTGTTTTAGTAATTTTAAGCGGCAGTAAATATAAACTGTCAAAGATATTAATCCATATTTTTTAACTCCCGCTTATAAAAAGATCCCCGGATTCAGGATCATTTCATATCGTTCTTTTTCCGAAAGAGTTCTTTCACTCATCCCGAGAAGCGGATTTTCTATCCATATGTCTTCATCCATGTGAATACACATTTTTTCAATCCGAAACACCTTCATCACTCCATCTCCCCCGATGCTGCTGTACGGAATCATATGAAAGCCTTTTTCCCATTCCGGATGTGTCGTAATAGACTCTGCCAATCGCGGATCAATAATATTGACCGGATCATCAGACGCAAAATCGCGGAGCTCATTTCCCGTATCTATAAGACCGATCACTTTCTTTACCCCAAGACTTGTATACAATGTTACTTCCGGAAGATTTTTCGTATTCTGTCTTATGCGCGATATAAACTTCCACATTCCCGTAAATGCAAAGTATCCGACTGCAAATACTGCGTAAAACACTCCGGCAAATTTCATATACGGACGAAACAGATTCGCAGCCCCTCCGAAGACAACTGCCGCTGCATACAGAACGATCAGCGTCCTCAAAAACCAGGCAGCCAGTTCTTTTTTACTTTGTTTTCTACCCTTTTTCAAAACATCTCCGCCAAGTCCCGCAAATATCATCACACTATTAATCCCAACGCCAAACAGAAGTGTTTTTATCGCCGGCATAAGCGGAAGCGCTATCACAACACAAGTCAAAAAACTGCCTGCTGCCCCTCCTGCAAGCATCCGCGCATAAGAATTCCTATACTGCATAACACGGTTTACAGCCATTAAAAGCAGACTGTCTAACATAAAATTTTCTAAAAAAAATACATCTATGTATAATTCATAGTACATAGTCCACCTTCTTTCTCTTCCGTAATTATGTAGTGCGGAATCTATTATATATTTAGAAACAGGAAAATTTTGTCATATATTGACATGTATCTGTAAATATATTTCGACAAAAAACAAAAAAACAGAATGGAACTCTTACATGAAATTCCATTCTGTCTTAAAATTCTATATTATTATACCGATTCGCTTATTTCTTAAAGAAATCCGGAATCTTAATAGACTGCTCTTTCACCGTACTGGATGGCGTACGCGGCTGTAAAGTCGGCATCGTACCTCCCTGCGGTCTGGCAGATGTCTGTGGTCTGGCCGCAGATACTCTGCTTCCATCATTGTCAAGACGACTTCTTACTGTCGATTCACCGGACGGAAGGATCGATCCTACTTTCTGCTGTCCTTCCAATCTCGCCTTTAATTTTGATGCGCTTCCGCCTACATTATGTAACCCGGTCGCAATAACAGTGATCGTACATTCATCTGACTTCGCGTCATCATACATAGCACCGAAAATAATACTTGCGCCTTCTCCTGCAAGTTCCTGTACATAATCAGCCGCATCAGAAGCATCCATAAGAGTAATATCTCCCGATACGTTAACGATAACATTCGACGCACCCTGAATCGTCGTCTCAAGCAGCGGACTCGCAACAGCTTCTTTTACCGCCTCAAGAGCCTTATCGTCTCCGCGTCCTGCACCGATACCGATATGAGCAATGCCTTTATCCTTCATAACTGTCTGAATATCCGCAAAGTCAAGGTTGATCAGTGACGGAACATTGATCAAATCTGTGATACCTTGAATACCCTGCTGAAGAACTTCATCAGCTTTCTTAAGAGCTTCCGGCATTGTTGTGCGTCTGTCAACAACCTCAAGAAGCTTGTCATTCGGAATTACGATAATCGTATCTACATTTTCTTTTAATTTATCAATTCCGCTCAATGCATTCTGCATTCTTGTTTTTGACTCAAAACGGAAAGGTTTTGTGACAACTCCGACTGTAAGAGCTCCCTGCTCTTTTGCAATACGCGCAATAACAGGTGCAGCACCTGTACCCGTTCCGCCGCCCATACCGCATGTTACGAACACCATGTCCGCACCTTTGAGCGCTGCCGAGATCTCTTCTGAACTTTCCTCTGCCGCTTTTTCTCCTACTTCCGGCTGTGCCCCTGCGCCGAGCCCTTTTGTAAGCTTCTCACCGATCTGCATTAATGTCGGTGCTTTACAAAGCTGCAGTGCCTGCTTATCTGTATTCACTGCGATAAATTCCACGCCCGCGATCTGTTCGTCAATCATCCGGTTTACTGCGTTGTTTCCGCCTCCACCGACTCCGACTACAATAATTCTTGCGGCCGCTTCTGATTCGTTGGTTTTAATTTCTAACAAGAGTACTTCCTCCTTCGTCGTCTTACTAATTTCTTATACATCCCTTAATATTGAACGATAGAATTCAATAAGTATATAATAAAGTCTTTTTAGCAAATAATCAATAGATTTTTTGCTATTTTTCTGAATTATTACACTTTTACAGATGATCCGCCGCCGCTATGCCGCCGGAACAAACGGAATCGACTCCGATTCGGCATCGTAATTCTCTAAATGCAGCACGCCCGCCTTTCCGGGATATAATTCAGTCAGTTTTTTAAGAATCGGTTCTACCTGTCTAAGCTTTTCTTCATAATTCCCGTTTCCAAGGCTGACCTGTACAATTTCAAAATATATCTGTACGCCTCCATCTGTACACCCCATCCTGTCAGGTGTGAGATTGTATTTTTTTAAATTTTTTGAAACTTCTACAATTTTTTCAAAAATACTGTCATCTTCCACCGGAAGTTTTTTCCCTATTTTAGCTTTTGCCGAATCAAACATAAGACCTTCGATATGAGGAACACCTTCGATTATTTTTTTTGTCCGCAATACTGCCGTTCCGGTTCTGTCAAAATAAAGATATGCACCGTCATAATCTACATATCCGGCCATTTCTTTTTCTTTCACTTTCACCTTCACCGTCCACGGATCTTTCAGTGAAATACTCAGACTTTCTACTCCTGACGGAAGATCGGCATCGGTAAAATTATATTTATACAGAACATACAGAGAATTTACCGAAAGCGGATCATTCTCAATCCATGTTGTGATCGTTCTCTCTCCGTAATAAGAATTTCCTTCCACTTTATATGACCTTGTGCGAAATAGAAATACCGCCGCAGCTGCCATAACGATCAAGACAGTAAGCACAACTAAAATAATCGGCCACACCTTTCTCTTTTTGTGTTTTTTTCTCTTCATCTATTCTGAACCTCCATACCGTAAACCTTCGTAATTCGATACGCTAAGCACAAGTCCCATCTCCAACAGAAGAAATACAACCGATGTACCTCCGTAACTGATAAACGGAAGCGTAATCCCTGTGTTTGGAATTGAATTTGTAACTACCGCGATGTTTAATATAACCTGGATCATCATATGCGCCATTGCCCCTGCCGCTATCAAAGCGCCAAGCAGATCCGACGCTTTTGTTGAAATCACAAAAAAACGCCAAATAAGAATCAAAAATAAAAGAATGATAAATCCTGCTCCGATCAATCCCAATTCTTCACAGATAATAGAAAAAATCATATCATTTTGAGCCTCTGGAAGAAATCCGAGTTTTTGTACACTGTTGCCTAATCCCCTTCCGAACAGACCTCCGCTGCCGATTGCATATAGTCCCTGCAGCGTCTGATACCCTTTTTCATATTGCTCCGGATGTCTCCAGATTGCCAGGCGTTCCAATCGATAACTTTCCATCGCCAGAAAAACCGTCATAAATCCTACGCCGATACTTCCCATCAATATAAAACGGACGTATTTCGGATCCGCTACAAAAATCAGAACAACCGCAATTCCGAGAATGATGATCGCAGTGCTTAAATTACTTGCTCCGACCAGACCTACGATCGGCAAAACCGGAATCATCATAAGTATCATTGTGCGAAAACGTTTCATCCGCTGTACATTTCTGCTCACAAGGCATGCAAGAAAAAAAATAACGGCTACTTTTGCAAACTCTGAAGGCTGAAAAGAAATCGGGCCCAAAGACAACCATCTTTTGGACCCGTTGTATTCATCCCCGAAAAATATAACAGCCACAGACAGAATGATCGACGTCACATATGCGGGAATCGCCAGCGGAACCCATTTATGATAATCAACGCGGGCGATAAGCGCCATACCAAACAGTCCGAGCAGTGTCGCAAACCCCTGCTTTTTCAAATAATGAAACGGATCGTGAAATTTCACCTGCCCATTGTAAGCGCTTGTGCTGTACAATATCACAAGCCCTGCGGCAACAAGAAGCAATACAACAAATATAAGCATCCCGTCATATCGTTTTTTCTTTTCAGAACGCGTCAATCAGCTCCACTCCTTATAGTTGGTCTACAAGTTCTTTGAATTTATCTCCACGTTCTTCATAATTTTTAAACATCCCCCAGCTTGCACACGCCGGCGATAAAAGCACCGCATCGCCCGGCTTCGCATATTTCACGCACTGTTCAAACGCCTCCTCAAAGGTATCTGCCATAATAATATCGTCAAATCCGTTTGCATGAGCGCTTTGCGCGATCTTCTCTCTCGTTGCGCCAAGCAGAACAAGTTTTCTCACTTTCCCGTCAAACGCCTTGATCCACTCATCATATTCGGAATCTTTGTCGTAACCTCCCCCGATCAGTATGGTAGGACGGTTCATGGCCTGAATCCCTTTGATCGCTGCGTCCGGATTTGTTCCTTTCGAGTCATTATAATAAAGGACACCTCTTTTTTCTGCCACAAACTCAATTCGATGTTCCACTCCGGGAAATGTCAGAAGATTTTTGCGGATCACCTCGATCGGAACACCATATGCATACGCCATTGCAGAAGCAGCCATCACATTTTCATAATTGTGTGTTCCGAGAATCTTCAGTTCACTGACATCGCAAAGCTCGACCGGAACATCTGCCGCGCAAATGATTTTTGTTCCATCAAGATATATCCCTTTTTCCAGTTTACGCGCACTGCTGAAATATAGAACTTGCGCTGCCGTTTTTTCTCCGAATTTCTGAAGTTCATCATCCTCATAATTCAATACGCACACATCTGCTTTTGTCTGATTTTCAGCAATACGCTCTTTCGCTTCGATATATGCCTCCATTGTATGATGACGATTCAAATGATCGGGAGTAATATTCAAAATCGCGCTTACTTTCGGATGAAATGTATGTATTGTCTCAAGCTGGAAACTGCTTATTTCCGCTACAATTACCGCGTCGTCCGTCGTTTCTTGTGCAACGCTTGTATACGGAGTTCCTATATTTCCTACAATATAAGCATGTTCTTTATAGTCCTGCATGATCTGTCCCAAAAGGGCTGTCGTCGTCGTTTTCCCGTTTGTTCCTGTAATTGCAAGAACGTCTCCTTTTCCAAACACATATGCAAGTTCGATCTCTCCCCAGATCGGGATGCTCTTTTCACGCATTTTTTCAACGATCGGAAGATCCGTCGGCACTCCCGGACTCATCACTACAAATGAAAGCTCTTCTATAATCTCTTCCGGAAATGTTCCGAGCACTATACTGAATTGCCCGTTTTCTTTTTTAGTTTCTAAAATTTTAGCTTCAATCTCATCGGCGCACAGTTTTTCATTTCCATCATACAAAACAACATCCGCGCCTTTTTCGAGCAAAAGCCTGCATGATCCTTCTCCACTGATACCCGAACCGAAGACGAGCACTTTTTTTCCTCTTATATCCATTTTTATACCCCCATCAGCGCAATGAGGCAAAGCAACGCCGTTATGATAGAAAATACAGCTACCACTCTCGTTTCAGACCATCCGCATAATTCAAAATGATGGTGGATCGGCGCCATTTTAAAAAACCTCTTTCCGCCTGTTTTCTTAAAATAAGTAACCTGAATCATGACCGAAGCCACTTCCACAAGGTAAATAATTCCAACGATCAGGATAAACAAAGGCATCTGCATCATATAAGCCGTGCCTGCCACAAATCCTCCAAGAGCCAAAGACCCTGTATCTCCCATAAACACACTTGCCGGATATACGTTAAACAGTAAAAATCCAAGCAGCGCCCCGACTACAGCACAGGTGACAGGTTCGATCCCGCTTTTCGTTCCGATCGCCACAACTGTAAAAAATGTTGCGACAAGAACGGTCACACTGGAAGCAAGGCCATCCAGTCCATCTGTAAAGTTTGTTCCGTTGACCGTTCCGATCACTGCCACAAACAAAAGCGGAACTGCCATCCAGCCGATATCAAGATAATATCCGTTAGAGAACGGCACAAGCATCGTAAGCGGAATATCCGCCACTTTCACGAGATAGAATGCAAACACAGCCGTTACAATAATCTGCAGAGCCATTTTCTGCATCGGCATCAGTCCATCCGAACGTTTCAACACAACTTTAAGATAATCATCAAGAAATCCGATCAAACCAAACGCCACTGTAAGGAATAAAACCGGAATGATCTTCGGATAATCTTTCACATAGAACAGGGATGTCACAATAACAGCCGCAAGAATAATAATGCCGCCCATCGTCGGAGTTCCCGCTTTTTTCAAATGAGACTGAACGCCTTCTACACGCTCCGTCTGCTTCATTTTCAGTTTCCGCAAAAAAGGAATCACAATCGGTCCGAGCACAAGACTTACCGCAAATGCCGCAAGAACCGGAATCACTACATGACTACTCATAAATCCACCTCTTCATCTCTTTTATCTCATAAAGTATAAACCATCCATTACTTTTTTTCAATCCCGAGATAGGGGAGCACATTATCATATATGTCCCGAAGCACCGGGGCAGCGATCGTTCCGCCGTAATAAATTCCCTGAGGATCATGGATGATGACCATTCCGAGAATCTGAGGATCGTCCGCCGGAGCAAATCCTATAAACGAAGAAATATATTTTCCGGCGCTTCTTGGAAGCGTTTGAGACGTCGCCGTCTTTCCCCCGATAGAATATCCTTCAAGATACGCGTTTTTTCCCGATCCTTCGGAAACAACTTTCTCCAGAAGTTCTTGCATTGTCTCCGATGTTTTCTCCGAAACAATCCCTTCTTTTTCCCCATACTTAAACGTCTTGACCGTTTTCCCTTTCTTATCTAAGACCGACACGCCAAGATGCGGCGTTACACGCCTGCCGCCATTTACCATCGAACTGACCGTCACCGCCATCTGGATCGGCGTAATCTGAAATGATTGACCAAACGTCATTGTGGCCAGTTCTACCGCTTTAATATCTTCTCTTTTATGCATAATCGTCCCCGCTTCTCCGGGAAGATCGATGTTCGTCAGGCTCATCAGACCAAACTGTTCAAAATAGTCGCAAAACCTCTCTGATCCCAGTCTAAGTCCGATATCCATAAATACCGGATTACACGAATTTTCAATCCCTTGCACAAAAGTTTCCGTTCCATGCCCTCCTACTTTATGACACCGGATTTTCCTGTCTTCTACGATCCGATACCCCGGGCAGGAGAAAGTATCGTCTAAAGAGACGACGCCTTCTTCAAGACAAGCCGCCGACGTAATGATCTTAAAAGTAGATCCCGGCTCATACGTATCGTTAATGCAGCGGTTTCTCCACATCTGATTCAGTCTGTTCTGACGTTCTTCATCTGTCATCTGATCTTCCGTTTTGTCATTCAAACGATAAGGTTCATTCAAATTAAATTCAGGCACATTTACCATAGCATAAATTTCTCCGTTCTGCGGATTCATCAGCAAGACCGATACCCCTTCTGCCTGTTTTTCCTCCAGCACCTTTTCGGCCGCCTGCTCACAATACGACTGGATATTGTAATCAAGACTTGTTTTTAATGTATTTCCGGCAACCGGTTCAATCCGGTCCTCCGCAACCCCTTCCAACTCTATTCCTCTGGCATCTGTAACCGTCAGTATCTTCCCATTTGTTCCTTTTAATACGTCTTCATATTTCACCTCAAGACCGATGATCCCCTGATTGTCGCTCCCTGTAAATCCAAGCACTCTTGACGCAAGCCGGTCATATGGGTAGTATCTTTTGAAATCTTCATCCACTTTTACTCCCGGCAGATTATACTCACGGATACGGTCGCCTGTCTTTTTGTCAACATTCGTCTTTATTTTTTCCATAGAAGATACTTTCTCTACCTTTTTCAAAACATCCTCCCTGTCAAGTTCCAACTCTTTACTGAGCATGTCTGCCGTCTGCTGCGGATCTTTTATCTGACTGTGAATAACCGAAATCGTACACACCGTCCTGTTTGTCGCAAGAACAACTCCGTTTCTGTCTACGATCTCCCCTCTGGCCGCTTTGATCTCCCTCTCCCTTTCATGCAGTTCCTCCGCCATGTTCTGATAATACTCCGCATCAAATATCATAAGATAAACAAGTCTGCCTATCAGACAAAAAAGCACGAAAGCCGCACATAAAAAAACGACAAGTACTTTTCTCTTATTATAAGTTTTATTTTTTATTCTTTCCTCTATTTTGTTTCTCATAACAAAAAATCCCCACAGAAGATATTTTTACAGTTTATTATATCTTCTGCAGGGTTATTCCTCTACTCTGAAACGTCAGACGACGCCCAATCATCTAAATCAGGTGTATAGTTTTCATCCACATACGATCCGTCTGCATTTCCGTATGTATCCTCATAATTTTCATCATAATCCGTATATTCTGTATTGCCGAAATTCTGACCTTGCGCCTGAGCGTTTTGCCCGCTTTGTGCAATAGTCGTAATGCCAAGATACGGGAATGCCTCAGACATGATCTTCTGACTTAATCCCAGAACAAGGGAGCTGTCATCCTGTACAGCCGTATTAGGCTCATCGATCACAACATAAACTACGACTTCCGGATTGTTCTGCGGCGCATAACCGATATAAGATAACAGATACTTTCCGTTTCCCCTCGGAAGTTTTTCCGCTGTTCCCGTTTTAGCGCCGATATCATACCCTTCCACCTTTGCCCTCGTTCCTGTTCCGTAATCCATCGTCGCTTTCAAATACTGTCTCAACATCTTAGACGTTTCGGAAGACACTGTCTTTCTCAAAAGAACCGGATCTTTCGTCTCTATTACATTGCCGTCTTCATCCTGAATCTGTTTTACAACATGGGGTTCATAATAATATCCTCCGTTCACAAGAGAAGAAAATGCAGAAACCATCTGTGTCATCGTTACATTAAAATTCTGTCCGAATGAATTGGTAGCCAGATCGATCTCTCCCATCGTATCCGCCGTATAAAGCAGTCCTGACGTTTCCGCCTCTCCCGGAAGATCAATCCCTGTATACTCTCCAAACCCAAAAATAATGCTGATATTTTGTAAAATTTTCCGGACCGATCACCGCTGCCATATCCATAAGAGCTACATTACATGAATTTGCAATGGCATCCTGTATCGTTTCCTGTCCGTGTCCCGACTTATAGTGACAGCTGATCTTCGTTCCGAGAACGTCTTTAGAACCTCCGCAGTAATAGCTTTCGTTTCCGGTCAATGTTCCTGTTTCCAAGCCGGCCGCCACAGTAAACGGTTTCGCAGTAGACCCCGGCTCATAAGCGTCACTTACGCAGAAATTTCTCCAAAGATCATTCATCGCTTCGACCTGATCTTCTTCACTCATCGCATCCCACTGCTCTTTTGTATAAAGCAAAGATAGATTTCTCGGATCATTCAAATCAAAATTAGGGTACGATGCTTCCGCCAGTATTTCTCCTGTGTTCGGATTCATAATGATAACGGCTGTGTTTTTACTGCCGGGATTTCCATCTGCGGCATGCGCACTGTTAAACTCTAAAATGCATTTTTCCACAATATTTTGCAATGTCACATCAATGGTAGACACGACCGTATTTCCGTTCTTCGCAGGTTTGACAGTACGCTCTACCGAAGAATCGGAGTCAAAATACCCATACTCTCTTCCATCCGTTCCGTTGAGAATTGAATTATACGCGCTTTCGATTCCAAGCGCCCCTTGATTTCCTCCATATACAAATCCAAGCACATCACTCGCCATAGAACCGTATGGATAACTCCTCAAATAGTCTTCTTCCAGCCAGATTCCTTTCACATTCGGATATTTTTTATCATCTTCATCAATCTTCTTAAACTTCTGAGCAGTCGCATAATCCACATCTGACACAAGCACTTCATAACGACTGTCCGGAGACTCTTTGATCAATTTATCAACAACGTCCCCCTCTACATTGAAACATTCTTTCAATACTTCCTTTGTCGGTTCGATATACTCCTTTTTGTCCATCATAACCGCCACGTCAAGGATCACGTTATATACGCGCTCACTTGTCGCCATCTTTGTTCCGTTACGATCGACAATATCGCCCCTTTTAAAAGCGATCACCCTGCTGTCATAGTTTTGCTGATCTAAAACAACTTTTGTATATTTGCTTCCCTTCGTTACATTTATATAGGTTATTCTTCCTATAAGAACAACAAAAGCCAGTACTACTGCCATAAATAGCATTACCAGCTTCCGTTGCATTCTGAGCGGGAATTTTCTTGTCAAAAATTCAAATCTACTCTTTTTTCTTTTCTTTACAGCCATAATTTTTTCCTTACTTTAATACATCGCTGGACTTTGCGAGCACACCGCTTTCCGGAATATCGTTATACTGCTTTACATAATCCCCTTCCGGACTATCGTATTCTACGATTGTTCCCTGAGCAGCATAAACCATCCCCATTTCATTCATCGCTCTGTCCCGCACCGTCTCGAGATTCACCGAGTCTGCCGCCGAATTATATGCAGTATTATTTGCCTCCGTCAGATCTGCAAGTTGTTCCTGCATTGCCGTAACATTTTCCGATCTGCTTACGACCTCCGACTGAAGATTTAAGTATAAAACGCAAATCAATACCGCACAGACTGCCGCTGCCGTAAGAAATACAGCATAAGCCGGACTAATACTCATCGCGCGGTTTCGGTTCTTAACAACCCGGCTGCTTGTCCGTTTCGTCTGCTCCCTCTGCTGCGAATACGGACTCTTCGTTTTTCTCGGAAGAGTTTCTGCCTGACGTACAGTATTTCCATATACATAAAATCCACTTTTGTCTCTTTCACTTAGACTTGTCGTTCTGTATTTGGATGTACGATAGTTTGCTGCCATGACAAATGCCCCTTCCTTTTTTGTATTTTCCTAAGGGTTCTCCCCTCCCCTCGGAAATTCGTTTCTATATGATACACTCCCAATTTATGCCCGTTCAAATATTCTGAGTTTCGCACTTTTTGAACGGCTGTTTGATTCCGTTTCTGCCTCCGACGGCAAAATTGGTTTTCTCGTGATCACTTTCCCTTTTGAAATCTTCCCACAGACACATACAGGAAAATGACTCGGACAAGTGCATGGATTTTCGTTTTTCCTAAATGCACTTTTCACAATGCGGTCTTCTAACGAATGAAATGTAATAATGCATATCCTTCCACCCGGATTCAGCATCTCGATCATGTCATCCAACGACTCCCTCAAAACATCCAGTTCGTGATTCAACTCGATCCGAATCGCCTGAAATGTCCTTTTCGACGGATGACCTGACGTCTTACGAAACTTCATCGGTATCGCATGACTGATAATTTCATTCAGTTGTCCCGTTGTTTCAATCGGATTTTTCCTACGCTCCGCCACAATATGCTTTGCAATATTCTTAGCAAATTTATCTTCCCCATAGTCGCGGATCACACGGTAAAGTTCCGACTCACTGTATTCGTTGACAATGTCTCTCGCCGTCATTTTCTGTCTCTGATCCATTCTCATATCAAGCGGCGCATCCACCCGATAAGAAAATCCGCGTTCGGCGGTATCAAGCTGGTATGATGAAACTCCCAGATCGATCACAATACCATCTACTTTGTCAACACCTATATTCTGGAGCTGCGGCTTCATATCACGATAATTGCTCCGAATTATCGTAACCTTCTCCCCGAAGCCTTTCAGGCGTTCTCCCGCTGCTTTAATTGCATCGGCATCCTGATCTATTCCTATAAATCTCCCCTTACTGCCAAGCCTTCTGCACACTTCATAGGCATGTCCGCCTCCGCCAAGCGTAGCGTCTACATAAACCCCATCCAGTTTGACGTTCAACCCGTCTACTGTTTCGTTCAGTAGAACAGACACATGTTCAAATGCCATTGTCTTCTCCTTATCAAATACGAATTCCTATGGATTCCATACGCTCTGCAATCGCGTCCAGATCTTCCTCGCTGATCTGACTGCGTTCCTCCCAAAGAGCCTTATCCCATATCTCGATGCGATCCTGAACTCCCACTAAGACTACATCTTTTTCTAATCCGGCTGCTTTGCGGAGCGACGGCGGGACAAGAACTCTCCCCTGCTTGTCGAAACTGCCCTCCGAAGCGCTTCCGAAAAAATAACGCTTGAAAATTCTGGCATCCTTACTCATGCGTGGCAAAGTCTCAAGTTCAGCAACGAATTTATTCCATTCTTCCTGAGAGTAAACAAAGAGGCAGCCTTCCAGTCCGTTACAAATAACGAAACTGTCACCAAGATCATCCCGCAGTTTTGCCGGAATGATGAGTCTTCCCTTTTCATCAATACTATGGTTAAACTCTCCTAATAACATCTGGAATCCTTTCTCTTAATGTGAGCTCCACATCGCCCCTACTTTACTCCACTAGCCTCCACTCTTTACCACTTGACTCCATTCTAAACCACCACTCCCCTTTTTCAACCCTTTTTTGAGATTTTTTTGTGTCCTTTTTTCGGCTAAAAACGAATCAAAAAACAGGATTTTTCGCAAAAAAAGAACATGTATGGCATTGATGTTCCAAATACCCTACATGTTGTGTTTTTAATGAATTTATTCACTTTAAAGTTTTAAAAAAAATTTGGGTGCAAGGGTGTGCGCTCTTCAAATTCGGCGCTCACTCCCCACACCACACCATTTACTCAGCAGAACCTTCTGCATTCAGTCCGTTCAAATAATCAGATACGGCGTCATAATTCACCTCTGAGACAGTTCTCTCTTTTCCCGACTCATAGATATCATAAGCAGAATAACCAAGCCATCCGATCAATGCCAGAGCTACCACCACAAGCACCCCTTTACGCATATTATTCATCAGCTTCTGCTTACGCATGATCTGTTTTCTGTTTACTTTTTCCTGTTTATAACGGTCAACCTTTTCCTGACTCATCCCGTATTACTCCTTTCAGATAAGATACTACGCATGAGGACATTTTATCACAAACACTTCTACAGTACAACTATTATTCCACCGTCATTTGCATACATTGTGCTGATTCCGCCTGTCTCTACTATAAAACTGTCTTTTACTTTTATCTTATCGAGAATCATACGCTCTATCTCTCTTGCTCTTTCCGGGCAGTTGCAGTGAGCGATCGCCAACACTTTATTCTCTGTATTTTTGCCATCTGCCACAATATGCTCTGCCATCTTCGCAATCGCTTTCTTAACTCCTCTCGCCTGACCAAGCTGACAAATCGTTCCCTCCGGAGTTGACCCCATCACCGGTTTGATATTAAGAGCGCTTGCCATCAACGACTTAATTCCTGTAAGCCTTCCGTTCTTCCGAAGTGTATCCAGATTTTCAAGAACAAAATATGTGTGCTGTTCTTCGATATATGCTTCCACATGCTCTATCACTTCTTCAAAAGAATACCCTTTTTCTTCACACTCTTGTATTTTCAATGCGATCAAACTTTCACCTACCGATGCCGAACGCGAATTAAATACATAGATTTGTTTATCCCCGTCTTCGTTTTCTTCCTTCCACAGCTCTTTTCCAAGCTGAGCGCTATTATACGATCCGCTTAATTCCGCTGACAAGGTCACCACATAAACCCTCTTCTCCGCTCCGCCGTAAAGTTCCATATATGCATCCGGCGAAGGACAGGAAGACTTCGGACATTCCGGACTCACCGCTACTCTTTTCAGAAAATCTTTCCGGTCAAAACTTTCATCATCCAAGATCGTATCTCCGTCAACGAGCATACTCAAAACCGCCGTATGGTAAATCCCGCTCTCCTTCATCTTATATGTCAATTCTCCGCAACTATCCAAAACAATTTTATAATCCATAACACTTCCTCCTGAAACGCAAAATATATTTTACGCTTCTATTGTATGTAGTTTTTAATACCACATATAAATATATCACACATCTCATAAGAAAGGAAGCTTTTTCTATTCTAATCTTATTTTCCGTGAAATTCCAAGCGCAATTCCCATTTCCGCCATCAAAAATACGATTGCAGTTCCGCCGTAACTGATAAAAGGCAACGTAATACCCGTTGTCGGAAGAAGTCCCGTCACGACAGCAATGTTCAAAATAACCTGTAATGCGATATGCGCAAATATCCCAGTCGCGATCAGCGAACCGAAAAGATCGGGCGCATTTTTCGCAATAAAGATCAGTCTGTATAACAACAATGCAAACAGGACCAAAATAACAACCGCGCCAAATACGCCAAGCTCCTCACAAATAACGACAAGGATCATGTCATTTTGCGCTTCGGGAATCACGCCCAATTTCTGTGTACTGTTTCCCAGTCCTTTTCCGAACAGTCCTCCGCTTCCGATCGCATAAAGTCCCTGCATGACCTGAAAACTTCCCGTATCGGCCGTAGCTTCCGGGTTCAGCCACGAGATCACTCGCTGGAGACGGAAATTATCACTGTTCGCCACAGTTACCGAAAGAATTGCGATCCCGACTGCCGCTACCGCAATCCCGATCCCGATTATTACAAGAAACGGCTTCGTCTTCGGATGGCTTACAAAAATCAAAATACATGTAATCCCCGCCACGATGATCGCCGTACTCAGGTTATCTGTCAAAAACAAAACGCCTGCCGATGCCACTGCGCCAAATGCAAGTATCTGTGCAATTCCTTTCGGCGAATATGCCCTTTTCCCAAGACGGCATAACTCATAAGATATAAATAGAATCACTGCTATTTTTGTAATCTCGGCAGGCTGCAGCGAAAGGTTGCCGGGAAGTCCGATCCAACGTCTCGCGCCATTGACAGTCACGCCAAGCGGAGTCTGTACAAGCGCCATCAAAAACATCGAAATTACATAGATTTCAAATGCAAACGCTCCATACAGATGATAATCTAACTTTGACACAAGATACATGCCGATAAATCCGCCCACACCGATCAACGCCTGTTTTGAAAAATAGTACATGTCATTTCCGAAATCAGCCTGCGCTTCATAGAAACTGACACTATAAAGCATAACAAGACCAAAACACATCAGAAAAATAATCACAAAAAGAAGGTCATAGTCAAAATATTGTTCTTTTCCCGCTGCACTTCTTTGTCTTGCGATCAGCGCCGATAAACTATTTCTGTTTTCATAACGAGTTCTGCCTGACGTACGTTCCTTTTTCCCTTTGCGGGAATTCACACGTCGAGAAACCGGACGCTCCGTCCGTATCACTTCACGCCTACGGTCAATCGTTCTGCGGTATCCCTCATACCCGCTTCTGATATTCATCGGACGCATCGGCGCCGTATCGTACACATCTTCTCTGACGGGACGCATCGGCATCGTATCTCCGAGGTTTCTTTTCTTTTGCTTCTTTACATTTTTCCTGCCCTGTTCGCGTCTCTTGATCGGACGCACAGTCCTGCTTCTCATATCATCACACCCATCATCAATCTTATTTACCTGCTGTCATGGAAGGATGCACCGGTTTCCCATGTTCAAAAAAGCGGTCATACCATACAAGGAAAATATATACCGTCCAGATTTTGCGGCTGTCATCTGTTTTTTCATTCGTATTCTTTCCGTCTCTGTGATCTTCCAGCATCTTCATAAGCAGATCGGTATTAAAGAATTTTTTCGCCATAGAAGATGCAAACATCGCTCTCACACGATTATAATATTTTTCCTCTTTCAGCCAAACCCGAATCGGGATCGGAAAACCAAGTTTCTTTTTCTCTGCCGTCTTGTTTCTGATACTGCGTTCCGCCGCTGCCCGGAGAGCAACTTTCGTGCGCGGTGCCTGCACTTTATATTGAAGAGGAAGGCTTTCCGCAAGTTCCAGAACATTCCGGTCAAGAAACGGCACTCTGACTTCCAAAGAATTCGCCATGCCCATCTTATCCCCTTTCATAAGGATATCGTGAACAAGCCAAAGATGCAAGTCCACATACTGCATTTTTGTCACCGCATCCTTATCTTTCACCCGGTTATACAAAGGTTTTGTCACATCCTGAATTCCCGGTCTGCATCCCTTTTTCAAAATTTTAGCAGCCTCACGCTCTGTAAATATATTCGTAGCATTGGCAAAATACCGTTCTTCCAGCGTCTTTCCATGACGCATAAGAAATCCACGGCCTTTCATCCCCCTCGGCAGACAGTATTCTGCAAATTTTCCCATAAAGCGCCGGATCGGCATCGGGATTTTATTAAAAGCAGTATGTTCAAGAGGTTCACAGTAAATATTATATCCTCCGAACAATTCATCCGATCCTTCACCCGAAAGCACAACTTTTACTTTCTTTGCCGCTTCTTTACTCAAAAAATACAGTGCAACCGCCGCAGGATCCGCCACAGGCTCATCCATATAATATTGAATATCCGAAAGACTGTCCCAGTATTCATCCGGCGTGATCACCTTCGCATCATTCTTCATATGAATACTTTCGGCAAAATCTTTTGCATCCTGAATCTCACTGTATTCTCCCTCGTCAAATCCGACTGTAAACGTATGATCGACTTGTCCCAGATAAGTCAGGTAACTGGAATCCACTCCGCTTGATAAATAAGACGCAACCTCCACATCGCTAATCTTATGCTTCTCTACCGACTCCTTCATGACTTTTTCCACTTCAGCCGCAGCTTCATCGAATGTTTTTTCATATTTTCCTGTAAAATTCGGTTCAAAATACCGCGATATTTCCATTTTCCCATCTTCATAAATAAAGTAATGACCGGGCTGAAGACAAAATACTCCTTTGAAAAAGGTTTCGTTAGTCGGTACGAACTGAAAGGAAAGATAATTTCCCAAAGCATCTTCATTAAAAATCTTATCAAATTTCGGATGTTCCATAAATGCTTTGATCTCAGACGCAAACAAAAAGGTCTGATTCATCTGCGCATAGTAAAAAGGCTTGATTCCAAAAATATCCCTTGCACCGAAAAGTCTTTTTTTCTTTGTATCCCAAATCACAAACGCGTACATTCCCCGGAGACGATCGACAAGTTTCTCTCCCCACTGCTCATATCCGTGTATCAGAGTTTCCGAATCTGTATTAGAGACAAATACATGTCCAGCCTCGATCAATTCTTTTCGCAGTTCCTGATAGTTATAGATTTCCCCATTGAAAACAAGCACCATGCTTTTATCTTCATTATAAAGGGGCTGATCTCCGACTGAAGACAGGTCGATAATGCTCAAACGCCGAAATCCAAGAGCCGCATCCTCATCAACATATTTCCCTGCACTGTCCGGTCCTCTGTGTATGATTGTATCCATCATATTTACAAGAACAGTTTCCCGATCTTCTACTTTACCGACAAAACCTGCAAAACCACACATTTTTCTTCTTCCTTTCCATAATATCCGAAATAATAGATAAGGAATCAGTTTCCGGTAAGCCATTTACCTGATCTGATCCCTCATTGATCTCTCGTATATGATATCTTCTTCAAAACAAAAATATACTTCTGCAATCACCGGAAGTGCCAAAAAGCACGCTCCGAAATCGCAAGCGTCCGCCAAAATCTCGGGCAAGCCCGAACTTCGGCTCGCCGCCGCAATAGATCAGTCGGGGTGACAGGATTCGAACCTGCGACCTCACGGCCCCCAGCCGTGCGCTCTAACCAAACTGAGCCACACCCCGATGACTTACCTATTATATATAATTTAATGGCAGTTGTAAAGGATTTTTCCATATATCATTCGCAAAAACGTAAGTCGTTCATATTATAATAATGAATTTACAACAAAAGGAGATACCGCCAATGGCAACTTGTCAAACAAATAATCAGATGCGTTATATGCGCCGTACAATGCCCGACACCTCCTGCCCGTGTCACGAAACAGTTCCTATGAACGGATGTCCGAATACCCGGGACTTTTTCCCTGCAAATATGCCGATTGCAATGGCATATGTTCCATGGCAAAAATGGCAGAACATTTATGAACCGTGCCGCGCTCTTAAAAACGGAACGATCTTTGAGGAATTAAATAAACCATTCTCAGGGAAAGGAGCCTGCTGCCGATGAAAAACTATCCTTATTCTAACTCAAACTGTTCTGTCACAAATAATAATACTCAAGACTGTTCTTTAAATAACGCTTCAATGAAAAATATGCATCGTTCTATGAACCGAAACCAGCTTATGGAGCATATCAACCAGGTTAGTTTTGCTGTTGACGAAGTAAAACTTTATCTCGATACGCATCCTTGCGACAGCGAAGCGCTTGCGTATTTTCATGAAATGAGCGCCCACCGCAACGACGCTTTAAAACAATATGCTTCTGCCTACGGACCACTGACTGTCGACACAGCCGATTATTCCTGTGCCGAACGATGGAACTGGATCAATGAACCGTGGCCATGGCAGGAAGGAGGATGCTGATTTATGTGGAATTATGAAAAACGTCTTCAATATCCGGTAAAAATCACACAAACCAATCCTAAAATTGCAAAGATCATCATCAGTCAATTCGGAGGTCCCGACGGAGAACTGGCCGCATCTATGCGCTATCTCTCTCAAAGATATACTATGCCGTATAAGGAAGTAACAGGAACGCTAACCGATATAGGAACAGAAGAACTCGCTCACATGGAAATGGTATGCGCCATCGTTTATCAGCTCACCAAGGACCTTTCTCCGGAGGAAATCGAACGCTCCGGATTTGCTCCTTATTATGTAGATCACACACTTGCTCTCTGGCCACAGGCAGCAAGCGGCGCCCCATGGACAGCAACTTATTTCCAATCAAAAGGAGATCCCATCACCGATCTTCATGAAGATCTTGCGGCAGAGCAGAAAGCGCGTACAACGTACGATAATATTCTTCGTCTCGTAAAAGATCCTGAAGTATGCGATCCGATCCGTTTCTTAAGACAACGTGAAATCGTCCACTACCAACGTTTCGGTGAAAGTTTACGCATTGTACAGGAAAAACTCGACAGCAAAAACTTCTATGCTGTCAATCCCGAGTTTGATAAATAATCACTGCAACACAAACTTCCCCTCCCGTTTCAGAGTTTTCTCTCTCCGGGAGGGGAAATAATTTTTCATTTATATATTTTCAGAAAAAGGATTTCTCTTTCACACTTACTGCAGCGTCACTTCTATAGTCTGCTCTTTATACTCTCCGTTTGTCTGAGGAATCTGGATTTTTAACGTCACAGTTGTACCTTTCTCATAGTATTGCAGCTGCTCCTGAAGAGCCTCCATGCTGTCTACTGTTATGTCATCAATAGCTGTGATAATGCACCCTTTTGTCATTCCTGCTTTTTCTGCACCGCCGCCTTTTGCAATTTCTGTTACATATACTCCTGCCGGCATCTCAATCTGCTGTGAAAAGGCATCCGAAACACTGATTCCGGTTATGCCGATAAGGCCTCTTTTATCTTCCGCAACTTTTGTTTTTGTTTCTCTGTTCATAAGGTTTTCAATCAAATCACCGACATCACTGATCGGAATTGCATATCCGATTCCTTCCACACTGTCACCTACAAGTTTTGAAGAGTTAATGCCGATCACTTCCCCATTTACATTGACAAGAGCGCCTCCGCTGTTTCCTTCGTTGATCGCCGCATCCGTCTGGATCAATTTCACACCGCTTTCCTGTGTATCTCCAGTCTCTTCATTTGTCATAGAAACAGAACGGTTCAATGCACTGATAACGCCTGTTGTCACAGACTGTCCGTATCCAAGTGCATTTCCGATGGCGATCGCAGGTTCGCCGACTTTCAGGCTCGTGGAATCACCCAGAGTGGCAACTGAGATTGCATCCAGTGTATCATCCGAAATATTCTCAATAGGCACTGCAATAACTGCAACATCATACTGGGCATCTGTACCCTTAATGTTTGCTTCTACAGTTGATTCATCCGTAAAGGCAACTGTAAGAGTATCGCTTCCCGCAACAACATGATTGTTCGTCACGATCAATAACTCTGTGTCTGTTTTTCCGATAATAATTCCGGTACCTGCGCCTTTTGACTGCTGTTCATAAGTTCCGCCGAAAAAGCTGCGGACTTCTTCTACCGACATACTTGTGATAGAAACAATAGACGGCATCACCTGATCCACAACTTCAGATACATCAGATGTCACTACGCTGGATGATTTTGAAAGAGGAGTCCCTTTACTTACCTTATCAGAAGATGCGGTTGTAGATTTTGAAGAGTCAAGCAACCCAAACACCCGGTTTCCAACCACCGTTGTTGTAAGGAAAATCCCACTTGAAACAACACCGAATAAAATAGCAAAACCTACGACTGCAACCGTCCGCATCAAATTCTTATGCGGCTTTTTTTCCTTTTTCAAATGATCGCCGCCCGGCTGCCACTGTGGGGTATTTCCCTTTTGTTCTCCGTTTTGGCTGCCTTCGCTCTGAGAATTCATTCTCTGCCGATCTTCGTTATTTGAATTTTCATTTGGATTATAATAATTATATTGATTGTCCATAACACTACCCGCTTTCTTTCTTTTTTTCTATGGTCTTATCATAGCGGATTAATGTGATGAATTTGTGTTTATTCATTTAACAAATATTGAATTGAAAACACAAAAAAAGACCGGACTTAGAAAATGATTGAAAATTTCATCTTTTCTATCCGGTCTTTCATTTTATAAATCTACTTATAAATCTACAAAATCAATATCAAAGCCATCTTTTTTTGAAGATGTTCTATTGCTTCTGCCTACTGCCTGTTTTTCCTCAGGCTCATCAAACGCTTCATCGTCGTATTCATTCTCATAATCGTCATCATATCCGACTTCAAAATCATCGTCAAACCCATATTCGTCCGACTCATCGTCCAGATAACCTTCTTCCTCATAGTCATCGTCGTACTCGTCGTCATATTCATCTTCATACTCGTCGGCATATTCATCTTCATATTCATCCGAATACTCAGCATACTCTTCTGACTCATCCGATTCATCATCAAAGTCATCATCGTAATCATCTTTTGCTTTTCCTTTTTTAGCGGACTTTGCACTCAACTTTTTCTCTTCTTCCTCGAATGGAATGTCGTACTCATCATACAGATCATCTAATTCCTGATTTCGATGGACAAGTTTTACCGCAAATACGATTGCCAAAATCAAGAGAAGCAAAAACAATGCTGCCGCCGCTACAAGAACAACCATTGTATTTTCCGCTACAAATTCGCCCAGCTTCGCAACTATGCCGCTCTCACTGTCTTTCTTTTTCGTCTCCTCTTTCGGAGCCTCAAAATACTGATATGTTCCGTCTTCTGTATCGTACTGATAGAAAGATTTTTCACCTGTCCTTGTATTCAATGCATAAATAACATAATATCTGGAATTGGACGGATCAGACCATGCCGGGAAGTTTTCTTCCTGAACTGTCATGTCCACTTCCTGATAACTGCTCGGAAGTTTTGCCGACTTCGGTGCATCAACAACGATCAAAGATGTTGTATCCGATATTGCAATTTGTGCGAAAGGAGCAAATGTTGCATCCTCTGTATTAAACAGGAAAAATTTTCCTTTTCCTGCGTCATCCATTAAAAATCCAAGATAAACTCCCGCGTCATTTGCTACAAATTTTCTCTCTTCTCCGTTAAATGTCATCTTTGTCTCAGAATAACCTTCCGGAATATCTGTTGTCGTAAACGCCTCCGAAAAATGATAATCATTTCCGTCTACAGTCACAACAATATCTGTACTTTCACCTGCCGGTGAATTAGGAGCCGATGTCGGTTCTACACTTGTTGTTCCATCGTCTGCCGCTGCAATCGAAATTGCGGAAGATCCATTGTTCAAATTTAATGTATCTCCGGAAGAAATCGTAGCTGAGCTGCTGCTTACAGAAATCTGCGTATTCGCAACCGTAAGAGCTCTGAAAACTACCGCCGTTCTCAGCTCTGTTCCGCCGCCTGTACCTTTATAAGTCAGCGTACCCGCACCGTCTGCCGTAAATCCATCGCCGCTGACAAATTCAAGCGCCTTCGGATCATAACTCATTGTAACATCCACACTTCCGATCGTACCGCCTGAACTTTGAACAACAAAATCAACGCTCACATTCTCTCCGACTTTCGTTGACGGATCAGAAAACATCAATACGCCATCCGCCGCAAATACCACCGTACTCAACACCGGAATCATCAAACATACCGCAATAATAATGCTTGCAAATTTCTTTAATACTTTCATATACTTAACCTCTTTCTGTTTTTTATCTTCCCCTGTTCCGGTTGGATATTATTGAACTGTACCTTCCGGAGGTGCTTCGGTCTGTCCGCCGCCGCTGTCTGTTCCGCCATCCGGCACAACCGGAGGTTCTACAGTTGTACCGCCTGTATTATCCCCGGTACTGCCATTTCCTCCGACGCCGCCTGTTTCTCCCGAATTTCCGGTATTACCACTGTTTCCGCTCATGCTTCCGTCATCATAATTTCCGCCGGTGTTTCCGCCTTCGTAGTTACCGCTGTTATCGGTATATCCACTGTCATTATAAGATTCACCGCTATCATATGACGACTGCGATCCTGTTCCCGAAGACTTCTTTGCACTTGCAGTATACGAAATATTAGAACCGACCGTCTGCACTGTAGACGATGGAACATATCCTGTAATGCCAAACAGGAATTCATGAAGCTTTGTTACATTCGATACAAGATTATCCGGCACGACAACGCTTCCGATCTCTGAAAGCATATCTGTATACTTATCTTCCGGGAATCCCATATTTCCTACCAGTTTATATTCACTGTAAGCTGAAGCATATTTCAAAATCTCCGGCAGCGTAAAACTTGTTGAAACTTGCGGGAACACTTTATCGATGATCTTGTTTAACGTTCCGATATCCGCTCCCTTCGCCTTTTCAAACATTTTTTCTATTACAAGGCGCTGACGCTCCGTACGAGTAAAATCTCCGCCTGCCGTAGAACGAATTCTGGCATAAGTTGTCGCCTGCGTTCCGTCTAATTTCTGAAGGCCTGCACTTTGAAGAAGATTTGCCGCCTTTCCCGCCGAATTTGCCGTTTCAGGAATATATTGATTAATATACGGAAGTTCTTCCTCTGTAACTTCAATCTCTATGCCGCCCAACAGATCTACCGCATCTGCGATCGCGCCAAAATCAACCGTCACATAATCCTGAATATCAAGATCAAGATTCATGTTCAACATATTGATAGCAAGTACGGGACCTCCGTAGCTATATGCCGCATTACACTTCTGATAAGTTCCTTCTGAAAGATCAAGCAGCGTGTCTCTGTACACTGACACCATCTTGATTTCCTTTGTCTTATTATTCAAGCTTGCAACGATAATACAATCCGTACGATTTCCTTCTCCCAAGTCACCGTCTCTTGAATCCACGCCAAACAGTGCAACATTCGTATAACCGTCTCCAAGATCTACATTTTTATTTTTCTTCACTTCTTCATTGATAATGATGTCGTCCGCTTTAATTGATTTCGTATCAATCTTACTCCACTTCGCATAAACATACATTAATCCGAATGCTAAAAGCGCTGCGATGAAAGCTCCTACGCAGATTAATGCGATCTGCCATGGCTTCATCTTATGAACACGTCTCTTTTTGCGCTTCTTTCCTTTTCCTGAAGCGGAAAAATCTTTCCTGCGGGTAACCGGTTTCTTTGGCTTAGTTGACGTCTCTTTCCCCCTGTGCATTGCTTGCCTTCTGCGGGATGAATTACGCTTCACCTTGTTCTTTGACATATTTTCTCACCTATTTTAGTATATACTTAATCTACATCATACCATGATACAACAAATCTCTACATTATTCAATCATTTCCCCTGAAAAGATTAAATAAAAATCCCCAAAGTTCCCCGGGGATTTTTATCTGCATATTGAGGCTATTTCGCACAATATACTTATTCATATTTTTTTAATTGTTCAAGAATCGTTCTCGCCTTTTCTTCCCATGTATTCTCTAAAGCCTCTTTATCCAATAACGCCTTATATGTTTCATCTGTTTTCAGCAATATTGCCTTATCTAACTGCTCTAAAAATTCTTTATGGTCATGTCCGATCAACACCGATTCATATTTCCTGCATTCGTCCATATCCGTTGTCACGATCGGTTTATTAAGCGCCATATACTCAAATAATTTAACCGGAGAAGTCGCTTTCGTAATGTCGTTGATCAAAAACGGAATCGTTAAAACATCCATACGGGCGGCATAATTCTGAAGGATCTCATATGGACGCGACCCGCAAAAATGAACGTTTTTCCATTGATCTGCTCCCGATTTATCATAAGAATCATCATATTTGATTCCAAAAAGTACAACTTGATATTTATTTTCCTGATCAATTTTTTTCAACAGATCATAATCAAACCATTTTGCCAGCGCCCCATAATATCCGATAACCGGCTGCCCCTTTTTCAAGATAGACTCAAACTCTTCATCACACTTAAAATTCGGATCGCACCCATCATGAAAGTGAGCATAATCCACGCCATTACTTGAAAAAGCAAGCCGAACATCTCCTCGCTTTTCAATGACATCTTTCTTCAGCGCCTCGGCAGTTACAACAACAAAAATATTTTTATCTGTCATAGCCAGATCATACTTTTCTTTTACGTTCACGGGAAGTTCGTCTGTTCCCGCAAGATGCGGATTCAGGTCGTCAATATACTCATAAACGATTTTATATCCCTGCTGCATATACTCTTTAATCTTTGCCGCAGGCAAAGTCCAGTCTGTTGAATAGAACTGAACATATTTCGGAGCTTTGCATTTTTCAAGTTCCTGAAAAAGCAGCTTTGAAAATGCTGTATTCGCATAGTTGACCAGATATAAATTATCCGCCTGTTTTTTGATCCGCTTCACATCATCCGTAAAACGTGTCACTTCATAAAAGACAAGCGTTCTTTGCTTCGCAAAATTGCTGAAAATATGCTGAGGTCTTTGGTACAAAGGCACATCCCATCCAAATGAACTTCTCCAGATCACAATCCGATCGTAAGAATTTTTTGAAAGAATCCGGTCGATTCCCTCGATAAATTTCTTTTTATTAACAGCGACATAAATTCTTTCTTTTACAGAAAGCTTTACAAGATAATTAGAATAAATATATCCTGCCGCCTTTTTTATCGTTCCTGCCAACCCATATTTTTTTACAAGATTTTTCAATTTACTGATCTTATCTTTCATTTTTCTCCCATTCTCCCATATACGCTTTCAATTCTGCCGCTTTCACAGACCAGTCATTTTCCCACGCACACTTTTTCAGGAGCTCCTTCCGTTTTTCATCCTTGCAGTCGTCCTTACATTCTTCAACCAATGAAACAAATTCCTGTACATTTTGGGCGATTTTTACCGCAGTATATTTTAAACATTCCGGAAGCGCTGTTGAAACAACCGGTTTCTCCATCGCCATATATTCAAATAATTTAACAGGAGAAGTTGCTTTTGTAATATCATTGATCAAAAACGGGATAATGCATACATCCCAAAAATGTACATATCCTGCCAATGACTCATAAGGTTTTTTTCCAAAATACTTCACATTTTTATAATCAAGCAGCCCGCTCTTTTTCAGCGAATCATCATGCTCAATCCCGATCAGGATCAACTGGATCTTCTCATTATCTGCCAGTCTTTTCAAAAGATCATAGTCAACCCAAGCCGCCAATGCCCCGTAATATCCGACATGCAGCATATCTTCTTTAAGCCACTGTCTGTAGACTTGATCTTCCGTCACGCTCTCCGGTACAAACTTGTCACACTCTGCCCCATTGGAAATTTGAACGATCCTCGTCTTTTTATTATTCGACTTTGCCTCTTTATACAGTTTATCCGCAGTCGCTACAGTCAACACATTTTTTGCTCTTAACAAATATTGATGTCTCGATCGGATCTGCGCGATTTTTTTTCTTGAAATAAGTTCCTCATTAATATCATCTACATACTCATAAATAATCCGAAATCCAAGTTCTGAATATTGTTTTATTCTGCTTACCGGAACGGTATCAGTAGAATATACCATGACGTATTTCTTTTCTATCTGCTTCAATGCATTTAATAAATACTTCCTATAATAATACAGATCCAATACATATACATGACGCGCAATCGGCGTGATACGCCGTCTATCCTTAAAATCTATATCATAATACGAATTGTATAAAATGAGCGTCTCCTCATCCCCCATATTTCTAAGCATATGCTGAGGACGCTGCATCATTATGTTGTGATATCCAAAGTGATTCTCATAAATAACAATCCTGGAATAACCTCTTCTTAAAATCCGATCTATAAGATCTTTCCTCACCCGACTGATCGGCGGATTCCATAAGTCACGCTCTGTTTTCTTCCACTTTACGGCAATCATCTTGATTGTTCCGCATATACCCTTTTTTCTGATTTTATTTATGAGTTCTTTTCCCGCCATGACTTTCCTTTCTCAATTCAAACAAAAACTTCACATTGCTGTTCCAAAAACGTTTTATACGCTTCGGTTCTTTCGTAATCCTATACAGCCACTCCAAATTATGACGTATAAAAAATGAAGGAGCACGCTGTTTCTTACCGCTTAAAACATCAAAACTCCCACCGACGCCAATATAAATTCCTTTTCTGTCAGAACGGAAATATTTATGAATCAAAAGTTCCTGCTGAGGAGCGCCTAATGCGACAAACACCAAATCCGGATCAAGCTCCGTTATCTGCCGCATTACCTTTTCTTTATCCTCTACATATCCATCTGTATATCCGGAAATAATGACATTCTTGTACTCTTTCTCAATCCGTCTGACAAAAGAATCCAAAACCTCTCTTTTTGCTCCGAACAAATAAATCGAGCACTTTTTTTCATTTGCATATTTAAGCAGTTCCTCACACAATTCCACTCCCGGTATCCTTTCTTTAAAACGGAATCCCAACTGCTCTCCACCCTTTACAATGCCGATACCGTCTGCAGCAATCACTGTATTTTTATCCATAAGAACCCGATTCATCTCCGGCATCTTCTTTCCGAGCATAAAAATCTCCGGATTGGCTGTCACAACAAAACAGCCTTTCTTTTCATCAATCCTTTTCTGCAAAAAATCTAAAAATCTATTTTTACTTCCTCTATATGTTCTCCCATAATATGCTTTTATAGATGCCATCACTTCTTTTCCTCGAACCCTTCCGTACTCTCTTTTACAAAAAGTATTTTTCCTGTCATAATGATCAATTTCAAATCGAGCAGAATCGAATAATTCTGTATATACATCAGGTCAAGCTTCAGCTTATCATACGCTGTCGTATTATATTTTCCGTAAATCTGAGCATATCCTGTAAGTCCGCCCTTGACTTTTAGTCTGTAAGAAAATTCCGGCACTTCCGCCGTATACTGCTCTACATGCTCCACCCTCTCCGGACGAGGACCTACAACGCTCATATCTCCTTTTAAAATATCAATAAACTGCGGCAATTCATCAATTCTGGTCTTTCTTATAAATTTTCCGACAGGGGTGATCCTTTCGTCATCTTCTTTTGCCGGTATGACTTCCCCCTCTTTTTCCGCATCTACGATCATACTTCGGAATTTATGAATTTCAAATACTTTTCCCCCGATCGTACATCTTTTCTGCCTGAAAAAGACAGGACCTCCATCATACAATTTGATCGCGATTCCGGTAATAAGCATAATTGGAGATGTTATCACCAGCATAAAAACAGAAATAATAATATCCAATGTTCTCTTTACAAACTTTTGTTCAAAAGTAAACCCATTATTACGCGACAGCAATAATGGAGTGTCAAAAAAATGAATATTTTCGGAGCTGCGAATAATAATGTCCGAAATTTTCGGTGTAATATACGACCGGATTCCTTCTGCATAACAAAACTTTACTAATTTATTACGCAAAGGAGAATGTATATCACAGAGAAATACCGCGTCAAACTTCTTCATTTCTTCTGTGATACGATCCCAGCCTTCTTCTACATTCATGGATTCTTTTATATTATATCGATCTTTTCTTGAATTTACTTTTCTCAAAAAGGATGTCGGATCGTATTCTTCATATAACAGTAGAATATCTCTGGGCGGAAATAGTTTTCTGAAAATCCAATTTACAACTAATGTCCACACTAAAATAACCCCGACATCAATAAATGTCAGAACGATCATAGCTTCAACAGGAATGAATTTCGCCGACAAAAGAACTGTCTCCAAATAAATCAGCACATTTGATGCCAACAAAGCAAGCGTCTGCGACAACATTAAACTGCTGCTTTTTAAATATCCGATCTTCATTCCGCCTAAAATATAAGAAAAAACCGTAAAAAAGAACGCGTAAAACGCAGCCATCATCAGATAGCCTTTATAATAAAACGGAAAAACAATTCCATCGTTATAGTTTTTATCCCATATATGAATGAAAAAGAATATCAATATCGCCAATAATAATATATTAAATCCAAAACGTATCAGCCTCTTATACTGTTCCAGCTTCCCAGTATGCATCGCTATATACTCCTCTTTTCTTCTGCATTGTTCTATATCTGTTAGATTATAGTATATCTTGTACCTTTTTTCAAGGTTTCATCATTTTCTACATTTTTATTTAAGAAAAAAGACATCCTTCTTTAAGATGCCTTTTTATTCTATATATTTTTCACAAAATTCTGCAATTTAAAACTACTTTTTCTCGAGAAAAATCTTTCTTGTTATAAAGTTGTAGACCATAACGATCACAGTGGCAATGATCTTTGACAACATATAGTAAATATGCATCATGTCAACAAACAGCCACATAAACAACTGATTTATTCCCAAACCGATCACGCTTAACACAATAAACACAATAAATTCCTGTGTCTTATTCGCATCCTTTTTCGCATCAAATACCCATTTTACACTTAAAATGTAATTGTATATCACTGATGCCGTAAAAGAAATCATTCCCGAAATCAAATAATGAATCCCGCAAAATTCCGTCAGTAAAAACAATAATCCTGCATCAATAACAAAAGCTGTTCCGCCTACAAACCCGAATTTTATAATCTGGGAAAATAATTTCTTTGTATTACTCATGGGCTTTGTTTCCTTTTTCCATACTGATCATCTGCAGTTTAAACTCAAAGTCCTGACGATCTTTTTCCACGATCGTTGTCAAAATCAATCCTGCAAAGAAAGATTGAATCGCTGCCAGCGCAACAAATCCGCTGACGATCAATGTCGGGAAATTAGGTACTAATCCGGTCTTTAAATATGTCACAAAGACAGGAATGAATAAGATTGCCGCAATTAGAACCAGCAGCGCTGACAACATTCCGAAAAATCCTAACGGCTTATAATTCTTATACAATCTGCCGATTGTCTTGAGCACTTTAAATCCATCGGAATAAGTATTCAGCTTTGATTCGCTTCCGTCAGGACGGTCGCGGTATTCAATGATTACATTTTCAACAAGCATGTTTTTATGCACAGCATGAATACTCATTTCTGTTTCAATCTCAAACCCCTTTGACAGAACCGGAAACGTCTTTACAAACTGATAGCTGAACGCCCGATATCCCGTCATAATATCACGAATATTACTCTTAAACAGATGGTTGATCGTTCCTCTTACGAGACTGTTTCCGAAATTATGGAACGGACGTTTATTTTCTTCAAAATAAGTGGATGACAAACGATCTCCTACTACCATATCCACATTTCTTTCCAATACTTTTGTAACCATTTCCCGTCCAAATTCCGCCGGATACGTATCATCTCCATCGATCATAATATAACATTCCGCGTCTATTTCACGAAACATGCGACGGATCACGTTTCCCTTTCCCTGCTGATATTCATAACGAACAACAGCTCCGGCTTCTCTTGCGATTGCAGCCGTGTTATCCGAAGAATTGTTGTCGTACACATAAATTGTAGCTTCCGGCAACTCTTTTTTCCAATCTTCCACTACTTTTTTAATCGTCTGACTCTCATTATAACAAGGAATCAAAACTGCTATTTTATCCATTTTTTGTATTTTTCCTTTCTCTTTTCCATGATAACAACCCTTTTTGAGTAATTAAACTTAACATAAGCGGTAAGCACATAATCACAGGGTATGCATAACGAACGAGTGCTACAGGGGAGATCAACAACGTGAACCAGTATGCCCCCCAAAAGCCAAACACAAATAATTGCTTATAATTTTTTCTATAAAAACTAACACTTATTCCAAACAATAATACAATAAAATATGTGCCCGGAACAAAAAAGTTGGAAACTATCGGAATTTTTTTCCATACAGCACTTTGAAAAAACGGTCTTAATATCTCTTCGTACTGCGGGAACAAACTCATTCGCTCTAAATAAATATAATCTCCTTTAAACAAATTCGGATCTGCCATATCAAATTCAGTATACGGATGAAACATTCTTTCATCCGGATATGATTTATTCGGATACCAAAACCCACAACTATTCTGCAAAAAAGCTTCTATATATTTTCTCGGACTTTTCAATCCAATACTTACATATAACTTTCCATATTTGGGCAGATCACTTTTCAAAACTTCTGAATTTAAATAATTCTTCGTTGCATCTGAAATCATCGGTCTATATTGATAATCCATAATATTTTTTTCCGGTATCAATTCCAATAGAGCTTCTTTTTCCTCATCCGTATACGCTTCCGGAGTTTCAACATACACTTTTGCCAACTGCTGGCATGGTATACTCATCATTTCACGAATGTTGCCGGATTTAACGCCTAGACTTGGAAGCAAAATATTCTGATATGATACATAGATTAACATTGATAACATAAACAAAATAATAGTTGCCTTTCTTCTCTCTTTAAAACAAAAAAAGCAAATCGGTATGAGCAAGATCAATGCATATAATCCATTATTCCGAAACATACACATTAATACTACATATAAAACAAACTTGACTAAATTCCACCGATTATCCCAAAATCCTGATGTGCGATCCGCCATCTCGATCAAACTTAAACTAACTAAAACAAAAAAACCTGCAAAGATACTGTCCTTTGTATCCCACACACTCATAATATAATGCAATGGGAAGCACAAATAAAAGCACATCGTAAACCAAAAAAGTCGATTATAACCTTTTTGCAACAAAAACCATGCAACTTTCATCGCCGCATATGCCAAAAACAATACCTGTAAAAGTGTAAATATCCCTAACCCAATTTCATAACTATGAAAAACAACATATCCGATTTTCATAAAACCGGACAATAATAATGAATGTAAAACCGGATGGTGGCCACTCACGTTCCCTGTAACCAAAAATTGCAATGTTTGATCTATTGAATCATAATCATAAATTCCCGGAAACATAGCAAGATAAGCAATGCCCCATATAACAATAATCGCTAAGAATATTTTCCATTTTGATATATTTTTCACACAAGATTCCGCAGCTTTAAATCTACAATCATCTAAAATGTAAATCAATAATACAAAAAGTGGAAATAAAAAAATTGCCAAACAGAGAACTTTTATCCATGTAATCCATAACCAATTAATTGCTCTTAAATACTCTATCTGAGCACCTATAATACAGATACATGCAAATAATAACGAAAGAATTCCTGCAAAAACCGCTTTCTTCTTTGTGATAACTTTACAGCAATAATACACTGAAAAAGCAGATGCCGCATAAATAAAATAATAGATTATATTATTTGCATAATTGGGAGATACATCCATTCCCGTTCCTATCTTAATATAATAAACGACACCGATCGTCCCCACAAAAGCCCATATTAAAGAAATTATTACACTTTGCTTTTTTAATTTTTCACTCATTATATCCTACTCCCGATTTAGCCCTGACACAAACTCATTGCTAAATCTCTGGCAGCAATCATGCAATCTTCCATTGAACAGTATGTCCACGCTCCATATCTGCCAATCGTATAGATTCCATTTTTTTCTTCTTCCGCTTTAAATTGCTGAACCATTTTCTCTGTCTCAGTATTGATATGCACGTAAGCCGGATCCATGATAATAGTCGAATGTTCTTCTAATTTTGTATCATCATCAATAATTCCCAACTTATGCAAATTTTCAAGAGTTAATTTTAACTGCATTTCTACATCTTGTTCTGTAATCTCATCTTCTTTTCCATATCCGATCTCAATATACATACTAAGTTTGTCTGCATCCAAAATATTATCGTAAAATCCAATTCTATAAAAATTCACTGCTTTATCCGGAATATACATCCAATGCTCTTCTGTGAATTTTGATTTTTTGTTGAACCCAAGATTAAATACGAGAACTTTATTATATGACAATCGGTTCTTCAAAGCAGAAAACTTTTCACCTTCAAAATATCCTAAAAAGTGATTTAACGGAGAAGTATTGATCAAATATTCATAATTTATTTTGCTGCCGTCATCCAATTGCGCAACTTTATGTTCATTATCAATTTTAACAACTTCATGTTCCATCAAAATTTTAGAACTATCCAATGCATCATACAGAATCTGGATAAAGGAACCCGCTCCGTTTCTTGGATAAAGAAAGCTATTGTTATATGAAGTGCTGTCTTTATTTGCTTTCATATTATCTATGATTGCCGGAATGTCTGCATACGGAAAAAATCTGCCCATTGCATCTTTATCCAATGTCTTTAAATCAACCGCATACAACTTTTCATTATATGGTTTTAAGAACTTTTCAACGATTGACTTTCCAAATTTCCCATAGAGCATATCCAAAAAGCTGTCATAATCTTCCTTTTCTTCTTTATGGAATAAATCATAGAGACAATCTATAAACTCTTCTTTCTCTAATTGATGAATATTTGTCTGAAACGGATAATCCACCAATTCTCCCTTATAAATAATTTTTGTATTTTTATCTTTATATTTAATATCTTCCGGATTCACGCTATCAAGAAATTTCTTTTTGAATTCATCTGTACTAAAATGGAAGAAATGCCCTGCATAATCCCAAACATAATCTTTCTTCTTAATAGTACGGCAATATCCACCCACTTCTTTTTCTTTTTCGATAATTAAATAATCACCGTCTGCGTAGTTTGCAAAAGTAAGTCCGGATATTCCAGCGCCAATAATCAAATATTTTACATTTCTATCCATCTGCTTTTCTCCTTTACTTCAAAAGATCACCAAATTTTTCTATAATCGCATCTGCGATACGTTCACTTGCATGCCCGTCTCCGTATGGATTACTTGCATGACTCATCGCATGATATGCTTCTTCATCTGTTAATAGTTTCTTTGCCTCTTGATAAATGACTTCTTCATCCGTACCTGTAAGTTTTAGCGTTCCTGCCTTTATTCCTTCAGGCCGCTCCGTTGTATCACGTAATACGAGAACCGGTTTTCCGAGAGACGGTGCCTCTTCCTGTATTCCTCCACTGTCTGTCATAATCAAATAACTTTTGTTTTGGAAATTATGAAAATCAAACACTTCCAATGGTTCAATCAAACGCACTTTATCACAATCTTGAAATACATCGTTAGCCACCTGTCTTACACGAGGATTCAGATGAATAGGATATACGACTTTCACATCATCAAATTCATCTACAAGTCTCTTAATCGCCCGGAAAATATGATACATCGGCTCCCCTAGATTCTCTCTTCTATGAGCAGTTAAAAGAATCATTCGGTTATCGCCCACCCACTCAAAAATCGGGTGCTGATAATTTTCATCAACAGTAGTTGCCATCGCATCAATGGCTGTATTTCCTGTAATATATATCTTAGACTTGTCTTTTCCTTCATTCAACAAGTTTTGAGCGCTCACCTCTGTCGGAGAAAAATGCATATCGGCGAGACATCCTACCATTTGACGATTCATTTCTTCAGGATATGGGGAATATTTATTCCATGTACGGAGTCCGGCCTCAACATGTCCGATTGCAATTTGACTATGAAACGCTGCCAATGCTCCTGCAAAAGTAGTTGTAGTATCACCATGAACTAATACGATATCCGGTTTTTCTTTTTCCAAAACTTCACTAATGCTTCCTAACACTCTCTGAACTACATCATTCAATGTCTGACCTTGTTTCATAATATCCAAATCATATTCCGGCTTAATTTGAAAAGTTTCCAAAACCTGATCCAACATCTGTCTATGCTGTGCCGTAACACATGTAATCTGTTCAATCTCTTCTCGCGACTGTAATTCTTTCACTAACGGTGCCATTTTAATTGCTTCCGGTCTCGTTCCAAAAACCGTCATCACTTTAATTTTTCTCATGTTGCTACCTCTCACCATCATAAGTTAATGTAAAATCTTATTTTCAACAAAATCATCAAATTTCTTTGCCACATTTACTGCATCATATTTTTTGCGGTTTTCTTCGTTTACTTCAATTTGATATCCTTCGTATAAAATCAAATATAAATAATTTTTGATCTCATCTACTGTATAGGAAACCGTAAGTCCATTCACATCGCGTACCACATCAGCCCCCGCTCCATCAAACATCGTAATTCCAAAAATCGGTCTGTCCGCGCCAATATAATCAGCTAATTTAGCAGCGAAGAAAATGTTCTCATCTAACACACCGCTCAAATTTGCATCAATATGAATCAGCCAGTCACTATTCTTCATAAGGGATAAGCTCGTTTTATAGTCCACAGGTTTCTTGATCTGAACAATATCTAACAATTCATTATCTAAAAGATATACTTTTTCTTTTACAGACATATTTCCATAAAAGAAAACTTCTAATTTCTCCGCCAAGTCCGAATGTTCTTTTTTCATACTAGCTATAGCTTTAAGAAACAAATGCGGCGTTCTGATATCATCAAGATGTCCAATATATACCATCCGTATCTTTCCACTATTTTCTGCATCAATCTCTTTATCATACAAAGAATAATCAAAACTATGCGGAAGAACGATTGCTTTCGCTTTTATAGCGTCTGAGTATTTGCCGGTCATATATTGCTTTTGATATGGATTATTCATAATAATATAATCAGATTTTGTTATAATGGCATCTTCTAATTCTTGCTCCTTTTTATACGGAATCTGCTCTTTTTTCATTCGTTTCTTCCATATCTCGTTCTTAATCATTCTCTTAGGTGATATAATTTCCCGAATTCCCATCGGTCTGATATATCTATTCTGTAATGAATACGGAGAAATCTTTTTTATAGTTTTTAATACAAAAGGATTATTTGCGATTGGATCTCCAAACGATGCAATCCACTTAATTTCCGGTTTAATTTCTTTTATTTTCAATCCGATCTCATGTGATTCCGGAGGCATGGAACGAGTCATAATAATGTCATACTCTTTTTTATGAGCGTTAAAATACTCTATTGTTTTGTTTTTCCATATCTCCAAAGTGTCTGCCTGAATTGGAATTTTCCGAACATTTTCGCATTCCGGCAGATATTCTTTATTTCCATATGACCAAGATGCATTACTTTCCTGCATACAAACATCATATTGCAATTTAGAATTTCTGAGAAGTTTATATGTCACTAATCCTTCTGATGAATTTATCGGCGGATAAAACCAACTTATAACTAATATTTTCTTCATTAGAATTTTCCTTTCAATCTTCTTGCCATTTTCATTGCAGTGTTCCATTTTCTACCATTCAATCTGACAAATTTAAACTTTGTCTTTCGATTATATCTTATATATGCCATACAATTTATCCGTTCATATAAAGCCTTATTCACCTTCAATAAATACTGATCAAAGTCCACTATTTCTTTATATGCTCTTGCATGATCCTTATCATATTCACAATAGATAGAATAATGTGTATTTAACGTATATGTGAGAATAATTTCTATATATTCTCTTTTATTTGACGACAACTTTGAAGAAATATGTGTATAATATTCTATCAGCCATTTTATCATTTTTTTATGGTGTTCTTGATTTCGGACAAAATTATCCATATTCATGCTTTGTTCTTTTCTTCCGATAAAATAACGATAAATATCCAGATGATAATACGTAAAAGTCTCAACTTTCGTCATAGGAACAACATTATACTGCATGTCTACATAAAATGTTTTTTCTAACATTTTAAGACCGGACGTTCTTAAAATTTCTGTCTTATACGTAGATGTTGCCATAACAAAATATTCACCTTCAAGAATTTTCAGATCAATATCATCAAAGCAATAACATTTTCTATCTTCTAAATTCTTATATACAAAATATTCCGATTTACTATTGTACGTATGTTCCTTTCGATAATCACACACAACTAAATCTGCATCTTCCGATTTTAATCTATTCACAAATTTCACAAAATCAGTAGAGTTAAACCAATCATCACTATCTAAAACTCGAAAATATTTTCCCTTTGCTTCCTTGATGCCTGCGTTTATTGTAGAGCCATGCCCTCCATTTTCTTTATCAATCAGTCTGACTGTCTCCGGATAACTATCCACATACTTTTGAATAATTTCAACGGAATGATCTTTTCCTCCGTCATTTACTACAAGTATTTCTATATCATCCATTATTTTAGAAACAATCAACGAATCTAAACATCTTTTTATATATTTTTCTGTATTATATACCGGAATTAATATTGTTAATGCTTTCATGCGTTCTTCAGGATTAAAAATCCATTTTCTCCTTTCTTTCTTTCTGTTTTTTTATAATCGACTGTACAATCTGAGTATATGATGTATTATCAAAATCTACCGAATTAATTACCACATCATTCTTAACCGGTAAGGCTTCGACGAGCTCCTCCACACTAAAAAACAAATCTTGTACGCACTCAAATTTCTCATATAAATCCATCATTTTATTATAATAGTGTGGGTGCTGTGTGTATAACAGCGAGAAAGTTCTGCAGCCATTCATGAGTCCCAGTAAAGCGCCATGATAACGCATACTGATAACCACGTCACATTCTCGTACTTTTTGACAAATATTTTCAAAACTATATGCCATAGATTCTATAGAAAAATTAAATTCACTTTTCTTTTCACAAAATTCATTATAAAATTTGTAATCGCAATCGTGATAATTATAAAACGGAATAAAATGAATTTCTGTTTTTTCTATATCGTACGTACTCTGAATATGTTCAACTAACTTTTCTAAAGATCCCAGTAAATCCGCCTGACAAATCCAAATGATTCCTATCTTATATTTTTCACCTTTTTCTTTCATTACCTTTGGATATTCATTTGTTAAAACAATATCATTTATCATAGTTATTTCGTGTCCGCAAGCAGACTCTATGAGTCTTTTACTGTACTTATCTCTCACGCTAAAATTAACACTTCCGTCAATAATTCTTTTTAACTTTTCCTGATACTCCTCATTGACTATTTTTTCATTTGTACTCAACCCGATGGCATGCACTTCCTTATTCTTTTCTATAAATGATAATGCCAATTCAATGAATATTTTCCCTAAATCATATTTAAAGCTTTCTTCTTGAAGATATCCGCTATCATCTAAAATTGCTCCACCTCCAAAAATAACACTATCAAATATATCGGCCAAATGATTAAAATCAAATTTTGTTTTAGGATAATGAATAATATTCATGCCGGGATAGCGAAAAGCATCTAAATTTTCATTGTCACACATCATCACATAAATGTCATTTTTAATGACATTCAGGTCTCTGTACAATTTTTGCAGCATCAATTCATCACCCAGATTAACCGCTCCATAAAAACCAACCAATAATACTTTCGGGGATTTATCAGATGGAACTTTAAAATACTCCAAATTCACATAATCATTAACTTTTCCTAATACTGCTCTTTCGGAAAACTGCTCAAATAATCGATCTGCACATTGTTCTGTAAATTGTTTCATCTGATCTACAGAAACAATCACTTTTTCAACTCTTTGCTCTAAATTTTTTTCTAAAAGTTCTTCTTTTTCAACTAACAAAGACTGTTTTTTATCAATCTCTAAAATTTTCCGATTAAGATATTTTAGTTTTTCTATCATGCCTTGCACTCTATCCAACATTTAATTCTCAATCCCCTTTTCTACATAAATGAGTAATCATTTTCCTATTTGACTCTCATAATATGCGGCACATACTTTTTCCGCTGTACCTACTTGAATTACTTTTCCATGTTCTAACCAAACCACTTTATCACACAAACTTTTAATAGATTCTATAGAATGCGATACATAAAGAACTGTTGTACCTCCTGAAATCAAACTCCGCATTTTATTTTCACTTTTTTTCTGGAAATTCAAATCTCCCACTGAAAGAATCTCGTCCACGATCAATATTTCAGGCTCTACAATCGTTGCAACTGAAAATGCCAAACGAGCAATCATTCCTGACGAGAAATTTCTTACAGGCACTTCTAAAAAGTCATGTAATTCAGAGAAATCTACGATTTCTTGATATTTGCTGTCAATAAAATCTTTTGAATATCCCATAACAGCACCGTTAAGATATATATTTTCCCGTGCATTTAAGTCAAGGTCAAAACCTGCCCCCAATTCAATCATCGGGCAAATATTTCCTCCTACGAGAACTTTTCCTTTTGTCGGCTTCATAACTCCGGCAACCACTTTTAAAAGTGTAGATTTCCCTGCTCCATTTGATCCGACAAATCCAACCACCTGACCTTTTTCCACTTTAAAACTAACATCTTGCAATGCCCAAAACTCATTTTCTTTTTTGTGCATTTTTCGTTTTTCTCTTGCACTTTTACTGAACAAATCTACTGCCATCTGTTTTAAAGAGTTATTTTTTTCAATTCCTAAATTAAAACGCATCGATACGTTTTGAACATCTATCATAACAGCCTCCTAGATCCTACATATAATAAATAAACTTATCCTGATTTTTCTTAAATACAATCATCCCAATAACTAATGTAATTAAACATGATGCTCCGCATATAATAAAGCTTTTTACTGACGGCATTTGATCATATAAAATAATCGTTCTCGCAAACGTAATGTAATGATACAACGGATTAAATTTCAACACTTGTTGTATCCATGGATCCAGCATATTAATGTCGTACATTATAGGCGTAAAATAAGTCAAGATTGTCAGTACAATTCCATAAATATAGAACATATCCCGTAAAAATACGGATATCGTGGATAAAATGAATCCAACCCCTACTGTAAAAAGCAATAAACACAAATATGAATAGGGCAAAAGAAGATGTAATGCCGTAATATGACATTTCGTTTCACCACTGCCCGACAACAAAATCACACCATATAAAGGAATTAATGTTAACAAAAAATTAATTCCCACAAATAAGCATTTTGACAAAGGGAAAATATATTTAGGAATATATATTTTGTTCAACAAAGAGAAATTTGCCACTACAGCACTCATGGATGAATTTGATGCTTCACTATAATAATTAAAAAATGTTAGTCCCGTCATTAAATAAACAAGATAGTTTACTCCTGGCACAGAAAACTTAAAGACATTAGAAAACACAGCAGCCATAACCGCCATCATCAAAACCGGATATAATAAACTCCATAAAACACCTAGTACAGAGCGCTTATATTTCACTTTGAAATCTCTGCTGACTAATTGTCTCAATAAAAATGAATACTTTTTAAAATTATCTATGATATTTTTAATATACATTCCTTTCACCTTTCCTTTTTCTACATTCTGTACTAGTATACGCTATCCCTTTTAAAATTTCAAGCATTTCACAAGCATAGAAAGGAAAGATCCAATTTAAAAGAGCATTCCATTTTTTCTCCGATTTGGAATGCTCTGATTTCATCAATATTTCTTCATTGGAAGAATATATAGTTTTACAATATTATTTCCATAATTTTTAGCTGTCGCCCATCCATATCCATTTGGATTTTCTTTTTGTCCCAACCACTGCACATATTCTGCGCTTCCACGTTTCACATATTGAAAACGTGGATCTACAACAGGCTGTTTCAATGCTTCTTTTGAAGCATATGCCTTCAGATGCTGAACATGAGCTCTGATTCCAATCCGAATAGAATCAAATTTTGCTCCTGATGATCCCCCGCCAATAGCTCCTATCCCAGCAAAATTATATTGATCTTTCTTAACATCTCCACCGAACTTCAAAAACCCAGTTTCCATCATTGCCTGTGCAAAAGCGACCTCTGCTTTTACGCCTTCTACTTCACTTTCCTCCCTAATAAATCAAGTCTTTTTTCCTTTAAAATAAAGGTTTTTTAAAGTTTCTATCTCAGATGAATGAACAAGAATCATGGATGTTTCTCTGTATCTGGTACGAAAATAGCTAGTTTAGGGTATACGAAATAAAACGTCTTTTTTATTCGTTTTAAATGGCCTTGTGTATTCCCTTCCATCTATGGCAACGCACCTCCCGTGTCTACCAGGATCATCACTTCGTGAGTCCTAACTTCCTTCGTTCTGCCTATCCATAATCCGGGTGTCAGCTTAGCTCCTTGTCAGGGTCTTGCCCTATGGAAAATATTCCTGCCAACTACCTGCTCATTCTTTGTTCCTATTATTACTGACTTGCTTCCTGTAACAGCACTTTTCAGTGGACGTTCCCCATTACATTCTGCTTTTGTACCTTTTCGGGTTGGTTACTTCCTGCACTCTATGCTGCAAGCATCTGTGGTCTCTTGATATCTTGCATCATCTTTGCACCGTCATAAGTCACACCTTTAGTCAAAATCGTATAAAAGATTCTTAAGACTTTACACGCAACTGCTATGACTGACTGCATCTTCTTTAGCGGATTTTCTTTTCTAGTTCGATAATACCGGTGTACTTCCTTAAATTCTTCATTCCTTGCAATCAAGGATATGGCTGCTTCATACAGTACATATCTGAGGCGTTTTCTTCCTCTGTAGCTGATGTGACTCTCGCCCTTATGTTTTCCCGAACTACACTCTACAATGGCATATCCAGCTAGTTTTTGCAGTTGCTTTGGATTATCAAAACGTGTGATGTCTCCTACTTCGGCAACAAATCCACTCACTGTTTTCAATCCAACTCCTTTGATTTCCAACAACTTATCTATATGAGGAATCTCTGACAACTTTTCCTCTGTCAGGCTCATCAGGTCTTCCTCTCTATTTTTGTAGATTTCATAATCGTTCAGTAGATTCTTCAATTCAATTCTTGCACTATCAGGTGCTTCCTGGCTTCCAATACTGTGCTCTGCAGCCGTTACCAGGGTCTTTGCCCTCTTCAGTCCAGCCGCTCTCAACTTAGCATCCCGCCAAATCTTATTGATTCCATCTACACCCAGTTTTACGATATCTTGTGGCAAAGGTGCCTCTTTTAATATCATAAGACCACTCACAGAATCCGGATTTCTATAAACGTCTTTGATTTCCGGAAAATAGATGCTAAACCATCTTGCGATACGGTTCTTGATCCTTGTAATTTCTTCCTGGGTTTGTAATCTGAGATTTGAAAGACTCCGAATCTCAGCATAAATACCAGTTGGTATATATGGATATGAAAATCTCCCTTCATTTACCAGCGCCGCAATTGTCTTTGGATCCTTACGGTCATTTTTGTTTGGATTATTGTCATCCAGTTCTTTTGACTTCTTTACATGATGTGGATTTACATGAACCGGTTTCATGCCGTTGTCCTGCAGGTATGCTCCAAGGTTGAACCAATAGTGTCCTGTTGGTTCCATTCCCGGAATCACAACGTTTTTACCGTATTTTTCTGCAAAATCCGCCATCCATGCTTTTAAAGTCATAAATCCAGCTTCTGTATTACTGAATTCCAACGGTTTCTTTGAATACTCGTAATTACGCCAATCGAATGCTCTTGCAAAGTGCGTTTCACTTCCCACATCAATCCCAACAATTAATGTCTTTTCCGTAATAGATTTAATTTTTGCGTTCTGTGTGTTATACTTCATTTTAGATACCTCTCTGTTCAATAAGATTGTTACTAACCGTGCAAAGTCAGTAATCTTATTCTACACTGAGGTATTTTTTTCTCAACCTTCTTTCTTGGAATTCCTTATATTTGAATTATACAGGAAGCTCCTTATATATCTGACAGAACTTCTCTATTGTAGGCGCTTCGCTCACATTACTGTATGGATATGATACCGTCGCCTTATTTTTATAAAACTTAACCATTTGAGAAACAGACACATTTGTTTTACCCATAATAGAGTACAACGTTTTTTCTGTTTCTAAAAGTGTCCATTTTTGGGCTGTCGATTGATTAAAAGTATAAGTTTGAACATTTGTCCCTGCTGCTGCAGATGCAGATGTAACATCTAATACAGTACCCAATTTTGACTGTATATAATATTTACCATCTCCCGCATCCACAAATCTCCAAAGCTGAGCATCGGAGCCGTTCCACGAATACTGCCATACATTTGCACCTGCTGTTCTTGATCCATTTGCCACATCCAATACTTTTCCGGATAATTTTGACTCTATCTTATAATATCCGTCAGACACTTTCTCAATCTCAAATTCTTGTGCCTCCGTGTTATTTATATTATAGATCCAAATATTTCCAAAATTTGCTTTAGAACCATTGGCGATATCTAAAGTTTTCGATGAACTTAACGCTGTCTGAATCGTATATATTCCTTCCGGAACTTCGATCGAATCATATTCTTTTTCCAAATGCCATTTCTGTGCCAAACTACCGTTTGCTGTATACGTCCAAATATTTGTATATGGTGCATACACAGCGCTCCAAATATCAAGAACTGTACCTGTTTTGGATCGAATATAATACCCCTCGCTTGTACTCACAAATTTCCAAAGCTGTGTATCTGAATTTGCAACCCATTTTTTTTGCACTACATTCACACCCGCTTTTCGCGTATCATTTTCTACTGTCAGTGCTTTTCCCGAATGCTCGGCAATAATTTTATAATATCCTTTTCCCACATAGGAAATATTAAACCGCTGTGGCTTCGTGCCATTATAATAATACAACCATACATTCGCACCATCCACTTTAGAAGCATTCGCTACATCTATAGTGTATTCAGATTCTTTAGAACTTCTTAATGTATATTTTCCATCTTTCACCGGCTGATAAGTAGATGCTTCAAATTTCCATTGTTGTCTTTTACCGCTCTCCAGATAACTCATCTGTACATTCATCCCTGATGAAGCTGTATTTCCACTAATGGAAAGAAATGTTCCCAGTTTCGACTGTAAATAATATCCACCGTCTTCCGCCTCGATAATCCTCCAAAGTTGTGCTTCTGATCCATTCCATGAATACTGCCATACATTCGCACCCTGCTTCTTAGATCCGTTTGCTACATCTAAGGACTTTCCGGACTTTTCAGAAAGAATCTGATAATATCCATTTCCCACATAATATAGTTCAAATCTCTGTGCTGATGTATTATTGGAGGCATACATCTGGATATTTGCATAATCTGTTTCCACCGCAGACGCTATATCTAAAACCTGCTTACTGTTTGTTGCATTTGATATCGTATATGTTCCGTTCTCAAGAGGTCTTTCATCAATCCCCTCTTTTCCCGATTCCAGTTTCCATTTTTGCGCGTCACTTCCATTCGCCGTATACATTTGAATATTTGTTCCTTCGGCGATAATTCCACTAAAAATATCTACAACTGTTCCCAATTTTGATTTTATGTAATAACTTCCATCCGAATTAACGATAAACTTCCAAAGTTGAGCGTTACTTCCGTTCCATGAATATTCCCACAAATTTGCGCCTGGTTCACTCGATGCATTTGCCACATCCAAAGATTTTCCTGATTGAACCGATAAAATTTGATAATATCCGGCTCCCATATACTTTATATCGAACATCTGATTTTTCGCACCCACATATGTTCCAAGCGTAGCATTTTGTCCGTTAATCGAAATTACATTCTCAGAAAATTTTGCATTTGAAATAACATACCTTCCATTTGCAACAGGTGCATTCTCCGCTTTTTTCAGCACCCATTTCTGGATATTATTTCCATTCACCTGATCCATACATACATTCGTTCCCGAAACCACATTCGATGTTGCTAACCCTATTGTTGTTCCTAATTTTGATCTTATATAATATGTTCCGTTATCTGCTTTTACAAATTTCCAAAGTTGAGCATCACTGCTATTCCATGCATATTGCTGCAAATTCGCATTTTTCTTCTCAGATCCATTTAAAATATCTAAGCTTTTTCCCGAGTGTTCTGCCACGATCTTATAATATCCGTTTCCGACATATTCCACTTCAAATCTCTGTGCCGAAATATTTTTCAGACTATCTAATTCAACATTGGCGAAATTATCTGATGATTCTTTTGATACTGTAAGGACTTGATTTTTATTTACACTATTTGCAATCGTATATGTACCGTTTTCTATCGTTTTATTATCAGCTTTAGTCAATTTCCACTTTTGAGCATTGCTTTGATTACAAGTATATGTCCATACTGTATTCCCATCGCTTGTCACTCCCGAGTGTATATCTATACAAGTATTCAACGCTGACATAATATAATATGTTCCGTTTCCCGCATCAATAAAACACCATTTTTGTGCTTCTAAAGCACTATTTCTCTCTCTTTGTTCTATATACGCGTAACCTGCTTTTCCATCTCCAACTGCTTGCAACGCTTTTCCCGAATGCTCAGCAATGATATTATAATAACCATTTCCGATACTAACTATTTCAAATCGTTGTGAAGAAATATTTTCTTTTTTTGTGGATAAAACTGTTCCCGCTCCTGAAGTGAAAAGATCATTGCTTATTTTAATACCTTTTCCTGATGCCAATACACTATCCAAGGTGTACGTTCCCTCCGGAACATTAACTCTTACTCCCATTTTTTGCAATCCGAGATATCTTGCAATCCCTGTAGCGTCTGCAACTCCAAGCTTTTTAAGTCCTGATTCCGTTTTCAAAAAATTATTTACATCACTACCATTTGAAAGGAATGCATGTTCTACAATAAGTCCCGGAATTCCATGTTCTTTACAATGAATCTGAACAGAAAAATAGTCTGAAATAGAACCATCCGGATATTTTTCATTAATTGTAGTATCTTTACTGTATACAGACCGTCTTCCTAATCCGATTGCCACAAGCTCATCTAAAATTGCTTCTCCTAATTTACGACCTGCCGCACCCACTTCTGCTTTCCAACTATTATTAGGCACAATTACTTCTGCTCCACTTGCAGCTGACGATACAGAAGAATTAAGATGAAAGCTAACAAATATTTTAGCTCCTGCATTTACAGCCGCTTTTACGCGATCTTCCATACACGTAATTCCCGGCTTATTGTAAGGACACGCAGCACCTGTGCGTGTCATATATACTGTAACACCTGCATATTGCTCAAGTTCCTGTTTACAGTAATTGGCAATCTTTAATGTTAAGTCTTCTTCCCTTAATCCATACCCTTGTGCTCCCGCATCATTTGCATCATGCCCCGGGTCTAACGCGACCACAACATTTCCCGATTTTGCATCAGAAGCGTTCCCATAAGTACTTACCGTATTCATTCGATCTGCACTGACCACCTCCAATGCTTCTGCTATATTATCTTGTGCTTCTGCAACTCCATTTTCATCTATTGTTACAACCGAAGTTTCTACACTCGACTCTTCTTCAGAAAATTGACCTTCAACCGGTTTTAATTCTTCAATCCCTTCATATTCGGTATCCACACCAAATTCAGCTTTGACCCCGATATCATCAAGTGCAATTTTCTTTTCTTCTGCACTACTTTTTATAAGAAGATTTGTTGCTTTATAAATTCCCGCTGATACACCCTGCGCATATTCTTTTTCAAACAGATATAATGTTCCCGACTGTTTTGCGAGATTCCATTCCTCTTGATTACCTTCTTCATCCTCGATCATTAAGGCTATTGTTTCTGCCCCTGTAATTTCTTTATCAAATGAAAACACAATTCTTTGTGTACCGGGAGTTTGTACATAGGGACTTTCAATATACACAAAGTTCACTTTCCCATAAGTAATCCCTATTTTTCCACTTTCTACTTCTTGCTCTGTTCCTTCAGTGGCATCTGTATTAACAGAAGACTGATCTTCATTTAGTCCATCTTCTGTTTTATTCTGATTTTGATTCTGTGTATTATCCTCTTCAGTAAATTGTTTACCCCCATCTTCTATATTCGCTGACTGATTTTCTTCTATTCTATCTCCATAGTTTTCCGTTCCGTAAACAACATTCATCGAAACATTTCCTGTAAGCATACTGGCAAACAAGATTCCTGCAATTATCTTTTTTATTTTTCTCTTCATACTTCTCTTGTATATCTCCTTACTCGCTTTTCTTCTTATACTATTTCTTTAATCTCAATTTCAAAATGACATTATTCCGCTATAACCGTCATAATTAGCTCCATGTGATGTTTGCAAAACTTTTCCTTCTTCAGTCAGTTTTATTCCATCACAGTCATATGTCTCAAGATATGTATTAATAATGCATCCTATAATCTGTATTTCACCGGTTGTTCCCATACTTCGTATGTATTCTCCGGTTGCAGCATTAAAATCCAGATCGATCAGATGTGTTTCTTCATTTACTTTAAAACTTAACAGCTGACAACCTTCCGTCAAAATTCCGTTCCCCTGAAGAGCCTTCCATATATCATATTCCGTTTTAACTGTAATGGTTTTCCCATTATCTCTCCGGTTATGTCATCAACATAATAAACTCTGGCTTCCCTTGAATTTTCGTCTTCATCCTCATCTTCTTCAACCTTTTTATTCTCATCTGCTTCTTCATCTTTTTTATTGAAATCTTCTGCATCTTCTTTTTTATCTAGATTTTGTTCTATTTTCGTATCGTCTTTATCTTCATTGTCTTTATTTGCACAACCTGCCATAATAAAACAAGATATTCCAAGCAATAAACTTATTATCACTACCGATAAGCATCTTTTCTTCTTCATATTGTCGCACTCCTCTTATTCACCTTATTAAATACTACTTACTAATAATAACAAAAACAAAGTTTCTTTACAATTACAAGTTTTTCCATTGCAAAAAGGATTCCTCCATTTAAGGAAGAATCCCCTTGTAGCTTCTTATTCTACTTTACATTCAGTACTTCCTATTACATATTCTACATCTGTAAATTCTACTGCCCGAACATCAATATAATATTTTCCTTTTGCATTATTGAATAAATCCATTTTTATACTTACTTCATATTGATTATCACTAATTTTTTCAGCCTCTATCCACTGTAAGTCTCTTTGACCTTCTTCTGTCCACACCGCCAAAACAATCGTCTTTAACTTTTCTTTTATTGCAGGATTTATTTCTTCTATATTTACTTTTATAGAATCTGATCCTACTTCTGCTTCAATACAAGCTCCTTCCATTTTTCCTCCTCTAATTAGTACAGTTTCATTATTTTTATCTATTCCTGAAACTTTTTGTAAAAATTCAGATTTCTTTTTCAGCTCTGCTTTTAACTCCTCTTCTCCAACGCTTTCCATTAATGTCAACTCTTCTGAAAATAAATTCGTTCCAAGTCCTAATCTGTTTCCTTCTATTTTGACGCCCATTGCAGCCAGTGTTGTAGGAAAATTATCCATTGTTGTATATGTTCTCTTCATATTATTTACCGGATTAACAGCAGAATTAATATACGCCGTATATGTTCTTCGATCATACTTTCCTTCTTCATCTACTTTTACACAAAAGTCACTGTCCATTGTCAAGTGATCCCCCGATAATACGATTGTCGTATTATCATAAAACGGCTGTTGTTTTACCCACTCAATAAACTCATAAACTTGTTTACTTGAACACGCCATAACATTTGCATACTGATCCCCATAATCATTCGGACATTTTTCACACATATATCCATCTTCAAAATGTGTATCTACCGTAAGCATTGTAAGATTAAAAGGTTCTTCTTGCCGGGAAAGCTCCGTGCATTTTTCTTTTGCAAACTCAAACAACTTTTCATCTTCATATCCCCACCAGACTTTATAATCAGAAGGTATCTTAGAATTTTCTATTGCATAATCATAGTCATCCAGAAAATAATCTCCATGCTCTGAAAAATATACTTTTCTCCCGCCAAATTCAGCTTTTGATCCGATAAGCAGTGTTTGAGAATACCCCTGTTCTTTTAATATATCTCCCAAAGTCGTAATACCCGGGAAGAAATGTTCCTGCGTATCCATATCATTCGCATCTATGCTTGTTTTTAACGGAAGTCCCGAAGTCTGTGCAAACATTCCTGCCATTGTCCACGTAGTTCCTTCTACTGTATGGCCACCGTTAAGATCTGTTGTTTCTCCCGAGAAGTCTTCATTTTCTTGTGCAAGCTTCGTCAACTCCGGAATATAATTTTCCGTAAACGCACCGCCGTTGTTTTCATCTGCATATGTTGTTTCCATAGATTCCAAATAAATATAAATAAGATTTCTTTTTTGCTCAGGAAATTCTAAATCTATATTTTTCGGATCTGCATAATTTTCTTCTATAAAATTAGATTTTGCAAATTGATTATATAAGTATTCTCCTATTCCTGCTTTTTCCCATGCTATATACAAAGAAACCACAATCGCACCCATTGAAAAGAATATTCCCGTTATAACAAAACAAACATAATACTTTGTTTTTCTTTTAAAAAATAAAAGCACAGAAAACAAAATTAAAACAAGAAGCATTGGTACAATACACTGTACTATATATTCTATAATCATATCCTGATTGGCACCACTTAAAGGTTCCGTGAGATGGAATACCAATTCATCTACTGCCAAATTAGGCCATGTTTTAAACATCCACCGAACGCTAAATCCTAATAATATCGCTAATCCTACCATTACAACGGATATAGCTGTTCCTAAATATTTAATCATTTTTTGAAACTTCTGCATTTTTGCACCTCTAAAATATGTATATTATTAATTTTTCTTTAATTTTCTTTTAAATTCTTTATCAGTTTAACTTTTTGTAAAATCAATGTCAACTGATTTTTACATATATAGATACAACCACTACCACCACTTTTTAGCGCCATACTATTTACATATCATTTCATAATTTCTTTCCACGTACTCAAGATAACAAAAAACAGAGCTTTCTACAGTTATCTATTCCACGCCTGTAAACAGCTCTGCTTTTCATCTATTTCTTTTATAATTCAAATATAACAGTAACGTTATTTCTATGCATTCTTTATAATCAGTATTAATTCAACGCCTCTCCGCTTTCAAGACTTCCGCCTTCTTCCACGATATTCGCCAATTCAACAATACTGTTCACAACTTCTTCATCAGGATAGAGCACATATAAAGGCATGTCCGGCACAGAGTAGCAATAATCCTCCCCATCTGTTCCGCTTGCCGCCACAGACTGAATTGTCCATTTTGCCCCTGACTTAAGCTGGCTTTTCACAAGAGAATTCAGCTGTCCCTGTGAAATGTTTGTCTCTACATCCTGACTCACTTGATTAATGATCGAATTTGCTTTCAAAAGCATCGTCGGTGAAAGCACTTTTTTAAGCATAGCTGTTATAACAGCCTGTTGGTTCTTACCTCTTTGATTGTCTCCGCCTTCCAATGCATGCCGTTCCCTGCTGAAAGCAAGCGCTTGTTTTCCGTCAAAATGATTTATTCCTTGCTGTACTTCCATCTCATAACCGGATTCCCATCCTGTCGTAAATGCATATTCCGAGTAAACATCTACTCCTCCTAAGATATCTACAATCTCAATAAGGGAACTGAAGTTTAATCTTACATAATAGTTAATATCCGTTTCATACAACGCACCGAGCGTTTCCATGGACACATCTATTCCATATGTTCCGGCATGTGTCAGCTTATCGTTCATTCCATCGGATATTCCGGGTATCGGAATATAATAATCTCGCGGTGTCGTAATCAGCAAAATCTGATGCGTCGTCGGATTTACGACTGCAATGATATTCACATCACTTCGTATGGAATCACGGTCATCGTCCGCATCGTCTCCGTATGTATCAATTCCGCTAATATACACAGTAAATGGCTTTTTAGTCAAACTGTCGTCTTTTGCCGAACCTCCGAAATCAAACTTCGTTTCAATCTCGTGCTTATAAATGATCCGGATCTGATCGTTGTAGCCTTCAACAGCATTTTCCATCAATTCTGTATAAGACTGATTGTATATAATTGCGTCCACTTCTCCCGAAATAAGCGCCTCTGCCTGTTCCTGAACAGACTTGTATTCTGTTGTGGATATATCTCCGATCTGATCCTGAATATCCATAACAGCAGCTTTCATGTTCTCAGCTCCGGTATTAAATTGAACTCCGAACTCGTAATCGGATGCATCCTCCAATGTTTCTGCCGGATCATCTTTTAAAACAGCCACTACCATCTTATCAACTTTTGAACCGCCGCTTGTAATTGCCGCGATCATATCATTTGTCTTTGCAATGTAATATGTGCCCACAGCTAAAACAGCAATCAGAAGAATACTGTATACTTTTCCCGTCACTCCTTTTTTCTTTCTAACTGCCTGTGTCGTAAATGTAATGCACCACAAAAAGAAAAGGATCAGCGCGGCAAGCGCCAAATATTTCAAAGGAAGCATATCAAGCAGTACGAGTACCCCCATAAATGCCGCACTCATAATAACCTGCAAAATCAGACAGAATTTTCCGAAACCATTTTTTCTGGATCTCTCCGCATATTTTCCCTTAATTTGATTTTTTCGTCCGGTATTTCCGGTCGGTTTTTGTTTCTTTGACATTTCAGCAATTCCTTTTTCCGTTTTTCAAATGTACGGTTTTTTATGTGTACCCTGTTCAGCCTTACAGCTTGTCCGGATAAATTCCTTTATCTATCAGACTTTTCACGGCTTCCACAACCGTTTCACGGTCTTCTTTGTATGTCACTCCAAACCATTGATCTTCAGACTTCAACACTTTTACGCTCACAGTTCCTTCTTTCAGCAGTTCGCCTATAATCGTCGGAAGTAAGTATTCAGCTTTCAAATCTTCCATATCTGTTTTATTTAAAAACTGTTCAAATCCGTTCTTTAATATTGCAAAAAATTCCGGCGTTAATCCCCACATATTCATAGATACCGGAGAGTCTGCATCGTACTCTGTTTCAATATCGCCTTCCCGAACAACCGCTTTATCTCCGTCTTTTTCTATATTATGTGTTTCAATGATCTCCTGAAGCATTCCGTTTTCATCAACACGACAAATTCCTCTTGTCACACCGCCGTTTTCACTTAAGGTATTTTTCAATACAAATCCAACCATACAAACCTGTATTTTATCAGCAGAGGGAATACTTGTCAAATAAGAGTACGCTTCTTTAAAAGCGCTCTTGCCGTAATAATCATCCGCATTAATTACAAGAAACGGTTCAGAAACAACATCTTTACAACACAAAATTGCCTGACCTGTTCCCCACGGTTTTGTTCTTCCTACAAACTTTTCGGCATATTCTGCCGGAATATCCGAAACTTCCTGATAGGCATACGCAACTTCAACCTTCTGTGCGATCCGATTTCCGATTACTTCTTTAAAATCTTTCTCCAGATCTTTCCTTATAACAAACACAACTTTATCAAATCCGGCCTCTATCGCGTCATAAACGGAGTAATCCATTATGATCTCTCCGTTCGGTCCTATAGGGGCAAGCTGTTTAATTCCCCCTCCGAATCTGCTCCCTATTCCTGCCGCCATTATAACCAATGTCGCTCTGCTCATCTTTTTCTCCTCTTTCTTCAATCACACGATATTATATTCAAATAAGTTCATTTTCTACAACTCGGATCATCTCCTGTAAAGCTTCTTCTTCATCTTCGCCTTCACAGATGATTTCTATTTCATCTCGATCTTTAATACACGCCCCAAGTACGCTGAGTACACTCTTGGCATTTGCAGTTACATTTTCATTTTTTGTAATTTTCTGAACTGTGATTTTGCTCTCGAACTGAATCGCAGCTTTACAGAATGTTCCTGCAGGTCTCAAATGCAGTCCTGTAGGATTATCGATCACTATTTTTTTTCTTACCATTATTCCGTCTCCCTTTATGCTGCTGCTTTTTCTCTGTTTTCGCCTACTTTCCATTCATAACAGCCATCTTCCGTTCCAAAAGCAGCTTACTGTCCTTTTTGTTCTGTATTCGTATCGCTTTCGTTGCCGCCTTCCTGCTCTTTCTCCGCAACAGTAAGCTGAACTGTCACTTTCTTCATCAATGTAATTCCTTCCGGAATATCCACATCTACATGCACATCATATACTCCCGGCACTACATATGCAGACATATCCACAGAAACCGCATTGCTGATATCCAGCATTTCCAATGCTTTCTGATCACCGCTAAAACGAAGCGCTATCTCCGCATCCGGCTCATAAGATACTTGCAGACCCTCTGCCAGATTATTGATCTGGATCGAACTTACCATAAAATTGATCGTTCGCGTTCCTTCTTCTTCCACCATTGCAGTAACTGTTATATTGGCAGTTTTCTCATCTACCAGCTGAACTCCTTCCGGCAGATATTCTGAGATATTGACAGATTTCTGAATCGGTTGTGAAGCTCCGCTGACATCAATAACAGGAACATCTATTTCCTCAATTTTATCGACCACATCTTTTTCCCCGTAAATCTGAACAGTTTCCGGTTCACTGCTGTACCCTGTATACTTATAGCCTTCTGCCGGAGTTCCCGAAACACTGAGTGAAATCGGAACGCTCTTGATCTTTAACACTTCAACAGACACAGTAATGCCGCCCTCGCCAAGATTATTTCCCAGCCGTGTCTGACTGATCGGGTTGCCGCTGATATCATACAACCCAAGTTTTGCTGTCTCCTCGCTGTCCTTTGCCAATCCCTCTACATCAATAAGAGCAACCGCCCGATCAATCTGGTCAAGGATCGACTCCGGTCCTGTGATCGTCACTTTATCCGGATTAACCGTCATATCACCTAAAATATACCCATCTCTTACTTTAGAATCCCCTGTGCTTACCGTAAGGGAAAGGACTTTCTTTCCCGATTTTTCTCTCTGTATCTGAAGATTTCTCGGCGCCGCCTCCGCAGATTCATATTTTCCGGCATAATTCGGTATGGAAATCTTGATCGGAACAAGTCCTGTACTTGTATCCATCTCCTTTATATCCGCTGTCGCGACAATATCTTCTTTTGTCAGTTTCTGCCGCACTTGTCTTGTCGCCGATACAACAACACTTACTTTTTCTTCCCCAAGCACCTGATAGGTATCGCCTGCCGATAAAATAATATCCTCATTTATAATCGTTACCGGAACCTCGCTGAAAGTCTGTGTACTTACGGGATTATCAAGATTCACAACAATAAGCCATAAGAACGCCGCAAAAATAACCGCTATGATCTTTAATCCCAAATTATCCGTAAACTTATATTTTTTCATTTTCTGCGCCATCCTTTCCGCAAGAAAAACCGCTTTGACTCGGCATTTCTATACTGAATCTGACTAAGACGCTTTCTCAATTCTTCCCTTGTAATCCCTCTGTCAAGCTGACCGCCCATAGCTACGGAAACAAGACCTGTTTCCTCCGACACCGCGATTACAAGAGCATCACATACCTCACTCATTCCCAAAGCCGCCCTGTGCCTCGTTCCGAGATCTTTGCTGATGCGCATATTATCAGAAAGAGGAAGGTAACATGTAGCCGAAGTAATCCGGTCTCCTCGTATAATAATCGCTCCGTCATGAAGCGGTGTATTATGTTCAAATATATTGATCAAAACCTGAGGTGACACCTTACAGTCCAATTCAATTCCGGTCATTTCATATTCTGTAAGCTGAATCGCCTGCTCTACTACGATCAAGGCTCCTGTACATACTTTTCCCATTTCAAAACATGCCGTCACTATACCTTCTGCTGTCTGATCAGAAAAACGTTCATTCTCTCTGTTTTTATCAAACGGATTAATATTGCTAAGCAGGTTTTTCTCTCCGAGTTTTTCAAGCGCACGACGCAGTTCCGGCTGAAACACCACTACAGCCGCAATAGCCAGTACGTTGATCGACTGCGCCGCCAAATACAAAATCGTATGCATCTGAAAAATCCATGCCAAAAGAATAAATACCCCCAGCATAATAATTCCTCTAAGAAGCATCCACGCTTTTGTATTCTTGATCCAAAGCATGATCTCATACACGATTACGGCAACGATCAGTATTTCGATCACATCTTTAATATGGATGTTAGGAAAATACATTCCATTTGTATAATTGTCTAAAATACTTTTTATCCAATCTAACATACCGTAATCACCACCTTACCGTTTACTTCGATTTACTCCGGTCTTTGTTTTTCCAAACCGAGTTCTTTACTCAAACTTCTTGTCAAAAGAATATCATCCGCATCATTCTCTGTATTTATATTGTTCAAATCCGCATCTTCTCTGATCACCGTCGTTTCCTGAGGCTGGTTTTCAGTAATCCGTTTTACCTTCTTTTCCGGAACGGCTACTCCGACTTTAGGAACGGCTTTTACATAATAATAGTATTCATCATCCTCAAACTGGATATTCTCCGTACGAGAATAATCTACGGAAAAGAAAAGAAGTTCCAGCACAAGTCCTGTCACCGCGCCAAGAACCGCGCTCAATATAATTTCTATATAAGATATATTTGTACTTAATACAATATTACCTGCCGCTGAAACAACAACCGTTACTGCCGCTCCCGCTGCCGACGCAATTTTCCAAGAATGATCCACACCTCTTGTACGGACAAAATTCACAACAAGAATTCCTATCGTCACTGCCATGACCATAAGCCACATTTCTTTACTTGCAAGCACTTGCTTTGTAAAACTCATCAAATTAGCCGCTATACCGGATGCATCTGCCTCCTTTAGCGCTGCCGCGGATACTTTCACATAATCTGTCATATAATAGGTGATAATTCCGCATGATGCAGGAACAATCCACACCGGCGATCCAAGCAGACCGAATGCAATCGGGATTACAAACGGGATTTTCAAACTAAACGCAAGTCCCGAAATCAACACAAGCCATGCTTTTTTCGGGGTAAAACGAAAATAGAAAATATACATTAAAATAAAAATGACGAGCGCCACAAGCGCAATCGGAAGCGACAACGCATAAAAATGTGCGAGTATCAATGCTGTCGCCGCTAAAACGGTAATTGTCATCGGAAGAAATGTACAGATCACTGCCAATCCCAATGTGCAAAAAACTGAAGATGCCGGCTTCATAAAACCTATGTTAGAGTTGATAACCCAAAACAAAACCAGCCCTGTCACAAACTGCAGCCCTTTTTGAATATAAATTGAATATAACGCATATATTCTCTGCAGCTTTTCTCTCCAAACAAGCAATGTACTCATGATTAATTTATCTCCTTCTTATTGTTGATCTTCTCGATTCTGGAAAGGTCTCTCAGATACTTTTTCACTCTCTGTTTTGCCTTGATATGCTTATTTTTATAAAAGCTTCCCGCACCGATTCCATATGCTATCAGCAGCGACACATAAGCGCCTATCGCCACCGCGGCAAAAACAAATAACTTTGCAAGCGTGATGCCTTCCATCGCAGCCTCTCCCCAACCGAGAAACAGCACTGCAACCGCCAATCCATAACCGACTGTGATCCAAATAAGCGTGACCCATGTATTTAAACTCGAATAATCTTTCTTATAATAGCTGCTGATCTTAAAATCTTCTTCTCCATAGTTTTTTTCATAAATAGCAGCCCGAGTCATCAAACGTATTTTCCTCTTATCTAACATGACGTCTTCCCGTCCTCCTATGTATTTTCCGAAATCCATATACTATATTCCAAATACGGTAAATAATTACATATGTATGATTATTATATCATATATTTAAATACCTTGTCCAATGCTTATAGTCAAAAAGTACACATTTTGCGCCCCTGCCTTTTTTAATATTTTTGCTGCCTGCTCTACTGTCGCTCCCGTTGTATAAATATCGTCGATCAGAAGCACATTCGCCACAGGTTTCCATCTTTCTGACAAAGCAAATGCATCCCTTAGATTTCCCATTCGTTCCTGCCTGTCCAACTTTTTCTGCGCCGTCGTTTTTTTCACTCGAAACAAAGCATCTGACACTAGAGACACTCCTGTCTTTTCCGACAAACATTTTGCTATAATCTCCGCCTGATTATACCCTCTTTTTCTCTTTCGAGATTTGTGCAGAGGAATGGGGATAATTTCCTCAATTCCCCATTTTATAACTTGATCTTTATAAGCTTGTGCCATTTCTGCCGCAAACAATTCTCCCCAACTGCGCTTATTATTATATTTGAATTTATATATCGCCGTTGATACCGGTTCTTTATGAAGCCACAAACTTCGCCCCTGGGTAATATGCGATGTTCTTTTTGCACAATCCGAACAATATTCTTTATATTCATCTTTTATCGGCTTCCCACATCTCATACATCTTGGCTGTCTGACGTATATAATCTTCTTTTTACACTCCGCGCAAACCCCTTCCGGCGAAATTTCCCCGCAGAAAGGGCATACTTTCGGATATAGCAGATTTAAAATTCTTGTATACGTTCCGCCAAACTTGTATACCGCGCCTGTTCGTTTTTGTTTTGTATCATTTCCTGAAATACTGCCTCACTCCCTACAATCGTCAAACATTTTTTTGCCCTTGTCACCGCAGTATACAACAGATTCCGGTTATAAAGAAGCTTCGGGCCCGGCAAAAGAGGAATGATAACTGCCGGATATTCGCTCCCCTGTGACTTATGTACGGTAATTGCATATGCCAGTTCCAGTTCTTCTGTCATATCAAACCCATATTTTACTTTTCGAGATTCGTCAAATTCTACCTCTATCGTTTCCGTATACTCGTTAATCTCTGTAATCACTCCCATATCTCCGTTAAACACACCGGTTCCTTTGTCTACCGTCAGACCGAATTTTGTAGATACTTCCCACTCGATTTGATAATTATTTTTAATCTGCATTACTTTATCGCCTTCTCTGAACAGCCTGCCGTTAATCTCACGCTGCGCCTTTTTCGGTTCTTCCGGATTCAAGTATTTCTGAAGGATTTCATTTAAACGTTCTACCCCAAGAAGTCCTTTTCTCGTCGGCGTCATAACTTGGATCTCGTTTTGATCTGCCCCTACATACTTCGGAAGCTTTTTCTGGATAAGCATGATCACAATACCTATGATCGTATCTGCATCCTGTCTTCGTAAGAAGAAAAAATCTCTGCTCTTATTATCGGGAATAACCGGCTCTCCTGCATTGATTTTATGTGCATTTACTATAATATCACTTTCTCCTGCCTGACGAAAAATACGAGTCAGTGTCACAACAGGAAACCGATGCGATGCAATGATATCTTTCAATACGCTTCCCGGTCCCACAGACGGAAGTTGGTCTACGTCTCCTACAAGTATCAGTCTTGTCCCCGGTATAACTGCAGACAAAAGCGCATGCATCAATGTCAGATCAACCATAGACATTTCATCAATAATAATCACATCCGCTTCAAGGGGATTCTGCCGATTTCTTAAAAATCCTCCCGAATTTTCCGCTTCTTCGGGATTTACATTCACTTCCAAAAGACGATGGATCGTCTGCGCCTCATATCCGGTAGCTTCTGTCATTCTCTTTGTCGCCCTTCCGGTTGGCGCTGCTAAAAGAATGCTCATCCCTTCGCTCTCAAAAAAACGGATCATTGTATTAATTGTCGTTGTTTTTCCCGTTCCCGGTCCTCCGGTCAACACAAGCAAACCGTGTTTGATCGACTCAATCACCGCTGTATGCTGCTTAGGATCCAATTTGATCTCTTCTGCCCGCTCCACTTTACAGAGCCGTCTTTCCATCATTTCCTCCGGCATATCACAATTTATATTCAAATCATGAAGCATTTTCGCCGTATTCAATTCCATATAATAATAATGTGCCGGGTAAATCCTGATTTCATTTTCATTTTTGTTTTCATTGACACATTCTTTCATAACCACTTTTTTCTCAATGCACAGATCCATCACATGCTTTTCTATATCGTCAATCTCCACTTCCAAAAGCGTTCTTGCACGACGTAAAAGTTCCTCCTGAGGAAGATAGATATGCCCTTCTCCTACTGCCTGCTGCAATGTATAAAACAGTCCGCTTTTAATCCGGTAATCGGAATCTGTATGGATTCCGATGCGTGCCGCAATCTCATCTGCGGTACGAAATCCGATCCCCTCAATATTATCCGCAAGTTCATACGGATTTTCTTCCATCACTTTGTATACACGCATACCATAATGATTATATATCTTTGCTGCCAATTTCGCAGAAATTCCATACTTTTGAAGATAGATCATTGCCTTTCGCAAATCCTTTTTATCTTCTAACTGTGATGAAATCTCTCTTGCTTTACGCTCGCTGATTCCTTTGATTTCGGCAAGACGCTCCGGTTCTTCTTCTATGATACGAAAAGTATCTTCTTTAAACTTCCTGACAATACGTCCCGCCAGAGCCGCCCCGATTCCTTTAACGGCTCCCGATCCAAGATACCGTTCTATGGATACGAGATCTTCCGGTTCTTTCACAACGTGAGACATTACCTTCAACTGATTTCCATACACACTATGAGTCACATACTCCCCCGTTATTTCCAACAGTTCCCCTTCTGTAATGTAATTAAAATTCCCCACACAGGTCACTTCTCCGTCATCATTTTCCAAATGAAACACTGTATATCCGTTTTCTGCATTCCGAAACACAATGTGACCTACATATCCCGTAACTTTTTCCACAGATCTTTCCTCTTTCCGTTATTGTTTTCCACAATATTTCGCTTTATATCCACATTATAACAGGGATGTGCCGTATTGCTCACATCCCTGCTCCTTCTCTCTCTTTGCCAAATCAGCTCTTCACGTCAGACTTCGCCCCGTCCGCTCATAAATTCAACAAATTGTCCTGTTCCGATCGCAACAACTTTCATCGGATCTTCCGCTGTCATCGTGTTAATGCCTGTCCTCTCCTCGATCAATTCCTCTAATCCGCGAAGCATAGAACCTCCGCCTGTCAAAACGATTCCACGGTCAAGTATATCTGCCGACAACTCCGGCGGAGTCTGCTCCAATACCGCTATCACAGCTTCAACAATCTGCCCGGTGGCTTCCCTCAAAGCCTCCTCTGTCTCCGAAGAAGTTACCGTAACAGTTTTCGGTAATCCTGTTACAAGGTTTCTTCCCCTAACCTCCATAGTCTCTTCCTCTACAAGAGGATATGTTGTTCCTATCTTTATCTTTATATCTTCCGCCGTTCTTTCACCGATCAGAAGATTATGTTTTTTACGCATATAACGGACGATTGCCTCATCAAAATCATCTCCCGCCACCTTAATCGATGTATTCACAACAGTGCCGCCCAGTGAGATTACCGCAATATCCGCAGTACCTCCGCCGATATCTACAATCATATTCCCACATGGCTTTGCAATATCAATTCCCGCGCCAATCGCGGCCGCTACAGGCTCTTCAATCAAGTGCACTTCCCGCGCACCTGCCGCATAAGTAGCCTCTTCTACCGCTTTCTTTTCCACTTCTGTGACACCACTGGGCACACAGATACTAATACGCGGTTTTTTGAATGTTCTCTTACCAAGCGACTTTCGGACAAAATATTTGATCATCTTTTCTGTCACTGTATAATCCGAAATCACGCCCTGCCTGAGAGGACGAACCGCAACGATATTCCCAGGCGTCCTTCCGAGCATCAGTCTCGCTTCTTCCCCGATCGCTTTGATTACATTCGTATCTCTGTCAAACGCGACAACTGATGGTTCTTTCAAAACGACTCCTTTGCCGCGGACATAGACAAGCACACTGGCTGTTCCCAGATCTATTCCGATATCTACCGACATATTCCATTCTCCCTTCTAAATCTTTATACTCTTTTCCCGCTGACATCTCCTCAAAAACGAAAATGTCTGTATCTCTCCCCAAACAGGTCTTATCATTCACATATTTCCAGACCGGATGATACCCCTGCATCCAATCTGCATTCTTTAGTATAATCGACTCAACAAAAAATGAAAACCCTTTTTTTTAATTACATGATACTTTTTACAACTTTTTTATAATTTTTATTGTAACAGTTCAGCCCTACAGTGTACGGAAAGCACAAAACATGCTCTCATGTTTTCGCTAACGGACATCTGTATGCGACAAGCGCACATTTATGAGCGAAACAGTGGCGCCGGCCACAATAAGCACACAGCGTGATTTTATGAATGGCGCAGACTGAACTGTTATTTTTTATAACTACAGTGTTTTCTACAGCATCTTCTTTATATACTTCCCTGTATAGGAATTTTCATTCTCTGCCACATCTTCCGGTGTTCCGTGTGCAACGACCGTACCACCGCGTTCTCCGCCTTCCGGACCGATATCAATAATGTAATCTGCTGTTTTTATAACATCCAGATTGTGTTCGATTACAATAACCGTATTTCCGTCATCTGTCAGACGCCGCAAGATCTCCGTCAATTTATGCACATCCGCAAAATGAAGTCCTGTCGTCGGCTCATCCAAAATATACACAGTTTTTCCTGTACTCCGTTTACTAAGTTCCGTTGCCAGCTTAATGCGCTGTGCTTCACCTCCGGACAATTCTGTAGAAGGCTGTCCGAGACGGATATAAGAAAGACCTACATCGTTCAATGTCTCTATCTTGCGCCTGATACTCGGAACATGAGCAAAAAATTCCAACGCCTCTTCCACTGTCATGTTGAGAATATCATAAATCGTTTTCCCTTTATATTTTACTTCCAAAGTCTCTCGATTATATCGCTTTCCCCCGCAAACTTCACACGGAACATATACATCAGGCAAAAAATGCATTTCGATTTTAAGAATGCCGTCTCCCGAGCACGCCTCGCAGCGTCCGCCTTTCACATTAAAACTAAACCGCCCTTTCTTATATCCGCGCGCTTTTGCATCCGGAGTTGCCGCAAACAAATCTCTTATCAGATCAAACACACCTGTATAGGTTGCCGGATTTGACCTTGGGGTTCGCCCGATCGGCGACTGATCGATATCAATCACCTTATCTACCTGATCTAACCCTTCTATTTTTTTATGTTTTCCCGGAATTGTTCTCGCGCGATTCAAATCACGTGCAAGCCTTTTATACAAAATTTCATTTACAAGAGAGCTTTTTCCCGAACCTGAAACTCCGGTAACACAAGTCATAACTCCAAGAGGAAATGACACATCGATATTTTTCAAGTTGTTTTCCCGGGCGCCGACCACCTTCAACCATCCCTTAGGCTGTCTGCGCTCTTGCGGAACCGGAATTTTGATCCTTCCCGATAAGTATGCGCCTGTAATCGAATTTTCATTTTTCATGATCTCTTTCGCATTTCCGACGGCAACAACCTCGCCTCCGTGTTCTCCCGCTCCCGGTCCTATATCTACAATATAATCCGCCTCCATCATTGTATCTTCGTCATGCTCTACGACTATCAGCGTATTTCCCAGATCACGAAGATGCTTTAATGTTGCAAGAAGCTTGTCATTATCCCGCTGATGAAGTCCTATACTTGGCTCATCCAAAATATATGCTACTCCCACAAGACCCGATCCGATCTGCGTTGCCAGACGTATTCTCTGCGCCTCACCGCCTGAAAGTGTTCCGGTAGCGCGGGCCAACGTCAAGTAATCAAGTCCCACATCCATAAGAAATTTGATCCGAGCTCTGATTTCTTTCAAAATCTGCCCTCCGATGAGCATCTGTGTTTCTCCTAATACAAGCTCTTCAAGAAAATTTTGCAATTTTCCGATAGACATCGACGTTACTTCTGCAATATTTTTTTCTCCGACGGTTACCGCCAAAGCTCCCGGTTTCAGACGTTGCCCGTGGCATGCCGAACACGGAGTTATGTTCATAAATGTCTCATATTCGGCTTTCATCGTCTCCGAACCGGTTTCTTTATATCTGCGCTCTACGTTTTTAATCAACCCTTCAAACGCAACATCATAAACGCCTTCGCCTCTCTGGCCTTTATAAAATACTTTCACCTCTTTCCCGTTTGTGCCATGAAGAATAATATCATGAATCTTCTTCGGATATTTTTCAAACGGTGTGTCCAGATCAAATTGATACTCTCTGCACAGCGCCTGAAGTATCGCATGAGTAAAACTTGATTTGTCTGTACAAGACTGCCACCCTAATACCGCTATTGCACCTTCATTAATCGACAATGACGGATCCGGAATCATCAAATCCTCTGAAAACTCCATCTTATATCCTAATCCATAACATGTCGGACATGCCCCAAAGGGATTATTAAATGAAAAACTTCTTGGTTCGATCTCTTCGATACTGATCCCACAATCCGGACAGGAAAAGCTCTGACTGAAATTCAACATCTCCCCGCCGATCACATCTACACTGAGCAAACCTTCCGATAAATGCAGAACACTTTCCACAGAATCTGTTAACCTCTTCTCAATCCCCTGTTTTACGATCAATCGGTCAACAATAATCTCAATATTATGTTTCAAGTTCTTGTCAAGAATAATCTCTTCCGTCAATTCGTACATATTTCCGTCTACACGTACACGCACATATCCGCTTTTCTTTGCTTTTTCCAATAATTTTGCATGTGTTCCTTTCCGGCCTCTTACGACCGGAGCAAGAAGCTGGATTTTCGTTCCTTCCGGCATTGACATAATTCGATCAACCATCTGATCGACTGTTTGCTTTGAAATTGCTTTTCCACATTTAGGACAATGAGGAATTCCGACTCTTGCATATAAAAGTCTGAAATAATCATAAATTTCAGTCACTGTTCCGACCGTAGATCTCGGATTGTGATTTGTCGACTTTTGATCAATGGAAATTGCAGGCGACAGTCCCTCTATGCTTTCCACATCCGGTTTCTCCATTTGCCCCAAAAACTGTCTTGCATAGGAAGATAATGATTCCATATATCTTCTCTGCCCTTCTGCATAAATCGTATCAAACGCGAGGGAAGATTTGCCCGAACCGCTCAATCCTGTAAGTACAACAAGTTCGTTCCGGGGAATGTCCACATCTATATTTTTAAGATTATTCTCATTCGCTCCCCTTATTTTGATATATTTCCGAACATCCATTTTCGTACTCATAATCCGTCTTTTTCCTCCCTGTAGTCATATTTTATTTTGTATTTTATCCTTCTATTTCATTCAACATTTTTTTCAATTCTGTCAACTTATCCCGCAATTCTGCCGCGCTTTCAAAATTCAGTTCTGCCGCCGCTTTCTTCATCTGTTTTGTAAGATCGGCAATCAGCTTTTTAAGTTCTTTTACGCTCATAGATTCCGGATCTTTTTCCAGTTTCAGCTCCTCTGCCGCAACTTTTTTAGAAATACTGATCAGGTCGCGTACTGATTTTTGAATCGTCTTTGGTGTGATACCATGCTCTTCATTATATTTCATCTGAATCTCACGACGCCGTTTTGTTTCATCGATCGCCAGCTGCATAGATTCCGTTATCTTATCCGCATACATAATAACATGCCCTTGTGCATTACGCGCCGCACGTCCTATTGTCTGTATCAATGACGTTTCCGAACGCAAAAATCCTTCCTTATCCGCATCCAATATCGCTACAAGCGTAATTTCCGGAATATCCAGACCTTCTCGCAAAAGATTGATTCCCACAAGCACATCAAATACATCTAAACGCATATCACGAATAATCTCTGTACGTTCCAGTGTATCCACATCCGAATGCAAATATTTCACACGAATTCCCACCTCACGCATATAATCCGTCAAATCTTCTGCCATCCGCTTTGTCAGAGTTGTTACGAGAACTTTATTCTTTTGGGAAATTTCTTTGTTTATTTCCCCGATCAGATCGTCTATCTGACCTTCTACAGGACGCACGACAACTTCCGGATCGAGCAGTCCGGTCGGACGAATCACCTGTTCCACACGGAGAAGCTCATGTTCTTCTTCATATACTCCCGGTGTTGCAGATACAAATAACGCCTGGTTGATCTTGCTCTCAAATTCTTCAAAGTTCAGCGGACGGTTATCCTTCGCAGACGGAAGACGAAATCCATAATCTACCAAGGTAGATTTTCTTGATTGATCTCCGTGATACATACCTCCGATCTGAGGAATGGTTTTATGCGATTCATCAATCATAATAATAAAATCATCCGGGAAATAATCTATCAATGTATATGGCGCCTGCCCGGGACTAAGTCCTGCCAAGTGCCGCGAATAGTTTTCGATTCCGGAACAAAATCCGGTTTCTTTCAACATTTCAATATCAAAATTTGTTCTCTCTGCAATTCTCTGCGCTTCCAAAAGTTTATCTGCATGTTTAAACTCCTTCACACGCTCATCCAGTTCTTTTTCTATATCATTTACAGCACGCTTTATGTTTTCTTTATCCACCACATAATGTGACGCCGGGAAAATCGCCACATGTGACAATTCGTCTTTGACCTCTCCTGTCAAAATATCAATTTCCGTAATCCGCTCAACTTCATCTCCGAAAAATTCGATACGAATCGCCACATCGCTCTCATACGCCGGTATGATCTCCACCACATCGCCGCGAACACGGAAAGTTCCGCGGTGAAAATCCATGTCATTACGGTCATACTGGATTTCTATCAATTTTGCCATAACCTCGTCTCTGTCTTTTGTCATGCCCGGGCGTAAAGAAATCACCATATTCTGATAATCTACAGGACTTCCCAAACCATAAATACACGATACACTGGCAACTATGATCACGTCCCGCCGTTCCGTCAATGCCATTGTGGCAGATAAGCGAAGCTTGTCAATCTCATCATTGATGGAAGAGTCTTTGGCAATGTATGTGTCCGAGGACGGAACATAAGCTTCCGGCTGGTAATAGTCGTAGTAGGATACAAAGTATTCTACCGCATTATTCGGGAAGAATTCTTTGAATTCTCCATATAGCTGCGCAGCCAGCGTTTTGTTGTGTGCGATTATGAGTGTTGGTTTATTTAATTGTTGTATGACGTTTGCCATTGTGAACGTCTTGCCAGAGCCTGTAACTCCCAGTAAAGTCTGGCATTGGTTTCCTTCTTGAAAGCCTTTTACAAGCTGGTCGATGGCCTGCGGCTGGTCGCCGGTCGGAGCATATTCTGATACTAATTCAAAATGATCCATAATTTCTCCTTTACTTTATTTCGAATTTCGATTTCAAATTCAATTCCTTTACAATTAAACTTATTCTCTTTCTCTATAGTTGCTGTAATAAAAATTGCCTTATTAATGAGCAAAACAAATAGCTTGCGGCTGATCGCCGGTAAGGGCGTATTCCGATACTAATCCAAAATGTTCCATAGTGAAATTTTCTCTTACTATGTCTAATATCAACCCAAAAATCCGTACATAACTTTGTGTACTTTTCCCCATCACTACTATTATCATGGTAACATGCTATCATAATTGCCGATATAAATCAAGAATATATCGAACATACATTCCCTTTGACATACATATTTTCTTTGTAAAAAAGATGCAGGACATCGCTTGCATCTTTTTCTCTCTATTTTATTATTTAATAATAATCTATCGCATAATTCAAATATTCTTATATAGCACATCTCTAAAAAACTCTCCTCTGAACATTAGTGCATAACTATAACCGATTAATCCTAATCTTGAAATCAATCGACTATGCATCAATCTTTATTCTTTATCATATCTTGCGTAATAGACTGCAATAGATTTTGTATTTATCTCTACTCATTTTGAATCGTCCACTAAGCAGGACCACGCTCACTATTTCTTTATCGTTTCCTATTTTATAATCATAATGATTACAAATTTAGGCAGGAAATCACCCATTTATAAAGTTTTCAAGAATTCAGATTTACTCATAATAGTTGCTAAGTCTTTTAAATCTCCTATCTCAAATCTAATATTTTTTCTTTCTTCTAATTCATCTACAATTAAATATCTATATTCATTTTGATACGAGAAAATTTCCTTTCTCTTTATAAATGACAAATCATCAAGACTATTTGTCATCAAATCCATAATTTTCATTTCATCTTTAATGCTCTCATCTCGATAATATAAAACGTCTCTGCTATAGAGCTGATATTTATTTTCTTTTGCCCCATTTTTTATTCTTTTATCAAATTCTAATTCATCCTCTATTTTTACAACATACTCTCCAAATTCAAACATCTCCTCTATTCTCGATGTACTATATTTGTTATTTAAATGATATAAACATAAGGCAAAATTCCTTTTCTGTTTATTAGCATCAATCGTAAAATTAACCCCTTTTCCTTGTGGCGTCTGATATTTTGTCGTATAATATTTACCTTCCATCTCATCATTTTTTCCAACACATTTTTTCTTTTCAATATACAAATATTCTTTTAGCCGTCCAAATTGTACTATTCCTGATATAAAAGAATCCGCACCTTTTTTATCTATAAATTTTAAAAATGCCATTGTTCTACCTTTCTGTATTTCCGATCTCTTTCATCTTCTTTATAGTCCCAACTTAAAAAAAATCACAAATTCCATTTGTTCGTCTAATATCATCTAATTCATTCCATCCCATTTTGTCCGCAAAATCCGTACCAAATATAAAGTCCTCATTTGCTTTACATACAGACTTCTTTATGTTGTTAATCATATTCCTTAACATAGTTCCTCCCCTTCCACAAACACCATTTTTTTCAACAATCCTGCCGCAGTTTTTTCCCCTCCTGTAAGGCACTCTTTATCTCCAAAAACCAAAAACGAATCTTTTGCCCGAGACACCGCAACATTCATAAGATCCGGTGCTCTGTTAATAAAATAACACCCATCTTCACTTCCATACACACTGGAAAACAAAATGACTTTTCGCTCCGCCCCTTGAAACGTATGTACAGTTCCAACATCAATAAACTTTGAATACTCCGGAAGTCTACGTTTTATAAGATTCTTTATCAAAAAACTTTGGCTCTTAAAAGGCGTGATAATCCCCAATACTCCTCTCTCCTCAATGCCATCTTTGTCGCTGTAGCATAATAAAATTTTTTCATATTTTTTCTGCAGCCACATTATAATAGCCTCAGCTTCTTCTCTGTTTCGTCTGCTTCCTCCGTATTTCTCTGATTTTGCGGTGGTAACCTGTCTGAATCCCATTACCGGAAGAAGCCCTCTTAATTCATTGTACTCAGCTGCATAAAAGGAACCCCTCTTAGGTTCCAATTTCCCCTCATATACCAGTTTGTTACAATATGTAATTATTTCATTATAACACCGGCGATGTTCACTTAAAAATAGCCCTCTTTTATATTTATTAAATTCACAGGATAGTGCAGCCATTTTCATAATACTGGATTGAGAACAATTTAAACCATTTTCTTCAAGCATACCGTATTCACCTTTATTTGCAATTACACCATTACTGATTGCCATTGCAATATCAAGAGCTCTTGCAGTTCCCCATACGGGCGGTATTTGTTCTTCATCCCCTACAATAACTGCTTTTTTAGCTAAGGAAAACGATGCGGCAGCAATCTCCGGAGATGTCTGTCCCGCTTCATCTACGACTAATAAATCTATATAGTTACACATAAAATAGTTCTTTTTATCATTTCCGTCATATGCCCAAAACTGTTTTGGAAGCATAAAAAATGTCATAACCATACACGGTGATATCATAGCAATCCGATGATACATATCATCCAGTATATTTTTAAATGTTTTTCCTTTTTGCTTCTCACTGACCGGATTATCTTCCTTCAACCAACGACTCTCATAATAATGTACTGCCAGCCAAAATTCTGCATATCTTACCCGATCCAATACATCGTTCAATTTACACAAGTCGAATTCATTTAACACACTGTCCTCCGGAACTGCAACATTATATTTTTCAAAGTTTTGATATCCTTCTTTTAAATGTTCCATCTTTATATCTATTTCTTTTTTTTGACTTTTTAATTTTTCTATTTTATCGTCTATACAAAGCTTCTGTTCCTGCAACTGACTTTTTTGCAAATCATTATCACATATTTTCTGCATATAAACTTTTTCTATCTCATCTATTGACATATCACGTCTTAAAAAGGATAATTCCGCTTGATTTACAAAGGAAAATGACCATCTTTGTATCTTGCTTTTAAAACAGAAAAACTTTTTTAATAATCGTACATACCACGGAAATTGCTGATAAGCTTTTCGCCATTCCTGCATCCTATTTAAAAACCATTGTGTAGTTTCCTGAATTTTTTCTATTTGATTTTGCAAATCATTTCTAATCGCTTCTTCTTTCCGTATGTTCTGCATTATCCTTTCTACATATGCTCCATACGATTCCCTACCGAGAACGCTTTTTATATTATCTAACATAGAGATACAATTTATTCTGTCTTTATTTACTTTCTCCAATTCCTTCCACAATATTTCTTCACATAACGCAAAATCAATACTTGCTGTCTCTCTTCGAAAATATTGATGAAATTCTTGTTTAAATAACCTTCCTGAGGAACGTCTATTTTCTTTTGACTCAAGTTCATCTACAAATCCACCCCCGCGTACCGTCGTATACTGATATCGTTTTTGGGCAGCTTCCTTTACTTTCCCATTGGAGGGAAAATAAACTGCAAAGCTATCTGTTCCAGTAATCCACTTATGTTCTAAATTAGAAATCCCAATCTCTGAAATCTGTCCAAAAGAATCAATAATATTTGTAACCGCCTGATTATTAGTGGATGCTGCAACAATAATCGGTGCCCTTTCCCTCTTCAATGCAGATTTTACATACATGTCTGCCACTACAGACTGCAAAAAAGTAGTCTTTCCTGTTCCCGGAGGTCCACTGACTGCCAAAAGATTTCCTTCTTTTATTTCTCCAAAATGGTTCATTGCCTCACGCTGAGATGGTGACAATGGATATGCCCCTCCCATTTGTCCGACATGAGCTTTCATTTTACTTATATCAGTATTTTTTATCAGCGGTTTTGAGGGCTCTATCTTTCCATTCGTTATTTTATCATACAAGGAATTAACAGTTCCCTTTATCAACGCATTATACAACTGCAAAATATAAAAAGAAGCATTAACTGTCGAATCCTGAAACAAATAATATCTGCCATCTGCTTTAAACAGTTCATTTCCATTTCTAATGTAGTTACTTTTAAATGGTATCTCTGCAACAAATTCATAGAGTTTGATCGCATATGCTAAATAATCCTGCCACGAATCCAACTGATATCTTTCGTTCGTAGTATGCTCCAAAAATTCATCATATTTCTCACCATCTCCTACAGCAAGCAAAGGATCCTCCATAGGTCTTAAATACTCCCGCGGTATCCAAGGTATTTTCCCTTCAACCGGCATACATAACTTTCCGGTACGGGTTACGCATAACGGCAAAAAGAAAAATGAAGTCATCTCTTCTATATTGTCTTCCATCTTTCCGCCATCCCGGAATTCCGTTGCTAATGTCTTTAATGCAATAATTACATTTTTTATCTTTAATTTTTCTTCATCATTATCGCTCTCTGCATCATACTCCTTCTTCCATATATTAAAATTATTCTCTTCACTTAACTTTCCAGATAATAATTCCCCTTCTGTAACTACAAAAAAACGCTCTTTTTTATAGTTTACGGTTCCTTGCATACTTGCTGCCACAGCATTTCTGAAATATCGTGTAACACTTTTCATTTTGAATCTTCTCCTACTATAATTAATCCCTATTGGAGGGTTATCATCTTCCGTGTTTTCTTCAGTTGCAAAACACCCCAAATCTTACCTCTTCGTTCTACTTATCTTTCCTAATCTTTTGCCTATTATATCACTTTTTCCATGCTTACATAACTGTCATTGTGTAAAATGCGTATCATCTTTTTGCAGCTCCTGTTATATCTGTTCAGATTTTTTAAGTCATTTTTCTCCGTCATTTCATAATGTTTTCTCATTTTATCCAATAAATTACGTTTTGCCATGAACTACACATACGGGACTAGATTACTGCCAGAATCATGTATACAATCTGAGTGATAATCCAGATTTCCCACAAAAAACCGACTGGATTTATCCAATTGGCTATTTTACATAATATTTTATTCTGCCGCATAAATTGACAAGTTTTCTATTCCCATCTATAATGTTTATATTACAATCGTAAGATTTAAAAGGAGAGAACTTATGAGCACATTCCCGCAGATTTCCGAAGCAGAATTTGAGGTCATGAAGATCGTATGGAAATACGCACCTATCAACACAAATGAAATTACCGAAAAGTTATTGCCTACTACAAACTGGAGTCCTAAAACAATTCAAACTTTAATCAAACGCCTTGTGACCAAAGGCGCGCTCACATACGAAAAACAAAGTCGTGTATTTGTTTATACTCCTGCAGTAAAAGAAGATGAATACATCAGACAACAAAGTTCTTCTTTTCTGAACCGTTATTATGATGGCAATATTACAGCTATGGTATCTTCCTATATAGAAAATGACAAATTATCAAAATCGGAATTAGATACACTCCGAACTCTTCTTTCACAGAAACAGGAAAAAGGAGGAGAATAATATGTCTGATTTCATGATTCGCTTTCTTATCTGCAACATATTATTTTGCGGCATCATCAGTATCCTTTTGCTTATGAAACATATTTTAAAAAATTGTCTGTCAAGCCGGATGCAGTATAACTTATGGTTTCTGTTGCTTGGACTTTTAACAGTTCCATTCTTACCTTCTCATTTTTTCAAGTTTTCAGAACTATTTTTCGGTTTCACGAACTTAAAGTTTCTTCCTTCTGCCGCCACAAAAAACGCCTCGGCTCCACCACTTCACACGAACATCGCAGGCGCAAAAGATTGGATGGATGACTTTGCGCTCTCCGTAAACGAAGCATCCTCATCCGCAATCGGTTATCTGCTATTTACTCTTTGGATTTTGGGTATTATCATTATGATAATATTAGCAATCCGATCTGCTCTGTTCCTGCATTCATTAAAAAAATCTGCATCACCTCTTGAAGATCAGGATGTTCAAAAATTATATCGACGCTGCCTAAATGACACAAATATTACAAAAAGTATACCCGTATACAGCGCTGCTTATCTAAAATCTCCTGTTATTGCAGGATTTTGGAAACCGTGCATCTTTCTTCCCGTTCACCTGATATCGGATAAAAATGAAACAGATATCCGGTATATGTTGTTGCATGAACTTCAGCACTATAAACACAAAGACGGATTTATCAACTATTTGATAAACCTCGCCGGAATGATATATTGGTTCAATCCGTTCGTCTGGTACGCACTGAAAGAAATGCGCGGCGACAGGGAAATTGCCTGTGATAGTTCTGTTTTAAACCTGCTGAAATCCGACGATTATGTAACTTATGGAAATACGCTGATTAACTTTGCCGAAAAGATTTCTCTGACTCCATTTCCCTTTTCCTCCGGCATCGGAGGAAATATGAAGCAGATGAAGCGAAGAATCCTAAATATTGCTTCTTATGAAAAACCGACATTACAAAAAAAACTGAAAAGCTTCATTGCTTTTCTGATGATATCTATTCTCCTTTTCGGACTTACACCGTTTGTCTCTACCTATGCGACAGATGAAAAGCAATATCAGTGGAACACAACTTCAAAGAATTGTTCTGAAATAGACCTTCGTAATTATTTCGGAAAATATGAAGGTAGTTTTGTATTATATGACTTAAAAAGAGATGTCTGGAAAATACACAATATAGACCGAGCTGTCTTACGAGTTGCTCCAAACTCCACCTACAAAATATATGATGCTTTGTTTGGATTAGAAGAAGGTGTCATCACCCCTGCAAATTCCTTGATCAAATGGAACGGGAAAAACTATCCTTTTGAAGCGTGGAACACCGATCAAACATTACAATCAGCTATGGGAGCTTCCGTCAACTGGTATTTTCAGACTATTGATGAACGGCTTGGAGCCGACTCTATTCAGAAATACCTTCACCAAATCGGATATGGAAATGAGAATTTAAGCGGTAATCTTTCTTCCTATTGGTTGAATTCCTCCCTGAAGATTTCCCCGATAGAACAGGTCGAGCTTTTAGTCAAACTGCATAATAACCGCTTCGGATTCTCCTTAGAAAACACCGGGACTGTAAAGAACGCCCTCCACATCTCCTCCTCTGCTTTCGGTGACCTCTACGGAAAAACCGGAACAGGACGAGTAAACGGACAAGATGTCAACGGTTGGTTTATCGGCTTTGTAGAAAATGCAGATAATACTTATTTTTTTGCTTCCAATATTCAGTATCAAAAACACGCCACCGGTAAAAAGGCTTCAGAAATCACCTTATCTGTTTTATCGGACTTAAATATATGGAGATAAACTAATTATCTCCATACAACTCTTCCCACTCTGTTCTTGTCAAGCGCGGTACGTGCCATCTAATCTCCGGATTGTTTATCGGCTCGATAATCCGATTTCCCACATACTGTATACCTCCATCTTTCGTATCGCGCACAGTTACTTCATGGATGTACGCTTTTGATACCCCTCTATAAGGAAAAACAGCCTGTACCTTCAATGTCAAAGTTCCGTCATCATTATTCACATATCCAATAACTTCCGGATACGGATATTCCGGATATTCTGTTTCTTCAAGCCCTCTCGGTTTGTATTCATAGACTTCTTCACACGGATAATAAACTGTCTTCGACTGCAACACTTCACTGCTGATTTTGAATTTAGATTTGATAACCGGTTCAAATTTTTCTTTTGAAATTAAATATACCGCGCTTGTTCCCATTGCATTTCCAAAAGTAAACTCTCCGTTCGCCGTATGATTTTCCTGATAAAACAAATCAAACATATCATAAAAATCTAGCTCTGCGAACTCTTCTTCACTCCAGTCTGTCAGAAACATATTATTACGTTCATATCCGATCGGAAGTATATATTTACGGTTTAGTTCTCTGCATGTTTCATCTAATGACAGTACCCTATATGCCATATATTCCATAATCTCATTTCTCGTAACTTCATAAGATCCTTCAAAGGCTAACCGACCGGAAAACATCAAATGTCCGTCTTCTGTATATTCCCATGATTCTGTCCTGTATATATCTTCTGAAGATTGCTTTAATTTACCATTCTCATAAATACAATAACTTCTGATCATATTTACAATTCCGTCATGTGTCTCCATATTCCGAATGATGCAGCTCCCTCCCTTTGCAACTTCTACAACGGTCATGCGTCCATTTTTCTTTGCTTCTGCCTTTTCACTAAACTGTATGAGTTTTTCATACTCTGTCATGTTGACCTGATTTTCGCTGTCAACTGCCGTAAAACCTTTCTCTCCTAATTCTTTAATAAGATCTCGGATCATTTCCAAATCATCCAGTTTACCTTCTTTTTCAGCTTTCGCATAAGTCTTACTGCAAATTTCCAGTATTTCTTCTGCTTCTTTTTCTTCTGATTTACTTCGTTTCATTACTGTTTTATCCGCATTTTCACTTTCCTGCCGTACTGATTGAATGTCTGTGTTTCCCGAATCTTTTTTTACAAAAAAACTGCACCCGGACAAATTCATTGCCAACATGATTCCGCTCACCACAACTCCTCTTTTCCAAATTCCTTTTCTTTTCAAACTATCGTCCTCTCTCGTATTATAAAGTAGTAGTATTTATAGACCCTCTCCAAGGTCTGTATGCTATTTCCATCATAACCATTCTTTACCTTTTCTACAGGTATGGTTATGATATATAAGATGCTGTGGACTGGTGTTTCCTCTCTACCACTTTGATGGTTTCAGAAAGTGTCCAGCCACAGTCTCTTTGCTTGATTGTTAATCAGTTAGATACCGCATGACGGTTTATTTAGAACGAGTTCACAACTGCGAAGAGCAACTGTGGTTCTAAAACAGTGTCAAATATATTCAAAGGAGATTTGCCATGATTTATATTGGTATTGATGTTGCAAAAGACAAACACGATTGTTTTATCACAAACTCAGAAGGAGAAGTGCTTTTTAACGCATTTACTATTCCAAACAATGCGGATGGTTTCCATGACCTCTTTCAAAAGATTTCTTCCTTAACAAATGATTTTTCTAACGTAAAAGTAGGACTGGAAGCTACCGGACACTACAATTACAATCTGTTAGGTTTTCTCATTGATAAAGGTCTCCCCACCTTTGTCATCAACCCTTTGCATACCAATCTGTTTCGTAAAAGTCTTAGCCTTAGACAGACAAAAACCGATAAAGTGGATGCCCATACGATTGCTCTTATGATGATGTCTGGAGTAAACTTACAGTCCTACTCAGACACATCTTATCACAACGAAGAGCTTAAGTCATTAACCAGATACAGGTTTGATAAAGTACAAGAACGAGCAAAACTGAAAACTTCTATCTCACGCCTTGTTAACATCCTTTTCCCTGAACTGGAAAAACTTGTTCCTAGTCTTCACATGGTTTCTATATACGCACTCTTAGCCGAGTTTCCTTCTTCTGCTCAGATTGCTTCATGCCATCTGACTCGCCTCACAAATCTGCTGGCGAATGCTTCTAAGGGACACTACAATAAGGAAAAAGCGATAGAAATCCGAAATGCCGCCAAACATTCCATCGGTTCAAATATGCCTGCAAAATCTCTTGAACTAAAGCACACAATTCGGCTTATTCAGGAATTAACTTCTGAGATTGATGAAATAGAATGCTTCATTAAATCCATTATGGACGAAATCCGCTCTCCAATTCTTTCCATCCCTGGTATCAATTACCGAATGGGTGCGATGATCATTGCTGAGATTGGCGACTTCAACCGTTTTAGTTCCCCTGACAAGATACTTGCCTATGCAGGACTTTCTCCCTCTACTTACCAATCAGGTCAGCTTGACGGCTGTTATTCTCACATGGAAAAGCGTGGTTCCCGTTACCTCCGCTATGCGCTGTTTAATGCGACAAAATTTGTCTGCATTTGGGATAATCAGTTCTCTGCTTATCTTGCAAAGAAGCGTTCCGAAGGCAAACACTATAATGTTGCCATATCCCATGCTGCCAAGAAACTGGTCAGGGTTATTTACCAACTAGAAAAGTCAGGGCAGCTTTATCATAGAGCAGCATAAAATTTAACTTCATATCTCCTTTTAGAGCACCTGCAAAGATGCTCTTATTGTCATGCAGTTTTCAAGGTTCAAATATATCTGAAAAGCATTTCTGCAATTTACTCAAAAAATCTTCATTTTAACCTTGACTTTTAATAGTTAGACTTTTTATTACACTTGTAAGATTTTAATCGAAAAATTTTTGTTAACGAATATTTTTCATTCATAAATATTACACCTGTAATATTTAAAAGTCAAGTCAATTTGTTCAAAGAAATCTTTATAAATGTTAGCAACATTTTGTTGCTTTTATGATATATTCTTTGTTAAGTTGCATATAAATCCATTTACAGGAAAAATTGGTATAATAAAAAAGATATTTAAACAAATTTCAGATTTCTTATAAATGGAGGTGTCTTCGTGTCTAATATTCAGCTGGCAGCCAATCTTCAACGGCTTAGAAAAGATCATCATTTTACACAAACTCAATTTAGTAAAAAATTGAATATTTCAAGACAGGCGTACTCTAATTATGAAACAGGAAAACGGATTCCCGATTTGGATATCATTATCCGCATTGCAAATATTTATCATATTTCTCTCGAAAATTTGCTTACGCAGACTTGTTCAAAAGATGGTCTTATCAATGAAACTTCCGGTCCGTATTTCACAGGAATGGTTGTTGACAGTGCAGACACTATTTATTTGACAAGAGAAGAAATTGATTTGATCACACATTATCGAAATGCCGATGCTGACGAACGCAAGCTAACACAAAAAGTACTGGGATTTTAACCTTATAATTATAAATACAAAGAGCGCTGCAAAACAGACGGATACTCGTCTATAAAACAGCGCCTTTTTTGTAACGGCGATAAGCCAAAATCGGACTTGCCCAAGACCTTGGACCTCGGTGACCGCTTGTAATCCCAGAATGTACCTTTTGGCACTTCCAGTAATTTCCTGTCAAAAAATAAAGAGCCCCGCAAAATAACTGAATTGAATCTGTGAACTGCTTCTCGTTATTTTGCGGTACTCTCTTTCACGGCATAATCATACGCTCATTTCATATAAGCTTCTTTTCTGCTCACTATATTTATTTCATTTTGTTTCTGTTTATTTTTATCCGTATTATCTTTTTCTCTTCCACTCTTTCAATCCGAATACCGATGCGGTCACAATAAACGCTGCTATTGCCGTAAATGCATACTGCCACATATTTGTATAATCTCCGGTCTTTACAGCAGTTCCGTTATCCGATACTTCTTTATCTGGATTTTCTTCATCTTTTCCTTGCGAAGGCGCTTGATCCGACTGCCTATTATTAATCACATCAACCGCAGTATCTTTACTTAACACGCCTTCTGCATGATCTTTCTTTCCATTATAAGTTGTTATGTATCGATCTTTGTTCGCTTCATTTTCTGTCACAACATATGCTGCATTCAGCGGAAGATTTTGAAGTGTTATTTGTTGTCCGTGCAAAAGTGATATTTCTGCTCTGCCATCAACAAATGTAAGTGTCCCGTCAGCAGGTTTTTCTGCTTCTTTCTCAAACTCCGGTTTAACGCTTCCACTATAGTGATACGTTCCGTTTATCGGTTTACCTGTTTCATCTTTTAATTGTATCGTAAATGTAAATGGTTTTGTTTTATCTCCGTTTTTCCCTATAACAATTTTGCTCAAAGACAAATCAGGATATTTCGTATTCGTAAATAAGACGTTCTTTATATCGTCTTTTATAATTTCTCCGGTACTGTCAACAGAATCAACTTTATATCGGTTTGTCTGCGCCTCTGTCACTTCGTATTGAGCGCCTGCAGGAAGATTATGCGCCGTTACTGTCTGTCCGTCTTTCAATGAAAATTGTGCAATGCCGTCATGAAATTCTAAATCTCCGTATAATCCATTTATCTTTGTATGGTACGGAAAACGAATTTCAAATTGAAACTCTTCCTGACAATTTTTCTCGCCGACTACTTTTTTGGTAATAGACAAACTGCCCACTTCATCAACACCTACAGGAACTTCTGCTGATACTGTCGTATTGCGAATAACCGCTCCAACCATATTTTGAAACTTTTTCCCATGTACTTCTACATCACCCATAGGAGCATATTGCTTAAAATCTTTCATCCAGACAAATTCTGCTTTAATTGTAAACGTATCTTCGATTGTCGGCTGATGATCTGAAACTAATTCGTACTCTTCATTTCCATATACATATGTTATATTATCACATAATGCACTCATACCTTTCGGCAACTCTAAGCGGTATAGCCCATTGTATTCTACCGGCTCGATTATTTTCAAAGCACCGCTGTGCCAATAACCGTCTTTCGGATTATATGTAAATTTTAAATCTCCTGTTAAATGCACATCTTTAAGAGATGGTTCATAATTCAATAAACCTCCTCTTTCTGAATAAACATACAAAACCTGCGCCAATGCATCATGTTCCAAATCATTCATATTATTATCTTCAATATTGTATTGATGTAATAATCTCCAGACCGCATCTTGCGTAGCATTATACGCCTGTTCTTCTGTAACGAAATACGAATCAGAATACATGATTGCAAAATTTTGTAATGGCGTTGTTCCTTCCGCTTCATATAACATACAAAAAACTGCTTTATAAAACGGCATCGCTGTAATATCTGAGTATGTTACTCCATTCGATGTCTGTCCATCCGGATAAAGTTTTGCAACTGCATTCATAAATCTTCTCAACTCATCCAAATGTTCCGTATCATTTGTTTCCCAATCTTTATAAGTAAAAGAATGGTGACCTAAATACGGAAACGCTGTCTGAAGCACCGGTGTCGGAATCAGCATTTCATTAAACTGACTTTCTGTAGGAGTATGCAGCTCTGAATTATCCACAATTTTATAAAGCCGTTCCCCGTTATACAGATATCCCGCGTAGAGCAGTTTTGACAATCTGCGCATACATTCCTTATAATCAGCCTCAGAATCAAACTTGCCCGGAGTCAAATAGCCTTCTGTATATTCCGGCACCTGCACATCTCCCATATCTTCCGTATGATGCGGCCAATGGCGTTCATTATTCATACAAAACAACGTGATTTTTTCACCTGGATACGCCGGATCTTCTATGTAATGAATTCCGCCTTCAAAAATAATAGGAAGTCCTTTTTCGCTCAATGTCATTTCTTCTTTTTCAGAAGGTATGTATTCTCTGTTTTCCTGTAATGAGTTTTTTTCAGCCTCTGTCGGAATCGTGCCTGTAAAATCAGGCGTTTCAGCAAATACATATACGGAAAAAGACAAAATCATCGTAAAAATCAAAAGCAGCGAAACGGCAGAAGAAACAAACTTCCTATGTTTTCTGTGTTGTTTTAATTTCATGTCATATTATCCTTTCTGCATGTTGCTATATAATTCATCAAATCACTTATATAAACAAGTTTATATTCTTCTACCCTCCTCTCACCCCGTAAATTGGGACATAAAAACGTACAAACTAATCTTTTGCATCAATATGCGCGCGTCACTATATGCGGGCACACCAGCCTGTCCCTTCTTAATTATTTTTAATGATAATGATGTATTATATTGGAAACAGAATGTTTTTTCAATACTTCTAAAATTTTTTCAACTTAAATTTTTCCTTACTTCTGCCTTTTCACCAAACCGTATCAATTTTTCATACTCTGATTTCGCATCTTTTAATCACCTGAAACGTCCGGCAGCCAAATACAAATGCTTAGTTTTCCATTCTTATATTGGGCAGATATTGTTCCTTTCATCTGTTCGATCAGTATTCTTGAAATAGACAAACCAAGACCCGTTGACTTTCTTGCATTTTCAACTGTATAAAACCGATCAAACAGCTTTTTAACATCCACTTCACTTAAATCTGAAGCAGTATTTGAAAAGGTAATCTCCCCTGTATCGTTCAAAGTGATATTCAAATCACCGTCGCTATACTTAATTGCGTTATTGAGAAGATTTGAGAAAATACGGGAAAGAGCTGCCCTGTTAACTTTACGGAACACCTTATTCTCCGGCATAGAAATATTCGGCGTTATGTTTCGTTCCTGCAAAACTGCATAAAAACCTAATATACTTTCTTCCAAAACACTGTTTACCGAAACAAATTCTACATCGTTATCGTATTCGGGGGATGTTACAACAGAATAACAGAAAAGTTCTTCTGTAAGCTGCCTTAATACTTCGGTACGATTTCTGATAACTTTAATATAACGCTCTGCTTCTTCACTTTTTTCCGCATTATCAAGCAAATCCAGATAACCGCTGATTGCCGTAAGAGGAGTCCGCAAATCATGTGAAATATTAGTAACGGCGTTTTTTAATTCTAAATCCCCCTGCTGAAAACGATGCCGCTCTTTGCGTAATTTACGAAGCTCTGTATTTAATCGCTTTGCAAAACCGCACATGATTTTATTTCGATGTGAAATATCAATGAGCGTATTAGTTTCAGTCATTAACCGCTCAGTAAATTGCGCTTCTATTTCTCGTACAGTTTTGTGTACGAAAAATAGTTTAATAACCAGAGAAAAAATAATAATCAGCAAAATACCGATCACAACTAATAACCAAAATTCCATATATAATGCTCCTACTTTAATTCTTTCTTTTTGAAAAAGAACATTCCCGCACTTGTTGTCAAAACGACAATGACCAATGAATAAACAGGCAGCAACGATAGATTTTCAGTTTCCAAAGAAGTACACTGTACTACTTGACCTCCCGGAAGAAAATCATAAAAGAATTGAACGGTTTTTCGTCCGCCTCCATCAAGGAACTTAGGATTGGGCAGTTCCTGATATTCCTGTCCATTGTCTGTCATGACCAAAGCCATGTTTGTTTCGGGTTCACTCAACATCTTATGTAATTGCGCTCCGATAATCAGAAACAAAAACGCTGTCAAAATGCAAATTACAGCCGTAACCGCTTTATTATTATTTAACATGGAAATCAAAGTAAAAATTGATGAAAATACAATCGCAGTCATCAGTACGGTTACTGCAAACAACAAAACTATTTTTATGTCCATTTCAAAAAAGCCGAGAAGAGGTATCCCGATGCAAAGATACGGAATAAAAAATGCCATACACATAACAACGCTTACCAAAGAGCATGTAATAAAATTTGACAAATAAACAGTGCCTCTTTTTTGACCGATAATTATCTTATTTCGGATCGTTCCTTCACTATATTCTGTACCAATGAACAAGCTGCAAAACACAGCCATTACAATGCCGATAAAAAGAGCACACCCAAAAAAGCCGTTGTCAATACGATTGATTGTCTGAGTCTGCCTCATATCCATATATCTCATCACCGGAAAAAATATTCCTGCTGCCAACATGAAAACCAGACCGCTCCAAAAGAATTTATCTTTTTTTAAACGGATAAAATTTGCTGATAACAACTTACTCATTGTCTTTACCTCCTACTAAACCGACATAATAACTTTCCAAACTTTCATCTCGTTCCTGCATAGAAATAACTTCACAATTCTCTTTTGACAAGGCCAAAGTGAGTTTGGAAATATTAATTTTTGCAAATATGTCAGCTACATTGTCAGAGATAATGTTGTAGTCCGTTTTCATTTCGTCCAAAACACGGACAAGCGCTTTTACATTCGTCACTTCGATTCGCACACATTTACGACAAGACTCTTCTAATTCTTCCGCACTGATTTCCTTAACCATTCTTCCGTTATCAATAAAACCATAATGTGTCGCAAGACGGGACAGCTCATCAAGAATATGGCTTGAAATCAATACAGTTATTTGATACTCCCGGTTCAGTTTTAAAATCAACTCACGCATCTCGATAATACCTTGTGGATCAAGACCATTCACAGGTTCATCCAACACTAAAAAATCAGGATCGCCCGCTAAAGCAACAGCGATTCCCAACCTTTGTTTCATACCAAGAGAAAAGTTTTTAGCCTTTTTCTTTCCTGTATTTTCAAGCCCTACTAATTTTAACAGATCGGGAATACTGTCGTAAGAAGGAATTCCGAGAATCCGGTACTGCTCTTTCAAGTTGTCAACCGCTGTTAACTCCAAATAAATAGACGGTGTTTCAACTACAGCCCCCATCCTCCTGCGGGCTTTTAAAATTCCCTTTTCCGAATTTTTTAATCCGTATAAAACATAATTCCCGGACTCAGGCTTTTGCAGCCCGCAAATCAGCCGAATTAAAGTTGTCTTTCCTGCGCCGTTTTTACCGACAAAGCCATAGATTGCTCCTTTCGGAACATTCATAGTAAGTCCATTTAACGCTTTAAAATTCTTATAATTTTTACATAAAGCGTTTGTCTTAAGAACATATTCCATAAGTCTTACCTCCTGTACTTGATGCTGTCATTCTATCGCAAAACAGTTCAGAAAACGGTTAAGAAAATAGTTCAGAAACAGTGGAGATTTATTCTTCTTTCATTTTAAAGCCGATTCCCCAAACTGCTTCAATGTACTCTTTTCCATTTACAGCACGAAGTTTTTTGCGAAGGTTGCTTATATGTGTCTTTAGTGAACTTTCCGTACAATCCGGTGTATCTTCACTGATATGATCAAGCAGATGCGATTTGGAAACAACTTGTGTCTGATTCTGCATTAAAAGTTTCAAAATCGCATACTCTGTTCTCGTCAATTTAATTTCTACATCCTTTATTTGTGCTATGTGCGTATCAATATTGAGTTTTATTTCTTCAAAAGTCAAAATTTCCGACTTAGCAAAGCTATCAAAAGTACGAAGATGTACCGCTATCCGAGCTAATAATTCCCTTGTATAAAAAGGTTTTGTCATATAATCAACCGCTCCGCCGAGCAAAAGAGCAACTTTGTTGTCTACATCAACTTTTGCACTCATAATAATAACAGGAATCCCTTTAATATGCGGCAAAACTTCTTCTCCGCTCAACCCCGGCAGCATTAAATCAAGAAGTACAAGATCGGGCTTTACCTGAGAAAGCAAAAGTACAGCTTCCGTTCCCGAGTATGCACGAATAACACCATAACCTTCGTTAGTAAGAGTTTCTTCCAATACATTTCCTATATGTAAATCATCATCAATAACCAATATATTTTTCAAAATTCACGCTCCCATCATAGCTCGATCAATAATTTATGAAAACTTAAAATTATTGCCAGATCTTATCTCCGTTATAGTGTTTCTTATGGACTTACAATCGATGTTCGATCACTTAGTTGATATCACTGAACCGATCTGCCAACATATTGATTCTAACCTTGCTTCCATGAGTATCTTTGATACTTCTGGAATTGAGGCATGGGTAACAGAAAATAATCCGAAATACGCGAACCGTATCATAAAACAGTTAAAGGCCTTTGCAAAGGCTCACAACTTTGATAAAAACTTTGATCCTTAAATAATTGACATCTTCACCTAATCTTGCATACAGACCTTTTGACAGCTTACTGTCTGTATTGCCTTTCTTTTACTTGTTTTTTATTACCTGCTGATATAGCCCCAACGATTGCCCCGGCTGAAGCGAACAATAAACCACATATTAAACTCACACAGCGTTACCCCATCCCCACTTCCACGGTAACTTATCCATTTTATTTTTCGTAAAAACACAACTACATTTCCATCAAATAATCCCGCAACCCCGCATAGAATCAGGGTTTCCGCGTGAGAAGCACGGCGGTTTCAACATGCACAGTCTCACAAAATTGATCCACTGCCGTCATTTTTTCAACCGTATACCCTCTCTGCTGTATCAACTCTAAATCCCGCGCCAAGCTTGTCATTTTACATGAAATATATACGATACGATCCACTCCATAATCCAAGATCTTCGGTAATGCCTTCGGATGGATTCCATCTCTTGGCGGATCTAATATGATCACATCCGGTTTCTCCTTTATATCATCAAGCACTTCAAACACATCCCCGGCAATAAACTCACAATTAGAAAGTCCGTTCCTTTCTGCATTCTCTTTTGCCGCTTCCACTGCTTCTTCTACAATTTCTACGCCAATCACTTTTTTTGCCACAGGAGCAAGCGCCTGACTGATCGTGCCTGTTCCGCTGAACAGATCAAACACCGTCAGATCATGGATATCGCCTATGTATTCGCGCACTGTTTCATAAAGCACTTCCGCCCCCTTTGTATTTGGCTGAAAAAAGGAGAACGGTGTAATCTTAAATTGTAATCCGAGCAGTTTTTCATAAAAGAAATCCTGACCATATAAAACCCTCGTCTCATCGCTTTTTACAACGTCTGACAAAGAATCATTCAAAATATGAAGAATGCCTACGATTTTCCCTTCAAGCGGAAGCTGTAAAAGCTGTTCTGTCAGTTCTGATAAGTCGTATTCTTCCTGCGTTGTTGTGACAAGATTGACAAGGATCTCTCCTGTCGTATCTCCCCGTCTTAAAAGTAAATGTCTTAAATATCCGACATGCTGCATCTTTTTATAATAACTGACTTTCCGCTCTTTAAAATACTCTAATACGCACACGAGAATTTTATTCATATCTTCATGCACGAGTTTACAGTCGGATGCGGTCAGCACATCATAAGTACTTCCTTTTTTATGAAGTCCGAGCGACAAAGGACCATCTTTATATTCATCTCCGAATGAGAATTCCATCTTATTTCTATATGCAAATTCTTTCGGACTTGCCTTCACACCTTCAAACAAATACTCGCCGTCCACAGCTTCATCCATAATTCTTCGGATCTGTCCTTCTTTCATTTTCATCTGTTCTTCATACGGCATTGTCTGATACATGCATCCACCGCATGCCGGAAAAATACTGCATACAGGTTTCCTCGTTTCAAGAGAGGAATTTTCCAGAACTTCTAACAGCCTGCCTTCTGCATTCCCTTTTTTAAATTTATTTATAATGAATCGCACTTTTTGCCCCGGTACTGCATTTTTTACAGTCACATATCTGGCATCTTTACCTTCTTCTTCAACTTTCACAAGTCCTTTATTCGGAAAATCTACTCTTTCAATTATTCCTTCAAAAATCTGCCCTTTCTTCATAAGCTTTTCCTTTCATAATAATTTTTCTTTTTAACACAGCAGAAAATTACCGCATTAACTCTTACTCTTTTATCAATTTTTCTGTTAACTTTTATGTCAATCCTTCATCCATATATCATTGCAAAGCAGACACCTTTTCAACTGCAAAACAGGCAGGGTGCAGTTTCATCCACACTCTGCCTGTATATTCTGTTTTACTTTTGCAAACAGTTTCTTACACCTGATCGTCTTCGCTGAAATAATCATCGAAGTCATCGTCAAAATCATCTTCAAACTCTTCCAAATAATCCGGTGTAAAGAAACGATACACTGCGTAAGCGATTCCTGCAACTGCTGCCACTGCTCCAATAATTGCCAATACCCAGATCACTTTATTTTTCTGACTTTCCGCCTCTTTTTTGTGCAGCAGATCATTCAGTTTTGTCTCGGCGATAAATTCTTCTACTTTGCTCATAATCTACGTCCTTTCTCTGTTCTGAAAAACAGTCTTTACTTTCTCAATATTATAACACTAACCGCTTTATATTACTACTGATTTTGAGCAAATTCTAAACAGTAATTTTAAGCCCAGTAATTTTGAGCAAGCTCTAAATACTAATTTTAATAATTCTAATAAGCAATCTTTAAATAAATTTCTAAAGCAATTTCTCAAATAGAACAATTCAGCTGCTGCATCCTTGATCGGTCGTTTTTAATGTCTTCGTTTTTTTCGTTTCCAAGTAGCATATAAAATACAGACAGACGCCGACATAATCAAAATCGTTTGCTTCATATATACCTTATTATCTCCGGTTTTTACCGTAACTTCTTCTTTTTTCAAAATAGATACTGTCTGTTCCTGATTTCTCAGATCTCGATGTGCATCAATCAAACAATCACCGAGATACAATACTTCAAAAACTACAATTCTTTTCCCCGGAAATTTTCTTGAATCAACATCAAATTCCATTGTAATCCCGTCTTTTGCGTCTTTCCCCTTAAATGTTTTTTCTGATGTTACCGGTTTCCCGTCCTGAAGCAGTTCTTTTCCTGTATCTGCATCCATCAATATGCCTTTCATCGTATAAGATGCATTTGCTTCCATATATTTAAAATTGACTGTATCGCAGATAATATGTTCCTCTCCTGCAATAATTTCTTTTGCCTTGCTTTCTTTCCAAACGGCGTGTGTATCCGTGATCCGTGTATGATGATTTTCAATCTCCAGAATTTTTTCCTGTTCTCCTTCTACTGTTCCGTCTTCCCTGATCTGAAACTCCCACACTTCTTCATTTTTTATATATCCTGTCAAAGGTTCAGACTCATAAAGACAGTAGACTCCCGGACGCAGATAAGAAAGATGTATTTCTCCATTTTCATCTGTAATATATGTTGTTTTCTCTTCGCTGAGATCTTCCTCTTCTGCATCGGATTCTTCGTTTATTTCCGATATTTTTTCCCGCAGTTCAAATTTCACGCCAGAAAGTGCTTTCTTTGTTTCCCCATCTGATTTTCGGATAACTACAGACGTAGGCTTATTTAATATTTCCGTCTCTTTTGTCACAACCGGTACGTCCTGACCTTCGTACTCTAATTCGATCTCAACGCTCTTTTCCGGCAAAATATAACCTTCTGCCTGCTTTGTCTCTATGATCTCATACGTTCCAAGATACAATTCTTCCGACCATGCTTTCCCGCTTTGGTCTGTCACTAATGATCCGACTACTGTTCCTTTTTCCACACGAACAGTTCCGTCAGGAGTACAAATATCTTCTGCTGCCTTTATCTCAAATTTTACTCCTGAGATTCCTTTTTCTGTTACAGAATCATTTTTTTGAATATAAATGCGCCCTTTCGCCGGTCTGTCTTTCGACTCAACAATAAAAGGTTTCTCCCAGTCATGATTTTCTATAATTGTAAATGGAATTAATCCATCTTCTATAAGATAACCTTGCGGCGCTTCCACCTCCTGAAAATAATAATTTCCGGCAGGAAGTTTCTCAGGCAAAACAAAACTTCCGTTTTCGTCTGTTTTAAACAGATCGTAAACTGATTCATTCGGGTAATGTGTCGTCATCGTAATCGGTTTTTTATCTTTGTCCAAAAGCCGAAACACCGCTCCTGCAACAGGAATTATTTTTTCTGTCTCGCTATCTTTTTTCACGAGCTTTACCGGAGAAAATATTTTCTTATTTTCTAATATGTAATATAGCGTTTTCGCATCTTCTTCTATTGTAATCTCAAAATCTCCTACCGGAGTCAACCCTTCCGGCGCCTTTTTTTCGCTCACAATATATGTATCATATACAAGACCTCCTTTCTGCTGTTCTTCTCCTTGTCGGAATGTTGACGCATATCCGTTTTCATCTGTTACAATTTCACACTGCCAGCCTGTTGTTTTTGATGTGATTGTAAAAACAATTCCCTCCAAAGGTACTTTTTGTTCGCCCTGCTCTGATTCTTCCTCTTTATCTTCACGAAATTTTACAATCTGCAGATTACCTCTGATGATCTGATCAGGTATTGTAGGACATTGAAAAATTGTATCTGTCTGTCCTGTGCCTTCTTCCCTAACCGTTTCTATAAAAATTTCATTGTTGAGCAAATATCCTTCAGGAGCTTTTATTTCCTGAAATGTAACAGTTCCAAGCGGAAGAACAACTTCTCCTTCCGTGTTTTTATAAAACGGATCTCCACTGACTTTTTGTTCTTCTTTCATTCTTATTCTTCCTTCTGAATCCGTTTTCATAATCCATTCTCTGACCGGTGTTACTCCTGAATCTGCCGGATTTTTTTCATAATATCCGGAATAATACTTAATAGAAAATTGAGCGTCTTCCAATGTTGCCGCTCCTTCAGCTTCTGATTGATCTGTTTCTTTATCTTTTTTCTGTAAAATCAGATCTATCGGATAATACTGCGCCTGATCTGTGCACTTATATGTACATACTTTGTTTTCATCTATTCGGATAGATTGCGGCTTAAATTGTATAACATGTCCGGCCGGAGCTTTTAATTCCCTGATATCATAATTTCCGATCGGAATATTTTCTTTTTTTGCATAACCTGATTCGTCTGTAGTCAATTCCCATAATAGTTTGTCTTTTCCGCTTTCATAGATACCAAACACCGCTCCTGCAAGAGAATAGCATCTGTTTCCTTCTATCCATTCCGGATGATCGGAATATTTATAAATCTCAATAGATCCGACTCTGTCTTTTCCACTTCCTCCCATTGTCTGTCCGGCTGAATTTAAGTTAAACAAAAACGCGTAAAATGATTCCGGCGGATCCGGCATACTTTCTATATTTTTTGCCTTCTGTTTTAAATTTTCAATTACCTGCTGATCTAATCCTAGAAACGCTTCCTCCGTTCCCATATAAAGATACGACAAAATGCAATGACTCATACAGTATTCGTCATTTACAGAATAATTTTCTCCAATGCCGATCGCACCATATTTTGCCCTATACAATTCATATCCTGGACCGCCATATGCATAATACAATCCTTTTCTTACAGCTCCGCCGGTTAATGCCTGCGTTTCATACGAACCTGAATTTGGAGTATCTTTCAGCGGTTCAAGACAGTATGCAGGTTTTCCGTTTACATCAAAATAATTAGTGCTGTAATTGCCATAATAAATCTCTTCTCCTACTGTCAGTTCTACTTTTGATCTTTCTGAAATTGCCGCCGCTTTTTTGAACATCTCATCCGATTTTGTCAAAACTGCCGGATATGTATCCGATGTGATTCCCGCAGTTGTCAGTATCATACCTTTCGATATCGTATCTCCGTCTTCATCTGCCTCTGATTCCAACGAAAATGTCATTGTTTCCATATCTAACACTGCTTGTTTTTTCTGCGTCAATACGGATGATTCTGCTGAGATTTCTCTTTTTCCAAAGCTTTCATCTGCGACTGCCTGATCCATAGTGAACATGTTCGTAAAAATGATTCCAAAAAGAAAACAAAATACAACTTTCATCCATCGTCTCATGCCATCATCCTCCCTGTCTGTACAGATGATCCGACACGAAGCTTACCGGAAACTCTGTCATACAAATACACATGATTACTTAATACATCTTCCTCTTCAACCTGTGTACTGTTGATTTCTCTTACCATCTCATCCAACTTACTGCATACATAGATTTCTGAATATGGCACAATGATCACTTCATGAACACTGCTTGGCAAAATATAATAATCTTTCTTTAAAATCTGACCGATCATTTCGAGCACGTTAGGATAAGCAATACATGCCGCTCCATAATTTCTGAATTTATTTGATAAAACATACATCTGATCATAGTCTTTTTTCTTTTCTAAAAGAAGATCTCCCTCTTCATATTCCACATCCCCTAAAAGAGATTTTAATGCATGGTTCATCGTAACAAATTCTGCCGGAAGCAGATTTTTTACATTTTTCACCGCGTCTTCCCACAATGTTTCTGCCTGCACCTTCCAAGTGTCTGCATGGCTTCTGTTAACAACCATTGCCGCTGTTCCTTCTTCAGACACATCAACAAGAACATAAAAAACAATAGACAGATCAAGAAACGCTAAATGGGGAACGGTTCTTAAAAATTTTCGATTTTTTGCCGTGTTGATCACTTTAAATACAATCCGGTTTCTGACCCCTTCATAATCCCGAAAAGATTCACAATCCCACGGTTTTTCCTGTTTTATTTCTTCATAAAGCTGCTTGATGTCATCTACAATCTGTTCTATCTTTCTACCCGCCACATAGCTTTCGTAATACTCTTCTAGATAGATTGTCGGAGAAATATTGATCCCGGGCATTTCAATCAAAATACCCGTTCTCTCTTTCCCATTATTTTTCATTGCCGTATATAAGCTTGCACGAACGCCCCCTTTCATCTTTTTGTTCATCATCTTTTCTACCGCATCTGCAAATTCAATATAAGTCATATAACTCCTTCCTTTTTATGCGGTTCAATTTGAATTAAATGAGAAATCCGGTACGAACTGTACCTTGAAATACATTGATAATTTGAAAAATATTATGTGCTCTTGATTATAGAGAATCAAAAAAGAAAATGCAACATGTAATATTGCACAAAAAAGATTCCGCCCTCAGACGGAATCTTTTTATATAATTTCAAAACACTATATAGACACAAAATCTAAAATATCGCTTTGATTAAACTCTTGACAAATACTCTCCTGTACGAGTATCAATCTTCAGAACATCTCCCTGCTCAACAAAAAGCGGAACCATAACCGTAGCGCCTGTTTCTACAACAGCCGGTTTCGTTGCTCCCTGTGCAGTATCGCCCTTAAATCCCGGCTCTGTTTCTGTAATCTCCAGCTCGACAAAAAGCGGCGGTTCAACAGAAAATACATTTCCGTTATGTGAGCAGATCTTAACTGTCTCATTCTCTTTCACAAATTTCAAAGCATCTCCTACGACATCCGCATTCAAAGCGATCTGATCATATGTCTCAACATCCATAAAGTTGTACAAATCACCGTCCTGATACAGATACTGCATGTCCTTTCTGTCAATATGAGCTTTCGGGAATTTCTCTGTCGGACGGAATGTTCTCTCTACCGCACCGCCACTGATAATATTTTTTAATTTTGTTCTTACGAAAGCTGCACCTTTTCCCGGTTTTACATGCTGGAACTCCAAAATCTGGTAAATATTTCCATCAATTTCCACAGTAATTCCGTTCTTAAAATCTCCTGCTGAAATCATTTATCTTCCTCCTTCAAAATCGTTCACTATTTTAGCACTCCATTTAATAATTCTATACTAATTTCTTTCATTTTTCAATCTTTTTTTATAGAAATGAAGAACGATCTTCTCAAGATACCTCTTAAGAACAATCTGAATCTCTTCTTTTGGATTGATCGGCCTCACAAGAATATTATGTATTCCTGTTCTTTTCGCTCCCCAGACATCTGTAAACAGTTGATCTCCGACAAAAAATGTATTTGTTTTATCAGTTCCCATAATCTTCATCGCTTTCTCATAATTTTTCGTTGAAGGTTTATGCGCATTATAAATATAATTTGTCCGAATCTCCTGATTGAACATTTTTACTCGTTCTTCTTGATTATTAGAAATGAGACAGGAGGAAAATCCAATCTCTTTCAATCTCCGAAACAGTTTTTTTGCTCTGTCATCTGCCGGTGCACCGTGAGGCACAAGAGTATTATCTATATCAAAAATTACTCCTCGATATCCCTCTTCATACAATCTTTCAAATGGGATTACATATGTAGATACCACATATTCATCCGGGAAAAATCTTTCAAACATTATTTCTCTTCCAACTCCATCAGTCTTGTAATCAGTTCTTCGCAGATCTGCAATATCGTTTTTCCATCCGTGCGAATCACAACATCTGCCGCATCTTCATACTTCTCTTTTCTTTTTTCCATCAACTGTGCAATAAACTCCACACTTTTATTTTCTTTTAAAAGCGGGCGGTCATTACTGTCTTTTACGCGTTCATAAATTGTTTCCGGGCTGGCAGTCAATAAAACGACCTTTCCGTTTTTCTTCATTTCAACGACATTTTCACTGCGAAGCGCTACTCCGCCCCCACAAGAAATAATACAATTTCTGCCTGTCTGAAGTTCCTTTAATAATTCCGTCTCAAGATTGCGGAAATATTCTTCCCCATATGTTGCGAAAATATCCGGAATGCTCATTTCCTCCCTCTCGGCAATTTCCTGATCCATCTCCACAAGTTTCATATCAAACATCGTGCTGAGATAATCTGAAATCGTAGACTTTCCCGCTCCCATAAACCCGATTAATACAATATTATATGGAAACAGCTTTCTTGCCTGAATTCTTTTGCTGTTCCGCAAAATCCTCTGGAATACATCATGGATTTCTTCCTGATATTTATTTCCCTGTAACTTTTCTTCCAACCTTTTTTCCTGCTTTTCCTCTTGCGCAGGCTGCAAAATCGGCATCCCGTATGTTTCTTTATATGACATTATCTTTTCGATGATTCCATTTCGCTCTACAAGCGCATCTATAAGCTTATCATCACACATCGCAAGCTGTTCACGATACATTTCCAGATCGTTCATCTTTACCCTCCACATTTCACTCAAACTAACAAATCTAACACATTATATCAATTCCATAGAAACATGACAAGGGATTTTACAAATACAGTCTGCGCAAATTTTCCGAAAATCAAAGAAACTGTCCTCAATATAATTTTCCAAACAAGCGGATCATCTATTTCTTTTGAACCGCGTCCCACACATTATCTTTAAACATTTCCCATGCATCTTCGTTTTCTACAAAATATTTCGGACAATTTTTTCCTGTAACATCGTAATGGCGAATAATCTGATCTTCTTTCAAATCAAATTTGACACAAAGCCATGCTGTAAGCTGTACAAGAGAACGGTATGTCGCATCAGTAAACTTTCCTGTTTCATCAGGGTGACAGACTTCAATCGATACTGTATCTGCATTTCGCTCATTCGATGCATAAGCGATCTCCCATGTCGGTACACATTGTATGATCTCTCCATCCAATCCTACAATAAAATTACTGCTTGCTTCCGTCTGCCCGGAATATTGAAGGCCATTAAAATAATCTCTGTTATCCTGAGCCGTACTTCCCGGATTTGCAGTATAATGAATAACAACGCCTTTTACTCCTTCGCTCTCGATTCCGGGCCTTGAATAGGGATTTACATCCAAAAGCTGTACATCAATATCCGGCTGTGAAGCATCTGTTTCTACAAACTGATTTCTCTCTCCGATACAGGAGCGCACAACTAAAATAATCGTCAGAATAAGAAGCACTGCGAGTCCTGCAACTGCCGTTATTCTGATTCTTTTCTTTTTCATCTTCTGCTTTAACGAATTCGATTTTACAGAACGGCTTTTCTTTGTACTTGATCTTCCAGTATTATGTCCCGATGCATTTTTTCTGTTTTTCGATACTTTTCTTCTGTTTTTTTTATAAAGACTCATTTCTTTGCCTCTGTTCTATGTATCTTTCGCATTTTGGTCTGCTGATATGATGAATCCCCGAAAGTGACAAAAAGCACATTCCGGGATTATAAGCGGTGACAAAGTCTTGGACAAGCCCGGACTTTGGCTCGTCGCCGTTATAAAAACAAATGCCTGTCAGAAATTCAACAGGCATTTATTTGATCACGTTTTCTATTTACTTTGATTCCCATCGTCACACAAACCGTTTTTCTGTTATGTAATGATGCTGATTTTCTTTATTCGTCTACGCTATAGTTTGGCGCTTCTTTTGTGATATGAATATCATGCGGATGACTTTCTTTAAGAGATGCTGCTGAAATCTTAATAAATCTTCCGTTTGATTTAAGTTCTTCGATCGTATGTGTTCCGCAATATCCCATACCCGAACGAAGTCCTCCCATAAGCTGGAATACAGTATCCTCAACCGTTCCCTTATAAGCTACACGGCCTTCTACACCTTCCGGAACGAGCTTCTTTGCATTTTCCTGGAAATAACGGTCTTTGCTTCCGTTTTCCATAGCAGCGATTGAACCCATTCCACGGTATACTTTATATTTTCTTCCCTGATAAAGTTCAAATGTTCCCGGACTTTCATCACATCCCGCAAAAATACTTCCCATCATACATACGTTTGCTCCTGCGGCGATTGCTTTCGTCATGTCTCCTGAATATTTGATGCCTCCGTCTGCAATAATCGGCACACCGTATTCTTTTGCAACATTATAGCAGTCCATTACCGCAGTAATCTGCGGCACACCGATTCCGGCAACAACACGAGTCGTACAGATAGATCCCGGTCCGATACCGACTTTCACCGCATCAACTCCGGCTTCAATTAATGCTTTCGCAGCTTCTCCTGTCGCCACATTACCGGCAATTACCTGAAGATCCGGATATTTTTCCTTCACCATACGAACAGTACGAAGAACATTTGCAGAATGACCATGCGCAGAATCCATAACGATAACATCTACTTTTGCCTTTACCAGAGCATCTACTCGCTCAAGACAATTTGCTGTAATTCCGATTGCCGCTCCACAGAGAAGGCGTCCCTGCGAATCTTTTGCAGACAACGGATACTTGATCTGTTTCTCAATATCTTTGATTGTGATCAATCCTGTCAGATTTCCCTCATCATCCACAATCGGAAGTTTTTCTTTTCTTGCCTTTGCAAGAACTCTCTTTGCTTCTTCAAGAGTAATTCCTTCTTTTGCTGTAATCAATCCTTCAGAAGTCATAGATTCTTTAATTTTTTTAGAAAAATCCTCTTCAAATTTTAAATCACGATTCGTAATAATACCGACAAGTTTACGCCCTTCTGTTATCGGAACTCCTGAAATACGGAATTTTGCCATTAAATTATTAGCGTCTTCCAAAGTATTCTCCGGTGACAGATAAAACGGATCTGTAATAACCCCGTTTTCAGATCTTTTTACCTTGTCCACCTCTTCCGCCTGAGCTTCAATCGACATATTTTTATGAATAATACCGATGCCGCCCTGACGAGCCATTGCAATCGCCATACGGTGTTCTGTAACCGTATCCATTCCGGCGCTCATCATCGGAATATTAAGTCTTATCTTTTTAGTCAAATATGTTGACAGATCTACTTCATTCGGAATTACCTCTGAATATGCGGGAACTAACAGCACATCATCAAACGTAATACCTTCTCCTATAATCTTTCCCATGTCCTTTGACCTCTCTTTCTACCAATCCATACTAGTAAATGTTATTTGATATACTACAAAAATTCAGAACTGATGTCAACCCTTTCAGAGAATGCTCACGATTTTCAGCATTGATTTATTTTAACCTTTATTTATAAGTTATACTTATATAGTGAATTTCACCATGATTTTTCATAATATATAGAATATATATCACTTTAATATTATACACATTGGAAGTTTTTCTTTCTAAATCAATATTCCTGACAAGCCCGACTTTAGCTTGTCTCTGCCGCAAAAAAAGGCAACGCCTTTTCAGACGCTGCCTTCTCTCATTCCGTTTGGAAAATATTCTCTTCTTATTTATATCTCGTTTACATATACCTTCAAAACTACATACAAAGAATCTTTTTCATCCTACCCTTACGGGTACCGTCTTTGATAAGCATCTAAAACACAGATGCTAACCAACGACATGTGCCTATCTCCGCTTTGGTTATGCCCTCGACCTATTAGTAACAGTCAGCTCCATGTGTTGCCACACTTCCACCTCTGCCCTATCTACCTCGTCGTCTTCAAGGGGTCTTACTAACTTGACGTTATGGGATATCTCATCTTGAGGGGGGCTTCACGCTTAGATGCCTTCAGCGTTTATCCCTTCCCGGCTTGGCTACTCTGCTATGCACTTGGTAATACAACAGATACACCAGCGGCCAGTCCACCCCGGTCCTCTCGTACTAAGGGCAGCTCCTCTCAAATATCCTACGCCCACGCCGGATAGGGACCGAACTGTCTCACGACGTTCTGAACCCAGCTCGCGTACCGCTTTAATGGGCGAACAGCCCAACCCTTGGGACCGACTACAGCCCCAGGATGCGATGAGCCGACATCGAGGTGCCAAACCACTCCGTCGATGTGAACTCTTGGGAGTGATAAGCCTGTTATCCCCAGGGTAGCTTTTATCCGTTGAGCGATGGCAATCCCACTTTATACCACCGGATCACTAAGTCCTACTTTCGTACCTGCTCCACCCGTCGGTGTCGCAGTCAAGCTCCCTTCTGCCTTTGCACTCTTCGAATGGTTTCCAACCATTCTGAGGGAACCTTTGAGCGCCTCCGATACCCTTTCGGAGGCGACCGCCCCAGTCAAACTCCCCACCTGACATTGTCCCCCAGCCGGATCACGGCTGCTGGTTAGAAACCCAATACTGCAAGGGTGGTATCCCAACATTGACTCCATGGCAACTGGCGTCACCACTTCCTAGTCTCCCACCTATCCTGTACATGCAATATCGAATCCCAGTATCAAGCTAGAGTAAAGCTCCATGGGGTCTTTCCGTCCTGGCGCAGGTAACCAGCATCTTCACTGGTATTTCAATTTCACCGGGTGCATTGTTGAGACAGTGCCCAAATCATTACGCCTTTCGTGCGGGTCGGAACTTACCCGACAAGGAATTTCGCTACCTTAGGACCGTTATAGTTACGGCCGCCGTTTACTGGGGCTTAAGTTCAAAGCTTCGCTTGCGCTAACCTCTCCCCTTAACCTTCCAGCACCGGGCAGGCGTCAGCCCATATACCTCACCTTTCGGTTTCGCATAGACCTGTGTTTTTGCTAAACAGTTGCTTGGGCCAATTCTCTGCGGCCATTCGCATGGCACTCCTTCTCCCGAAGTTACGGAGTCATTTTGCCGAGTTCCTTAACAATGCTTCTCCCGTCGACCTTAGGATTCTCTCCTCATCCACCTGTGTCGGTTTACGGTACGGGTATCCTGTAAACAATAGCGGCTTTTCTTGGCAGCCAGCTCACACACTTCTCTACTTCTTTTCGATCCGCATCACGTCTTCGGATTGCACACCGGATTTGCCTGATGTACTCCTACCTCGCTTGCACCGGTCTTTCCATTCCCGGCTTGTGCTCTCTGTCTGCGTCCCCACAGTTCTGTTACAGGATAGTACAGGAATTTCAACCTGTTATCCATCGACTACGTCTTTCGACCTCGCCTTAGGCCCCGACTTACCCAGGGCAGATCAGCTTTACCCTGGAAACCTTAGATATTCGGCCAAGAGGATTCTCACCTCTTTCTCGCTACTCATTCCGGCATTCTCTCTTCTTAAAAATCCACTGCTCCTTTCGGTACAGCTTCGTCTCTTTAAGAATGCTCCTCTACCGATGAACAGTGATCAACGCAGACCAACAGCAGTCTGTTTCATCTGTTTTGGAATCTTCTTGATTTCATCAAGAAGCTTTCCTCTTGCATTGATCTGTATTGATCACTGTTCATCCCTGAGCTTCGGCAGTGTGTTTCAGCCCCGGACATTTTCGGCGCAGGACCTCTCGACTAGTGAGCTATTACGCACTCTTTTAATGGATGGCTGCTTCTAAGCCAACATCCTAGTTGTCTTCGAAATCCCACATCCTTTTCCACTTAACACACATTTTGGGGCCTTAGCTGCAGGTCTGGGCTCTTTCCCTTTCGACTACCCAACTTATCTCGGATAGTCTGACTCCCATACATCATCTACACGGCATTCGGAGTTTGATATCCCTTGGTAAGCTTTGACGCCCCCGTAGGAATTCAGTGCTCTACCTCCGCAAGACTTGTATGAGGCTAGCCCTAAAGCTATTTCGAGGAGAACCAGCTATCTCCGGGTTCGATTGGAATTTCTCCCCTATCCACACCTCATCCCCACCCTTTTCAACGGATGTGGGTTCGGTCCTCCATTGCCTTTTACGGCAACTTCAACCTGGACATGGATAGATCACCCGGTTTCGGGTCTACTCCGACTGACTTTCGCCCTGTTCAGACTTGGTTTCCCTTCGGCTCCGCACCTTCAGTGCTTAACCTCGCCAGCCAGCGTAACTCGCCGGACCGTTCTACAAAAGTACGCGGGTTCATCATATAAAGATGTTCCACAGCTTGAAAACATATGGTTTCAGGTTCTTTTTCAATCCCCTCCCGGGGGCCTTTTCCCCTTTCCTTCACAGTACTATGCGCTATCGGGCACTAAGGAGTATTTAGCCTTACGGGGGGGGTCCCCCCATATCAGTCAAGGTTCCACGTGTCTCGACCTACTCTGGATACCGCCATGTCAACTCGCCTTTCGCTTACGGGACTTTCACCCTCTTTGGTCAGCTTTCCCAAAACTGTTTGCTAAACTTGTTGAATCAATTCCGCGGTCCGAACCCCGGGATGCACGCATCCCGGTTTGGGTTCTTCCGTTTTCGCTCGCCGCTACTCACAGAATCACATGTTGTTTTCTCTTCCTCCGGCTACTTAGATGTTTCAGTTCACCGGGTTCCCTTCCTGACGTTATGGATTGGCGTCAGGATAACTGAGGTTTGCTCAGTTAGGTTTCCCCATTCAGAAATCTCCGGATCGATGGGTATTTGCCCCTCCCCGAAGCTTTTCGCAGCTTATCACGTCTTTCATCGGCTCTTAGTGCCAAGGCATCCACCATACGCTCTTATCAGCATAACCAAACGATAGTTGTTCACGGGAATGAACTTCTATCCACACATGTATAGCGTTACATGTGTTGGTTCTAGGCCAATTTATTTTTAGTTTGTTTTCTTCAAACTTTATAGTAATTGTTAAATAACATTACCTCGGATGTCTTGATTAGATATTTTATCTTATCATTGATTTTCTCTGTATGCAGTTTTCAAGGTACATAAAGATGCGAGCGTAACAAAAATCGGTATCGCGTGGAAAATTCATTTTCCTAAGCGATCTTGATTTTTGATGCATTGGCATGTAATGCCATGAGCGATAAAACCAAAGGTTTTTGAGCTTCGCATCCTGACTGACTGTTCATCAGTCATTAGAACTTAAAATCTCTTTTAAACTCTAATCACTGGTGAACCCAGTTATTCCAACAGCACTGCCCTGCTGATTGGGTTGGCTTTGATAAGTTGTTGCTCATCCCTGCCTGTATTTATTCTAAACTTCGACAGCGTTTCTGTCTTCGTTTTTTCTTTTTTTGATTTGGCGGCCACCTACTCTCCCACACCGTCTCCAGTGCAGTACCATCGGCCGTTCAGGTCTTAACCATCGTGTTCGGGATGGGAACGGGTGTTACCCCTGAACGCATCGCCACCAAAAAGTTTTGTCATCCTTGATGACTAAACAATAGACAACGACTCACTCTACTTCTTCTTCCGTTTTAGTTGGATTGTTCCAGACGAAAGAAGTTATTTCTTCCGTTTTAGTTGGATTGTTCCAGACGAAAGAAGTTATTTCTTCCGTTTTAGTTGGATTGTTCCAGACGAAAGAAGTTATTTCTTCCGTTTTAGTTGGATTGTTCCAGACGAAAGAAGTTATTTCTTCCTTAGAAAGGAGGTGATCCAGCCGCACCTTCCGATACGGCTACCTTGTTACGACTTCACCCCAGTTATCGGTCCCGCCTTCGGCAGCTCCCTCCTTACGGTTGGGTCACTGACTTCGGGCGTTACTGACTCCCATGGTGTGACGGGCGGTGTGTACAAGACCCGGGAACGTATTCACCGCGACATTCTGATTCGCGATTACTAGCGATTCCAGCTTCATGTAGTCGAGTTGCAGACTACAATCCGAACTGAGACGTTATTTTTGGGATTTGCTCCACCTCGCGGTCTCGCTTCCCTTTGTTTACGCCATTGTAGCACGTGTGTAGCCCTGCTCATAAGGGGCATGATGATTTGACGTCATCCCCACCTTCCTCCGGGTTATCCCCGGCAGTCTCTCTAGAGTGCCCGGCCTGGCCGCTGGCTACTAAAGATAGGGGTTGCGCTCGTTGCGGGGACTTAACCCAACATCTCACGACACGAGCTGACGACAACCATGCACCACCTGTCTCCGCTGCCCCGAAGGGAAGGACGCATTACCGTCCGGTCAGCGGGATGTCAAGAGCAGGTAAGGTTCTTCGCGTTGCTTCGAATTAAACCACATGCTCCACCGCTTGTGCGGGTCCCCGTCAATTCCTTTGAGTTTCATTCTTGCGAACGTACTCCCCAGGTGGACTACTTATTGCGTTTGCTGCGGCACCGAATGGCTTTGCCACCCGACACCTAGTAGTCATCGTTTACGGCGTGGACTACCAGGGTATCTAATCCTGTTTGCTCCCCACGCTTTCGAGCCTCAACGTCAGTTACTGTCCAGTAAGCCGCCTTCGCCACTGGTGTTCCTCCTAATATCTACGCATTTCACCGCTACACTAGGAATTCCACTTACCTCTCCAGCACTCTAGATGAACAGTTTCCAATGCAGTCCCGGGGTTGAGCCCCGGGTTTTCACATCAGACTTGCCCATCCGTCTACGCTCCCTTTACACCCAGTAAATCCGGATAACGCTTGCACCATACGTATTACCGCGGCTGCTGGCACGTATTTAGCCGGTGCTTCTTAGTCAGGTACCGTCATTTTCTTCCCTGCTGATAGAGCTTTACATACCGAAATACTTCTTCGCTCACGCGGCGTCGCTGCATCAGGGTTTCCCCCATTGTGCAATATTCCCCACTGCTGCCTCCCGTAGGAGTTTGGGCCGTGTCTCAGTCCCAATGTGGCCGGTCACCCTCTCAGGTCGGCTACTGATCGTCGCCTTGGTAAGCCGTTACCTTACCAACTAGCTAATCAGACGCGGGTCCATCTCATACCACCGGAGTTTTTACCCCCGCACCATGCGGTGCTGTGGTCTTATGCGGTATTAGCAGTCATTTCTAACTGTTATCCCCCTGTATGAGGCAGGTTACCCACGCGTTACTCACCCGTCCGCCGCTCAGTCACAATCCTCTTCATCCGAAGAATCTAAGCAAAGTGCTTCGCTCGACTTGCATGTGTTAGGCACGCCGCCAGCGTTCATCCTGAGCCAGGATCAAACTCTCGTTAAAAGTGTTTGTCTTGGTCAAGAATCACTACTAGCAATTCTTTCCCTCTTTACTGTTTTGG